>NZ_JBEPKJ010000003.1:0-418079 GCF_040544635.1 Variovorax paradoxus
CAGGCCCACGGCCTGGCCTGGTCGGGCCCGATCTCGGGCGCCGGGGACCTGGTGAAGGTGGGGGCGGGCACGCTGACGCTGACGCTGGGCGGGGGCAACACCTACACGGGCGCCACCCAGGTGGCGGCGGGCACCTTGCGCGCGGGCGCGGCCGACACCTTCAGCAGCGCGAGCGCGTTCACGGTGGCGGCGGGGGCGGTGCTGGACCTGGCGGGCCACAGCCAGACGATGGCGGGGATGACCAACGCGGGCACGGTGTCGCTGCTGAGCGGGGCGCCGGGGGCGACGCTGACGGTGCACGGGCCCTGGGTGGGCCAGGGCGGCACGCTGCGCCTGGGCACGGCGCTGGGCGCGAGCGGCAGCCTGAGCGACCGGCTGATTTTGAGCGGCTGCACGGCGATTGCCAGCGGCACGACGAACATCCAGGTCACGAACCTGGGCGGGCTGGGCGCGCTCACGGTGGGCCACGGCATCGAGGTGGTGACGGCGATGAACGGGGCCACGACCACCGCGCAGACCACGCGCGATGCGTTCCGCCTGGCCGGCGGGCATGTGGATGCGGGCGCCTACGAGTACCGGCTGCATGCGGCTGATGCAGCGGGGGCGGGGGAGAACTGGTATTTGCGGTCGGGCATCATCATCGCCCCGCCGCCGCCGCCGCCGCCGCCACCACCACCACCACCACCACCACCACCACCACCACCACCACCATCGCCTTCGCCATCGCCATCGCCATCGCCAGCACCGGCACCGGCACCGGCGGTCGATGATGGCGACACGCTGAGCGACGACAGCGCCACCCCACCGGCCGCCAAGGGCATCACCGTGCCCACCTACCGCGCCGAGGTGCCGCTGTTCGCTGCGCTGCCCGAGCAGTTCCGCCAGGCCAACCTGGCCATGGTGGGCAACCTCCACCAGCGCGTCGGCGATGAGAACGCGCCCGACACCGGCACTGCCGCTCCGAACCAGGGCCATCGCCAGGGCTGGGCCCGCATCATCAGCATGGACCGCACGATCGGTCAGGCCGGCACCGTCAACTCCATCAGCAAAGGCCGCCTCACGGGCTTCCAGGCCGGCAACGACCTGTGGGCCGACCCCAACTGGCGCATCGGCATCTACGTCGGCGAGCTCGAGGGCGACATGCGCGTGAGCGGTTTTGCACGCGGCGTGCCGAACTACGCGACCGGCTCCAACAACCTTCGAAGCCAGTACCTGGGCGCCTACGCCACCTGGAAGAACGACAGCGGCCTGTACCTGGACGGCGTGCTGCAGGCCGGGCGCCACCGCTACACCATGGCGACGGACCTGGGCGCTTCCAGCTCAGGCAAGGGCAACAGCCTGCTGGCGTCCATCGAGGTGGGCCAGGGCTTTCGCGTGGCGCCGGACTGGATCGTCGAACCGCAGCTACAACTGGTGCATCAACGCGTGAGCCTGAACGACACCGGCATCGCCGGCGCCATGGTGCAGCAAGACAGCCACAGCGGCTGGCTGGTGCGCGCCGGCGTCCGCATCAAGGGCGAGATGACCACGAGTGCCGGCCCGCTGCAACCTTATGCACGGCTGAACGTCTACCGCAGCAGCAGCGGCGCCGATGTCACACGCTTCGTCGGACCGGCGGCCTACACCGACATTGCCAGCCGCACGGGCGGCACGAGCACCGAACTGGCGGCGGGTGCCACGCTGCGGCTCACGCAGAACATGAGCCTGTACGGAGAGCTGGGCAAGTTCTGGGCATCGGGCGGCGACGCGCGCACGAAGAGCGGGCTGAACGGCAGCGTGGGCCTGAAGATCCGCTGGTGAAAAAGACGCGCCGGGATCCGGTGCACGCCGGTCCCGCGCAGCCGCTTGCTACTTGCTCGTCACCGCCACGGCCGCCGGCGCATCGGGCATGGCCAGCGGGTTGAGCCCCGGCTCCCCGACCCGCGTCAGGGTGTTGCGGTCGGTGTGGTGGAACGGCTCGGCCTGCCCCTGGATCTGCATCACCGTGTCCTGGTCGTAAGACCAGGTGCCGTCGGGGTTGACGGTGACCGTGATGTTCCACGCCAGCGTGGTGAAGGCCTCTTCGATGAACGGGTTGGACACGATGCCGTTCACCAGGCTGCCGCGCTCGGCGCTGAGCGTAAAGCGCGTGTCGTCCGCCTTGGCGTGGCCGCTCGCCATGGCCACCTGGCCGCGCGGAATGGCCAGCGTATGCATCACCGTGCCGGTGGCCGGCTCCCACAGCCAGTAGCCCACCTGGTCGTGGTACATCTTGGTGAGGCCGGGCTTGTGAATATAGGTGTGGTAGCGCAGGCCGTACAGCAGCTGGGGGCCGTTGGTCTGCGGATCGATCGGCTGCAGCTCGTAGCGCTCGACATAAACCTGCGTCTTGGGGCCTTCGCGCTTGGGCTTGACGTCTACGCCGCGGCTGCCCTCCCAGATGCCGGCCATGGCCCGCAGCGGCCCCAGGTTGGCAAGGGTGTCGGGGTCGGCATTCGGCTCGGTGTAGATGTCTTCGGTCATGGTGGGCTGTCGACCATGCGATCGCACGGTGTGGGTTTTGAATTTTTCTGATGGAGCGAACAGGCGCTAGTCGCCGTGCCCAGCTGTCTTGTCCGGTGCAGCCAGCACCCTGTCGATGCGGCGCCCCTCGAGCGCGGCGATCTCGAAATACCAGCCCGCGCACTCGATGACCTCGCCGGTCTTGGGCAGATGGCCCGAAACCGCCATCAGCAAACCCGCAACGGTGTTGTAGCGCCCGCGCTCTTCTTCAGGCAGCTCGCGAATGCCGAGCCGCGCGCGCAACTCGGAAACAGGCATCAGCCCGTCGAGCTCCCACACGCCGTCGGGCCGCTCGCGCGCCCAGGCATCGGTAAGGATGCCAGGCTGCAGTTCGCCGGTGATGGCCTCGAGCATGTCGCGCGGCGTCATGAGGCCCTGCACCACGCCGTATTCGTCGACCACGAACACCAGGCGGCCGCCGCGTTCGCGGAACTGTTCGAGCAGTTCCATGCCGGTGAGCGTTTCGGGCACGAACACGGCCGGCGCGGCCTCTTGCCCGAGCACGCCGTGATGCTCGGTGCCGAGCCGCAGCAGGTGCGCCACGCTGATGACGCCGACCACGTCGTCGAGCGAATTGCGGCACACCGGGTACCACGAATGCACGATGTTGAGCGCGCCCGCATCGGCCACCTTCTTCAGCGCCTGCGCCACGGTGTCCGAGGCGTCGAGCCATTCGATGTCGGCGCGCGGAATCATGAGCGACGACAGCCGCCGGTCGTCCAGGTGGAACACGTTGCGCACCATCTGGTGCTCATGCTGCTCGATCACGCCGGCATCCACGCCCTCTTCCAGGCTGGCCGAAATTTCTTCCTCGGTCATGGAGCGGGCGGCGTTGGCGTCGATGCGCAGCAGCTTCAGCACGGTGGCCGTGGCGCCCGCGAGCAGCCACACGAAAGGCTTGGCGCCCTTGGCAAGCCCCCGCATCGGGCGCGACACCCAGCGCGCCACGGGCTCGGGGTACAGCTGGCCGATGCGCTTGGGCACCAGCTCGCCGAAGATGATGGTGAAGAAGGTGATGCCGGTCACCACCACCGCGGTGGAAACCACGCTGGCCGTGCCGCGGCCCATGCCCAGGGTCTCCATCCAGAGCGAGAGCGGCGCCGCGAAGGCGGCCTCGCCGACGATACCGCTGAGCATGCCGATCGACGTGATGCCGATCTGCACGGTCGAGAGGAAATGGGTGGGTTCCTCCATCAGCCGGAGCGCAGCTTCGGCGCCGGCGTCTCCCGTCTCGGCCAGCGCTGCCAGGCGCGCGCGCCGGCTGGTTGAAAGGGCCATTTCGGACATTGCAAACAACGCATTCAGCGTGGTCAGCAAGGCCAGCAGGAGAACATCCATGAACAGGGGGTGAAAATAAGGAAATGGCACTTTACTTGATCGGCGATATCCAGGGCTGCGATGCCGCCCTCCAGAAACTGCTCGACAAGATCGGTTTTTCTCCCAGCCGCGACACCATCGTGCTGCTCGGCGACCTGGTCAACAGGGGTCCCGACTCGGCCGCTGTGCTGCGGCGCGTGCAGGGCTTCGGCGCCTCGGCGCTGAGCCTGCTCGGCAACCACGACCTGCATCTGCTGGGCGTGGCGCACGGCGCGCGCAAGGCCAGCCGCAAGGACACGCTGGCTGGCCTGCTCGATGCACCCGACAGCGAAGCCATGCTCGAATGGGTGCGCCAGCAACACATGGCGCTGCACATGCAGATCGATGGCGGCGACCTGCTCATGGTGCACGCGGGCGTGCTGCCGCAGTGGACGGTGGGCGACACGCTGGTGCTGGCGGCCGAGGTCGAATCGGTGCTGCGCGGCCCGGCGCTGGGCGAGTTCCTGCTCGGCATGTACGGCAACGAGCCGGCGCAGTGGAGCGACACGCTCACCGGCAGCGCGCGGCTGCGCGCCATCGTGAACGCGCTCACGCGCATGCGCTTCTGCTCGGCCGAGGGTGTGATGGAGTTCGAAACCAAGGACGGCGCCGCCACCGCGCCCGAGGGCTTCATGCCCTGGTTCGACGTGCCCGGCCGCAAGACCGCCAAGGCCACGGTCGCATTCGGCCACTGGTCGACGCTCGGCTGGCTCTCGCGGCCCGACCTGCTCTCCACCGACACGGGCTGCGTCTGGGGCGGCTGCCTCAGTGCGGTGCGCATCGGCGCCACGCTGGACGAGCGCGAGCTGATCCAGGTGAAGTGCGAGCAGGCGCAGAAGCCGGGCTGATCGACCGCGCAGCTAGGCGCCCGCGGCAGTAGCCACGCCAAAGCCCGTATCGAACGTGCCCTTCACATCGAGCGGCTGCTTGATGAGCCCCACCTGCCGGTAGAAATCCGCAGTGCCCTGCTGGTCAGCGATGACCTGCGCATCGATGGGCACCCACTTCTGCCGGCGCCGCTCGAACTGCAGCTTGGCCGCCTCGGGCGGAATGCCGATGATGCGCGCCAGCGCGGCCGAGTAGGCATCGACATTGCGGTACGACCAGAGCTGCGCCTTTACCACGCGCTGCAAAAAGTCTTGCAGCACCGGCCGCTTGGCGGCAATGGCGGCATCGGTCGCCGCGAGGTAGCTCAGCCCCGGCAGCAGCCCGCGCCCGCTGACGAGAACGCGCGCGTGGTGGCTGACCTCGGCCAGCGCGGTGTAGGGCTCCCAGGTGGCCCAGGCATCGACCGAGCCCTGCGTGAGCGCGAGCTTGGCGTCGGCCGGCGCAAGAAAGCGGATGTTCACCTCCTCGGGTTTCAGGCCCGCCGCGGTGATGGCCTTGAGCGTGACATAGTGGCCGATGGAGCCGCGGTTCGTCGCAATGCTCTTGCCCTTGAGGTCGGCGGCGGTCTTGAGCGGCGAGTCGGGCCGCACCAGCACTGCGGTGCCGTAGGAGTCCGAACGGTTCGCGCCGATGGCCTTGACGCGCGTGCCGGCGGCGAGCGCGAAGATGAGCGGCGCATCGCCGATGGGGCCGGAGTCGACCGCGGCCGCGTTGAGCGCCTCGGCCAACGGCGCCGCTGCGGGAAATTCGGACCACTGGATGTCGTAGCCCAGGCCTTCCAGGCCGTTGGCCGCTTCGAGCAGAGCACGCAGCCCGCCCTTCTGGTCGCCGGCCTTGAGCACCGGGCGGCCCTGCGCACGGGCCTGCAAAGAGAAGGCGGGCAAGGCGATGGCGGAGGCCGTTGCGAGGCCTTGCGCAAGGAGCCGCCGGCGCGATGGGTCGAGGTGCGATGAGTTCATGGGTTCTCCGTGTTCGAGTCAAGAAAAGTCAGTGGATGAAGCCGCCTTTGACGAAGCGCACCGGCTCCGCGTCCATGCGGGCGATCAGCGCGCCCAGGCCGTCGGCGGGTAGCGTGGCGCCATCCGCTGTCGCGCTCGGTGTGCGTTCGCTGCGGCACAGCAGGTCGTCGTCGGACCAGCCCGCCTTGCCGGGCTCGCCGCGCGCACGCAGCCATCCGTCGCGGTCGGCGATGAGCTGGGTGCCGGCAAGGCGGTCGGTGCCGGCGATCA
Organism: Variovorax paradoxus; assembly: GCF_040544635.1. Lineage (GTDB taxonomy): Bacteria > Pseudomonadota > Gammaproteobacteria > Burkholderiales > Burkholderiaceae_C > Variovorax > Variovorax paradoxus_R. The sequence continues at coordinate 6,015 of NZ_JBEPKJ010000003.1, forward strand.
GTGCCAACGCTTCCCAGGCGGCAACGGATTCGGCCGCGCAATCGGCAGCGGCCGGCGCGGTCTTCGACGACGGCGACACCAGCCGCACGGTCACAAGGCGCGGATCTTCGGTCAGCGCTGCGTCGCCCGCCACGATGCGCACGCGCTGCCCGCGCCAACTCGCGAGCCACCGGGGCGGCTGCGAGCCGCAACGCACCGCCATGTCGGGCAGGCCGATAGGCTGCGGCCAGTTGCCGAGCGCACGCAGGCTCTGGCCCGCAGCCTGCGCCTTCATGTAGTCGATCAACGCCCAGGCATCGGCCTCGTCGAGCTTGCCGCCGAAGCCGGGCATCGTGGTCTTGCCCTGCCCGGCATCGCGTGTGCCGTGAAGAATGCGCCAGAGCAGGTCGCCGTCGGCGCGCCGCCACAGCAAGGGGCCGCTCAAGTCCGGCGGCCACACCGCCAGCGAGGCCGCGAGCGGCCCTTCGCCCTTGCCGTCCGCGCCATGGCAGGCCACGCAGTTCTGTTCGTAGAGCGCGCGACCCTGCGCGATGGATGCGGCCGTGAAGCCGGTCGGCGAAGACTGGAAGCTCGTGGGTGTCGCCGGCACCAGCACCACGTGCGCTTCGGGCCATGGCGCCGCGATCAGCAACATCGGCACCAGTGCGAGAAAGTAGAAGCGCGGGCGCCGCCAGAACAGTGCGAGCAGCAACGCGAGCACCGCCACGCCGACGAACACCAGCGTCCACGCGAGGCTGCGTGCCTGGCCAAGGTCGATGAGCAGATTCTCGCCCGACAGCCGGTGCTCCCACGGCCAGCCCGGCCTGCCATGCATCTGCTGCGCGAGCCCCAGCGCGTCGAGCACGCGCAGCAGTTGCAACTGGGCGTCTTGAAGCAGGCCGATCAGCAGGTTGAGCCAATCGGCCCCGGGCGTGCTGTTCATCTCACCAGGTGGCGTCCAGCCCCAGGTGCCTGAGCGCCTCGTGCCGCAATTCCGCCAAACGCGCATGACCGCGGTGCCGCGGATACGGCAGGTCGACCACGATCTCCGCCGCGATGCGCGCCGGCCGGTCGCTCAGCACGATCACCCGGTTGGCGAGGAACAGCGCCTCTTCCACATCGTGCGTTACCAGGAGCGCCGAGAAGCCCGCGCGCTGCCACAGGTTGACGAGCTCGCTCTGCATCGCGATGCGCGTGAGCGAGTCGAGCTTGCCGAGCGGTTCGTCGAGCACCAGCAGTTGCGGGTCGTTGACCAGCGCTCGCGCCAGTGCCACGCGCTGCGCCATGCCGCCCGAAAGCTGGTGCGGGAAAACCTTGGCGAAGTCGGTGAGCCCCACGAGCTTCAGCGCCTCGTCGACGCGCCCGCGCTGCGCCTTGAGCACGCCGCGCGCCTGCAGGCCGAGCGCGACGTTGTCCCACACGCTGCGCCACGGATAGAGCGTCGGGTCCTGGAACACGACGATGCGCGACGGGTCGGGCCGGGTGATCGGCGCATCGTCCTGCGTGATGCGGCCGGCCGTGGCGGGCTCGAGGCCAGCGACCAACCGCAGCAGCGTCGACTTGCCGCAGCCGCTCGGCCCCAGCAGCGCGACGAACTCACCCGGCTTCACCGTGAGATCGATGTCGTCGAGCACCTGCAACGGCCCCGCGGGCACATCGAACCAGTGGCTCACGCCGCGGATGTCGATGTGCGCGCCGGCCTTGCGCACGCCCGGTTCGGCGATGACGGCGGCTACCACTTCACGGTCCCCTTCTGCCACGACAGCACGCGGTCGCGTACCTTGAAGAGCAGCGTGATCAGGCCCGAGCACAGCACGGCCATCACGATCAGCGCGGCGTACATGTTCGAGTACGAAGCCCAGCCCTGAGCCCACGAGAGGTAGAAGCCCAGGCCGGCCTTCACGCCCATCATCTCGGCCGTAACGAGCACCGAGAAAGCCGCGCCCAGCCCCATGAAGAGTCCCACGAACACCTGCGGCAGCGCAGCGGGTATCGCCACGCGCAGCACCAGGAAGCGCTCGCTCGCGCCCATGGTGCGCGCCACGTCGTAGTAGTTGCGGTTCACTGTTGCCACGCCCGACCAGGTGAGCACCGCCACCGGGAAGCCCGTCGCCAGCGCGATCAGGAACACGGCCGCCGCATAGCTCGACGGAAAGAAGAAGAACGCGAGCGGCAGCAGCGCCGAGGCCGGCACCGGCCCCACGAAACGCAGCACCGGATGCACCCAGTAGCCCGCAACGCGCGACCAGCCGATGGTCACGCCCGTGAGAAAGCCCGCGAGCGCGCCCAGCACGAAGCCGTGGGCGAGCAACCGGGTCGAATGCAGCAGGCTTTCGCCAAGGCGGCGCCAGTCGTCGATGTAGGTTTCGATCAGGCTTTGCGGCGGCGCGAAGAACGGCGTGGGGAGCAAGGCAAGCTTGGCGGTCGCGATCTCCCAGATGGCGAAGAGCACAGGCAGTGCGACGAGCCACGGGCCGGCAGGCCGCAGCAGGCGTGCGGCACGACCGGCGCGCGGGCCGAGCAATGCGACGGCAAGCAGCAGCGCACCGGCGGTGATGGCGGCGATACCGAACTCGTCGGTGTAGGCCCAGTCGCTGAAGCCCACGGCCTGGTTCGGCCAATAGATGGTGAGCAGGCCGAGGGCGAGCCATGTCGCAGCGGCGGCGAAGCCGATGCGCCATGTGGGCAGGTCCGTCTGGATACGGGGCGATGTCGATGCGGGAGCAGGCGTGCGTTCGGGCGCCGCCGCCCCCACCCTGGCCCTCCCCCGGAAGGGGAGGGAATTGAAGCCCAAAGCGGGGTCGGGGGTGCTCATGCCAGCGGATCGAAAGAGACGTGTTCAGCAAAGCGCACCGGGTCGGTGGTCTTCTTGAGCACACCGACGCTTCGGAAATCGCGCGCATAGAACTCCACCTCGTCGCGCAGGTTTTTGCCGAGCGGATGGTGGCTGTGCGTGAGCGTGCCCAGCAGCGCGCGCAGGTCTTCAACCGGCACCTTCGGCGAATACTTCGCGAAGAGCTTGGCCGACTCGTTGGGGTTCTCCGCCACGTAGTCGGAGGCTTGCGCGATGGCCCGCACCAGCGCCGCGACGGTCGGCTTGTCCTTGCGCACCAGCTCGCCGCGCGCACCGACGATGCAGCAGACCTTGTCCTTGTATTCGCCGGAGAGATTGCTCGCGATTTCCACGAAGGCGCCCTTGTTGCGCTTCTCGATCAGGTAGACATTCGGGTCACCGTCGGCAATCGCATGAATCTCGCCTTTCTGCACCGCAATGTCCAGCAGGTCGGCCGGGTACTGGCGCCAGGTCACGTCCTTGTCGGCGTCGACGCCGTTCTTGGTCAGCAGAATCGAGAAGAAGTTCTTGCCCGGGCTTGCGATGTCCGACACGCCGATGACCTTGCCCTTTAGGCTGGCAATACTGGTGGCGCCCGCGCTCTTCGCGCCCACCAGCCGCACGCAACCGCCATGCGAGCTGCCGACGATCTTCACGTCGAAGCCCGACTCCAGCGGCTTGAGCCAGCGGTGGATCATGCCGACCGCCGCGTCGGCCTTGGCCGTGGCCAGCGACTCCAGGAGTTGGTCGGTGGAACCCGTGTAGTTGATCAGGTCCACCTGCAGGCCATTGCGCTCGAAGTAGCCGCGCTCTTGCGCCACCACCACGGGCGAGAGGCAGAACGCGGCGGCGTTCCATGCGAAGGTGAGCTTGCGGGCCTGCTGCGAGAAGGCCTGCGAGGCGATCAGGCCGCCCGAGGCGACCACGGCGGCAGCGCCGCCGGCGCGCAGAACACTGCGGCGTGAAAGGGATGCGGTCATCGAGAACTCCGTTGGTTTTTTTGTTCAGTCCAGCAGTTCGGGCTCCGCTTCCACGAGACCTTCATAGAGGCTGTCGAAGGAATGGATGGCCCCCTCCGGGCCGCCGATCTGGCTGTGCGTGTGGCGCGCGGTGGCTTCGTCGATGGGCTGCGGCTTGCCGGCGGCCTCGGCGAGAAGTTGCGTGTGGCAGGCGTTGTCGAGCGCGATGTACCACCAGGCGGCGGCTTCCACCGTGGGGCCCGCGGTCAGGATGCCGTGGTTCTTGAGGATGGCACCCTTCCTGTCGCCCAGTGCCTGCGCGATGCGGTCGCCCTCGCTGGTGTCGACCACCATGCCGGTGAAGTCGTCGAACAGCGCCACGTCTTCGTGGAACACGCAGCTGTCCTGCGTGAGGGTGTCGAGCTTGCGGCCCAGCGTGGACCAGGCCTTGCCGTAGGTCGAGTGCGTGTGGGCGGCGGCAACGATCTTCGGGTTGTGCTCGTGGATGGCGGCGTGAATGGCAAAGGCGGCCTTGTTGAGCGGCTTGTCGCCGATCACGGTCTCGCCTTTCGAATTGACGAGCAGCAGGTCGGACACCTTGATGCGCGAGAAGTGAATGCCCAGCGGGTTGACCCAGAAGTGGTCGGTGAGCTCCGGGTCGCGCGCGGTGATGTGGCCGGCCAGGCCCTGCGCAAAGCCGAAGCGCGCGAACAGGCGGAACGCGCCCGCCAGGCGCTCCTGCCGGTGGCGGCGCTCGGCTTGCACGCTGGTGCGCGGCGGGATCGGGTCGAACCAGTATTTTTGCTGCGGGTTCGGGTTGCGCCGAAGCGCAAGACCGGCATCCCAGTCGATCGACAGAACTGCACTCATGAAAGATGTCCTCGTATTTGGTATTGCTCCTTCCCCCTCTGGGGGAAGGCTGGGATGGGGGCAAGCGGCGCACGCAAGGCCGCGGCGTTGTGAAGGCCGCGAGCCCCCACCCCTGCCCTCCCCCGAAAGGGGAGGGAGAAAGTCAGGTTAGGCCGCCTTGCGTTGAGACTGCAGCCGCTGCGCCACCAGCTCGCGCGTGCGCGGAATCAGCTCGCGCCCATAGTCCGTCGCGTCTTCGAGCGGATCGAAGCCGCGGATCAGGAAGGTGGTCACGCCCAGGTCGTAGTAGTCGAGCAGCGCATCGGCCACCTGCTCGGGTGTACCGACCAGCGCGGTGCTGTTCGAGCGGCCGCCGATCTCTTGCGCGACGGCAGTCCACAGGCGCTTGTCCACACGCGGGCCCTTGTCGGCCGCAGCCAGCAGGCGCTTCGCGCCCTCGCTCTGCTGCGGGCCGCCGCGGTTGTAGCCCTGCACCACGCGAAGCCGCTTGGTCTCGGCCAGGATGCGGTCGGCGCGTGCCCACGCGGCCTCTTCGGTCTCCGCGAGGATGGGGCGGAACGACACCGAGAAGCGCACGCTGCGCCCGTGCTTCGCGGCCTCGGCGCGCACGCGCGTCGTGAGCTCGCGCGCCTGGTCGAGCGATTCGCCCCACAGCGCATACACGTCGGCGTACTTGCCTGCGACGGGAATGGCCGCCTCCGACGCACCGCCGAAATACACCGGCACATGCGGCCTGCCGTTGCGCGTCTGCAGCGGCTTCACTTCGGAGAAAGCGTTCTGGTAGCGGTAGTGCGCGCCTTCGTGGTCGAAGGGTTTCTCGGCAGTCCACACCTTGTGCAGCACTTCGAGGTATTCGTCGGTGCGTGCATAGCGCTGGTCGTGATCGAGCCAGTCGCCGTCGCGCCGCTGCTCCTCATCGGAGCCGCCCGAGATGTAGTGCACGCCGAGCCGGCCGCCGCTGAACTGGTCGAGCGAGGCGAACTGCCGCGCTGCGAGCGTGGGCGCCACGAAGCCCGGGCGGTGCGCGAGCATGAAATGGATGCGCTCGGTGACCGAGGCGGCGTAGGCCACGGTCAACGTTGCATCGGGGCTGGTCGAATGGTGCGGCACCAGCACGCGGTCGAAGCCTGCGTTCTCGTGCGCCTGCGCAAAGGCGCGCACATAGTCGCGGTCGATGGCGGGGCCTTTGGCGGCGTGGATCTCCGAGACCTTCTGGCCCTGGATCATGCCGATGAATTCAACGTCGTTCTGGCTCATGGTGTCCTCGTGTTTTCAGGTGGATGCGTGGTTGTTCAGGCGGCGGGCAGGCGCAGCACGTTCTCAAAGCTGCGGTCCCACAGGGGCTTCACGTCGGCCGGGCCGTCGAGCACGCCGATCTTCAGGAAGGTGTCGGCCACCTGCTGGTGGCTGCGCACCACGGCATCGGTGACGGGGCCCAGGCTGTAGTCGCCGCTGCGTCCGTTGAAGAGTTCGACCAAGTCGCCCACCGGCACGCGCGTCTCGGCCGATTGCGCGCGCGCATAGGCCAGGAAGTTGCCGTTGATCCATGCGAAGGAACGCTGCAGGCGCTGCAGCAGGTCGCTCAATGCCGCGCGGCGCAGCGTGTCGTCGAGCGTTCGCGGGTTCGCGTAGATGGGAAAGTTACCCGAGAGATAGCCCACGCCGGTCTTGATGGTGCGCGCGCCGTACTGCGTGCGCGCAAGCTGGCCGTTGTAGCCGTAGATGGCCCAGGCATCGAGATCGCCACGCGCAAAGGCCGAAAGGCCGTCCGCCGGCGTGAGACTCACGGCCTGGATGTCGCTGAAAGAGAGCCCCGCCTCGGCCAGTTGCCTGGCCAGGTAATAGTGCGAAGTGGTGGCGCGCACATAGCCCACGCGCTTGCCCTTGAAGTCGGCGATGCTGCGGATCGGCGAATCCTTGCGCGCCAGCGTGGCCTGGTTGTTCAGGTCTTCGTGCGTCACGGCCACCAGCTTCACGCTCGATTTCTGGCGCGCCGCGAACACCGGCGGAATCTCGCTGCCCGACCCCAGGTCGAGCGCATCGCCGTTGATGGCCTCAATGTGCAGCACGCCGTTGTTGAGCTCTCGCCAGTCGATCTTGTAGGGCGTGTCGGCCTGGCCGGAAGCTTGCAGCAGCGGACGCCACAGGCCCTTGTAGGTGCCCACGCGCAGGGTCACGCCGGAAAGGTCGCGTGCCGGTGCCGCGGCCTGTGCGGCGCCGGTTGCAGCCACCGCGCTCCAGGCTGCGGCGGCCTGCAGCAGGCGGCGCCGATCGAGTGGGAATTCAGGTTTCATGCACCGGACCGTACCGGCGCACACAGCAAAAGCGAACGCAGAAAAACGAGTTTGCATATGCGGGATGCGTCGTTTCCGCCGCGGCGTGCGGCCGGTACTGTGCGGAACCATGAGTGCACTCCCCTTGCGCCGCCCGCCGGCCACCTATGAAGACCCCACGCCCACCGCCGCCCCGGCCGGAGTCGACGCTGCCGTTCTCGCACGCCTGTCGGCCCGGTTCGCCGCCACGGCGGCTGACCACGACCGCAGCGGTGCCTTCCCGCGCGCGAACTTCGAGGCGCTGCAGTCGCACGGCTTCATCGGCCTGGTGACCCCCGCGGCGCACGGCGGCGGCGGTGCCACGTTGGCAACGGCACGGCGCGTGATTGCGGCCGTGGCGCGCGGCGAGCCCGCCACCGCGTTGATCCTGACGATGACCTACCTGCAGCACCATGCACTCGCGCGCAGCGACAGCCGCTGGCCGCTGCATCTGCGCGAACGCGTGCTGCGCGATGCGGTGGAGCGCGGTGCGCTCATCAATGCGCTGCGTGTGGAGCCCGCGCTCGGCTCGCCGGCACGTGGCGGCCTGCCCGCGACCGTCGCACGCCGCGAAGGCAGCGGGTGGAAGATCGACGGCCACAAGCTCTACACGACCGGCATCGAGGGCCTCACGTGGCTCGCTGTATGGGGGCGCACCGACGAAGCCGCGCCGCGCACCGGCGTGTTCCTGGTGCCGCGCAACGCGCCCGGCGTGCGCGTGATCGCAAGCTGGGACCACCTGGGCCTGCGTGCCTCGGGCAGCCATGAAGTGGTGTTCGAGAACGTCGCAATCGACCTCGACCATGCGGTCGACCTGCGCGCACCGGCCGACTGGGCGCCCGACGCGGGTAGCCAGACCGACATCGACGCCCATGCCACGCAGCAGGCCTGGATGACTGTGCTGCTCGGCAGCCTGTACGACGCGGTGGCCTTGGCCGCGAATGATTGGGTAACCGGATTCCTGAACCAGCGCGCACCCGGCAGCCTGGGCGCGCCGCTTGCGAGCCTGCCGCGCGTGCAGGAGCATGTGGGAGAAATTGCCGCGCTGCTGCGCACCAACCGCGTGCTGCTCGACGATGCGGCCCGTGCCGTCGACGAAGGCCGCGCGCAGCCGGCCACCGAGAGCGGCCTGCTCAAATACACCGTGACGGGCAACGCGGTGCGCGCGGTCGAAATCGCGCTGCAGCTGAGCGGCAACCACGGCCTCGCACGGCAGAACCCGCTGGAGCGGCATCATCGCGACGTGCTGTGCAGCCGCATCCACACGCCGCAGAACGACGCCATCCTGGTTGCGGCGGGTGCGCGCGCATTGCAGTCCTCGGGAGCCTCCGCATGACCGGCCTCCTCTTCTCCAAGGCTTCGCGCCGCGGCTGGCTCAAGCAGGGCACCGCCCTCGCACTGGCGGCTGCCGGCCCCATGCGTGCATGGGCGCAGCAGCCGCAGACCACGCTGGTGCTCGGTGACCAGGCCGGCGGCTTGCGCGCCCTCTTCGAGGCATCGAAGGCACTCGACGACGCGCCCTTCGCGTACCGCTGGGCCAACTTCCAGGGTGCCGCGCCGCTGTTCGAAGCGCAGCGCAGCGCGGCGGTCGATACCGCCGTGGCCGGCGACCTGCCGGTGCTGGCCGCCGCCGTCGGCCGCACGCCGCTGAAGATCGTCGCCACGCGTGTCGGCAAGGCCGATGCGCTGGGCATTGTGGTGCAGCCCGATTCGCCTTTGCGCACCGTGGCCGACCTGCGTGGCAAGACGGTCATCGTTTCGTCCGCGCGCGGAAGCATTTCGCAGTACCAGCTGTATGGCGCGCTCGAAGAAGCCGGCGTGCCGCGCAGCGAGGTCACGGTGAAGTTCGTGCTGCCCACCGATGCGGCCGCGGCCTTTGCCTCGAAGCAGATCGATGCGTGGGCCGTGTTCGACCCCTACTACACGATCGCACTGCAGCAGGGCGGGCGCATCTTGCGCGACGGGCGCGGCATCAACACGGCCCTGGGCTTCATCACCGCCAGCGAGCCTTCGCTGGCCGATCCGGCCAAGCGCATTGCCATCGTGCAGTTTCTCGACCGGCTGGCGTGCGCTGGCGAATGGGCGCTGGCCAACCCCGAGGCGTATGCGCAGGCCTACAGCAGGCTCACGCGGTTGCCGATCGAATCGGCCCGCATCATCACTGCGCGTGCCTCGGTCACCGGCCGGCCGGTGACCGAGGCCGACATCGTTGCCTTGCAGGCGGTGGCCGACCGCTCGGCGCGCGACGGCATCCTGCCGGTGCGCGTGGACGTGCGCGCCATCACCGATGCGCAGCTCTGGAAACGGCCGGCATGACGGCACCCGAGGTTGCCGCCATCGCACCGCTGCGTGAATTCGTCGGCGCGTTCGGCCGGCTGCTCGACAGCGCACCCGACGAGCCGCGCATTCTTTCCGAAGGCCGCACGCTGCTTCGCACACTGGTCGCGCGAGACGACTGGCTGCCCGACGTGTTCGCGCAGCCCGACCCGGTGCACTACCGGCAGTTCCTGCTGCACGCCGACAGCACCGAGCGCTTCTCGGTCGTGAGCTTTGTCTGGGGGCCGGGGCAAGCCACGCCGGTGCACGACCACACGGTGTGGGGCTTGATCGGCATGCTGCGCGGCGCCGAATACAGCCAGGCCTACGCCGTCGGCAGCGATGGCCGGGCACAGCCGCAAGGCGAGGCTGTGCGGCTCGACGCCGGCGATGTGGAAGCCGTGTCGCCCACCGTCGGCGACCTGCATCGCGTGCACAACGCGCATGCGGACCGCGTGTCGATCAGCATCCACGTCTACGGCGCCAACATAGGGGCCGTGCGGCGGCATACTTACCCGGCCGAGGGCGGACGCAAGCCCTTCGTCTCGGGCTACTCCAACACGCTTCTTCCCAACCTCTGGGACCGCTCCGCCGAACTCAGACCGAAATTCGCATGACGACCACCGCCTTTCCCCATCTGCCCTTTGCCGCCGTGCGCGAACGACTCATCGCGCGCGAAGAAACCGCGCTGCTCGACGTGCGCGAAGAAGACCCCTTCGCGCAGGAGCATCCGCTGTGGGCTGCGAACCTGCCGCTCTCGCGCATCGAGATCGAGGCCTGGCGGCGCATTCCGCGGCGCAGCACGTTCATCGTGCTCTACGGCACGCACGACGGCATCGACCTGGCGCCGCTCGCCGCGCACACGCTAGCCGCGCTGGGCTACATCAACGTGCACCTGCTCGAAGGCGGCCTCGAAGACTGGCGCGCGGCCGGCGGCGAGCTGTTCCGCGACGTGAACGTGCCGAGCAAGTCTTTCGGCGAACTGGTCGAGCACGAGCGGCACACGCCATCGCTTTCCGCGCCCGAGGTGAAGGCGCTGGTCGAGGGCAAGGCGAACGTGGTGGTGCTCGACGCGCGCCGCTTCGACGAATACCAGACCATGAGCATTCCCTCGGCCACCAGCGTGCCCGGCGCGGAGCTGGTGCTGCGCGTGCGCGAGCTCGCATCCGACCCGGCCACGCGGGTGATCGTCAACTGCGCGGGCCGCACGCGCAGCATCATCGGCACGCAATCGCTGGTGAATGCGGGCATTCCGAACCCGGTGGCTGCCCTGCGCAACGGCACCATCGGCTGGAAGCTCGCGGGGCAGGTGCTCGACCATGGCGCGGACCGGCGGGCGCCCGTCGTGGTGTCGGATGCGCACCGCGCACAGGCAGAGGCCGATGCGCGCCGCGTGGCCGACAAGGCCGGCGTGCGCCGCATCGCGCTCGATGCGCTGCATGCGCTGGAAGCACCGGGGCGCACGCTCTACCGGTTCGACGTGCGTACGCCCGAGGAATACGAGGCCGGCCACCTGCCCGGCTTTGCAAGTGCGCCCGGCGGTCAGCTGGTGCAGGAAACCGATCACCAGGTGCCGGTGCGCGGCGCGCGCATCGTGCTGGCGGACGACGACGGCGTGCGGGCCTCGATGAGCGCGTCATGGCTCGCGCAGATGGGCTGGGAGGTGTATGTGCCCGATACGGTGCCCGCGGCTTCGTCGTTCACCGAAACCGGAACGCCCTCGCCTGCCTATCCACCCGTTGCCGCCGCCGTCGCCGAGATAGGCCCGAAGACGCTGGCAGCGCTGCTGGCGCAGCCCGGCACCGCTGTGCTCGATGTGACCACCAGCGCCAACTACGTGAAGCGGCACATTCCGGGCGCCTGGTATGTGATTCGCGCGCAGCTCGCGGGTGCGATCAATGCGGTGATTCCTGCATCGCAGCGCTATGTGCTGACCTGCGGCAGCAGCCTGCTCGCGCGCTATGCCGCGGCAGACTTGCGCCAACTGCTCGACTCGCGCGGCCAACGTGACGTGGAAGTGCTGGTCCTGGCCGGCGGAAACGCGGCATGGTTCGCCGCGGGCCTCGAAGCCGAATCGGGCGAAACGCGGCTGGCCACGCCACGCACCGACCGCTATCGCCGCCCCTACGAAGGCACCGATGCGCCCGCCGAGGCGATGCAGGCGTACCTCGACTGGGAATACAGGCTGGTGGCGCAACTGGCGCGCGACGGAACGCATCACTTCCGCGTGATCTGAACGTTTCGCACGGCGCTTGCCCAAAGAAAAAGCCGGCGATGCCGGCTTTTTCTTTGGGCAGAGGCCTCGCCGAAGCGGGCTCCGTGCTCTGTCAGCTCGTCTCGGCGCTCTTGAAGAGCGCCGCAACCTTGCGCTTGCTCTTGATGTTGCTCGAAATGCCGCGCGCAGGCGCTGCCTTGGCGGCGGCTTCCCAGTCGGGAGCGGCTTCGCGCTCGCCCGGTTCGTAGGGCTTGTCGAAGAACGGATCGCGCGGCGCGGAAGGCGCACGGTGCGGACGCCCGCCACCGCGGCGTGCATCGGCGCCAATGCTGCTGCGCTCGCGCGGCTGGTCGAGCACGTCGCGTGCGTCGCCGGCCTCGCCCTCTTCGCGCCAATGGCGGCGTCCGTCGTTGATGCGGCCGCGCGGCTTGTCTTCTTCGAACTCGACGGGTTCGAGCTCGATCTTCTTCTTGATCAGCTTCTCGATGTCGGCCACCAGGCGCGCATCGTTGCCGCCGCTGGCAAAGCTCACGGCCAGGCCCGAGGCGCCGGCACGGCCCGTGCGGCCGATGCGGTGCACGTAGTCTTCGGCGTTGAACGGAATGTCGAAGTTGAAGACCGCCGGCACGTCCTTGATGTCGAGGCCACGGGCCGCGACGTCAGTGCACACCAGCAGGTCGACTTCGCCGGCCTTGAACGAGGCGAGCGCCTTCAGGCGTTCGTCCTGGCTCTTGTCGCCGTGCAGCGCCGTGGTGCGAAGGCCGTCGCGCTCCAGCGAGCGCGCGAGGCGTGCGCAGCCGAGCTTGCTGTTGACGAAGACAAAGGCCTGCGTGATGCCGCGCTGCTTCACGATCTGCTTGAGCGCGCGGCGCTTGTCGTCGTCGCTCACGCTGTAGAAGTGCTGCTCGACGGTCGACGCCGTTTCGTTCGGCCGCGCCACCTCGATGGTGACGGGGTTCTGCAGGTAGCTGCCGGCCAACCGCTTGATTTCGGGCGAGAAGGTGGCCGAGAACAAGAGCGTGGTGCGCTGCTTGGGCAGGTAGCTCAGGATGCGCTGCAGGTCGGGCAGAAAGCCGATGTCCAGCATGCGGTCGGCCTCGTCGAGCACCACGTACTCCACCTGGTTGAGCACCGCGTTCTTGGCTTCGATGTGGTCAAGCAGCCGGCCCGGCGTGGCGACCAGCACCTCGACGCCCTTCTTGAGCTCGAGCGTCTGCGGCTTCATGTCGATGCCGCCGAACACCACCGTGCTGCGCAGGTTGGTGTACTTGGCGTACAGCTTGACCTGCTGGGCCACCTGGTCGGCCAGTTCGCGCGTGGGCAGCAACACCAGTGCACGCACCGGGTGCCGCGCGGGCGACGTGGACGAGTTCTCGTGCTTGAGCATGCGTTGCAGCAAGGGCAGCGAAAACGCCGCGGTCTTGCCGGTGCCGGTCTGCGCGGCGCCCATCACGTCCTGCCCCGAAAGCACGACCGGAATGGCCTGCTCCTGGATGGGAGTCATGGTCTCGTAGCCCATTTCGGCTACGGCGCGCGCCAGCGGTTCCGCCAGCGATAGATTGGAGAAGGAGCTTGTCATTAAGCCTTCTATTGTCGCACTGCCGCAAAAAATGGCAGTGACGGCGTCGTGACAACTCCCGCGCCGGCTACATTGCTATTTATTTTATAGCACCGAAGCTAACATTCATGCGCCCTGCACGCCATCGAGGCTCATAGGCTGCGCGCGTTGAAGGTGTCGCAAGACTTGATGTCGCCGCTTTGATACCCCGCGCCGAACCAGCGTTGGCGCTGCGCGCTCGACCCGTGGGTGAAGCTGTCGGGCACCACGGCGCGGCCCGCGGAACGCTGCAAAGCGTCGTCGCCGATCTTCTGCGCGGCATTCATCGCGGCCTCGATGTCGCCCGGGTCGAGCCACTTCTTCGACTCTTGCGAATGGTGCGCCCAGATGCCCGCAAAACAGTCGGCCTGCAATTCGACGCGAACGCTCAGCGCGTTGTTCTGCGACTGGCTCAGGCGCCCACGCATGCCGTCCACCTTGGCGGTCACGCCGAGTTCGTCCTGCACGTGGTGGCCGACTTCGTGCGCAATGACGTAGGCCTGGGCGAATTCGCCAGGCGCGCCGAGCTGGTTCTTGAGCGTGTCGTAGAAGCCGAGGTCGATGTACACCTTCTTGTCGCCCGGGCAGTAGAACGGCCCCATGGCCGATTGCCCGGTGCCGCAGGCCGTGGGCGTGGCGCCGCGAAACAGCACGAGCCGGGGCGCCTGGTAGGTGCCGCCGTTCTGCCGGAAGATGTTCGTCCAGACCACTTCGGTGTTCTTGAGCACGGTCGAGACGAAAGCCGCCTCGCGGTCACTCGAGGGCGGCTTGGGTGCGGGCCCCTGTTGCTGCTGCACCTGGACCTGTTCGCCACCGCCGCCGCTCAGCAGGCTGAGCACCGTGAGCGGATTGATGCCGAAGATCCAGCCCGCGATCAGCGCGACCGCGATGGTGCCGATGCCGATGCTCCGGCCGCCGATGAAGCCGCCTCCGCCTCCACCGCCACCCTCACCGCGGCGGTCTTCGACGTTGTCCGATTGTTCGTTGCCTTCCCATCTCATCGCAGTCTCCTTGCCGGCCTTGCAGAAGTTGCCGGAGCGTCGCAGGATGGTACTTGGCCCGGCCGCCTGTTGCGTAACCAGCGGTCAGAACGCGTGTATCAGGTCTTGGGAAGCGTGACGCCGCGCTGGCCCTGGTATTTGCCGCCGCGGTCCTTGTAGCTGGTTTCGCAGACTTCGTCGCTCTCGAAGAACAGCACCTGCGCGCAGCCCTCGCCTGCGTAGATCTTGGCGGGCAGCGGCGTGGTGTTGCTGAACTCGAGCGTCACATAGCCTTCCCATTCGGGCTCGAACGGGGTCACGTTGACGATGATGCCGCAGCGCGCATAGGTGCTCTTGCCCAGGCAGATGGTGAGCACGTTGCGCGGGATGCGAAAGTACTCGACCGTGCGCGCCAGCGCAAAGCTGTTGGGCGGAATGATGCAGTAGTCGCCGTGCATGTCGACGAAGCTCTTCTCGTCGAAGTTCTTCGGGTCGACCACGGTGCTGTGGATGTTGGTGAAAACCTTGAATTCGGGTGCGCAACGGATGTCGTAGCCGTAGCTCGAGGTGCCGTAGCTGATGATCTTGTGGCCGGAGGCCTCGCGCACCTGGCCGGGCTCGAAGGGCTCGATCATGCCGGTCTGTTCGGCCATGCGCCGGATCCATTTGTCGCTCTTGATGCTCATATGCGGTCGCCGATGCTGCTGCGGGGGAGGAATGGCACGAATTGTGGCATGCGCCATGCCCCCACCCCCTCCGGCTGCGACGGGCCTGCGGTTACCCCGCTTGCGAGATCACCGTGCGCTCGACCAACCGGTCGTCGCCCAGCACGATCATCGCGAACAGCAGCTCCTCGAGGCTGTTCGCGCGGGCGGCCTTGCGCGCCAGCAAGGGCGTGGCCTGGGGGTTGAGCACCAGGAAGTCGGCCTCGCAGCCGGGCTGCAGGTTGCCGACCACGCCATCGAGCCCCAGCGCGCGCGCCGCGCCGCCGGTGTGGCGCCACCAGAGCTGCGAAGGGGCGATGCTCAGGCCGGCCTTGGTCTGACCCTCCCGGCCCACGTAGTAGGCCGCCATCATCGTGTGGAAGGGGCTGAAGCTGGTGCCGCCGCCCACGTCGCTGGCCAGGCCGTACGGGTAGCCGACGCGGTCGGCCGCGCCGAAGTCGAAAAAACCGCTGCCCAGGAACAGGTTGCTGGTCGGGCTCACGGCGGCCGCCGTCTTCGTGTCGCGCAGCAGCGCGCGATCGGTGTCGTCGAGGTAGATGCAATGCGCGTACACGGCGCGTTCGCGCATCAGCCCGAAGCCGGCGTACACGTCGAGATAGGAGCGCGCCTTCGGATAGAGCTCCCGCACCCAGGCCACCTCGTCGCGGTTCTCGGCCACGTGCGACTGGATCCACGTGTCCGCATATTTCGCGGCCAGTTCGCCCGCCCCGCGCATCTGCGCGTCGGTGCTCGCGGGCGCAAAGCGCGGCGTGATGGCGTAGCCAAGACGATCAATGTTGTGCCACTTGCGGATCAGCGCCTCGGAGTCGATGAGGCTCTGCTCGGTCTCGTCGCGCACGCCGTCCGGCGAATGCCGGTCCTGCAGCACCTTGCCGCTGATCATGCGAAGGCCCCGGCGCTGGGCGCCCCCGAAGAAGGCATCGACCGACGCCACGTGCGACGTCGCGAAAGCCAGCGCGGTCGTCACGCCGTTGCGCAGCAATTCGTCGAAGAACACATCGGCCACTTCGTTCGAATGCGCCGGGTCGATGAACTTGGCCTCCGCCGGAAAGGTGTAGTTCTCGAGCCAGGGCAGGAGCCCCGGCGAAGGCGAGCCGATGATGTCGGTCTGCGGAAAATGGATGTGCATGTCCACGAAGCCCGGCGCAAGGATGCGGCCCGGCAGGTGGGTCAGCTCGGCATCGGCGTGGCGCGGCGACACGGCGGCATGGCTGCCGGCATCGAGCACGCGCTGGCGGCCGGCGCCGTCGGGGGCGACGACCAGCAGGCCGTCTTCATCGAATACGGGCAGGCCGGCGTCGTCGAATCGCAGGAGGGAGGCGCGGTAGGCTTTTTTCATCGTTGCTGCGGAGGGTAAACCAGCCCGGCAGCGCCGCAATTTCCATGCGCGTATGAGTGCTATATGCCGTCCCCCACTTCAATCCGGCGGCAAGGCGCGCGACTGGATGTCGAAAGGCACACCGCGGGGAACGGCCGCGTCGTCGTCCTTGTGCTTGAGCAGCAGCGCGTATTTCGACTCGATGAAATAGACACGGTTGCCAAGCACCGCTCCGGAGGACGGGTCGTTGAGCCCCGCCACCACCGTCTGCAGGCCGAGCTTCGCGCCGTCGATGCGTGCCACCGTGACCTGCCCGCCGTAGGGTCCGTCGCCGAAGGCATTGCTCTCGAACAGCACCAGCCGCCCGGGCTTCCAGGCGCGGATCGCGTCGACGTTCTTCATCACGCGCGGCGCCCCGATGCGCGTGACTTCGCCGGCCCCGCCATCGGCGTTCAACCCGATGCGCAGCAGATGCGACGCGGCAGCCACGAGGCTCACATAGATGCCCTGGCCGCCATCGATCGCAATGCCGTTCAAGCCCTTGTACGGCCCATCGCCGGCCAGCGCCGGGCTTTCTTTCCAGACCGTGAGCGCGGACGCGCCCGGCTCGAGCCGCAACACGCGCGGGTGGAAGGAATCGGTCACGTAGATATTGCCGCTCGCGTCCTGCGCAAGGTCGTTGCAGTAGCCCGCATCGGGCATGGCGTAGCTTGCACGCGGCGTGCCCGTTGCCAGGTCGTAGCGCTTGAGCGCGCTCGGTGCCTGCGGCACGGTGGTGAAGCCGCTGTTGCCCGAGCAGACCCACAGGGCCTGGCGTTTCGCATCGACCAACACGCCCTGCCCGTTCGCGAGGCCGTTGGCGCCGGGCTTCACGAGCACCTCGGCCTTCGGCGCGGCGCCCGGCTTCAACCGGGCGACCGCGCCCTGGCGCCAGCTGCCGACGTAGAACGCACCATCCGGCCCGATGGCCACGCTTTCCGGATACCAGTCTTCGGGCAGCGCCTGTACGGCGGGCGGTGCGGCCGTAGCGGCCGCCGCGGCGAGCGCGAGCAGCGCGCCGGCCAGTCGCGTGCGCCTGCTCATTGCCACACGCGAAACACGCGCCCCGTCAGCGGACCTTCGACGCTGCGCACATAGGCCAGCGCCACGCGCGCGGCCGGCACGGTTTCGACGCCCGGAAAGAGCGCGCCATACGCTTCCAACGATTCGGTCAGCAGCGTCGGACTGACCGCATTGATGCGCAGGCCGCGTGTCAGCTCGATGGCTGCACCTTTCACGAACCCCTCGACCGCCGCATTCACTGCCGCCGCATTGCCTCCCCCGCGAACCGGATCGTCGGCCGCTACGCCCGTGGTCAGCGTGATCGAGCCGCCATCTGCCAGAACGTGCTGCCCCAGCAGCGCAAGGCGGACCTGGCCGAGCAGCTTGTCCTGCAGGCCGATGTTGAAATCGGCCGGCCGCATTTCAGCGAGCGGCCCGAAGAACAGCCCGCCGGCCGCCGAGACGATCGCATCGACGCGCCCTACCGCGGCATACAGCGCCTCGACGCTCGCGTCGCTGGTGATGTCGACCTGCCGGTCGCCGCGCGTGCGGCCCGCACGCACCACCTCATGTCCGCGCCCGGCCAACGCCTGTGCCACGGCACTGCCCACTGCGCCAGTCGCGCCCACAACAAGAACCTTCATGGAAAACCTCGCCAGATGAATCAGGAAGGTTCCATTGTTTTGCGAATCGATAGTTTGATAAATTGCCATCCGGTTCGGCAATTCGAAACTCTGAGTTCTCAATATGGACAAGCTGCGCGCGATGGAAGTCTTCGTCGCCACTGTGGACGCGGGCAGCTTTGCCGCTGCCGCCGAGGCGCTCGATCTCTCGGCCGTGATGGTCGGCAAGCACATCCGCGCGCTTGAAGATCAGCTCGGCGCCCGTCTGCTGGAACGCACCACGCGGCGCCACGCGCTCACCGAAATCGGCGCCGCCTACCTGGAGCGTTGCCGCGACGTGCTCGCGAGCGTGCACACGGCCGACGGCGTGGCCGAGTCGCTGCGCGCCATGCCGCAGGGCGTGCTTCGGGTGACAGCGCCGGTGGCCTATGGCGCACACCGGCTCACACCCGTCATTGCCGAGTACATCGCCGCCTATCCGCAGGTGAAGGTGGACCTGAGCCTTAGCGATCGCGTGGTCGATCTGGCCGAAGAGGGCTTCGACTGCGGTATTCGTTCGGGCGCCGCGGTCGATGAACGGCTCATTGCGCGGCCGCTCGCATTGGCGCGCATGTTCGCGGTGGCAAGCCCCGCCTGGGTCGCACGCCATGGACTTCCGAAGCACCCGTCCGAGCTGGCAGCTTTCCCGCTGCTCGGCTTCGCCGCGTGGGGGCCGAACCATTCATGGCGCTTCACGCGCGACGGCCAGACGGTACTGGTGCCGGTGCGCGGCCCGCTCACCACCAACAACGGCCAGGCGCTGCTGGCCGCGGCGATGGCCGGTGTCGGGGTGATCGTGCAGGCCGACGCGCTGCTCGGCCCTGCCTTGGCCTCGGGTCAGGTGGTTCGATTGCTGCCCAAGTGGGAGCTGCCGACACGGCAGGTTCACATCATGCGGTTGCCCGAAGCCCGGCCCAGCGCCAAGCTCCGGACCTTCGTCGACTTTGTCGTCGAGCGACTGGGCTAGCGCGCGACGCGCCCCTGCACGCCTTCGGCCAGCCAATTCATCTTCAGGATCTGCTCGTCGTTCAACTGCGCGCCCTTGGCAATGGCAACGCGCCCTTCGTTGTCGCGCACGTCGCCGTTCACGGCACGAAACGGCTGCAGCTTGCCCGCGGCAATGTCCTGCTGGCGCGCCAGCACCTCCTGCTGCACGGCCTTGGGCACCTTGGTGCCGAAATCGCCCACGCGGATCATTCCTTCCTTCACGCCGCCCCAGACATTGCCGCTCTTCCAGCTGCCGTCGAGCATGGCGCGAGCGCGCTGCGTGTAGTAGCCGCCCCACTGGTGCGTGACGGCGACGATCTGCGCATCGGGCGCGATCTTGCGCATGTCGGAGTGGTAGGCCACGGCCATCTTGCCGCGCTCCTGCGCCGCGGCCATCACCGCGGTGGAGCCGGTGTGAAAGGCGACCACATCGGCGTTCTGGTTGAACAGCGCCATGGCGGCATCGCGCTCCTTCGGCGGATCGAACCACTCGTTGAGCCAGACGACGATGACCTTGGCATTCGGATTCACCGAGCGCATGCCCAGCGTGAACGCGTTGATGCCCTGCAGCACCTCGGGGATCGGAAAACCCGCCACGTAGCCCGCAACGTTCGTCTTCGTCATGCGGCCAGCCGCAATGCCCGCGAGGTAGCGGCCCTCGTAGTAGCGTGCGTTGGAGGTCGCCACGTTGGGTGCGGCCTTGTAGCCGGTAACCGATTCGAACTTCACGTCGGGGAAGTCTTTCGCCACCTTCAGCGTCGGCTCCATGTAGCCGAAGCTGGGCGTGAAGATCAGCTGGTTGCCCTGCTGCGCCAAGTCGCGAATCACGCGTTCGGCATCGGCCCCTTCGGCCACGTTCTCGACGTAGGTGGTCTTCACCTTGCCGCCCAGCGCCGCTTCCACGGCCTTGCGGCCTTCTTCATGCTGGCGCACCCAGCCGGCATCGGTCACCGGCGCCACATAGACGAAGCCGATTTTCAACGGCTCTTTCGGAGCCTGCGGTTGCGAAAAGGCGGGAGATAAAAAGCAAGCGGCTGCCCACGCCAGAACGGCGCGGCCCGCGAGGTTTTTGTACATGGTGGTCCTCTACATGGCCCCGGAAAAGCAAAAACCCGCAGCCGGCCGGGACGCCCGGCTGCGGGGTGCGGATTTTAGCGGGGCCGTTCAGTGAAGCTGCGCGGGGTCGGCCTGCACGTGCTGGCGCACAGCCTCGAGCAGCAGCGTTGCGAGCCGGCCCACCGGCGCCTCTGCGCTCGCTTGCGAGCGGTAGAGCGTGAGAGACATTTGCGGCAGCGCCGGAAGGCCGACCGCCGTGCGGTCGATGGCCCGCACGTGCGCCGGCAGGCCGAAGGGCGTGCGCACCGAAAGCCCCAGCCCGGCCGACGTCGCGGCCCACAACGCAGCGAGGCTGGCGCTGGTGAATGCGTGGCGCCACGGCGTGCCCGCGCGATCGAGCGCGGCGGTGACGATTTCGCGCAGCGGGCACGGTGCATCGAGCAGCACCAGCGGCAGCGGCTCCTTGCTCCTGCGCGCCCCGGGGCGGCGCTCGCGCTCTTTCCACCAGGACGCGTCGAGCGCATCGGGCGCCCTGGGGCCGATCCACTGCAAGGGCAGCCGCGCCACGCGCTCGCCGTGCGGCGTCATCTGCTCACCGGTGTCCCACACCAACGCAAGGTCGAGCTGCCGGAGTTCGAGCCGTTCGCGCAGCTCCGCGCTGCGCGCCACGCAGGCCTCGATGCGCACCTTGGGGTGCGCGCGCGCAAAACGCCCGAGCACCGCGGGCAGCAGCGTTTCACCGAAGTCTTCCTGCAGGCCGAGCCGCACCCAGCCCTGCAGGTCGGCACCGCGCATGGCGGCGCCGGCCTCCTCGTTGAGCTCGAGCATGCGATGCGCATAGGCAAGCAGCGTTTCGCCCGCATCGGTGAGCTCCAGTCCGCGGCCGGCCTTGCGGAAAAGCGCGGTGCCGGCCTGCGCTTCGAGCTTCTTGAGTTGCGCACTCACCGCCGACGTGGAGCGGCCCAGCCGGTCGGCCGCGCGCGCATAGCTGCCGAGCGCGATTCCGGTGGAAAAACTGCGCAGCACGTCGAGATCGAACATCACCTGGGACATGGGCTCTTCCTTTTTTGATCATCCTGTTTTTCGGGACGATCGGCTCATTATTTTCTGATTTTCAAAACCTTCGCAACAGCGGAAACTGCGCCGCAATGGCTTCTTCAACTCCCCCCCCTTCGCTCCCGCCCCGCCACCGCTGGAGAGTGCTGGCGGCGGGCGTCGCCGCGAACGCGGCGTTCTCCGTGGCTTTCAGCGGCATTCCGATGACCGCGGTGCTGATGCGCACCGGCTACCAGCTCGACAACGCCACGCTTGGGCTGGTGCTCGGCCTCATGGGCCTGGGCATCGCAGTCAGCGAACTGCCATGGGGCCTGCTGACCGACCGCTGGGGTGACAGGCCGGTGCTGCTCACGGGCCTCGGCAGCACCGCGATTGCCCTGGTGGCCATGGCGCTGTGGGCAGCACCGAGCGGACAGCACATTCCAAGCCTGGCCTGGCTGGGCGGCGGACTGCTGCTGGTCGGCCTTCTCGGAGGCAGCGTCAACGGTGCCAGCGGCCGGGCGGTGATGACATGGTTCGATGCCGGGGAGCGCGGGCTCGCAATGAGCATCCGCCAGACCGCCGTGCCGCTGGGCGGTGGCATCGGCGCGCTGGTGCTGCCGTTCGTGGCGCTGCACTTCGGCTTTGCCGCGCTCTACGGTCTGCTGGCGCTGCTGTGCGCGCTCAGTGCGGCAATGAGCTGGGCCTGGGTGCACGAGCCGCCAGTTGCGCCGGCGT
This sequence comes from Variovorax paradoxus, assembly GCF_040544635.1. Classification (GTDB taxonomy): domain Bacteria; phylum Pseudomonadota; class Gammaproteobacteria; order Burkholderiales; family Burkholderiaceae_C; genus Variovorax; species Variovorax paradoxus_R. The sequence goes on from NZ_JBEPKJ010000003.1 coordinate 27,638, forward strand.
CACCGACTGCGCCGCACACCAGGGCCGTGGCGCCCGAAGCCGCGGCCATGCCAAAGAGCGGCCCGCTGCGCGACGCCCGTGTGTGGCGCATCGTGGCCGGCATCGGCATTCTTTGCGCGCCGCAGTTCGCGGTGCTGTCTTTCGGCACGGTGTTCCTGCATGACTTCGGCCATGCCGGCCTCGCGACCATCACGGCCACCATGGTCTTCGTGCAGATCGGCGCGATGGTGATGCGCGTATGGAGCGGCCGCTGGACCGACCGTCGCCGCAACCGCCCCGCCTACCTGCGCGCTTGCAGCGCACTCAGCGTGCTGTTGTTCGCGGGGCTCGCGGGCCTGTCGATGGCGGCGGGCACGCACACCGCCGACTCATCGGCGCTGCGCATGGCGCTGGTTGCGCTGCTGGCGGCGAGCGGTGTCTGCGTGTCGGCCTGGCACGGCGTGGCCTACACCGAACTCGCCACGCTGGCCGGTGCGGCCCGCGCGGGCACCGCGCTGGGCATGGCGAACACCAGTGTGTTCCTGGTGTGCTTCCTCACGCCCCTCTCGATTCCGCACCTGCTCGCCCTGCAGGGCTGGCCGCTGGTGTGGCTTGCGGCCAGTGCCTGCGCGCTGGTGGCGATGCCGCTCCTGGTGCCGCGGCAATCCGCTGCGGCGGTTGCCGGTCAGAAGGTTGCGAAGACGGCGTTGAGCCGGTCCACATAGGCGCGCTTGGCCGCCACGTCGATGAAGCTGCCTTCGAAGCTGTTCGCCGCGAGCTGCCATGCCTGCTGGACACTGAGCCCGGTGGCCGCGAAGGTCTGCGTGAAGTTCTGGTTCATGTAGCCGCCGAAGTAGGCCGGGTCGTCCGAGTTGACGGTGGCGACCAGCCCCGCGTCGAGCAGCGCGCCGAGGTTGTGCTGTGCCAGATCGGGGAACACGCAGAGCTTGAGATTCGACAGCGGGCACACGGTGAGCGGAATGCGCTCTTGCGCAAGCCGCTTCATCAGCGCCGGGTCTTTTGCGCTCTGCACGCCGTGGTCGACGCGCTCGACCTTCAGCACGTCGAGTGCGCTCCACACGTACTCTGGCGGGCCCTCCTCGCCCGCATGCGCGACCAAGTGGAAGCCCAGTTCGCGGCAGCGCGCGAACACGCGCGCAAACTTTTCGGGCGGGTGTCCCACCTCGCTCGAATCGAGTCCCACGCCGATGAACTTATCCCGGAACGGCAGCGCCTGCTCCAGCGTCTCGAAGGCTTCTTCTTCGCTCAGGTGGCGCAGGAAGCACAGGATGAGCGCCGCGCTCACGCCGAGCTTCGGCCCTGCGTCGACGCACGCACGGTGCAGACCGTTGACCACCACCTCCATCGGCACGCCGCGCGCCGTGTGCGTCTGCGGGTCGAAGAACATCTCGGTGTGCACCACGTTGTCGGCCGCGGCGCGCTCCAGGTAGGCCCAGGCCATGTCGTAGAAGTCTTGCTCCTTCAGCAGCACGCTGGCGCCGGCGTAGTAGATGTCGAGAAAGCTCTGCAGGTTGGTGAAGGCGTAGGCGCGGCGCAGCTCCTCGACGCTCGCATAGGGAATGCTCACGCCGTTGCGCTGCGCGAGCGCGAAGATCAGCTCGGGCTCGAGCGAGCCTTCGATGTGCATGTGCAACTCGGCCTTGGGCATGGCGCGCAGCAGTTCGGGCAGGCGGTCGGCGGCAATGTTGCCGAAGCTCTTGTCGAAGACGGGTCGGAAATCGGTCATGGTGGGGAAATCAGGCGTTGTGATTGCGCACAGCATAAGCGCTGCCGCGCCCGTGCGCGAGGCCGCGGCGGCCCGGATAATCGGGCTTCCACCCGCATGAGGATTCCATGAGAGCCATTGCGCCTATTGCAGCCCTGCTCCTGGCCGCCTGCTCGGCGGTTGCCGTGCCTTCCGCCCTTGCGCAGACACCCTACGCCGGCCCGCTGTTCGACACGCACCTGCACTACAACCAGGAAGCCTGGGACGGCAATACCGGGCCGTATCCGCCGGCCGAGGCGCTCGCGCGCATGCAGCGCAACGACGTGAAGGCGATCATTGCCAACTCGCGGCCCAACGCCGGCACGCAAACCCTGGCCGCGGCGCGCGAAACCCGCGAGGCGGGCGTTACCGTGGTGCCCTTCGTGCGCCTGTACCGCAACCGCGACGACTACAGCAACTGGTTCCGCGACGAGACCATCCACGAGATGGTGCAGACCGAGCTGGCGCGCGGCACCGCAAGCGGGCCTTACCGCGGCATCGGCGAATTCCACCTGTACGAGAGCGCCAATGCCAACGGCCCAGTGGCGAAAAAGCTCATTGCGCTGGCAGAGCGGCAGAAGCTCGCGGTGCTTGCGCACGTCGACGACGTGGCAATCGACCTGCTGATGGCCAACGCACCATCGAAGGGGCAGAACCTGCGCCTCATCTGGGCCCACACCGGCATCGGCGGCGCGCCAATCGAGCGCGTGCAGGCGCTGCTCGAGCGCTATCCGCTGCTGATGGGCGAACTCTCTTACCGGCCGGGGCTCACCTGCGAAGGCGGCAAGCTGTGCCCCGAATGGCGCACGCTGCTGCTCAAGTACCCCGACCGTTTCGTGGTCGGCTCCGACACCTGGGTCAACCAGCGCTGGAGCGCCTACGACGACATCATGCGCGGCTACCGCACCTGGCTTGGCGACCTGCCGCCCGACGTGGCGCAGCGTATTGCCTGGGGCAACGCGGCCGCGCTGTTCAGCCTGCGCTGAGTGGGGCTGCTGCCTTGGTCTCGACCGGCAGCTCGAGCGTGAACGCCGCACCGGTGCCGAGCCCGTCGCTGTGGGCGGTGAGCGTGCCGCCCATTTCATGCGCTGCGATCACCGCGCTGTGCAAGCCGAACCCATGGCCGGTTTTCTTGGTGGTGAAGCCGTGCACGAACACCTGGGTCAGCGCCTGCGTCTCGATACCCACCCCGTTGTCCGCCACGCAGATGCGAAGCCGTTGCGCAAGCGTCAGGTCCACGCGCAGCGTGAGCCTCGGCTCGCGGTCGGTCACGCCGTCCATGGCCTGCTCGGCGTTGCCGATGAGGTTCACCAGGATCTGAAGTATTCGCCCGTGATCGAGCATCAACTCGGGAACGTCGGCAATCTCTTTTTCGACCACCATCTGGCGCCGCTTCAGTGCCTCTTCATTGATGCGCAATGCATCGTCCACCAGATCGCGGATCTGCACCTTCTCCAGCAGCCTGGAAGCGCCGGCATGGGCCTGCTGCGCGGCGATGATCTCCTTGATGTGCTCCACGTTCTTGCTCAGCGCTGTCAGCTCCTTGACGGCATCGTTCTGCTCCGCCACCAGCGCGGAAGCCAGCTGGCGCAAGTAACCGGGAAGCACCTTGCCCTTGGGGTCCGAAGCCAGGAACGCGCCCAGGTCGTCCGCATGGTCTTCCATCAGCTGGACTGCCCGGGCAAGCCCCGGGACCTTGGAGGCGCGAACGCGCGAAAGAATCAGCGCGGCGGAGACGTTCACGCTGTTGAGCACATTGCCGACGTTGTGCAGCACGTTGGTGGCAATCCTGGCCATGCCGGCCAGATGCGAGGCTTCGATCAACTGCTTGTGCACCTCGGCAATCTGGCGTTCGGCCTCCTTCAGATCGGAGATGTTCTTGGTGATGCCGAAGGTTCCGACAATCTGGCCCGCCTGGTTGCGCAGAGGCATCTTCGTGGTCAAGGCCCAGGTGTCGGGCCGCCCGTCCATCCAGGTTTCCCTTTCCACCTTGCCGATCATCGGCAAACCCGTGCGGATGATTTCCTGCTCGTCCTCGAACGCCGGGCGGGCGTGGTCTTCGGAAAAGACGTCGAAATCCGACTTTCCCACCAACCCCTCGGGCGTGGCCATGCCGAACTCGAGGGCCTGGGCCGTGCTGGTCTTGATGAAGCGGGACTGCGCGTCCTTGAAGTAGATATGGTCCGGAGAGTTGTCCAGCAGCGCGCGCAGCAGACCGCGCTCGTTGGCCAGCATTTCGTCCTCTCGATGGCGCCGGGTCACGTCGAACAAGACCCCCTGGCTGCCGACGACCGCTCCGCCCGCCCCCCGCACCGCGGACTCGACAACCTGCCAGCTTTGCGACTGCCCGCCCGCGCCTGAATAAACTTCCTCACGCTCGAGCTGCTCCCCGCTCTGCATGATCTGCGCGTGCTGCCGGTCTTCCTGCCCGGCGAGTTCCGGCCGCCACATCGAGTCCGGCTCTTGCGCGGCTTCGGAAGCGATCTCGGCGGCCGTGCGGCCCAGGATCCGGTCCGCGGGCATGCCCTTGAGTTGGCAGAACCGCGCATTGACGAACACAAAGCGCCCCGCGGCGTCCTTGCGAAAAATACCGACGGGCAACTGCTCGACGATCAGTGCCGCGTCCTGCGGGAGGATTGCGCTTGCGACCGAGGCGGTTTGGCTTGGCATGGCGATGCAGTTCCCAAAAAGTGTCTTATACCCGGCGGTGCCGCTAGTCCGCGGCCCTGCCTTGCACCTGGGCCTTGAAGCCGCGGTTGTTTTCGAAGCCCACGTTTACCGTCGAGCCATCGAAGCGCAGGAGGTACATCGACACGTCGCCGTCGCTCAGCGAGCGCGAGAAGATGCGAAAGCTCTGCGGGTCGGTCCAGTCGCCCCTGACCGCGACCGGTGCATCGGCCACCTTCTCGTTGATGCGGTAGTAGCCGTCGAGCCCCAGCGGCCCGGTCACCGGCTCGGCAGGTGCGCCGGCGCGTGCATTGTCGAAGAGTATTTCGTAGCTTGGGTTGGCCGCCGTGAGATCGAGCATCAGCCGTCTCACACCCAGCACATTGCGATCGAATTGCCAGACCTTGCGCGAGACCGTCGAAGCAAGCTCGGGCGCGGGTACCACCGGACTTTGCTTTTCTACGGACGCTGCGCGAATGCGATCGGCCAACCGGGCCTGCGCGGCGCCGTCTTCTGGTAGCGGCCGGGCCGAACGGGCAGAGGCCACGATCATGTCGATGAACGGAGGCAGCAGGTAGTTGCGCCGCCCCGTGACCACGGCAACCACGTCGATCTCGGGCAGCACGATGATCAGCTGCCGGTTCATGCCCGCGGCAATGTAGGCGCGCTTTTCCGGAATGGTCCACCAGCCATTCGCATATCGGAACACGGGCCCATCGCGAAAGTCCATGTTCACCGAGGCGTTGAACACCTGGTCGACCCACGCGGCCGGCAGCAACTGGCGCCCTTCCCATTGGCCCTTGCGCAGGTAGAGGTAGCCGATCTTCGCCATGTCCCGCGGATGCAGGTAAAGGCCGGAGCCGCCGGTTTCGATACCTTGCGGGTCTTTGCGCCAGCGAAGGTCGCCAATGCCCAGCGGCTGGAACAGCCTGCGCTGCGCATAGGCCAATGTGCTGCCCCCTGTTCGCTTGGCAAGAAGGGCCGACAGCAGGTGCGTGTTGCCGCTGTTGTAGTTGAAGCCGCTGCCGGGCGGCTGCGCCATCGGGCGGTCGAGCACAAAGCCTTGCCAGTCGCGGCTGCGCCCGAACTGCAGTGCCGTCTCGGGCACCGAATTGTCGAGCTTTTCCTTCCAGTCGAGGCCCGAGGTCATGTCGAGCAAGTGCCCGATGGTCATCACCTTCTTCGACGCATCGAGATTGGCGATGGTGCGCTCGGGAAAGAAGTCGATCACGCTCTGGTCGCGCGAGGCGAGCAGCCCGTCCTGGATTGCCATGCCGGTGAGCGTTCCGACGACGGCCTTGGTGGTGGAGTTCACCGCATGCTTGAGACTCGCGCGGTAGGGTGCGTAGTAGGCCTCGGCAACCAGCCTTCCGTGGCGCGTGACGAGCAGGCTGTCCATTGCGTTTGCGGCGCCAAAGTCGACCAGCCTGGCGACCGCGGCTGAATCCATGCCTTGCGCCTCGGGTGTGCTTGCCGACCATCCGGCGGTTGGCCAGACAGCCGGTTCGTCGGCCGGCGCGGCCCTGAGAGGCAGGGCTGCAAAGAGCAGCGCGACGGCCATGCTGGCCAGGAGGTTTGTGTTGCCGTGCGCACGCATACCGCTCTCCCAGTGAGTTTGGCGCAGATCATATCGGCGTTGCTTCAATCGCCGAAGGCCCGCAGCATCGCCTTGCGCAACCAGGACTCCGCCGAGTCCTTGTCGGTCACGGCGCGCCACGCGAGCTTGATCTGGTAGCTCGGGCTTTCGAACGGCAAGGCCTCGTAGCGAAGCCCGCCCTGCGCGGACAGCGCCTGCGCCACGTGCTCGGGCACCGTGGCCAGCAGCTCGGTGCCGGCCAGCACGGCAGGCAGGCTGCCGAACTGCGGTACCGAGAAGGCCACGTCGCGCTGCCTGCCGAGCTCGTCCAGTGTTTCGTCGACAGTGCCGCAGAGGTCACCCGCGTAGGTGACGAGCACATGCCGTCGGCGGCAGTAGTCGTCCAGCGTGATTTTTCCGGCGGCCGAGTCGGCGCGCAGCAGTGCGAAACGCGCCGTGCGAACCTTGCGAACCTTCGCACCCGCGGGCAGGTCTTTCAGAAAGCTCATCACCGCGCTGACCTGCCCGTCGTCCAGATGCTGCGCAGCATTGCGGTAGCAGACCGTGAGCGTCACCAGCCTGGCGCGCGGCGCTTCGGCACTGAGCGCGCGAAGCAGCCGCGGCAGCATGGCAATCTGCAGATCGTCGGTGAGGCCGATGCGAAACACCGGCGCGGCGCGTTCAGGCTCGAACTCCGCCTGTGCCCGGAATGTCGCCTCGATCTGCTCGAGCGCCGGCCCGAGTCCTTGCATCAGCGCCAGCGCGCGCTCGGTCGGCTCCATCGTCCGCCCCTGGCGCACCAGCAGCGGATCGCCCGTGAGCTCGCGCAGCCTTGCAAGTGCGTGGCTCACTGCGGGCTGCCCGAGGTTCAGGCGCTCGGCGGCGCGGCTCACGTGTCGCTCGCGCATGAGCGCCGCCAATACGGTGAGCAGGTTCAAGTCGATTCGGCTGAGTTCGATGGGTTTCATCCAGGCGCTTTGGAGCTATCGATTGCGTGCATGCCGAATATCGTATGAATCGATTTCCTTGATTGTGTTGGGGCCACTAGATTGGCCTGGTCGGTTGCTCCAGTGCTGCAACCCTCGTTCTTTCAAGGAGTGTTTTTGTATGAGGAAGATGGTTCGCTTTCACGAGTTCGGCGGTGCCGAGGTGCTGAAGCTCGAGCAGGTGGCAACGCCCGAGCCCGGTGTCGGCGAGGTTCGCATTGCGGTGCAGGCAATCGGTCTGAACTGGGCCGATGCGCTGTGGCGGCAGAACTCTTACATCGAAGATGCAACCCTGCCTGCCGGCCTGGGCAACGAGGCGGCCGGCGTCATCGACGCGGTGGGCGCAGGTGTCAGCGGCTTCTCGGTGGGAGACCGCGTTGCGGTTCTACCCGGTGCCAATCAAGGCCGCTACCCTACCTACGGCGAGAGCATCCTGTTCCCGGCGACGCACGTGGTGCGCTATCCCGATGAGCTCTTGCCCGAGCAAGCCGCGGGCGCCTACATGGCCTACCTGACCGGTTACTTCCCCATGTTCGAGATGGCAAGCCTGCAACGCGGACAGGCGCTGCTCGTGACGGGGGCGTCGTCGGGCACGGGCATCGCGGCGCTGCAGATGGCACAGGCCGCCGGCATCGTCGCCATTGCCACCACCCGCACGACGGCCAAGCGCCAGGCGCTGCTCGAGGCGGGCGCAGCGCATGTGGTGGTCACGCAAGACGAAAACGTGGTTGAACGCGTGCTGGCACTCACCGACGGCCGCGGCGTCGATCTGGTGTACGACGGCGTGGGGGGCCCGCAGATGGAACGGCTCGGCGACGTTGTCGCACAGCGTGGCTGGTACGTGCTGTACGGGCTCTCGGGCGGCGCGGAGCTCAGGTACCCGGCTCTTGCGCAGTTTCGCAAGAGCTGGCGCTTTCATGTCTACACGGTTCTCGAGTTCATCGGCTCGCCCACGATGGGCCTGCCGCGCGACGAGCTCGCATTCGGCCGCGCGCTGCGCTTCGTCAACGAAGGCCTGGCCGGCGGCGCCTTGCAAATGCGCATCGACCGCCGCTTTGCGCTCGACGATGTGGTGCAAGCCCACCAGTACCTCGAACGCGCCGGCCACATCGGCAAGGTCGTTCTCACGGTCTGAGCTACCAGGCCGCTTCGCCACCTTGCAGGGCACGCTGCGCGAGCAAGAAGGTGGCGGCGTTCCAGCTCTGGCCCGCCATTCCCATCGGCACCAGCGTGCGGCCATGGAACCACTCGGTAAAGCGCCAGTCGCCGAGCTCGTTCACATGCGCCAGGCGCGCAAGCTCGGGCCAGGCGAGATCGTGCAGGCCCATGCGCGCGAGCGCCATCACCCAGAAGCCACCGACGAAGGGCCAGATGCCGCCGTTGTGATACTGGTGCACGACGTTCTGCTGATGGCGCGCCATGTACGGCCGCCACAGCGCATGCTCGCGCGTCAGCGGATGCAGCACCACGCGCACCGGGTAGGGCTCGCAGGCACGCGCCGCCACGATGGTCTTGACGATGCGGTTCGCCATCGCGGGATCGGCCAACCCGCTCTGTATGGCCAGCACATTGCCGAACACGTCTCCTTCATTGCCGACGAACGAAAGATTGACGAAGCTGAGATACAGCCCGGGGTCATCCCGGCCGCGGCGCGCATAGTGCCGCAGCAGCCGGGCGCGGTGGTACTCGGGAAGGTCCTGCTGAAACGGATTGAACAGGTGGTTGAAGTGATGCTCGGTGGCTTCGGCGTGGTCCAGCGCGAAGCGGCGTTTCACGTCGTACCAGAGCGCGTTGGTGTACAGCACGTAGCCCGAGCGGGGCATGATGTCGGCCCAGTCGCTGGCCTCGTTCTGCTGCAGCAGCCGGAAGTGCTGGTGCTCCTGCGCCAGCAGCCAGCCGATCGCGCGTTCCACCTCGCCGCGCCAGTGCAAGGGGCCGACGCGGCCATGGCGGCGCACATGGTCCACCGCAATCAGCCACCACAGGGTGGCGTCGATGCAGCCCAGGTACCAGAAGTCGGCGTCGCGGCCTTCGGGGTCCACGTATTTGGGAATCTGCCCGTTGGCCGCCTGCTGCGCGGCCAGCGCATCGAGGCTGGCCACCGCGCCCTCCTCCAGCGCGGGCACGCCGCTGCCGCACATCGCCATCACGCAGATGGCGGCGTCGCGTCCGAAGATGCGCGTGTAGCGCCGCGCCACGGCCGCCTCGGTGGGGCTGGCGGCCAGGATGCCGTGCGGCGTGAGGTTGCGTTCCAGAAGCTGGATGGAAGCTCGGGCACAGTTGTCGATCAGCGTGTGGGTGGAAGCGTCAAGTTTGGTCATGGGTTCGATAGGCTTGCGGCGTCTGGCCGTGCTGCCGTGCGAATGCGCGCTGCAGCGCATCCACCGAGCGAAAACCGCTGCGGCTTGCGATCCGGTCTTGCGGCCACTGCGTCTGCCGCAGCAGTTGCGCGGCGGCTGCCACGCGAATCTGTTCAACAAAGCGCGCCGGCGTACGGCCGGTCTCGGCCGCGAAGGCGCGCGCGAAGTTCCGCGGGCTCATCTGCACGCGCGCGGCCAGCACCTCCACCGACAGGTCGTCCTGCGGATGCGTGCCGATCCACGCCACCAGTTCGCGCAAGCGGTGGCTGGCCGCGGACTGCGCCTGGAGCGCCTGGCTCAACTGCGGCTGCTCTCCGCCGCGCAGCATGGGCAACGCCAGCGTGCGGGCGATTTCCATAGACACCGCATGTCCGAGGTCGTCTCCGACCAGCGCGAGCGCAAGCTCGATGCCGGTGGTCACGCCGGCCGACGTCCACACCGGGCCGTCGTGCACGTAGATACGCTCGCGCCGCACGCGCACCTGCGGCCGCAGCGCCTGCAGCTGATCGCAGGCGCGCCAGTGCGTGGTGGCCTCGCGGCCGTCCAGAAGGCCGGCCACGGCGAGTGCGAATGCGCCGCTGCATACGCTGGCAACGCGGCGTATGCCCGGCGCAATCTCGGCGAGCCAGGCGCCGATGCGCTGCTCGACGATGGCCGCGCGCACGCCCGGCTCGTCGCCGCCGGCGACGATCAGCGTGTCGATCACCGCGGGCAGTTGCCGCAGATTGCACGTTCCGGCAAAGCTCAGGCCGCCGTTCGTCAGCACGTTGCCGCCGCTGGGCGATGCGATGTGCAGGCGGTAAGTGCCGGGGCGCAGCAGCTCGGCCTTGCTGAAAACGCTCGCCGGGCCGGCGATGTCGATCGCCTCCACGCCGTCGAACGCGACAAGCACCACATCGCTGGCAGGAACCGCGGTTTCTTCGTCCTTGCGGATCAGGGTCTGCATTCGTAGTCTCAGGGCATCGTCACGTCGACAAGGAACGGCCATGCGGAAATGGGTAGGGGCGCTGATCGGAGCAAGTATTGCAGCCTTTGTGCTGGCAGGCTGCAGCGGGGGCGCGACACCGCTTCCGCCCGTGCAGGCCGATGCGGCCCGCAGCGAGCGCGAAAAGCAGGCCTTCGTCGAGACGCTGAAGCCGCGCCGCGAAGGCAGGCCCGTGATCGCCGTGCTCGCCCTGAACGAAGGCACCGAAATGACCGACCTGCTGCTCCCGCACGCAGTGCTCCAGCGCGCCGATGTGGCCGACATACGAATTGTGGCGCCGCGCAGTGGGCGGGTGAGCCTGTATCCCGCCCTGGAAGTCGATGGCGCGCAGGACTTCGCCAGCTTCGACCGCCTTCATCCTTCGGGCGCCGACTACGTGATCGTGCCCGCGATGATCACCGAGGACGATCCTGCCGTCTCCGCCTGGCTGAAACGGCAGGCGGCGCGGGGCGCACGCGTGATCGGCGTCTGTTCCGGCGCGCTGGTGGTCGGCCGCGCCGGCCTGCTCGACGGGCGTCGCTTTGCGGGCCACTGGTACGACCGCGGCACCCTGCAGAAGCGCCATCCCGGCGCCACCTACGTGCCGCACCAGCGCTACGTGATGGACCGCGGTGTCGCAACGACCACGGGCATCACCGCCTCGGTGCCCACCATGCTCGCACTGGTCGAAGCGATCGGCGGGCCCGAGAAGGCAAAGGCAGTCGCCACCGACCTGGGCGTGGCCTCCTGGAGCCCCGAGCACGACAGCACGCCGTTCTATCTCGACGCCGGCCGCAGAGCCGACTTTCTGCTGAACAAGGCTGCGTTCTGGCGCCAGGAGCGGCGCAGCATCGAGGTGCGCAACGGCAGCAACGACATCGCCCTGGCGCTCGTGGCCGATGCCTGGTCGCGCAGCGGGCGCGCCAGCGTCGAGGCGGTGTCGGCCTCAGGGCCGGTGACGCTGCGCAGCGGACTGGTGCTCATGGCGCAGGCCTCCAGCAACGGGAAAGCGCCGCCCTTGCCGCTCTCGGCAATGCTCAAACCCGTGCAGCAACTGGACCGAACCCTGTGCGAGATCGGCGAGCGCCACGGCGCAGCGCGGCGCAGCTGGGTCATGCTCGAGATGGAATACTCTGGGCCGTTGAGCGGCTGTCCGAGCTGATCTACAGCCGCACAAAAACAAAAAAAGGGTCGCTCGGAGGCGACCCTTTTCTGGATACAACGCTCGAAGCGATTACTTCTTGTCGCCGCCCGGCACCTTGCCCTCGACGCCCTTGACGTAGAAGTTCACGCCCGAGAGAAACTTGTCGTCGGCCACGGCATCCTTGGCGACCACTTCCTTGCCGTCCTGGCCCAGGATCGGGCCCTTCCAGATCGCGAAGCTGCCGTCCTTCAGGCCCTTCTTCACTTCCTCGACCTTGGTCTTGATCTCGGCCGGCACGTCTTCGGCGATGGAGACGATGTCGATGGCGCCTTCCTTCACGCCCCACCAGCTCTGGCCGGTGGCCCACTTGCCGTCGAGCGCGTCTTGCGTGGCCTTGATGTAGTACGGGGCCCAGTTGATGGTGGCCGAGGCCAGGTGGGCCTTGGGGCCGTAGGCGGTCATGTCCGAATCCCAGCCGAAGGCGCGCTTGCCTTTTTCCTGTGCGGTCTTGAGCACGGCCGGCGAATCGGTGTTCTGGAACAGCACGTCGGCACCGCCGTTGATGAGTGCCGTGGCGGCTTCGGTTTCCTTGGGCGGGCTGAACCATTCGTTCACCCACACCACCTTGGTGGTGATCTTCGGGTTGACCGACTGCGCGCCCAGCGTAAAGCTGTTGATGTTGCGCAGCACCTCGGGAATCGGCACCGAGCCGACCACGCCGAGCGTGTTGGTCTTGGTCATGGCACCGGCAATCACGCCGGCCATGTAGGCGCCTTCATAGGTGCGGCTGTCGTAGGTGCGCATGTTCTCGGCGGTCTTGTAGCCGGTGGCATGCTCGAACTTCACGTCCTTGCTGTCGGTGGCCACCTTGAGCATCGGTTCCATGTAGCCGAAGGTGGTGCCGAAGATCAGCTTGTTGCCTTGCCCGACCATGTCGCGGAACACGCGTTCGGCGTCGGCGCCTTCGGGCACGCTTTCGACGAAGGTGGTCTTGATCTTGTCACCGAATTCCTTTTCGAGCGCCTTGCGGCCGTTGTCGTGCGCGAAGGTCCAGCCGCCGTCACCCACCGGGCCGATGTATGCGAATGCGATGTTGAGCGGCGCAGCCGGTGCCGGTGCGGCGGCAGCAGGCGCCGGGGCTGGCGCGGGGGCTGCAGCCGGTGGCGCTGCCTCTTCTTTCTTGCCGCAGCCGATCAGGGCTGCCGAAGCCACCGCGGTCAGGGCGGCGAGCTTGAGCAGGGAAGAGCGCTTGTTCAGATCATTCATTGTCGGAAATCCTCAAAAAAGGACAGGTTGGCGGGAAACGAAAAACGAGATTATGAGCCGGGGTAGAACGGCTTTCCGATGGATGCCGGCATGTTGATGCGAATGAACGCCGGGTTGCGCGAAATCAGGGCCAGCACGACGATGGGCGCGATGTACTGGAGCATGCTGAGGAACTGCGGCGGCACGTCGACGCCGCTGCTCTGCAGATGAAAGCCCAGCATCGAGACGCCGCCGAACAGGTAGGCGCCCAAAAGCACGCGAATCGGCCGCCAGGTGGCAAAGGTGGTGAGCGCCAGCGCGATCCAGCCGCGGCCCGCGACCATGCCCTCGACCCAGAGCGGCGTATAGACCGTGGAAAGGTAAGCCCCTGCCAGCCCGCACAGCGCGCCGCCCGCAATCACCGCCATGAAGCGGATGCGCCGCACGGGGTAGCCGAGCGCATGGGCCGACTCGGGCGATTCACCGACCGAGCGCAGCACGAGTCCGGCGCGGGTGCGGTACAAAAACCAGATGAGCCCGAAGGTCAGCACCACCGCGAAGTACACCATCGGGTGATGGCGGAACAGCGCGGGGCCGATGAGCGGAATGTCGCTGAGCACAGGCACGGCGTACGACACGCTTTCGGGTAATTTGGCCTGCACGAAGTTGATGCCCGCGAACGCGGAGAAGCCGACGCCGAACAGGCTGAGCGCAAGCCCGGTAGCGTACTGGTTGGTGTTGAGCCAGATCACCAGCACGCCGAAGAAGGCCGCGAGCAATGCGCCAGCCGCCATGCCGGCCAGGAAGCCGAGCCAGGGGTTGTGCGTGACGACCACAGTCGCAAAGCCCGCGATGGCCGCGCACAGCATCAGGCCTTCGGCGCCGAGGTTGACGATGCCGGCCTTCTCGTTGATCAGGAGGCCCAGTGCCGCGATGGCGAGCACGGTGCCGGCGCTCAACGTCGAGCCTAGAAGGAGTGCGTAGCTGTCCATGTCAGAGGGCTCCTTCGGTCGGCCGCGCGGCCGGGGCGGTCAATGGCGTGCTGGCTTGCAGCGAGCTTGTCGCCAGGACGGCTTTTGCGGTGGCCTTGCGGCGAATGCGGTAGGCAATGAGCGTGTCGCAGGCCAGCAGCGTGAAGAGCAGCAGGCCCTGGAACACGCCGGTGAGCGACTTGGGCAGGCCGAGACGCGATTGCGCCAACTCGCCGCCGATATAGAACATGCTCATCAGGATGGCCGAGAACACCATGCCGACCGGATGCAGCCGCCCGACGAAGGCCACGATGATGGCCGCGAAACCGTAGCCCGCTGGCACGTACGGCGTGAGCTGGCCGAGAGGGCCCGCCACTTCGAGCGCGCCGGCCAGGCCCGCCGCGCCGCCCGAAGTGAGCAGCGCGATCCAGATTGCGCGGCGCGCCGAGAAGCCCGCATAGCGCGCGGCCGCGGGTGCAAGCCCGCCGACCTGCTGCGCGAAACCCGCCCGCGTGCGGAACAGGAATACCCAGAGCGCGCCGACGCCCAGCAGCGCGATGATCAACCCGATGCTCACGCGCGAACCCTTGAAGAGCCGCGGAATCTGGGTCACGGCCTCGAAAGTTTTCGACTGCGGAAAGTTGTAGCCCTGTGGATCCTTCCAGGGGCCGAACACCATGTAGCCGAGCAGCAGCGTGGCCACGTACACCAGCATCAGGCTCACGAGGATTTCGTTGGCGTTGAACCGGTCGCGCAGGAACGCCACGATGCCGGCCCACACCATGCCGCCGACGGTGCCCGCAACGAGAATGGCTACGACGATCCACGAGCCCGTGGTCTTGTCGGCCATGAGCGCGACGCCGCCCGCGGCAATGGCGCCGAACACGAACTGCCCCTCGGCACCGATGTTCCAGACGTTGGAGCGAAAGCACACCGCCAGCCCAAGCGCAATGATGAGCAGCGGCGTCGCCTTGATCGTCAGCTCGCCGATCGCGTAGCCGCTCTTGATGGGTTCGTAGAAGAACACCAGCAGGCCCTTGACCGGGTCTTTGCCCAGTGCGGCGAACAGCGCGACGCCGATCAGCACGGTGATCAGCAGCGCGAGAATCGGTGAGGCAAAGGTCCAGAAGCGCGAAAGCTCCGGACGGGGTTCGAGCTTAAGCATGGGCCGCCTCCTTCACTGCCGAAGAAGCGGCGTTGCCTTGCTGCGGCCACAGCCCGCTCATCCATTCGCCGATTTGCGGCAAGGTGGCGGCGGCGCGGTCGATCGAAGGCGAGAGCTTGCCCTTCGCGATCACGTGAAGCCGGTCGCTGATGTCGAACAGCTCGTCGAGCTCTTCGCTCACCACCAGCACGGCGCAGCCGGCGTCTCGCAGCGCAAGAATTTCGCCGCGAATCAGCGCGGCAGCGCCCACGTCCACGCCCCAGGTGGGCTGCGAGACGATAAAAAGCTTGGGGTTGGCGTCGATCTCGCGGCCGACGATGAACTTCTGCAGGTTGCCGCCCGAAAGCGAACGCGCCGCGGCGTTCGGTCCGCCGGCCTTGACGTTGAAGCGCGCGATGATCGCCCCGGCGTGCTTTTCGAGCGCCGAGGTGCGGATCCAGCCACCCTTGCCCACTGCGTTGCTGCGCGTGAGCAGCAGGTTGTGCGCGAGCCCCAGCGTGGGCACCGCGCCACGGCCCAGCCGTTCTTCCGGCACGAAGTGCAGGCCTAGCGCGCGCCGTGCGCGCGGCCGCAGCCGCCCCGCGGCCTTGTCGAACACCTGGACCATCGCAGGCTCGGCGCGCACGTCCTCGCCCGACAGCGTGTAGAGCAGCTCCTTCTGGCCGTTGCCGGACACACCGGCAATGCCGACCACTTCGCCGGCCCGGACTTCGAACGAAATACCGTCGAGGTCGACACCGAACTGGTCTTCGCGCGCCAGAGACAGCCCGTGGACACGCAGCGCCACCGCGCCCGCATGCACAGGCCGGTGCTTGAGCGGCGGCGGCTCGCCACCGATCATCAGCCGCGAGAGCGACTCGTTGCTTTCGTTCTGCGGATTGCACACGCCCGTGACCTTGCCGCCGCGCAGCACCGTGCACGCCGTGCACAGCTCGCGAATTTCGTGCAGCTTGTGGCTGATGTAGAGAATGCTGCAGCCTTCCGACGCCAGCTTGTTCAGCACGCCGAACAGCTTGACCACCGCCTGTGGCGTGAGCACCGAGGTCGGCTCGTCGAGGATCAGCAGCTTGGGGTTGGTGAGCAGCGCGCGGATGATCTCCACCCGCTGCATCTCCCCCACCGACAGCGTGTGCACCGGTCGCGAGGGATCGATGTCGAGCCCGTATTCGCTCGCCTTGGCCGTGATGCTGCGCGCCACTTCGGCCAGCTGCAGCGACTTGTCGAGGCCCAGCCACACGTTTTCGGCCACGGTGAGCGTGTCGAACAGGCTGAAGTGCTGGAACACCATGCTGATGCCGAGCGCCCTGGCTTGCTGCGGGTTGCGCAGGTTGACGGCCTGGCCATCAAAGATAACGGTGCCTTCGTCGGGCTTGACCGAGCCGTAGATGATCTTCATCAACGTCGATTTGCCGGCGCCGTTCTCGCCGAGCACGGCATGGATCTCGCCGGGCGCCACGGCCAGCGAGATGTCGCTGTTCGCCACCACCGCGGGGTAGCGCTTGGTGATGTTCGCGAGCTGGAGTCTGGGGGTTGTCATGCCGGGTTTCGTGGGTTTGTCTCGTTCAACAGCAACAAGCGGAAAGTAGCTATAAGTTTAATAGCGTCCCCGCATCCATCGGCGCCCGACGGCGCTCTGCTCAGTGTCCGCCGATATAGGCGAACTTGAACAGGAAAATCGCCGCGATCACCCAGACCATCGCATGCACTTCCCGTGCCCGGCCGGTGAACAGCTTGAGCACGGCATACGTGATGAAGCCAAAGGCCAGGCCATTGGCAATCGAATAGGTGAACGGCATGGCCAGCGCGGTCACGGCCGCGGGAATCACCTCGGTGGTGTCTTCCCAGTCGAGTTCGACCAGGTCGCGCAGCATCAAGCAGCCCACGAACAGCAGCGCCGGTGCGGTGGCATAGGCCGGCACCGAGCCCGCGAGCGGCGAAATCATCAGGCACGCAAGGAACAGCGCCGCCACCACCACGGCCGTGAGGCCGGTGCGCCCGCCCGCCTGCACGCCCGCCGCGCTTTCCACGTACGCCGTGGTGCTCGAGGTGCCGAGCAGCGAGCCCGCGAAGATGGCGCCGCTGTCGGCCAGCAGTGCCTTGTTCATGCGCTCCATCTTGCCGGGCACCAAGAGGCCGGCACGCTTGGCCACGCCCATCAGCGTGCCGGTGGCGTCGAACATCTCGACCAGGAAGAACACCAGCACCACATTCAGGATGCCGCCCTTCAGCGCGCCCATGATGTCGAGCTGCATGAAGGTGGGCGCGATCGACGGCGGCGCGTCGAACACGCCGTGGAACTTGTTGCCGCCGAAGAAGAACGACAGCACCGTGACCAGCAGGATGCCGATCAATATGGCGCCGCGCACCTTCAGCCGGTCGAGCGCCACGATGACCAGGAAGCCCAATGTCGCCAACACCACCGGCGCCGAGTGCAGGTCGCCCAGCGTGACGAAGGTGGCTGGCGAGGCCGCCACCACACCCGCGCTCTTGAGCGCGATGAGCGCCAGGAACATGCCGATGCCCACGGTGATCGCCGTTCGCAGCGACTGCGGTATGCCCCGTATGAACAACTCCCGCAACCCCGTGACCGTGACAACCAGGAAAAGGCAGCCCGAAATGAACACCGCGCCCAGCGCCACCTGCCATGTGTAGCCCATGCCCAGTACCACCACGTAGGCGAAGTAGGCGTTCAGGCCCATGCCCGGCGCCATGGCGATCGGGTAGTTGGCGTACAGGCCCATGATCAGCGTGCCCAGCGCCGCAATCAGGCAGGTGGCCACGAACACCGCGCCCTTCGGCATGCCCGCGTCGCCGAGGATCGACGGGTTCACGAAGATGATGTAGGCCATCGTCAGGAAGGTGGTGAGCCCTGCGATGACTTCGGTGCGCACCGTGGTGTTGTGCTCGGCGAGCTTGAACATGCGTTCAAGCCAGTTCGCGTTCTGCGGCGCGCTGCGCACGGCGGTCCCCGAGGCGTGGGGATCGGTGACCTTGGGCACCTCTTCAAACCTGTTCATGTCGCTTGTCTCCAGCTGTTGTATTGGGCGATTCGTTCATCGTTGCCTCGGCCGCGTCGCCGGCGCGGCCGAAGGATTCGTCAGGGCGGATCGGGCGCCTCGGCCGCGAGGGCCCGCGAGGCCGGTGTGGTGAAGGCGGGCCGCAGCGATGCGGCCACGTCCTTGATGCATTCGCGCAGCCAGCGCGCGGAGCTCGACGAATGGGTGCGCTCGTGCCAGAGCTGGTAGTACATGAGGCGCGGCAGCGCCACCGGGCAATCGAGAATCTTCACCGGTAGCCGCGCCGCGAAGCGCTCGCAGTACTGGCGGCCGGTGGTGAGCACCAGCAGGCTCGAAGCCACCATGTCCGGAATGAGGCTGAAGTGCGCGCAGCGCGCGGTGATGTTGCGCTGGCGCCCGAGCTCGTCGAGCATCTGGTCGATGATGCCGCGCCCGCCCGGGTGCATGGGCGTGGGCGCGATGTGTTCGGCCGCGAGCCAGGTTTCCAGGTCCCAGCCGCGGCGCACCGCCGGATGGTCCTGGTTGACCAGCGACACCACCTCGTCGCCGAAGAGCCGCGCCATGTGCAGGTCTTCCGGCGGCTTGAGCCAGTTGCCGATGACCAGGTCGACCTGCCCCAGCGCGAGATGGCCGTGGTAGTCGGAATCGGGCGTGAGCGCGTGGATCTCGATCTGGCACAGCGGCGCCTCGCGCTTCACGTGCGCCACCAGCATCGGCAGGAAAAGCGGGTCCATGTAGTCGCTCGCCGCGATGCGAAAGGTGGTGGCCGCCGATTGCGGCTCGAAGCCGCGCGCATCGGAGAACAGCATTTCGGCCGCGCGCAGGATGCTCGCCGCGGGCTCGATCATGCGCAGCCCCGCATCGGTCGGCACCATGCCCGAACCCGAGCGCACCAGGAGCGGATCGCCCGAGAGTTCGCGCAGGCGCTTCAGCGCGGCCGACACGGCCGGCTGGTACATGCCCAGGCGAATGGCGGCGCGCGAAACGCTGCGGTCGGTCAGCACGGTGTGCAGCACCCGGATGAGGTGCAAGTCGATCTTGTCGAACAGCGCCTGGTCACGCATGGCACGTCCTCCCGGGTTGCGCGCACTCCGGCGCCCCGGCAAAGCCGGTTCCGCGGCGTTTCGCGAAAAGGATGAGGACGTGGTGCATTGGGAGGACTTTGGACATGCGCCAAAGTCTACGGGTGGCTATGCGGACTGGACGGCCGTGATGGCGCGAAGAATCGATTCGCTCGTGGCCGGCGCCTTCAGCGGCGGATCGACCTTGTGGCCGCCCGCCGCCGACACCGCGTCGCGGATGGCGAAGAACACCGAGAACGGCAGCAACAGCGGCGGCTCCCCCACGGCCTTGCTGCGGTGGATGGAGTCCTCGAAGTTCTGCCCTTCGAACAGGCGCACGTTGAAGACGGGCGGGCAGTCGTTGGCCGTCGGAATCTTGTAGGTGCTGGGGGCGTGCGTGGTGAGCTTGCCCGCATTCCTGGAGCCGTCGGCAGGGTGCCACACCAGCTCTTCGGTCGTGAGCCAGCCCATGCCCTGGATGAAGGCGCCTTCGACCTGGCCGATGTCCACGGCGGGGTTCAGCGACTTGCCCGCATCGTGCAGGATGTCGGCGCGCAGCAACTTCCATTCGCCGGTGAGCGTGTCGACGATCACCTCGCTCACCGCTGCGCCATAGGCGTAGTAGTAGAACGGACGGCCCTGCATCTTGTCCTTGTCCCAGCTGAGGCCGGGCGTGGCGTAGAAGCCATCGGACCAGAGCTGCTTGCGGTCGAGGTACGCCTCGCCCACCACGGTGCTGAAAGCCAGCGTGCGGCCGTTGACCTCGACCTTGTCGTTGGCAAAGCGCACTTCGTTCGCCTTGCCGCCATGGCGCTCGGCGGCGCTCTCGGCGAGGCGCTCGCGGATCTGCCGCGCCGCATCCTGCGCGGCCTTGCCGTTCAGGTCGGCGCCCGTCGATGCGGCGGTGGCCGAGGTGTTCGCCACCTTGGTGGTGTCGGTCGCGGTAACGCGCACGCGCTCGAAGCTCACGCCCAGTTCATGCGCCACCACCTGCGCCACCTTGGTGTTGAGGCCCTGCCCCATCTCGGTACCGCCATGGTTCACGAGAATGGAGCCGTCGGTGTACACATGCACCAGCGCGCCGGCCTGGTTGAAGTGCTTGACGTTGAACGAGATGCCGAACTTGAGCGGTGCCAGCGCAAGGCCGCGCTTGAGCACCACGCTCTTCTGGTTGAAGGCCGCGATCTCTTCGCGCCGCGCGCGGTAGTCGCTGCTGGTTTCGAGGTCGGCCACCAGTTCGTGAACGATGTTGTCGGTCACGGCCTGACGGTAGGGCGTGACGTTGTTCTGCGTCGTGCCGTAGAAGTTGATGCGCCGCACATCGAGTGGATCGCGGCCCAGTAAGCGCGCGACCGAGTCCATGATGTTCTCGATGGCAATGGCGCCCTGGGGCCCGCCAAAGCCCCGGAACGCCGTGTTGCTCTGCGTGTTGGTCTTGCCCGAAAAGCCGTGCATCGCCACGTTGGGCAGCCAGTAGGCGTTGTCGAAGTGGCAGAGCGCGCGGGTCATCACCGGGCCGGAGAGGTCGGCCGAGTGGCCGGCGCGCGAGACCATGGTGATTTCCGCGCCGAGGATGCGGCCCTCGTCGTCGTAGCCCACGTCGTATTCATACCAGAAGCAGTGGCGGCGGCCAGTGATCATGAAGTCGTCGTCGCGGTCGAGCCTGAGCTTGACCGGGCGCTGCAGCTGCCGCGCCGCGATGGCTGCCACGCAGGCAAAAAGCGCCGATTGCGACTCCTTGCCGCCGAAGCCGCCGCCCATGCGACGGCATTCCACATGCACCTCGTTCGACTGCAGGTGCAGCGCATGCGCCACCAGGTGCTGCATCTCGCTCGGGTGCTGCGTGGAGCAATGGATGTGCAGCGCCCCGCCCTCTTTCGGAATGGCGTAGCTGATCTGGCCTTCGAGGTAGAACTGTTCCTGCCCGCCCACGTCGAGCGTGGCACTGTGGCGATGCGGCGCCTTGGCGATGGCGGCGCGCACGGCCGCCTCATCGCCTTCGTTGGCCGCGCCGCCGCTGCGCACGATGTGCATCGGCGGCACCACGTACTGGCCGCGCGCATGCGCGTCCTGCGGCGTGAGCACGGGCGGCTGCGCCTCGATGGTCATCGCGTCCTTGGCCTTGGAAGCGGCACGGCGCGCGGCCTCGCGCGTCTGGGCGATTACCGCGAACACGGGTTGGCCGAGGTAGCGGATCTCGCCGCCCTCCTTCATCGGCAGCAATATCGGGTCGTCATGAACGATCGAGCCGCAGTCGTTGGTGCCGGGAATATCGTCGGCGGTGAGCACCGACACCACACCCGGCATCGCGCGGATGGCATCGAGCGACAGCGCCGTCACCCGGCCGTTGGCCGCGGGCGAAAGACCCAGCGCGCAATGCAGCGTACCGGTGATCTCGGGAATGTCGTCGATGTAGGTCGCTTCGCCTGCCACGTGCAGGTGCGCCGATTCGTGCGGCCGGCTGATGCCGACGCGCGCGCCGAGGTCGTGGGCCACCGCCTCGGCCACGGGGTCGATGCGCGCGGCAGTGTTCTTCAGGTAATCGGCAAAAGCCTCGGCGGGCTGCAGCAAGCTGGCGTCGATGGGTTTGTTCATGGTCAGGCTCCTTCGGCCGCGGCTTTGACCGCGGCATGAGGCATCACGCTCCACACGCTGGTCTCTTCGAGCGACAGCGCGTCTTCGGTGCGGGTTTCGAGCCAGAGGCGCTGGACGAGGTTCTGCGCCACCTGCAGCCGGTAGTCGGCCGATGCGCGCATGTCCGACAGCGGCTTGAAATCCTGCGCAAGCGCCACCTTGGCGGCGTTCACGCCGGCTTGCGTCCAGGGCTTGCCCACGAGCGCGGCTTCGGCCTTCGCGGCGCGCTTCACCGTGGCGGCCATGCCGCCGAAGGCGAGACGCACGGCCTTGACGGTGTCGCCGCCCTCTTCCAGTTCGATGGCAAAGCCCGCGCAAAGCGCCGAGATGTCGCAGTCGAAGCGCTTGCTGATCTTGTATGCGCGCACCTGGCGCTGCATGGCCGCGAGCGGAATCGCCAACCCCTGCACGAACTCGCCGGGCTGCAGCTGGTTCTTCATGTAGTCGATGTAGAAGTCGGGCAGCGGCATGCGGCGCACCACGTCGCCGCGGCGCAGCTCGATCTCGGCGTCGAGCGACATCAGCACCGGCGGCGAATCGCCGATGGGCGAACCGTTGGCCACGTTGCCGCCCATGGTGCCGGCATGGCGGATCGGCGGCGAAGCGAAGCGCAGCCACACGTCTTCGAGGCTGGGCACGCGCTGCACCAGTGCGGCAAAGGCCGCCTCGAGCGAAGCGCCCGCGCCGATGTAGAGCTCGCCGCCCTTTTGACCCTCTTGGCCCTGGCGGGTTTCGATGGACTTCAGTTCAGCCACGTCGCCGACATAGATGATGTCGCCCAGGTCGCGGAACTGCTTGTTCACCCACAGGCCGACATCGGTCGAGCCCGAGAGCAATTGCGCGCGCGGCTTCTGCTCTCGCAATGCCGCGAGCTGCGCCAGCGTCCTGGGGGCATGGAAGTGGTCGATGCGGGCGCCGAGCGGCGCGGCGTAGTCCAGGCCATCGTTCTGCAAGGCAGCAAGTGCCGCCACCACGGGCTGGGTGTCGAGCCGCACGGCCGGCAGGTCGAACATGCGCTGCCCGGCATCGAGGATCGGCCGGTAGCCGGTGCAGCGGCACAGGTTGCCCGAGAGCTCGTCGGCCAGCTGCTGGCGCGTGGGCTGCGTGCCCTCGGCCTGGTGGTGTTCGTACGCAGACCACAGCGACATCACGAAGCCGGGGGTGCAGAAGCCGCATTGCGAGCCATGGCAGTCGACCATGGCCTGCTGCACGGGATGCAGCGTGTGAACGGCGTGCTTCTTGTTGTTGTCCTGCGGCTGGGCTGCGGCGCACTGCGCCTTCAGGTCTTCGACCGTGAACAGCGCCTTGCCGTGCAGCGTGGGCAGAAACTGGATGCAGGCGTTGACGGTCTGCAACTGCAACCCGCCGACCGTGCCCGGCGCGTCGGCGTCGGCGGCCAGTTCGCCGATCACCACGGTGCAGGCGCCGCAGTCACCCTCGTTGCAGCCTTCCTTGGTGCCGGTGCAGTGCGCATCTTCGCGCAGCCAGTCGAGCACCGACCGGGTCGGGTGGACGCCGCTGACGTCGACGATCCTGCCGCGGTGAAAGAAGCGGATGGGTTGCGTGTTGTTGCTGCTGCTGCGCTCTGTGCTCATGCTCTTTGGCCTCGTGGGCGGCTCGGTTTCCCGAGCCAAGCCTGGACGTTAGCCGCTTGCGCCGGTGCCCACATACCGCAAGAGCCATATTGCGTATGTGGACGCGGGTATGCGGCCTAAGGGGAAACCCTGGAGAGCGAGAGCAATTCCCGGGCCATGGGGCGTGAGCGCGCCCCATGGCGGGAGCCGGTGGCGAGGGGGCGGCGGTGTCAGGCCCCGCTGGCCGCCACCAGCGAGCGCGGCCGCATGTCGGCCCAACTGGCTTCGATGAAAGCGCTGCAGGCGGCCCGGTCGGTCGCTGGCAGCGCCACCTGCCAGCCGGCGGGCACCGCGATGAAGGCGGGCCACAGCGAGTGCTGCCCTTCGTGGTTCACCAGAACCTGGAAACTGGTGTTCTTGTCGTCGAACGGATTGCTCATGGTCGATTTCCTTGCTTGGCTTCAAGCCATTTCCGCGTAGGCGGAGGTTGTCTCTCGCAGCATCTCGAGGGCTTCGGCAATGCCGGCCAGCGCGCGGTGCCGCGCGAAATCCTCGCGCAGCGCGGCGGCACGCCGGCGGTAGGTGGATTCGCCCAGCACCTTGCGCACGGCATCGCCGATCTGGCGCGCGCCCGGCTGGCCGCCGCCCAGGTTGATGCCGGCGCCGGACCAGGCCACGCGCGCGGCGATTTCGGGTTTTTCTTCGGTGGTGCCCGCCACCACCAGCGGCACGCCGAGGCTGAGCGCATGGTTGACGGAGCCGTAGCCGCCATTGGTCACCATGGCATGCACCTTGGGCAGCAGCCGGTCGTAGGGCAGGAACGGCAGCACACGGGCATTGGCGGGCAGGTTCGCGCTCAGGCCGGGCGGCACCGGGCCGCCCGTGGTGGCGATGACGAGGGTGTTCTTGTCGCCCGCCAGCGCCTGCAGGGTCGGGCCGATCAGCTGCGCCGGGTTCTGGTTGGCCAGCGTGCCCTGCGTTACCAGCACGACCGAGCGGCCGTCGTCCAGTTCATGCCACCAGTCGGGCGGCGTGAAGTCGCGGCTGGCGGGCGCGAGCAGCGGGCCGACGAACCGGACCGATGCGGGCAGGTCGCTGCGCGGGTACTCGAACGACTCCGCCGTCAGCTGCAGGTAGAGGTCCGGCAGCTTGACCATGGCGTCGATGAAGAAATCCGGCAGCGCGGGAGAGCCCGAGCGCGCCAGCAAGGCGTCGAAGTAGCGCTGCACGTCGCCGAACATCGCCTGCTTGAGGTTGGCGTTCATCGCCCGATTGCGCTGCCGACCTTCCGGCGTGGACGACGGCGGCAGCGCGGTGCCGAAAAAGGCCGTGTCGCAGCTGGAGAGCGGCAGCGCCGAGATGCCGACGGCCACGATGGCCGACCGGTCTTCCCGATGGCCCAGCAGCAGCGGAAAAGTGCCGCAGAACATCGTGTCGACCACGATGGCGTCGGCATCGAAATCCCGCAGGATGGTGCGAAGGCCCGCCAGCTGCGGCGCCATGGCATCGGCGAAGAAGTGCTTCAGGCCGAAGCACAGTTGCGCATGCGCCGAAGACAGGCGCTGGCGCTCGGGAAAGCGCTGGTCGAGCTGCCGGTAGTCGTAGTCGATGGCGGGCGCAAAGGCGGTAAAGCTCGCGCCGGTGGCCTCGGCTTGCGCCCTGAACTGGCTTGCGGTATGCACCCGCACCTCATGCCCGAGGCCCACCAGGTGCTGGGCAATGGCGAGCATGGGCAAGACGTGCCCCGGCAAGGCGGTGGCGGCAATGAGATAGCGTGCCATGCGAATCCTCCTATGAAGAACTGGTGGTGGTTTCCAGGGTGCGGCGCGTCTTGGTGTCGATGCCCAGATCGACGAAGTAGCGCTGCAGCAGATCGCGGTCCACCGGCCGGATGGGCGCGCCGATGGCTTCGAGTTGCGCGTGGGTGGCCGCGCCGCTCACCTGCGGCGGCGTGGCCGAGGTGTCGTAGCGGTCGAGAATGGCCAGCACCGCGGCCAGGTCGCGGTCTTGCCCGGCGGCCAGCCGCGCATGCGCGCGCTGCAGCCACGATTCCAGCCCCACGGGCTCCAGGCGCATGCCCAGCCGCTCGAAGACTGGCGGAATGTCGCGCACCCGCAGCGCCTCCTGGCTCATCAGGTGGAACACCTGGCCCCATGAGGCCTCTTGCCCCGCCAACCCCAGAATGGCGCGCGCCACGTCGTCCACCGGCGTGAGGTTGAGCGGCAGGTCCATGTCGGGAATCGCCTCCAGGTCGGCATAGAGGTGCGCCACGCGCCAGATCAGGTCGTCGGCATTGCAGATGGCATGCGCGTGGTCGCCGGTGACCGCGCCCAGCCGGTAGATGGCCACCGGCATGCCGCGCGCCTGCGCCTTGCGGGCCAGCGCATCGGCCACCCATTTGCTCTGGCTGTAGCCGTCCACGAGCCCGCTCCACGAAGCCAGCGCCGATTCCTCGGTAACCGTGCCGTCCTTGTTGTTCTGGTCGATCACGGCCAGCGTGGAAACGTAGTGCATGCTCTTGGCGCGGCCCTGCGCAGTCCATTCGAGCAGCGTGACCACGCTGTCGACATTCGCGGGCTTGAGGCTGGCGTAGGGATGCAGAAAGTCGACCTGCGCGGCGCAGTGGTAGATGGCGTCGCAGCCATCCCGCACCAGCTGCACGGCGCCGTCGTCGAGGCCGAGACGGGGCTTGCCGAGGTCGCCGGTCACCACCTTGATGCGCGCGTCGTCCCAGATCGCGCCGAGCTGCCGCTGGGCCAGCGTGCGCTGCAGGCGCAGCTTGCCCGATTCCTCATCGGGCGCGCGCACGTGGCAGACCACGCAGGCCGCCGTGTCGCGAAGCAGCGCGGCCAGCAAATGGCTGCCGACGAAACCACTGGCGCCGGTCAGGAACACCCGGTTGGGAACCAGCTTGGGCGCAGTGTCCTGCGGGCGAATGTGCGCGGGCAAGTCGAGCTCGCGCGACAGGTCCAATGCCTCGGCCGCGCCGCCGGCGTTGTCGATCCATGCAGCCAGCTCGGCGATCGACGGGCGGTTGTACACCTCCGCATGTGGAAAGTCCGGGCGCATCTGCTGGCGAATGCGCATGCCGAGCTGGATGGCCATGAGCGAATGGCCGCCGAGTTCGAAGAAGTTGTCGTGGATGCCGACGCGCTCCAGCTGCAGGGTCTCGGCCCAGAGTTGGGCCAGCTGCTTTTCAGTGGGCGTGCGGGGCGCGGCATACAGCGTGGCGGCCTGTTGCTGCTCGGGCATGGGCAGCGCCTTGCGGTCGAGCTTGCCGCTTTGGCTCAACGGCAAGAACTCGAGATGGATGAAGGCCGACGGCACCATGTAGTCGGGCAGGGCCTGCGCCACGTGTGTGCGCAATTCGCCCGGCTGCAGATCGGCCGCGGCCACCGCGGCCACCACGTAGGCCACCAGGCGCTTGTCGCCCGGCACATCCTCGCGCGCAATCACGGCCGCCTGCGTCACCTGCGGGTGCTTCAGCAGCACCGATTCGATCTCGCCCGGTTCGATGCGGTAGCCGCGAATCTTCACCTGCTGGTCGGCACGGCCGAGGAAGTCGAGGCTGCCGTCGCTGCGCCAGCGCGCCAGGTCGCCGCTGCGGTACATGCGGCTGCCGGGTGCGCCGTAAGGGTCGGCAATGAAACGCTCGGCGCTCAGCAGCGGCCGGTTCAGGTAGCCGCGCGCCAGGCCGCTGCCCGCGATGTAGAGCTCGCCCGCGACGCCCGGCGGCACCGGCTGCAGGCCGTCGTCCAGCACATACATCCGCGTGTTCCAGATCGGCCGGCCGATCGACGGCGGCTCTTCGGCATTCATCGGCGCGCTCATGCTTGCACAGATGGTGATTTCGGTCGGCCCGTAGGCATTGATCATGCGGCGGCCTTGCGACCACTGCGCGGCCAGCGCGGCAGGGCATGCATCGCCGCCCACCACCAGCGTTTGCAAATGCGGGAATTCGCCCTGCGGCAAGGTCGCCAGTGCGGCGGGCGGAATCAGCGCATGGCTGACCTGCTGCCTTTCGAGCAGCTCGGCCAGGTCCGTGCCCAGCAGCTGCCGGGCCGCCGGAACCACGAGCGCGGCACCGGCGTGGAAAGCCATCAGCTGGTCCATGACCGACGCATCGAAACCGCTGGACGAGAACTGCAGCACGCGCGAATCAGCGCCGATGGCGAGCCGCTCGGCCATGGCCGTTCCGAGGCTGTTCAAACCGGCGTGCGGCACCACCACGCCCTTCGGCATGCCGGTGGAACCCGAGGTGTAGATGATGTAGGCGGCATCCTGGGGGCCGACCGGTTCCGCGTGCACCGGAGCATCGTTCGGCTGCATGGCCAACGCCGCCACGGTTTCATCGCTGTCGAGCGCCAGGCAATGGGAAACACCGGCCAGTTGCGGCAGCAGCGCGGCGTGAGTGAGCACTGCAGCGGGAGCCGCCTCTCCGAAAACGAAAGCGCTTCGACCCGCCATGTGGTTCGGGTCGATGGGCAGGTAGGCCGCACCGGCCTTGACGACGGCCAGGTGCGCCGCCACGAGGTCGAGCGAACGCGGCAGCACCGTCGCGACGATGGCGCCGGCGCCGATGCCCCGGCCGCGCAGCAGGTGCGCGAGCCGGTTGGCGCGCTCATCGAGCTCGGCATAGCTGACCGTGGCGCCGTCGAGCACCACCGCTGCCGCATGCGGACGCGCGGTGGCATGGGCCTGCACCATGTCGGCCAGCGTGAGCGGCGCCAGCTCGCGTGCGCTGCCGCTCCAGTCGTCCAGCAGGAGGCGGTTTTCCTCGGCGCTCAGGATGGCCAGGCTGGCGATGGGCTCGTCGGGCGCATCGCACGCTTCTTCCAGCAAACGAGCCAGCCGCGCCGCGATGGACTCGACCGTGCGGCGATCGAACAGATCGGTGCTGTACTGAATGCCGCCCGCAATGCCGCCCGGCAGGCCGTCTGCGCCGCGCAGCTCGTCGAGGATGAACGACAGGTCGAACTTCGCGGTGTCGACGGCCACCGGCTGCGGCGTGATCGACAGGCCCGGCAGGCTGAAAGACAGCCGGTTGCCGCCCTGCTGGAATCCCAGCATGACCTGGAACAAGGGCAGGTTGGCGCCCGAGCGTCCGGGCCGCAGCAGTTCCACGATGCGGTCGTAGGGGAACTCCTGGTTCGCATAGGCCGCGAGGTTGGTGGTGCGAACCCGCGCGATCAGTTCGCGCAGGCTCGGCTGTCCCGAGAGGTCGTTGCGCAGCACCAGCGCATTGACGAAGCAGCCGATGAGCTCGTCGAGCGCGTGATCGCTGCGCCCGGCCACCGGCGTTCCAATCGCGATGTCGTCGCCGGCGCCGAGCCTGTGGAGCAGCCCCGCGAGCGCGGCCTGCAGCACCATGAAGACGCTGGCCTGGCCGTCGCGCGCCAGCTGCAGCATGCGTTCGTGCACGCGCGGTGCGATCTGCATCGGCACCACGTCGCCGCCGTAGCTGGGAACAGCCGGGTGGGGCCGGTCGACCGGCAGGCTCAGCCGCTCCGGAAGGTCGCGCAAAGTCTCGCGCCAGAACTCCCGCTGGCGGCCAGCCATGCTGTCGGGGTCGTCTTCGCTGCCGAGCAGTTGCTGCTGCCACAGCGCGTAGTCGGCATATTGCACCGGCAGCGGTGCCCAGCCCGGCGCCTTGCCTTCGCACCGTGCGGCATAGGCCACGCTCAGGTCGCGCGCCAGCGGCAGCAGCGACGCGCCGTCGCCCACGATGTGGTGCGTCAGCAGCAACAGCACGTGCTCGTCGGCGGCCAACCTGAACAGGTGGGTGCGCAAGGGCACGGTGCTGTCGAGCTTGAAGCCGCGGCGGGCCGCGGCATGCAGCTGCGCGGCGATTTCTTCTTCGCTGCTGGCGGCTTCGATCACCGCGGGCCGTGCCTGCTCGCCGCCCAGAATGTGCTGGTACGGCAGTCCGTCTTCATTCGGATAGATGGTGCGCAGGCTTTCGTGGCGCTGTACCAGGTCGCCCAGCGCCTCATGCAGCGCCGCGCGGTCCAGCACGCCCGAGAGGCGCAACGCCAGCGGCATGTTGTAGGCCGGGTTGGCGTCTGCCAGCTGGTTCATCAACCACAGGCGGCGCTGCGCGAACGACAGCGGAATGCGCAGCGGACGCGGCATCGGCGTGACGCTCGGGCGTGCACCCGATTGCTGGTCGAGCAGCTCGGCAAGTCCGGCAATGGTCGACACCTGGAACAGCGTGTCCACCGGCAGGTCGATCATGAACTGCTGCCGGATCATCGAGATCAGCTGCACGATCATCAGCGAGTGTCCGCCGAGCTCGAAGAAGTTGTCGTGAATGCCCACGCGCTGCAAATGCAGCGTCTCGGCCCAGAGGCCGGCCAGTATCTTTTCGGTGGGCGTGCGCGGCGCGGCATAGGGCGTGGCTGCCTGCAACTCCGGCGGCGGCAACGCCTTGCGGTCGAGCTTGCCGCTGGGGCCCAGCGGCAGCGCCGGCATGCTCACGAAGGCCGAGGGCACCATGTAGTCGGGCAAGGCCTGCGCCAGGTGGTCGCGCAGTTCCGCAGCCTGCGGGTCGGCCGAGTCCGCGGCAACCACGTAGGCCACCAGGCGCTTCTCGCCCGGCGTGTCTTCGCGCGCGATGACGGCCGCCTGGGCAACTTGCGGAAACCGCAGCAGCACCGCTTCGATCTCGCCAGGCTCGATGCGCAGGCCCCGGATCTTCACCTGCTGGTCGGCACGGCCCAGGAAGTCGAGGCTGCCGTCGGTGCGCCAGCGCGCGAGGTCGCCGCTGCGGTACATGCGGCTGCCAGGGGCTCCGTAGGGGTTGGCAATGAAGCGTTCAGCGCTCAGCAGCGGCCGGTTCAGGTACCCGCGCGCCAGGCCGATGCCGGCGATGTACAGCTCGCCGGCCACGCCCGGGGGCACCGGTTGCAGGCCGCTGTCCAGCACATGCATCTGCGTGTTCCAGATCGGCCGGCCGATGGGAACGCTCGCCGATGCCGGCTCTGCGCCGGGCTCGCGCAGGCACTCCCACGAGGTGACGTCGACGGCGGCCTCGGTGGGTCCGTAGAGGTTGTGCAGTTCGCAAGACAGCCGCTGCTGGAACTGCGACTGGAGTGCGGGCGACAGGGCTTCGCCGCTGCAGATCACGCGCCGCAGCGTGGTGCATGCGGAGGCCGCGGGCTCGAGCAGAAAGACCTCGAGCATCGAAGGCACGAAGTGAATGGTGGTGATGCCTTCGTCGGCGATGAGCCCGGCCAGGTACGCCGCGTCCTTGTGGCCGCCCGGCTTCGCCAGCACCAACGTGGCGCCGTCGATCAGCGGCCAGAAGAATTCCCACACGGACACGTCGAAGCTCGAAGGCGTTTTCTGCAGCACGCGGTCGTCGGCCTGCAAGCCGTAGCGGTCTTGCATCCAGCGCAGGCGATTGACGATGGCGCGATGCGACACCACCGCGCCTTTCGGCGTTCCGGTGGAGCCCGAGGTGTAGATCACGTAGGCCGGGTGCGCAGGGTCTGTTGCCGCATCGGGATCGGTGTCGGGATAAGTCCCCAGTTCGGCAATCGTTTGCGGCAGGTCGAGCAGCAATTGCGATGCATCGCCCGGCAGCGTCTCCGCGAGCGCCGAGGTGGTGATCAGGCACACCGGCTGCGCATCGCCGAGCATGAAGGCGATGCGGTCCTGCGGAAAATCGGGATCCACCGGCAGGTAGGCGGCGCCGGTCTTCAGCGTGGCCAGCAAGGCCACCATCAGCTCCAGCGAGCGCGGAATGGCAAGTGCCACGGTGCGCTCCGGGCCCGCGCCGCGCGCGCGCAGCAGATGGGCCAGCCGGTTGGCGCGCCGGTTCAGCTCGCCGTTGCGCATCGCTTGCCCTTCGAAGCGCAATGCAACGCCTTGCGGGTTGCCTGCAAGCTGTGCTTCGATCAGCGCCGTGAGCGTGGTGTCCGGCACCGCGTGCGTTGTGTCGTTCCAGTCCACCAGCAGTTGCCTGCGCTCGTCGGCGCCGAGCAGGTCGATGTGGCCGATGGCCTGGTCCGGCTGCCGGATCACCGCAGTCATGAATGCGAGCAGCCGGCGCTGATGGTCGGCCAATGCCTCGGCGGTATGCACCGCCGGGTTGGCGTCGAAGTCGATCTGCAGGTCTTGCCCGTTGCCGCGCTCGTACAGGAAGATGCCCAGGTCTTCGGCAGTGCCGTTGGAAAGATTGCGCGGCTTGGCGGCATGCCCGGCAAAGCGGAAGTCGTAGTCGAAGGGTTCGACGTTGACCACGGTGGTGAACAGCTGCCGGTTGCTGACCAGCATGTTCAGGTCGCTGCGCAAGTGTTCGTAGCGGTAGCTCTGGTGCCGCAGAATTTGCCGCATCTGGCGCCCCACTTCGCGAATCAGCTCCGGAATGGGAAGGTCGGCACGCATCGCCAGGCGCAGCGGCAGTGCGTTCGCAACCATGGCCGGCACGCGCCGCATGCGGTCGTTGTGGCGGGCCGTCACGGGGATGCCGATCACCATGTCTTCGGTGCCAGTGGCGCGGTACAGGTAGGCCGCGGTGGTGGCAATCAAAATTTGCGGCAGCGTGGTTCCCAGCTCTTGCGCAATCCCTTGCAAGGCCTGCACGCTGGCTGCCGGCAGGTGCACCGTCCGGCGCAGCAGGCCTCCGACGTTGACAGACCGGTGCGAGGCCAGGCTCAGGGGGTCGGGTGCATCGCCGAAGTGATCCGTCCAGTACTGGCGGTCGCGCGGAAAGCGGCCCGACTCGCGGTAGGCATTGTCTTCCTCGGCCAGTTGCGAGATGGGCGCCAGGCGCGACGCTTCCGGAATCTCGGCGTTGCCCGCGGCCATTGCGCTGTAGACGTCCGCGAAGCGGCGCGCAATGAGGCCGCCGCCGAATCCGTCGAGCACGATGTGATGGCTGCGGTGATACCAGATGTGCCTGTCGGGTGCGATGCGGATCAGCGCGGAGAGCCACAGCTGCCCCTGCGCCAGGTCGATGTTGCGGGCGAAGTCGGCACGCATCCAGCGTTCCGCCGCGGCGTGCGGATCGTACTCGCCGCTCACGTCGAGGTATGGAATTTCGCTGGTGAAAGTGGGCGCCACGATCTGGCGCGGCCCCTGCTCCGTATCGACAAAGCTCAGGCGCGTGGCTTCGGCTTCATCGGCCACTTGCCGCATGGCAGCGAGAAAAATTGCGGGATCGATCTCACCGTCGATATCGATGGCTTCGGCAAGATTGAAATTGGTGTCGGGTGAAGCGAACTTTGCGCCGAGCCACATCGCCATTTGCCCCGATGTGAGGGGTGCTGTTTTTCCCTGGTGAACGACGGTCGTCATGCACTTCTCCATGAGGTCTTGAATGAAATCGGCAACGATGCATGTGCGCGTGAAATGGACGCGTGGCGCACCCGCCGCTCAAGAAGAAATGCTGGTAGCCCGCGGTGAAAATCCGTTCACACTGCCGGACCAATGTACAAGTGGTTGCATCAATTTCGATGACGCTTTTTCGTCGAAGAAGCGTTCTCGCGAAACATTGAGCGCGAAAGAATTCATCGAGAAGTGAGCATTCGATTTGCACTATCGAAATGCGAAAGCTTTCAACGTATTTCAGGCAGAAAACGCGTTGAATCAACGTTGCGGTGCAACAACTTGGGTTATTTTTTGTAGGGGCTTAGACGCGCAGCCCGCTGAAAAAACCGCGCATCGCGGCGCGTACTTTGGTTGTGCTGCGCGAGCTTTCTTCTACGGCCGTTCCGAGAACAACGCGGTAATCACTTCTCGCAACCAGCGGTTCGCCGGATCGGCCTCGAAGCGCTTGCTCCAATGCAGCGACACCGTGAAATCGCGCAGCGGAAAAGCGGGCTCGACGATGGCGTAACTGCCCTCCGCTGAAAACCCGCGCGCAATGTTGCGCGGCATCACCACCGCGAGATCGGTGGCGCGCACGATGGCCGGCAGCACCATGAAGTGCTCGGTGGTGAGCCGCACGCGCTCCTCCAGATTGAGCAACTGCAATATGCGCAGCGTCTCCGCATGCGTGCGCACCGCCACGTACTCGAGCGTCTGCAGCGCCTCGATGAGCGCCTGGCTGTTGCGCCGCCCGCGCGCGAACGGATGGCCCTTGCGCAGCAGCACGATGTAGCGGTCTTTCAGCAGGTGCTTGCGCTGCGTGTCGCGCACCTTGGGCAGGAAGCCGAAGGCAAAGTCGATGCGGCCGCTGTCGAGCGCGGGCGCTATTTCCGTCGGCGGCAACGGCAGGGTCTCGATGTGAACGTTGGGCGCCAGCTCGCCGAGTCGCGCCATGAGCGGGGGCAGGAAGCGGCCTTCGCCGATGTCGCTCATGTGAATTCGAAAGGTCTTGCGCGACGCCCGCGGCTCGAAGCGGCCGGGCTCCTGCAGCGCTTCTTCCAGCGTGTTGAGCGCGGACTGCACCGCGGCCGCCAACCGGTCGGCGCGCGGTGTCGGCGCAACGCCGCCCGGCGCACGCGTGAAGAGCGCGTCTTTCAGCAGCAGGCGCAGCCGGCCCAGCCCGTGGCTCGCCGCCGGTTGCGTCAGGCCCAGCTCTTCGGCGGCGCGGCTCACGCTGCGCGCGCGATAGACCGCATCGAACAGGCGCAGCAGGTTGAGGTCCATCGTTTGTATATGCATGACATGCATATTACTTAGCTCGATTATTTTATTGAAGAGCTTGCGCGGTGCTCGCACACTGGCCGCCGTTGCCGGCAGAGACCTTCGGCAAACACCAAGAGCCCACCCACGAGAAGGAGACAAGACATGGCCAGACTGCGTCCGCATGCGGCAATTGCCGCCCTGCTTTGCGTTGCCACCACCGCCGCATGGGCCCAGCAGCCTCCGGCCGAAGAGCCGGGATGGGCCAAGGGGCGTCCCAAGACAGAGGCGGCCACGCGCATGGCGCCGGTTCCTTCTTTTCCCATTCCCACCGCGGCCGACCAGCTGCCCACCGCCAAGTTCAAGCTGCCGCCGGGCTTCAAGGTGGAGACCTGGGCCTCGGGCGTTCTCGACGCGCGCTCGCTGCGCCAAGGCGACAAGGGCACGGTGTTCGTGAGCACGCTCTTCGTGGGCAACAAGGTCTATGCCATTGCCGAGAAGGGCGACCGCAAGCCCAGGACCATCGTCGACAAGACCGAGTTCGCCACCGGCATCGAATATCACAAGGGCGCGCTCTACCTTGCCACGCACAAGCAGATCGTTCGCTACGACGGCATCGAAGACAAACTCGACAACCCCGGCACGCCGGCGGTGCTCAACGACAAGCTGCCCGGCGGGCAGGACCACAGCTGGCGCTATCTGCGCGTGCACAACGACAAGCTCTACTACGCGGTCGGCGCGCCCTGCAACATCTGCGACCCCGACGAGAAGCATGCGCGCATCTTTCGCATGAACCTGGACGGCAGCGGCATCGAGACCGTGGCGCGCGGCGTGCGCAACACGGTGGGTTTCGACTTCGACCCCAAGACCGGCAACCTCTGGTTCACCGAGAACGGGCGCGACTGGCTCAGCGAAGACCTGCCGAACGACGAACTGAACGTGGTGACCGCGCCCAACCAGCATTTCGGCTACCCGTACTGCCACCAGGGCAACATCGCCGACCCCGAGTTCGGCTGGGGCAAGAACTGCGGCGAGTTCACCAAGCCCGCCGCGTTGCTCGGCCCGCACGCCGCCGGGTTGGGCCTGGCCTTCTACAAGGGGAAGATGTTCCCGACCAAGTACCGCGGTGCCATGTTCATTGCACGCCATGGCCCGTGGAACCGCACCGTCAGGTACGCCGACATTGCCGTGGCATGGCCGGACGGCAAGGGCGGCGCGAAGGTCGAGCCCTTCATGACGGGCTTTGTCGAGAACAACAACTATCTCGGCCGGCCGGTGGACTTTCTGGTGCTGAAGGACGGCTCCATGCTCGTGAGCGACGACCACGCGGGCGCCATCTACCGCATCAGCTACGGCGGCCGATGAGCAGGGGCCTCTCCCTCACGCAGGGCATTGCGGGCATCGCCATGACGTTCCTCGCTTCAGCGGCACCGCCT
The DNA here is from genome assembly GCF_040544635.1 of Variovorax paradoxus. Taxonomy (GTDB): domain Bacteria; phylum Pseudomonadota; class Gammaproteobacteria; order Burkholderiales; family Burkholderiaceae_C; genus Variovorax; species Variovorax paradoxus_R. The sequence goes on from NZ_JBEPKJ010000003.1 coordinate 62,754, forward strand.
GCCAGTGCACAGGGTACGCAGGCGACACAGGGAGCCTATGCGCAGCGTTATGCGGCGGTGTGCGCGTCGTGCCACGGCGCGAACGGGCGCAGCGACATGGCGGGAACACCGGTGCTCGCGGGCCAGCATTCGTTCTACGCCATCACGCAGCTGTTTCTGTTCCGCGAAGGCCGGCGCGACAACCCCGCGATGTCGGCGGTGGCAAAGACTATGAAGGACGAGGACCTGCGCGGCTTCTCGGAATTCATCGCCACGCTGCCGGCCGTACCCGCACCGCCGCCGGCGGCGCCGCCCGATGCAGCGCGCATGGCGCGCGGCCAGGCCTTGGCACAAACGCACCGCTGCGTGATCTGCCACGGCGCCGACCTGAGCGGCGGGCAGCAGGTGCCGCGCATCGCGCAGCAGCGCGAAGACTATCTGCAGATGACGCTGCACGGCTTTCGCACCGGCAAGCGGCCGGGCTACACGCAAGCCATGACCGAGGCGCTGAGCGGCATCCCGCCGGAAGACCTGGACACCCTGGCCTATTACGTGGCGCGCTTCCCCGGCACAGCCGCCAAGCCGCCCGGCAAGTAGCAGCCGGTACCGCAACGCAACGCCGGCGAAAGCGCGGCGCGGGGAACGCGCGCCCTTGCCCCGAACCATTCAATTCACATCAACCCACCGGAGCCGAATCTCTTGGAAGTTTCATTCAGCAAGGAAGTGCAATCGCTGCGCCTGGGCGCCGGCGACACATTCCACGGCGAGGGCATTCTCGCGATCACCAAAGGCCTGCTGCAATCGGGCGTGGCCTATGTCGGCGGCTACCAGGGCGCGCCGGTCTCGCACCTGCTCGACGTGATGGTGCAGGCCAAGGCGTACATGGACGAGCTCGGCGTGCACGTGGAGGCCTGCTCCAACGAAGCTTCCGCGGCCGCAATGCTCGGCGCTTCCATTCACTACCCGTTGCGCGGTGCCGTGACGTGGAAGTCCATCGTGGGCACCAACGTGGCGGCCGATGCGCTCTCCAACCTCTCGTCGCCCGGCGTGACCGGCGGCGTGCTGATCGTGGTGGGCGAGGACTATGGCGAAGGCGCGAGCGTGATCCAGGAGCGCACGCATGCCTATGCGCTCAAGTCGAGCATGTGCCTGCTCGACCCTCGGCCCGATCTCGGCGAAATGGTGCGCATGGTGGAGCACGGCTTCCGGCTCTCGGAAGCCTCGAGCATGCCCTGCCTCATGGAGCTGCGCATCCGCACCTGCCATGTGCGCGGCAGCTTCGAATGCAAGGACAACATCGCGCCCGCCGTGTCGACCCGGGCGTTGATGAGCGAGCCCGCGGGCTTCGACTACATGCGGCTGGCGCATCCGCCCGTCACCTTCCGGCACGAGAAGCTCAAGGGCGACGAGCGCATTCCGGCGGCGCGGCGCTACATCGTGGAACACGGGCTCAACGAACTGATTGCGGGCAGCCGCCATGCCGACCTCGGCATCGTGGTGCAGGGCGGGCTCTACAACGCGCTGATCCGCAGCCTGCAGCAGCAGGGCCTGGCCGATGCCTTCGGCGGGACGGACGTTCCGATTCTGGTGCTCAACGTGACCTACCCGCTGGTGCCCGAACAGGTGGCCGACTTCTGCGTGGGCAAGCGCGCGGTGCTGGTGGTGGAAGAAGGCCAGCCCGAATACATCGAACAGGACATCGCCACGCTGCTGCGCCGGCGCGACATCCAGACACCGCTGCACGGCAAGGACATGCTGCCTTCGGCGGGCGAGTACGGCGTCGAGGTGCTCGCGGGCGGCATCGGCGTGTTTGCTGCGAAGTACATCGCGCCGAGCGAAGCCTCGTCGTCCGCAGAGGCTTGGCTTGCGGGCAATCGCGAGCGCCGCGAGGCGGTGGCGCGCCAGCTCTCCACGCTGTTGCCCAACCGGCCGCCGAGTTTTTGCGTCGGCTGTCCCGAGCGCCCGGTGTTCTCTGCCCTGAAGCTCGCGCAGCAGGAAACCGGGCCGGTGCACATTGCCGCCGACATCGGCTGCCACGCCTTCGGCACCTTCGAGCCCTTTTCGATGGGGCATTCGATCCTCGGCTACGGCATGAGCCTGGCGAGCCGCGCGGGCGTGGCGCCGATGATGAACCGGCGCACGCTGTCGATCATGGGCGATGGCGGCTTCTGGCACAACGGCCTGCTCACGGGCGTGCAGAGCGCGCTCTTCAACGACGACGACGCGGTGCTGCTGATCTTCAAGAACGGCTACACCTCGGCCACCGGCACGCAGGACATCATCTCCACGCCCGACGACGAGATGAAGGAGCGCGCGGTCGACAAGCAGCAGAGCCTGGTCGACAAGAACCAGACCATCGAGGCCACGCTGACGGGCCTGGGCGTGAAGTGGATGCGCACGGTAACCACCTACGACGTGGAACGCATGCGCAAGACGCTGACCGAAGCGCTCACCAGCGACTTCAACGGCCTGAAGGTGGTGATCGCCGAAGGCGAGTGCCAGCTGGAGCGCCAGCGCCGCATCAAGCCCTGGATTGCAGGCCTGCTCAAGAAGGGCGAGCGCGTGGTGCGCGTGAAATACGGCGTCGACGAAGACGTGTGCAACGGCGACCACGCCTGCATCCGCCTTTCGGGCTGCCCCACGCTCACGCTGAAGGACAACCCCGATCCGCTCAAGGTCGACCCCGTGGCCACGGTGATCGACGGCTGCGTGGGCTGCGGCCTGTGCGGCGAAAACGCGCACGCGGCCACGCTGTGCCCGAGCTTCTATCGCGCCGAGGTGGTGCAGAACCCGAAGTGGCATGAACGCCTGCTGCACTCGCTGCGCGGTGCCGTGGTGCGTGCCCTTCAACCCGCATGAGTCACGCCATGGAACAGAACCGACCCATCACCCTTCTCGTCTGCGCCCTGGGCGGCGAAGGCGGCGGCGTGCTCACCGAGTGGCTGGTCGACATTGCCCGCCACGCCGGCTATGCCGCGCAGAGCACATCGATTCCCGGCGTGGCGCAGCGCACCGGCGCCACCACCTACTACATCGAAGTGTTCCCCGTGCCGCTCGCGCAGCTCGGCGGCAGGCGGCCTGTGTTCAGCCTGAGCCCGGTGCCGGGCGCGCTCGACGCCATCGTGTCGTCGGAACTGCTCGAGACCGCGCGCCAGATCGGCAACGGCATGAGCGCGCCGCTGCGCACGCTGGTCATCAGCTCTTCGGCACGCATCTTCACCACGGCCGAACGCATGCAGCCCGGCGACGGCCGCGCCGATGGGCAGCAACTGCTCGACGTGGTCAAGGCCTTCAGCCGCGAACACCATGTGTTCGACATGAACGCCGTGGCGCGCGAGGCCGGCACGGTGGTCAGCGCCGTGATGCTCGGCGCCATTGCGGGCAGCGGCCTCTTTCCGTTCCCGCGCGGGGCCTACGAGCACGTGGTGCGCGGCGGCGACACCAGCGCGCCTGAAAAGCTCGGCAAGATGGCCGCCGCAAGCCTGCGCGGATTTGCCGCCGCCTTCGACGCGGTAAGCGCGCCGCGCGCACAAGCCGCCTTCGTGAGCAGCGTGATGGCCGGCGACACGAACGACGCACCGCCACCGGCCCGAGCGCTGCCCGATGAACTGGCGCGGCGCTTTCCACCGGCGGTGCACAACATGCTCGCGCTCGGCCATGCGCGCGTGCTCGACTACCAGGACACCGCCTACGCCGGGCTCTACGCCGATCGGCTGGCCAAGGTGCTCGATGCCGAACGCGCGGCAGACCCGGCGGGCGCGCGCGGCTTCGCCGTCACCCGAGAAGCCGCGCGTTGGCTCGCGCTGTGGATGGCCTTCGACGACATCGTGCGCGTGGCCGCACTGAAAGGCCGCGCAGGCCGCGCACAGCGCGTGCGGCAGGAGGTGCGGGCCACCGATGAAGACATCGTGAAGGTCTATGACCACTTCAAGCCCGGCGCGCCCGAGTTCGCCGCGTTGCTGCCGCCTGGTCTTTCGCGCCGCGTGACGGCGTGGGACCGGGGGCGCCAGGCACGCGGCCGCGAGCCTTGGGCGCTGCCGCTCAAGGTGGGCAGCCACTCGGTGTTCGGCATGGCGTCGCTGCGGCTGCTGTCTTCGCTGAAGTGGCTGCGCCGCCGAGGCCAGCGCTTCGCCGAAGAACAGGCCTTGATCGAACGCTGGCTCGCGGCCGTGGTAACCGGCACGCGAGAAGCCTGGGCGCTGGGCCACGAACTTGCGCTGTGCGGCCGACTCATCAAGGGCTACGGCAGCACCAACGAGCGCGGCAAGCACAACCTGCTGCACGTGATCGACGAACTCGCGGGCCGCGCAGCGCTGCCCGCATCAACACGTGCCGAAGCGATTGCCGCGGCGCGCGAGGCAGCCCTGGCCGACGAAGGCGGCAAGGCGCTCGACGCCGCGCTGGTGCGCCACGGCGCCGCGCCGAGGCCGGTGCAGGCGCAGCCTATCCGCTGGATGAAACGGCCGCCGTCCGCCACCGCCCGATCCTGAATTCATAACAACCAAGGAGACACGACACCATGCCCCACCACGCCCTTCCCTGGCGGCGACGCCTCTTGTTCACCGCCGCCTGCGCGCTGCTGGCCTGCACGCACGTGCAGACGCATGCCGACACCTGGCCCTCCAAGCCGATCAAGGTGATCGTCAACTTCCCGCCCGGCGGCGCCGCGGACCAGATCGCGCGCGCGGTCTCGCAGCCGCTGCAGGAGGCGCTCAAGCAACCCGTGGTGATCGAAAACCGCGCGGGCGCCAACGGCAACGTCGGCGGCGAGGCGGCGGCGCGCGCCCCTGCCGACGGCTACACGCTGCTCATGAGCTCGGGCGGCATGGTGTCGGTGAACCCGCACCTGTATTCGCGGATGAGCTTCGATCCGGCCAAAGACCTGGTGCCGGTGGCCGCGGCCGCGCGCGTGCTGGTCTTTCTGGTCGCCAAGCCTTCGCTGCCGCCCACGAATGTGCGCGAGTTCATCTCGTACCTCAAGGCCAACCCCGGCAAGCTCTCGTACGGTTCGCCGGGCAGCGGCAGTTCGCCGCACCTGGCCGGCGAGATGTTCAAGAGCCAGGCCGGCGTCTTCGCGCTGCACGTGCCCTACCGCGGCGCGGCGCCTGCCCTGCAGGACCTGCTCGCGGGCCAGATCGACTACGCCTTCGATCCCGGCATCGGCCTGCAGCAGGTGCGCGCCGGCAAGCTGCGGCTGCTGGCGGTGGGCAGCCCGCACCGCTCGCCGCTCTTTCCCGATGTGCCCACGCTCGACGAGGCGGGCCTGTGCGGCTTCGACGCAGACACGGTGTTCGGTTTCTATGCGCCCGCGGGCACGCCGCCGGAGGTGGTGGCGCAGCTCAATGCGCAGATCAACCGGGCGCTCGTGCTGCCGGCGGTGAAAGACCGCATTGCCGCGCTCGGCGGCGATGCGGTGCCGGGCTCGCCCGCCGAGTTCCAGCAGCGCGCCGCGGCCGATTCGCAGCGCTTCGGCGCGCTGATCCGCGACCGGAAGATCATCGCGGATTGAGAGCCACGACAATGAACCGATGAGCAGCAGCAAAGAAATCTCCTACACCGCGCGCGTCGAGTTCGGCGACTGCGACCCGGCCGGCATCGTCTGGTTTCCCAACTTCTTCCGCTGGATCGACGCGGCCTCGCGCCACTTCTTCGCGGAATGCGGCGTGCCGCGCTGGGAGGAAACGGCGCAGACGCTCGGCGTGATCGGCACGCCGCTGGTCGACACGCACACGCGCTTCGTCAAGGCCGCGAGCTACGGCGACACGCTGCAGATTGCGGTGCGCATCACAGAGTGGCGCGACAAGAGCTTTGTGCAGACCTACCGCGTGACGCGCGGCGACGAGCTCATTCTCGAGTGCGAAGAGGTGCGCATCTTTGCCGCAAAACGCGAGGGCGGCGGCATCCGCGCGGTGCCGATTCCGCCGGCGATCCGCGCGCTCTGCGAGTAGCCCTCGGGTCTTAGAATGGCCCGATGAATTGGCGCACCCTTCTCCCGCTCGCTTTGCTCGTCACCGGCTGCTCGGTGCCTCCCAACCAGGTGGTTCCTTTCCGTGATGGCGTTCTGCGTGCCGTCACGTACACGCAGGCTGCCGACTACTGCAGCGCCAAGGGCCAGACGCCGCGATGGCTCGGAAAGGCGCCCGCGGAATCCGGCGTTCTGTTCCAGTGCAACGCCAACTGACCGCCAGCTGAGCGCGATGGATAGCCCCGCGCAAAACCGAGCCAAGGGTTGACGCCCCTTATGACGCAGTGCAACAATCGCGTATCTTTACTTCGGAGCCCCGTGCGTGGACAGTGCCAGTTGGATCAGTGACAAGACGCGTGCCTCGGCAGGCGTGACACATCCGGCCCTCTAGCGCAGGCTCCTTTGCGCTGCGGCCGCCGTGCACGCAGCGTGACCCGTTCGCCATTCAGGCCAGCGGTTCTCCCCTTCCGAATCCCGTCGCTCTCCGTCACTGACTATTTCAGTCAGCTTGCGTGTGTCCGTGCACGAGGCCCTTCAACGCGAAGGAGCCTTGCCATGCGTCAATTCCAATCCCGTCAGCAGCAGCACCAGCAGCCGGTGCAGGAACCCGTTCGCCCGTCGGCGCACGTGCCTGCGCGCGCAGTCACGGCGCAGGACGTCGAGAACGAAACGCTGGACCGGGCCGCCGCGCTCTGGACCACGCGGCGCATCCGCAGCTTCTTCCTGCTGCTCGAGCAACCATCCCGCACGACGCAGCGCTGAGGCGCACCGCACGCTCCGCAAGCAAGAAACAAGGAGGCCTTCCATGGACCCCGCTTCTCATTGGCGCCCCTGCGCGCCGCCCATGTTCCGACCGATCGATAACAACGAGATGCAGCGCACCGCGCCGCAAGGGGACTCCCACGCCTGATTGACGCGGGAGGTTCTTCCCTTCGCGGCCAGCGCCGTGAAGGAAAAAAACATGAAGAACGTCCTGAAGTCCCTTTTCGAGAGCTTCCTGCGCAGCCGCCGCATGCTGCATCATTTCGAGCGCTGGCAGACACTGCTGGGCTCGAAGCCCGCCGGCGCCGCCCCGGCCGCCATGCCCCCCGACATCGCAAGGGCACTGGCCACTGCGGCGCGCACCGATGCCGGCGAAATGCTCGCCAGCCTCCACAGTTCACCGCAAGGCCTGGCCGAAAGCCAGGCGCAGGCGCTGCGCCAGCGGCTCGGCAGCAACGAGGTTCGCCACGAGCAGCCGCTGTCCTGGTGGGTACATCTGTGGCAGTGCTACCGCAACCCCTTCAACCTCCTGCTGACCGTGCTGGCGCTGGTCTCGTACGTTACCGAGGACATGAAGGCCGCGCTCGTGATCGGCAGCATGGTGGTGCTGTCGACGGTGCTGCGCTTCGTGCAGGAGTCTCGCTCCAGCAAGGCGGCCGAGCGGCTCAAGGCCATGGTGAGCAACACGGCCACCGTGCTGCGGCCCGTGCCGGGCCGGGAGGCCGGCGACGCACGCGATGCGGGCGACGAAGGCTTCGACTCCACTCCCACGCACGCGGGCACGGTGCGCGTCGAAGTGCCGATGCGCGACCTGGTACCGGGCGACGTGATCGCGCTCTCGGCGGGCGACATGATCCCTGCCGATTGCCGGCTGCTGAATGCCAAGGACCTGTTCATCAGCCAGTCCGCCCTGACGGGCGAAGCCATGCCCGTCGAGAAGTTTTCGATCGACCGCGGCAGCGACGAAGCCGGCGTGCTCGAACGCGAGAACCTGCTCTTCATGGGCACCAACGTGATCAGCGGCACCGCCACCGCGCTCATCGTGCACACCGGCAGCCGCACGTTCTTCGGCGCGCTCGCGCAGCGCGTGACCGCCACCGACCAGGGCACCAGCGCATTCCAGGCCGGCATCAACCGCGTGAGCTGGGTGCTGATCCGCTTCATGCTGGTAATGGCGCCGCTGGTGCTGGTGATCAACGGCGTGGCCAAGGGCGACTGGTGGGAGGCGGCGCTGTTCGCGCTATCGATCGCGGTCGGCCTCACGCCCGAGATGCTGCCGATGATCGTGACCGCCACGCTGGCCAAGGGCGCGGTGGTGATGTCGCGCCAGAAGGTGATCGTGAAGCGGCTCGAGGCGATTCACAACTTCGGCGCCATGGACGTGCTGTGCACCGACAAGACCGGCACGCTGACGCAGGACCGCATCGTGCTGGAGCGCCACACCAACGCCTGGGGCGAAACCTCGGACCACGTGCTGCAGATGGCCTACCTGAACAGTTTTCACCAGACAGGCCTGAAAAACCTCCTCGACAAGGCCGTGCTGAGCCACGCCGAGATGCAGCCGGAGACGCGGCTGCAAACGGCCTGGCGAAAGATCGACGAAGTGCCTTTCGACTTCTCGCGCCGCCGCATGTCTGTCGTGGTGGAGAACGGCGGCGGCGAGCATCTGTTGATCTGCAAGGGCGCGCTGGAAGAGATCCTTTCGGCCTGCACCTCGGTCGAGCGCGGCGACGATGTGCTGCCGCTGGACGCCAGCCTGCTCGCACGCATCCACGGCATTGCGTCGGAGCTCAACACCCAGGGCCTGCGCGTGGTGGCCGTGGCCAGCCGCGTGGTTACCAGTGGAGCGCAAAGCGCTCCGCACCCCGCCTACAGCGTGGCCGATGAATCCGCGCTCACGCTGCTGGGTTATGTCGCCTTTCTCGATCCGCCGAAGGAGTCGACCGCGCCCGCGCTGCGCGCGTTGGCCGAGCACGGCGTGGCGGTGAAAGTGCTGACGGGCGACAACGAACTGGTCGCGCGCAAGGTCTGCGGCGACGTGGGTATCGAAGCCGGCCATGTCGTGCTCGGCCGGGAGATCGAAGCGCTGGACGACGCGGGGCTGCGCACGCTCGTCGAACGGCACCAGGTGTTCGCCAAGCTCACGCCGGCGCACAAGGAGCGCATCGTGCACGCGCTGCATGCGAACGGGCACGTGGTTGGCTTCATGGGCGACGGCATCAACGACGCGCCCGCGCTGCGCGCCGCGGACATCGGCATTTCGGTGGACGGCGCGGTGGACGTGGCCAAGGAATCGGCCGACATCATCCTGCTCGAGAAGAGCCTGATGGTGCTGGAGCAAGGCGTGGTGGAAGGCCGGCGCACGTTCGCCAACATGCTCAAATACATCAAGCTAACGGCGAGCTCGAATTTCGGCAATGTGTTCTCGGTGCTGGTGGCGAGTGCGTTCCTGCCGTTTCTGCCGATGCTCCCTTTGCATCTGCTGGTGCAGAACCTGCTGTACGACGTGTCGCAAATCGCGATTCCGTTCGATAACGTCGACGCCGAGTTCCTGCGCAAGCCGCAGAGCTGGAATCCGGCCGACCTGGGCCGTTTCATGCTGTTCTTCGGGCCGCTGAGCTCGGTGTTCGACATCCTGACCTACGCCGTGATGTGGTTCGCGTTCTCGGCCAACACGGTTGCTCACCAGACCTTGTTCCAGTCGGGCTGGTTCGTCGAAGGCCTGTTGTCGCAAACGCTGATCGTGCACCTGATCCGCACGCGAAAAATCCCCTTCCTGCAAAGCCGCGCCGCCTGGCCGCTGCTGGCCATGGGCGCCGCGATTGCCGCAGCGGGTATCTGGCTGCCGATGGGGCGGCTCGCGCACTACTTCAGGCTGCAGGCGCTTCCGCTGGCCTACTTTCCATGGCTGGCCGCGATGCTGGCCGGCTATGCAACGCTCACGCAGACGGTCAAGGGTTGGTACGCGCGGCGGTATGGGTGGCAGTGACGTTTTTGTCTTTGCTTTGTCAGGGCGCTCTGTTGGGGGCGCTGCTGTTCAGGGCTTGTGCAAAGGCCACCGGGTACTCCCCTCCGCGAATGTCCCCCGCCTTCGGCTCCTCCTTTATTTCGCTGCGGGGAGCACCCGATGCCCTGTGCACATGGACGCGCTGCTGGTGTTCCGCTGATCAACGACCGCTCTTTGCAACGCACCCGTCGATGGGGTGCCTTGCGCAGCGAAATAAAGGAGGAGGCCGCAGGCCGGGGGACATTCGCGGAGCAAGGTACCCCGTCGGCGGGAGCGCCGCCCTGAACAACGACGCAAAAAAGGCGGCACCGCCGAAGCAATGCCGCCTTTCAAAAGAACCTAGGCGATCTGAACGAACCGCTCAGATGCTCATGATCGAAACAGCCTTGGTGTTCAGGTAAGCCTCAAGCGCCTCGGGGCCGCCTTCGGAGCCGTAGCCCGAATCCTTCACGCCGCCGAACGGCATTTCCGGCGACGGCGCGGCGGGCTGGTTGATCCACAGCATGCCGAGCTCGAGCTTCTGGCTCAGCAGGTGCGCATTCTTGATCGACTTGGTGAAAGCGTAGCCAGCCAGGCCGAACGGCAGGCGGTTGGCCTCGGCAATGGCTTCTTCGAGCGTGTCGAAGCCGCGGATCGCTGCAATGGGGCCGAAGGGTTCGTTGTTGAACACGTCGGCATCGAGCGGCACGTCGGTCAGCACGGTGGGTGCGAAGAAGTTGCCCGTGTCGCCGACGCGTTCGCCGCCGGCGACCACGGTCGCGCCCTTCTTGCGCGCATCGTCCAGCACGTGGGCCATGGCCGTGAGGCGGCGCGCGTTGGCGAGCGGGCCGAGGGTCGTGCCTTCGGTCAGGCCGTCGCCGAGCTTCAGGCCTTCGGTGTACTTGACCAGCGTGCGGGCGAATTCTTCGCGCAGGCTGTTGTGCACCAGGAAGCGGGTCGGCGAAATGCAGACCTGGCCCGCATTGCGGAACTTGGCGGCGCCCGCGGCCTTGACGGCCAGGGCCACGTCGGCGTCTTCAGCCACGATGACCGGTGCGTGGCCGCCCAGTTCCATGGTGACCCGCTTCATGTGCGAGCCGGCCAGCGCGGCCAGCTGCTTGCCGACCGGGGTGGAGCCCGTGAAGGTTACCTTGCGGATGATCGGGTGCGAAATCAGGTAGTTCGAAATCTCGGCCGGGTTGCCGAACACCAGGCCCACGGTGCCAGGCGGAATGCCGGCATCGACAAAAGCCTGCAGCAGCGCGGCGGGCGAGGCCGGAGTTTCTTCGGGCGCCTTCACCAGGAACGAGCAGCCGGTGGCCAGTGCGGCGCCGAGCTTGCGCACGATCTGGTTGATGGGGAAGTTCCACGGCGTGAACGCGGCGACGGGGCCCAGCGGCTCCTTGATCACCAGCTGCTGCGCAGCCAGGTTGCGCGAGGGCACGATGCGGCCGTAGACGCGGCGGCCCTCGTCGGCAAACCATTCGATGATGTCGGCGGCGGCCAGCGTTTCGCCCTTGGCTTCGGCCAGCGGCTTGCCCTGTTCCTGCGTGAGCAGCCTGGCGATTTCGGGGGCGCGTTCGCGGATCAGGCCGGCGGCACGGCGCATGATGGCGGCGCGCTCGTTGGCGGGCGTGTTGCGCCACTTTTCAAAGCCGCGCTGGGCGGCGGCCAGGGCGCGGTCGAGGTCGGCGATGCTGGCATGCGCCACCTTGCCGATGGCCTTGCCGGTGGCCGGGTTCACGACGTCCAGGGTCTTGCCGCCGGTGGCGTCGACCCATTCGTTGTCGATCAGCAGGCGGGTGTCGGTGTAGCTGGCGGTCATGGCGAACTTTTCCTTCGAGGACTGGATGGTGAAAAAGGGGAAATCTGGATGCGCGGTGCGGCACCCGGAAGGTGCGCTTGCGACAGCGGCGCAATTTGCCGCCGGGGGCATAGATTAACCCGAGTTCGCGAAGCCCGCAGGAGCCGGGAAACCGGCCCTTCCTGCCGCTACAGGATCAGCAGCGCGCGAAAGTCGTTGACGTTGGTGTTCGTCGGCCCGGTCACGAACAGGTCGCCGATGGCGTCGAAATAGCCATACGCGTCGTTGCGGTCGAGATGGTCCGACAGCTTCCTGCCGGCCGCGGCGGCGCGCGCCAGCGTGTCGGGCGCAACGAAGGCGCCGGCGTTGTCTTCCACGCCGTCGATGCCGTCGGTGTCCGCGGCCAGCGCCCACACCTGCGGCTGGCCCATGAGCGCGCCGGCCAGTCCCATGCAGAGCTCGCCGGCCCGCCCGCCCCGACCCTTGGCCTGGCCGGGCTGGCGCGGCCGGATCGTCACGGTGGTTTCGCCACCCGAAAGAATGACGCACGGCCGCGCAAAGGGCTGGCCGCGGTTCGCCACGGCGCGCGCCAGCGCCGCGTGCACCTTGCCGACCTCGCGCGATTCGCCCTCGATTTCATCGCTGAGGATGTGCGCTTCGATGCCGGCTTCGCGTGCCGCCTTGGCCGCGGCTTCGAGCGATTGCTGCGGCGTGGCGATCATGTGTACTTCATGGCCCTTGAAGACCGCATCGCCCGGCTTCGGGGTTTCGAGTTCGCCGCTTTCGAGCTGGGCGCGCACCGGCGCCGGCACTTCGATGCCGTAGCGATCGAGGATGGCCAGCGCGTCGGCGCAGGTGGTGGCGTCGGGCACCGTGGGGCCACTCGCAATGACGGCCGCATCGTCGCCCGGCACGTCGCTGATGGTGAGCGTGACCACCCGCGCCGGGGCGCAGGCCGCGGCCAGCCGGCCGCCCTTGATGCGCGAGAGGTGCTTGCGCACGCAGTTCATCTCGCCGATGTGCGCGCCGCTGTCGAGCAGTTGCTTGTTGATGCGCTGCTTGTCGGCCAGCGTGAGGCCTTCGGCCGGCAGCACCAGCAGCGACGAACCGCCGCCCGAAATGAGGCACAGCACCAGGTCATCGGCCGTGAGGCCCTGCGTCAGCGCAAGAATGCGCTCTGCAGCCTGCTGCCCAGCCGCATCGGGCACCGGGTGCGCAGCCTCGACGAGTTCGATGCGCTGGGGCACACCTTCGGGGCGCGGCGGAATGTGGTCGTAGCGCGTAACGACGAGGCCCGACAGCGGCGCATCGGCCGGCCACAGGGCTTCGAGCGCCTGCACCATCGAGCCGCCGGCCTTTCCGGCGCCGAGCACCAGCGTGCGGCCCTTGGGCGGCTTCGGCAGATGGGCGCCCAGCGTGGAGAGCGGCAACGCGCGATCCACCGCCACGCGGTAGAGATGTTCGAGGAAGGCGCGCGGTGCTTCGCGCGGGTCGGGAGCGGGCCCGATGGACGAGGTCGATGCGGTCATGGCTTGCTTTGTCTCCATCCGGCAATTGTGCGGCGAACGGCGGCCCGCTCTCTTGACCGCGGTCTATCTCTGCGTCTAGTTGGTCTTTGCGCCCGCCTGGAACCAGCGGCCGATCAATGCCCGCTCTTCGTCCGTCATGCCCGTTGCGTTGTTCATCGGCATGATCTTGGTGACCACCACCTGCTGGTAAATGGCCTGCGCATGCGCCGCCACCTGGTCGGGCGTGTCGACGCGCACGTTCTTCATTTGCACGGCCGCGCCGTGGCACATGAAGCAGCGCTGCTCGAGCACCTTCTGCACGTCCTTGAACGCCACGGCGGGCGCTGCTGATGCAGCCGCGGGCGCCGCAGCCGGCTCGGGCTTCATCCACACGATGGTGAGGCCCAGCACCACGATGCCGATCAGCGCGTACGGCAGCGGGTTGCCCGCGTTGCCGAGCTTGAACCGATGCCGCACCACGAAGAACTGGCGAATGGCCGCGCCGCCCAGCATGATGAGCAGCAGCACGATCCAGTTGTACTTGTGCGTGTAGGTGAAGCTGTAGTGGTTGCTCAGCATCGCAAACAGCACGGGCAGCGTGAAGTAGGTGTTGTGCACGCTGCGCTGCTTGCCGCGCTGGCCGTGCACCGGATCGACCGGCCGACCTTCGCGCAGCGCCTGCACGTTCTTGCGCTGGCCCGGAATGATCCAGAAGAACACGTTGCCGCTCATCGTGGTGGCCATCATGGCGCCCACGAGCAAAAAGGCCGCGCGGCCCGCGAACCACTGGCAGGCCAGCCAGGTTGCGAAGACGATGAAGACGGCAATCAGCACGCCGACGATGGTGTCGCCGTTCTTGCGGCGGCCGAAGATCTGGCAGATGCCGTCGTACACCATCCAGAACACGACGAAGAAGGCCAGTGCCACGCCGATGGCGGCGCCGGGCTGCCAGTCCATCTTCGACTTGTCGATCAGGTAGGTGCTCGCGTTCCACAGGTACGACATGGTGAAGAGCGCAAAGCCCGTGAGCCACGTGCTGTAGCTCTCCCAGTACGACCAGTGCAGGTGGTCCGGCAGCTTCTTGGGCGCCAGCGCGTACTTCTGCATGTTGTAGAAGCCGCCGCCGTGCACGGCCCATTGCTCGCCGCCCACGCCCTTGTCGAGCGATTCCTGGTCCTGCGGCTTCTCGAGGCTGTTGTCCAGCATCACGAAGTAGAAGGAGGCGCCGATCCAGGCGATGGCGGTGATGACGTGGACCCAGCGCAGCAGCAGGTTGGCCCAGTCGAGGTAGTAGCTTTCCATGTGCTCTCTCTCAACCCTCGTGGCGCGCGGGGACGCCATCAAGGGGTTTCAGCCTGCTCACCACTGCGGGCGCTGTAAGCAGAGAAAGTGCCGCGAACGCAGGCTCCATGAAATGGGCCTCGCTCCGCTGCGGCTTGTTGTGGACTGAAAGTGTATACAGTTTTGGCAAAAGGCGGGGTGCTTTTTTGAAGGCGTCGCCGCCGGGGAAAACCCTGTTCAACCCAACGACTGCAACAACTGTGCCGCCACCGCGACGGCGATCACCTCCGGCTCCTTGCCCGTGATGCCGGGCACGCCGATGGGGCAGGTGATGCGGGCCAGCTCGCCGGGCGTGAAGCCCCGCGCCTCGAGCCGGTGGCTGAAGGTGGCCCACTTGGTCTTGCTGCCGATCAGGCCGATGTAGGGCAGGTCGTTGTGCGTGCGCAGGCGCTTCAGGCAGGCGATGACGATGTCCAGGTCTTCGGCATGGCTGAAGCTCATGATCAGCACACGGCTGCCCGGTGCGAGCGCGGCCACGGCGTCCTGCACGGGCTCGGAGTGCTCGGTGTCGATCTGCGCCGGCAGCGCCTCGGGGAACACACCGTCGCGGCTGTCGATCCAGCGCACCGTGAACGGCAAACTCGCCAGCAGCCGCGCGAGTGCGGCGCCCACGTGGCCGCCGCCGAACAGTGCGACTGGCTTGAGCTGCGCGACCAGGTCGCGTTGCAGCGCCGGCGCGTCGGCGGCCGTGATGCGCCGGTACGACAGAAACACCACGCCGCCGCAGCACTGGCCCAGGCTCGGGCCGAGCGGATAGCGCTGGGTGCCGTCGATGGCACGCTGGCCCGCGAGCAGCTCGCGCGCTTCCTGCGTGGCCTGGAACTCGAGCTGGCCGCCGCCGATGGTGCCCGTGAGCCCTTCGGCCCACACCGCCATCCAGGTGCCGGCCTCGCGCGGCGCCGAGCCCTGCGTCGATTCGACGCGCACCAGCACCGCGTCTGCGCGCGCAAGGCGCGCCAGCAGCTGATCGACCATGCCGTTCATTTCCGATACCTTCGGTTGCGGGGTTGCATGAGACTCACGGTATAAACCCAGCGATGAATCGTCAGCTTACGCCCCGTCGCCTCGCCTTGGCGGCATCCGCTCTTTCTTGCGCTCTCTGGCTTGCCGGCTGCGGGAGCACCGGCACCGTTCCGGGACAGCTGAGCGAAGCCAAGACCGACAGGGGTACGGCCGGCGCCGTGCCCCGCGCATCGAATGCGGCAACGGCGCGCGAGTACCGTCGCGACGCGGCACGCCACATCTACGAGGCCAACAGGTCGCGCATCTACAGCGGCCGGCTGCCGCCCCTGCTCTACGCCGTCGGCACGCTGCAGGTCCACCTCGATGCGGGCGGCAAGGTCGTGTCGCTGCATTGGATGCGCGCGCCCAAGCATGCACCCGAGGTCATCGCGGAGATCGAACGCTTCGTGCTGCAGGCCGCGCCCTTCCCTGCGGCCACGCGCCTCGGCGCGGTCACCTGGACCGACACCTGGCTGTGGGACAAGAGCGGGCGCTTCCAGCTCGACACGCTCACCGAAGGCCAGCAACAAGGCGACTGACCCTCAGGAGCCGCGGTACGTGGAGTAGCTCCACGGGCTCACGAGCAGCGGCACGTGGTAGTGCTGGTCGGTGTGCGCCACGCCGAAGTCCAGCGACACCTTGTTCAGGAAATTGGGCTCGGGCAGCTTCACGCCGCGCGCCTTGAAATAACTCGCCACATCGAACACCAGCCGGTAGGTGCCGACCTTGAGCGAGTTGTTGTCGTAGAGCGGCCCGTCGCTGCGGCCGTCCGAATTCAGCGTGAAACGCTTCACCAGCGTGGCGGCGTCGCCGTGGGTGGTGTACAGCGCCACCTCCATGCCGGCGGCGGGGCCGCCGTGCATTGTGTCGAGTACGTGGGTGCTCAGGCCCATGGGGCGCTCCTTCAATGATGGAACCGAGGTTCGGATGGGGTGGGAAATTCCGGTGGACAAAAGTGTATACAGTTACCGGCTTTGGGTCTATCATGAAAAACATGGAGTCCTCCACCACCCGTTCGATCGTCGACGCGCTGACCAAGGCGATCGTCGAGCACCGGCTGCAGCCCGGCACCAAGCTGGCCGAGCAGAAGCTGGCCGACCACTTCGGTGTGTCGCGCACGCTGGTGCGCCAGGCGCTGTTCCAGCTCTCGCAGAACAAGCTCATTCGCCTCGAGCCCGCGCGCGGCGCCTTCGTGGCGGCCCCGGCCGTCGATGAGGCCCGGCAGGTGTTCGCGGTGCGCCGCATGCTCGAAGCCGAGATGACGCGCGAGTTCGTGCGCACCGTCACGCCCGCGAAGATCAAGGCGCTGAAGGAACACGTGGCGCTCGAAAAGTCCGCCGTGTCGGGCGAAGACATTTCGGGCCGCACCGAGCTGCTGGGCGACTTCCACGTGCGCATGGCCGAGCTCATGGGCAACCAGGTGCTGGCGCAAATACTCGGCGAGCTGATCTCGCGCTGCGCCCTCATCACGCTCATGTACCAGAGCACGAGCGCGGCCGAGCACTCCAACGACGAGCACGCCGACATCGTGAAGGCGCTGGCCGCCCGCGACGAAGAGCGCGCCGTGCGCCTCATGACCGAACACCTGGAACACGTCGAGGCCAACCTCACGTTCGACCGCAAGGTTCCGACCAACGACATCTCGCTTGCACTGTCCTGAACATTCCATGACCCCATGACTGTCTACGACACCACCCTGCCCTACCCGCGCGACCTCGTCGGCTACGGCCGCAACCCGCCGCATGCCCAATGGCCCGGCGGCGCGCGCATTGCGGTGCAGTTCGTCCTCAACTACGAAGAAGGCGGCGAAAACGCCACGCTGCACGGCGATGCGGGCTCCGAGCAGTTCCTTTCCGAGATGTTCAACCCTGCCAGCTTTCCGGACCGGCACATCAGCATGGAAGGCATCTACGAGTACGGCTCGCGTGCCGGCGTGTGGCGCATCCTGCGCGAGTTCGAAAAGCGCGGCCTGCCGCTCACCGTGTTCGGCGTGGGCATGGCACTGGAACGCTACCCCGAGCTCACCGACGCCTTCAAGGAACTGGGCCACGAAATCGCCTGCCACGGCTGGCGCTGGATTCATTACCAGAACCTCGACGAAGCCACCGAGCGCGAGCACATGCGCCTGGGCATGGAAGCCATCGAAAAGCTCACCGGCGAGCGCGCGCTCGGCTGGTACACCGGCCGCGACAGCCCGCGCACCCGCCGCCTGGTAGCCGACTACGGCGGCTTCGAATACGACAGCGACTACTACGGCGACGACCTGCCCTTCTGGATGAAGGTGCAGAAGACCGACGGCACCGTGGTGCCGCAGCTCATCGTGCCCTACACGCTCGACTGCAACGACATGCGCTTTGCGCTGCCGCAGGGCTACTCGCATGCCGACCCGTTCTTCCAGTACATGAAGGACACCTTCGACGCGCTCTATGCCGAAGGCGACCCCGCCGGCGACAACAGCCCCAAGATGATGAGCATCGGCATGCATTGCCGGCTGCTCGGGCGGCCCGGCCGCATCACCGCGCTGCAGCGCTTTCTCGACCACATCGGCCAGCACGACCGCGTGTGGGTCTGCCGGCGCGTCGACATCGCGCGGCACTGGAAGCAGGCGCATCCTTTCACACCGGACGTCACTTCGGCCGTTACAGGAAACTGACCATGAGCCTGACCATCGCCCAACTCAACGCCGCCGCGCCGGCCGAAGCCGTCGCGCTGCTCGACGGCATCTACGAGCACTCGCCGTGGATCGCCGAGCGCGCACTGGCCGCGCGCCCCTTCCGCTCGCTCGCGCATCTGAAGCACGCACTCGTGAAAGCCGTGGCCGCGGCTTCGGCCGACGAACAGCTGGGCCTGATCCGCGCCCACCCCGAGCTCGCGGGCAAGGCCATGGTCAGCAAGACGCTCACGGCCGAGTCGACCAACGAGCAGAGCAAGGCCGGCCTGACCGACTGCACGCCCGCAGAATTCGCGAAGATCCAGCAGCTCAATGCCGACTACAACGCGAAGTTCGGCTTTCCGTTCATCCTCGCGGTACGCGGGCCGCGCGGCACGGGCCTTGCCAAGCGCGAGATCATCGACACCTTCGAGCGCCGGCTGTTCAACCACCCGGCCTTCGAACTCGGCGAGGCGTTGCGCAACATCCATCGCATTGCCGAAATCCGCCTCGACGACAAGTTCGGCGCCGACATCACGCTCGGCAACGACGTGTGGGACTGGCAGGAAGCTCTCTCGGTGCACACCGACCCCGGCTATGCCGAAAAGGGCCAGCTCACCGTCACCTACCTGACCGACGCGCACCGCGCCTGCGCCGCACAAATCTCGGGCCTGATGCGCGATTGCGGATTCGACTCGGTGCACATCGACGCGGTCGGCAACGTGGTCGGCCGTTACGAGGGGGCCACGCCCGATGCGAAAGCACTGCTCACCGGCTCGCACTACGACACCGTGCGCAACGGCGGCAAGTACGACGGGCGCCTGGGCATCTTCGTGCCGATGGCCTGCGTACGCGAGCTCAAGCGCCAAGGCAGGCGCCTGCCCTTCGCCTTCGAGGTGGTCGGCTTCGCGGAAGAAGAAGGCCAGCGCTACAAGGCCACCTTCCTGGGATCGGGCGCGCTCATCGGCCATTTCGACCAGCGCTGGCTCGACCAGAAGGATGCCGACGGCATCACCATGCGCGAGGCCATGCAGCACGCGGGCCTGAAGCAGGAAGACATCCCGAAGATCCAGCGCGACCCGGCCCGCTACCTGGGCTTTGTCGAGGTGCACATCGAGCAGGGCCCGGTGCTCACCGAGCTCGACCTGCCGCTGGGCATCGTCACCGCCATCAACGGCGGCGTGCGCTACGTGGGCGAGGTCATCGGCACGGCCAGCCATGCCGGCACCACGCCGATGGACCGCCGGCGCGACGCCGCCGCCGCGGTGGCCGAACTCATTCTCTACACCGAGCAACGCGCCGCGAAAGACGGCGACTCCGTCGGCACCGTCGGCATGCTCGAAGTGCCGAGCGGCTCGATCAACGTGGTGCCGGGGCTCTGCAAGTTCAGCCTCGACATGCGCGCGCCGAACAATGCACAGCGCGATGCGCTGACCGCCGACGTGCTCGCCGAACTCAAGGCCATCTGCGCACGCCGCGGCGTGCGCTACGAAATCGAGGAAAGCATGCGGGCCTCCGCCGCACCGAGCGCACCCGCATGGCAACAGCGCTGGGAGAAGGCGGTCGATGCCCTCGGCATTCCGCTTTTCCGCATGCCCAGCGGCGCCGGCCACGACGCGATGAAGCTGCACGAAGTGATGCCGCAGGCCATGCTCTTCGTGCGCGGCATCAACTCGGGCATCAGCCACAACCCGCTCGAATCGAGCACCAACGACGACATTCAGCTCGCGGTCGAAGCCTTCCAGCATCTGCTCGACAACCTCGCCGCCGAACAAGCTCACTGAAAAGAAAAAACATGACCGACTACGCCAAGCTCGACGCCTGGATCGACGCGCACTTCGACGAGGAAGTGCAGTTCCTGCAGCAACTGGTGCGCGTGCCCACCGATACGCCGCCCGGCAACAACGCGCCGCACGCCGAGCGCACGGCCGAGCTGCTGAAGGACTTCGGCCTGGACGCCGAGAAACATGCGGTACCCGAGCAGGAAGTGAAGGACTACGGCCTCGAATCGATCACCAACCTGATCGTGCGCCGACCCTACGGCAGCGGCGGCCTCACCGTGGCGCTCAATGCGCACGGCGACGTGGTGCCCCCCGGCGAAGGCTGGACGCATGACCCCTACGGCGGCGAAATTGCCGATGGCAGCCTTTACGGCCGCGCGGCCGCCGTGAGCAAGAGCGACTTCGCGAGCTTCACCTTCGCTCTGCGCGCGCTCGAAGCCGTGGCCAAGCCGACCAAGGGCAGCGTGGAACTGCATTTCACCTACGACGAAGAATTCGGCGGCATCCTCGGCCCGGGCTGGCTGCTCAAGCAGGGGCTCACCAGGCCCGACCTGATGATCGCGGCGGGCTTCAGCTACGAAGTGGTCACCGCGCACAACGGCTGCCTGCAGATGGAAGTGACGGTGCACGGCAAGATGGCGCATGCGGCCATTCCCACCACCGGCGTCGATGCGCTGCAGGGCGCGGTGAAGATCCTCAATGCGCTCTATGCGCAGAACACGCTCTACCAGCAGGTAACGTCGAAGGTCGAGGGCATCACGCACCCGTACCTCAACGTGGGCCGCATCGAAGGCGGCACCAACACCAACGTGGTGCCCGGCAAGGTCGTGTTCAAGCTCGACCGCCGCATGATCCCCGAAGAAAACCCGGTCGAGGTCGAGGCGACGATCCGCAAGGTGATCGCCGATGCGGCCGCCAGTTTTGGAACGGACGGCGCCGGCATCACGGTGGAAATCAAGCGCCTGCTGCTCGCCAATTCGATGAAGCCGCTGGCCGGCAACAAGCCGCTGGTCGACGCCATCCAGAAGCACGGGCAAACTGTATTCGGCGAGCCGGTCAAGGCCATGGGCACACCGCTCTACACCGACGTGCGCCTCTACGGCGAAGCCGGCATTCCGGGCGTGATCTACGGTGCCGGCCCGCGCACCGTGCTCGAGTCGCACGCCAAGCGCAGCGACGAGCGCGTGCTGCTCGAAGACCTGCGCCGCGCCACCAAGGTGATCGCGCGCACGCTGAGCGACCTGCTGGCCTGAGCTTTTTTTACGCGGCGGTCCGCGTCTTCAGGCTGGCGACATAGCTGTTGCGCGTGCCCGTGACATGGGCGCGCATGAGCTTTTCGAACTTGACGAAATCGCCGGCGCGAAACAGCGCGAGAAGCTGCGAGTGCTGCTCGAAGCCCGCCGTGTGCAGTACATCGGCCGGTGCTGAAAGGTGCGTGCGCAGCGCCGCGATCTTGGTCGCGGCGGTCGCATACGCGGCCTGCATGTACGGATTGCCGCAGTGCTCGAAGAAGGCCTCGTGCAGCCGCGTGTCGGCCCGCCCATAGCGCACCGCATCGCGCGCCGTGCGCGCCTCCTCCATCTCGTCGATTGCCGCCTGCAGCGCCGCGGCCGCGGCGTCGCGCGCGTTCTGGTACGCCAGTTCGGCCGCGCGTGGCTCCAGCAGGCAGCGGAACTCGCAGATGGCCGTGATGTCGGCCTCGCTGGGCTCGAACACGTAGCTGCCGCGCTGCGGCCGTATCACCACCAATCCCGCCAGTTGCAACAGGTTCAGCGCCTCGCGCACCGGCGTGCGGCTGACGCCGAAGGAGGTTGCGAGCGACTCCTCCGGAATCATCGCGCCCAGGGCGAATTCGCCGTCGATGATGGCTTCGCGCAGGCGCTGCGCCACCTGGGAGGCGAGTGATTTCGGGGCTTCGATCTTGAATCGGTTGGTTGGAGGCACGGTGCGATGGGACTGGTGAAACGGGGCAGGAACGACCGCGTTGCTTATAGCCGACCTGCGGCGGCAATCGGAAGTCGGGGGAAATACTGATGCTCTAGTACCTTACATACAAGATGATAAGGCCAACTTCTTCGAACGGATGGCCATGACTCTTGCATCCCCCGCGGCTGTGCCACAGCCTTTGCTCGCGCTGCGCGAGGCCCTCGGCGCGACCTGCGTACTGATCGGTGAAGATGTACCCGAGCGCAACCGCAACGACTGGAGCACACAGCCGCCGGCACATCCGCTGGCTGTCGTCCGCCCGGTGAATGCGGCAGGCGTTTCTGCAGCGCTGAAGGCCTGCCGAGAGGCCGGCCTCTCGGTAGTACCCCAGGGAGGATTGACCGGCCTGTGCGGCGGCGCCCGCCCCGAGGACGGCTGGGTTGCCTTGTCGCTGGAGCGCATGGTCGGCATCGAGGAGATCGATCCCGCCAGCGCCACGATGACCGTACTGGCCGGCACGCCGCTCGAACTGGTGCAGCGCGCGGCGGCCGAGGCCGGCTTCTACTTCGCCCTCGACCTGGGCGCACGCGGCTCGTGCGCCATCGGCGGCAATCTGTCGACCAACGCCGGCGGCAACCGCGTGATCCGCTACGGCATGGCGCGCGAACTGGTGCTCGGCCTGGAGGTGGTGCTGCCCGACGGCACGGTAATGACCAGCCTCAACAAGATGCTGAAGAACAACGCCGGCTACGACCTCAAGCACCTGTTCATCGGCAGCGAGGGCACGCTGGGCATCATCACCCGCATCGTGCTGCGCCTGCACCCCCAGCCGGGCTGCACGCTGTCGGCGCTGTGCGCCCTGCCCGACTACGACGGCGTGGTGCGCCTGCTGGGCGCCGCGCGCGGCGGGCTCGGTCCGCTGCTCTCGGCCTTCGAGGTGATGTGGCCCGACTACTGGCAGGTGGTGACCGAGCGCGTGGGCGTGCGCGATCCGCTGACCGGCAGTGCACGGCATGGGCACTACGTGCTGGTCGAAATGCAGGGCACCGACGAGGCGATCGACGGCCCGCGTTTCCAGCGCTGGCTCGAGCAGCTGATGGAAGACGGCGCGCTGGCCGACGCGGCGGTGGCGCAGTCGGTGGCCGACACGCAAGCGTTCTGGGCGCTGCGCGACGCGTGCGCCGAGTTCTTCCCCGCGCTGGGCCCGCACGTTTCCTACGACGTCGGGCTGGCCGTGAAGTCGATGGACGCCTACGTGCGCGCCTGCAAGGCGGCGCTGGCCGCGCGCATTCCCGGCTGCGAGAGCGTTTACTACGGGCACATCGGCGACGGCAACCTGCACCTTGTCGCCTGGGTTCCCGGCCTGTCGGTCGAGCAGCAGCCCAAGGACGCGATGGACGAGGTGATCTACGGCCTCGTTCGCGAATACGGCGGCACGGTGTCGGCCGAACACGGCATCGGCACCGCGAAGAAGCGCTGGCTCGGCCATGCGCGCAGCCCCGAGGAAATCGCGCTGATGAAGACGCTGAAGGCCGCCCTCGATCCCCTGGGCCTGCTCAACCCCGGCAAGGTGGTGTGACCATGGGCCGCCTCTTCATCGACCGCGTGTTCAAGGGCATCGAGGCCGTGCTGGCGGCCTTGTTGCTGGGCATGGTGCTGATGGTGTTCGGCAACGTGGTGCTGCGCTACGCCTTCAACTCGGGCATCCAGGTGTCGGAAGAACTGTCGCGCATCTTCTTCGTCTGGCTCACCTTCATCGGCGCCATCGTCGCGATGCGCGACGGCGCCCACCTGGGCATGGACGGCTTCGTCGTCCGCCTGTCGCGGCGCGGCAAGCTGGCCTGCCTGGTTGCCAGCCAGACGATCGTGCTGGTGTGCTGCGCCATGCTGTTCTGGGGCACCTGGCAGCAGCACGAGGTCAATGCGACCACCAAGGCGCCGGTCACCGAGATCTCGATGATCTGGGTCTTCGGCGTCGGCTACCTGACCAGCCTGGCCATCGGCGCCCATGCGCTGCACGCGCTGTGGCGCATCGCCAGCGGCCGGCTGCGCGACGACGAGCTGGTGCAGGTGATGGAGAGCGAGGAAATGCCGCACGACGCCGCCCAACCGGGAGTTCGGCCATGACGATCGCCGTCTTCACGCTGTCGCTGCTCGGCGCCATGATGCTGGGCACGCCGATCGCCTTCGCCCTGCTGATCTGCGGCGGCGCGCTGATGGTCTCTCAGGGCCAGATCGACACCACCATCCTGTCGCAGAAACTGGTGGAAGGCGCCGACAGCTTTCCGCTGCTGGCCATTCCCTTCTTCATGCTGGCCGGCGAGCTGATGAACGCCGGCGGCATCTCGCGCCGCATCGTCAACTTCGCGTTGGCCTGGGTCGGCCATCTGCGCGGCGGCCTCGGGCTGGTGGCGATCTTCGCCTCGGTGGTGATGGCGGCAATCTCCGGCAGCGCGGCCGCCGACGCCGCGGCCATCGGCGCAATGCTGATTCCGATGATGCGCCAGGCCGGCTACGACGTGCCGCGTTCGGCCGGACTGATTGCCGCCGGCGGCGTGATCGCGCCGGTGCTTCCACCGTCGATCGGACTGATCGTGTTCGGCGTCATCGCCAACGTGTCGATCGGCAAGCTGTTCCTGGCCGGCATCGCGCCGGGGCTGCTGATGGGGGTTTCGCTGGTCATCGCCTGGCAGTGGGTGGCGCGGCGCGACAAGGTGACGGTGCAGCCGCGCCAGTCGATGGCCGCGCGCGGGCGCGCCGCGGTCGACGGCATCTGGGCGCTGCTGATGCCGCTGGGCATCATCGGCGGTCTGAAGTTCGGCATCTTCACGCCCACCGAGGCCGGCGTGGCGGCTTGCGTCTACGCCTTCGTGCTCGGCGCCTTCGTCTATCGCGAGCTGAACATGCGCCAGTGCTATGGCCTCCTCGTGTCGGCGGCCAAGAGCACCGCCGTGGTGGTGTTCCTGATTGCGGCGGCGCTGGTGTCGGCCTGGCTGATCACCACCTCCGACGTGCCGGCCCAGGTGGCCGCAATGCTCGAGCCCTTCATGGGCAACAAGATCCTGCTGATGTTCGTGATCATGGTCATCGTGGTGATCGTCGGCACCGCGCTCGACTTCGCGCCCACGCTGATGATCCTCACGCCCGTGCTCATGCCGGTGGTCAAGCAGGCGGGCATCGATCCGGTGTACTTCGGCGTGCTGTTCATCATGAACAACGCCATCGGCCTGATCACGCCGCCGGTGGGCATCGTGCTCAACGTGATGTGCGGCGTGGCCAAGATCTCGATGAAGGACCTGATGCGCGGCCTGTGGCCCTTCCTGTGGGCCGAACTCTTCGTGCTGTTGCTGCTGGTGCTGTTCCCGGACCTCGTGCTGGTGCCGCTCAAGTGGCTGAGCTGATTTTTCATACAACCAGGAGACCTACGATGCCGATTCAATCCCGCCTTTGCCGATTCATTGCGGTGGCCTTGGCTGCCGGCGTGGCAGCCAGCGCCGCGCAGGCGCAGTTCAAGGAGCGCAACTTCCGCGTCTCCAACGGCGTGAGCAAGGAGCACCCGATGGGCAACGGCCTTGCGAAGATGGGCGCCTGCACGCTCGAGAAGAGCGGCGGCAAGATGAAGATCCAGCCCTTCTGGGACGGCGCACTGGGCAGCGACCTCACCAGCACGCAGAGCGTGCGCACGGGCTCGCTGGACATGGTGATCACCTCGACCGCGCCGGTGGTCTCCATCGTGCCGGCGCTGGGCGTGTTCGACCTGCCCTTTCTCTTCGACACCTCCAGCGAGGCCGACAAGGTGCTCGACGGCAAGGCCGGCGAATGGTTCGCCGCCAAGCTGCCGGCGGTCGGGCTGGTCAACCTCGCCTGGTGGGAGAACGGCTTTCGCCACACGACCAACTCGAAGCGGCCCATCAACAAGGTGGAGGATTTCGAGGGCGTGAAGATGCGCGTGATGCAGAACACCATCTTCCTCGACACCTTCAAGACCCTGGGCAGCAACGCCGTGCCGATGGCCTTCACCGAGGTCTACTCGGCGCTCGAGACCAAGACGGTGGACGGCCAGGAGAACCCCTTCACCAACATCGAGAACATGAAGTTCTACGAGGTGCAGAAGTACCTCACGCTGACCAAGCACGCGTACAGCCCCACGCTGGTGCTGTTCTCCCGCAAGATCTGGGACACGCTCTCGCCACAGGAGCAGACCACGCTGCGCGAATGCGCGCTGCAGGGCCGCGACGAGCAGCGCCGCGCCAACCGCGCGATGGAAGCGCGCAGCGTGGACAGCCTGAGGGCCAAGGGCATGACGGTCAACGAGATCGCGCCGGCCGAGATGCAGCGCATCCGCGAGCGCTCGAGCGTGATCTACGAGCGACACGCCAAGGCCATCGGCGACGAGGCGATCACCATGGTCACTTCCGAGCTCAAGCGCATTCGCGCCAGCAACTGAGGCGAAAGGTCCCGCGATGAGTCTTTCAGGAAAAGTCGCCTGGGTCACGGGCGGCGGCAGCGGCATCGGGCTGGCCGGCGCAACCGATCTGGCGCGTGCCGGCTGCCGGGTCGTCATCTCCGGGCGCGAGGCGCCCAAGCTCGACGCGGCCATCGAGGCCGCCGAGCGCCTGGGTGCGCCGCGCGGCGCCATCAAGGCCGCGCCGCTGGACGTGGCGAACGCCCCGGCCGTCGCCACGGTGGCACAGACCATCGAGGCCGAGTTCGGTCGCATCGACATCCTCGTCAACAGCGCCGGCATCAACTTCCCCAAGCGCTACTGGTGCGAAACCGACGCGCCCACGTTCGAGCAGGTGGTCGCCGTCAACCTGAACGGCGCCACCTACTGCACGCTGGCCGTGGCCAAGGGCATGCGCGCGCGCCGCGAGGGCACTGTGATCAACGTCGCCTCCTTCGCGGGCTGGCACTACGAATACCTGACCGGCCCCGCCTACACCGCCAGCAAGGCCGCGCTGATCGCGCTCACGCATTCGTTCAACATCGAGGAGTGCGTCAACGGCCTGCGCGCGACCGCGCTGTGCCCGGGCGAAGTCGCCACACCGATCCTGAAGAAGCGGCCGGTGCAGCCCAGCGAAGCGGACAAGGCGCGCATGCTGCAGGAGGCGGACCTGGGGCGCACGATCCGCTTCATTGCCGAGATGCCGCCGCACGTGTGCATCAACGAGCTGGTGATCTCGCCGGTGTGGAACCGCACCTACGTTGCCGGCGAGCCGCTTCAACGCAAGGCGGCGCCATGACGCAGACGGCGGCCCACGGAGGGACGGTGGTGGCGATCACCGGCGCCGGCCAGGGCATCGGCCGGGCGCTGGCACGCGCCTTCTGTGCACAAGGCGCGCGGGTGGTCGTTTCCGACATCGATGCAGCGTCCTGCGCGGCCGCAGCAGACGAACTGCAGACCCTGGGCGTCGCGGCCGACGTGACGCGCGCCGAGCATTGCGCCACGCTGGTCGAGCGCACGGTCGCCACCTTCGGCCGCCTCGACGTGATGATCTGCAACGCCGGCATCATGCAGCTCAAGCCGCTGCTCGAACTGGACGGCGGCGACTGGGACCGCATGCTCGGCGTCAACGTGAAGGGCAGCTTCCTCACGCTGCAGGCGGCGGCGCGGCAGATGCTCGCGCAGCCGCCCCTGGCCGAAGGCCGGCCGCGCGGCAAGATCCTGCTGATGGCCTCCATCGCCGGGCGCAGCGGCGCCGGCCCGATCGCGTCGGTGATACCGCACTACCGCGCCAGCAAGGCGGCGGTGATCAGCCTCACCCAGTCGGCGGCCATCAGCTTCGCGCCGCAGATCACCGTCAACGCGATCTGCCCCGGCCTGGTGGAAACCGACATGTGGCAGCGCATGGACCGCGACTGGACCGACCTGCAGGGCGTGCCCCAGGGCCAGGCGTGGCAGCAGCGCGTGGCCGCCGTGCCGATGGGCCGCGCGCAGACGCCCGGCGACGTGGCCGACCTGGCGATGTTCCTCGCCTCGCCAGCGGCCGACTACATGACGGGCCAGTCGATCAACATCGACGGCGGCCTGATGATGAGCTGATGCCATGACCCATCCCGCACTGTCCCTCAAGGCGCTGCTCGCCGCCGGCCCCATCGTCCAGGCACCGGGTGCCTACGACGCGCTGAGCGCACGCCAGATCGAGCGCGCCGGCTTCCCCGCGATCTACATGACCGGCTTCGGCGCCACCGCGTCGCGGCTGGGCCAGCCCGACATCGGCCTCTTGACCCAGACCGAGATGACCGGCCACGCACGCGACATGGTGCGCGCCGTCGGCGTGCCGGTGATCGCCGATGCCGACACCGGCTACGGCGGCCCATCGAACATCGAGCGCACCGTGCGCGAGTACGTTCACTCCGGCGTGGCCGCCATCCATCTCGAGGACCAGGTGGCGCCCAAGCGCTGCGGGCAGATGGCCGGCATCCGGCTGATCGACGCGCGCGAGAACGAGCGCCGCCTGCGCTGTGCGGTGGCCGCGCGCG
Source organism: Variovorax paradoxus (assembly GCF_040544635.1). Classification (GTDB taxonomy): domain Bacteria; phylum Pseudomonadota; class Gammaproteobacteria; order Burkholderiales; family Burkholderiaceae_C; genus Variovorax; species Variovorax paradoxus_R. The sequence continues at coordinate 90,941 of NZ_JBEPKJ010000003.1, forward strand.
GCAGCGACCCGATGCTGATCATCGGGCGCACCGACGCATTGCCCGCCGCCGGCATCGACGAGGCGCTGGCGCGCGCCCTGCGCTGGCAGGACGCGGGCGTCGACCTGGTCTTCGTCGACGGCATCAAGAAAATCGCCGAGGTGGAGGCCGTGGCCCGGCGCCTGCCCGGGCCGAAGATCGTCTCCATCGTCGACGGCAACGAAACCACCGCGCTGACCGCATCCGACCTGCAGGGCATGGGCTTCGCCGTGGTGCTGTATGCGGTAACGGCCTTGTTCAGCGCCGCGCTGGCCGTCGAACAGGCACTGGCCCGCCTGCGGCAGGACGGCACGCCGCGCGACGTGCCGTCGCTCGCCTATGCCGACTTCACCCGCATCGTCGGCCTGCCGGCCCATCAGGAGCTCGACGCGCAATTCGGCGCCGAGGGCTGAAGCCCGCTTCTTCTTTTGCCCCCACCCTTCTCATCTTCGAAAGCCCGACCTTGAACACACCCTCCACCGTTCCCTACACCGGCATCTGGCCCGCCCTGCTGACTCCGCTCGACGAGAAGCTCGGTATCGACACCCCCCGCTTCGCCGAGCACGCCTTGCGCCTGATCGATGCCGGCTGCACCGGCGTGACGCCTTTCGGCACGACCGGCGAAGGTCCGTCCTTCAGCGTGAGCGAACGCATGAATGCGCTGGCCGGCATGGTCGCGCACGGCGTGCCGGCACGGCGCATATTGGTCTCCACCAGCTGCGCCGCGCTGCCGGATGCGTTCGCGCTGACGCGGCACGCGGTCGAGCTGGGCGCCTACGGCTGCCTCCTGCTGCCGCCATTTTTTCTCAAGGGCGTGTCCGACCAGGGGGTGATCGACGCCTACCGATGGATCATCGACGGCGTCGCCGATTCGAGGCTGCGCGTGGTGCTGTATCACATCCCGCAGGTATCGGGCGTCGGGCTGAGCCACCACGTGATCCGCACGCTGAAGACGCTGTACCCGGACACGATCGTGGGCCTGAAAGACAGCGGCTGCAAACGCGAAGATTCCCTGGCTTACGCCGAGGCGTTCATGCCGCCGATGCAGGTGTGGGTGGGCAACGAGCCGGATCTTCAGACGATGGCCGCGCGCGGCAGCCTCGGCGCCGTCAGCGGCATCGCCAATGTCATGCCGCGCTTGGTGCAGCGCCTGGTTGCGGGCTCCACGCAGCCCGAGGCCGACCAGCAGCGCGTGCTGGACCTGCTCAAGATTCTCGGCGGCTACGGTTTGACGGCCGCCTTCAAGGGCCTGATGGCGATGCTCGACGACGCACCGGGCTGGATGCGGGTGCGGCCGCCGCTGGTAACGCTGGATGCGGCCGAGTACGAACGGCTGGCGGCCCAGCTGCGCGCCTTCGGCATCGACCGCGACCGCGACTGAGTTCTGCGCCCGCGTTGCGGGCGTCCGACGCGGCGCATCAGTCGCCACCTACAACCGTCCCCGCGCATCGGCATGCAGCATGGGTTGCATGACCGAAAGCAATTCCACGCCCACGCCCACGCTGACCGCCGACGCCCACGCGGTCTCACATCGCTTCGTCGAAGTCGACGGAACGCAGATCTTCTACCGCGAAGCCGGCCCGCGCGACGCGCCGGTCTTGCTGCTGCCGCACGGCTATCCGTGCTCCTCATTCCAGTACCGCCGGCTCATGCCGGCATTGGCGGACACGTGGCGTCTGGTGGCGCCGGACTACCCGGGCTTCGGCCTGAGCGGCACGCCTTCCGCCGATACCTTCGGTTTCGACTTCGATGCCTATGCGGCCTTTCTGGAGGCCTTCTGCAACAAGCTGGGGCTCCATCGATACGCCCTCTACCTGCACGACTATGGTTCGCAGATCGGCCTGCGGCTGGCCATTCGCCGGCCTGAGCGCGTGGCCGCGGTGATCATCCAGAACGGCGACATCTACGAAGACACGCTCGGCCCCAAGTACAAGGCCATCCAGGAATACTGGCGCGATCCATCGGCCAAGAACCGCGAGGTGCTCGAAGAGGCGGTGAGCGAAGACGGCTTTCGCGCCGAGTTCGTCGGCGAGGTCTCCGAAGCCCAGGCCGCGCAGATCCCGCCCGACCTCTGGAAGCTGCATTGGCCCTTGATGAACACGCCCCCGCGCCGCGAGCTCTCGCTCAAGGTGATGGAGGGCCTGAAGCAGAACCTCCAATGGTTTCCGCGCTACCAGGCCTATCTGCGCGAGCACCAGCCGCCCGCGCTCATCGTCTGGGGACCGAACGACGGCTATATGCCCGAGGCCTCCGCGCGCGCCTACCTGCGCGACATTCCGAAGGCCGAGCTGGTGCTGACGGACGGCGGCCACTGGCTGCTCGAGACGCATCTCGAGCAGGTGGTTCCTGTCATCCGCCGGTTCCTGTCCGCAGCCCATTCGCGCTGACGGCAATCTCCTGCGTCACCTGGAGAAACTTCTCCATGTCGGCGATGGAGTTGCAGTGCAGCGGCGACACGCGCACCGTGCCTTCGAGCCCGAAGGAATCGAGCATGCGCTTGGAGTAGATGCTGCTCGCCACGCGCTCGTACACCGTCACGCCGCGCTTGCCGTACTCGACCACCGCCTGCGTGCAGTCGAGATGCTCGAAGCCGATGCCGATGATCAGGTCGCGCTTCGTCAGGTCCGGATGATCGAGGAAGACCTTCACGCCCTCGATATGGCGCAAGCCCGTGGCCTTTCCGCTTCCGACGAGCAGCGCCGCGAGCAAGGCGCGCTCGTGCAGTTCGATGTGCGCAATGCCCGCCTCGAACAGCGCGCGGCGCCCGGTGGCCTCCGAAAATTGGCCGCCGAGCCAGCACACGTAGTCCACGATTTCGGTGACCACGGCAAACTGCCAGGGCGCGGAGCTGCCCAGGTCCCAGAAGTCGGGCTTCTTGCCCGCGAGCTTGTGGTGCGGCAGCAGCGCCGCGCGGTCCGACACCCACGACAGGCCCGAGCCCCGGCAGCCGAAGAACTTGTAGGGCGCCATGTTGATGCCGTCCACGGGTGTCTTCTGCAGGTCGATCAGCCCATGCGGTGCATGCTGCACGGCGTCCACCACGATGTAGAGATCGGGCTTGATCTCCCTCGCGCGCCGCACGATCTGCGCCAGGTCGAGCTTGGCGCCGGAGATGTTCGATGCGTAGATGACGTTGAGCAGGCAGGTTTCCTTGTCCACGAGCCGCGCGATCTCGTCGGCATCGACGCCGCCGGTTTCGGGGTTGCTCCTGGCCACCCGCAACTCGCGGCCGGCCCTTTGGGCATAAAGGCTCATCGCGTCGAACGACGAGGGATGCTCCAGCACGGTGGTGACCATGTTCGTGCCCGGCACGTTCTCGGCCACCGCGCGCACCATGTCGAACATGGCGCCCGATGCCGTCAGCGACGCATAGACGCTGCCGCCCTGCGCATTGAGGATGGTGCGCACGTCGGCCGAGCCCTTCGCCTGGGTCTGCTGCAGCTCCACGGCGGTGGCGTGAATGCGCTCCGCGTTGTCGGGAATGGCATCGACCTGCGCGAAGCGCTCGACCGCCGCCTTCAGCCGGAACGAGCCGCCTGCATTGTCGAAGTACAGGCGCTCGCGCCCCTGGTGGTCGTGGTCGACATTGAGAAAGCGCTGCTTCACCTCGCGCATCAGCGCGTCGGAGAAGGCCAGCCCGTTGGCATGTTGTGTGTTTGCCGACATCCTCAAACGCCCTTGTTGTTCGGGTTCTTGTAGGCCTCGCGCACGGCGTCGGACATCGGGAAGTTGAGGTTCACGTTGCGCGGCGGAATGGGCGCCATGAACCACTTGGCGTAGAGCTTGTCGATGGCGCCCGACTTCATCATCTCGGTCACGGCCTGGTCGACGATGGCCTTGAACTCGGGGTCTTCCTTGCGCATCATGATGCCGTAGGGTTCCTGCCGCAGCACGTCCTTCAGCAGCTTGTAGTCGGAGGCATTGGGCTGGTTGGCGATCAGGCCGGCGAGCTGCACGTCGTCGAGCACGTAGGCCACGGCACGGTCGCTCGCCAGCAGCAGGAAGGCGTCGGCCGTGTCCTTGCCCGCGATCTCCTGCACCTCGATGTTCTCGGTCTTGCGGAAGCCGCGCAGCAGCTGCATCGAGGTGCTGCCGGCCACGGTGGCCACGGTCTTGCCCTGCAGGTCGGCAATCGAGTTGATGCCCGAGTTCTTCTTTACCGCGGCGGTGATGTTGGTGACGAAGTGGCTCGGCGCAAAGTCGACCTGCTGCTGGCGCTGCACGGTATTGGTGGTGGTCGCGCAGTCGAGGTCGACCGTGCCGTTTTGCACCAGCGGAATGCGGTTGGTGGAGTTGAGCAGCGTGTAGCGCACGTCGATCTTCTGCATGCCCAGCTTGGCCTTGATGGCGTCGACCACCTTCAGGCAGATCTCGTTGGTGAAGCCGATGGGCGCGCTCTCGGCGCCGGTCTTGTAGGAGAACGGAATCTGCGTGTCGCGGCTGCCGATCTGCACCGTGCCGGTTTCCTTGATCTTGCGCAGCGTGGGGCTCTCTTGCGCGGCCGCGGCACCGCAGATCAACGCAACGCTTGCGCCTAGCGCGAGGGACAGTTTGAAGTTCATGGAATGTTCCTTTGAGGATGAGGCACGAAGTACACAGGGCAGCACGTGGCGAATCTTCGGCTGAGCCTAAAATTTCCAAAAGCGATTTTTTGTGATTGAATTACATGAAGAAAAGTACTCAATTCAGAAGCCCGAACGCACCGTGATGACCTTCAAGCAGCTCGAGGCCCTGTACTGGATCGCCAAGCTCGGCGGCTTTGCGCAGGCGGCCAACCAGCTTCATACCTCGCAATCGGCCGTGTCCAAACGGGTGCATGAGCTCGAGCTGCTGTTCGACACCGAGCTCTTCGATCGCACCCAGCGCACGGCGCGGCTGACCGAAAAAGGCGAAGAGATGTTCGTGCTCGCAGCCAGGCTGCTCGAACAGCGCGACGCGGCCGTCGAGCAGTTCAGCAAGCCTGGCGTGGTGGAACGGCGGCTGCGCATCGGCGTGACGGAGCTCACGGCGATGACATGGCTGCCCCGGCTGGTCGGGCTGATCCAGCAGCACTATCCCAAGGTCATTCTCGAACCCGACGTGGACGACAGCCTGCAGCTGCGCGACAAACTGCTGGCCGACGAACTCGACCTGGTGATCGTGCCCGACACGTTTGCCGATTCGCGCATGCAGAGCAAGGCCATCGGCAAGGTGCAAAGCGCCTGGATGTGCAAGCCGGGCGTGGTGCAGGCCACAGGCACCGTGCGGCTGCACGAACTCGCGCGGCACCGCATGCTGGTGCAAGGCAGCAACTCGGGCACGGGCCGCGCCTACGATGCCTGGATGAAGGACCAGGGCGTGCAGCCTTCCGACACCATCGTGGTGAGCAACCTCGTTGCACTGACGGGCCTCACCGTGTCGGGCCTGGGCGTGAGCTACCTTCCGCGCCAGTGCCTCGACCCGCTGGTTTCGGCCGGCATGCTCGCGGTGATCGACGTGCTACCCGCCCTGCCCGCGGTGCATTACGTGGCCATGCACAAGGGCGAGCACCGCAGTGCGCTCACCTCGTCGATCGTGATGCTGGCGCAGGCATGCTGCGACTTCACGCGCATGTTCCAGGCGCAAGCCGACGAAGGAAACGACGAAGAACGCGAAGAGGAACGCAAGCCCTGAGCAAGGTGGCTGGTGCACACTTGCACCCATGAAACGCCGCAAGCAAACCTCGTCCACGCCGTTCATCCGCGTGGCACCCAGCGGAGTGCACGGGCTCGGCGCCTTTGCAACGCGCGACTTGCCCGCCTATGCGTTCCTCGGGCTCTACGAAGGCCGGCGCTATTCGCAGCAAGAGATTGCCGCCGGCGCGTGGAACGACCAGCTCACCTACCTGTTCACCCTCTCCAACCAGGAGACGATCGACGGCGGCAAGGGCGGCAACGGCACGCGCCACCTGAACCACGCCTGCGACCCCAACTGCGAGGCCGTCGAAGAGTACGACGACGCGGGCGAACTGATGCTGAAGTTCCAGACCGTCGTGCCGGTGGATGCGGGCGACGAACTGTTCATCGACTATTCCCTGACCGCCGACGACGGTTCGCCGGCCTCCAAATACCCTTGCCATTGCGGCTCGCCCAACTGCCGCGGAACGATGCTGGCCCCGTCCGAAGCGGACTGACCGCCCGCCGGGCGCTTCGACCGGCCCGATCTCGCTTTAAAAGTCCGCGACCTTGCCCCAGGCCGAAGACAGGAATCTGGCCGGGTGATACGGACGCGGATCGACGATAGGTTCGGCGCCGCTGACGATGTCGGCAATCAAATGGCCGGCCCCGGGGCCGATGCCGAAGCCGTGCCCGCTGAACCCGGCCGCCAGCACGAATCCGGGCAGGCTCGACATCTCGCCGATTCCGGGAACGCCGTCGGGCGTGCTGTCCACATAGCCGGCCCAGGCTGCGGTGACCGAACTCTCCCTCAGCTCCGGCACCAGTTCCACCGCGCGCTTGTACGTGAGGCTCACAACCGATGCGTCCACCTTCGGGTCGAGAACGCGCATGCGCTCCATCGGCGTCGGCTTGTCGAGCCGCCAGCGGGACCAGCCCTCATGCCCCGAGCGCACGCCTTCGAGCCCGCCGGGCGCGAGATTGCGCCATCTCCGCTGGAACATGGGCAGGAACTGCGGTGCAAAACGCAGCAGCTGCGGCGTGGGGTCCACGCGTCCCCGGCCGCTGATGGCCAGGGTGTATCCGCCATCCACCCGCCGGGTCATGGAAACGCCGGTCGTGTGGAGCGCAGCCGGTATGTCCTTGCCGCCCGTGGCGACCGACATCGCCGTCTGCCGGATCGCAGCCTGCGGAAACCGGATGCCGTACTGGCGGCAGAACGAAGACGCCCAGGCGCCGCCGGCGAGCACCGCGACCTTGGTGCGGATGGTTCCCTTCTCGGTGACCACTGCCGAGAGCCGGCCGCCCTCGGTCTCCACGCCGCGCGCTGCGCAGCCCTGGTGCACCGTGCCGCCCAATCTCATGAAGGCCCGCGCCACGGCCGGGGCCGCACGCGAGGGGTCGGCAATACCGTCGGTAGGCGCAAAGACGCCACCTTTCCAGGGCTTGCCGGTTGCGCGGCCGCGCTGCGCCGCTTCGTCCGCGGTCAGCATCTGGGTTTTCACATCGACGGTGCGCGCGAATTCTCCCCACCGCGCCCAGCCTTCCAGCTCTTTTTCGCTGTTGCTGAGGTAGAGCAACCCGCATCTCTGGAAGCCCGTCACCTCGCCGGTTTCCGCGGTGAATTGCTCCCACAGATCCAGGCTTTTCGTGGCCATCGGCAATTCGCGGGCATCGCGGTTTTGCTGGCGGCACCAGCCCCAGTTGCGGCTCGATTGTTCGGCGCCGACGCGCCCCTTTTCGACCAGCGCGACCTTCATGCCGCGCTTGGCCATGTAGTAGGCGGCAAAAGCGCCGACGATGCCGCCGCCGATCACGACGACGTCTGCATGCGTCGGCAGGTCCGGGCTCGACTCGACGGGGTATAGAGGTGCAGGCATTCGCAGGCTGTCTGTTCGCATGGGTCTTACGGTGGACCAATGCTAAAGAAGGCACTGCCGAATCGATGCTGAACCGGGCACCAAGAAAGGTGCGAAATGTGCGATTGCCGGCCTCCAACAGCGGATCGTGCCGTAGCGGCCATCTCAGGGAATCTACGGATATATGATTTGCCGGATGGGCTTGATTGCACACCGTTTTTGTATACAAATAACGCACCCGATATCCGGTGCCCAATTTGCGCCGGAATAGCGGCCTCTCAATCCCACCATTCGCACGAGGAAAGACCATGAGCACAGTCGTCAGCCAGGCCCCCGCGGGGGCGAGCGAAGCCGGCCATGCGCCGCATGCCGAATCCAACGCGGTGATCAAGCCCGGCTACCACCCGCGGCTGACCAACGAAGACCTGGCCCCGCTCAGGAAGCAGACCTGGGGCCAATACAACATCTTTGCGTTCTGGATGTCCGACGTGCACAGCGTGGGCGGCTACATCACGGCCGGCAGCCTGTTTGCGCTGGGCCTGTCGAGCTGGCAGGTGCTGGTGTCGCTGCTCGTGGGCATCGTCATCGTCCAGTTCTTCTGCAACCTCGTGGCCAAGCCGAGCCAGGTGACGGGCGTGCCCTACCCCGTGGTGTGCCGCGCCTCGTTCGGCGTGCTGGGCGCGAACATCCCGGCCATCATCCGCGGGCTGATCGCGGTGGCCTGGTACGGCGTGCAAACGTACCTCGCGTCGGCCGCCTTCATGGTGCTGGCGCTGCACATGTTTCCCAACCTCGCGCCGTATGCCGACGTGGCCCAGCACGGCTTCGTGGGCCTGTCGACGCTGGGCTGGGTGGCGTTCATGATCATGTGGGTGCTGCAGGCCTTCGTGTTCTGGCACGGCATGGAAGCCATCCGCAAGTTCATCGACTGGGCCGGCCCGGCCGTGTACGTGGTCATGGCCGTTCTCTGCGGCTGGCTGGTGTGGAAGGCTGGCTGGAGCAAGATCGACCTGAACCTGGGCGGCATCAAGTTCCAGGGTTGGGATGCATTGCCCGTGATGCTCTCGGCCATTGCGCTGGTGGTGAGCTACTTCAGCGGCCCGATGCTCAACTTCGGCGACTTCTCGCGCTACGGCAAGAGCTTCGACGCGGTGAAGAAGGGCAACTTCTGGGGCTTGCCGATCAACTTCGTTTTCTTCTCGCTGCTGACCGTGATCACAACGGCCGCCACGCTGCCGGTGTTCGGGGAGCTGATCACCGATCCGGTGCACACCGTGGGCAAGATCGACAGCACCACCGCCGTGGTGCTGGGCGCGCTGACCTTCATGATTGCGACCATCGGCATCAACATCGTCGCCAACTTCGTCTCACCGGCATTCGATTTCTCCAACGTCGCGCCGCAGCACATCAGCTGGCGCACGGGCGGCATGATCGCGGCGGTGGGCTCGGTGTTCCTCACGCCGTGGAACCTCTACAACAGCCCCGAAGTCATTCACTACACGCTCGACGTGCTGGGCTCGTTCATCGGCCCGCTGTTCGGCATTTTGATTGCCGATTACTACATCGTGCGCAAGCAGCGGATCGACGTGGACGCGCTCTACACCATGAGCCCGAAGGGCGAGTACTGGTACACCGGCGGCTACAACATGAAGGCAGTCCAGGCCATGATTCCATCCGCGTTGGTGCCTATTCTTTGCGTGATGGTGCCGGTGCTGCGCGGTGGCGCGAACTATGCATGGTTCATCGGCATGGGGCTGGGCTTCGTCATCTATGTCCTGCTGAACCGCAACAACAAGACTTGAAATACTGAAAAGAGAAAGGGCCGCGCCGTGCGCATCAAGATCATCAATCCCAACACCACCTGGAGCATGACCGAGAAGATCGGCGCCTGCGCCCGCGCGGTGGCGCAGGCCGGTACCGAAATCGTCGCTGTCAGCCCGGCCATGGGGCCGGTCTCCATCGAGAGCCACTACGACGAGGCGCTGGCCGTGCCCGGCCTGCTGCAGGAGATTGCGGCTGGCGAGCGCGAGGGCATCGACGGCTACGTGATCGCCTGCTTCGGCGACCCGGGCCTGAAGGCCGCACGCGAACTGGCGCGCGGCCCGGTGGTGGGCATCGCCGAGGCCGCCATGCACCTGGCCAGCATGGTGGGCAGCCGCTTCAGCGTGGTGACCACGCTGGGCCGCACGATGGGCCAGGCCTGGCACCTGGCCGAGATCTACGGCATGGAACGCTTCTGCGCCAACGTGCGCGCCTGCGAGCTGCCGGTGCTCGAGCTCGAGGAGCCCGGCTCCAACGCACGCGAACGCATCGTCGACGAGTGCCGGCGCGCATTGGAAGAAGACGGCTCCGACTGCATCGTGCTCGGCTGCGCCGGCATGGCCGACCTGTGCGAGCACATCGGTGGCCTGCTCGGCGTGCCGGTGATCGACGGCGTGGCCGCGGCCACCAAGCTCGTCGAATCGCTGGTCACGCTGAAACTCTCGACCAGCAAGCGCGGCGAACTGGCCCATCCGCTGCCCAAGGCGATGAAGGGCGCGCTCGAGGGCTTCACGCTGCGCGGCTGACAGAGGGCGGCGCGCGGGCAGCCACCCACTGAGCCACAATCTCCGCATGCCCCGCGCCAGCTCCAAATCTCCCGCCTCTCCTGCAACCACCGCTCCGGCCGAGAACGGGGCCGCCCCCACCGACAAGGGCAGCTCCATCGAAAGCATCGCGCAGGACATCGCCACCGCCATCGTCGAAAAGCGCCTGCCGCCCGGCACCTGGCTGCGTGAGGAAGCGCTGGGCCGCGTCTATTCGGTGAGCCGCACCAAGATTCGCGCGGCCTTGCTCATGCTGTCGAAAGACAAGCTGATCGAGATGATTCCCGACAAGGGCGCTTTCGTCTGCCAGCCCACGGTGCAGGAAGCGCGCGAGGTGTTCGCGGTGCGCCGCATCCTCGAAAGCGAGGTGGTGCGCCTGTTCATTGCCAATGCGCGGCCGCGCGATTACCAGGTGCTGGAGCAGCACATCCGCTTCGAGCGCACGGCGCTGCGCCAGACCACCACCACGGGCACCGTGCGCGAAAAGGTGCTGGGCGATTTTCATGTGGCGCTGGCCGAGGCCACGGGCAACAAGACCTTGGCCGAGCTGGTGCGCGAATTGGTGGCGCGCAGTTCACTGATCGCCATGCTCTATCACTCCTCGAACGACCCGCACTGCTCGTCGGACGAGCACTCCGAGTTCCTGCGCATCTGCCGCAAGGGCGACGTGGAAGGCGCCGTGGCCTGCATGACCGAGCACCTGGAACGCATCGAGGCCAGCCTGGAGCTGGGCACCGAGAAGCCCGACCGGCAGCTCGACCTGGTGAAGGCGCTGCTCGCCTAGAGGAAACCTGGGGGCAATTCAGCGCCTGGCTTTCGGAGCGCGCTTCCTTGGCTCGCGCGCTGGAGAGCCCGCCGGCGCGGCAGCGGCCGTTCCCAGGCCTTCCGCACCTGCAATCAGTCCGCGCAGGAACACCATGATCAGCCGTCCCGAGGGATCCGGGCGAGTGCTCATCCTCTGCAATGCCAGCCCATGCGACAGGGCCATGAAGGCAGCGGCCAGTTCGTCCGGTGCGGCAGGAGGCGTGCGCCCGAGCTTGCGGAACAACTGGCCGATCACAGCGCCGATCTCTGACCGGTGCCTGTCCCACACCTTCTGGTATTCCGCAGCGAAGCTCCGGCTGCGGTTGGCATGCAACTGAAGTTCGATGGAAAGCATGCACCAGTCGGCATCGTGATTGAGCGTGGAAGCCCAGGCTTCCAGTTCGGCAAGCATCTGGCCGGGCTCTTTCTGCTCGTTGCCCATGACCTTGAAGAGCTGCGTTGCTTCCGCCTCCATGTGCCGCCGCAGCAACTCCAGCAGGACGTCCTCCTTGCTCGAGAAGTTCGAATAGAAGGCGCCCTGGGAGTAGCCCGCCTTGTCCGCGATGTCGCGGATTGACGCGCCCCCATAGCCGTTCGACACAAACAGGTGCTGTGCGGTTTCGACCAGGCGCTCGCGCGTCTGCGCCCGGCTTTCCTCGCGGGTCAGGCGCTTTCTGGCTGTCGTCGGGCTCATGCGTCAAAAGATATCACATGAACTTTGGATATCGGCTGGCGGCACCCGCTTCCGGGACACGGCCGAAACCAATATTCAAATATCACTTGATATTTCAAAATGTCGCAGCTACATTCAAAACTCGTTTGATTTTTGAAATTCGATTGATATGGAAAAAACCAGGGCCTTGAGGTCCGCATTCGTCACCGGCGCTACCGGCCTTCTCGGCAACAACCTTGTGCGCGAGCTGGTCGCGCGCGGCGTCTCGGTCAAGGCCCTTGTCCGCTCGGAGGCCAAGGGCCAGCAGCAGTTTGCGGGGGTGAAGGACGTTGAGCTGGTGCTGGGCGACATGGCGGATGTGCCCGCCTTCTCCGGCGCGCTGCAAGGATGCGACGTGGTGTTCCACACCGCCGCGTTCTTCCGGGACAACTTCAAGGGCGGCAGCCACTGGGAAGAGCTCAGGCGCATCAATGTGGACGGCACGCGGCAGCTCATCAGGCAGGCCTACGGCGCCGGCATCCGGCGCTTCGTCCAGACCTCGTCCATCGCGGTGCTCAACGGCGAGCCGGGCGTGCCCATGGACGAGACCTGCCTGCGCGACCTGGCCGACGCCGGCGACGACTACTACCGCAGCAAGATCATGGCCGACCAAGTCGTGTCGGCCTTTCTGGGCACGCACCCGGACATGCATGCGAGCTTCGTCCTGCCGGGATGGATGTGGGGGCCGGCCGATATCGGCCCCACCTCGTCAGGACAGTTCGTCAACGACGTGGTGCTCGGAAAACTGCCCGGGCTGGTACCCGGCAGCTTTTCCGTCGTCGACGCCCGCGATGTGGCAAGGGCGCAGATTTCGGCCGCGGAGCACGGGCAGCGTGGCGAACGCTACCTGGCGGCCGGCCGCCACATGACGATGCAGGAATTGGTGCCCTTGGTGGGGAAGATCGCAGGCATCAAGACGCCGACACGCCATTTGCCCTTTCCGCTCCTGTATCTGCTGGCGGCGGTGCAGGAACTCTACGCGCGCACCACCGGCAAGCCCATCCTGCTCAGCCTGGCCACTGTGCGGCTGATGCGCAAGGAGGCGGGGCGCAGCCATTTCAATCACACGAAGAGCGAGCAGAAGCTTCAGCTGAAGTTTCGCCCGATCGAGCAGACCGTTGCCGACACGCTCGCCTGGTATCGCGGCAATGGCTGGCTGCCAGGTGTGCCGACCCGAATCGAATCCTGAACAAGGGAAAAAGACCGTGACCAACAGATTGATCTTGAAACTCTCGGCAGCCTTCGCAGCCGTTCTTTGCATCGCGGCAGCGCCGCAGGAATCTGCAGCCCAGAGCCTCCCTGCCGCCAGGGCCGCAGGCAGCATGGCCGAGTTCTGCAGCAAGGGGCAGGCGGAGTACCCGGAAGGCATCGCCCGCATGCATCCCTCGTTCAAATTCAACATCTGCTGGTGGCTCGAGGATGCCGGCATCGAAGCACGCACCTTCGACGAAATCGCGGCAGCGCTGCCGGAACACGCCGGGCCGTCGCAGGCGGCCTGGCAAGCAACTTTCAACAAGCCTGCCCAGATGCATCTGGAACGGGCCCGCTCACTCGAAGAGCGGGGCAACGGCGCCGCCGCATCGGCCGAATACAAGAAGGCGGCTTTCTACCTTCGGATGAACCGGCTTCCCAAGCGGGTTCCCACGGCGGATCTGCAGGCGACCGAGCGAGCCCATGCGCTCCTGGGAAAGGCGCTCCAGCGGATCGCATTCAAGACCGGCGCGAAAGAATTCATCGGCTACTTCCGGGCACCGCCGGCACGGCCGGGCGGCAACGGGAAGCTGCCGGTGCTGGTCATTCTTGGGGGCCTCGACAACATGAAGACCGAGATGATCCGGCACAGCGACTACTTCATGGGTCGCGGCTTCGCCACCATCATTGTGGAGAACCCGGACACCGGGGAGAACCAGCTCGGGTTCCGCCCGGAGTCCCATGCGATGTTCGACGCCGTGGCGGACTACATCAAGGCCCGCGGCGACCTGGACTCGAGCCGAGCGGCCGTGTACGGCTGGAGCATGGGCGGCTATCTGGGAACGCTTGGGGGCCTGCGCAATGACTTCTACAAGGCGATCGTCAATGTGGGCGGCCCCAGCGATTCGAGCTTCGGGCAAGCGCATTGCAAGGTGGCTCCTGCATGGATCGTCGCGCCCTACACCATGTTTGCGAACATGAATCCGCAGACCACGCCTCGCGAAGCGATGTGCGAGTACTACGAAGCATTCCAGCTCTCACGCCAACTGAAAAAGCCGACCACGGTGCAGCTGCGCAAACCCATTCTCATGGTGAACGGCGCGCACGAAGATCTCGTCTCCAGGGACGAACCCGCATCTCTTGCGGCGCTGGGTTTCAACGTGACGCAACTGATATTCGGAGATGACGGCCACACGGCGGAGTCGAACATGAGTGAGCACTTCGAGTTCACCGCGAACTGGCTCATGCGGCAGCTGAAGATGGAAAACTGATCCGGGTTTTCCTGCATGCAGATTGCGGCATAAATTGTATACAGTTTGGCGTACACAACGAGTGAACGCCACGGACACCCGCGCCGTCCACACACCTCTCCCCTTGCCGCTGCAGGAGAAACGCAATGACGGCCGACACCTCTTCCACACTCCACCCCGTGGATCAGCGGCTGCCTTCGGGCAAGCTCGCAGCCCTGGGCCTTCAGCATGTGCTCGTGATGTATGCGGGGGCCGTCGCAGTGCCGCTGATCGTCGGCCGCGCGCTCAAGCTCTCGCCTGACGAGGTTGCGCTGCTGATCTCGGCCGACCTGTTCTGCTGCGGCATTGCCACGCTGATACAGGCGCTGGGTGCCACGCAGTGGTTCGGTATCAAGCTGCCGGTGATGATGGGCGTGACCTTCGCATCGGTCGCGCCCATGGTGGCCATTGCCAATGCCAACCCGGGCCAGAACGGTGCGCAGCTGCTGTTCGGCGCCATCATCGGCGCGGGCGTGGTGTCGATACTGATCGCACCGCTGGTGAGCCGCATGCTGCGCTTCTTTCCGCCGGTGGTCACGGGCACCATCATCGCGGTGATCGGCATCAGCCTGATGCGCGTGGGCATCAACTGGATCTTCGGCAACCCGGTGGGGCCGACGGCGCCCGCGCTGGTGGACCCGGTGTATGCAAAGTGGCTCGCGGAGGTGACCTCGCCGGGCAGCTCGATTCCGGCGGTGCCCAAGGGCTTTGCCATCATGCCGACCGTGCCCAACCCCAAGTACGCAGACCTCTCGGGCTTCGGCGTGGCGGCGCTGGTGCTGGTGTCGATCCTGCTGATCGTCAAGTACGCCAAGGGCTTCATCGCCAACATCTCGGTGCTGCTGGGCATCGTGATCGGCGCGGTGGTGGCCTCGGCCACGGGCCTCATGACCTACGAGAAGGTCGGCAAGGCCGCGTGGGTGGACGTGGTGCTGCCCTTCCACTTCGGCATGCCGCAGTTCGACCCGATCCTCATCCTCACGATGACGCTCATCATGATCGTGGTGATGATCGAGTCGACCGGCATGTTCCTCGCGCTCGGCGAAATGACCGACCGCAAGATCACGCAGAAGGACCTAGCCAAGGGCCTGCGCACCGACGGCCTCGGCACGCTCATCGGCGGCATCTTCAACACCTTTCCGTACACCAGCTTTTCGCAGAACGTGGGCCTGGTGGCCGTCACGGGCATCAAGAGCCGCTATGTCTGCGTGGCCGGCGGCGTGATCCTCGTCGTGCTGGGCCTGCTGCCCAAGATGGCGGCGCTGATCGAGTCGCTGCCCACCGTGGTGCTCGGCGGCGCGGGCCTGGTGATGTTCGGCATGGTGGCCGCCACCGGCATCCGCATTCTCTCGGGCGTGGACTTCAAGACCAACCGCCACAACGCGATGATCGTCGCGGTGTCGATCGGCGTCGGCATGATTCCGCTCATTGCACCCAACTTCAAGCAGTGGATGCCGCATGCCATTCACTCGCTGATCGAATCGGGCATTCTGCTGGCGTCGATCAGCGCGGTGCTGCTGAACCTGTTCCTCAACGGCGCGAAGCACGACGAAAGCGCCGTGATCGCCGCGGCCAAGCAGGCCGAGGCGCACTGAATAAAACCCGTCAGATCATCGCCAGCGGTGTCTTGCGGCGCGGCGGCGGGTGCAGGCGGTCGAGTTCGGCGAGCGTTGCCGCATCGAGCTTCAGGTCGGCGGCGGCGAGGTTCTGCTGGAGGTGCGCGCTGCGCACCGCCTTCGGAATCGCGACGACACCGGGCCGCGCGATCACCGCGGCCAATGCGAGTTGCGCGGCGGTCACGCCGAGCCGCGCGGCCAGTTCTCCCAGTGCCTCGTCCGCGGCCAGCGCACCCTGGTCGATCGGGCTGTAGGCCATCAGCGGCATGCCGCGTTCGCGCAGCCAGGGCAGCAGGCTGAACTCCGGGCCGCGTTCGGCCAGCGACAGGTACACCTGGTTGGCCGCGCAGCCGGGGCCTGACCCGATGAGCGGCGCCAGCTCTTCCATGTCGTCGGTGTCGAAGTTGCTCACGCCCCAGCGGGCGATGCGCCCCTTGGCCACCAGCGCCTGCATCGCATCGACGGTTTCGCGCAGCGGATGGCTGCCGCGCCAGTGCAGGAGGTAGAGGTCGATCATGTCGAGCCCCAGCCGCTTCAGGCTGCGCTCGCAGGCTTCGGGCGTGCCGCGCCGGCTCGCGTTGTGCGGGTAGACCTTGCTGACGATGAAGAGCTCGTCGCGCCGCACGTCCCCCCCGCGCAGGGCCTCGGCCAGGGCCTGGCCGAGCACGGTTTCGGCGCCGCCTTCGCCGTACATCTCGGCGGTGTCGATCAGCCGGTAGCCCATGGCGATGGCCTCGCGCACCGCGGCCACTTCGGCTGTGCGGCGGTTCGCCGCCTCGCCCATGCGCCAGGTGCCGAGGCCCAGGACCGGCAGTTCGCCGGCGTTCGAGAGAGGGAGTGTTCGCATGGACAAATCGTAACGGGAAGCCTGCCGCCGTCGGCGCAATTCCTACAGTGCTTGGGCAACTCTCTGACAGAAGGCGCGGATGCAACGGTACAGTCTGGTCGCAGACGTGGTGCCCTCCTCTGGAACCGAACAGTGCTTTTGCGGAATCGAGCGAGCACGATGTGCAGGGAACCAGACATGACGGCGGACAAGCCAATGAGCCAGCCTCGTGGGCCAAAGCGCATGACATGAAAAGCGCACCACGTCCCCTCTCCCCGGCCTGATCGTTTCCGGGAGCGGTCCGCAGCTTGGCCGCCCCCTGTATTCGCGCGTGCCCGACATCCGCTTTGCGCCATGGCTTTGCAAACGGCTTGCGCACCGGCAAACGCCCGCGATTGAAATTTATTGTTGCCGAGGCCGGCCCGGATACAGAGGCATACGCAAGCCGATCGCCAGGCGCCCTTCGCCTCGAACAATCGCGCCATCAGTTCGGAAGGTGCACGCAATCCGGCTGACAGCCCCCTTCCAGATTGCCTTCACTCATCCGAAAGAAATCGTCATGACCGCTTCCCACCGGTTGCCCCGTCGCTCATTCCTCGGCAGGGCGGCGCTCGGCCTCGCCGCCGCCCAGCTGGCCTCCATGGTGCCCGCCTTCGCTCAATCCACCGGCACTGGCGGCGCCAGGCGCCTCGAGCCGCTCAAGAGCATCGAGGCCGGCAGCCTCAGCATCGGGTACTTCGAGGCAGGGCCGGCCGATGGCGCGCCGGTGATTCTTCTTCACGGCTGGCCCTACGACATCCACATGTTCGTCGACGTCGCACCGCAGCTTGCCGCCGCGGGCTTCCGCGTCATCGTGCCGTATCTGCGCGGCTACGGCACCACGCGCTTTCTCTCGGTGGACACGCCGCGCAACGGACAGCAGTCGGCCGTCGCCGTCGACATCATCGCGTTGATGGATGCCTTGAAGATCAAGACAGCCACCGTGGCCGGCTGCGACTGGGGCGCGCGCACGGCGTGCATCATGGCCGCGCTGTGGCCGGAGCGCGTGAAGGCGCTGGTGTCGGTGAGCGGCTATCTCATTGGCAGCCAGGCGGCCGGCAAGAACCCGCTGCCGCCCGAAGCCGAGCTGCAATGGTGGTACCAGTACTACTTTGCAACCGAGCGCGGCCGCGCCGGCTACGAGAAGAACCGCCACGATTTCGCCAAGCTCATCTGGCAGCTCGCATCGCCCAAGTGGAACTTCGATGCGGCCACATTCGAGCGCAGCGCCCTGGCGTTCGAGAACCCCGACCATGTGGCGATCACGGTCCACAACTACCGCTGGCGCCTGGGCTTGGCCGACGGCGAGGCGAAGTACCAGGTGCTCGAGGACCGGCTGGCCAAGGCACCGGCGATCGGCGTGCCGACCATCACGCTCGAAGGCGATGCCAACGGCGCGCCGCATCCGCAGCCGAGCGCCTATGCAAGCAAGTTCTCGGGGCGCTACGAGCACCGGCTGGTCAGCGGAGGCATCGGCCACAACCTGCCGCAGGAAGCGCCCGAAGCCTTCGCGAAGGCCGTGATCGACGTGGCGCGTGGATGAGCCGGCCGTACGCCTCCCGCAGGCTCTGCGGTGAACAGCGCCCGCAGAGGTTGCGGATTCCGGTTCACGCGCCGACGCGTTGCGCCCAGCGCAGCGACACCCAGGTGCCTTCGCCGCGGCGGCTCTCGATGCGCAGCCGCGCGCCGATCGCGTCGGCCTGCTCACGCAGCCCCACGATTCCGTAGTGCCCCGCCGCGCCCGCGCTCGGCTCGAAGCCGATGCCGTCGTCGCCGATCTCCAGCTCGACTTCATTGTTTGCAACGCTGTGCAGGCGGATCAGCAGCCGCCGCGCGCCCGCGTGGCGTTCGACGTTGCGCAGCACTTCCTCGCACATGTGGAACACGGTTTCCGCGGGCTCGGCCGCCAGGGCGGACAACGCGGGTTCCATCTCGCAGTCGAGATCGATGCCGGTGCGCTCGCTCAGGCTCTTGGCCAACTCGGCCAGCGCCGCACCCAGCCCGATGTCGCGCACCGGGTTGCTGCGCAGCTGGTCGATGGCGCGGCGTGCCTCGTCCAGCCCGTCACGCGCCGCGCGCTCGGCCCGGACCAGTTCGTCCGGCAACGCATCGGGCCGGCTCGATGCCAGGTGCTTGAGCACGCGGATCTCGGTGAGCATGGCCATCATCGAATGCGCCAGCGTGTCGTGCAGCCCGCGCGCCAGGCGCAGGCGCTCTCGCACCACCGCGGCATCGCGTGATTCCTGCGCGAGCCGGCTGATCTCCTCGGTGCGCTGGCGCACGCGCTCGTCCAGCTCGGCATTGAGCCGGCGCAACTCGTCGCGTTCGCGCTGCAGCGTATTGAGCAAACGGTCGAGCGCGCTGCCCAACCGCGCGGCTTCGTCGGCACCTTGCGGCACCTCGATGCGCGTTGCGCTTCCGGCCAGCACCGCGTCCGCCGAATGGGCGATCACGCTCACGCGCCGCGTGAGGCGATGCGCCACGATGATGCCGGCGACAGCGGCCGCCAGGCCCAGCAGGCTGAGCACGATCGAGATGCGCCATTCGATGGCCGTGGCAAAGGCCGCGACCGACTCAACGGGCTGGATCACCACGGCCTGCCAGCCGAGCCGGCGCAGCGTGCCGTCGCGGGCATTGGGCGGCGAGGCGATCAGGTAGGGCCGGTTGTCCAGGAGCCGGCGGGTGCGAATGCGCGTGGGTAGATCGGACCCGTCGTTGCCCAGCCCGGCGACGACGGGATCGAACGGCGTGATGGGATCGCCCACCTCCTGCCAGCGCTTGCCCAGCAGCACGCCCGGCCCGTGGCGCACCATACCGTCGCGGTCGATCAGCAGCCATTCGCCGGGCGAGGCGCGGATTTCGGCCACCATCTTCTCCACCCAGCTCCAGCTCAGGTTGGCGGCCACCACGCCGATGATCGCCCCGTCGGCATTGCGCACCGGCGCGGTGAGCTTCAGGAAGCGTTCGTCCGGCGAGCGGCCTTCCTCGATCCATGCGGCATTCAGGCCCTGCGAAATCCAGGCGTGCTGATTGACGTTCTGGCCGACCACCTGCTCGTCGGTCGCTGCGACGATGAAGCCGTCGGCATCGGTCACCGCCAGCCAGATCAGGTCGGGCACGCCGCGGCGCACCGCCTCGAGCGATCGCTTCAGGCGCGCGCCTTCGCTGTGCTGCACGTCTTCCGACAGCATGGCCGCCACCACGCTGACCGCCTGCAGGCGCAACAGCAGCGCGGTGTCGAGTTCGGCGTTGACGTGCTCGGCCGCGGCTTCCAGGCGCTGGCCGTGCTGCTCGAGCAGCGTCGCACGCACGAAGCCGCGCAGCCACAGGTTGGCCACGAGCGCCAGGCACAAGGTGAGCGCAATCAGCAGCCAGCCGATCGCGGCGGCCATGGAGCGCCGTGGATCGATGCGACGTGCGAGGTTCATTGGCTGCGGATTCTCGCAAACGGCAGCCGTGACTTTCGGCATGGGTACTTCCCCCGAGTCCTCGGGGTTTGTCTCGACTCGCTGCGTGACTTCCGGCAGGCGCGCCGGCGGCGGTTTGCGGCAACAGTTGCACCCATCGCGATCCGTGCCCCCAGCGCGACTGATTCCCAACCCTGCAACGTGCCGCGACGCGATCGGCGCGATAACGAATGGAGACGAAGCGAATGAACCCCACATCCCCGACATACATCTCATCCGGCGTGCCGCCGCGATTGATCGACAACCGCTGGCTGCAGCTGGTGGTCGGCATCGTCTGCATGATCGCCACGGCCAACATCCAGTACGCGTGGACCCTGTTCGTGCCGGAAATCCAGGGCCAGTTCGGCTGGGAGCGTGCGTCGATCCAGGTCGCCTTCACCATCTTCGTGCTGGTGCAGACCTGGCTCGCGCCGATCGAGGGCTACTTCATCGACAAGTTCGGACCGCGCCTGATCGTGGCCTTTGGTGCGCTCTTCATCGGCGCGGCCTGGGTCATCAACTCGCAGGCCACGACGCTGATGGGCTTCTACATCGGCGCGGCCGTCGGCGGCATTGGCGTGGGCTCGATCTACGCCACCTGCATCAACAACGCGCTCAAGTGGTTCCCCGACCGCCGCGGCCTGGCGGTGGGCCTGACGGCCGGTGGCTACGGCGCCGGCTCGGCCGCCACCATCCTGCCGATCGCCGCGATGATCGAATCGTCCGGGTTCCAGGAGGCCTTCCTGTTCTTCGGTTTGCTGCAGGGCTCGCTCGCCTTTGCCGCTGCCTGGTTCCTGCGCCAGCCCAAGGGCAACGAGGTACGCGGCTCGGCCAAGGTCGCGCAGAGCCGGCGCGACTACACGCTGGGCGAAGCGCTTCGCACGCCGCTGTTCTGGCTGATGATCCTGATGTTCTCGTGCGTGGTCACCGGCGGCATGATGGCCGTGGCGCAACTGGGCGTGATCGCACAGGACCTGGGTGTGAAGAACTTCAAGGTCGACCTGTACTTCGTCACCATGGCCGCACTGCCGCTCGCGCTGATGCTCGACCGCGTCATGAACGGCATCTCGCGTCCGCTGTTCGGCTGGATCTCCGACCACATCGGCCGCGAGAAGACGATGGTGATCGCCTTCACGCTGGAAGGCATCGGCATCATCGCGCTGGGCTACTTCGGCCACAACCCGTGGGCCTTCCTCATCCTGTCGGGCGTGGTCTTCCTGGCTTGGGGCGAGGTGTATTCGCTGTTCTCGGCACTCGCGGGCGACGCCTTCGGCACCAAGCACATCGGCAAGATCTACGGCGTGCTGTACTGCGCCAAGGGCATCGGCGCGCTGTTCGTGCCGCTCGGCAACCTGATGATGGAGGCCACCGGCACCTGGTCGACCGTGCTCTATACCGTGGCGGGCCTCGACCTGTTCGCCGCCTTCCTGGCGATCGTCGCGCTGCGGCCGATGCTGGCAAGGCACACGGCCAGCAATGCGTCGTATGCGCCTTCGCCGGCGCCTGACCTCGCGATGCCGGGCGGCCTGTCGCCCGCGGGCCGCACGGCCTGATGACCTGAGTCCACTGCCCCCCCCGCGCACCCGTGGAGCCGGCTTTGCCGGGCTCTCGGGTGCGTTTCGCATTTGGGAGACGCCAAAGGCGCGTCGGGCGCCGCGCCTTACTTCTTGAGCACCAGCACCGCCAGTTCGGTGCGGGTGTTCGCGTGAAGCTTTTGCATAATCCGGCTGACGTGGTTCTTTGCCGTTCCCTCGGCCAGGTTGAGCGCCGTGGCAATCTGGCGATTGCCGTAGCCCTTGGCAATCAGTTCGAGCACGGCGGCCTCACGGTCGGTCAGCGGCTTGGTCGCATCCGGCTGCGACAACAGGCTGGGCACATCGGCCGGCGCCGCAGGGCGGGCATCCAGCGCCGGCGGGGGTAGCGGCTCCTGCGCGACGCGATCGGCCAGCAGCCGGAACTGGTCCATCACCTTGCGCGCGATCTGCGGCGTCAGCCGTGACTCGCCGCGATGCACTGCCCGCACCGTGTCCAGCACCTCTTCTTCCGATGCGTCCTTGAGCAGATAGGCCTGGGCGCCGGCACGCACCGCGTCGAAGACGAGGTCGTCGCGGTCGAAGGTGGTCAGCACCATCACGCGCGTGTGCGGCAAGGCGGCCGAGATCTCGCGGGTCGCGAGCACGCCGCCCTTGCGCGGCATGTGCAGATCCATCAACACCACGTCGGGCAGCAGGCGGCGGGCCAGCTCCACGGCTTCCACGCCGTCGGCCGCCTGGCCGACGACCTCGATGTCCGGCGCGGCGCCCAGCAGCATGGCCATGCCGCGGCGGATCAGTGCCTGGTCGTCGGCGATCAGCACGCGGATTCGCGGCCCGGCATGCGGAGTGGGGAACGACGGTTCGGCAATGGTGCTCATGTCAGGGCCGATTGTGCCCCGAGGTGCACAGGATTTGGCTGGGCCCGCAGACCCGCGGGATCCCGCGTCACATCATCAACCGCAACCCCCGGGCAAATTGCACCGCGGTTTTCGCAGGCTCCGGCACATCGACCATCTTCGCGATCTCGGCACGCCCGGCCTCGGTGATGCGAACCACCGTGGCCACGCGGGACGCCGCGTATCGCGCCGTCGACTTGGGAGCCAGGATTTCGGCCTCAATCAACCCTGTCGCCAGAAGCACCGAGACATGCCGGAGCTCCTCCGGAGAGGCAACTCGGACCGGGAGCTGCTCATGCTGCAGCCTGAGCAAGAACAAAAGAGGCATTCGATTCTCCGGTTGCCGGCATGTGGGGGACAGAAGATCTGTCGCAACTTCGGCTGCCTGACTTGAATTACCAGTCAGTCAGAACAATCACAAAGTAACTGCCCCCGTATCCAGGCGCCACTGCCCGAATGTCGTGCCGAGATGTAGGCCTTAAGCCCTACAACCAGGGGCGGCGTCTGACAGGCGCGGCCGCACCTCGGCCATGCCGCTTGCTCTGCGGACTGCACACTGGCGCGCATGAATCTGTTGCGCCAGGCATTGCTCCAATCACACGTCAGCGATCGGCGAAATCCAGGCTCAGATGGTCAGATAGAGAAAGCGGCGCACCGCCCCCCGCATCGAGCATTGACGGACGAAGAAGCCGCAGCGATTCAGAACGCCACAGTCGCCTGCGCCCACAACCGCGCCCCACCGCGGCGGCCATCGCTGACCCGGCCCTCGGTGGCCCAGGCCGAGGTAAGCGAGAACGCCAGCTTCTCCGTCGCCCAGCCCACGCCCAGGCCGGCGCCGGCCAGATGCGCCCGGTTGCCGGTGCTGCCGCTGCCGCTCCATGCGCGGTGGTTCAGCTGCACGCCGCCCGCGTCGTAGAACGCCTGCAACTGCCAGCCCGGCGCCGGCTGCCAGCGCAGCGCCGCACTGGCCAGCCAGCCCGCATCCCCCAGGGCCTCGCCCTGCGCATAGGCGCGCACCCCGTTGCTGCCGCCCAGGCTGAACTTCTCCGCCGAGGCCAGATTCCGGTCGGCCAACTGGCCGCTCAGGTTCAGGGCCAGCGACCACTGGGGGCGCAGGGCCTGCACGCGCTGCAGCTGGTAGTTCAGCTTGCTGAAGTGCCCGGCGCTTCGGGTGCTGGCCGCGTCCTGCGCCAGGCTGTCGTCGTCCAGCCGCAGCTGGCCGGTGGTCAGCTGCACGGCCAGGCTGTTGCTGGCACCGCCACCGCCGCCCAGTGCATCCTGCCAGTCGCCGTTCAGCCCCAGCACCACGTTGCGCAGCTGGTGCACCAAGGTGGTGGCGGTGCTGCCCACGGTGTCGCGCAGATTCTTGGCGTCCAACTGGAGCTGGGCATACCAGTTGTGGTCCAGGCTGCGCAGCAGCGGGTGGCGCACATACAGGCTCACGGTGTCGGCCTTGCCGTCGGCATTCAATGCTGCGAAGTCCTTGCCCAAGCGATAGTCCAGGTGCGACACGGCCACGCCCACGCGGGTGCCGTACGCGCCCAGCGGCAGCTGGTAGCCCAAGCGCGCGTAGTGCATGCGGGTGTTGCTGGCCTGCAGCCGCAGGCTCATCTGGTCGCCACGGTCCAGCGGGTTGTTCCAGTACAGGCTGGTGCCCACGCGGTACTGCCCGGTGTAGGTGCTGCCGAAGTTGTCGATGTCGGCCATGCCCTGGAAGGCGTGGGTCTTGTCCACCTCCACCAGCAGGTCGGAGGCCCCCACGGTGGTGCCCGGGCGCAGGGTGGACTGCACGCGGGTGCCCGGCAGGTCCGACAGGGTGAGCAGGGCGCGGTCCAGGCTCTGGGCCTGCACCGGCGCGTTCAGCGCCAGGGCGCCCAGGGGCGCCAGGGCCGAGTCCTTCAGGCCGGCGTTGTTGGCGAGGCTGACCTGGCCCAGGATGCCTTCCAGCACGGCGATGTCGAGCACGCCGCTCTGGAGTTCCTGCGCCGGCAGGTAGGCCCGGGCGACCAGGTAGCCGGCTTCGCGGTAGTGGCGCGTCACGCGCGCGGCCAGGCGGGTGAGGTCGGCGAAGCTCTGTTCCTTGCCAATGGCGTCGGCCAGCAGGCTTTCCAGGGCGGCGCTGCTGAAGGCGGTGTTGCCGCTGAAGCGGATGGCCGCCACGCGGACCTGGGCGCCGCCCTCGGGCACGCTGCCGGCGCCGGGTTTGTCGATGGTCAGGGCCGGCGTGCCGGTGCCGGGCAGGGGCTGGGGTGCGCGGGGTTCCTGAAGGACCTGGCCGGCGTCCGGCGTGGGCGCGCGGACCTGGCCGACGGCAACGGTGGAAGCCAGGGCCAGGGCGGCAGAAAGCAGGCTCAGCGGGATTCGAGGCGGGACATGCATGAAAGCTCGTTCTCGTTGCGGGTGAAGAAGTCGGTCGCGGGTTGGTCCAGGCGCAGCCCGCAATGTTCGATGCGCAACGGCTCCGGCGGGCTGGCCGCCAACTTCGGCAAATCGGCCTGGCTGGCCTGTGCGCGCTGCTGCGCATCGCCAAGCGACGGGTTGGTGTTCGACGCTACGAGAACCAACGGCACGGGGGTCGGCGGAGCGGGGTTGGAAGCGGGGTTGGACGGCGCGGGGTCCGAGGGCACGGGGACCGGCGGTACGGGGACTGGCGGAATGGGGTTCGACGGCACGGGGCCGGCCCCCGCCGCACTGATCACCAGCGCGCCGTCGACATAGCTCAGCGTGTAGTTGCCCGAGCTCAGGCCGCTGGCCACGATGCTGTAGTTGCCGGCCGCGGTGGCTCCCTGAGCGCTGCCGCCATAGACCAGGCTGCCACCGAGCACGCTTCCAGTCTCGCCATTGACGAAGCCGCTGTAGCTGACGCCGTTGCCGCCGCTGTAGGCGGTGCCGTCGGCCACGCGGCTGTCGTTGTTGGCGGTGACCGTCAGCGCGGCGGCGGAGATGTTTGCCGTACCCGCCGAAATCAGGTCGTAGCCCTGTTGGCTGGAATACAGGCCGCCGACGTTGATGGCATGGCTGCCCACGTTCTTGCTGCTGGTGTCGTAGCGTGCGGTGCCCATGATCAGGCTGGTGTCCGCACCCGGATCGCCGAGGGTGTAGCTGTTGCTGAAGCTGGTCGTGCCGTCGTAGGTCTTGCTGACGTTGCCGGCCGTGACGGTCAGCGAGGTCAGGAAGCTGCGCAGCAAGGGCATGGTGTCGCCCTCGTAGATGCGCCACACCGCGCTGGTGCCGCCGGTGGTGGCAATGTTCCAGCCGGCGTTGCTGTAGGTGCTGGCGCTGGTGGCTTCGCCGATGCTCAGGCCCCGTGTCAGCGCATCGACCGACCCCGCATCGGTGCCCACGCCCGTGTTGCCCGCACCGAGCCAGAACGATGCCGTGATGTTGCCGGCGTTGTGGCCCACCAGGCGCCCCACATCGCTGGCGCCGCTGACGGCGCCGGTGGCGTAGGTGTTGAGGATGCTCCCGGCATTCCAGCCCATCAGGCCGCCCGCATAACCATTGGCCGCGCTGACGGCCCCTGTGGCGTACGCATTGCTGATGCTGCCGGCGCCGCTTCGGCCCACCAGGCCGCCGGCATAGTCGTTGGATGCGCTGACGGAGCCCGTGGCGTAGACATTGTCGATGCTGCTGCCGAAGTTGAAGCCCACCAGGCCACCCACATCGTTCGTGCCCGTGGCGGTGCCGATGGCGTAGGAACTGCCGATGCTGCCGCTGTTGTGGCCCACCAGGCCGCCCACCGCGGTGGTCCCGCTGACAGCCCCCGTGGCGTGGGAAGCGCCGATGCTGCCGTCGTTGAGACCCACGAGGCCGCCGACATTGTTGCCGGAGCCACTGACGTTACCCGTGGCGTAGGCATCGCTGATGCTGCCGAGGGAGTTGTAGCCCACCAGGCCGCCCACGACGCCGGCCGCGTTGGAACTGCTGACAGCGCCCGTGGCGTATGCATTGCTGATGCTGCCAAGGTCGAGAAGACCCGTCAGTCCACCGACATGGTTGCCCGCGCTGGTGACGGCACCGGTGGCGTAGGCATTGCTGATGCTGCCGCGGTTGTAGCCCACCAGGCCACCGACATCGTTGCCGGTGCCATTGACGGTGCCAGTGGCGTAGGCATTGCCGATGCTGCCGCTGCTGCCGGCGCTGTGGCCCACCAGGCCGCCGACATCGTTGCCGGCGCCATTGACGGCACCCGTGGCGTAGGCATCGCTGATGCTGCTGGCGTAGCCGAATCCCAGCAAGCCACCCACCCTGTCGCCGGCACCATTGACTGCGCCCGTGGCAAAGGCATTGCTGATGCTGCCGCCGAAGTTGAAGCCCACCAGGCCGCCCACACTGTTGGCCCCGCTGACGGTTCCCGTGGCGTAGGCATTGCTGATGCTGCCTTCGTTGTGGCCCACCAGGCTGCCCACCTCGTCGCCGCCGGTGACGCTGCCGCCCAGCAAGCCGACGCCTTGGATCACGCTGCTGCTGCCGGCCTGGCCGAACAGCCCGACCTTCGACGTCGTGCCGCGGTCGATCACCAGGTCGGCGATGGTGTGGCTTTGGCCGTCCAGGCTGCCGCTGAACGCCACCGTGCCATTGCCCACCGGCGAGAAGCCCGCCGTGGTCCACATGCCGCTGGGGTTGGAGCCGGCGGCTTCGCTGGCATCGATATCGGCGGCCAGGCTGTAGCTGGCGGAGAGGTTGTAGGCCATCAGCTGCAGCTGGTGGGCGTTGCGGATGCTGGTGGAGTACTCGCTGTACAGGAAGGGGCGGGTCGCGCCTTCGACCATCACCCACTGCGGGTTGCCGCTGCCGTCCTTGGCCACCCAGACGCCGGAGCCCGAAACCGTTTCGGTCCAGGTGCCCAGGTTGGCGTAGCTGCCGTGGCTGTAGGCGGTGCTGCTGGTGACGGCGCTGACGTTGGTGACCGTGCCGCTGTTCGTGCCCACCGCGGCGCCTTGGCCCGTGGTGGTGCTGTCCCAGTAGGCGTTGTTGATGCTGCCGTTGTTGTAGCCGACCAGCCCGCCGACGAAGCCGCCGGTTGCCAGGACGTTGCCGGTGGCATAGGCGCCGCTGATCGTGCCGCCGTCGTTCAGGCCCACCAGCCCGCCGACGTAATTGCCGGCCGCCGCCGAAACACTGCCGGTGGCATAGGCGTTGCTGATGATGCCGCTGCCCGCGTTCACGCCCACCAGCCCGCCGACCCAGCTGCTGGTTCCCGCAACGCTGCCTGTGGCATGGGCGTCGCTGATCGTGCCGTAATTCACGCTCACCAGCCCGCCGATGAAGTCGCCAGTCCCCGAAACGCTGCCGGCGGCATAGGCGTTGCTGATGCTGCCGCCGACGCCGTTGTAGCCTGCCAGGCCGCCGACGTAGTCGTCTCCTGAAACGCTGCCGGTGGCATAGGCGTTGCTGATGCTGCCGCTGCTGCCGTTGAAGCCCACCAGTGAACCGACGCGGTCGCCGCCCGACACACTGCCGCCGACCAGGCCCAGATCACGGAGGGTGCCGAAGTTTTGCGCGATCAGGCCCACATTGTTGGCGCTGCCGGCGCTGATGGTCAGGTTCGAGATCGTGTGGCCCAGGCCGGCAAAGCGGCCGCCGAAGACGAAGCTGGTCGAGCCCACCAGCGCGCTGGTGTAGGTGGTGCCGCCGGCATCCAGGTCCTGCGCCAGCGCGTAGTTGCCGCTCAGGCCGGTGCTGTCGATAGCATCGATCGCGGCCATACTGTGCAGCAGCGTGTAGGCCGTGCCGTTGATGCCCAGCGTGGCGCTGGCGCCGCTCAGGGTGATGGGCGCCTTCACGTTGTAGTCGGTGCCGCTGGTGACCGTTCCCGTGCTGGCGTAGTTGCCGTGGTTCAGCACCAGGCCGGCGGACGTGCCCGTGGCCGTGATCGGCGCATTGATGTTGATGTCGTTGTAGGCGTTCAGCGTCAGCGTGGTGTTGGCGCTCCAGCTCACCG
This sequence comes from Variovorax paradoxus, assembly GCF_040544635.1. Lineage (GTDB taxonomy): Bacteria > Pseudomonadota > Gammaproteobacteria > Burkholderiales > Burkholderiaceae_C > Variovorax > Variovorax paradoxus_R. The sequence continues at coordinate 119,334 of NZ_JBEPKJ010000003.1, forward strand.
CCGCGTTCACGTTGATGTCGCCGCTGTCCGTGCCCGTGCTGGCGTCGGTGGCGAGCGTGACGCTGGTGGTCGCCAGGTTGGCCGACAGCGTGTCGGCGCCGATGCCGCTCGTGGCCTGGCTGCCGCTGCCGGCGCTGATGGTGAAGTCCGTCGGGTCGACCAGCCAGGTACCGGTCTTGCCCGCGTCGGACAGCGTGCTGATCCTGGCCCCGCCCGCCACCTGCACATGCGCGCCGCTGGTCTCGATGAAGCCGCCGTCGTGCGCGCCACTGGCCGATGCGTCCAGCGTGCCCGCCACCTTGACGGTGCCGCCGTTGAAGCCGCCCAGCAACAGGATAGTGCCGCCGCTGCTGTCGATGCCCTTGGCCTCGATCACGCCCTCGTTGTTGACCACCGTGGCCAGCAGCGCGTCCTTGGCGCTGGCCGTGAGGATCACCATGCCGTTGTCGGCGCGGATCAGGCCCTTGTTCTCGGCCAGGGCGTTCAGGGTGCCCTCATCCACCTGCACGCTCAGCAGCCGATTGCCGCTGAAGTCCAGCGTGACCTTGTCGCCCGCGGCCAGTGCCGCCGTCCCGTTGGCCGTGGTGATGGTGCCGCTGTTGCTGGCCTGCTTGCCGAGCAACGCGACATAGCCGCCGCTCAGGCTGCCCTGGTTGACGACGCTGCCCTGGCTTCCATTGGCGCTGAAGCTGCGCTTGCCGGCCAGGAAGTCGGCATCGCTCAGGGAGAGGGTGGAGGCCACCAGGCCGCCCACGTTGACGCTGGCAGTGTTGCCGAACAGCACGCCGTTGGGGTTGAGGATCCACACCTGGCCGTTGGCGCTCAGGGTGCCGTTGATGACCGAGCGCTCCGAGCCGATGACGCGGTTCAGCGCGATGGCGCTGGCACCGGGCTGCACGAAGTTGACGCGCTCTCCAGCGGCGATGCCGAAGCTGGCCCAGTTGATGGCCAGGTTCTGGCTGGCCTGGGTGATGGTGGTGGTGGCGCCACTCTGGCTGATGCTGCCGCTGCCGGCGCTCACGCTGCCGCCGCTGGGGCCAGCCCACGCGCCGCCGGCCAGCAGCACCGCACAGAGCGCCACCACGGCGGCGCTGCGGCCCGACGACTTGCCGCGTCCCTTCGCGGTCTCGGGGGCAGGAACGTCGCGGTGGGCGGCTTCGCTCCAGACGAGGCGGTAGGCGTGGTTCATGGAGAAATAGCCCCTGTTGCTTGCTTAAAAAAAACGCATGGTGCACAGGGCGAAACGGCTCGCATATAGTCAATATTGACTGATTGAAACTTTTTGCAACCGATGTTTTAATTTGAGAATGTCACTCTCGCGTTTGCTGCTCATAGACGATCACGCGCTTTTCCGCTCCGGTCTGCGTCTGGTTTTGCTGCAGGGCATGGCCGACGTCGAGGTATTGGAGGCAGCCTCCCTGGAACAAGCCGTGCGCACGACGGACGAGCCCCCCGCGCTGGTACTGCTCGACATCCAGCTGCAGGGTGTCAACGGACTGGAGGGGCTGTGGCTGCTTCGGCAGCGCTGGCCACAGGTGCCGGTGGTGATGCTGTCCTCCATCGCGACGCCGGACACCATCGCCCAGGCTCTGGCACGCGGCGCGGCGGCTTTCGTTTCCAAGGGCGACACCCCGGACAAGATCATTGCGGTGATTCGCCACACCCTGGCGCATCTGCAGCAACCACCCCTCGCCAACAGCGCCCCGACAAAGCCCAGCGTGCCCCGACTGACCCCTCGTCAGTGCGAGGTGCTGGATCTGCTGTGCGAGGGTCTGCCCAACAAGCTCATTGCCCGGCGCCTGCAGGTGTCGGAGTTCACCGTGCGCGGGCATGTGCAAGCGGTGTTGGGCCTGCTGGGAGTCAACAGCCGCTCACAGGCCACGTTTGCGGCACGCCAAAACGGGCTGATTGGTTAACAGGACTTGCGCAGCGGGGCGCTGCGCAGGCAAATCCTCAACGTGAAACAACTCAGGCTCCGGTAGTTTCCGAAGACTGCCTCAATGAACCCGCCTCCCGCTCCTGCGCCCCTGTCTTCCAAGGCCGAATCCCAGATCCAGCTGCACCAGTTCATCACGTTGCAGAGCAACGTGCCGTTCATCGTCCTTGGCAGCCTGTTGGTGGCCACTGCATTGCTGTGGGTGATGCACGAGGTTCTTCCCTTGGCCGTGCTGCTGGTGTGGAGCGGGTTGCTGCTCGGGCATGCGTTGGTGCGCCTGGCATGCTGGTGGTGGCTGCGGCACCAGACCGTTGCACAAGCGCAGGTGAGCCGCCGCATTCATCTGCATACGGTTCTGTCGCTCGCCTCGGGGCTGCTGTGGGGTGGCGGTGCCCTGTGCTTGCTCCAATACGGCGACATCGAGCACCGCTTGCTCGTCACCCTCATGCTGGCCGGCATGGTCTCGAGTTCGCTGATCTCGCAGACGATCCATCTGCCGACCTTCCATGGCTTTTTCCTGCCCTGCGCGGTGAGTGCCGTCGCGGGCAACTTTTTGCTTGGCGGGCGCTTGTACCAGGCCGTCGGCCTGACGATCTTTGCCTATTCGCTGCTGGCGGTGCGCTTTGCCCGGACGCTCAACGACAAGCTGACCGAATCGCTGCGGGCTCGCTTCCAGATTGCCGACCTGGCCGAACGCCTGCATGTCCAGAAAGAAGCGGCCGAGCAGGCCAACCTGGCCAAGTCGCGTTTCCTGGCCGCCGCCAGCCACGACTTGCGCCAACCCATCCATGCCCAGGGCCTGTTTCTGGACGTGCTGTCACGCACCCCGCTGTCGACGTATCAAAGTGAGGTGCTGGTCAGCACCCGGTCGGCTTGGCGCGCCTCCAGCGACATGCTCAACACCCTGCTGGACTTTTCGCGCATCGAGGCCGGCGTGGTGCAGCCCCAGATACAACCCTTTCTCCTGCAAGACCTGCTGTACCAGATCGAGAACGACTTCGCTCCGCTGGCCGATGCCAAGGGGCTGGTCTACCGCTCGCGGGAAACCCGGCTTGTCGTGCAATCCGATGCCATCCTGGTCGGCATGGTGGTGCGCAACCTGGTCTCCAATGCCATCCGCTATACCCAGCGCGGCGGCCTGCTGGTTGCCTGCCGAAAACGCCGGCACACCGTGAGCATCGAGGTGTGGGACACCGGCATCGGCATTGCACCGGCCGACCAGCAAGCCATCTTTCGGGAGTTTCACCAACTGGGCAACCCTGAACGCGACCGGCACAAGGGCCTGGGGCTTGGCCTGGCGATTGCCGACGGGCTGGCGAAGTCGATGGGCCATGGGCTCACGCTGTCATCCAAGCCCGAGCGGGGCAGCGTGTTCCGGCTGGAGCTACCCCTGTCGGTAGCACCCGTGCCACCCCCATTGCAAAAGGGTCCGCAGTTGCAACCCATGCGGGTACTGGTGATCGACGACGATGCCGCCGTGCGCAGCGCCATGGTGCACCTGCTGCAAAGCTGGGGCTGCCCCAGCGACAACGCCGAATCCCTGGAGGAAGCCCTGCCGCTGGCGCTGCAAAATTCCCCTGCCTGCATCATCAGCGACTATCGGCTGCGAGGGCCGCGCACCGGGGCTCACGCCATCACGGAATTGCGTCATCATTTGCATCGGCAGGAGGGCCGTCATACACCCGCCCTCATCATCACCGGAGACACGGCCCCGGAGCGCCTGCGCGAAGCCCTGGCCAGCGGTATTCCACTGCTGCACAAGCCGATCTCACCCGAGCAGTTGTACCGGGCGCTGGTGGACTTGCAGGCCGATGAACAATCACGTTAGACCGGGTGGCCCTTTGTTCTTGAAACATCTCACTGAACCTCGGACGTGCGCAGGGCTGACTGAGGCGCGATGAGCGCAACCGCGACCAGCTGGCGAAGGTCTTCGTCATTCATCCTGGAGATATCGACGGGGCTGCGTTTGACCTCGCCGTGGATCCGGACCAGGTTGAAGATTTTCCATCCGCGAAGCGGAACGTCCTTCAGGGGCTGTCCGGGATTCACGGAGACCTTGATCGCCACGCTCTCTCTCTGGAACTTCTCGGGGACCGTACCAACCGTGCCGTCGGGGATGGAGGTGTACCGGGTCGCCCTTCCGGTCGCAAGCTGATCCAATTCCCGGGAATTCTCGACGTGCAGCCTGGCACCGGCCGCCATGAACCAGACCCTCGGGTCGGTGTACTCCCGGAGCAGCGACCCGTCGGTCGGGTTCGACGTCAGGGCGTTGACGACCTCGATCGGTTCGCGCCGAACGTCCCAAGCGTTGAGCTTCATTTTGGTGAAGGCGGCGCTGCTCGGAATGTGAAACTTGGCGTAGCCGCAAACCACGTAGATCTCGGGGCGCCCGAACGCCTGCACCAGGGATCCGTCGGGAATCTCGACGTACGACCGCTGCGAACCCACGCGGGCGCACATCAGGCGATGCGATACCCGGTAACCGTCAATGAAGGTATAGCCTCGACTCCATCCCACGAAGGTCTCTCCGGGGAGCGGCGAAGGGACCATGTCGCTTTCCGTCGTGTATTCGCCGGGCATCGGATAGAGGCGCCCGCCGTCCCACACGCGTCCGTCCGTCGTGCTGGAGAAGCAGATTCGATCGTCGCCCGGCCTGCGGTAGAAGGCAAAGAGCAGGCCGTCCACCGCGATCAGCGCGGGGCCCGAATTGCTCTTGACGACCGCGGCCTCGAGGCTTTCCTGGCTGGACCAAGCCTCATTTTCATAACGCGCGTAGAAGACCCAGTCAGTCTTGCCCTTCCCTGTCCAGGCGGCATGGAGCCGGCCGTTGAAGACCGCCAGCGTCGGCGAATAGCTCGCCGCTTTGCCCGACATCTGCTGGGGATTCGCCCAGGAGGTTTTTCCGGCTGACAGTGTGGACCAGAACAGGCTGTGTCCGGAGTTCACCCACACCATGAACATCCGACCCTCGTGGACGCACAACGCCGGCCGGCTGTGCTGCGAGATCTGCGCATATGCGGGAGCAGGCGCGGCGGTCCAGTTCTGCGCGTCGATCGATGCGAGACACTGAACGGCGTCCCCTTTGGCGAACGCCATCACGAGACGCCCCTCGAATTCGACCACGGACGGCACGCCCTTCACGCCCGAAACGATTTGCTTGGCGCTGACCTCCGGGTTGTCGTAGGGTTGAACATAAACGTCGTTCTTTCCCTGGTACGTATCGACATAGACGATATAGGTTCTTCCCCGGAAGCTGAAGAAGAACGGGGCGTGATCGCTCCATGGTTTTTTTCGCGGCCAATACACCGCGTCGGACCCGTGGAACGCGCTCATCCGACTCCACATCACCAGGAACTTGGTGATCGCGAGCTGCCCGGCGGGAATCGCCTCCCGCAAGATCGGATCGGCTTCCAGTCCCCATGTGGCGTTGTCATAAACGATGGCGGTCCCCTTGGCTGTCAAGACTTCACGGACCTTGCTCGCCATGACCGGCTCGACCTTTTGCTTGTAGATCCTCTTCGAGTTGGCAGCCACCTGCATCACCAGCTGCGCGAGGTATTGCATCGCGCCCGGATCGACGTCCGCCCACGACACCCGGCTGGGATCGATCCTGAAGGCCGGACCACGCTCGTCTGCCCTTTTCTCGAAGCCACGATGGCGCCAGTCATCCGCCCACACGGCGTTGACGATGTTGGCGGCGTGCATTGGTTGGGTGAGATCCGAGAAGTAGTGCAACGCCAGACCGAGCTTGAATCCGCACTGGCCATGGGCGGTGCTCGGAACCGACGACGGCGCCGATACGGTGTCGCGCATTTGTGCGTCGAGGCTTTCAGCGCCGAGGTTCGATGAAGTGTCCGGAGCGGCATTGCGCCCGCCATTGGCGATGTTGCCTGCGAGATTGGCCGCGTCCAGAGCGAAGCGGAGAGTCTCGGAGTACGCCGTCTGGCTCGGGAACAGCAGCGGCAGCCAGTTCTGCTTGGTGTCGGGATCGAAGAAGTGCGATGCGTATGTCTTGAGGTTGATGTACTGCCACTCGTAATCGGCATCATGCAGACCTTGAAGTACGCCCGCCTTGAAGTCCGGGTTGCTCCAGAGCGCCTTCACGCGCTTCACCCCCGCCTTGTCGTCGGGGAACCGCATCACGGTGGCGAAGGCATCCTCGATCAATTGTTTATGCTCTTTATCGTCCCAGAACATTTCTGGAGCGATCCTGTAGCCGGCGAGGTCGCCGGCCGTCGCCAGGCTTACCGATGCGGAAACCGCGCACTCCGGAGTGTGAGGCCCTTCCGAAGGTTTCCATTCGGTCATCGGCAGAGAGAACACGGGCCCCCGTTCGGCGGTGGGCTCGCCGAGCGCGGGCACTCCCCCGTCCGTCATGAGGGGCCTTGCACTGCCGCACGCCCGGAGCCGATAGCCTCCATCGGCCGCTTCGACGACGAAGAGGCTTCCCTGCGTGGGGCTCGCTACGACGCGCAATGTCCCGTCGTCAGCCGATTCCTCCAGCCAGTGCTCTCCGATCTTGAGCAAGACAAGGTCCGTGCGCGCCTCTTCAGCGTGTCGCATCTTTGGGGGATCCATAACCACAATGTCATCCATGCGTCGACTCCTTCGGCATCTTGGGGAGGCCGCATCACATGAGATATCCCCAAAAAATTGATCGCAATCCGCAGCGGGAGTTTTGAGTACGCGTGGTACGGACACAATCCCTGGAAATGGGTAAATCGACAGACATCTACATCCGGATGTGGAGCAGACATTGCCGAACCCTGAGGCTCCGCAGGCGAGTCATGCGCAGGAGTTCTTCACCCGGTGAGCCTGGCCTGTATTCGGGCTTTTGTTAAAGTTTGCGCCCGTTCGCAACGCTGTCCATCCTGTGACATTGCGTTTTGTTGTTGTTCAGCCCGCCCGAAAGCCGCCATGACCGCCGGAAACCCCCGAATCATCTACACCCTTACCGACGAGGCGCCGCGCCTGGCCACGGCCTCGCTGCTGCCCATCATCCAGGCTTTTGCCGCGCCGGCGGGCATCGAGGTCGCCACCAGCGACATCTCGGTGGCCGCGCGCATCCTGGGTCAGTTTCCTGAGGCGCTGACCGAAGCGCAGCGGATGCCGGACAACCTGGCAGAGCTGGGCAAGCTGACGCTGCAGCCCTCAGCCAACATCATCAAGCTGCCCAACATCAGTGCCTCGGTATCCCAGCTGAAGGCCGCCATCAAGGAGCTGCAGGACAAGGGCTACAAGGTTCCCGACTACCCCGAGAGCCTGAAGACGGACGAGGAAAAGGACATCCGCACGCGCTACAACAAGTGCATCGGCAGCGCGGTAAACCCGGTGCTGCGGGAGGGCAACTCCGATCGCCGTGCGCCCAAGGCAGTGAAGGAGTTCGCGCGCAAGAACCCGCACAGCATGGCGGAGTGGAGCCAGGCGTCTCGCTCGCACGTCTCGCACATGCACCACGGCGACTTCTACCACGGCGAGAAGTCGATCACGCTGCAGAAGGCGCGCGACGTGAAGATGGAGTTGATCACCAAGAGCGGCAAGGCCATCGTGCTCAAGTCGAAGGTTTCGCTGCTCGATCGCGAGGTGATCGACTCCATGTTCATGAGCAAGAAGGCCCTGCTCGATTTCTACGAACAGCAGATCCAGGACGCGCACAAGACGGGCGTGATGTTCTCGCTGCACGTGAAGGCCACCATGATGAAGGTGTCGCACCCCATCGTGTTCGGCCACTGCGTCAAGATCTTCTACCGCGAAGCCTTCGAAAAGCACGCCAAGCTGTTCGAGGAGCTGGGCGTGAACGTCAACAACGGCATGGTCGACCTGTACAACAAGATCGCCACCCTGCCCCAAAGCACGCAAGACGAGATCAGGCGCGACCTGCACGCCTGCCACGAGCATCGCCCCGAGCTGGCGATGGTGGATTCCGCCAAGGGCATCACGAACTTCCATTCGCCCAACGACGTGATCGTGGACGCCTCCATGCCCGCGATGATCCGCAACGGCGGCAAGATGTACGGTGCCGACGGTCGGCTGAAGGACGTGAAGGCCGTGATGCCGGAGAGCACCTTTGCCCGCATCTACCAGGAGATCATCAATTTCTGCAAGTGGCACGGCGCCTTCGACCCCAAGACCATGGGCACCGTGCCCAACGTCGGCCTGATGGCGCAGCAGGCCGAGGAATACGGCTCGCACGACAAGACCTTCGAGATCCCCGAGGACGGCGTGGCCAACATCACCGATCTCGATACGGGTGAGGTGCTGCTCAGCCAGAACGTGGAAGCGGGCGACATCTGGCGCATGTGCCAGGTCAAGGACGCCGCCATCCGCGATTGGGTCAAGCTCGCCGTCACGCGCGCGCGCAACTCCGGCATGCCGGTGGTGTTCTGGCTCGACGCCTACCGCCCGCACGAGGCGCAGCTGATCACCAAGGTCAAGATGTACCTGCACGAGCACAACACCTCGGGCCTGGACATTCAGATCATGAGCCAGGTGCGCGCCATGCGCTACACGCTGGAGCGCGTGATCCGCGGGCTGGACACCATCAGCGCCACCGGCAACATCCTGCGCGACTACCTGACCGACCTGTTCCCCATCATGGAGCTGGGCACCTCGGCCAAGATGCTGTCCGTTGTCCCCCTGATGGCTGGCGGCGGCATGTACGAAACAGGCGCCGGCGGCTCGGCACCCAAGCACGTGCAGCAGCTGGTGGAGGAGAACCACCTGCGCTGGGATTCGCTGGGCGAGTTCCTCGCGCTGGCCGTGAGCCTGGAGGAACTGGGCATCAAGACCGGCAACGCCAAGGCCAAGGTGCTGGCCAAGGCACTCGACACCGCCACCGGCAAGCTGCTGGACAACAACAAGGGCCCTTCGCCCAAGACCGGCCAGCTCGACAATCGCGGCAGCCACTTCTACCTGGCGCTCTACTGGGCCCAGGCCATGACCGAGCAGACCGAAGACAAGGAACTGGCCGCCTATTTCAAGCCGCTCGCCGATGCCCTGGCCGCCAACGAACAGAAGGTCGTGGACGAGCTCGCCGCCGTGCAAGGCAAGCCGGCCGACATCGGCGGCTACTACCTGCCGGACGTGCACAAGACGGATGCGGTGATGCGGCCGAGCGCGACGTTCAACGCGGCGCTGGCCACCGTCGCGGGCTGAGGGCAAGGCGCGGCCAGGAGCGGTCTTCCTCTTGAAGTGGTTGTTGACGGGTGTGTTCTCGCTGGCCGCGGCGGTGTGTAGCGCTGCGCCAATCGAGCGATGTCCGGAGCCCGCAGAAGCGCCGGACTATGGTGACTTTTCCGCGGAAGCGTTCCAGCGGGCCTTCAAGGAGGTACCCCCCATCGCTTACGGCCTCGGCAAGGACCGACGCCGCCAACTCGCCACCTTGCTGGCACGCGGCGAGGACCCGAACGCTTGCGTGGGCGGAGTCAGTGTGCTGGCCGTAAGCGCGGTCTCGGGTGAGCTGGAGGAAGTGCGCATGCTGCTGGATGGTGGCGCCGGGGTGGACAGGCCCATGGACACTGGCGGCAGCACGCCGCTGCTGACCGCCCTGGGGATGGGGCGCTACGAGTCCGCTGAGTTGTTGCTGGCGCGGGGGGCCGACACGCGTCACGCGGCCGACGGCGGTTTCACCGCGTTGCATCAACTGGCGCAGGCCCCGCTCCCGGTGAAAGATGGAGAACATGCCCGCGCTCAGCAGATCGCTTGGGTGGAGCGACTGCTGAACGCCGGATTGGCGGTCGATGTGCGTGACAGCCGAGGCAACACGCCTTTGCTGCTTGCCACCGGTTTGCGCAACCGCGAGTTGACGGCTTACTTGCTCCAGCGTGGTGCCGACCCTGGTGCCCGAAATGATCGCGGCAATTCGCCTTTCGAGATCGCGCGCAAGCGCGGCGATGCCGGTTGGCTCGACATGTTCGAACGCGCGAAGCCCGTTGACAGGCCACGTCAGGCGCCGTCCTGATCATCGGGCAAGTCCGACGTCGCGCGTACAAGATTTCTTCTTCCGAATCGTTGTGCCGCAGAACACAGTTTCCAAGGTGCCAATGCCTGCTTCAACAGACCTCCTTGCAGCGCCAGCCGATCGCCCCGCATCGGGCACGGACGTGGACGAGACCCGCATGGTCGCCCAGCGTACCGAGCCACCGCTGGATTGTCTTTCGATCGCATGGCGCGGCGTCACCGTGCTTCTTGACCGGCAGGAACTGGCCAGGAAAGCCGCAGTCCAGCCTTCCCCATGGACGACGGAGGCAGAACGGCTGGCACTCATCGAAAGCCAGCGGGCATCCGCACTGCTGTCGGCTGCCGCCACCGGCAAGGGCGAGAACGGCTGTACGCAAATCCACGGGGCCTTGGATGGCGAGGCGAAGGCCATGGTGTTGGCCGCTCTGGAAAGTGGCTCCGCCACAGTCCTCCTGGACGGCTCGAAGGCTCCTGTTACCGCAGTGGCCATCCGCTACCTGGGCACCCGCCGCGGCCCGCTGTGCGGGCGGGGGCACATCATGGTGTATGTGCCGGGGCAAAGCAGGCCATTCCTGGTGCAGGACTGGTGGGTTTCTTGAACCATGGCGAATCGCCTCCCCAACAACCCTTCCAACGAGCGAACACACGCAACAGCGCATCCATGAATCCATCCAGCAAGAAAGAGCTACGGCATCCCGTCCTGGGACACTTCAACTGCATCTACGCCTACGACGTGGATCCAATGTGGCTTCCGAGATTTGGACTCACCGTCAGACCCGAGCCTATAGGGGAGATATGGGAGCTATCGGAAAGGCAACCATTCATGGGCTCTGCCAACGCCCTCACTGTTTGCATCAACTCGGCCGATTGGGCCGAAGTGTTGGCCGGCAAATGCAAGGAAGGCGAGTTCACGAAATTGCAGATCGGCGCATACCACGCCTATCTGCGCGAGATTGCGACAATTGAATCGCATGTCGCCCAAGCGGTTCTCGAGCACTACCATGAGTGCATCGAGTGCATCGACTACGGCCACGACGACTTCAAGCCTGTTGCATTGGCCGCCCCACTTCTCCTTCAATGCAATCACTGGGAGCTGACGCTGCCTTGGAGAGACGCAGGACCGAGACAACTCCGTATCGCATGCCAATGCCCATGGGAAAGCGAACACGGATTTTCTTGCGAGTTCGAAAACGAGCAACTCATTCGGGTCGAATAGGCGTGCGATGCCCCAACCGTAGGCAAGGGTCGAGGCCCGGGAATACCCTCTCCCCGGTCGGGCCGGCTGTTGCCTACATTGCTTGCATACAAGATTTCCCCAATCTTGCATTCAACCAGTGGAAGGTTCCTCCATGCCCCGTTTCGTCAAATCCCTCTTCGGCCAGGTCGTCATAGCCTTGGTGCTCGGCGTGCTGGCCGGTCTCTTCGTGCCGGAGTTCGCCGTCAAGCTCAAGCCGCTCGGCGACGGCTTCATCAAGCTGATCAAGATGATCATCCCGGTGCTGGTGTTCTGCGTGGTGGTGCACGGCATCGCTGGCGCGGGCGACCTGAAGCGCGTGGGCCGGGTCGGCGTGAAAGCGCTGATCTACTTCGAGGTGCTGACCACCATTGCGCTCGCCATGGGCCTGGTGCTGGCTTTCGTGTTCGAGCCGGGCGTGGGCATGAACGTGGACCCGGGCAAGCTCGACGCCGCCGCCATGAGCGCCTATGCCTCGAACGCCGACAAGCTCACGAGCGGTGGCACGGTCGAGTTCCTGATGAAGCTGATTCCCACCACGGTGGTCAACGCCTTTGCCACCGGCGACGTGCTGCAGGTGCTGCTGTTCGCGGTGCTGTTCGGCTGCGCGCTGTCGCTGCTGGGCGAGCGCGGCAAGCCGGTGGGCATGGTGGTGGACTCGCTTTCGCTGGTGCTGTTCAAGATCATGGGCATCATCATCAAGCTGGCGCCGCTCGGCGTGCTGGGCGCCATTGCCTTCACGGTGGGCAAGTACGGCATCGGCTCGCTCAAGCAGCTGGGCATGCTGGTCGCTCTCTTCTACGGCGCGGTGCTGGTCTTCGTGGTCGTGGTGCTCGGGCTGGTCATGCGCATGTCGGGCTTCAGCCTGTGGAAGCTGCTGCGCTACCTGCGCGAAGAACTCGCCATCGTGTTCGCCACCACCTCCTCGGACAGCGTGCTGCCGCAGATCATGGCCAAGCTGCGCCGCATGGGCATTCGCGATTCGACGGTGGGCCTGGTGATTCCCACGGGCTACTCGTTCAACCTGGATGCCTTCTCGATCTACATCACGCTTGCGGCAGTGTTCATCGCGCAGGCCACCAACACGCCGATCTCGATGTCGGACCTGCTGACCATCCTGGCCATTGCGCTGGTCACCTCCAAGGGCGCGCACGGCGTGCCGGGCTCGGCCATCGTGGTACTGGCCGCCACGCTGCACGCGATACCCGCCATACCGGCCATCGGCCTGGTGCTGGTGCTCTCGGTCGACTGGTTCATGGGCATTGCCCGCGCACTGGGCAACCTGATCGGCAACTGCGTGGCCACGGTGGCCATTGCGGCCTGGGAAGGCGACATCGACCGCGAGCGCGCCCATGCCGTGCTCGACGGCTCCTACTCACCCGACGACGAACCGCTGGCCGAGCCCGAACTGCCCACGGCGCCGTTGGGCGCAGGTGCCGGCAGCCGTTGAAAGCAACGATGACCGCCGACGCCGTCAACCCCACGTCCATTGCCGAGCGGGTGGTCGAGGCCATCCTGGCGCAAAAACTCGCGCCGGGCGAGCGGCTGGGCGAGCAGGCACTGGCCGAGAACTTCGCGGTGAGCCGAACCATGGTGCGCGAGGCGCTCATGCAGCTGCAGGCGCGCGGCTTCGTCGAGGTGCAGTCGCGCCGCGGCTGGTACGTGGTGGAGCCTTCGGCCGAAGAGGCGCGCGATGCCTTTTCGGCACGGCGCATCGTCGAAGCAGGCATCCTGGCCGAAAGCGAAGGCCGGCCGCTGCAAAAAGCCATACGCAAGCTGCGCGACCATATTGCCGACGAGCGGCGCGCCATCGAGGGGGCCGACGCCGCCACGCGCGCCTTCCTGCTGGCAGACTTTCATGTGTGCCTGGCCGAGCAGATGGGGCACCAGTTGCTGGTCGACGTGCTGCGCGACCTCACGGCCCGCACCACGCTGGCCGCCACGCTCTACCAGTCGAAGCACGAAGCCGGGCAATCGTGCGCCGAGCATGGCGCCATCGTCGCCGCGCTCGAGGCCGGCGACACGGCCAAGGCGCGCGAACTCATGATCGCGCACATCGGCAATGTCGAACGCTCGCTGGAGGTGGAAACCGCGGCGGAGCCCGACGCGCCGGCCCGGCTGCGCGCCACCCTGGCGCCGGTGGCGCTGCCGCGCGTCAGGCGCTGACATCCTGGGCTGGAGTCGTGCCGGCAGGCATTACTGCACAAGGGCGCTCCCACCGACACAAACGTGCGTTCAGGCTCGGCTACAGTCCGAATCACATATGAACTCACCCCAACTCCAGCGCGGCGTATTCCTCGCCCTGCTCGCCATCGTTACTGTTGCATTTCTCTGGGTGCTGGTGCCGTTCTTCGGCGCGGTGCTGTGGGGGGTTGCGCTGGCCATCCTGTTCACACCGCTCTACAAGCGGCTGCTGAAGAAAATGCCCGGCTGGCACAACGCCGCGGCGCTCTCGACGCTGGCCATCTGCCTCTTCATCGTGATTCTTCCGCTGGCCATGGTCGGGGTGTCGCTGGTGCAGGAAATCGTGCAGGTCACGCAGAGCATCCGTTCGGGGCAGATCAATTTTGCGGCCTACTTCCAGCAGATCCTCAACGCCATGCCGCAATGGCTGATGAACATCTTCGACCGCTTCAACCTCGGCGACATGGAAGCCTGGCAGGCCCGCATTTCCGCCGGCGCGGCGCAGGGCAGCCAGCTCATCGCGGGCCAGGCGCTCACCATCGGCCAGAACACCTTCGACTTCCTCATCAGCTTCTTCGTGATGCTGTACCTGCTGTACTTCCTGGTGCGCGACGGCTCGGCGCTCTCCAAGTCCATGCGCGAAGCCGTGCCGCTTGCCAAGCCGCACACGCACTACCTGCTCAACAAGTTCACCACCGTGATCCGCGCCACCGTGAAGGGCAACGTGGCGGTGGCCATTGCGCAGGGCGCCATCGGCGGGATCGCCTTCTGGCTGCTGGACGTGCAGGGCGCGCTGCTTTGGGCGGTGCTGATGGCGTTTCTCTCGCTGCTGCCGGCGGTGGGCGCGGCGCTCATCTGGGGGCCGGTGGCCATCTACTTCCTTGCCACGGGCCACTTCTGGCAGGGCGGCATCCTGATCTTCGTGGGCGTGTTCGTGATCGGGCTGGTCGACAACATCCTGCGGCCCGTGCTGGTGGGCAAGGACACCCAGATGCCCGACTACATCGTGCTGATGTCGACCATCGGGGGCATGGCGATCTTCGGCATCAACGGCTTCGTGGTCGGCCCGGTGATTGCCGCGCTCTTCATGGCGGCATGGAGCCTGTTCGTGGAATCGGGGCAATGGGAAAACCCGCCCGGCGCTGGCGGCGCCGACGCGGGCGAAGACAAGAAGAGCAACTGAACGACGCTTCACGGCCGCCAGCCTGGGGCGGCTGAAGCGGGCGCGCCTTGCGCCTGCTGCGTGCATTTCGCGCGGGCGTTTGCGCACTTCGTCGCATGGTGCTGGGCAGCGCACGGCGCCTGCGAGATCGTCGAGACCTTCAACTTCCGAGATGAGGTCTCTCATGAACTTTCCCGCCCCTCTGCCCCGGCCTGATGTGCGCGCCCTGTGCGCCGCCGCACTCCTCGCACCGCTGGCCGCGTTTGCGGCCGACCTGAGCCTGAGCGTGGCCGACGGGCCGGCTGCCGAGGCCACACTTTATGTTGCGCTGTACAACGACGCCGCCGGCTACGCCGACAGCAAGGCCGTGGCGTCGCAGACCGCGCCGATGCAGGGCGGCAAGGCCCGGCTCGTGTTCGCAGGACTCGCGCCGGGGCGCTACGCTCTGAGGGCGTTCGCCGACGAAAACGGCAACGGCAAGCTCGACACCAACCTCGTGGGCATGCCGACCGAGCGCTACGGCTTCTCGAACGACGCGAAGGGCAACCGCGCGGCACCCGCCTTCGAAGCCGCAGCGATCAGCGTCGACGCCGATCTGCAGACCGTCATTCACCTGCGCTGAGGAGACCGCCATGGAACGACGCGAACTCCTGCGCCTGCTGGCTTCGGCCGGCGCCCTGCCCCTGCTGGCACCGCTGGCCCGCGCGGCCGGTACGGACGACTGGCAAGCCCAGTTCGAAGCCGCCGGCACGCCCTGGAAGACCGGCTTCGCCACGCCCCCGGACGACCTCCCGCTGACCCGCGCCACGGTGCGCGGACGCTTCCCGGATGCCGTGGTCGGCACGCTGTTTCGCATCGGCCCGGCCGGCCACGACCTGGGCGGCGAGCGCTACCACCACTGGTTCGACGGCGACGGCATGGTGCATCGCTTCGTGATCGACGGAACCGACGTGCGGCACCAGGGCCGCTATGTCGCCACGCCCAAGCGCGTGGCCGAGGTGCGGGCCGGCCGCCGCCTGTTCGAGGCCTTCGGCACCATGCCGCCGGGCGTCGAGCCGCCGACCTCGGCCGACAGCATCAACGTCGCCAACACCAGCGTGCTGCCGATGCGCGGCGAGGTGCTGGCGCTGTGGGAAGGCGGCTCGGCCACGCGCGTCGACGCGCACACGCTGGACACGCTGGGCGTGAAGACCTGGCGGGCCGACCTCGCGGGGATGCCGTTCTCGGCCCATCCCAAGGTCGATCCGGACGGCACGGTGTGGAACTTCGGCGTGAGTTCCGGCCAGGGCCTGCTGGCGCTGTACGAGATTGCGCCCGAAGGCACGCTGCGGCGCGCAGCCGTGGTGCCGCTGGCCGACATGCCGATGGTCCATGACTTCGCCGTGACCGAGCGGCACCTGGTGTTCCTGATGCCGCCACTGGTCTACGACGGCAAGCGCAAGGAGGCCGGTGCGAGCTTTCTCGATGCCCACGTCTGGCGGCCGGAACTTGGCATGCGCGCGCTGGTGATCGACAAGCAGAACTGGGAGCGACGCCAGATGCTCACGCTGCCGGCCGGCTTCTTGTTCCATGTGGGCAATGCCTGGGAGGAACACACGCCGCGCGGCACGCTCATTCACGTCGACTACGTGCGTTCAGACAACGCCGATTCGGTGTTCACGACCAACCGCGAAGTGATGCGCGCGCGCCGCGTGAAGAGCACGGACCCGCACCTGACCGTCGCCACGCTGAACCTCGGCACGGGCAAGGCCCTGCAGCAGGCGCTGGCGCAGGAAGCCGAATTTCCGCGCATCGACCCGCGGCGCGTCGGCCTGCGCCATCGCCAGGTGGTGCACGCAACGCAGATCCGGCCCGACCTGCCGGGCTTCGGCGCTGTCGCGCGCACGGATGTCGAAACCGGTCGCAGCCAGCGCTTCAGCTACGGCGCGCAGGCCATCGTGGAAGAGCATGTCTTCGTGCCGGACGGCACCAGGCCAGGCTGGGTGCTGGGCACCGTGCTCGATTTCGGCCGGCAGAAGACCGTGCTGTCGTGCTTCGCGGCCAACCACCTGTCGGCCGGCCCGGTGGCGCAGGCCACGCTGCCTTACGCACTGCCGCTGGGCCTGCACGGCGCCTTCGTGCCGGCCTGAAGAAGAAGATGGTGGGCGCGGTCAGCCGCCCCACCACCCTTCGGCAAACCGCCCCTGCAGGAAGGCCACGAAGCCCGACACCTTTCCCGGCACCAGCTTGGGCGAGGGAAAGACGGCGTGGATCTCCTGCTCGGGCAGCTTGTGGTCGCCGAGCACTTCGAGCACCTTGCCCGATGCCAGCGATTCGCTCGCCACGTAGCGCGGCATGAGCGCAATGCCCAGGCCGTCGCGCGCGGCGGCCAGCACGGCGGAAAGGTTGTTGGAGCGAAAGCGGCCCGAGACCGGCACCGTCACCGGGTCGCCCTTGGGCGTGTGCATGCGCCAGAACTCGTCGCCCACCACGCTGCTGTAGATCAGCGCCACATGCGCGCTCAGGTCTTGCGCGCGCTTGGGGGTGCCGTGCTTCTTCAGGTAGCCCGGCGCCGCGACCATGGCCCACGGGTTGGTGCCGAGATAGCGCGCGCCCAGCGACGAATCGGCCAGCTTGCCCATTCGGATGGCCACGTCGATGCCCTGCGCGATGAGGTCGACATAGCGGTCCTCGAAGCTCAGGTCGAGCTGCACCTGCGGATGCCTTCGCATGTATTCGAGCGCCAGCGGCACCACCACCCTGCGGCCGAAGGCCACCGAGGTGCCCACGCGCAGCAGGCCCTGCGCCTGGTTCTGCCGCAGTTGCACGATGCTCTCGGCCTCCTCTGCCTCGCGCACGATGTTCTTGCACTTCTCGTAGTAAAGCGCGCCGGGTTCGGTGAGGCTCACGCCGCGCGTGTTGCGGTTGAGCAGCCGCACCTTCAGCCGTGCCTCGGTGGCCGCGACCTGCTTGGTCACGGTGGGCTGCGTGGTGTGGAACTCGAGGGCCGCTTTCGAGAAGCTGCCGGTCTCGACCACGCGAACGAACATTTCCATTGCCAACAATCTGTCCATCGCCGGATCGTAATCACTTATTCCAAAGCGGAATAGCTTTTATGGTCCGCAGCCGTCTTCTTCGAATGGTCTGCGCTTCCTACAGTGGACGCCACTCAAGGAGACAGTCCCATGGCAAAAATGAAAGCGGTCCAGGCCGCCGTGCTGGTGATGGAAAAAGAAGGCGTGACGCAGGCCTTCGGCGTGCCCGGTGCCGCCATCAACCCGATGTATTCAGCGCTGCGCCAGCGCGGCAGCATCGGCCACATCCTCGCGCGCCACGTCGAGGGCGCCTCGCACATGGCCGAGGGCTACACGCGTGCGGTGGCCGGCAACATCGGCGTGTGCATCGGCACCTCGGGCCCGGCGGGCACCGACATGATCACGGGCCTGTATTCGGCCTGGGCCGATTCGATTCCCATCCTCTGCATCACCGGCCAGGCACCGCGCGCGCGGCTCTACAAGGAAGACTTCCAGGCGGTGGACATCGAGTCGATCTCCAAGCCCGTCACCAAGTGGTCCGTTACCGTGCGCGAGCCGGGGCAGGTGCCGCAAGTTTTTCAGCAGGCTTTCCACCTGATGCGCTCGGGCCGCCCGGGCCCGGTGCTGATCGATCTGCCCTTCGACGTGCAGATGGCCGAGATCGAGTTCGACATCGACAGCTACGAGCCGCTCACCCCCTACAAGCCCGCGGCCACTCGCGCCCAGATCGAGAAGGCCATCGGCATGCTCCAGGCGGCCGAGCGCCCGCTGATCGTGGCCGGCGGCGGCGTCATCAATGCCGATGCGTCCGACCTGCTCGTGCGCTTTGCCGAAGCCACCGGCGTGCCGGTGATTCCCACGCTGATGGGCTGGGGCTCCATTCCCGACGACCATCCGCTGATGGCCGGCATGTGCGGCCTGCAGACCAGCCACCGCTACGGCAACGCGACGATGCTGGCGAGCGACTTCGTGCTCGGCATCGGCAACCGCTGGGCCAACCGCCACACGGGCTCGGTCGACGTCTACACCAAGGGCCGCACCTTCGTGCACGTGGACATCGAGCCCACGCAGATCGGCCGCGTGTTCACGCCCGATTTCGGCATCGTCTCTGACGCCAAGGCCGCGCTAACGCTCTTCGTCGAGGTTGCCGAGGAGATGAAGGCCGCCGGCAAGCTCACCGACCGCCGTACCTGGGCCAAGTCGTGCATCGAGCGCAAGAAGACCATGCTGCGCAAGACCAACTTCGATGAAGTGCCGATGAAGCCGCAGCGCGTGTACCAGTGCATGAACAACAACTTCAGCAACGACACCTGCTACGTGAGCACCATCGGCCTCTCGCAGATCGCGGCCGCGCAGTTTTTGCACGTGTACAACCCGCGCCACTGGATCAACTGCGGCCAGGCCGGCCCGCTGGGCTGGACCATTCCCGCCGCGCTGGGCGTGCGCGCCGCCGACCCGTCGCGCAAGATCGTCGCGCTCTCGGGCGACTACGACTTCCAGTTCATGATCGAAGAGCTTGCCGTGGGTGCGCAGTTCAAGCTGCCGTACATCCACATCGTGGTCAACAACTCCTACCTCGGCCTCATCCGCCAGGCGCAGCGCGGCTTCGAGATGGACTACTGCGTGCAGCTCGCGTTCGACAACATCAACGCCGGGCCCGATGCCGGCATCGAGAGCAGCTACGGCGTGGACCACCTGAAAGTGGTCGAGGGCCTGGGCTGCAAGGCGATCCGCGTGAACAAGCAGGAAGAGATCGCACCGGCCATCCAGCGCGCCGAAGCGCTGATGGCCGAGTTCAGCGTGCCGGTCGTCATCGAAGTGATGCTGGAGCGCGTGACCAACATCGCGATGGGCACCGAGATCGACAACATCACCGAGTTCGAGCCCCTGGCCGAGCACCCGGCCGATGCGCCCACCGCCGTTGCGGCCGAGATGCTGGACTGAACGAGGAGACACAGGCCATGCCCAAGTTCGCAGCCAACCTCACGATGCTCTTTACCGAGCTGCCGTTCATGCAACGCTTCGAGGCCGCCGCCAAGGCGGGTTTCGAGGCGGTGGAATACCTCTTCCCCTACCCCTTCGAAAAGAAGGAACTCACTGCGGCTCTTCGCGCCAACGGCCTGCAGCAGGTGCTGCACAACTTGCCGGCCGGCGACTGGGACAAGGGCGAACGCGGTATCGCCTGCCACCCGGACCGCACCGGCGAGTTCCGCGAAGGCATTGCGATGGCCATCGACTACGCCACGGCCCTGGGCTGCCCGCAGCTCAACTGCCTGGTCGGCAAGGTGCCGGCGGGCGTGAGCACCGAGGCCGCGCACAAGACCGTGGTCGAGAACCTGCGCCTTGCTGCCGGAGAGCTCGAGGCGGCCGGCCTTCGGCTCTTGATCGAGCCGATCAACACCTTCGACATCCCGGGCTTCTTTCTCACGCGAACCGACCAGGCGCTGGCGCTGATCGACGAAGTGGGCTCTTCCAACCTGCGGGTGCAATACGACATCTATCACGCGCAGCGCATGGAAGGCGAGCTCGGCAACACGCTGTCGAAAAACCTCGCGCGCATCGGCCATATCCAGCTGGCCGACAACCCCGGGCGCGGCGAACCGGGCACGGGCGAAATCAACTACCCGTGGCTTTTCAGGCACATCGATTCGATCGGCTACGACGGCTGGATCGGCTGCGAATACAAGCCGCGCAGCGACACCGTCGACGGTCTGGGCTGGCGGCAGGCCCTGACGCAGCAGAAGTGAACCCGCACAACAGCATCCAAGGAAACAGAGATATGTCGCAATCGCAAAAAATCGGATTCATCGGCCTCGGCATCATGGGCGCGCCCATGGCAGGCCACCTGCTCGACGCGGGCTACCAGCTGTTCGTGAACACCCAGGGCAACACGCCCGAGCCTTTCATCTCGAAGGCGACCATCTGCGCCTCGGCGGCCGAGGTGGCGCGCCAGGCCGACGTGATCTTCATCATGGTGCCCGACACGCCCGATGTGGAAAAAGTGCTGTTCGGCGAGCCGGGCACACACGGCGTGGCCGAAGGCCTGAAAGACTCGCGCGGCAAGATCGTGGTCGACTGCAGCTCCATCGATCCGATTGCCACCAAGGGCTTCGCCAAGCGCATCCTCGCGCTCGGCTGCGGCTACATCGACGCGCCGGTCTCGGGTGGCGAAGTGGGTGCCAAGGCGGCGAGCCTCACCATCATGTGCGGCGGCGACGAAGGCACCTTCGGCCAGGTGCGGCCGCTGCTCGAGAAGATGGGCAAGAACGTCACGCTGGTC
The DNA here is from genome assembly GCF_040544635.1 of Variovorax paradoxus. Lineage (GTDB taxonomy): Bacteria > Pseudomonadota > Gammaproteobacteria > Burkholderiales > Burkholderiaceae_C > Variovorax > Variovorax paradoxus_R. Next base: position 140,103 of record NZ_JBEPKJ010000003.1, read on the forward strand.
GGCAACGTGGGCGACGGCCAGGTCTGCAAGGTGGCCAACCAGATCATCGTGGCGCTGAATATCGCGGCCGTGGGCGAGGCGCTGCTGTTCGCCTCCAAGGCGGGCGCCGATCCGGCCAAGGTGCGCCAGGCGCTGATGGGTGGCTTCGCAAGCTCGCGCATTCTGGAAGTGCATGGCGAGCGCATGATCAAGCGCACCTTTGCGCCGGGTTTTCGCATCTCGCTGCACCAGAAGGACCTGAACCTGGCGCTGCAGAGTGCACGGGCCCTGGGCGTGGCCCTGCCGCAGACGGCGGGCGCAGCGCAGCTGATGAACGCGTGCGCCGCATTGGGCCATGGCCAGCAGGACCACTCGGCGCTGGTGCGCGCGCTCGAAGCGCTCGCCCAGCACACGGTTACGCCGGACTGAGCCTGCGGCTCAGGTCTTTGCAGTCTCGAGGGATTCCTTGAGGTTGCGCCGGCGCCATGCCCAGGTCTTGATGGCCTGCGGCAGGATGCCGACGCACGAGGCGTAGTACGTCACCTTGAAGCCCCAGAAGCGCGGGCCGATGGGCGTGTTGCGGAACAGGTCGCCCGCCAGGATGGACAGCAGCGCCTCCTGCATGCGCCAGATGTTGCGCGGTGCCATGAACAGGCGGCGAATGGCCGGCGAAGTGATGCGGTAGATGAACCACGAGAACATCTTCGGTCCGTGCTTCATCACCTTCTCGTAGTGGCGGAAGGCCTTTTCGGCCTCTTTCGCCTCGCCCTTGAGCCACAGGTCGGCCGCCTTGGCAGCCTCGAAACCGCTGTTCATCGCCAGGTACACGCCCGAAGAGAACATCGGGTCGACAAAAGCATAGGCGTCGCCCACCATCATGAAGCGGTCGCCGCGGCAGAACTTGGAGTCGTAGGCGTAGTTGCCGGTGGTGGTCGCGCCTTCCATCAGCGTGGCGTTCTTCAGGCGTGCGGCCAGCTTGGGCGCGAGCGCAATGGTTTCCATCAGGAATTCTTCGAGCGACTTGCCCTGGCGGCGCTTGAAGTACGCGGGCGAGGCCACGGCGCCGACGCTCACGGTGCCGTCCTTCAGCGGGATGTACCAGAACCAGCCGTGGTCGAACCAGAAGAGCGAAATGTTGCCCTCGAAGCGGCCGGGCCGGCGCTCGGCATTGGCGAAGTGGCCGTAGAGCGCCGCGCTCGCGTGCTTGCGGTTGCGCTGCTTGGCATCGAACTGGTTCGACAGCAGCGTGTCGCGCCCGCTGGCATCGATCACGAAGCGCGGGCGCCAGCTGGTTTCGGTGCCGTCGTCGGCTTTCACCTTGACCAGCGAACGGTTGTCGGGACTGCCCTTGCCCGCGTCCATGTCGACGCCGGTGACGCGCTGGCCCTCGAAAGTACGGGCGCCGCGCTTGCCGGCGTGGCGGAACAGCAGTTCGTCGAATTCGGAGCGGCGCACATGCACGGCGTAGGGAAAGCTCTTGTCCATCGCCTCGCCGAAATCGAAGTGGCTGGTGTGGTCATGCCACGGCGAGACAAACTCCGCGCCGTGCTTGCGCAGGCCGATGGCTTCGACCTCGGTGCGCACGCCCAGCCGGTCGAACAGCGGCATGTTCATGGGCAACAGCGATTCGCCGATATGGAAGCGCGGATGCTGCGCCTTCTCGATCAGCACCACATCGTGCCCCTTGTCCGCGAGCAGCGCGGCCACGGTGGAGCCCGAAGGCCCGCCGCCGATGACCACGACGTCGGGGTCGGTGGTGGTGAAAGCTCCGGGTGTCATGCGCTGCCCCTCTTCGTTATCTTTGTGTGTCTTGATTGACGATGGCCGGCGGCCTTGGCTGCGCGGCTTTGCATTGCCTTGTTTAACCTTGGTTGCCCTTGGCCAACACTTTCGGAGTTTAGCGAACCGGTGCTTTGGTTCGGCGCAGGCTATGGGTTCAGGCGTTTTCGGCATTTCCCCTTTGGGAACAAGCCATGCTTTTGCGGTAGCCTCATTGCCCGTCAGAAACAAGGAGACATTTCATGGCTGCACCCCTCTCCCCCGCAGAAGAAGCTCTTCGCGATGCAGCGCGCGAATACCACCGCTCGCCCGTCAGAGGCAAGATTTCGATCACGCCGACCAAGCCCCTGCTGAACCAGCGCGACCTGTCGCTGGCCTATTCCCCGGGCGTGGCCTACCCCTGCCTCGACATCGCAGCCGACCCGTCGCTGGCGACCGAATACACGGCGCGCGGCAACCTGGTGGGTGTTGTCACCAACGGCACGGCGGTGCTGGGCCTGGGCAACATCGGCCCGCTGGCCGCCAAGCCGGTGATGGAGGGCAAGGGCTGCCTGTTCAAGAAATTCGCCGGCATCGACGTGTTCGACATCGAACTGGCCGAAAACGACCCCGACAAGCTGGTCGACATCATCGCGGCGCTGGAGCCCACGCTGGGCGGCATCAACCTCGAGGACATCAAGGCGCCGGAGTGCTTCTACATCGAGAAGAAGCTGCGCGAGCGCATGAACATTCCGGTGTTCCATGACGACCAGCACGGCACGGCCATCATCTCGGCCGCGGCGCTCATCAATGGGCTCGAACTCGTGGGCAAGAAGATCGAGGACGTGAAGATCGCCGTCTCCGGCGCGGGCGCGGCCGCCATTGCCTGCCTCGACGTGATGGTGGGCCTGGGCGCCAAGCCCGCCAATATCTACGCCTGCGATTCCAAGGGCCTGATCTACATGGGCCGCGCGGGTGGGTTCGACGACTCCAAGGCACGCTATGCCCAGAAAGACACCGGCGCCCGCACCCTGGCCGACGTGGTGAAGGACGCCGATGTGTTCCTCGGCTGTTCGGCCCCGGGCGTGATGAGCGCCGAGATGGTGAAGACCATGGGCACGCAGCCGATCATCCTGGCGCTCGCCAACCCCGAGCCCGAGATCCGGCCCGAGCTTGCCAAGGCGGTGCGGCCCGACTGCATCATTGCCACCGGCCGTTCGGACTACCCGAACCAGGTCAACAACGTGCTGTGCTTCCCGTACATCTTCCGCGGCGCGCTCGACTGCGGCGCCAGCAAGATCACGGAAGAAATGAAGCTGGCCTGCGTGCGCGAGATCGCCGAGCTCACCAAGGCCGACATCAGCGAAGAGGTGGCCACGGCCTACGCGGGCCAGGAGCTGTCGTTCGGGCCCGACTACATCATTCCCAAACCCTTCGATTCGCGGCTCATCCTGCGCATTGCGCCAGCCGTGGCCAAGGCCGCGCATGCATCCGGCGTGGCCGCACGCCCCATCGAAGACATGGACGCCTACCGCCAGCACCTGACGCGCTTCGTCTACCAGACCGGCATGTTCATGCGCCCGGTGTTCAGCGCCGCCAAGATCGCCGCATCCAAGCGCGTGGCCTACGCCGAGGGCGAGGACGAACGCGTGCTGCGCGCGGCGCAACTGGCCGTGGACGAAGGCCTGGCCCAACCGATCCTGGTCGGCCGCCCCGCGGTGATCGAGGCGCGCATCAAGAAGGCCGGCCTGCACATCCGCGTCGGCACCGACGTGGAAATTGTCGACCCCGAGGACGACCCGCGCTTTCGCATCTACTGGGAGAGCTTCCACAAGCTCATGGGCCGCCGCGGCGTGACGCCCGAGGCCGCCAAGACCATGGTGCGCCGCTCCAACACCATCATTGCCGCGCTGATGCTGCACCTGGGCGATGCCGACGCCATGATCTGCGGGCTGGTCGGGCGCTTCGACGTGCACCTGGAGCACATCCGCAACCTCATCGGCCTGAAGCGCGGCGCGCCGGGCTTCGCAACGCTGAACGCGCTCACGCTCGAGAAGCGCACGGTGTTCATTACCGACACCAACGTGAACGAAGACCCGAGCGCCGAGCTGCTGGCAAGCATTGCGCTCATGGCGGCCGAAGAGGTGCGCCGCTTCGGGCTGCCGCCGAAGGTGGCCTTTCTTTCGCACTCGAACTACGGCACCTCGAGCCGCGGCTCGGCGCGCAAGATGCGGCTGGCGCGCGACCTGTTCGCCCACATGGCCCCCGACATCGAATGCGACGGCGAAATGCACGGCGACTCGGCGCTGTCGGAAGAAGTGCGCCGCATCGCACTGCCCGAGACCACGCTGACCGGCGAAGCCAACCTGCTGGTGTGCCCCAACCTCGACTCCGCCCACATCCTCTACAACGTGTTGAAGATGACGGGCGCCAACGGCATCACGGTCGGCCCGATCTTGCTGGGCGCCTCGGGCTCGGCGCATGTGCTCACGCCCTCTTCGACCGTGCGGCGCGTGGTCAACATGACGGCGCTGGCGGTGGCGAATGCGACCACGGCGCTGAAGTAGGCCGCTTCGCTTTCCCTGAACCGACGCCTCGCTGCAGCACACAGCGGGGCGCTTTTCATTGCGGGCCGGTCGGTGCATGCACCGTTTTCGCCCGCCCATCATTTTTTTCGCTGGCATGCAATCTGCTAATACCCTGATCGGATATTTTAAATATCTTATTAATATATTTAGACAAACGGCCGCTCCGGGCCCTTCGTCCACCCCTTGAACTGCAGAAGCACCTCATGAGCAATCCGCGCCGGCAAGGCCTCTTTCCCGGCATGTCCCGTCGGGTGCTCGACGCGTCGGACTTCGTCCTGCGCTGCGAGCGCCGCCTCCTCTCCGGCCTGATGGGCCTGCTCATCGTGCTGGTGCTGCTGAACGTGGTCACCCGCTACAGCGGCGTGCCGCTCTACTGGGTCGACGAGGCCTCGGTGTACTGCGTGGTGTGGCTCACCTTCATCGGCGCCTCCGCAATGACGCGGCTGCGGCTCGACTTCGCAGTAACGCTGCTCACCGACAAGCTCGGCGCAAAGGCCGCGCGTATCGCCAAGGCCGCCGCCTCCAGCGGCGTGCTGCTGCTCGGCCTTGCGCTGCTGGCGATGTGCTGGCTCTACATGGACCCGGTGGGCATCGTGCGCTACGGCTTCGATGCCAAGGAATACGCCGCCGAATCCTTCAACTTTCTTTATACCGAGCGCACGCAAACGCTGAACTGGCCGGCCTGGGCCATCCAGCTGATCCTGCCGATCTTCTCGGCCACGCTCAGCCTGCATGCGCTGTCCAACCTCGTCGAAGACCTCGGCCTGCAACCCAGGCGCTCGCACACCGAGTTCCACGTGACCAACGCAGACGCGGTGAACTGACATGCTGACCTCCGCATTCTTTCTATTGATCATGCTGGTCGGCGTGCCGATCGGCGCCTGCCTGTGCCTTGCGGGCATCGTCTACATCCTCAACTCCGGCGACACGGTGCTGTTCCAGTCGTTCCCGGTGCAGATGTTCGGCGGCGTCGACAGCTACAGCCTCATTGCAATTCCGCTGTTCATCCTGATCGGCGAAATCATGAACGGCGGCGGCATCACCAAGCGGCTGGTCGACCTGGCGCTGGCCTTCATCGGCTCGGTGAAGGGCGGCCTCGCCTACGTGAACATCCTGGCCAACATGCTGGTGTCGTCGATCATCGGCTCGGCCACGGCGCAGGTGGCCATCATGAGCCAGATCATGGTGCCCGAGATGGAGAAGCAGGGCTACGACAAGACCTTTGCGGCCGGCATCACGGTGTATGGCGGCATGCTCGGGCCGATCATTCCGCCCTCGGTGATGTTCGTGGTGTACAGCGTGCTGGCGCAGGTGGCGGTGGGCGACATGCTCATTGCCGGCATCATTCCCGGCGTGATTCTCACGGTGCTTTTCTTCATCGTGATTGCGGGCATGGGCGTGATCTACAACTACCCGCGCACCGAAAAACGCACCATCAGGCAGCGGCTGCACACCATTCTCACGGCCTGCCCCACGCTGCTGATTCCCATCGTGATCGTCGGCTCCATCCTCGGCGGTGTGGCCAACCCGACCGAATCGGCGGCGGTGGGCGCGGTGGCCGCGGTGCTGATCGGCCGCTACGTCACGAAGGAATTCCGCTTCGCGATGATTCCGCAGATCTTGCTGAAGTCGGCAATCTACTCGGCGGTGGTGCTGTTCCTGGTGTCGGCCGCCGCGGTGTTCTCGTGGCTGCTGATCTACGGCAAGGTGCCGCAGGCCACGGCCGCGTGGATCCAGACCGTGGCGAAGGACCCCATCGCCTTCCTGCTGCTGGTGAACCTGATCCTGCTGGTGATCGGCACCGTGATCGACGGCATTCCGGGGCTGATCATGACCGTGCCCATCCTGCTGCCCATTGCAACGGAAATCTACGGCATCGACCCGCGCCACTTCGGCGTGGTGGTGGTGATCAACCTCGTGCTGGGGCTGATGACGCCGCCCGTGGGCCTGAGCTTCTTCGTGGCTTCCGCCGTGACGGGCGCCAAGCCCGGAAAGATGTTCATCGTGACGTTGCCTTTCTTCCTGATCTGCTGCGCGGCGCTGGTGCTGCTGTCGCTCTTTCCAAGCCTGTCGCTCGCGCTGATCAAGTAGATCGGGCGAGCGCCGCCGAACTCCCCTTTTCCTTCACTCAACCCGGAGCCCCGCATGTCCCTCTCCCGCCGCAAATTCGTCCAGGCCGCAGCCGGCACCGCCGCCGCGTCGTCCGCCCTCTTCGGCACCGTGTCGCGCGCAGCGGCCGCCAAGGAATTTCGCCTCGGCCTCATCACACCGGCCGGCCACTCGTGGAACCGAGCGGCGGTGAGCTTCGGCGAAGCGCTGAAGAAGGCCACGGACGGCCGCCTGAGCGCCACGGTGTTCCATTCGGGCCAGCTCGGCAACGAGTCGGCCATGATGCAGCAGCTGCAGTCCGGCGCCCTGGACATGGGCTGGATCCAGGCGGCCGAGCTCGGCTCGCGCGTGTCCAGCGTGGCGGCCATCAACGCGCCGTATCTCGTGCGCTCGACCACCAACGTGGCCTCGCTGGTCCGCACGCCCGCCGCGCTGAAACTGCTCGATGTGCTGCCGCGCGAAACCGGCACCATCGGCCTGGGCTGGGGCATCACCGGCATGCGCGTGGTGTTTTCCACCAAGCCCATCTCCACGCCCACCGACCTCAAGGGCATGAAGCTGCGCATCAACCCGACGCCGGTGTACCGCGACTTCTACCAATTGCTGGGCGCGGCGCCCACGCCCATTCCGACGCCCGGCGTTTTCGACGCCATGTCCAACGGCCAGGTCGACGGACTCGAAGCGGACATCGAGTTCTCGTGGAACCAGCGCTTCGACCGCGTCGCCAAGACGATGCTGCCGATGAACGCGCTGTTCATGCCCTTCGCCCCGCTGGTGTCGGGCCGCATCTGGCAGACGCTCGACGCCAAGGACAAGTCGCTCATCACCGACCTGGTGAAGCAGTCGCTCGATGCGCAGATCAGGGACATCGTGACCACCGAACTCGGCCTGATCGACAAGTTCAAGACGAGCGGCATCACCATCAAGAGCGACGCCGGCTACAACCCCGCGCCGATCATTGCGGAGTTCGACAAGATCTGGCTGCCCAAGGCCCCGCAGATCGCCGAGCTGCGCAAGATCGGCGCAACGCTCTGAGCCTGCGCGCGGGGCCAACACCCGCGGCGCTGGCGGGCAAGCCGGCGCCCCAAGTTGGTTCAGGCTTCAAGCTTCTTTCGGCTGAAATTCGCGAGAACTCACAAAACGGGTGCGCCGCAGCCGCGCGGCCGCTCCAACTTTGCACCGCGGCAGTTCACCGGGAGGGTTCGCACCAATCGCGTGCGGGCACCGTTTTTGCTTGAATGCGGAAGCATTCACCTCTAACGGATCTCGCATGAACAAGCGCCAACTGCTCCAGTCCTTCCTCGCCGCCTCGGCCCTCAGCTTCGGCCTTTCTTCGGCCCTTGCCCAGACGACGACGCCGATCAAGTTCCAGCTCGACTGGCGCTTCGAAGGACCGGCGGCGCTGTTCCTGCACCCCGCCGCCAAGGGCTACTTCAAGGCCGCGGGCCTGGACGTGACCATCGACGCGGGCAACGGTTCGGGCGGCACGGTCACGCGCGTCGCTTCGGGCGCCTACGAAATGGGCTTTGCCGACCTCGCCGCGCTGATGGAGTTCCATGCCAACAACCCCGACAGCCCGAACAAGCCGGTCGCGGTGATGATGGTCTACAACAACACGCCGGCCTCGGTCATGGCGCTCAAGAAGAGCGGCATCGCCAAGCCGGCCGACCTGGCCGGCAAGAAGCTCGGCGCGCCGGTGTTCGACGCGGGCCGCCGCGCGTTCCCGATCTTCGCCAAGGCCAACAACATCGGCGCCGTGAACTGGACCGCCATGGACCCGACGCTGCGCGAAACCATGCTGATCCGCGGCGACATCGATGCGATCACCGGCTTCACCTTTACCTCGCTGCTCAACCTCGAGGCGCGTGGCGCCAAGGCCGCCGACATCGTCGTGCTGCCCTACCCCGACTATGGCGTGAAGCTCTACGGCAACGTGATCATCGCGTCGCCCAAGCTCATCAAGGAGAACCCCGAGGCGGTAAAGAAATTCCTCTCGGCCTTTGCCAAGGGCGCGAAGGAAGTCATTGCCAACCCGGCCGTGGCCATCGAGTCGGTGAAGGCGCGCGACGGCATCATCGACAGCAAGCTCGAAACCCGCCGCCTGCAGCTGGCCATCGACACCGTGATCAACAGCGCCGACGCGCGCAGCGAAGGCTTCGGCGTGGTCAATGCAGGCCGCATGTCGCTGATGGCCTCGCAAGTGTCGGACGCGTTCAACACCAAGACGCGCGTGAGCCCCGACGCCGTGTGGACAGCCGCGCTGCTGCCGCCCGCGGCTGAACTCAACGGCGTTCTGCGCAAGTGATGCCGGAGGCATCGAGCGAGGCCGCCGCTCCCTTCGTCGACTTCCAGGACGTCTGGCTCGCCTACAACGAAGAGCTGCTGCGCGAGAACCACTTCGCGGTCGAGGCCATCGACCTGAAGGTGAAGCGCGGCGAGTTCATTGCCATCGTCGGTCCTTCGGGCTGCGGCAAGTCGACCTTCATGAAGCTCACCACGGGCCTCAAGATGCCGTCGATGGGCAAGATCCGCATCGACGGCCAGCCCGTGACCGGGCCGCTCAAGATCTCGGGCATGGCCTTCCAGGCGCCTTCGTTGCTGCCGTGGCGCACCACGGTCGACAACGTGCTGCTGCCGCTGGAAATCGTCGAGCCCTACCGCTCCAGCTTCAAGGCCAAGCGCAAGGAATACGTCGAGCGCGCGCGCAAGCTGCTGCAGAAGGTGGGCCTTGCGGGCTATGAAGACAAATTTCCGTGGCAGCTCTCGGGCGGCATGCAGCAGCGCGCGAGCATTTGCCGCGCGCTCATTCACGAGCCCAAGATGCTGTTGCTCGACGAGCCCTTCGGCGCGCTCGATGCGTTCACGCGCGAGGAGCTGTGGTGCATCCTGCGCGACCTCTGGACCGAACAGCAGTTCAACGTCATTCTGGTGACGCACGACCTGCGCGAAAGCGTATTCCTGGCCGACACGGTGTACGTGATGAGCAAGAGCCCGGGCCGCTTCGTGGTGAAGCGCGAGATCGAGCTGCCGCGTCCGCGCGAACTGGAGCTCACCTACACCAAGGAGTTCACCGACATCGTGCTGGAGCTTCGCGGGCACATCGGCGCCATTCGCAACACCGGCATCAGCGCGGCGCAAACCGCCGCTGCCGCGGTGTCTCACTGAAGGCGCGCCATGAAGAACACCAAGCAACTCGAACGCTGGTCGCCCTGGCTGCTGCTCGTGGCGGTGATCCTGCTGTGGCAGGTGATCTGCGCCGGCTTCGGCGTGTCGGACTTCATCTTTCCGAGCCCGCTGCGCATCTGGAACCAGTTCTGGGAGTTCAAGGAAATCATCGCGGGCCATGCGTGGCGCACCTTCTGGGTCACGATGGCGGGCTTCGGCCTGGCGATTGTGGTGGGCGTGCTGCTGGGCTTCGTGATCGGCAGCTCGCGCATTGCGTATGCGGCGATCTACCCGCTCATGACGGCCTTCAACGCGCTGCCCAAGGCGGCGTTCGTGCCCATCCTCGTGGTGTGGTTCGGCATTGGTGCCGGGCCGGCGATTCTCACGGCCTTCCTGATCAGCTTCTTTCCGATCATGGTCAACATCGCGACCGGCCTTGCCACGCTCGAGCCCGAGCTGGAAGACGTGCTGCGCGTGCTCGGCGCCAAGCGCTGGGACGTGCTCATGAAAATCGGCCTGCCGCGCTCCATGCCCTACTTCTTCGGCTCGCTCAAGGTCGCGATCACGCTGGCCTTTGTCGGCACCACGGTAAGCGAGATGACGGCCGCCAACGAAGGTATCGGCTACCTGCTGATTTCCGCCGGCTCGGCCATGCAGATGGGCCTGGCCTTCGCGGGCCTGATGGTGGTGGGCGCCATGGCCATGCTGATGTACGAGCTCTTCAGCGTGATCGAGAAGCACACCACCGGTTGGGCGCACCGCGGCTCACAAAACCAATGATGATGCGCGGCGCATGACACGCGACCAGATCATCCGTGCGCTGCGGCGTGCCGACGAAGTGGCCCGCCGCGCCATGGCGATGGGCCGCCACCCTTTCGGCGCCGTGCTCGTCGCACCCGGCGGAGAAACCATCCTCGCCGAGCAGGGCAACATCGACACGGTGAACCACGCCGAAGCCACGCTGGCACGGCACGCCGCCCAGAACTGGCCGGCCGATTACCTGTGGCAATGCACGCTGGTGACGACCTTCGAGCCCTGCGCCATGTGCGCGGGCACCAGCTACTGGGCCCACATCGGCCGCATCGTCTACGGCGCGGAGGAAAGCGCCCTGCTCGCGCTTACGGGCGACCACCCCGAGAACCCGACGCTGAGCCTGCCCTGCCGAGAAGTGTTCGCTCGCGGGCAGAAGAAGATCGAAGTGATCGGCCCGGTGCCCGAGGTGGCGGAAGAAATGATCGCCACGCACCGCGGCTTCTGGGAAGCGCGTTAGGGCGTTAGGTAGCGCTAGGCCAGCAGCAGCGTGGCCTCGTCGCGCCAGTAGGCCACTGCCGCCAGCCAGCCTTCCCACACGCAGCCGTTGCAGCCGCGTCCGCAGCAGGTGGTGGGCTCGGGCGGCGGCATGCGCAGGGCGAGCCGCTGCGCAGCAGCTTCGGACTGAACGGCCGCGATCAGCGCCTGGGCGCTGGCAAGGTCGACCGGAGCGGGCAGGTCTTTGTCTGCAAGGGACATGGGCAGGCAGCGGTGGCCAGGCACCGCGCGGCAAAGGACAGGATAGCGCCTTACCAGAAGATCCAGAGCGCAAGGCCGCCGAAGATCGACCACTTCACGAGGTAGTAGGCCCGCTTGTCCCAGGCCTTGAGCCGCTTGCCGATGACGCGGATCTGGTAGATGTACTTGAACGCGCGGTTGATGCCGCCGGTCTTGTCGCCTGCCTCGTTGGGCGAGCTGGCGGCGGCGAGCAGGTTCTTGGCGAACCAGCGGTTCACCGCGCTGGCCCAGCGGTACTTCAGCGGGCGCTCGATGTCGCAGAACAGGATCACGCGGTCGTGATCGGTCGTGTTCTCGGCGTAGTGGATGTAGGTTTCATCGAACACCACGGCCTCGCCGTCGCGCCAGTGGTAGCGCTGGCCGTCCACGTCGATGTAGCAGCCCTCCACGCCCGGCGTCCACAGGCCCAGGTGGTAGCGCAGCGAACCGGCAAAGGGGTCGCGGTGGCGCACCAGGCGGCTGCCCGGCGGCAGCTCGGCGAACATGGCGGCCTTGATGGTGCCGATGCCCTTGAGCAGTTCGGTGGTGCGCGGGCACAGCACGGCGGCCGAGGGATGCGCCTCGTCGTACCACTTGAGATAGAAGCGCTTCCAGCCGCTCTTGAAGAAAGAGTTGAAGCCCACGTCGTTGAACTGGCTCGAGGCCTTGATGCTGCCGCCACTGCGCATGGCCAGCGCCTCTTCGCGAATGACTTCCCAGTTCTCTTCGAGCACCCGCATTTCGGGGAACCGGGCAGGCGACAGGTACGGCGTGCTCGGCACCTTCGAGAAGATGTACATGAAGGCGTTCAACGGCGCCAGGAAGGTCGAATGATCAGAAAGCTGTCTGAAAAAACGATGCCGGACCTGGCCGCGGAAGTGAACGTAGAGCGCGCTGAGCGCGAAGATGGCGAGAATGACCCACTTCATTAAAGTGTCCTGTAAAGCGGGTCGTAGTGTAATTGTTCACACTTTTTCCAGCTTGACGCGGCCTTTTGGCCCTTTTCAGGCCCTTTGCAAGCCCTTCAGCCGCGCAGGAGCTTGATCAGCGCCGCCAGCTCCTCTCCGCCCAGCCCCGCCGCGTCGGCACGCCTGAACAACCCTGCCGCGAACGCCGGAAATTCGGTGTTGATGCCGGCCTGCTGCGCGGTTTGCAGGATGCGCTGGGTCGCTTCCACCGATATGCGCATCGGACTTTGCGAGATCGCGAAGTCGCCCGACTGGATGACACTGCCTTCGTGCTGCAGAAAACCCGCGAAGGTCGGCATGATGCCGGCCACGATGCGGCCGTATTCCGCCACGTCGAAGCCTTCGTGCTCGGCCACGCGCGCGCCATGCAGAAAACCGAGCAGCGTTCCGTAGATGGTCGACAGCGTGGCCAGGTCCATGGCCGCGGCGGCGCTGGCCTTTTCGCCCAGGTACACGATGCCGCCGCCCAGCACGCCCAGTAGTGGCTCGGCCGCGCGAAAGACGGGCTCGGCGCCCGACATGAGGATGGGCGTATCGGGCTGCCCCATCTGGTCGGGCGCCGCCTGTATGGCGCCTTCGAGGTAGGTTGCGCCTTGGCGGTGCGCCCATGCCTCGGCGTCGCGCGCGTCCTGCGGGCTGCCGGTCGTGAGCTGCACCAGCAGGCGGCCATCCAGCGCGGCGGCCACGCCCGGCGTGCCAAGAATGGCGTCGGCCGCGCGGTAGTCGTACACGCACATCACGGCCACCGGGCTCGCGCGCAGGGCCTCGGCGGCGCTGCGTGCGAGCACGGCACCCCGACTCGTCAGCGGAGCGGCCTTGTCCGCCGTGCGGTTCCAGACAGTGACCTTGTACCCCTTGTCGAGGAACAGCCGTGCGATGGTCACGCCCATCGATCCCAGGCCCAGTACGGTGATTTCCTTGTTGCTCATGGCAGATCGTTCGCGAGTTGTGAAGAGGCCTGCATCGTAGGAATCTCACTCTCCGATGGTCAAGTACCTACAATAAAGTGAGGTACTTACCAAAATGTATGTATTGAACCGGCAGAAGGATCGACAGATGAAAGCCCAGAAACCCTACTCCTGCGGCATCGGCCCCGCGTTCGAAGTCATCGGCGGCAAATGGAAGGCGGTCATCCTGTGGGAGCTTCACGTGCAGGCGCGCCGCTTCGGCGAACTGCGGCGGCTGTTGCCCGACATCAGCGAGAAGATGCTGATCCAGCAGCTGCGCGAGCTGGAGGCGGACGGCATCGTGCACCGCGAGGTGTTCCACGAGGTGCCGCCGCGGGTGGAGTACTCCGAGACCAAACTCGGCGCGTCGCTCAATGCGGCGCTCGGGCCGCTGGCCGATTGGGGCGACCGCTACGCCAAGCGCGCGGGCGCCGCGCGCTGAGCGGCGCCGGTACTCAGCGGTCGACCGCGAGCATCAGCGTTTCCTTGATTTCTTCCATCACCACGTAGCTGTGCGACTCGGCCGCCACGGGCAGCTTCTTGAGAATGTCGCCCAGCAGGTGCCGGTACTCGCTCATGCCGCTCAGGCGCGCCTTCACCAGGTAATCGAAGCTGCCTGAGACCAGGTGGCATTCGAGCACCTCGGGCATGTGCAGCAACTCCTTGCGCACCTTGTCGAACACGTCGCCCGACTTGGCCGAAAGCTTGATTTCGACGAACACCAGCAGCGTCTTGCCCAGCGCCTCGGGAGACACGTGCGCGTGGTAGCCGCTGATGACGCCCTCGCGCTCCATGCGCTTCACACGCTCGGCGCAAGGCGATGCCGAAAGGCCGATGCGCTCGGCCAATTCGGTCATGGAAATGCGGCCCTGGCGCTGCAGCAGGTCGAGGATCTTGCGGTCGATGCGATCGAGTTCGGGCATTTCACTTCTCGCGGGGCGCGGAACGGAAGTTTTCAGGGAATTTCACTGCAAATTCCTTCAAAACGATGGAATCCACTGCATTGTGCGCTTTAGATTTCATGTATTCACCTTCATTCGCGTAAATACCCATGAAAGTCATCGTTCTCGGCGGCGGCGTGATCGGCACCACGACGGCCTACTACCTCGCGCGCTCGGGTGCCGATGTCACGCTGCTCGACCGGCAGGCCGGCCCCGCCGAGGAAACCAGCTTCGGCAACGCCGGGCAGGTGTCGCCCGGCTACTCGACGCCGTGGGCCGCGCCGGGCATCCCGCTGAAGGCCATCAAGTGGATGTTCCAGAAGCATGCGCCGCTGTCGATTCGCCCCGACGGCACGCTGTTCCAGCTGCGCTGGATGGCCGCGATGCTGCGCAACTGCTCGCCCGAGCGCTACGCGGTCAACAAGGAACGCATGATGCGCGTGGCCGAATACAGCCGCGGCTGCCTGCAGCAATTGCGCGCGGAAACCGGCCTGCAATACGAACACCGCACCGGCGGCACGCTGCAGCTGTTCCGCACGCAGGCGCAGCTCGACGCGGTGCAGCGCGACATCGCGGTGCTCGAGGAATGCGGCGTGCCCTACGAACTGCTCGACCGCGATGCGCTCGCACGCGTCGAGCCCGCGCTGGCCGGCGCGCGCGACCGGCTCACGGGCGGCCTGCGCCTGCCGAACGACGAAACCGGCGACTGCCACCTGTTCACCCGCGGCCTGGCCGACATCGCGCGCGGCCTGGGTGTCGACTTCCGCTTCGGCCAGACGGTCGAGGGCCTCGAGATGGCGGGCGACCGCATCACGGGCGTGCGCACCGGCGCCGGCAAGATCATCACCGCCGACCGCTACGTGATGGCCTTCGGCAGCTATTCGCGCGCCGCCATCGCTTCGCTGGGGCTCGACATTCCGGTGTATCCCGTCAAGGGCTACTCGCTGACCGTGCCCCTGGTCGACGAGGCGCTCGCGCCGCAATCGACGGTGCTCGACGAGACCTACAAGGTGGCTGTCACGCGCTTCGAGAATCGCATTCGCGTGGGCGGCATGGCCGAGCTCGGCGGCTTCGACCTGCGCCTGAACCCGCACCGCCGCGCCACGCTCGAAAAAGTGGTGAGCGACCTGTTCCCCGGCGGCGACCTGCCGCGCGCAAGCTTCTGGACCGGCCTGCGTCCCATGACGCCCGACAGCACGCCCATCGTCGGCGCCACGCGCTATGCGAACCTGTTCCTCAACACCGGCCACGGCACCCTCGGCTGGACCATGGCCTGCGGCTCGGGCAAGCTCATCTCCGACATCGTGACCGGCCAGCGTCCGGAGATCCGCACCGACGGATTGGCGATGGACCGCTACGAGCGCGGCTCGTCGCGCACACTGCGGCCGGCCCCGACGGCGGCGGCAGCCCCCGCTTGATGCAGGGGCCGCTCAGGCGGCCTTTGCGATAGGAATCGCCGCGTTGTTCATGCCGCGATAGACCTCGGCTTCGCCGTGCTTCGCAAGCAGCTGCATCAGGTGCTTGCGAATCAGCATGCCGGGCCGGTCCGATTCCATCGAATACTCGACGCCGCGCCGGCGCGTATCGACCAGCGCATCGGGGTCGGTCGATTCGAGAATGTCCTTGTCCTCGCGCGTCACCGCCTCGTCGAAGTCGATGAGCATCTGCGCCGTGCAATCGGCTTCGGTGTCGTTGCGGAACAGCCATTGGCACAACTGCATGCGGCCGTCGTCGATGGGCGTGAAGCAGTTGATGATGATGTGCCGCACGCCGCCCGGGTATTCGATGTCGAGCCGGCGCGAGAACGGCAAAAAGTAGGCGTTGCGCATGTGGCGCGTGGTGATCGGGTCGGTCACGCCGCTGATGGCGTGAAACTTGACCGGGTTGGCCGCCTCGATCACCGTCTCTGCGTGGAAGCCGCCCTCGTTTTCCACCAGTTCGTACTTGCTCGGCTTCGGGCTCGCCGCCACGCCGAAAGTCGCGCGATGCACAAAGCTGAAATGCGAGTTGTCGAACGAGTTTTCGAGCGCGCGCATCGGGCTGGTCTGCCACTCTTCGTAGAACTGGAGGATGGTGCGGTAGCCCGCATCGCCGAATTCCGGAATCGCCGGAATGTCGGCAAGGGGTTCTTCGAGCGCCACCCATGCGTAGCCGTATCGCGCGGTGCAGCGGTAGGCGGTGGTCTTGTATTCCGGCGATATCTTGCGGTCGGCCTCGTACTGGGGAATGCGGATCACCTGCCCGCTGCGGTCGTAGGTCCAGCCGTGGTAGCCGCATTGAATGGCACCCTGCCCGCAGGCTTTTCCTTCGCCATCGACGCACCAGCCCTTCGAAAGTTTGGCGGTGCGATGGCAGCAGCGGTCGCGTAGTGCGGCGGGTTGGCCGTCGGCATCGATGAACAGCACGATGTCTTCACCCAGCAGCGTGAAGGGCTTGGGGCCATGGGCCAGTTCGGCAAGCGGCATGACGGCGTGCCAGAACTTGCGGAAGACGGGTTGTTGGGTAACGAGCATGCGTGGACTCCTTCTGTTGTTGCGCGTGGGTACGAACGAACCTGAAAGAGCAATTTCCTGCCGCGGGGGCTGAACGCTTCTACTCTGCGCCACTTGCCATGCAAATTGCGCGCCCGCATTGTGCCGCGGGCCGGCCCATCTTCCAACCTCTTTTCCAAGTCCTTTCCAAGCCCTCGGTCTTGATGTGCCCGGCATGCAGCTTGGCATGGGTCCTGCATGAATGCCCTCAAGAGTAGAAGCGTTCAGCAGCGCACGCACCACCGTTGTGCGCTCGCCCGGAAATTGCTCTTGAAGTGCCTTCCGCCCTGCGCGGGAGGATTCAAGACCCGAGGATTCCGAGGCCCCACATGCAACGTCGATTCTTTCTTGCGGCCAGTGCCGCCGCCACTCTTGCCGCTCCCGCTGTCTTCGCCCAAGGCGGCGGCAAGCCGACCCCGCTCAAGTTCACGCTCGACTTCCGCATCAACGGGCAGACCGCGCCGTTCTTCCTCGCGCACAGCAAGGGCTACTACAGGGACGAGGGCCTGGACGTGACCATCGACACCGGCGCCGGTTCGGTCGCCTCGATCACGCGCATTGCGAGCGGTGTTTATCAAATGGGCCTGGGCGATATCAGCTCGCTGGTCGAATTCAATGCGCAGAACCCCGGCACCCCGATGGTGCAGGCCGTGTACCAGTACTACAACCGCGCACCCTTCGTGATCATCGGCCGCAAGGACCGCGGCGTGACGAATGATTTCAAGAGCCTTGCGGGCAAGAAGGTGGCGGCGGCAGCCGTTGAATCGACCCGCCGCGCATGGCCGATGGTGGCGCGCAAGCAGGGCATGCGCAGCGATGCATTCCAGTGGCAGACCACCGATTTCAGTGCGCGCGACAACGTGATGGTGCGCGGCGATGTCGATGCAGCCACTTACTTTCATGACTCCGCCGTGTCGCTCTTCGCGCGCATGAAGCCCGAAGAGCTGTCGGTGCTCAAGTATGCGGACGCGGGCGTCGACCTGTATGGCAACGCCATTCTCGCGAGCAGCAACCTCATTGCGCAGAACCCCAAGGTGGTTGCGGCCTTTCTGCGCGCCACGAACCGCGCCATTGTCGAGACCTTTGCCAACCCGGCGCCCAGCATTGCGGCCATGCGCCAGCGCGAACCCATTCTCGACGAAAGGATTGAGCTTGAACGCTGGGGTGTCACGGCGCAATATGTGGGCGCCGCAGACACACGAAGCCATGGCCTGGGCGACATCAAGAAGCTCACGCTCGAGCAGCAGGTCGACGAAGTGGTCGACGTATTCGGCCTCAAGGTCAAGCCCGCGTCCGACGCCATCTTCAACACTTCGATGCTGCCATCGCGGAGCGAACGCATCCTCCCCAAGACATGATTCAAGGCATGAACTTCAGCAACACCGACACCTCGTTCCCCGAAGAAATCACGCTCGACGAGCGCGATGGGCGCTACCTTCGCAAGGCCATCGTCTGGTCGCATGCGGCACGGCGCCGCGGCAACCGGCCTTTCGGCTCGGTCATCGTCTCGGCCGCGGGCGAAGTGCTGGCCGAAGCCGGCAACAGCAACGCCGAAACCGGCGACTGCACCGCGCACGCGGAAGTGAACGCGCTGCGCGCGCTCGCGGGGCGCGACCTCACGCGCGAGGAACTCGCAGGCGCCACCATCTATGCATCGGGCGAACCCTGCGTGATGTGCGCGGGCGCCATCTTCTGGTCGAACATCGGCCGCGTGGTGTTCGGCATCGATGCCGAGCGGCTGCGTGTCTTTCGCGGCGAGCGGCAAGACCAGCGCGACGCGGAGCTGTCGTGCCGCGACGTGTTCCGCGCGTCTCCGCACCCTATCGAGTGCATTGGCCCCGCGCTGCTCGACGAAGCCAGCGCCGCGCACGACGGCGCCTGGAAATAAAAGGAGGGACAGAGGCCCGACTAGACTCCGGGGATGTCTTGGCACGCCCATCTTCATCTCGACTATCGACAGGAATCCGCTCGCAGCGTTGCGCGTTTTCGCCATGACGGGCCGCTGCGGATTCTGCAGAGTCTTTACCCCGAGGGAGATGCGATCTGCCACAACGTGCTGGTGCATCCGCCGGGCGGGCTGGTGGGCGGCGACACGCTGGACATCGACATCGAGGCGGCAGACGGAAGCCACGGGCTGATCACCACGCCGGGCGCTTCGCGCTTCTATCGCTCCGAAGGCGAGCTGGCGCTGCAGCGCACGCGCATCCGGCTTGCCAAGGGTGCACGGCTCGAGTGGCTGCCGCTGGAGGCCATCTGCTACAGCGGCTGCCGGGCCGAGAACCGGCTCACCATCGAAGCCGAACCCGGCGCCGAGATGATCGGGTGGGACGTGACCGCGCTCGGGTTGCCCAACGCCAATCAGCCTTTCGAGCGCGGCACCTATCTGCAGCACATCGAAGTGCCCGGCGTCTGGCTGGAGCGCGGGCGTATCGACGCGGCCGACGAGCGGCTGCTGCAAAGCCCGCTGGGCTTCGGCGGGCATCGCTGCATCGCGTCGCTGTTCTTCGTGTCGGGCACGCCGGCCGCGCGGGCGCGGCGCGAGACGCTGCTTGCGCTCGCGCGCGAGGCCATCGATGCGCACGGCCTGCAGGAAAGCGCCGGCGCGACGAGCCCGCATGCGGAGATTGTCGTGTTGCGCGTGCTCGCGCCGGTGGTCGAGCCCGCGATGCAACTGCTGCGGCAGGTGTGGCAGGCATGGCGCGCCGAACTCTGGCAATTGCCCGCGAGCTCGCCGCGCATCTGGGCCACCTAGCGCTTCAGGCCGGCATGTCGGTGCGCGGCAGCCGCAGGTGCTTCTTCAATGTCTCGAACACCTGCCGCGTGACCGGGTTCACCACGTGGCTGCGCACGTACAGGTAGTAGGCCAGGTCGGGCAGGCGCGGCATGCCGTCGCCCGCGCCCAGCACGCGCAGGCCCGCGTCGAGCTGCTCCACGCCGCGCGCCGTCACGCCGAGGCCGGCGCGCAATGCGGCCTTGATGCCGATCAGGCTCGACGAGGTGTAGCGCGGTGTCCAGGCCACGCCCGCGGCATCGAGCGCCTCGTGGCCGATGCGGCGAAAGATGCTCGGGCCATCCGCCATGATCAGCGGCACCGGCTTGGCCGGATCGTGCACGTAGCTCGCGGCACAGAGCCACACGGTCGGCGAATTGCGCAGCACCACGCCATCGAACTGCGGATCGGCGCGGTTGGAGATGATCATGTCGACCTCGCCGCTCTTGAGCGAAGTCATGAGGTAGGGGCTGCGGCCGATATGGATATCGAGTTGCAGCAGCGGAGAAGTGCGCGCCACCTCGGTCAGCAGCAGCGGCAGCATGGTCTCGGCCACGTCGTGCGGCGCGCCGATGCGCAGGTTGCCTTCGAGCTCGCCCTGCCGGAGGCTGCGCAGCGCCTCGTCGTTGAGCGCGAGCAGGTGGTGCGCATAGGTCAGGAGCCGTTCGCCATGCTCGGTGAGGCGCTTCTGCCGGCCCTGCTTGGCGAACAGCGGGTGGCCCACCTGCTCTTCGAGCCGCTGCATCTGCTGCGTGATGGCCGACTGCGTGCGCCCCAGGTGCACGGCCGCCGCGGCAAAGCTGTGGTGGCTGACGACGGCCGCGAAGGAGCGCAGCAGTTCAAGATCGAGCGTGGGCATACATTAATTTTATTGATGTATTTCGTGCGCCGGCTGCATTGTCGGGTCACGCCCCGGTCACTACAGTGAATGCACGCCAAGACAAGCATCCCCACTGGAGAACCCTGCATGAGCACCCTGTCCAACCCACGCCGCGAGGCGGTCGCCGCGTCCATCGCCCGGATGAAGAAAGCCATTGGCGGCGCTGAACCGACCCGCGAAAAGCTCGATGCGGTGCTCGACGCGCTGCAAGGGCTGGCCGCGCGCACCGACTACTGGGGCGCCGCCGACTTTCCTGCGCCCGAGGCCGGCGAGCACCAGGCCCGCTACCTGATTGCCGAGGACCCGGACCAGAGCTACGCGCTCTACCTCAACGTGATGCGGCCGGGCAAGAAGATCGTGCCGCACAACCACACCACCTGGGCCTGCATTGCCGCGGTGGAAGGCACCGAGCACAACCGCGTGTACGAGCGTCGCGACGACGGCTCGGTGCCGGGTGTCGGCAAGCTCGAGGAAACCGCGCTGGTCGTGGTCGAGCCCGGCAAGGGCATCGCGCTGATGCCCGAGGACATCCACTCGGTCGAGATCCAGGGCGTGCAGGTCATTCGGCATCTGCACATGTACGGCCGCGCGCTCGAAACGCTGAACCAGCGCACTGCGTACGACCTGGCGGCCGGCACGTACCAGACGATGGGCATCGGCGTGCAGACGCGCCGCTAGGCCCCTCTTTCAACCTCGTCTTCTTTCATGCGAGCCGTGCAGAGCGCGGCCTCGCAGGACCGTGTACGTCTCAACGGCTTGCTTCCCATGACCTCTTTCATCGACCCGAAGACCCTCAAATCCTGGCTGCACGACGGCGGCGAGATCGCGCTGCTCGACGTTCGCGAGCACGGCCAGTACGGCGAGGCGCATCTGTTCTACGGCATCCCCCTGCCCTTCAGCCGGCTCGAACTCGATGCGCCCCGCCTCGTGCCACGCCGCAGCGTGCGCGTGGTCGTGTATGACGACGGCGACTACGACGTAGCCGAGCGCGCCGCCCGCCGGCTTGCTGCGCTGGGCTACACCGGCGCGCATGTGCTGCAGGGCGGCACCCGCGCCTGGAAGGCCGCGGGTCATGCGCTCTTCGCGGGCGTCAACCTGCCTTCGAAGACCTTCGGCGAGCTGGCCGAAGAGGTCTATCACACGCCCCGCGTGAGCGCCGACCAGCTGGCCGAGATGCTGGCGCGCAAGGAGAAGGTGGCGGTGCTCGACGGCCGGCCGGTGAGCGAGTTCCACAAGATGAACATCCCCACGGCCACCTGCTGCCCCAACGGCGAACTCGCCTACCGCGTGCGCCGGCTGGTGCCCGACACCACCACGCCCATCGTCATCAATTGCGCGGGCCGCACGCGCAGCATCATCGGCGCGCAGACGCTCATCAACCTGGGCCTGCCCAACCCCGTCTATGCGCTGGAGAACGGCACGCAGGGCTGGTACCTGAATGACCACGCGCTGGAGCACGGCGGCACGCGGCGCTATGCGGCGGACAGCGGCAACACCGATCTTCGGCCGGCCGCGAAGGCGCTGGCCGAACGCTTCGGCGTACCCACGGTCAGCGCGCAGACCGTGCGCCAATGGGCCGGCGATGCAAGCCGCAGCCTGTTTCTCTGCGACGTGCGCACGCCCGAGGAATTCGCGGCCGGCACGCTGACCGGCGCGCAGCACACGCCCGGCGGGCAATTGATGCAGGCCGGCGACCAGTACGTCGGCGTGCGCGGCGCGCGGCTCGTGCTCTTCGACAACGACGGCGTGCGTGCACCCACCATTGCGCACTGGCTGCGGCAGATGGGCCACGAGGCGAGCGTGCTCGAAGGTGGGCTCGCGAGTGGGCTGTCGCTCGCGCCCGCCGCTGCGCCACCCGAGCCCGCGCCTGCGCTGTCGACGATCGATGCGCAGGCGCTGTCCGCCCGCCTCGCGCAGGGCGACGTGGCGCTGATCGACCTGCGCCCGAGCATGCAGTTCCGTGTCGGCCATATTCCAGAGGCGCGCTGGTCGATACGCCCGCGCCTGGCCAACGACATGAAGAACGAAACGCGCCAGCTCGTGCTCGTGGCCGACGACGATGCGCTCGCGGCCTGGGCCGCGGCGTCGGAGCTGGCCGGCCTCTCGCGCGCGCCGCTGCAGCTCGCAGGCGGCATGGCCGCATGGCGCGGCGCCGGACTTCCGGTGGAAGCCACGCCCGCCCTGCCCGCCGATGCGGACTGTATCGACTACCTGTTCTTCGTGCACGACCGCCACGACGGCAACAAGGAAGCCGCGCGCCGCTACCTGGCCTGGGAGACCGGGCTGGTGGCGCAGCTCGATGCGCAGGAGCGCTCGGCTTTCAGGCTGCCCGCCGCATCCGGCAGCCCGCACGCCTAGTCCCGCTGCTCTTCTTCATTCGTTCGCCGTTGTCAGTTCCTTTCCAGGAGTCCCGTCATGTCGTCTGCCCATCGCATTCCGAGCCTTGCCCGCCTTTCCGTCGCTGCCGCATGGCTCGCGGCCATGGCCCTGCAGCCTGCCTCGGCCCAGCCGCTGCCGGCACGCGACGGCTTTCCGTCGCAAACGGTGAAGTTCGTCTCGCCCTTTCCACCGGGCGGCGGCAACGACGCCACGGCCCGGCTGGTCACCACGCGGCTGCCGGAAATCATGGGCCAGGCCGCGGTGGTGGACAACCGCGGCGGCGCGGGCGGCAACATCGGCGCCAAGTCGGTGGCCGAGGCCAAGCCCGACGGCTACACGGTGCTGACCTCGCAGGTGTCGATCATGGCGGTGAACCCTTCGCTCTACTCGGCGCCCGGCTTCGATCCGCTGAAGAACTTCATGCCGATCACGCAGATCAACGCGGCGCCGCTCGCGCTGGTGGTGGAAGCCAATTCGCCCTACAAGACCTTTGCCGACCTCGCCACGCGCGCCAAGGCCAGCCCCGGCAAGGTCACCTATGCCACGCCGGGCAACGGCACGCTCTCGCACCTGGTCGGCGTGGTGCTGCAAAAGGACAGCGGCGTGGACATGACCCATGTGCCCTACAAGGGCGCCGGCCCCGCGCTCACCGACCTGCTCGGCGGGCAGGTCGACCTGCTCGTGACCTCGACCTCGTCGGTCGCAGGCATGGTGCAGAACGGCAAGCTGCGCGTGCTGGCCGTCACCAGCCCGCGCCGCATCGGCGTGTTCGCCAAGGTACCCACGCTCGAGGAGCTGGGCTACGCCAATGCCCGCTTCGAAGACTGGTACGGCTTCTTCGCGCCGGCCGGCACGCCGCCCGAGCGCGTGGCCTACCTGAACGAAGCCATCGTGCGCACGCTGCGGCTGCCTGAGGTGACCAAGCTCGTGAACGACGGCGGCAGCGAGGTGGTGGCCAACACGCCCGAAGCCTTTGCCGCGCAGCTGCGCCAGGACATCGACCGCTGGTCGCGCGTCGTCAAGCTTTCCGGCGCGAAGGCGGATTGACGCACCATAGGGGCCCCCGCTCGCTGAAACACACCATGTCCGATTCGTCCAAAGACCCCGCAGGCCAGTCCCTCGACACCCGGCTCGTCCACACCGGCAAGGCCCCGGCCTACTTCGGCGGCTCACCGGTCAACACGCCGCTGGTGCGTGCGAGCACCGTGCTGTTCGACAGCGTGGCAGCCATGCGCGACACGCGCGCGCGGCGCGATGGCGAGCGCGCCTTCAGCTACGGCGCACGCGGCACGCCCACCACCTTCGCGCTCGAAGACGCGGTGAGCGAACTCGAAGGCGCCCACCGCACGCGCCTCTTCCCCACCGGCCTTGCCGCCATCGGCATGGTGCTGCTGTCGTACCTGAAGCCCGGCGACCATGTGCTGATGTCGGACAGCGTGTACGAACCCGCGCGCAACCTCGTGCATTCGTTCCTCGATCCCTACGGCATCCGCTGCAGCTTCTTTGCCGCGGACGGCAGCGGCATCGAAGAGCTGTTCGAGCCGGACACCAGGCTCGTGTATGCCGAGTGCCCCGGCTCGCTGGTCTACGAGATGTGCGACCTGCCGAAGCTGGCCGAACTGGCGCATGCGCGCGACGCGCTCCTCGCGGCGGACAACACCTGGGGCTCGGGCGTTCAATACCGGCCGCTCGCGCTGGGCGCCGACATCTCGCTGATGGCCGCCACCAAATACCTCTCGGGCCATTCGGACGTGATGATGGGCACCGTCGCCACCACGCGCGAGGCCTGGCAGCCGCTCAACGAACGCTGCGACGCCTTCGGCATGACGGTGAGCCCGGACGATGCATGGCTGGTGCTGCGCGGCATGCGCACCCTGTCGGCCCGGCTCCAGATGCACGAGCGGCATGCGCTCGAAGTGGCACGCTGGCTCGAGGCACGGACCGAAGTGGCGGCCGTGTTCTGCCCCGCGCTGCCGCAGCATCCGGGCCACGGCCTCTGGAAGCGCGACTGCCGCGGCACCAATGGGCTGGTCTCGTTCGAGCTGCAACCCGGCGTCGAAAATGCCGCGGTCGAACGGATGGTCGATGCCCTCTCGCTGTTCGGCCGGGGCTCGTCGTGGGGCGGCTACGAGAGCCTGGTGGCCTGGGCCAACATGCGCGCAGCGCGCAGCGTGACCGACTGGAGCCGGCGCGGTGCTGTCATCCGGCTGCACGTGGGGCTCGAAGCGCCCTCGGATCTGCTGCGCGATCTTGAATGCGGCTTTGCGGCCCTGGGTGCCGGCTGAAGTTAAGGCTTCTCCAGCAGCTCAGGCTGCGACCGGCTCGGGAAGGATGGCCGTCAGCGCGAAGTCGACCAGATGGAGCCAGGTCGCTTCAAGGCCCATGATGCTGTGATGGTCGGAGCCGGGAACGGTCTGCACCGAGATAGGGGTCGGCCATGCGGCGATGAGCTTCTGCGAGCGCTCCGGCAGCACCACATCGTCACGCTCGGCCAGCAGCACCTGGGTCTTGGCGGCCACTTCCTTGCAGTGCGTCAGCGAATCGAAGCGATGCCGCAGCAGCAGCGAAAGCGGCACCAGCGGAAAGCGCCTCTTGGCCACTTCCAGCATCGAGTCGTACGGCGTGACCAGTTGCAGGCTCGAGAACTCCTGCTGCGCCACCAGCTGGATGGCAACACCCGTGCCCAGGCTGCGCCCGACCACGTGCAGGCGCGCCTGCGGAAAGGCCTTGCGCAAGTGGCCGGCAAACTGGATGGCGTCTGCTACCGACGCGATCTCGGAGGGATGGCCCTGCGAATCGGCCACGCCCCGGTAGTTGACGGCGGCAAACCCGAAGCCTTCGGGAAGCCAGTGCAACGCCTGCGCGGTGGCGCGCACGTCCTCGCCCCGGCCGGCGAAATAGATGAACAGGTCCTGCAGCGCTTCTTCACCATGCGGGTGATAGACATACCCGCGGACCATGCCGCCCGGCACGGTGTGGGAGTAGGTGGAAAACTCGTCGGACAAATGAACGACGGGAAGCTTTCGGGCGTTGAAAAGAATGTGCCCCTGGCGTGCCGCAAGGAGGGTCCAGTACGCAGCGATGCCGCCAACGGTAGCGGCCGAAGCCGAGAGTGCAATGCGGAATGCTTTGGATGACAAGGTTTGCTCCGGGAAAAGGCTGTGCGCCGGGCGGCTACTTCTTGCAGTCGCCGCCGACGGAAACCGTGCCGTCCTTGCACTCCGTCAAGATGCTTTCGTCACCCGCGCGCGGGGCCGCGCCGGACGAGGCTGCATCCGGGGCGGGTGGTGCGCCTTCGCGCTGATAAACGATCTTCTTGCTGCCGAGCTCGCAGCTGCCGACCACCTGGCCGCTCGCCTGCGCATTGGCATCGATGGTGGTTACGGTGAAACGCGTGACGCCGGCCGCGGCGATCTTCGATTCGATCTGGGTCCGCAGGGCTTCGCAGTTTTCAGCAGCGGCGTTGGCGGCGCCCGCCGAAGCAAGCGCAATGGAAATCAACCAGAATTTCATGATGATGAGTCTGTCTCATACCGCGAGGGTATCGAGGGTTTCGTGAGCCAAGAGTCTAGCCCCGCATTCCCGGAAGAAGCATCCTCGCACACGCACTGGTAACTCCACGTCACGGCCGCCGCGACGCAGAAGACTCATCCGCAGGCTCTCTCGCAGGCTATTCGCAGGCGCTTCTGCCGCCCGGGGATTGGCGCAGCCTGTTCAGGAAAATGAGCTGGGTCTTCGCCGTATCGCTGCCCTGCGATGCGGCCTGGAGCATCCAGCCTCGGGCCTCGCAGCGGTCGGCCTGGATCGCGGGGCCGTAAAGCGTGGGGCCTGTCAGCAGCACCATGCCCAGCATCTCCTGCGCCTCGGCGCTGCCCTCCCCGGCCGCTCGCCGGAGCTGTTCGAGCATGGTGCGGTAGTCGCGAGCGGTCTGGGCTTCCAGCGCCAGCTGGAACCGCTGCTCGGCATGCAGGACGACGTTCGAATCCGGCGGCTGCGCCGCGGAGAGCGCGGCCATCAGGCACAGGCCGCTCGCCAGGACGATGCGCCAGCGCAGCGACCAGCTTGCGATTTGATTCAATTCGGATGCCATATCGATGTTCTCCACCGGTTGTTTGCGTGGAGGGCATCCTGGCAGCAAGCGCTTGCAAAAAGAAACTGGAATTCACACAGGCAGGCTCAGGCGGTGCCTGAGTCCGTGCCTGCCGATGCTTCAGTTGGCGCTCAGGTCCATCAGCATGCGCGACAGCAGATAAAGCCGCGGCACCACGCTTTCGACTTCGGCGTATTCGTCCGGCGTGTGAATGCCGCCGCCCACGATGCCGAAGCCGTCGAGCACCGGCACGCCCACGCCCGCCACCAGGCTGGCATCGGCCGCGCCGCCGCTGCTTTCGATGGTGAGCTTCTTTCCGATCTCGGCGTAGATGCCTTCGGCCATGGCGACGAGCTTGTCCGATGCAGGCGAGCGCGGCATCGGCGGCAGGCCGCGGATGAGGCGCACGCGCACTTCGGTTTCGGGAATCAGCTTGTTCTGCGAGATGCGGGCCAGGTCCTTCTCGACACGGTCGAGCTCTTCGGGCGTGGCGGCGCGCACGTCGCCCTTGGCGCTTGCGGTGGCGGGAATTACGTTGGTCGGCCCGTTGGCCGTGAGCACCGTGAAGTTCACCGTGGTCTTCTTCACCGGGTCGCCCGTCTTCGAGAGCTGGAGCACCTGGTGCGCCACTTCCATGGCGGCGTTGCGACCGGCTTCGGGCGCAACGCCCGCATGCGAGGCAAGGCCCTTCACCTCGATGAGCGCCGTGGCCGAGCCCTTGCGTTCCACCACGAGCCCGTCGGCGGGACGGCCCGGCTCCAGGTTCAATGCCACATCGTGCTGCTTGGCAATGCGCTCGATGAGCGCGCTGGTTCCGACCGAGCCGACCTCTTCGTTCGTGTCGATGAGGAAGGTGATCTGCCCATAGTTCTTGAAGCCGATCTTCTGCAGGATCTTCAGCGCCTGCAGGCCTGCGACGACACCGCCCTTGTTGTCCATCACGCCGGGGCCGTAGGCGCGCCCGTCCTTGATGTAGAACGGCTTGGCCGCGGCCGTTCCTTCCTTGAACACCGTATCGATGTGGGCGAGGATCAGGATCTTCTTCTTGCCCTGCCCCGTGATCGTGGCAACCACGTTGGTGCCGGGATGCGGCTCCGCCGGAAAGGTCTCGATGCGCGCGCCGAGCTTGCGCAGCTCGTCGACGGCAATTTCACGCACCTTGTCGAGCCCTTCGGTGCTGGCCGAGCCGGAGTCGATGTTGACCATGCGCTCCAGCAGTTTCAGCGCCTCTTCCTTCTGCTGCGTGGCCGCGTCCAGCGCACCCTGGTGCGGTTTCTGCGCCATGGCGTTGCCCGCCAGCAGCGCGCATGCCAGCACCACGCCGTGACAGGCGGTGCGCAGCGGCGCGGGTTTCGTGAAGTAGAGGCGCGTGTGCAGAGTCATAAGGTCCGTTCTGTTGTTCGTCCGGGTGTCCGGTGGAAAGACGCCCGCTCCTCGCGGGCGCCGCAGGCTATCACCCGCGTTCCGCGCGGGTCAAGCCCGGACGACGGGACGGCAGCTCAGCGCGCGTGAGCGCGCGTCAACAGGTAGTCCTGATGCACGACGTTGTCGAAGTGGTAGGGCGCTGCCAACGCTTCGAACTCGGCACGCAGCGACTCGAGCTTCTGCGGGTCACCCGCAAGGCTCTCCACCAGCTTCTGCAACGGGCCGATCGAGCGCTCGATGAACAGCCGGAAGTGCTCGACGCTCAGGGCCGGGTAAGCCATGACGCCTCGCTCGAAGAATGGCGCATCGAAGCTTGCCCCGAGCCGCTCGGCCACGGTGGCGGGATTGCCCCACAACGGCGGCGGGGATGCGCCTGCGGGCGGCGGTGGCGAATTGCGCCCGACGAAGGCGAACATGCGTCCCACGAAGTGCTCGGGCGGCCAGGTGGCAAACGCCACCCGCCCGCCGGGCTTCAGCACACGGCGCATCTGCGCAATCGCCACCTCGGGGCGCGGCGCGAACATGTGGCCGAACTGGCTGAGCACCACGTCGAACGACGCATCGGCATAGGGCAACTGCTCGGCATCGCCCTCGGTCCACACGATCTCTTCATGCCTGGCGATGCGCGCATTCTCGCGGGCCACCTCCAGCAGTTCGGGCGTGAGGTCCAGGCCCGCGACCTTCGCACCGCTTCGCGCGGCGGTGATGGCCACGACGCCCGTGCCGGTTCCGACATCGAGCACGGCTTCGCCCGGCTGGATGCGCGCGAACTTCACGAGATGCCCCGCGACAGGAGGCGTGAACGTGGCCGTCGGCGCAAAGCTCGACCACATGTCCCGCTGCCGCTTCTTGAACTCTGCGAACGGATCCTGGCTCATGGTGTCCCCCATGCTGCTCGCGGACGTGCGGGCGTGGGCAAACTGTAATCCTGAAGTTCTCGTCCTGAAAGCCGAATCCCGCACGGCCAGCATGGCCCTAACAGCAGCGCCCCTTGCCCGCCCCATAGCGCGCCTCCAGCCGTTCGCGGAAGAAGGCCTCGTAGCTCATCGGCGGCTGGTCCGGGTGCGTGGCCGCCATGTGGGTCAGGTAGGCGTCGTAGTCGGGCAGCCCGACCATGAGCCGCAGCGACTGCTTGAGCGAGCGGGCGAAGTAGCGCCCGGCTTCCGGCAATGCGAGACCCATGGTTGGCTCAGCGCGCGGCCGATGCGGCGAGCGGTTCGAACGGCGTCTCTTGCGCGGTCGGCCGGTTGGCCGCGCGTGCCGCGAGGCAGGCCTTGATGCTGTACACCAGCACGCTCAGCACCACGAACATGAAGAGCGCGCACAGCGCCGCGTCGAGCCGGTCGTTGAAGACGATGCGCGACATGGCCTCGGGCGTCTTGGCCGGCGCCACCAGCACGCCGTTGGCGAGGCCTTCGGTGTACCTGGCCGCATGCGAGAGAAAACCGATCTTCGGGTCGGGCGAGAAAATCTTCTGCCAGCCGGCCGTGAGCGTGCAGGCCAGCAGCCATGCGGCCGGCGCAATCGCCACCCACGCATAGCGCTCGCGCTTCATGCGGAACAACACCACCACGCCGAGCAGCAGCGCCACCGCGGCCAGCATCTGGTTGGAGATGCCGAAGAGCGGCCACAGCGTGTTGATGCCGCCCAGCGGATCGACCACGCCCTGGTACAGGAAGTAGCCCCAGGCCGCCACGCACAGCGCCGTGGCAAACAGGTTGGCCGGCAGCGAATCGGTGCGCTTGAGCGCGGGCACGAAGCTGCCCAGCAGGTCTTGCAGCATGAAGCGGCCCGCGCGGGTGCCGGCGTCCACGGCCGTGAGAATGAAGAGCGCCTCGAACAGAATCGCGAAGTGGTACCAGAAGGCCATCATGGCCTGCCCGCCGATCACCTGGTGAAGAATGTGGGCCATGCCCACGGCCAGTGTCGGCGCGCCGCCCGCGCGGCCGAGGATGGTGCTCTCGCCCACGTCCTTGGCCGTTTGCACCAGCATCTCGGGCGTGACCACGAAGCCCCAGCTCGAGATGGTTTGCGCCGCCTGCTGCGCGGTGCTGCCCACCAGCGCGGCCGGGCTGTTCATTGCGAAGTAGATGCCCGGCTCGATGCACGAAGCCGCCACCAGCGCCATCACCGCCACGAAGGATTCGGCCAGCATGCCGCCGTAACCGATGAAGCGGGCGTGGCGTTCGTTGTCGAGCATCTTGGGCGTGGTGCCCGACGAAATCAGCGCATGAAAGCCCGACACCGCGCCGCAGGCGATGGTGATGAACAGGAACGGGAACAGGCTGCCCGACCACACCGGCCCGTTGCCCTGCGCGAACTGCGTGATGGCCGGCATCTGCAGCGTGGGCATCACGAACACGATGCCGATGGCCAGCGCGATGATCGTGCCGATCTTCAGGAAGGTCGAGAGGTAGTCGCGCGGCGCCAGCAGCAGCCACACCGGCAGGCTGGCGGCCACGAAGCCGTAGCCCACGAGCATCCACGTGAGCGCCTTGCCGTCGAAGGTGAAGAGCGGCGCCCACTCGGGGTTCTGGCTCACGGCCTGGCCGCCGAAGATGGCGAGCATCAGCAGCACGAAGCCGATCAGCGACACCTCGCCGATGCGCCCCGGGCGAATGAAGCGCAGGTACACGCCCATGAAGAGCGCCACCGGAATGGTGGCCGCCACCGTGAAGGTGCCCCACGGCGATTCGGCCAGCGCCTTCACCACGATGAGCGCCAGCACCGCGAGGATGATGATCATGATCATGAAGGTGCCGAAGAGCGCGATCATTCCGGGCACCACGCCCATCTCCTGCTTGACCAGGTCGCCGAGCGAGCGGCCGTCGCGCCGCGTCGAGATGAACAGGATGATGAAGTCTTGCACCGCGCCCGCGAACACCACGCCCGCCAGCACCCACAAGAGGCCGGGCAGGTAGCCCATCTGCGCGGCGAGCACCGGGCCCACCAACGGGCCGGCACCGGCAATGGCCGCGAAGTGGTGGCCGAACAGCACGTTCTTGTCGGTGGGCACGTAGTCGAGCCCGTCGTTGTGGCGGTGCGCCGGCGTCTTGCGGTTGCCGTCGAGCCCCAGCACCTTCTCGGCGATGAACAGGCTGTAGTAGCGGTAGGCGATCAGGTAGGTGCAGATCGCGGCGGTCACCACCCAGAGGGTGTTGACGCTTTCACCTCGCGTCAGGGCGACCGTGCCCAGCGCGAATGCGCCGACCACGGCCACGACGAGCCACACCAGGTGGCGGCGGATGCTGTGCATGGGAATGTCTCCTGGGTATTGAACCCGGGAGTGTTCCCCGCCAGCCTCGAACCCGCATCCGTCGGACCGCGTGGCCCGCGTGCGTGGCTTTGCGTAATGGAAAACCCGGACTCAGAGCCGGCGCACTTGCATCGGCTGGCGCGACCAGTAGACCCCGTCGAGCCGATCGAGCCGCACCTCGCCGCCGGTGGATGGCGCATGCACGAACTGCCCCGCTCCCACGTAGATGCCCGCATGCGACGGCGTGGACGCGCCGAAGAGCACCAGGTCGCCCGAGCGGATGTCGGACGAAGGCACCGGGTGACCGAACCCGGCCAATCGCGCCACCGTGCGCGGCATGGCCTGGCCCGCGCTGTTTCTGTACACGTAGCCGATGAGCCCGCTGCAATCGAACCCGCCCTCCGGCGTGTTGCCGCCATAGCGGTACGGCGTGCCGACCAGGCCCAACGCATGGATGGCCACGCCGTTCGATTGCTCGGCCGTCAGGGGCGAGGTGCTGTAGACGCCTGTCGAAGGGGGCGCTCGCGGGCTTGCGCAGCCCAGCGCCAGAAGGCAGGCGCCGATGGGAAGCACTCGAAGTAGCCGCAGCAGCAGCGGCATGCGGGAACGTGACGTGGATACCGGTGCGTCTTGCAAGTCTGGCATGTGGAATGGCGGGTCTTGTGGACGTGGCCAGACTCTAACGCGATTGGCCTGGGAACAGCAGCCATCGGTGGCTTCGGCCCCATCCCGCCGCCTTTTTCAGAAACTCAAGGTCGCAGCGCCCCGCTTGATCAGCTCGTGCATCACGCTCGACCCCGCGATGACGACGCCCTCCAGCAGGTTCTCCTGCGTGTAGCCGCGGCTCTTCACGCAGGGGGTGCAAGCCCAGAGCGTGCCGCCTCGCCCGAGAAAGTCGCGCAGCATGTCCGCCAACGGCTCCAGCGGCTTGACGTGCGTCATGTCGGATGCGCCGCGCCGCACAAGATCGACGCCCGCGCTGGTGAGAAAAATGGAGACCTTCAGGCCCGATGTCATGCCGCCCAAGGCGATGACCAGCCCGACGGAGGACAATTCATGGTCGATGCCATGCGTGATTACAACGACCAGATCGCGTGTCTCGGTGTTCATAGCGGTCTCCATTAATGAGTGGAGCCAGCGTACGCTTCATGCCGGAGGCAGACCATGACCGAAATGCCGGAAGTCTTGACCCAAACAGCGCCGGGTCGTTCGGGGGACATGCTGTCGGACTTGCTCGAAAGCATGCACGTCACCGGCATGGTGCTGTTCCGCGCCGAGTTCCGCGAGCCCTGGTGCGTGACGAGCGTCGATTCAGGCCAGATGGCCGCGATGCTTGCGCTCGGTTCGAGCCGCGTGATTCCTTTTCACATCATCGGCTCCGGCCGCTGCCGGATCGAGTTGCCTGAACGCGAACCCGTGTGGCTGAACAACGGCGATGCCGTGCTGCTGCCGTATGGCGGCGTCCACCGCCTGAGCGGCGGCGACGCCACGGCGCCGGTGCACATCGGCCAGTTGCTGCCGCAGCTTCCGTGGGCCGGCATGCCGCTGGTGGAGCATGGCGGAGGCGGCGGTGCCACCAGCATCATCTGCGGATTCATTCGCTGCGACGAGTTGCTGTTCCACCCGGTGCTGCGGCACCTGCCCGACGTGCTGCACATCACCCCCGACGCCACGCCGGCCGACCACTGGCTGGCGACCACCATCCGCCACACCATGACGGAAGCCAGCAAGCCGCAGCCCGGATGGCGAAGCATGCTGCCGCGCCTCACCGAGCTGATGTTCGTGGAAATCTTGCGCAAGCACATGCAGGGCCTCTCGGCCGACGAGGTGGGCTGGTTCGCGGCGTACAACGACGCCGTGGTCGGCCCGGCGCTGAAGCTGCTGCACGAGGCGCCGCTCCAGAACTGGAGTCTGGAGAGCCTGGCGCGCGGCGTGGGCGTGTCGCGCACCGTGCTCAGCGAGCGGTTCAAGCACTTTCTCGATCAACCGCCGATGCAGTACCTGGCGCATTGGCGCCTGCAGCTGGCCGCGAAGCATTTGAAGAGCAGCGAGTTGCCGATCAAGATCATTGCCGATCATGCAAGGTACGAGTCGGAGGCCGCTTTCAGCCGGGCCTTCAAACGGCGCTTCGGCTTGCCACCCGGGGACTGGCGGCGGAGACAGGTGCAGCCCTGATTGCGGCAACGAGATTGCCCTGCCGGTTGGCGCTTGCATTCGATGCGCTGCAATGGAAGCGGGCGCACTCGCATCCGGATGGAAGCAGACAATGGATTCAGGCCGGTGATACGATGGCGGCATCGGGAAAACAGCCTCCCGGTCTGCAAAGTTAGACGGTGTCCCGTCCAAGCGCTGGTGACTCACAACGGAGCACTCCGTGGACACCGCCTTGCCTGACGCACCTCCTGCGCTTTCTGCGCCCCTCCAGCCCGTTTCCTTTGTCGACGCCTTGCGCTTCTGGCTCAAGCTCGGCTTCATCAGCTTCGGCGGACCCGCCGGCCAGATCGCGATCATGCATACAGAGCTGGTCGAGCGGCGGCGCTGGATCAGCGAAAAGCGCTTCCTGCACGCGCTCAACTTCTGCATGCTGCTGCCCGGGCCCGAGGCGCAGCAACTCGCCACCTACATTGGCTGGCTCATGCACCGCACCCGCGGCGGCATCGTGGCCGGTGCGCTGTTCGTGCTGCCCTCGCTGTTCATCCTGATCGCGCTGTCGTGGGTCTACCTGCGCTTCGGCAACGTGCCGGTGGTGGCCGGCATCTTCTACGGTATCAAGCCGGCGGTCACTGCGCTGGTATTGCATGCGGCCCATCGCATCGGCAGCCGTGCGTTGAAGAACCGGTGGATGTGGGGCATCGCCGCTGCCGCCTTCGTGGCCATCTTCGCGTTCGACACGCCGTTCCCGGCGATCGTGCTGGCCGCCGGGCTGATCGGCTACTTCGGGGCGCGCCGATGGCCCGAGGTGTTCGCGCTGGGTGGCAACCACGGCAACGCCAGGCAAAGCTACGGCCCGGCACTCATCGACGATGACACACCGACGCCGCCGCATGCGCGCTTCTCTCGATCGCACCTGGTCAGGATCTTGGCTATCGGCTTGGGCCTCTGGCTGCTGGCGATGAGCTTTCTCATCGCCACGCAGGGGCTGCACGGCACCCTCACTCAGATGGGGTGGTTCTTCACCAAGGCGGCGCTGCTGACCTTCGGCGGCGCCTACGCGGTGCTGCCCTACGTGTACCAAGGCGCGGTCGAGCAGTACCACTGGCTCTCCGGCGCGCAGATGATCGATGGGCTCGCGCTCGGCGAGACCACGCCGGGACCGCTGATCATGGTGGTGGCCTTCGTCGGCTTCGTGGGTGGATGGCTGAAGCAGGTGCTCGGGCCCGACTCGCTCTTTCTTGCGGGCGCGCTGGCAGCAACGGTCGTCACCTTCTTCACCTTCCTGCCATCGTTCATCTTCATCCTGGCCGGCGGCCCCGCCATCGAGGCAACACACGGCAAACTGGGCTTCACGGCGCCGCTGTCGGCCATCACGGCGGCAGTGGTCGGCGTGATCCTCAACCTGGCCCTCTTCTTCGCGTACCACGTGCTGTGGCCGCAAGGATTCAGTGGCCGCTTCGATGCGGTCTCGGCGGTCGTCGCCGCAGTTGCGGCCATGGCCTTGTTCCGCTTCAAGGTCGGCGTGATGCCGCTGCTCGGTGCCTGCGCGACCATCGGGCTGGCCGTGACCTTGCTGCTTCCCCAATTGCGCTGAAGGAGCCACCATGGACGCCCGGATTCAACCCTTGCCCTTCGACCTCGCCACGCTGCGCGGCCTGTCGGAAAAGCTGCTTGCCAGCCATCACCAGAACAACTATGGCGGTGCGGTGAAACGCCTCAATGCCATTCGAATGCAACTCGCCGCGATGCCTTGCGCATCCACCCCGGGGTTTCAGCTCAACGGCCTCAAACGGGAAGAACTGATCGCCACCAATTCGATGCTGCTGCACGAGCTGTACTTCGCCTCGCTCGGCGGCAATAGCGAACCGATGGCGCCGGCCATGGCGCTGGCCCTGACGGCCAACTTCGGCAGTGTCGAACGTTGGCGTGAAGAGTTCGCGGCCATGGGCAAAGCCCTTGGCGGGGGTTCGGGCTGGGTGCTGCTGAGCTTCCAGCCGCGCGAAGGCACGCTCGTCAACCAGTGGGCCGCCGACCATGCACACGCGCTTGCCGGCGCCACACCCATCCTGGCTCTGGACATGTACGAGCACGCATACCATCTGGACCACGGCGCCGCGGCGGGCGTGTATGTCGACACCTTCATGGAAAACATTTACTGGGCTCGGGTGTACGAACGCTACCAGCAGGCAGTGCACGCCGCCAGTGAGCCCTTCGGCGCGACGCAAGATGAGGTCGCCGGATCGATGCTGCTCGACGTTCGCCGTGCCGGTGTGTTCGAGCGGGCGACCGCAATGATCCCGGGCGCCGCGTGGTTCGACCCGTCGGTTGTGGACCGCTGGGCCTCCGAGCTGCCGGCGGGCCGCAGTGTCATGGTCTATTGCGTCTACGGGCATGAGGTCGGGCGCAGCACCGCAATGCGGCTGCGCGCCATGGGCCTCGATGCGCGGTATTTGCGCGGCGGCTTCGACGGCTGGCAGGCTGCAGGCCGGCCGGTCGAGGCCAAACACCCGAGGCCACGCCGATGAGCGCCGCACCTTCGGCGGCCGCGCGCACTGGTCTTGCGAACCTGCTGCCAGCCGGGGTCGATCCGAGCGCCTTGCCTTTGCTCGCCGCGCGCGGACTGCGCGCCTTCGGGGACGGCTACATGGCCGTGCTGCTGCCGGCCTACCTGCTGTCGATCGGGCTGGGTACGCTGGAGGTCGGCATCGTCGCCACGGCGACGATGCTGGGCTCGGCGCTCGCCACCCTCGCAGTGGGCGCTTGGGGATATCGCTTCGCGGGCGGCCGGCTGCTTCGCGGTGCCGCCTTGCTGATGGCGGCCACGGGCCTGGGCTTCGCGGGCCTGACGTCGTTCTGGCCATTGCTGATCGTCGCGCTGGTCGGCACGCTCAATCCCAGTTCGGGCGACGTCAGCGTGTTCCTTCCGCTCGAACACGCACGGCTGGCTGCGGCGGCGCAGGGCCATGCCCGCACTGCCCTGTTCGCACGCTACAGCCTACTGGGTGCGTTGTGTGCGGCATTGGGTGCATTGGCCGCGGCCGTGCCCGATTGGCTGGTTCGGCACAGCGAGTTCACGCGGCTCGACGCACTGCGCGGAATGTTCGCGGTCTACGCGGCCATCGGGCTGGCTGTGTTCTGGCTCTACCGGCATCTGCCCGCCCACGCCGGCAGCAGCGACAACGCGGACAGCGCGCCTGTCGCACCGGCACCGCTCGGACCGTCGCGGCGCGTGGTGATGCGGCTGGCGGCACTCTTCAGCGTCGATTCGTTTGCCGGTGGATTGGCCATCAACGCACTGATGTCGCTGTGGCTGCTGGAGCGGTTCGGCCTCTCGCTGACCGAGGCGGGCGTGTTCTTCTTCTGGACCGGATTGCTCGGCGCGGCATCGCAACTTGCCGCACCGGTGGTCGCCCAACGCATCGGCCTGCTGAACACCATGGTCTTCACGCACTTGCCGGCCAACGTCTGCCTGGTGCTTGCGGCGCTGGCGCCCAGCTTGCCGATCGCACTCGGCCTATTGATGGTTCGCAGTGCGCTGTCGTCGATGGACGTGCCCACGCGGACGGCCTACGTCATGGCGGTGGTAACCCCGGCGGAGCGCAGCGCCGCGGCGAGCTTCACGGCCGTGCCGCGCAGCCTCGCCGCGGCCATCAGCCCGACGATCAGCGGCGCGCTGTTTGCAGCCGGATGGATCTCGCTGCCGCTCATCGCCTGCGGGCTGCTGAAGATCGGCTACGACCTCGCGCTCTGGCGTGCCATGCGACGGGACCGGGTGGAGGGGGAGTAGCCCGCTCTGACGTCCACGGGCGCGCATGCCCGTGTGCCGAATGGTTTCCTGCGATCCGGCAAGCGCGCGGGTCAGTTCATGGTCGGCGGGGCTTACGGAGCATGGGCGTGAGGAGCGGTGCTGAACCCACCTGGATCTCGCCTATCACCTCGAAACCATGGCGCTGGTAGAACGGGATGTTCTGCGGCTTCGAGGCCTCGAGATATGCCAGCGATTGTTCCTCATCGCAACGGGCGAGAGTGTGACGCATCAACGCCGCCCCGATGCCTTTTCCCTGTGCGTTCGGCTCGACGCCAATCTGGGGCAAGTACCAATGAGGTTCTCGAGGATGCGACTCCTCCATCTTCTCGAAAGTGGCCAGCAGATCGTCCATGTGTTCAGGCTTTGCTGTGTCACGGAACACTTTCTCGAGAGCCTTGCCGTTCGGCTCCACGCCGGGAGGCAGCCAGAGTGCGGCGCCGCAGAAGTCCACGGACACATAGGCCGTGCCGTGCTGGAAACTGCTGCCCGCGAACTCGCCAGTGGCCACGGGCATGGCCAAGAGATAGTCGTGCGGCGAAGGCCACGCAAATCGCGCGGGCGGGTCTGTGAGGAATGCAGCCACGATCGCCGCGACGGCGCGCGGAATCTCATCGGACGTGGCACTGCGGATCTCAATCGACGGCTGGATCATTTCGTTCTCCTCATGTGAAAACGGAAGGCTTCGCTCTTGCCGAAAAACTTGGGCTGTCGCGCATATGGTAGGCCTCGCGCTGGATTGCCGCAGGGATAGGCTGTGGTTGGTGTGTTGCATCGACCGGTTGAATCCGCCGTCGACTGCAGCCGGACGCCCCGCCGTCGCGAACGGACCGCCGCCCATCACGCGCCGCAGTGTCGCCGCTCCTCCGGCCGCTCTACGCTCGGAACCAAATCTTGAGCGTCACATAAACCGCATAGCTCAGGCCAAGCACCATCCACGCAAGGAAAAACATGTTGGCCCAGTAATCGCCAGCACTTGCCGCCAGGGTGTAGACCTGCATCCTGCAAGCCTTGCCGACGCAGGGCACCTCACCCCGAACCAGTGCGCGCAAAAACTCAAACAAGAAGTAGCAGACCCCGACAGCAGTCACGACCAATCCCACCGGCCCTACAAGTCCCTCGGTGCGTTCGCCGTTCTCATCCCAACGCCCCTTCCGAAGCAAGTTTTGCCCGAACTTGTACCAGGCAAATCCGAGCAGGAGCATCAGCGAGTAGTAAATGGCGGTATCAGCGGCGAGTGGCGGCTCATGGCCGGCCTCGAAATCTGTCGCAGCCCGGACGTCTAGGAAAGGTCTGCAAAACCTTACTCGGTGCAGCAATGATGTTGGCCTGCGCGCGCTTATTCGTCCCTGTCGTAGCCTTGCTCGCGCAAGTTCCAGCCTATGCCTTCGCGGGCGACTGCCGCGTCTGGCGGTGAGATGGCGTCCAAGATTGGGAGCAGCAGGTAGAAGGACTCGGAGCACAAGTCTCGCTTGTACATCTCGTCATCAACTTGGCTGTACGCGCAATACTTGATGAGCCGCTTCATCATGCGGCCAGCGTTCTGCGGGTAGGCCCGGGCCAGGCCCTCGAACTCCGCGCGCAGCAGCCTATGGTGCTTGCGGATCAATGTCTCATTGGCAAGACCGTGGGCCAGCAGCATACGTTTCGTGAGCACCTGCTCCGGCATCTCCACCGCGACGCGCGCCATCAGGTCGTCCACCACGCGGTCCACAATGTGTAGCAGCCCATGATCGGGCTGCGTCGGCACGCGCCGGTTTCGACCGCTGAGCACCTTGTCCTCCAGCCGGGACAGCGTGAACTGGAAGAAGTCTGTCAACCGGGAAAGTGCCTCCAGCGGCGCTTTCGGCGCGTCTTCCGTCAGTCGGCGAACCGTGTCTTCCAGCAACTCCAGCGCCATGGCGCCCAGCGGGTCACCTACGGGCGAGTAAAGGGCCACGCAGGCGAGCGTGGGCACCGGATGCGATTGCCCGGCTGGCAGCAGGCTGCGCAGCAGCGCCATCGCCCTGTGCGGCAAACAGCGCCAGTAGGATTGCGCGGGGTCGCCGAACTGAAAGAGCTTCTGCAGCGCCGCCATCGCGGAGTCGACGCCCAGGACGCCCTCGGTGAGGACCCATTCGGCCAGTAGAGCGCAGGAGCCGTCCATCACTTTCTCCAGCGCCATGAGCGCGGCCTCGTCGCCGCGCAGCTTCTCGCGCTGGAACGATGCGTAGAAGATGGAATCGCCCAGTAGCGCCGCAGCCACGTCTGGCCGGTGCGGCCGCAGCGCAACGGCAAGCCGGTAGGCAAGCTGCGGGTCTTCGTGCAGACTCAGTTTACTGAACAACTGGGGCGACGTCCGTCGATCCCAATGCTCGTCGACGACATGAACGGCGGCGGCAGCATCCTCCTGCAGCAACGCCAGCAACTGCCGCCAGGTGTGCAGGTCGAGGTCGCGCACGTCGTGCGTCCAGCCCGTCACGTCCCGCGACCATAACGCGCAGCGCTGTATCGCCGCAAACCGCTGCACCGCCGGCACGCTCGCGTCCCCCATACAGGCTGCGACGAGCCGTTCCAGCTCCTGCTTGAGTGGCTCCCGCTGCGCATCTAAGCCCACTTGCACCGGCACCATCCGCAGGAAATGCACCACGCCGAACAAGACGTCCGCCTCGCCCTGAACCTGCAGGGCTTCAAGCTCGGCGATGAAGCCGCGCAGCGCACGCTGGCCGCGCCATTTCTCGAGCATGTCGATGCCGTTGGCCACAGTCGCGAGCCCGCGCTCAACGAGACTAGGGGCACGGCGCTGGTGGCCCGGCAGCATACGCATCCAAGGCAAAACGCGATCCAGCGCCACCACGCCGCCAGCTCGCGTGAAGAGGTTGGGCTTGGCCATCAACAGCGGGTCATGAGCGTCGAACCAATGCGCCAGTGTCATGATCCGGCGCTGTTCGCTTGGCGTACACAGCGCAAACAACCGATCGCGCCGCATGACGAAGTCGTAGCGCTCTTTGTCGCTAAGGATGCGGCGGGGCAGGAAGGCGGGGCGTGGGAGATTCGGGAACAAGGACGCGGCAAAGGGGAGCAGGTGGCCGATCTTATCGTCCACGCGGGTGCGTTACCTGTGCGGAAGTCGCAGTAGGGTCGGCCTGCAATACCTCTCGTGAATACGGCTGGCGCGCTGCGTGAGCGCCAGCGACGATGCTGAGCATGGATCAGATCACGCTCGATCTGCCCCCTCAGCGACCCGGCGTTCGAGCTTCAAATCCGAGCGCCTGCAACCAGCCTACTGCGGCCCTCCGCGACTCCCGGAAGCGGACGTCAAGTTGACGATCTGGCTCTCAGCGCCCGGCTTCGCGGGGTATCGCGCAACCGGCGCGTTCCTGTTCATCGGCTGCAAGGCTGCAGCCCAGAAGGTTCTCGAACTCCTTGGCACGGCCTTGGGTGAGCCGGGCAAGACAGCTGGCAACGTTCATTGGTTGAATGCTGCCACCGGCGGTCCGCACAGTCTGCAAGGCACATTCGGCATCGCGAAAGTTCAACCATTTTTTCTGGGCGTCCACCAACAGCTTGCCGGTGCGTTGGTCTCCCCGCAGGCGCAGCTGCATTTCCTTGTACAGCTTGTTGAGCCGGGCATCGGCCCCCTTCAGATCGGCCGCAGCGCATTCGTTCAGCTGTGCCTGGTTCTGGGCCTTGTCTGTGCAGGCATCGTCGGCTCGCGCTGGCGACAGTGCCACCGACATTGCAATGCCCAGCATCCAGGAAATGCGCTGGCCGGAAATGTTCATGGAAGTTCCTTCGTCGATCTTTGCACCTGCCACACCAACGACAGCATGCGGGGGCCAAAAGATCAATCCAGCGTGTCGAAGAGACGGAAAATCCACGACAGCTGATAGGCCAGCACGGCGGCCACGAAGATCCTGTGGAAGTGCCGGTTGGCCGTTACTGCCGCCACGACGCAGAGCACCACGAGAATGGGAGTGCGAACAAGGTACTCCGGCGCAAAGCGTGCAAAGTGCGCTTCGCCCTTGATGAGGGTGTCGACGACATCCAGCAGAAAGGTCGCGGCGAGCAAGCCGAAGAACCACGCGCGGCGGGCATAAAAATAATCTTCGTAGCTCTCGTAGTCCCGCATGCTGTCTGGAAAGAGCAGCGCGCACAGCAGGAACAGCACGACGGCGTAGCTGACGATGAACGCATAAGTACCAAACGTCCAGATCTGGATCTGGTAAAGGCCGAACTCCCACCACCAGAAATGCACCAGCGTCAGCATCACGGAAGCGACCCAGGCCAGGTGCACGGCATAGAGCCGATATTGGGCCGGGTGCTGCACGATGCGCGCAACGCCCGAGAGCAGCCGGGTGAGACCGAGGCCGATCACCATTCCCATGACGATGCGTATGTGCGGAAAGATGTCGTGTGCGGAGAGAACTTGCTGCTGCATGAAGTAGCTTTAAAACAATCCCACGGTATCTCGAGGCCTCGAGGCCTTGAATCATCGCCGACGAGCATCACGACTTCCGACAAAGATGATGTCAGCCAAATGCGCCAATTGCTGCGCGAAGCGGCGCTGGCCACCCTATCCCGCTCATCGAGTGGCATGGCGCCCCCCAGCGATCAGCCCGGCATCGGGTTCGACAGTTGCAAGCGCAGCCACGCGGCCAGGTCGGCCATCACCTGGGTGCCCAGCGACGATACCGCGGTGAAGTGAATGCAGGCGTGAATGGCACCGGGGTAATGGCGGTGCTCGGTCGGCACTCCGGCCTGTGCGATGCGCAGCGCCAGCGCATGGCCTTCGTCACGCAGCGGGTCGTGGCCCATGGTGGCCAGCCAGGTGGGCGGCAGCGCGCCCAGTGCCTGCGAATGCAGCAGGGCGAAATCGGCGTGCCGTGCCAGCTCTTGCCGCCCGCCAAGGTAGCTGTCGATGAACCATTGCATGACGCCGGTGGAGAGGAACTTGCCCTCGCCGTTCTCGGCCATCGAAGGGCTCGGTTCGCTGTAGTGCTGGGCCACGGGATAGATGAGGCCCAGCGCACGCGGTGCGTGCAGCGCAGCAGCACCGGCTGCGCGCAGTGCTGCCACGGCGGCGAGCTGCGCGCCTGCGCTGTCGCCGGCCAGCGCGATGCGCGACGGATCTGCGCCGAGCTCGCGCGCATGCGCGGCCACCCAGCGCAGCGCACAGGCCGCGTCGTCCACCGCTGCCGGAAAAGGATGTTCGGGCGCCAGCCGATAGTCCACCGCCACCACCACGGCGGCCACGTCATGGCACAGGGTGCGGCAGACCTTGTCGTGCGTTTCGAGATCGCCGATCACGAAGCCACCGCCGTGCACGTAGAGCAGCAAGGGAAGCGGCCCCTCGGCATTGGGCTGGTAGATGCGCAGCGTCAACGGGCTGCCGGGCCCGTCGATGACACGGTCGATCGCCGATGCGATGGCCGGCGCCGGCAGGCCCAGGCCGGCGGCCAGCTCACGGTATATCTGGCGCGCCACTGGCGGCGGCAGCGACTCCAGCGGCGGGTTGCCTTGGGCGGCGGCCTGCGCCAGAAAGCTGGCCAAAGCCGGATCGAGAGGCGCCGTGTCGAGCACGGAGAAAAAGGCGGTATGGGTCATGGCGGCTTAGATGTAGGTCGATGCCAGTCCGCCGTCGACGGGAATGTTGGCGCCGCTGATCCAGCGCGCCTCGTCGCTGCACAGCCACGCGATCACCGGCGCGATCTCGTCGGCGAAGCCGGGGCGCAGCATGCGGTGCGCATCGGCCTGCACCCGCTCCTGGCCGAGCATGCTCACGAAGTCGCCCAGGATCGGCGTGAACACCGGCCCCGGCGCCACACAGTTCATACGCACGCCGTGTTCCATAAACCATTTCTGCGACTGCGTGGCGCTCCAGACGATCAGCGCTTCCTTGAAGTATTGATAGCAGGTCTCCTGCGGCACGGGGTGGTCGCGCAGCCAGTGGGCGCCGGCCTCGAAGCCCCGCGCCGCGGCCAGGGCCTTGTGCGGATCCAGTCGCTGCGGCCATTCGGCGCCGAGGATGGAGGCTACGTTGACGATGGAGCCGCCACGCGGAATGCGCGGCAGCACCTGTTCGGTCAAGTGCCGCAGCCCCAGGTAGTTGACGTCGGCCACCAGCTTGACGGGCGCCGTGCCCGGCACGCCGGCGATGTTGCACAGCGCATCGAAGCGCTCGGGAAATTGCGCCACGGCCGCATCGATGGCGGCGACGGAACTCAGGTCGGCCTTGACGAAGCCGTCGAGCGTAAGGCTGGGGTCGTTGCGGTCCACGCCGATGACGCGGGCGCCGGCAAAGCGCGCGATGCGAACCACCTCGGCACCGATGCCCGACGACACGCCGGTGACGACGATGGTTTTTCCTTGAAGCTGCATGAAATGTCTCCTTGTGAGTTCGGTCGATAACAAGCACTCAGAACGGATAGGCGTGCGGCGCCTGCTTGATGGTCAGCCACTGCCACTGGGTGTATTCCTCCCAGTCGGCGGGGCCGCCCACGCTGCTGCCGTTGCCGGCGATGCCGGGGCCGCCGAAGGGGTTGACGCACTCGTCGTTCACGGTCTGGTCGTTGATGTGAACCATGCCGGAGTTCAACTGCGCGGCCATGGCCATGGCTCGCCCGATGGAGGGCGAGATCACCGCCGACGCCAGGCTGCCCTGGTGGTTGTTGGCCAGGGCCACGGCTTCGTCGTCGGTCTTGAAGGTGATGATGTTGGCAACGGGGCCGAACACTTCTTCGTCGTACACGCGCATGCCGGCCTTCACGCCCGCCAGCACCGTGGGTTTGTAGAACAGGCCCTCGCTGCTGCCGCCGGCCAGCAACTGCGCGCCGGCCGCGATGCTGTCTTGCACGATGGCGTGCACGCGGTCGCGCTGCTTCGCGTCGATCAGCGGCCCCAGTGCCACCTGGCCGCTGGCACCGTCGCCTACCGGCAGGTGCTGGGCCTTCGCGACCAGCCGCTGCGTGAAGGCGGCGGCAATGCTCTCGTGCACGATGATGCGATTGGTCGCCATGCAGATCTGCCCCTGGTGCAGGTAGGCACCCCAGGCGGCATTGCTGGCCGCGATGTCGAGATCGGCGTCTTCCAGAACGATCAGCGAGTTGGCGCCGCCCAGCTCCAGCGTCACCTTCTTCAGATGGCGCCCCGCCAGTTCGCCGATGCGCCGGCCCACCGCGGGCGAGCCGGTGAAAGCGATCATCGGCACGCGCGCATCGGTCACCAGCGCTTCACCGGCGGCGGCGTCGCCGGGCAGCACC
Source organism: Variovorax paradoxus (assembly GCF_040544635.1). Lineage (GTDB taxonomy): Bacteria > Pseudomonadota > Gammaproteobacteria > Burkholderiales > Burkholderiaceae_C > Variovorax > Variovorax paradoxus_R. The sequence goes on from NZ_JBEPKJ010000003.1 coordinate 184,616, forward strand.
TGCAGCAGGCCGGCGGGCAGGCCTGCTGCTTCGAACACACGGGCGATCATGAAGCCGCCGCTCACCGGCGTGCGCGAGTCGGGCTTGACGACCACGCCGTTGCCCGCCGCCAGGGCCGGCGCCACGGCGCGAATGGTGAGGATGAGCGGAAAGTTGAAAGGCGAGATCACGCCCACCACACCGCGCGGCACGCGCCGCGCCAGGCTGGTGGTGCCGTTCGCACTCGGCAGGACGTGGCCCTGCGATTGCATGGGCATGGCCGCTGCCAGATGGCACAGCGTGATGGCCTCGCGCACCTCATGCTGTCCCTTGGGCAAGATGGCGCCGGTCTCCCGGGCCACATACAGCGCCAGCTCGTCGAAGTGCGCCTGGAACAACGCCGCGGCCCGTTGGAACACCGCGGCCTTCTCGCGCGGCGCAACCTGCGCCCAGCTTTTCTGCGCTTGCGCCGCGGCGGCCGTGGCCAGCCCCACGTCTTGCGCATCGGCAATGCCGACGGTGGCCATCACCTGGCCCGTGGCCGGCTCGACCACATCGCGTACACCGCCCGCGGACGCAACCCACTCGCCGTTGAACACCTTGCCGGCCCAGGCCGCCGCGTCCAGGAACACCAGCTTTTCGGAAATACCCATGACTCACCCCTTGCGAAAAAGTTGATCGGCCGGCCTCGGGTGGAAATGCCCGCGGCACGCCTTCTTTTCGCAACGGGCATACCAGCGGCGCCGCAGCGGGTGGCTCGGCCTCGCTGGGCGACGCTGCTTTTCATTGGAGATTTAGGTGAATTCCCGAAGTCGCAATAGTTATTCTGGATAACTGGTTTACCCTGATCCGCGGTTTCACCAAATGATTAAAAATCGGCCGCTCGTTTCACCAAACGATGAACTCGAAATTGACCAAAGCCACCACCTCATCGGTCCCGGAGCGGATCTCGCTGGCCGAAGTGGCGCGCGCCACCGGCGCCGCGCTGGGCCGTTTCGACGGTGCCGAAGTGGCGCGCGCAATGAGCCGCTTCGAGGCCTCGCACGTGGGCAACGAAGAACACCCGACGATTGCCGACATCAGCGAGTGCCTGTTCTTTTCGCCGGGTGACGGCCGCATCTGGCTGCAGGACCAGCGCATGGTTCTTCTGCACACCGAAGCGCTGGGGTCCCTGCGGCGCGAACTGATCGACAGCCTGGGCCAGGAGAAGGCCCGCGGCCTCTTCACCCGCGCGGGCTACGTCAGCGGCGCGCGCGACGCGCAGCTGGTGCGCAAGCATTGGCCCGAGGCCGAGCCGGCCGCGGCCGCCATGGCCGGCACCCGCCTGCATGCGCTGGAAGGCCTGGTGAAGGTCGAGCTGGTGCACGCGCGCTACGACCCCGAGACTTCGGACTACGAAGGCGAATTCATCTGGCACCACTCGGTCGAAGACGACGAGCACATTGCGGCCTATGGCATCGGCGGCTCGCCGGCCTGCTGGATGCAGGTGGGCTATGCCACCGGCTACGTCAGCACGCTGTTCGGGCGGCTGGTGGTGTTTCGCGAAGTCGTCTGCCGTTCGATGGGCGAGAGCCACTGCCGCGTGATCGGAAAATCCGCCGAACGCTGGGACGACGTGGAAGAAGACATGCGCTACCTGCGCGCGCGCGATTTCGTCGGCGTTTCCGTCGGGGCGCCGCAGGCCGCGGAGTTGCCCACGCCGCCGCGCAAGAGCGACGCAATGGTCGGCGCGTCTTCGGCTTTCAACGCAGCCTGCCACCTGCTGCATCGCGTGGCGCCGACCACGGCCACGGTGCTCTTCACCGGCGAGTCCGGCGTCGGCAAGGAAAAGTTCGCCAGCATGCTGCACAGCATCAGCCCGCGGCACGACAAGCCCTTTGTCGCGGTGAATTGCGCGGCCATTCCGGAGACGCTGATCGAGTCGGAGCTGTTCGGCGTGGAACGCGGCGCCTACACCGGTGCCGGCGCGGCACGGCCGGGCCGCTTCGAGCGCGCCCATGGCGGCACGCTGTTCCTGGACGAGATCGGCACGCTCAGCTACGCGGCCCAGGGCAAGCTGCTGCGCACGCTGCAAGAAGGCGAAGTCGAGCGCGTGGGCGGCACGCGCAGCATTCAGGTCGACACACGCGTCATTGCGGCCACCAACGTCGATCTGCGCCAGGCGGTGCGCGAAGGCAGGTTTCGCGACGACCTCTTCTTCCGGCTCAACGTCTTTCCCATTCACCTGCCGCCCCTGCGCGAGCGGCGTGACGACGTGCCGCTCTTGATGAGCCATTTTCTGCAGCACTACAGCCGCAAGCACGGCCGGCAGGCCACCGGCTTCACGCAAGCCGCGGTCAAGGCGCTGCTGAACTACGACTACCCCGGCAACATCCGCGAACTGCAGAACCTCATCGAGCGCGCCGTGATCGTCGCCCCCGAGGGCAGCCTGCTCGAGGTTCACCACCTGTTCACCAGCGGCGAAACGCTGGACAAGAACGTGCTGTCGGTGCGGCCGGACGGCCACCTGGCGGGCGCGGGTTCTGCCGGCGCCCTGCCCTCGCAGCCCGCGCCTGCAAGCCACACGGTGCCAGACCGCGTCGGCTCCGGCTCATTGGGGCAAATGGAAGAGTCGCTGATACGCCGTGCGCTGGAGCAATGCGGCGGAAACCTCTCCGCGGCCGCGCGTGCGCTGGGCATTACGCGCCCCCAGCTGGCCTACCGTGCGCGCAAGCGCGGCATCACCAGCTGACGTCACCCGATTCGATCGACGACTCTGCAGGCCTTCGCTTTCTTCGTGGCACGATGAACGCATGCTCGAGCCCTCCCGCCGCATTCCGTACCGCACCTGGCCAGGCGCGCTTGCCGTGCTCCTCGCAATTGCCGCCTACGTCGGTGGCCTGACATTCTGGGACCGCCGCACGCCTGGCAACCGGCCGCTCGCCGCGGGAGAAACAGTGGCCGTCGGGCATGCGAGGTTCGTTCCTGCCGAAGGATGGGAAATGGACGTGTCGCGCTCCAAGGCGGGCCAGTCGCTGATGCTGTTCAAAGGGGGCCACAAGTTTCTGGTGACCACGGGCCAATGGGCGGGCGGGCCTGACGGGCCTTTGGTACGGCAGCAGCGCCTCATGGAGCGCGGCCAGGGGCTGCAAATCGACGGCGACGTGTCCGGCTTCGTCACGCCCTGGGGCCTGCAGGGCAAGACCTTTGCCTACTACGGATCGAAGCTGGCCGGCCGGTTCTGGCAAGTGGTGGACGTGCAGCGTCGCTCGCTCGTGCAGATTGACGTCTACGGCGCGAGCGACGGCTTGAACGATGCAATGGCCGACGCCCGAAGCATGCTGGAGTCCATGGACCTGGAGGCCCCGCAGTGAACCTCGACGTCGGCGAGCCGCAGGATCGGGCCGAATGGCCGATTGGCACCGATTCGTTCTTTCAGCCTCATCGCGCGGCCTTCTGGCTGCTGGCGGTGCTGATCGTCAACGGCCTGTTCTATACCTTCAACATGTTCTCGGTCGGGTTCCGCGTGGTTCCCGTGACCGCGTTGCTGGGGGTGCTGGTGTGGGGCATCTACACACTGCTTTTTCTTCTCGTCTTTCGCGCATTGGACTTGCTCGAGCAGCACTCGCCGGAAGCTTTTGTGCTGGCCTTTGCATGGGGTGGCCTGGGAGCGGTTTACTTTGCCGCGCCGGCGAACATCGCCATTCAAAGCCTGTGCGCCAAGCTGGTGTCGCCGGATTTTGTCGCGGTCTGGGGGCCGGCCATTGCGGGCCCTATTACCGAAGAATTCCTGAAGCTTGCCGGCGTCATTTTGTTGATTCTTGTGGCGCGCAACCAGTTTCAAACCTACCTTTCGGTGCTCATCGTCGGTGCCATGACGGGGCTCGGTTTTCAGGTGGTCGAAAACCTCACCTACACCGTCAACGCCTCCATGCACTTCCCGCTCGAGAACCAGGTGTACCCGGTGCTCCTGAACCTGCTGACGCGCGGGCTGCTGAGCGGGCTGTGGAGCCATGCGGCCTACACAACGATTGCGTCCTTCGGCGTTGCGTGGTTCCTGCTGCACCCCGAACGCCCCATGGCGGCAAGAATCGGCTGCGCCCTTCTGTGCTTTGCGCTCGCCTGGGTCATGCATTTCATCTGGAACTCGCCGTGGCTCGAAGATCTTTTCGACGGCGGCTACGGCGAGATGGCGGTGCTGCTGGTCGTCAAAGGCATCCCCGCGATGATCGCGGCCGGGCTCTTCTGGCGCGTGGCCGCCCGTGAGAACGGCGCCTACCTGCATGCCCTTGCAGCTTACTTCGTGCCCGAGCGCGATCTGATCCGCGACGACGAGTGGATTCGGCTGGGCGCGCCTTTGTCGCGCTACAGGGTTCGCATTGAAATGGGCTGGACCTTCGGCCTGCGCGCACGGCGCCTGAAAACCCAGCTGCAGCGCGAGCAGCTGCGGCTCATCCGCAAGGCAATGACCTATGGGCGCGGGGCGCAGACGCTGCGGCACGAGGTGGCGATAAGGCGGCTGCGCGCCATGCTGGATCCGCTCATCACCACCCAACCCTGAAGCACCCGCTAGCCCTGGCGTGCAAAGCGGCCCGGCGGCTGGCCCACATGGCGGCTGAAAGCGGTGCTGAATGTGCTGGCAGAGCCGTAGCCCACGCGCTCGGCAACTTCCGCAATGCCGACGTCGCTGCGGGCCAGCAGGTCTTTGGCGAGCGCCATGCGCCAGGCAAGCAGATACTCCATGGGCGGCAGGCCCACAGCGCGCGAGAAGCGCTCGAAAAAAGCCGACCGCGACAGTGCGGCCTTTCTTGCAAGATCGGCCACCGTCCACGACTGCGCGGGATCGCCGTGCAGGTGCCGCAGCGCGGTGGACAACCGCGGATCGGCCAACCCGCGAAGCAGCCCCGGCGGCGCGAGCTTCCCGGGCGCGGAGCGCAGGGCTTCGATCAGCAGCAGTTCGACAAGGCGTTCAAGGACGAGATCCCGCCCCGGTTTCTGTTGGAGCGATTCTTCCCTCACGAGCTGCACCAGCACCGAAAGGCGCCCGATGTCCCGCACATGCAGCAGCGTTGGAAGCAGCGAAGCCAGCAACGAGGCGTCCGGCGATTCGAAGGCAAAGTAGCCGCCGAGCATCCGCATGTCCGGAGGGCCTTCGCGCCTGCCGTGGCGAATTTCTTCCGTTGGCGCGGGCGCCTGCCTGGGGTCTACAAACACCGGCGCCGCCGGCTCGAGGCCCGACATGGTGAACCCAGGCGTGGCCGGCATGAGCACGAAGTCGCCCGCGGCAAGGGCAAGAGGCTCTTGCCCGTCTACCGCAAGAACGCATTCGCCTTCGAGCATGGTGCAGAAGCTGGGCTCGCCGAACGCCGAATAGCGAACCGCCCATGAGCCCGCACCGCTGATGACCTTCGAGTACACCGCGCGGGGACGCAGCAGCTTGACGACATCGGCAAGCGGATCGGACATGCCGGACTCCTGCAAATAAAAGAAGGACTATAGGTTATTCAAAGTCCTGCTCCACGCCGATATCGTGACGCACCTTCAACCAATCTCAAAGGAACCCCAATGAAGACCGTCCTGATCACCGGCTGCTCGTCTGGCTACGGCCTGGAAACCGCGCGCCACTTTCACGCGCAAGGCTGGCATGTCATTGCGACCATGCGCACGCCGCGGGCCGAGCTCCTGCCTCTGTCGCAACGCCTGCGCGTGCTGCCGCTCGACGTGACAAGGCCCGAGAGCATTGCCGCCGCGCTCGAAGCCGCCGGGCCCATCGACGTGCTGGTCAACAACGCCGGCCTGGGGCTCTTCGGCGCGTTCGAGGCGACGCCCATGCCCACCGTGCGCGAGATATTCGAAACCAATACCTTCGGCATGATGGCGATGACCCAGGCCGTGCTGCCGCAGTTCCGGCTCAGGAAGTCGGGCGTGGTCATCAACGTCACGTCGACTGTCACCCTCGCGCCCATGCCCCTGGTGGCGGCATACACCGCGAGCAAGACCGCCATCGAAGGTTTCACCGAGTCGCTGGTGTTCGAGCTCGCCGCTTTCAACATTCGCGCAAAGCTCGTCGAGCCCGGGTATGGGCCGGGTACGCGATTCACGGCCAACGGAGCCGAACGCATGCAGGGCTTGATTCCCGAGGCTTATGCCCCCTTGGCGCACCGTGTGTTCGCAGAACTGGGAAACCCGGCGGCTGTGACCACCGCGACCGACGTAGCCGAGGCGGTGTGGCACGCCGCCAACGACCCCGCGCCGACGTTGCGGTATGCGGCCGGTGCGGATGCGATTGCACTCTCCGGCGGCAAGCAAGAAGGCCCGAGGCTCGCCGGCACCTGACCGCACACCAGAAAACCACGTCAGACTACAGCCGGGTAAGGCCAGGCCTTTTAGCGTTCTGCTTTTTGCAGAGCTTCAGCATGGCGATCCATTCCTGCTTGGCGCTGCATCGGAGCGCTCGCCTTGAACCCTTCTGATGATCCGGCAGAGCCGACGCCCTCAAGCCGCAAGCGCTGGCTCGGCATGGCGTTTGTGTGCGCCGCCCTCGCTGCACTTTTGCTGGGTGCGTGGGCCGTCGCTACCGGCAGGCTGAAGATTCCGGAGCGCTTCAATCCGTGGGCACCGTTCGACGTGACTGCGCCGCCCGGCTGGCTGACCGGCCACAAGCTTTCGCGCGCCCGCAGCGAGCCAGCGCGCTGCCTTGCCGCGCTGGCGCAAACCGGCATGCAATACGACCTGCTGCCTGATCGCGTCACCGCCCCGGGCTGCGGTTTCGAAAACGCCGTCAGGCTGCGCTCCGCCGGCGTGCGCCTGGGCACGGCGCCTTCGCTGAGCTGCCCGATGGCGCTGTCTTTCTTCATGTGGGAGAGGCACGCGCTGCAGCCAGCCGCCATGCAGCACTTCGGCCAGCCGGTGGCGGCCATCGAGCACCTCGGCAGCTATGCCTGCCGCAACGTGAACCGCGGCGACGGTGCCGTGCCGGGCGCTTCGCGCAGCCGGCACGCAACAGCCGATGCACTCGACGTTGCAGCCCTGACGCTGGCCAACGGCCGCCGCATCACGGTGCTGCAGGCCTGGCCTCGAAAGGATGCTGCCAGCACCGCCGAGGTGGACGATCCGGCGGTGCTGCTTCTGCGCGATGCGCACCGTGGCGCATGCCGGTTCTTCAATGGCGTGCTGGGCCCCGACTACAACGCCGCGCACCGCGACCACTTTCACCTGGAGACCGGCGGGTACAACGTGTGCCGCTAGCGGCGGATTCGCCGGTGAGAACCTTGGAGCTACATCGCGTGCGCCTGTCTTGAAAAGAGCTAGGCGGCCGCATGGGATTCACACACAATCCCGCCGGTGTTGAAGTTTGCGCAACGCAAACACCCATAGCAGCTCCCATCACGAAGCTCTTCCTTCAAGGACCGCCAATGCATTGTTCGATGATCCGCCGTTTCCTCGCCACGACTGCCACAGCACTGAGCCTGGCAGCCCTGTTGGCCTCCTGCGGTGGTGGTGGCGGCGGCGGTGGGGGTGGAGGCGGAGGAATCATCGGTGTTCCGGCAACACCCCCGCCTACGACGGCCCAGCTGCCGGAACGCGAGGCACTCATTGCCCGGGCACGGGCGCTCGAACTGAACACGCCCTATGTGCCGCCGCCCGGCAATGTGCTGGAGCACCACACCTCCGGCTATGCCAAGACGATGTGCTCGGCAGTGTTCATCACGGGCATCGACCCCGACGTTGCCGCTGAAAGCCTCGGCTACTTCGTGGGGCCGTACGAGCAGCGCAAGAACGTCGGCAAGCCCGTGGTCGACCGCGTGAAGAAGGAGGTTCGCATCTCGATTCCCAACGGGCCGACGCTCGTCGCGCGCCACTTTGGCTCGCAAGGCTGCGTCACGCTGCCGGCCGGCAGGGACGATGTTTTCTTCACGCCCGTCGAGGTCAAGAGCACCCTGCCCGACCCCGCGACCCAAGCCTGGCCGATGGGCGATGTGCTGCCGGGCGACCCGCCGCCGGCCGAAGTCGACATGGCCAAGGTGAACCAGGCCGTCGAGGCCGCGTTCGGCGTGACGGAGGCCTACACGGCAGCCTTCGTGGTCACGCACAAAGGGCGCATCATTGCCGAGCGCTACATGAACGGCATCGGCCCGACGACGCCGCTCGAATCATGGTCGATGGGCAAGAGCGTCGTGGCCACGATGATGGGCGTGCTCATCAAGCAGGGTGTGTACAAGCTCGATCAGCCGGCGCCGATTCCGGAGTGGCAAGGTGCCGGGGATGGCCGTCAGCAGATCAAGATTTCCGACATCCTGCAAATGTCGAGCGGACTGCGCATCAAGGCGCCGGACGATCCGGACTTCGACCCCAACGGCACCTACCCCGATCACATCTACTACTACACGGGCCGCATCAACGCCTTCAACTACGCCGCCACCCGCCCGCAGCAATGGCCAGCCGGCGCGGTGGGCCGCTACCGCAACACCGATCCCGTGCTTGCCAATTACCTGGTGCGCCTGGCGGTGGAGAAGCGCGGCGAGGAGTACCTCTCGTTTCCGCAGCGCACGCTCTTCGACAAGATCGGCATCCGCTCGATGGTGATCGAGACCGACCCCTACGGCAACTTTCTCACGCAGGGCTACGACTTCATGTCGGCACGCGACTGGGCTCGCTTGGGCAACCTCTATCTGCAAGACGGCGTGTGGAACGGCGAGCGCATTCTTCCCGAAGGCTTCGTCAACTTCGTGAGCAGCGTTGCATCGGCCTGGGCCGCGGACAAGCGCCCGATCTATGGCGGCTTCTTCTGGATCAACGGCATGAGCTCGCTGGCCGCGCCAACGTCGGCCTACTACATGCTCGGCGCGGGAGGCCAGTTTGTGCTGGTGATTCCGTCGCACGATCTCATCGTGGTGCGGATCGGGCATTCCAAAGGCCAGGGGTTCGCGACCTCGACGCTGAACAAGGCGCTTGCACTGCTGACCGCTGCGGTGCCACGCGTGCGCTGACACCACCAGCAAGCCACTAGCAAGTATTCAGGACGCGGGCGGCCCCTTGCGCAAGGTGGGCAAGCCCACGCCCGCCGCATCGAAGCCGCCGTCGACGGCCAGCACCTGGCCGTTGATGAAGCTGGCCTCGTCGCTGCACAGGAAGCCCACCGTGTTGGCCATCTCTTCCGGCGTGCCGTAGCGGCCCTGCGGAATGGTGTCGTAGTAGTCGGAGCGGATCGCCACGGTGTGGACCAGCTTGGCCATTTCGGTTTCCACCGGCCCCGGCGCGATCACGTTCACGCGCACGCCGGCATTGCCCAACTCGACCGCGTATTGCTTGGTCAGGTGGATGAGCGCCGCCTTGCTGGTGCCATAGGCCACGCGCAGCGTGCTCGCGCGCAGGCCGGAGATGGACGCGACATTGACCACCGCCCCGCGCCTGCGCTCGGCCATGAGTGCGCCGAACGCCTGCGTGCACAAGAATGCGCCGTCGAGGTTCGTGCCCAGCACCGTGCGCCATTCTTCGAACGAGGTTTGAAGCACCGGCTTGAACACCGCCACGCCGGCGTTGTTGACCAGCGCATCGACATGCCCGAAGCGCTCGACCACGGCCTTTGCGGCGCTCGCGACCTGCGACGGATTCGAGACGTCGCAGTGCACGCCAAGCACCCTCTCGGGCTCGGCCAGATCGGCCACCGCCAGATCGAGCGTGGGTGCATCGATGTCGAGCAGCGCGACGTTGTAGCCGTGCGCGAGGAACCAGCGGCCGATGGCGAGGCCGATGCCGCGCGCGCCGCCGGTGACGACAGCGACGCGAGGGGGAGTGGAGAGATCGGTCATGGATGGAAGTTTCCGCGGTGGACGAAGTCAGTTGCCGGGCGATGGGAGACATTCTTCCAGAGTGGCTTCGAAAATGACACGCACGAATTGCCGCCTCGCCACGAAGGGGCCGTCGACCGGCTCTCGACTTTAGAAACCAAAGACCAACAGCAAGTTGTTCGCGGGCATTGCATGCCGCTCTCGCAACGCGAGGCCTGACCGGCGTGCCTCTGCCACCACGTCTTCCAGGCGGCGAATGCCCCAGGAAGGATCCCGGGCACGCAAGTCTTCGTCGAACGCCAGGTTGCTCGGCGCCGGTGGGGCTTCTTCTTCGAAGTAAGGCCCGTAGGTGATCAGCAACCCACCAGGAAGCAGATGCTGCGCGGCCCCTTGCATCAGCGCGGCGCATGTAGCCCACGGCGCGATGTGCAGCATGTTGGCGCAGTAGATCGCGTCGAACTTCTTTTGTTTTTCTTCTTCCTTTTGAGCGAACACGGGGCCCTGCGATGGCCATTGAGGCGCCATCACGTCGAGCAGGAGCGGTGGGCGGAGATTGGGCAGTGCGGCTTCTGCGACTCGGCTTACGAGTGCGGGGAGCATTCGCGCGTCTGCATCGGTGGGCTGCCAGGTCCATTGAGGCATTGCTGCTGCGAACCAGGCGGCGTGCTGGCCTGTGCCGGATGCGATCTCCAGGGCGTTGCCGCGCTCGCCGAGGATGCGGTTTAAGGCATCGAGGATGGGCTGTTTGTTGCGGTCGGCGGCGGGGCTGTGAGGGAGGTCTGGCATTTCGGCCTCTAGAGCTTCTTTTTTGATTTCCTCTTAGCGGTCGGGTCGTAGTAGATGCTATCAAGTAGTGCAGCACGGTTGTCCCAGATTCGCCCTTCCAATTGCGCCCTTGGCCGCGCGCACAACCACCACGGGCTATTTTGCATAGGAATGACGATTCGCTCCCAATAGTTCTCAAGAGCCAAGGTCGTAGGTGCATTCCCAAAAGCTGAGCAGATTCCAGTGCGATTTGCGTCGTTCACGCCAATGAAAAAATCCGGTCGCTTCATCGCCAGTAGTCGCGACGCCGTTGGAACGCCGCCCTTGTGTGATTTCCCTTGAAAGGCGAGGGAAAAATCATGCGCAAAACCGTCGAACTGCTCTTCAAGTATCTCGCCCTCCGCTGGAATGTGGTCTAGCGCTGCGGATAGCAATTTCGGGGACTCGTTGATCAGGTTTTTGAAATCTCCCTGCCCAAACATGGTCCCGAACCAAGGCCACTCGAGGTCGTCAAGTTGTGGTTCCCTCTCTCCATACGTACCGGCGATGGCCTTGCGCTCAAACCTCGACATCACTGCGAGCGATCTATGCTCCAGAAAGAGGGTAGTGGCTCGCTCAAGGATTGCTAGTCGCCCCTCGAGACTGTGATGTACATCATTTTTCACTCCCTCAACAAACTCCTTCCATGTGAGAGTCATTGGCGATGACTTCGCACCGATCCTAGGTTTCTTTAGTCGATAGAACTTATCTAATGCGCTGCGCTTGGCCTTGTTTATCCGGTACTGGGTTTCGTATGCAAACAGAAAGGTATCCTCATCGATTGCTTCGGCTGAATGCCAGGTCGACTCAATGAATGACTTCAAATCGATAAGGGCCTCGTCCTCCGCTTTACCTTCCAGCAGCGTGCTGACCTCGATATTTTTTCCACCAAAAGCCCCAGCTGTCAGATTGTGACTTCCCACTACGGCTGTCCGATTCATAGCTGTCTCGAACAGATAGACCTTCGGATGGAATAGACGACCGCTCGGCGGCAGGCAACGGGCGCCCTTCCGTGGCATGAAGGCGCGCAGGACCGCAGGATCAGTTTGATACATGTGAGTCCCGATGACTACTTTCCCAAGCTTCGGGTGCATCTTCAGCATGGCGTCGGCTACCGGGTTGGAGCCCGCCCAAGCCACTGCGACATCAAACCGAACGCAGTCTCTGAGAAGTTGCAGAAGAGTGTGAGTCGCCTGCTCTGCAGTCAGCACGCTGACTTTCATCGTGGATTACGCCCTTTCATTTGAAGCGCGGTATTGCCCATCGCTCTCTTCTTCATCAATCTCACTATAGAAAAGGTTCAGTTGTGCTTTTTCGCTTAGCCGAGAACAACGGATTCCTTGTTTAGCATCGGCTGGATGTGATCACTATGACGATGCTGCACCGAAGAAGAGAAAAATCCCCCGCACTCAGATTTCCGCTCGCACCCTGAGCATTCGGGAAGAAATTCGTTCTTCCAGTCAGAGATGGATTTCCGGTAGATGCTGTATACGTCAGGGTTCACCAAGCAAAGCTGGTGGTTATAGATAGATGTGGTGATCCCATAGGCTGTCAGGATAGCCGCGGCAGTCGAAAGCGTGTCGCGGTATTCATGGGGGTCGACCCAAAGCTTGTCGAGATTAGCTCGTGTGAAGCCGGTGATCTCGAGTCCCATCAGAGCTACATGTTTCACAAAGATCAGGTTGCGGGCAATGTAGCGACACGTCTGTATGAGCCGGGGCAAAGTCTCACGATGAACAACGATACGTATTTCAATGTCAACATTCGCTTGACGCAGGTTAAGGATTCCCCGAACTGTTTCATCAAAGGCTCCTGAAGATTGAACAACATAGTCGTGCCGAACCGGATCGTCTGAATACAGTGGTATTCCGAGAGTCAAACTCGGGTGATTGACTTTTCCTAGTGCATCGGCGAATGCCCTATCAACGAAAGCTCGGCCGTTCGAAAGAATGTCAACATGAGTGTGAGGTAGATGATTCTTGACATGTTGCACAAGCCCAATGAAGCGATCGCCATAGAGCGTGGGTTCGCCCCCTGAAAATCCCAGGGATCGGGTATTCATCGGAATCATCCGAATCAATTCAAGCACCTCATCCATGATCCAAAAATCGTCCGCGCTCTTAGGCGGCTGGGAGCACATAAGGCAATAGTGATTGCACTGCTCGGTCAACAGAATGGTGTTGTTGGGAGAATCGACACGGAAGAGCACACTTAATGCGTCTTGAGTGGGATTCAAACGGACGATGTCGCCCTCGTTCAGATACGCGTACTCTTCGTCTATCTCATAGACATCGCTGGCTGTAGTAGCTTCCAGTTCCTCGTCACTTACTCGATCGCGAACAAGGACCACTCCAAAACCGTCAACTCCAGAGAGGTCGTTCCGACACAACAAGGCATACTTGGAACGAAGGCGTTCCGGTAAGCCTCTTCGCAGGGTGACCGTCAAGAGCAGAGGTTCATCGAGGGTTTTTCTTCGAGCTTTTACCCTTCCACGAAGTTTCAGCACAGCATGCCTTTCTCATTGAGCCCAGGAAGTGAAAAGTCGCTTCACATATTCGTCCGATTCCATGAGCGAGATGAGGTGCTTGAAGATCGACATATTTCGCTTGCAGAACTCCGACTCAGTCTTGCGGCCCACAAAGTCTTTATGAAGTCCCCAATGATGGACAGGGTCTGCGCCACAATACGGCTCGAAGGCGCAGTCGGTGCACATAGGTACGCTGTAGCTGAAACTGTCCTCAAGTGCCTGCAACAACGTCTCGTTAAGGAAGATCTCCTCGAAGGAATTCTTGAGCACGTGACCGAGGCGGAACTTATCATCGCCCATTTCCGCCAGCATCCGCGCCTCGTCCGAGGCAAATACCACGCCATCGTAGTTATAGACAATGGCACCCAAACCTGCGCCTGCAGGACTCATTAGATCTACATAGCCTGGATCATCAAAAGTCAGCATTTTCTTCAGGACTGTCGCTGCGTAAAACTCTCGGAATGCGATCCCCTGCCGGTTGAGATCAATGATGTAGCCCAAGCCCTCCTTGTAAAAATCCAGCCAGCGCTCAACTCCGTAAGCCCGATAAGACTTCGTCTTGATCGCAAAGCCATAGGGCGACAGCGGCCTGAGAAAGATGCCGTTGAAATCATGCGCTAGGTACTCATCGACTATCTGTTTGACTTGGCTGAGGCTAGCCTCTGTTGTTGTCATTAACGCGGAGACATTCTGCTTGCCCAAAGCATCGCGCGCGCGCTGGATGCCGCTGATCGTTCTTTGATGACTGTCTTTTCCTACGCGTGGCCGGTTCTTGTTGTGAAGATCTTCGGGACCGTCAAGAGATGTCGAAATTTGGACATCCTCCTCCCGGCAAAAGTCCAAGATCTCGTCCGTGACAACAGCTAGGTTGGTTGCGATCACGAAGCCGAGTTTTTTTCTGCCAGCCGCCTTGCGTTTAGCCTCGAAGACGATGTGTTTGACTAGTGGAAAATTCAGCAGCGGCTCGCCGCCTTGAAATTCGATCTTGATCGTTTCCGACGGAGAGCGAAGAGCTAGGTCTATCGCTGCGTCCGCCTGCTCAATCGTCATGTCAAAGGCGTCACTGTCTTCTGACTGCCGAGAGACTTGGCAGTAAGGACAGGAATGCTCACAACGCAGGGTCACCACAAAAATGTGCAAGGCCGTGAAGTTCGCCAAGCGGGCAAATCGCGTCCTGACCTTGATTGCGAGCAGTTCACCAGCAATGTCGGTGTTGGCGTCTGTCAGAAAGTGGTGTGCTCGCAGATCCACATACGCGTTGGTCGAGTCTTCTAGGCGGTGTTCTGAGAATGCGTAAACGTCGCTCTTCGGTAGAACCAAATATTCTCCAGCCAGATTACTTAAGACGAAGCGCTCGCGATCCAACTCTGAGAACCTGAACGGCATTAGTCGGTAGCCAATAGGGGGAGTGCGATGCTTAGCTCGTCTAGCATCGGCCCCGTAAAAAGTGATCGGCTGGAACTTGGTCATGCGCGCTCATCGTCGATGAGACCAGTCCGAGAGAACGCGTGCGCCAAGATCAGGTTTCGAACTGGAGCAGTTTCGACTTTGATCTTCTCGCGCAGGTTCTGATCGAGTACCTCGGCGCGAAAATCCTGCACAGCAAGATCCATCGCCGTATCGCTGCTGTCGCGTCGCCTACTTTCTATTGCGACGATCAGACTTCCCTGGTCAGCCTTGATGTCGAAGGAAAGGCGATCGTTTAACCTATAGCACGCCTTTTCGATGGCCAGCTCGCTGTAGATGCCGGAGTCGAAGGTCAGGGTTATTGTCATTCGCAGCCTCAATAACTGTCTCGCCGTGGTCGATGGTCACAGACGTCGCTATGCCCAAACAACCGGACAGCCTTTTGAATTAACAAAGGCCAAGAAAGGGACTGCCAGCGCAACAGGCTGCTCGCCCCCCGCGCCGCAAGCGTGCCTATCGTCTTAGCTCAATAGCCGCAGCGAGAAGAGGTCGCTCTTAGCTCTCGATCAGTACGCTGAAGAGCGATGTGACGCGTGCGAGGCGTGGCTGGAATGCGATGAGTGCGATTGATGGTAGGCCATGACGACTCCCGATGAGTCTCGCTGCATCAACATCAAGTGCTGCTCATTACCACGCGTGTACTGCAGAACAAGTGGCTTAACTGGATCTGCGAGCGCTGCGCCTCTTGGCCCAGACGACTGTGGAGAGGCCGGTGCAAATGCCGCGACCGCTGTGGTACCAAGCGATGCGACTGCCGTAGCAACAGGGATCAAAAACGCTGCCTTCTTCATATTTCGCTCCTAGGCTTTTTGTATGCAGCAGGCGGTGGGCCGCCTCCAATCCTCGACACTTTTTACAGTATGACGCATAACGTTAAATAAAGTAACAAAGTAGTACAAACCCCTATGTATCAGCCCCCCCCCCGGCTGCATCGGCCGCGGATCGCCACCATTCCTCGCCGCCGCCGTAGCAGCACCACAGCAATGAGTTCAACTACTCCAACTTGTTCCCAAGCAGATTCGATGCACTCAGTCAGCACAAACTAAAGAGCCGTGCAGCTCACCCGCCCCCAAACTCCCGCGCATGCTCCACCGCATACTTGATCAACTCCGCCTGCCCCTCAATCCCCAACCGCCGCTTAATGCTCTGCCGATGCGCCTCCACAGTCCGAACGCTAAGCCCCAAGTCCCGTGCAATCTGCTTGCTCGATTCACCCCTGCCTAGCGCAGTGAGTATTTCGCTCTCGCGCGGCGTAAGCAGCGGCCTTGGCGCCTGGTTGCGAAACAGTTTTTTCGACACGGCTGGGCTCAGGAAGGTGCCGCCACCTGACACGGCTTCGATGGCGGCAACGATCTCGGCGGCGGGCGCGTCTTTCAGCACGTAGCCGCGCGCCCCCACTTGCAGGGCCTTTTGCACGTACTCGGGGTTGTCGTACATGCTGAGCATCACCACGTGCGGCGCGGGCTCGCGTTGCAGCACCAGCGCGGCCAGGTCGATGCCGTTCATGTCTTTCATCCCGACATCCATCAACAGCAAGTCGGGGCGCAGCTGTTCGACGAGCGCAAGGGCCTCGGCCGCGCTGCCTGCCTCGCCGACGATTTCGAGGTTGGGCATGGAGCCGAGCCGTGCGCGCAGGCCGTCGCGCACCAGCGGGTGGTCGTCGACCAGAAAGAGGCGGATGGCGGGGGCGGCGGCGTCTTTTCTTGTCATCTGGCTATTCAGGCTTGGCGCTGCGGGTCGGCACTTCGGCCACGATGGTGGTTCCGCCATCGCCGGACTGCACGCTGAGGCGTCCGCCGATCGACTCCATGCGTTCGCGCATGTTGCGCAGGCCGATGCCGCGGCGCGGGTCGAGCTGCATGGCGTCTACGTCGAAGCCCGTGCCGTCGTCGCCAATCTCGAGCCGCACGCCTTCTTCGTCGGAGAAGCCCAGTGCAATGTGCACACGGTGCGCCGTTGCATGCTTGCGCACATTGGTCAGTGCCTCTTGCGTGACGCGGAAGAGCGCGGTCTTGGCCTCTTGCGAGAGTTCGAAGGCTTCGCCCTCGATCATGATCGACGCATCGATGCCGCCCTCTTCGGCAAACTCGTCGCCCAGGCGTTGGAGCGCGGCGGGCAGGCCTAGCGTGTCGAGCAAAGCCGGCCGCAGGCGGTGCGAAATACGGCGCACCTCGAGCAGCGAATCGTTGAGCCGTTGCAGGGCCTTGCCGAGTGCGGGGGGTGCGGTCTGGCGTTCGCGGTCGAGCGCCTCCACCGCGGATTCGATGAGCAGCTTGGCGGACACCAGCGTCTGGCTGGTGCCGTCGTGCAGTTCGCGCGCGAGGTGGCCGCGCTCTTCTTCCTGCGACTGCACCACGCGCCGCGCGAGCAGCCGCAGCTTGGCCTCGGCCACGCGGTGCTCGCTGAGGTTGAGCAGCAGGCCGGTGGCGCTCACCACGCCCAGGCACAGCGCGGCAATGCCGGCAATCCAGAGCAGCGTGGTGGTGACGTTGGCGCTCATCTGACGGTCCAGCGCCTGCATGGTGGTTTCGATGTCGTCGAGGTACAGGCCGGTGCCGACCATCCAGTTCCAGCGCGGCAGCGCCGTGACGTAGCCGAGCTTGGGCGCCATCTGCTCGCTGGAGGGCTTGCGCCATTCGTACTCGACATAGCCGCCGCCTGTGCGCGCGCCCGCAATCAGGTCTTGTATGGTGAAGCGGCCGCGGGAGTCGCGCATGTCCCAGAGGTTCTTGCCCACGAGGTCGGGCTGGCGCGAATGCATGAGGGAGCGGCCCTGCATGTCATAGACGAAGAAGTAGCCGTCGTCGCCGTAGTCGAGCGCGGCAAGGCGGCGCAGGGCTTCGTTGCGGGTTTCCTCGTCGTCCCGGCCCGCGTCGTACAGCGGCCGCACGATGCTCACGGCCAGGTCGACATAGCTGCGCAGTTCGCTGCGCCGCTGTTCCATGTAGCTTTTTTCGATGAGGGCGCGTTCGCGCCGCGCCAGGTCATGCTCCTGGTGGCGCACCGCCAGGGCCACCAGCACCAGCGCAATGAGCAGCGGTGCAACAGCCAGCGCGACGATCTTGGTGCGGAGGTTCATCGGGGAAGAAGACTACCACCGGGGCGAGGCCCCGAACCTTAAGATCGCGAAGGCACAGGGACGCACACCGGAGATCATTCATGCAGATGGGCAGCGCTGCCGTACTGGCCTTTCTCGTCTGGGCAGGTATGGGCACAGCCATGGCCGAAGCACCGTTCACGGGGGTGTTCAGCGGAACGGGGCGTGCCTGTTCGGGCGGGCTCTACGTGCGAACAAAGACCATCGAATGGAATTCGAGCTTCAGCATTTGCAAACCTGCCCGCTACCGCGTTCTGGAGAAAGACCTTGCCAGGGATCACGGCCGCATTGCCTTTCGCCTCGAGGCACGCAACCGCCAGTGCCGCTACGAGGTGATCGAGGCGGAGCAGATCAGCACCTATGGCTGGAGCGTTCAGGGCTACCAGTCGCTGGAGGCCTACCGGAAGCGCGCCCTGCCCGGCTGGCGCCATTCGCCGCTCGATGAGCGATTGGTCCTGTCCTGCCCGATGACGCGGCTGGGCTGACTGATCAGTGCAGGCTGGTGGGGCGGCCCGAGGCCACCCAGGCGTCGAGCCCGCCGGTGAGCGGCAGGGCCCGCCGCGCACCGCGGGCCAGCAGCACGCGCGCGGCCTGGGCCGCCGACACCTCGTTGGGGCAGTTGCAGTAAAGAACCACGTCGCGCCCACCGACGAGCGGCAGTTCCGCATGGCGCTGCTGCAGCGCCTTGAGCGTGTACGACAGCGCACCGGGAATGCGGCGCGGGTCGACCTGCACGCCCGCCTCGCCGCGCACGTCGATCACCAGCGGCGGCACTTCGCCCGCCAGCAGTTCGTGCAGTTCCTCCACCGTGATGCGCGGCATGCCGGTGAGCCGCATGAACGCGCGGCGGCGCCAGTAGCGCACCGCCAGCATCACGGCCAGCACCACCGCCAGCGCCAGGGTCGCGATGCCGCCGGCCTGCGCGAGCATGGCCAGCACCTCCTGGATCTGGTCGCGAAAAGCCCAGCCGAGCCCGAGGAAAACGCCGGTCCAGAGGAGCGCGGCGCCAATGTCGAAGCCGATGAAGCGCCATACCGACATGCCCAGCGCGCCGGCCATCGGCGGCGCCACCACCGAGACCCCCGGCACGAACTTGGCGGCCACCAGCGAGAGGCCGCCCCACCGGCCGATGAGCGATTCGCCGCGGCGCACGCATGAGTCGGGCGACAGCGAGATGCGGCACAACAGGCGCATGAAGCGGTAGCCGAAGCGGCGCCCGGCATAGAACCAGGCGCCGTCGCCGAGCAGGTTGGCCACCACCGCTGCCAGCACCACGCCCACCACCGAAACGTTGCCGGCTGCCAGCAGCGCGCCCGACACCACCAGCACCGCGGCCGCGGGCACCGGCAAGCCCAGGCGCGCGGCAAAGCTCGCCGCGAAGACGATCGCGATCGCGTTCTGCACCAGCAGCGACATCAGCTGTGCCATGGCGGCAGCGCGAGCTTGGGGTTCACTACTTCGGGGCCTAGCGGGGCGCGTCGCCCTTGCGGTATTCGGCCGTGAGCTCGTCGAGCTTCTGCTTCAGGGCCGGGTCCAGCTTGTATTCGGCAGCGGCCAACGTGGCGTCGAGCTGTTCGGGCCGGCTGGCGCCGAGCAGCGGCGCGGTGATGAGCGGATTGGCCATCACCCACGCCACCGCCAGCGTGGCCAGCGGCACGCCGGCTTCGTCGGCAAGCTTGTGCAGCTGCGTCACGGTGTTGAAGCTGCGCTCGTTCCAGTAGCGGTCTTGGTACATGCCGCCGGCGGTGCCCAGCGTGAAGCGCGTGTTTTCCTCGGGCGTGGCGCCGGGCTTGTATTTGCCGGTGAGCAGGCCGCCGGCCAGCGGGTTGTAGGGAATCACGCCCAGGCCCTCTTCGTCCGCGAGCGGCAGCAGCTCGCGTTCGATTTCGCGGAACAGCAGGCTGTAGCGCGGCTGCACCGAAACATAGCGCGTGAGCTTGTGCAGTTCGGCCTTGCCGAGAGCGCGGGCCAGCCGGTAGGCCAGGAAGTTGGACACGCCGATGTAGCGCGCGCGGCCCGATTTGACGATGACGTCGAGCGCCTCCAGGCTTTCTTCGAGGGGCGTTGCGCGGTCGTCGCTGTGCAGCTGGTACAGGTCGACGTGGTCGGTCTGCAGCCGCTTGAGCGAGGCGTCGATGGCGTCGAGCAGGTGCTTGCGCGAGGCGCCCTGGTCCCAGCTGTTGGGGCCGACCTTGCCGACCGCCTTGGTCGCCACAACGAAGCGGCGGCGGCCCGTGGGGCCCTGCTTCTGCAGCCAGCGGCCGATGATTTCTTCGGTGCGGCCGGTGGTCTCGACAGTGCCGCCGAGCGGGTACACGTCGGCCGTGTCCAGAAAGTTGATGCCGCCCTCGGCGGCCTTGTCGAGAATGCGGTGCGACACGGCCTCGTCGGTCTGCAGGCCGAAGGTCATGGTGCCGAGCGCCAGGCGCGACACGGTCAGGCCCGTGCGGCCGAGACGGGTGGTGGGAATGCTCATGGTGATCTCGATCCGAAGAGATGAGAGAGGTGAGGAAGGGCGGCGGTCATCATAGACACGGCCGCGCAATCCTGCAGGCACCGGCTATTTTCAGGTGGTTTCGAGATGCACGCCGGGCGCGCCGCGGGCCACCGAGAATCGGGCCATGGGCGCCACGGCGGAGCCGGCATTCTTCTCGTCGTCCACGGCGCGGAACTCGACCGTGCAGCCGTGCGCATCGAGCGCCATGTGCGCATAGCCGCGCTTGTCGCCCCTGCCGTAGCGCAGGTGGTCGTTCTTCGCGAGCAGGTTGGCCACGTTGGCGGGGCTGGGCCCTTCGGATGTGATGGCGCCGCCGACGAATTCGGTTGCCACCGCGGGGCCTTGCGGCTCGCGGCGCAGGTCGGCGGCCCAGAAGGCGTGCACGTCGCCGCTGATGACCAGTGCATCGCCGCCGCGCGCCTTGTGGGCGGCCAGGCCGTCGAGCAGGCGGGCGCGGGAAGCGGCGTAGCCGTCCCAGCCGTCCATCCAGTAACCGTGCTCGGGGCCGCGCTTGCGGTCGGCTTCGGCCAGCAGCGTGGGTTGTGCAATGACTGTCCATCGCGCGGGCGGCGCGGCGAGCTCGCGTGCCAGCCATGCTTCCTGCGCCGCGCCGAGAAAGCTGCGCTCGGGTGCGAGGCGGTCGGCACAGTCGGCCAGTGGCGAGGCACTGCGGCCCGCAAGGCAGGCGTGGTGCGAGCGGTACTGCCGCCCATCGAGCAGGAACACGTCGAGCATGCGGCCGAAGCGATGGCGGCCGTAGATGGTGGCCGCGGCCCCGGTCGGCCGCATGCTGGCGGGCACGGGCATGTGCTCGTACCAGGCCTGGTAGGCCGCGGCGCGGATGGCCAGGAACTGCGCGGGGTCGATGGTGCGCGGCGAGACGTCGTCGGTGTAGTCGTTGGCCACCTCGTGGTCGTCCCAGGTCACTAGCCAGGGGCACGCGGCATGCGCGGCCTGCAGGTGCGGGTCGGTCTTGTAGAGCGCGTAGCGGTCGCGAAACTCGCCGAGCTGCGTGGGAATGCCGCCCTGGTGATGGCGCACATGGCGCGAGCCCCAGGAGCTTTCGTAGATGTAGTCGCCCAGGTGCACGACGAAGTCGAAAGGCTGCGCGGCCATGTCGCGAAACGCCGCGTAGTAGCCCTGCTCGTATTGCTGGCAGGAAGCGAAGGCAAAGCGCAGCGGCTGCGGCGCGGCATCGGCTTCGGCCGGCGCGGTGCGGGTGCGGCCTGCGGGGCTTCGTTCACCCTCGGCCGTAAAGCGGTACCAATACGGCCGGCCGGGCGCGAGGCCCCGCACCTCGGCGTGCACCGAATGCGCGAGCGCCGCCACGGCGGTGGCCTTGCCATCCGCGGCAATGCGTGCAAAGCCCTCGTCGTGCGCTACTTCCCAGCGCACATCGACCGGTGCCTCGCCCATGCCGCCGCCCTGCAGCGGCTCGGGTGCCAGCCGGGTCCACAGCACCACGCCGTCGGGCCTGGGGCTTCCCGATGCCACGCCCAGCGTGAAGAGTTCACGCGAGGCCTGCTGCGCGTTCAGCCCCAGGAAGGGGTGGCCCAGCGATGCCGCCGCCACGCCGCTGAGCAGCAGGCGCCGGCGCGAGACAGGTTGGGCCATGCTCATCCGCGCGCGGCCAGGGCCAGGTCGGGTCGGTCGGTGGTGATCTGGCGCACGGGCATGGTGAGCCATTGTGCAATTTCGTCGGGCTCGTTGACGACCCAGGCGCCCAGGCGCTCGCCGCCCAGTGCAGCCAGGCACTGCGGCCATGTGGCGGCCAGCAACTTCTTCTCGACCGCGACGATGCAGCCCGGCAACGCGGTATAGCGGGCGAGCGCGCGGCCGATGCCACCGAGCATCTCGGCCGAGCGGTGGTCGAGCGAAGCCAGCACCCGCCCGCGCGGCCAGTGGGCGAGCACCTGCGCCAGTACCTCGGGCACGAAGCAGGTCAGGATGCTGCGCTCGGCCACGCCCGCATCGTGCAGCGCCTGCACCGTGCGCGCGATGGCACCGGGCGGCAGCTCGCCCGCGGCATCGGTCTTGATTTCGACGTGCAGCTCCATGCGGGTGGGGGCGAAGAGCTTCAGTACTTCGGCGAGCGAGGGCACGCATTCGCCGACTTCTTCCTCGGGCTGTTCTCCCTGCGCACCTTGGCCCTTGCGCAGGCGCGTGGCCAGCACCTCGGCGGCGTCGTGGTCTCGCACCGGGCCCGTGCCTTCGGTGGTGCGGTCGAGCAGCGGATCGTGAATGACCACGGCCTTGCCGTCGCGCGTTTCCTGCACATCGAATTCGACCGCATCGGCACCCAGCGCGATGAGGCGGCGAAAACCGCTCATGCTGTTCTCGGGCCAGAGATTCCGCGCGCCGCGGTGTCCCACGATGATCATTGCTGCAATGTCCTTTGCTTCATTTGCTGCTGTCCACCAGCCCCTTGACGAACGAGCGCTGCAGCAGCACCACCACGACGATGGGCGGCAGCATGGTGAGGAGCGCGGCGCTCATGGCCACGTTCCAGGCCGGCTGCGTATCGGCGCGCGGTATCAAGTGCTTGAGGCCGATCACCGCGGTGGCCATGTCCTTGTCGGTGGTGAAAAGCAGCGGCCAGAGATACTGGTTCCATCCGTACAGGAAAAGAATGATGGCCAGCGCCGCAATGTTGGAACGCGACAGCGGCAGCAACACGGTCCAGAAAAAGTGCATCGGCGAGGCGCCGTCGATTCGCGCCGCTTCGCACAATTCGTCCGGCACCGTGAGAAAGAACTGGCGGAACAGAAAGGTGGCGGAGGCCGAGGCAATCAGCGGCAAGATCAGCCCCGGATAGGTATCGACCATGTTCCACTGAAGCTGGATGTCGACGGTGTGCCCGGTAACGGCGTTCCACACCGAGGAAAGGTTCAGTGCCTCCACCACCCATTGCAGCGGCAGCGCCGCATTGGCCACCGATTCGTAGGTGGGCGAAATGCGCACCTCGATCGGCAGCATCAGCGACACGAAGATGAGCCAGAACGCCGTCATGCGAAAGCGGAAGCGGAAGTACGTGATGGCAAACGCCGACAGCAGCGACACCGCGATCTTTCCCGCGGTAATGCCCAGCGCCACGATGAAGGAATTGAAGAACAACCGGCCGAAGTTGGCCTGCGTCCACGCGGTGCGCAGGTTCTGCACGAACTGGTCGCCGGGCAGCCAGGGCAGCGGCACCTGCTGCACCTCGGCAATGGTGAGCGAGCCCGCCACAAAGGCCAGGTAGAGCGGCACGCAGACAAAGGCCACACCCACCAGAAGAATGGCGTGGCAGACGCCATCGAGAACGGGGGCGCGCTCAACCATGCGGTGAATCCTTTGGCTTGTGCGTCATACGTCGTAGCTCACGCGCCGCTCCACGTAGCGGAACTGCAGCAACGTCATCAGCAGCGCGAAGATCATCAGGATGACCGACTGCGCTGCCGACGAGCCGAGGTCGAGGTTGATGAACCCATCGACATACACCTTGAAGACCAGCACGTTGGTCGCGCCCGCAGGCCCGCCCTGCGTGACCGCATCGACGATGGCAAAGATCTCGAAAAAACCGTAGACGAAGTTCATCACGGCCAGGAAGAACATCGTGGGCATGAGCAGCGGCAGCCCGATGGTGAAGAAGCGCCGCAGCGGCCCTGCGCCATCGACCGCCGCCGCCTCGAGCAACGATGAAGGCACAGCCAGCAGGCCGGCGAGCAGAAAGATGTAGTCGTAGCACACGTGCTTCCACGAGGCGGCCAGGATGACCAGGATCATCGCGTCCGAGCCCACGCGGTTCGGGTCCCATGCGAAGCCGAGCGCATGCAGCACCTGGGCGAGCGGCCCCACCGCCGGGTTGAAAAGGAAGGCCCACAGAATGCCGGCGATGACCGGCGCTATCGCATAGGGCAGCAGGATGATCGCCTTGTAGATGCCGCGCCCGCGAATCACCCGGTCGCTCGCAAAGGCCAACACCAGCGCCACCGCAATGGTCAGCAGGTTCTGCAGGATGGTGAACACCACCGTGACCTGGACCGACTCGTGGTACGTGGCGCTTTGCAGCAGCTGCGCAAAGTTGTCGAAGCCTACAAAGTGCACCGTGTTGCCGAACGGATCGGACAGGAAAAAAGCCTGCCCGAGCGCACGGAACGACGGAATGAAAAAGAAGAACAGCAAGATCGCAAGCTGCGGCAACAGCAGCAGCACGGGCAGCCGCACGTCCTTGAAGTGCGCGCGCTTCAGGCCCGCTTCGATTGCTGCTGCCGCCATGGATGCTGCTGCCCGCTTCCGGTTTCGGGCCGGCTCAGTAGCGGCCCTTGTTGAGCTTCTCGTACTGCCGAAGGATCTCGTTGCCGCGCTTGACGGCATCGTCCATGGCCACTTGCGGCGTCTTCTTGCCGGCGACCACGTTCTCGAACTCGTCGCGTTGCGCCATCATGCTTTGCGTGAAGTTGCCGAAATGAAAGCCGGTGGAGTTGACCGTGGGCGTGCCGCGCGTGAGCTGCAGGATCGCAATCTCGCGCGTCGGGTGCTCCTTGTAGTAGCCCTCGGACTTGGCCAGCTCGTAGGCCTTGTTGGTCAGCGGCACGTAGCCCGTGGCCTTGACCCACCAGAACTGCGTCTCGGGCTTGGCAATGTAGTCGAGGAAGGCGGCCACGGCGTCGTATTCGGCCGGCTTCTGGCCCTTCATCACCCACAGCGAGGCACCGCCGATGGTGCTGTTCTTCGGCTGCTTGCCCTCTTCCCACGGCAGGTAGGTGGCGCTCCAGTCGATCTTGGATTCGCGCGCGATGCCGCTGTGCGCGGCGGTCGAGGCAAAGTAGGTGGAGCACTTGCCCGAGGTAAAGAGCTGCTCGGGGCTCAGGCCCTGGCCGGCAATCTGCATCACGCCGTCGTCGATCCATTTCTTGATGCGCCCGACCTGCGAGACGACCGAGGTCTTGTTGTAGACGAACTCGGTGTCCAGCCCCTGGTAGCCGTTGGCCTTGGTGGCATAGGGCAGGTCGTTGATGGCGCTGTAGTTCTCGAGCAGGCTCCAGTGGTAGTCGCCCGCGAGCACCGAGCCGCAGGCCGAGATGCCCTTCTGCTTGATGGCGTAGAGCTGCTTCTCCAGCTCCTGCCAGGTTTCGGCGGGCTTGGCGAAACCGGCCTTTTCGAAGTGCGCCTTGTTGTACCAGAGGATGGGCGAAGACGAATTGAAGGGCATGGTCATCAGCTTGCCCTTGTAGCTGTAGAAGCCGGCCACGGGCTTCACGAAATCGGCCCAGTCGACTTTGTAGCCGCGTTGGTCGAGCAGGTCCTGCACGGGCATGGTGGCATCCGACAGCAGCATGGTCATGAAGCCGCGCTCGTAGATCTGCACGAGCTGCGGTGCGCGCTTGGCGCGGTAGGCGGCAATGGTGCCGTTGATGACCTCGTCGTAGTTGCCCTTGTAGACCGCGTTGACGACGTACTTGTTCTGCGAGCTGTTGAAGTTCTTCACCAGCTCGTCGACGCGTTCGCCAAGTGCGCCGCCCATGGCGTGCCACCACTGGATTTGTACCGGCTGCGCGGCGGCGGGGGTGCCGCTGGCGAGCCAGAGCGCGGAAGAAAGGGCCAGCATGGCCAGGGTGCTGCGTCGTTGGGTGTTCATCGCGTTCTCCTGTGGGGTTGTCGATGTCAGTGCTTCGGTGTGTGTCTGGCGGCCCAGAAGCCGCCGGGGGCGAAGAGGTCCGCAACTGCCCGGTCGAGCCAGCCCAGGTCGTCGAGCAGGTCGAGCAGCGTGTAGCGGCGCCGGATGAGGCGCGCCCGGCGGTGGTCGGCGGCGAATTTCGCGGCGTCGATGCCAAGCTCGCCCGGGTGGCTGGCACCGCCGACGATGCCCAGGCGCTGTTGCATGTCGCGCGCGCCGATGAGCTGGCGCTTCAGTTGCACGCGCAGGGCCGGCCATGCGCGCAGCAGTTGCTCGAGGCGCGCGCGCCGGCTGCCGAGTGCGCGCTTGGCGTTCATCTCGTCGCGGGCGGCTGCGCGGAATTCTTCGTTGCCGAAGGCGGCCTCGATCTCGCGCGACAGCGCGGCATCGTCGTGGCCGTCCTGCGCCTGCGATGCGGCCGCTGCCATCGCCGCATCGGGCTGCGCCATGAGCCATTCGTACATGGCCAGCATCGCCACGCAACCGATGCCCACGCAGGCGCCGTGCGCCGCGGGTTCGCCATCGACCTGCAGGTTCTCCATTTCCCACAGGTGGGAGAACTGGTGGTCGCTGCCGCTGGCGGGGCGCGAGTTGCTGTGGGCTTGCATGGCGAAGCCGCTGACCAGCAGGCCGGACAGGAGATCGCCCAGCGCCTTGGGCTCGTGCGTGGCCAGGCGGTCGGGGGCGCCGAGCCAGTCGCGCAAATGGTTCTGCACCATGTCGTAGGGCCGCTGCGCGAGCGCCTCGACGCCCAGCGCATCGGCCAGCAGCCAGTCGGCACCGGCCACGGTCTTGCCGGCCAGGTCGCCGTAGCCCCAGGCCGTCATGCGCGGGGGCGCCGCGCCGAGCACCTCGAGATCGGCCAGCACGGCCACGGGCGGCGGGCAGGCCAGCGTGCGCTTGAAGCCGCGCGCGTCCAGCAGGGCCGCCCCCGAGGCGGCGTAGCCGTCCATCGACGCGGCGGTGGCAAGGCAGACGTACGGCTTGTCCGCGAGCAAGGCCGCGTACTTCACCAGGTCGTTGACAACGCCGGAGCCCACGGCCACCGGCGTGAGGCCGTGCGCGTCGAGCTTGCGCGCAATGGTGGCCGCAGCCGCCACGCGCGGCTTGAGCCGGGGCCGCGCCGGCAGTATCAGCGCAGGCGCAACGTCGATGCCGCGCGCTTCGAGCAGCGCCTGCGCAGCGGCGCCCGCGATGTCCCAGGTGGTTTCGTCGGCCACAAGCATCCAGCGCGCGCCGGGCACGACACGCGGCAGGAGGTCGGGCAGCGCGCGCGCCGCGGCGCGCGAGACGACGACCTCTTTCGTGACCGCGGCATCGCGCAATGCAGACTGCAACGGGGATGTGTGTTCGCTCATGTCTCCTGGGTATTCGAGCGCCGTTTTTCTGGCGATGAACAAGTGTATATTTTGAAATTCATTTGTTTCAAGCCCGTGACTACCCGGAGTCCGGCGGCCACCCGGGGCAGAATCCAGGCACAACAACGGAGCATTCGGATGGCTGAGGAAGATCAGGTGGCGGTACGCGTGGCCTGGCTCTACTACATGGAGGGCCTGACGCAAGACGGCATCGCGACGAAGCTCGGCCTCACACGGCTGCGCGTGAACCGCCTGCTGGGCGAGGCGCGCGAGAGCGGCCTGGTCAGCATCAAGATCAACTCGCGCTACGAGAGCTGCCTGCGGCTGGAAGAAGAACTGCGCAGCGTTTGCGGCCTGCGCGAGGCGGTGATCATTCCCACGCCGGAAAGCCCCGAGCTCATTCCCGTGCTGCTGGGACGCACGGCCGGTGAATATCTTTCGAAGCACATCGAGACGAACCGCGTGCGCGGCGTGGGCGTGGGCTGGGGCGCCACCTTGCGCGAGGCCATACGCCACGTGGCGCCCGGGCAGTGGCCCGAGGTGCACGTGAACTCGATGATGGGGGGCCTGACGCGTGGCCTGGAGATCAACACCTTCGAAACGGCCAGCGCATTGGCCGCCCGCCTGGGCGCGCAGTGCAGCTACCTGGCGGCACCCCTGTATGCGGGCAGCGCCAAGTCGCGCGACACCATCGTCTCGCAGGACGTTTTCAAGGAAGCCTTCGGCCAGATTGCAGCCAACGACGTGGCGCTGCTGAGCGTGGGCGACCTGAGCACGCGGTCACTGCTGGTGCGCTACGGGCTGCCCAAGGATGTGCCGGTGACCGGGCTGCGGCAGGCCAAGGCGGTGGGCGACATCATCGGCCAGTTCCTCGACCGCCACGGCAAGCCGGTGAAGCATGCGCTGAACCAGCGCGTGGTGGCGCCTTCGCTGGAAGAACTCGCGCGCATTCCGACGGTGATCGTCGCGTCGGGTGGCGAGAACAAGGCGCCGATCATTGCGGCGGTGTTGCAGGCCAGGCTGCTGTCGGTGCTGATTTGCGACGAGCAGACGGCGCGCGCGGCGCTGAAGCTCTACGAGGCGCTGGGCGCGCGCTGAACGGCGCCGGGGCGGGCGCTGGCGCGCGCGCTCATCACCGCCCAGCCGAAGATGCCCATGCCCGCCAGCGCGAGCAAGGCGCCGACCCAGCCTGTGGACGTCCAGCCCAGGCCCGCGGCAATGGCCACGCCGCCGAGCCACGCGCCGAGCGCGTTGGCCATGTTGAAGGCCGAGTGGTTGAGCGCGGCAGCGAGCGTTTGCGCATCGCCGGCCACGTCCATCAGGCGGATCTGCAGGGCCGGGCCGATGGCGACGGTGGTGCCGATGAGGAACACGTTGAACGCTGCGGTGAACACGTTGTGCGCCGCGAAAGTGAACATCGCGAGCACCAGCGCCGCATAGACCAGCAGGCCGCCGATGGTGCGCATGAGCGACTTGTCGGCCAGGCGCGAGCCGACGAGGTTGCCCGTGACCATGCCCAGGCCGAACAGCGCGAGCACGAAAGGCACGCCGCCCAGCGGCAGGCCGGCCACTTCGATGAGCGTGGGCTTGATGTAGCTGAACACCGAGAACATGCCGCCGAAGCCGATGGCGCCGATGCCGAGCGTGAACCACACCTGCTTGCGCTTGAGCGCGCCGAGCTCGCGCCAGGGGCTGGCGCCGGCAGGCGCCGCAAGGTCAGGGATGTCGCGGCGCAGCAGCGCCACGGCAATGAGCGCGATGACGCCGACGAACACGAAGGCCGCGCGCCAGCCGAAGAGTTGGCCGAGCCAGGCGGCGATGGGCACGCCGACGAGCGTGGCGCCGGTGAGCCCCAGCATGACCAGGCCCACGGCCCGCGCGCGGCGGCCGGGTGGCGCGAGCGTGGCCGCCACGAGTGCGGCAACGCCGAAGTAGGTGCCGTGCGGGAGGCCGGTGGCAAAGCGCAGCAGGTTGAGCGACGTGTAGCCCGGCGCCATGGCGCTGGCGAAGTTGCCTGCGGCGAACACGGCCATGAGCGCGATCAGCAAAGCGCGGCGGCCCCAACCGGCGGCGAGCACCGCGAGCACGGGTGCGCCGATGACCACGCCGAGCGCATAGGCACTGATGACGTGGCCGGCCTGGGGAATGGTGACGTCGATGTCGCGCGCCACCTCGGGCAGCAGGCCCATGATCACGAACTCGCCCGTGCCGATGGCGAAGCCGCCCACGCCCAGCGCGAGCACGGCCCGCAGAAAATTCACGGGCTGTGCGGAAGGGGAAGAAACAACGGAGATGTCGGTGTCCGCGCTGTCCAGCGCGGGTGGGGAGGCGTTCAAAGCCAGGCTCCTGGGAGGGCGCCCGGCGGCGACGGGCTGAGACCCGATTTTAGGGTAAACCCTGAATTTCTGCCGATACGGCGATGCCGTGGGGCCGATACCGCCATGCCGGCGGGTCGCCGGCCGGCTGTCAGATCGCCACGAGCTGGCGCACGCCCTGCGCTTCCATGTCCTTGCCGAGGCCGCGGGCAATGACCTCGCCGCGTTCCATCACGAGGTAGTCGTCCGCCAGCTCCTGGGCAAAGTCGTAGTACTGCTCGCACAGCACGATGGCCATGTCGCCGCGGTCGGCCAGCATGCGGATGACGCGGCCAATGTCCTTGATGATGCTGGGCTGGATGCCTTCGGTGGGCTCGTCGAGGATCAGCAGCTTGGGCTTGGGTGCGAGCGCACGCGCAATGGCGAGCTGCTGTTGCTGGCCGCCGGAGAGGTCACCGCCGCGGCGGTTGATCATCTGCTTGAGCACGGGGAACAGCTCGAACAGTTCCGACGGAATGGGCGTGCTGCCGCTCTTGTAGGCGAGGCCCATGCGCAGGTTCTCTTCCACCGTGAGCCTGGCGAAGATCTCCCGGCCTTGCGGGACGAAGCCGATGCCGGCCCTTGCTCTTTCGTAGGGCGTGGCCTTGTGGATGGGCTTGCCTTCGAGTTCGATGCTGCCGCTCTTGATGGGGACCAGGCCCATCAACGACTTCAGCAGCGTTGTCTTGCCCACGCCGTTGCGGCCCAGCAGCACGGTGACCTTGCCGAGCGTGGCCTCGAAGCTCACGTCGCGCAGGATGTGGGAGCCGCCGTAGTACTGGTGGATGTTCTTGACTGTCAGCATGAAATCGATTCCTCAGCGGCCGAGATAAACCTCGATCACGCGTTCGTCGGACTGCACTTCGTCCAACGTGCCTTGAGCGAGCACCGATCCATCGCACAGCACCGTCACGATCTCGGAAATCGTGCGGATGAAGCTCATGTCGTGTTCCACCACCATCAGCGAGTGCTTGCCCTTGAGCGTGAGGAACAGCTCGGCGGTGCGGGCCGTTTCTTCGTCCGTCATGCCGGCCACGGGCTCGTCGAGCAAAAGCAGCTTCGGGTCCTGCATCAGCAGCATGCCGATTTCGAGCCACTGCTTCTGGCCGTGGCTCAGGTTGCCGGCCAGGCGCGAAACACTGTCGGCCAGGTGGATGGTCTCCAGCACTTCGGCCAGCCGGTCGCTCTGCGCCGAGTCGAGCCTGAACAGCATCGACGCGCGAACGCCCTTGTTGGTCTTGAGCGCGAGCTCGAGGTTCTCGAACACGGTGAGATGCTCGAACACCGTCGGCTTCTGGAACTTGCGGCCGATGCCCAGCTGGGCAATGTCGGCCTCGCGGTGGCGCAGCAGGTCGATGGTGCTGCCGAAGAACACGGTGCCCGAGTCGGGCCGCGTCTTGCCGGTGATGATGTCCATCATCGTCGTCTTGCCCGCGCCGTTGGGGCCGATGATGCAGCGCAGCTCGCCCGGCGCAATGTCGAGCGAGAGCTTGTTGATGGCCTTGAATCCGTCGAAGCTCACGCTCACGTCTTCGAGGTACAGGATGCGGCCGTGCGTCACGTCGACCTCGCCCGGCGTGGCAATGCGGCCGAAACCGGCGGAACGGCCGCCCGACTCGGTGCTGCCGCTCACGTGGTGCATGCCCTTGGCGCGGGCGGCGCGCTCGGCGCCGGCTTCCATCAGGTCGGGCGTCATGCGCGCGCTCCCTTCACTTCGGCGGCCAGCGGTGCGTGCAGCGCTTCCGGCTCCATGCCCTGCGCGGCGGCCATGGCGCGCTGCGCTTCCTCGCGGCCGGCACTCGGTGCAGCGGGTGCCGCCTTCTCGCGCGACAGCCATTTCTTCACCAGGCCCACGATGCCGTTCGGCAGGAACAGCGTGACAGCAATGAACAACGCACCCAGGAAGTAAAGCCAATATTCCGGATACGCCACGGTGAGCCAGCTCTTCGCACCGTTGACAATGAAGGCACCGATGATCGGCCCGATGAGCGTCGCGCGTCCACCCACCGCGGCCCAGATCGCGATCTCGATGGAGTTGGCCGCGCTCATTTCGCCGGGGTTGATGATGCCGACCTGCGGCACATACAGCGCGCCGGCCACGCCGCACATGATGGCGGAAATGACCCAGATGGTGAGCTTGTAAGGCAGCGGGTTGTAGCCCGAGAACATCACGCGCGTTTCCGCGTCGCGAATGGCCTGCAGCACGCGGCCGAACTTGCTGCCGATGAGCCATCTCGCAAACAGGAAGAAGCCGAGCAGCGTCAAGCCCGTGAGCGCGAAGAGCGTCATGCGCATTTCCTGCGTGGCAACCGGAATGCCGAGGATGCGCTTGAAGTCGGTAAAGCCGTTGTTGCCACCGAAGCCCGTCTCGTTGCGAAAGAACAGCAGCATCGCCGCGAAGGTCATCGCCTGCGTGATGATCGAGAAGTACACGCCCTTGATGCGCGAGCGGAAGGCGAAGAAGCCGAACACGAAGGCGATAAGGCCCGGCACCGCGACGATGAGGATCAGCGTGGCAATGAAGCTGTCGCTGAAGGTCCAGTGCCAGGGCAGCGTCTTCCAGTCGAGAAACACCATGAAGTCCGGCAGGTCGCTCTTGTAGTTGCCGTCGCGGCCGATCTGGCGCATGAGGTACATGCCCATCATGTAGCCGCCCAGCGCAAAGAAGAGGCCGTGGCCCAGCGAGAGAATGCCGGTGTAGCCCCAGATCAGGTCCATGGCCAGCGCACAGATGGCGTAGCACATGATCTTGCCGACCAGTGCCACGGCGTAGTCGCTCATGTGCAGCGGGCTGCCGGCCGGCACCACCATGTTGAGCACCGGTGCCACAGCGCACACCACGATCAGCGTGACGAAGAAGGCTGTCCAGCCCTTGCCGCTCAACAGCGGCCCTTTGGTTGGAAGTACGACCTTGCTCATTCGAAATTCTCCGCGCTGCGCGCTACGTTATTCGCCTTGGGAGCGGCCCGGCGGCTCATGCTTCTGCGCTCCGGCCCTTCATGGCGAAGATGCCCTGAGGTCTCTTTTGAATGAAGATGATGATGAAGACAAGCACCGCGATCTTCGCGAGCACCGCGCCCGCCCAGCCTTCGATGAACTTGTTGAGAATGCCGAGCCCCATGGCGGCATACACCGTGCCCGCGAGCTGGCCCACGCCGCCCATCACGACCACCATGAAGCTGTCGACGATGTAGCTCTGACCGAGGTCGGGGCCGACGTTGCCGATCTGGCTCAGTGCACAGCCCGCGAGGCCGGCAATGCCGGAGCCGAGCGCGAAAGCGTACGTGTCGATGCGTGCCGTGTTCACGCCCATGCACGAGGCGATCGGGCGGTTCTGAGTGACGCCGCGCACGAAGAGGCCCAGGCGCGTGCGGCCGATGAGCCAGCCCATCGCGAGCAGTACCAACACCGCGAAAATGATGATGCAGATGCGGTTCCACGGCAGCGTCACGTTGCTGAGCATGGTGAAGCCGCCGCTCATCCAGCCCGGGTTTTCCACACCGACGTTCTGCGCGCCGAACAGCGAACGCACGAGCTGCTGCAGCATCAGGCTGATGCCCCAGGTGGCGAGCAGCGTTTCAAGTGGGCGGCCGTAAAGAAAGCGGATCACGCCGCGTTCGAGCACCGCGCCCACGAGCGCCGATGCAAGGAACGCCACCGGAATGGCCGCCACCAGGTACCAGCCGAAAGCCGCCTCGGGCATGTAGCGCTGGAAGATACCCTGCATCACGTAGGTGGCGTAGGCGCCGATCATCATCAGCTCGCCGTGCGCCATGTTGATGACGCCCATCAGGCCGTAGGTAATGGCCAGGCCCAGCGCGGCGAGCAGCAGCACCGAGCCCAGGCTGATGCCGCTGAACACCGCGTTGATGCGGTCGCCCCACACCAGCGAGCCGTCGATGCTGGCAATGGAAGCGACGATGGCGGCCTTGACGTCCGCTTCGGTCTCGTCGGCGAGCCGCTGGTTGAGCAGCAGCTTGGTGTCGGGGCTGCTGTTGGCGCCAAGCTCCTTGGCCGCGGCCAGGCGCTTGGCCTTGTCGGCGCTGGTGAGCATGCTGGCGGCGCGCACCAGCTGGAGCTGTGCCTTGATGCCGGGGTTGGTCTCGGCGGCCAGCGCCTTCTCGACCATGGGCACGCGGGATTCGTCGGGCTCCTTGAAGAGCGCCTGCGCGGCTTCGGCGCGCACCGCGTCGTCCTTGCTGGTGAGCTTGAGCGCGGCCTGCGCGGCATCGAGCGCGCCGCGCATCAGGTTGTTGTTGACCACGTCCTCTGCCGTGTCGGGCACCTTCAGTTCGGCGCCGGTCACGGGGTCGTAGCCTTTGTCGTCCTTCATCACGAAGACCTTGTCTTCGGTGTACTTGACCGCGTCTTCCGACATGGCCTGGATGAAGGCGGTGGTTTTTTCGTCGGCCGTGAGTACGGCCTTGTTGAGGGCGGTGATGCGCGATTCGGATTCGCCCGAGGCAATGGCCTTGGCTTCGTCGGCAGTCAGCGCGTGGACGGCCGATGCCATGAGGAGCATGGCGGCGAGTGCGCAGTGAAGGGTTCGTCGAAGCATCGTGAATGTGGAAGTTGGGATGGGCTCCCTCCCCTTCCGGGGGAGGGTTGGGGTGGGGGCACGCAGCGCCAACGCAGGCGCAGTGACCGAATCGACCGCCGCTTGCCCCCACCCCTGCCCTCCCCCAGCGGGGGAGGGAGAAACGCGCTTTACAGCGACTTGCCAGCCGGCTGATCCGGCTTCTTGTCGTTGCCTTCGATGTACGGGCTCCAAGGCTTGGCCTTCACCGGGCCCGGCGTCTTCCACACCACGCTGAACTGGCCGTCGGCCTTGATCTCGCCGATGAACACGCTCTTGTGCAGGTGATGGTTCTTCTCGTCCATCTTCGAGACGATGCCCGAAGGAGCAGTGAAAGTCTGGCCGGCCATCGCAGCGATCACCTTGTCGGTGTCCGTGCTCTTGGCCTTCTCGACGGCCTGCTTCCACATGTGGATACCGATCCAGGTGGCTTCCATCGGGTCGTTGGTGAGCGGCTTGTCCTTGTGGCCGGCGATGTTCTTGGCCTTGGCGTAGTCGCCCCACTGCTTGATGAACGCCGTGTTGGTCGGGTTCTTGATGCTCATGAAGTAGTTCCATGCAGCGAGGTGGCCGACCAGCGGCTTGGTGTCCACGCCGCGCAGTTCTTCCTCGCCCACCGAGAAGGCAACCACGGGCACGTCCTTGGCCTTCAGGCCGGCGTTGCCGAGTTCCTTGTAGAACGGCACGTTCGAGTCGCCGTTGATGGTCGACACCACGGCCGTCTTGCCGCCGGCCGAGAACTTCTTGATGTCGGCGACGATGGTCTGGTAGTCGCTGTGGCCGAACGGCGTGTACTTCTCGTCGATGTCGGTGTCCTTCACGCCCTTGCTCTTCAGGTAGGCGCGCAGGATCTTGTTGGTGGTGCGGGGGTACACGTAGTCGGTGCCCAGCAGCACCCAGCGCTTGGCGCCGCCGCCTTCCTTGCTCATCAGGTAGTCGACGGCCGGAATGGCTTGCTGGTTGGGCGCTGCGCCCGTGTAGAACACATTCTTGGAGAGCTCTTCACCCTCGTACTGCACGGGGTAGAACAGCAGGCCGTTCATTTCCTCGACCACCGGCAGCACCGACTTGCGCGACACCGAGGTCCAGCAGCCGAAGATCACCGAAACCTTGTCCTGGCCGAGCAGCTGCTTGGTCTTTTCGGCGAACAGCGGCCAGTTGGAGGCCGGGTCGACCACCACGGGCTCGAGCTGCTTGCCCAGCACGCCGCCCTTCTTGTTGATGTCTTCAATGGCCATCAGCACCGTGTCTTTCAACACGGTTTCCGAAATGGCCATCGTGCCCGACAGCGAGTGCAGCACGCCGACCTTGATGGTGTCGGCGGCGAATGCGGGCGCAGCGGAGATGCTGGCCAGGGCGACGGCGGCGGTGAGCGCCTTGAGGGTGAAACGACGTTGCATGTGGACTCCTGCTCCGGGGTGGTTGAAACCTTGTCGCCGGGCTCGCCGGACGATGGAGGGGAGTCTGCGGATTCGACCACCCGCGAGAAATACGCCGGGTGGCGTACACGGAGGTACTCAGGGCGGCCAGTCGAGCGTGTCGCCAGCCGGTGTGCTCTTTCTCGCGAGAGCATCGCTCTACACAGCCGGGCGAATTTCGAAAAAACCCATTTTGGGCTTTAAAATGCCCAAAATGGGCATGCCATCGTCACAAGTAAAACAGACCGCAAGGCCCGCCAGCCTGGCGGACGCCCTGTTCACGACCACACAGCAGCGCGTGCTCGGCTATCTCTTCGGCCAGCCGGACCGGAGCTTCTTTTCCACCGAGTTGATCAAGCTGACCGGCGCGGGCTCCGGCGCCGTGCAACGCGAACTCAAGCAGTTGGCCGACAGTGGCCTGCTCGTCACATCGCGTGTCGGCAACCAGAAGCACTATCAGGCCAATGCCGCGGCGCCGATCTTCGACGAATTGAGCAGCATCGTTCGCAAGACCTTCGGGCTCGCAGGTCCGCTGCGCGAAGCACTGGAACCGCTGGCCGAAAAAATTGAAGCCGCGTTCGTGTTCGGCTCGGTGGCCAAGAAGAGCGACACGGCCGCGAGCGACATCGACCTGCTGCTGATCAGTGAAGAACTTGCGTATTCGGACCTGTTTCTCGCGCTGGACGCCGTGTCGGCACGTCTTGGCCGTACAGTGAACCCAACCATCTACACAAGAAAAGAACTGATGCGAAAGCACAAAGACGGGGAATCGTTCGTAAAGCGCGTCATGGAACAACCCAAGCTCTGGGTCATCGGCGACGCGCATGCCCTCCCCGCTTGAAAACCTGTGCGGCCCGGCCAAGCCGCTCGCCGCAGAACCCCCGGATGCCCGCGAATTCGCGGGCCTGCTGCGTTCCGGCCTTGCACGCCTGGCGGATGCCCAGGTGATGCAGCTCTCCGTCGAGGGCCGATTCGACCTCGCCTACAACGCAGCGCATGCCATGCGCCTCGCAGCGCTGCGTTGGCATGGCTACCGGCCGAGCAACCGCTTCATCGTCTTTCAGGTGTTGCCCCATACATTGGAATTGGGACCGCAGGTGTGGCGGGTATTGGCCAAAGCCCATGAGATACGAAGCCTCGGAGAGTACGAAGGCGACATGAATGTGGACGAGCGCATCGTTCGCGATCTGATTGCTGCATGCCAGCACGTGGCCTCGAAGCTTGCTGAACTGCCGCCGCCCAAGCCGGACTAGGTGCTCGCGGCTGAAATCAAACTCGGGGCCTCGCGCTTGAACTGCGCCACCGCAAAGGCCCAGACCATGCGCGTGGCGTCCGGCCCAGCCGGGTCGCTGAAAAGCAGGCTGGCCTTGCCGCCGCTCCACGCGTGCCCCAGGCCCGCGATTTCGCACAGCGTGACCAGCGAGCGGCCTTTGCGCCGGAACTCGGTCACGCGCATCGGGTGGCGCTTGCCGCGCTGGAGCGTGCGCGAGAGCCCCGGTTTTGCGCCCACCGCCGTGGCCCATACAGCCGCACTGTTGACGGCGTTGCTCGGTGCCACCACGGCGTCGGCATCGCCATGGAGCACCAGCATCGGCGGCAACGTCGCGAAAACGGCGGCCGCGCCCATCGCCTTGCCCACCGCGGTGGAGGGCATGGGCGGCGTGTGCTGTCCGCGCATCGCGCCCAGGGCGGTGGCCGAGGATTTCGCGGCGCCCGGCGCCACGCCCGAATGCATGACCACGGCGCGAAAGCGCAATGGGTAGCGCGTTGCCAGCAGGGCCGCCATGCTGGCCCCGGCCGAGAGTCCGGCCAGCGCAATGCGCTCGCGGTCCACCGGGTACAGCACGCAAGCCTGGTCGATGGCCGCCATCAGCGTGGCGGCCTCGGCGTCGGCCTTGCCTGAACGCCGCTCGTACCAGTTCCAGCAGCCTTGCGGATGGGCCAGCCTGTCCTGCTCCAGGTAAAGCACCAGGAAGCGCTGCCTCACCGCCAGCACGTTCATGCGCGTGCTGGCCGCGAAGTCGCGCCCCGTCTGGCCGCAGCCGTGCAGCATGACCATGAGCGGCAGCTTTTCACCGGGCTTCAGCTTCAGGTCGGCCGGTCGAAACAGGTGATAGCCCCGGGCACCGCCGGGGCCCAGCGCCATGCCGCTGAGCCAGTCGCCCCTGCCCGGCGGCGGCTTGAGCCGTTCGGCGGTCGCGCGCTGCACCTGCCCCGTGACGCGCTTGCTGTTGCCGAGGGTGAGCTTGGTGAGCGCCTTCAGGTTGCGCTCATAGGCGCGGGCGAAGAGAGAAGCAGTGGAACGACGGGCCATGGGCGCAGTGTGAGGGCAAAGCGCCGGCCGTCCAAACGGGGCGGTGAAGGCCGTGAAGCCCCGCTCGGTGCCTCAGTAAATTTCCGGCACGATCATGTTGGCCGGCACCGGTTGGCGCAGATAGTCCGCATGGCGCTCCCGCGCGGGCAACTGGACCGACGGATGCGCCACTTCCTGGTACGGCAACTGGCCCAGCAGATGGCTGATGCAATTGAGCCGCGCCTTCTTCTTGTCGACCGCCTGCACCACCCACCAGGGCGCCTCGGGGATGTGCGTGCGCTCCAGCATGATTTCTTTCGCCTTGGTGTATTCCTCCCAGCGGCGGCGGCTTTCGAGGTCCATGGGGCTCAGCTTCCATTGCTTGAGCGGATCGTGAATGCGGCCGAGAAAGCGCATGTGCTGCTCGTCGTCGGTAATGGAGAACCAGTACTTGATGAGCTTGATGCCCGAACGCACCAGCATCTTCTCGAACTCCGGCACGGTGCGAAAGAATTCTTCGTATTCGTCGTCGCTGCAAAAGCCCATCACGCGCTCGACGCCGGCGCGGTTGTACCAGCTGCGGTCGAACAGCACCATTTCGCCGGCGGCCGGCAGGTGCGCGGCGTAGCGCTGGAAGTACCACTGGGTGCGTTCGCGGTCGTTGGGCGCCGGCAGCGCGGCCACGCGGGCCACGCGCGGGTTGAGGCGCTGGGTAATGCGCTTGATGACACCGCCCTTGCCCGCCGCATCGCGGCCTTCGAAAAGAATGACCACCTTCTGCTTGCTGTGCTGCACCCAGTCCTGCAGCTTCACGAGCTCGCCCTGCAGGCGGAACAGCTCCTTGAAGTAGGCCTGGCGCGCGGCCTTGTCGGTGGCGCGCGTGGCAGGGTCAAGGTCGTCGATGTTGCGGTCTTCGATCTCCAGCTCGAGCTCCTCGTCATAGCTGTCGATCAAATCGCGGGCGATGCGTTGCATCAGGTCTTCGTGGTCTGGAAGTGCGCTCGTCAGCATCATGGCAAGAAAGAGATATCTGTGAGGTGGAACAAGGCATGCTGCACGCAGCGTATGACCGTTGCGTGACCGTTCGGCGTCGGCGGACACGAGGTTGTCATATAGGTCGAACACCATCCGGGGCACACCCTTTGGCTTTCCTGATCCACACGCACCTTGCCGGCACTCCATGACCTGGCCGCCAGTTCGTACGGCGGCGACGAAGCCGGGCTGATCTGCGGCTACCTGTTCGACACCGATGCGCAAGAGCCCGTGCGGGCCATCGATTCGGCGCAGGCTGCGGCCTGGCTGAACACCGGATCGCCTCCCTCGCCAGGCTCCGCATTCCTGTGGTTGCACTTCAACCTGAGCCACGCCCAGGCCGAGCGCTGGCTGCTGCGCCACGCGAAGCTCTCCGACACCTTCTACGAAACGCTGCACGAAGGCTTGCCCTCCACGCGCATCGAACGGGCCGACGACTCGCTGATCGCGGTCATCAACGACGTGCACTTCGAGTTCAGCTTCGAGCCCTCGGACATCTCCACGCTCTGGATCAGCGTGGGGCCGCGCCTGGTGGTCACGGCGCGCACCAAGCCGCTACGCTCTGTCGACGCGCTGCGAACGGCGGTCAAGGCCGGAGACGCGCCGCGCTCGAGCACCGAACTGCTCGAACACCTGCTGCGGGCGCAGGCCGACGTGCTGGTAAAAATCGTGCGCGGCGTCACCTCGCGCATCGACCGCATCGAAGACGAACTGCTCGCCGGCAGGCTCGACCACAAGCGCGCGCGGCTTGGCGTGCTGCGCCGGCTGCTGGTGCGGCTGCAGCGGCTGCTGGCGCCCGAACCCGCCGCCCTCTTCCGCCTGCTGCAAGGGCCGCCGACCTGGATGGCAGAGCCCGACGCGCAAGAACTGCGCGGCTCGACCGAAGAGTTTTCCGTTGTGCTGCGCGACATGCAGGCGCTGCAGGAGCGCATCAAGCTGCTGCAGGAAGAAATTGCCGCCAACGTGAACGAGGACAACAACCGCAGCCTGTTCGTGCTGACGGTGGTCACGGTGCTCGCGTTGCCGATCAACATCCTCGCGGGCCTGTTCGGAATGAACGTGGGCGGCATTCCGCTGGCCGAGCACAAGCACGGGTTCTGGATCGTCGTGGCCATCGTCGCGAGCTTTACCGCGGTGGCCGCATGGACGGCTTTCCGCAAGAAGCGCTAAGGCGCGTCGGCAGCCGCAGTAATGCTATTTATTTAATAGCAATCACAATAGCATCCATGCGCCCGCATCGGTGTTCCAGACCCAATAGAATGACTGTGTGTCCTCTATTCTCAACGCCGATCTGCACTGTCATTCCGTGGTTTCCGACGGCACGCTGACGCCCGAAGAACTGGCCGCGCGCGCCGCCGCCAACGGGGTCGAGCTCTGGGCCCTGACCGATCACGACGAAGTCGGCGGCCAGCACCGCGCGGCCGCCGCGGCGCGCGCGAACGGCATGCGCTA
The DNA here is from genome assembly GCF_040544635.1 of Variovorax paradoxus. Classification (GTDB taxonomy): domain Bacteria; phylum Pseudomonadota; class Gammaproteobacteria; order Burkholderiales; family Burkholderiaceae_C; genus Variovorax; species Variovorax paradoxus_R. Next base: position 224,899 of record NZ_JBEPKJ010000003.1, read on the forward strand.
TCTCACCGGCACCGAAATTTCGGTGACCTTCGCCAACGAAACCGTGCACATCGTCGGCCTGGGCTTCGACCCGGACGACGCCGCCATGACGCAGGGCCTCTACGACACGCGCGGCGGCCGCGGCAAGCGCGCGCAGGAAATGGCCGAGGGGCTGGCCAAGGTCGGCATCCACGGCGCCTACGAAGGCGCGCTCAAGTTCGTCGGCAACCCCGAGCTCATCTCGCGCACCCACTTTGCGCGCTTTCTGGTCGAGCAGGGCCACTGCCGCGACACGTCCGAGGTGTTCCGCAAGTACCTGACCGAAGGCAAGCCCGGCTACGTGCCGCACCGCTGGGCCTCGCTGAAAGACGCGGTGCACTGGATCACGGCCGCCAAGGGCATGGCCGTTATTGCGCACCCGGGGCGCTACAAGTTCACCGCGAACGAGGAATACGCGCTGTTCCTTGAGTTCAAGGCGCATGGCGGGCAGGCGATCGAGGTCGTCACCGGCAGCCATACGACAGCCGAATACGTCGAATACGCCGACAAGGCACTCGAGTTCGATTTCGCCGCCTCGCGCGGCAGCGATTTCCACAGCCCCGACGAAAGCCATTGCGATCTCGGCAAGCTGCCACCGTTGCCCGGCGCGCTCACGCCGGTGTGGGAACTGCTCAGCCACCGCATCCAGCAGTGAGCCAGAGCCCCGGGCCCGGCACCGACAGCGCGGCATCGGCCGCACTGGCGAACGCCCGCGCCGCGGCGCGGCAGACGCGCGACGTCGAGTCCGAACGCATCCTGGCGGGCATCGGCATGGTGCTGATGGCGGTGGCCTGCTTTGCCACGCTCGACACGGCCACCAAGACATCGACCGCCGCCGTGCCGATTCTCATGGGCGTGTGGTTCCGCTATGCCTTCCAGGCCGTGGCCACCACGGCGGTGCTGCTGCCGCGGCACGGCACGGCGCTGCTGCGCACGCAGCACCCGCGCTACCAGCTGCTGCGCGGCGCATTGCTGCTGGTGTCGAGCACACTCGCCTTTCTGAGCCTGCGCTACATGCCGCTGGCCGAGTTCACTTCCATCGTGCTGATTGCGCCGCTGGTCATCACGCTGCTGGCGGCCACCACGCTCAAGGAACATGTCTCGATGCTGCGCTGGGCGCTGGTGGCGGGCGGCTTCGCCGGTACGCTGGTCATCCTGCGGCCGGGCGGCGATGCACTCAGCTGGGCCGTGTTGCTGCCCATCGGGCTGGTGCTGACCAACGCATGGTTCCAGGTGCTCACGAGCAAGCTGGCGCAAACGGAAAACCCGCTCACCATGCATTTCTATACCGGCTGGGTGGGTGCGTTGATCGCCTCGCTGGCGCTGCCGTTCGTGTGGACCGCCCTGCCCTCGTGGCACTGGTGGGCGTTGCTGTGCCTCATGGGTTTCATGGGCACGGTGGGACACTTCATTCTTATCCTCGCCTACCAGCGCGCGCCGGCCTCCACGCTGACGCCGTATCTTTATGCCCAGATCGCCTTTGCCATGCTGGGCGGCTGGCTTGTTTTTTCCCACGTGCCCGACCGTGTGTCTCTCATCGGCATTTCGATGATCGCCGTATGCGGCGCGGCCGGCGCCTGGCTTACGGTGCGCGAGCGCCGCGTGCCGATAGAGCCGGCGGAATCGTAATCAGGAGTCTTTCATGGCCCAGTACTTCGAAGTTCACCCCGACAACCCCCAGCAACGCCTGCTGAAACAGGCCGCAACGCTGCTGCAGCGCGGCGAGATCGTGGCTGTGCCCACCGACTCGAGCTACGCGCTGGCCTGCCACCTCGACGACAAGGACGCGGTCGACCAGCTGCGCCGCATCCGCCAGGTCGACGACAAGCACCATCTCACGCTGATCTGCCGCGACCTGAGCGAGCTGGCCAACTACGCGCGCGTCGACAACAAGCAATACCGCCTGCTGAAGGCGGCCACGCCGGGGCCCTACACCTTCCTGCTCGAAGCCACCAAGGAAGTGCCGCGGCGCGTGAGCCACCCGCAGCGCAAGACCATCGGCCTGCGCGTGCCCGACCACAAGGTGCTGCTGGAGCTGCTGGCGCTGCATGGCGCGCCGCTGCTGGCCACCACGCTGATCGCACCCGGTGAAACCGAAGCGCTGAACGATGCGCAGACCATCCGCGAGCGCTTCGAGAAGCAGATCGGCGCCGTCATCGACGCGGGCGCCTGCCCTTCGCAGCCCACCACCGTGGTCGACCTCACGCCCATGGGCACGGGCGACGAACCGGTCGTGGTGCGGCAAGGCCGCGGCGCGCTGGCGGTGCTTGGCCTCTGACGAGCGGCACCGAAGCTTTTACTCCGTCTGACACAATCGCCCAGTGGATATTTCCAACCTGATACAGACCGTACTTATTTACGCACTGCCCGTGGTCTTCGCGATCACGGTGCACGAGGCGGCGCACGGCTATGTGGCGCGCCATTTCGGTGACGACACGGCAACCGTCATGGGCCGCGTCACGCTCAATCCGATGAAGCACATCGACCCCATCGGCACCATCCTGATGCCGCTGATGCTGTACTTCGCAACCTCTGGTGCGTTCCTGTTCGGTTACGCCAAGCCGGTGCCGGTGAATTTCGGGCGCCTGCGCCATCCGAAGCGCGACATGATCTGGGTGGCGCTGGCCGGCCCGGCATCGAATTTTGTACAAGCCATTCTTTGGGCTTTGGTGCTGGTCGGGCTGATCGCGGCAGGCATCAATGAAACCTTTTTCATCAAAATGGCGCAAGGCGGCGTGCTGGTCAACCTCGTGATGTGGGCCTTCAACCTGTTTCCGCTGCCTCCGCTCGACGGCGGCCGCGTGCTCGCAGGCCTGCTCCCCAATGGCCCGGCGCAGAATTTTCTGGCGCGCATCGAGCCCTTCGGCTTCTTCATCGTGATGGGCCTGGTGATCGCGGGCATCGTCAGCACCTTCTGGCTGCGCCCGCTGATGGACGTCGGCTACACGGTCATCAACCTGCTTATTTCCCCGCTCACGGCTTTGCTGCGTTAAGTTCCTTTCCCATGGCTCCGTCTTCTTCAGCTCCCCTGCGCGTTCTGACCGGCATCACGCCGTCCGGCACGCCGCACCTCGGCAATTACGTCGGCTCGATCCGCCATTCGGTGCGGCAGAGCGTTGCGCCGGGCGTGGAGAGCTTCTTCTTCCTGGCCGACTACCACGCGCTCATCAAGGTGCAGGAGCCGGCGCTCATACAGCGCTCCACGCTCGAAATTGCCGCCAGCTGGCTGGCTTGCGGGCTCGACCCCGAACGCGTGACTTTCTATCGCCAGTCGGACATCCCCGAGATCACCGAGCTGACCTGGTTTCTCACCTGCGTGACCGGCAAGGGCGTGCTCAACCGCGCCCACGCCTACAAGGCGCAGCTCGACAAGAACGTCGCCAAGGGCGAAGACCCGGACGCCGATGTGTCGGCCGGCCTCTTCATGTACCCGGTGCTGATGGGCGCCGACATCCTGATGTTCAACGCGCACAAAGTGCCCGTGGGACGCGACCAGGTGCAGCACATCGAAATGGCGCGCGACATGGCGCAGCGCTTCAACCACCAGTACGGCGAGCACTTCACGCTGCCCGACGCCGAAATCGACGATGCCGTCGCCACCTTGCCCGGCCTGGACGGCCGCAAGATGAGCAAGAGCTACGGCAACACCATTGCGCTGTTCGCACCGCGCGGGCAGCTGCAAAAGCAGATTGCCAGCATCGTGACCGACTCGCGCGCGCCCGGCGAGCCGAAGGACACCGAAGGCTCGGCCCTGTTCCAGATCTACCAGGCCTTTGCCGCCGCCGACGAAACCGAAGCGCTGCGCAAGGCGTACGCCGAAGGCATCAGCTGGGCCGACGCCAAGCAAATGCTGTTCGAGCGTATCGACCACGAGATGGCGCCGATGCGCGCGCGCTACGAAGAGCTGATGAACGACCCGGCCGAGATCGAGCGCATTCTGCTCATCGGTGCCGAAAAAGCCCGCAAGCTCTCGCGCCCCTTCATGACCGAGCTGCGCCATGCGGTGGGGCTGCGCAACCTTGCGGCAGGCCGCGACAAGGGCGGTGCACGCAAGGCGGCCAAGGTCGCCAAGCCCAGCTTCAAGCAGTATCGCGAGCGCGACGGGCTGTTCTATTTCAAACTGCTCGATGCGAACGGCGCGGCCCTGCTGCAAAGCCGTGGCTTCGCATCGCCGCAGGAAGCCGGGCGTGCCATCGCCGCCTTGCAGCAACAGCGCGGCGCGGCACTGGCCGCGCTCGCCGACCAGCTCGAGCCGGTCGGCACGGAAGAATTGAGCGCCGCGAATGCGGCGCTGGAAGCACTGGCGGAGGCAACGACCGCAACCAGCGGAAGTTGATCCGTCATATGTCCATCGGCTCACCCGCCGGGGGACAGACGAGAGTAGACGGGCGATCACAAAGGAAGAAAACATGAGCATTTATGTCATCGACGACCATCCCCTGATGCGCGACGCGATCGTGATGGTGTTGCGGCGCCTGCGGCCGGCCGAAAATATCGTCGAGCTCGAGCGGCTGGACAAGCTCGCGAGCTCGGTTCAGCAGCGCGGCGAGCCAACCCTTTTCTGCCTGGACCTGAAGCTGCCCGACACCAACGGCGTTTCGGGTGTGGTCGCAGTCAAGCAGGTCTATCCCAACGTGCCGATCGCCGTTTACTCGGCGGCACCGGCTGCGGACATGGAAGACGCGTGCATCGAAGCAGGTGCCGACACCTACATCGAGAAGTCGGCCAGTTCGGCCGAACTGGCCGCCGTGCTGCGCGGCCTGCTGATGGCCGGCTCTGAAGAGGCGGACGAGCCCGCGCTGGCCAACAACAGCAAGCTGTCGAAGCGCCAGACGCAGTTGATCGCCATGCTCGACAAGGGCATGAGCAACCGCGACATCGCGACCGACCTGGAGATCAGCGAGCACACGGTGAAGGTGCACCTGTGGCGCCTGTTCCGCCGCCTGGGCGTGAAGAGCCGCACGCAGGCGCTGCATTACGCGCGGACCAACGGGTTGCTTTCAGGAAATTAAGCCCGAGACTGGGGCTCGCCCCCAGTCTGCGCGCACTTCGTGTCGCTACGCCAACCCCCTACCGGGGGCAACACCAGAGGCCCGGCAAAGCCGGTTCCTCGGTGTTTCTGGAAGGGAGACTGGCGCGAATTGTTGGCTGCTGAAAACCGCGCTGGGCGCGGTTTTTTTATGGGTCAGCCGCCGGAGGCGCTGACGCGGGCTTGGGCCACGGCTTCGTCGGCGTCGTGCAGCGCGACGCGAAACACGCTGCCGCTGCCCAGCCGGGAGCGCACGCTCACGGGATGGCCGAGCACGTGCGAGAGCCGGGCGACAATGGCCAGGCCCAGGCCGAAGCCGTCGGATGTGCCGGCGTGATCGGCCACTTTGTAGAACTCCAGGAACACGTCGCGCAGGTGTTCGGGCGCAATGCCGATGCCGGTGTCCCACACCTCGATGCGCAAGCCGTCGCGCGTCTGCCGCGAGGCGAGCAGCACGCCACCGTCGGTGGTGTACTTGATGGCGTTCGCAAGCAGGTTGCCGATCATGCGGCGCACGCGGATGGGGTCGGTCAGGAAGCTGCCTTCGGTCACGTGCACGCGGAAATCGAGGCCCCGGCTTTCGGCGACGGGACGGTATTGCAGCTCCAGGTCGTGCAGCAGCTCGGCCAGGTCCACGCGCTCGATGTGCAGGCGCACCTGGCCCGAATCGATGCGTGCCAGGTCGAACATCGAATCGAACAGCGCATTCACGGCGTGCGTGGCGCGAACGATCTTGGGCGCAAGCTCCAGCACCAGTTCAGGCTCGTTGCGCAGCCAGTCGGCGTAGAGCGATAACGCCAGCACTGGCTGGCGCATGTCGTGCGCGGCGCTCGCGAGAAAGCGGTTCTTCATGGCCACGGCCGCCACCGCAGCCTGCCGCTGCTGCGTGAGCGACTTGATCAGGATGTGGTTGTGGAACAGCAGCTCCAGGCTGTTGCGCGCCGTCTCGTGAATATGGCGCCCCGCGCGCAGCAGCAAAAACCAATGCAGGATGGGCAGTATCGGCATCAGGAAGCCGTACTGGAAATGCGGCTCCACGATGTTGATGCTCACGAGCCGGATCAGAACCGCCCCGAGCATGGTGATGAACAGCGTGTTGACGTAGCGCTTGAGCAGCGGCGGGTGCAGCGCCAGGCCGTTGAGCGGGAACGTGCCCACACCGGCCACGATGAGCCAGCTCATGAACTGGTTGACCTGCGGCGTGCGCTCGAAGAACAGCAGGATCGACAAGCCCCACACGATCGCGCTGGTGCTCCATACGAAGCCGTAGCGCTCGGTGAACTGCAGCTGCGCCGCCGCGCTCCTGCCGGCATAGCGCACCGCATAAACCCTGGCGCCCCAGGCCCGGCAGGCTGTGGCAATGAAGCCGGCGGCGAGCCACGTGAGCAGCTCCCAGTGAGGCACGTAGCTCCAGTTCAGGCCGACCATCAACGGCATGAGCGCCGCCGAGACGATGTAGGAGCCGCGCGCGGAGCGCATCAGGCTGCGGATCAGCTCGCCGCGCACCCACGATTCGGCCTCGTCAGCCGAGGCCGGAACCGGTGTCACGCTTGTGATCGACGCATTGGCCATGTGGCGCTCCGCCCCTTTTTCATTCGACTCAGGAAAATCTCTCGGCATGTCAGGCATGAAGAGGTGGCGATCTTAACGGGCCGATGCCGCCGTCTCGGGGAAGAACGAGGCGCGGCGTGCCAGGGGGCGCAACGAGGCGCGAGGCGACGAAAACGAAAGTGTCCGCTTTTGCCGACGACTGCCCGATTCGGCAGTCGCATCTGGCGTAGACGCTGCCTCAATACTCGTCGGGAAACAGCAAGCGAGTGCTGGCCCGGTTGCCGCTGCAGGCTACCTCCGTGACCACCCAGATCACGACGTGATCCACCACATGGACTCCCATCAGCCGCGCGCCCGATCGGAGCGCCCAATCATTGGCTTTCGCGTCTTCGTGGTCCACGCTGCCCCAATCGCCCTGCTGGTGACGAGACAGCAGCGCCGCCGGGCAGATCGCGTGCTTCGAGAGGAATGCCAGGACAGCTGGGGTAATCAGCACGGAGCCGAGGTCGAACAGCGGCGCGGCAGCCTCAAGGACTTCGATGCCTTGAGAGGGCGCAGGTACGCGGTCGATAGGCATCAAGGCTCCAGCGGTAGAGATGGCGAAGAAGTTGAAAGAGGAACGGCAACACGTACTATAGTCGCTGGCGTACTATAGTGCGCGCCGGGAAACTGCAGGCCAATGCCTCAGCCCGCAATTGATCCGATCGAGCAAGCCTTGCGGCGGATGTTCGCAAGCGCCATCAGCAAGTGCCGCAGAGACCTCGACCTCAGCCAGGAGGCCCTTGCCGAACTGACCGACATGAGTACGAGCTACATCAGCCTCCTGGAACGCGGGCAACGCAATCTGACGATATTGGCCGCCTCCAGAATTGCCAACGCCTACGGCATGAAGCTGTCCGACTTTGTGGCTCTGGCGGAGACCTACGACGAAGGCGAATGAGACCTTCGCGCTGTAGCCATCAGCACCTCGCCCTGAACTGCTGATCCCTGGCGTCCTTTCGCCGTTCGGCGATCCAGGACTGGGATGCGCCACTTTGCGGCTGTCGCGCCAGCCGGTCGTAGTACTCGACCTGCTGGTTCCAGTGCGCGCAGCGTGAAGAATCGCCAGCAGTCACGCCGGCCGTGGCTGCGCCGCGTTGCTCCATCGCCTGTCGTTGCACCGCATAGCCTTGCTGGGTTTGCTGGTCGGCAATCTGGACCCGCTGCTCCCACGAAAGCCCGCCCGGAACAGCTTCTATCCGCTCCACCAACGCACCTTGCTCCCTGCAGTGGCTCGGCGACCAGAAACGCCCGCCGCTGTTGGTCACGCAGAGAAACACCTGGGCCGCACCAGCCGAATCGAGATTGCGCACCGGCGGCGACACATCCACGACCCGGCCTTTTTCGCACGGATCGCTGCCGTACTGGTTGCCGCAGCGGTAGACCTGCTGGGCCTGAGCTTGGGCGATCGAGCCAAGAGCCATAACCAGCAAGGAGAGGAAAGCGATGCGCATGCCGGATGGTAGCCGCGCGTTCCGATGGGGAACAGGCAAAAAAATAGCCCCATGCGGGGCCATTCTTGGAGGAGAGGGAGGGATTCGAACCCTCGGTACTATCGCTAGTACGCCTGATTTCGAGTCAGGTACATTCGACCACTCTGCCACCTCTCCGGTGCTGTCGAGCCTGCGATTATAGCAGGCTAAAAACGGGCTTTTGAAGCCCGTTTTTGTCAGCCGCGCAAAACTTCGAGCCCGCCGATGTACGGCCGCAACGCCGCAGGCACGTTGATCGAGCCGTCTTCGTTCTGGTGGTTTTCCAGCACCGCGACCAGCGTGCGGCCCACGGCCAGCCCCGAGCCGTTGAGCGTGTGGACGAGTTCGTTCTTGCCCTGCGCGTTCTTGAATCGTGCCTGCAGGCGGCGCGCCTGGAAGGCTTCGCAGTTCGAAACCGAGCTGATCTCGCGGTAGGTGTTCTGCGCCGGCAGCCACACCTCGAGGTCGTAGGTCTTGGTGGCGCCAAAGCCCATGTCGCCGGTGCACAGCAGCACCAGGCGGTACGGCAGCTCCAGCGCCTGCAGCACGGCTTCGGCATGGCCGGTCATCTGCTCGAGCGCGTCGTAGCTCTTTTCGGGGTGGACGATTTGCACCATCTCGACCTTGTCGAACTGGTGCTGGCGGATCATGCCGCGCGTGTCGCGCCCCGCGCTGCCGGCTTCGGAGCGGAAGCACGGCGTGTGGGCGGTGAGCTTGATCGGCAGTTGCGACTCGGCCACTACTTCGTCGCGCACGAAGTTGGTCAGCGGCACTTCGCTGGTGGGAATGAGATAGAGCGCCGAATGGTCGGGCGCGGGCTCGCCGTCCTGGCCGCCCTTCTTGGCGGCGAACAGGTCACCCTCGAACTTGGGCAGCTGGCCGGTGCCGCTCAGGGTGGCGGCGTTGACGATGTAGGGCACGTAGCACTCGGCGTAGCCGTGCTTCTCGGTCTGGGTGTCGAGCATGAACTGCGCAAGCGCGCGGTGCAGCCGGGCAATCGGCCCCTTCATGACGGTGAAGCGCGAGCCCGAGAGCTTGGCGCCCATTTCGAAGTCGAGCCCGAGCGGCGCGCCCAGGTCGACATGGTCCTTTGCGGCAAAGGCCAGCGGCGTTGCGTTGGCGCCGGCACCGCCTTGCGGGCTCCAGCGGCGCATTTCGACATTGCCGGCCTCGTCCTCGCCGACCGGCACGCTGGCGTGCGGCAGGTTGGGCACAGCCAGCAGCAACGCGTGCAGCTCGGGCTGGATTTCTTCCAACCGCTTGGATTGGGATTCCTGCTCGGCCTTGAGCGCATTGACCTCGGCCATCAACGCATCGACCGATTCGCCCTTGGCCTTGAGCGGACCGATCTGCTTGTTCAGCGTGTTGCGGCGGGCCTGGATTTCCTCGGTGCGGGTCTGCAGCGTCTTGCGCTCGGCCTCGAGCGCGGTGAACGCCGATACATCGAGGTAGGGCTGGTTCTTCTTGCGTTTTTCGAGGCCGGCCACAGCGGAGGCCAGGTCTTTGCGGAGCAGGGTGATGTCAAGCATGGGGAGATTTTAGGGGGGCGTAGCATCTCTCTCTCCCCACAACTCAGCCAAGGGAAAAAGCGATGCAAGCCTATCTGACATTCAACGGCAACGCCGCCGAGGCGCTGGCCTTCTACGCCAAGGCGCTGGGCGGCAAGGTCATCTTCAGCATGACCTTCGGCGAAAGCCCGATGGGCGCCGAAACGCCCGATGCCTACAAGGGCAAGATCATGCACGCCACCCTGGAAGCCCGCGGCCACCAGCTGATGGCCTCCGACATGCCGCCGGGCATGGCGTTCGAAGGCTACAAGGGTTTTTCGCTCTCGGTGCAGGGCAACACCGTGGACGAAGGGAAAAAGCTCTTCGACGCGCTGGCCGAGGGCGGCAAAGTGACGATGCCTTACGGCCCACAGTTCTGGGCCGTCGGCTTCGGCATGCTGACCGACAAATTCGGCGTCTCTTGGATGGTGAACTGCGAGAAATAAGCCGAGGCTGCGATAAGCCGAGGCTGCGCGGTCAGGCGACCGTAGCCGGATCGACGTTCGCACCGCAGACGATCAGGCACACCTTCTCGCCTTCGCGCGGCACATAGGCACCGGTCTGCAGCGCCGCCAGCGGCAGCGCGGCTGCAGGCTCCACGGCGAGCTTCAGTTCCTTCCACAGCCACTGCTGAGCGGCACGAATGGACTCGTCGGACAGCAGCAGTGCATCCTGCACGTACTTCTGGGTAATTTCCCAGGAAATGGCGCCGATGCGGCGTGCGCCGAGCGAATCGGCGGCAATGCCGCCCACGTCGACGTCGGCCGGCTCGCCGGCCTGGCGGGCACGGAGCAGCGTGGGCGCTTTTTCGGGCTCCAGCGCCACCACGCGGGCGCGCTTTTCGAACCAGCCGGCGAGGCCGCCGATCAGGCCGCCGCCGCCCACGCTCACGAGCACGGAATCGGGCAGGCCGCCCTGCGCTTCGATTTCGACCCCCAGCGTGCCCGCGCCGGCCACGACTTCGGGCTGGTCGTAGGCATGGGTCAGCAAGGCGCCGCTTTCCTTCTGGCGCGTGAGGCAGGCCGCAAGGGCATCGGGATAGAGCTCGCCGACCACGACCACCTCGGCACCGAGCGCTCGCAGCCGGGCGCGCTTGGCTTCGGGCGAGACGCCGGGCAGGAACACCTGGCAACGCACGCCCAGCGCCTTGGCCGCCGCCGCGGTGGCAATGCCCGCATTGCCACCCGAAGCCACGACCACGCCGCTTTCGGGAATGTTATTGGCCAACAGGCGGTTCATCATGCCCCGCGCCTTGAAGCTGCCGCTTACCTGCATGTGCTCGAGCTTGAGCCACACCTCCACGCCCGGCACCTCGATGCCGAAAGCGGAAGCCGGCAGCTTCCAGAGCGGGGTTTCGCGCAGGAAATGAGCGGCACCCTCGCGCAGCCTGCGGGAGGCGCTCTCGGTTTCAAGGCGCCAATTCGTCGTGTCGTTGTTCAAGAGATGTGTCCCGGAGGAGGAATGTCGTCGAGCTTGAGGCCTTTGGGGAGCGGAAACTTGATGGTTTCCTCGATGCCGTCCATCTTGCGGACCGACACCGCGCCGAGCGCCCGCACGCGTTCGATCACCTCGCGCACCAGCACTTCGGGCGCCGAGGCACCGGCCGTGAGGCCTACCCGGGTCTTGCCTTCGAACCACTCCGGCTTGAGCTCTTCGGCCGAATCGACCATGTAGCTTTCGGTGCCCAGGCGCTGTGCCAGTTCGCGCAGCCGGTTGCTGTTGGAGCTGGTGGGGCTGCCGACCACGATCACCAGGTCGACCTGGGGGCTCAATATCTTTACCGCGTCCTGGCGGTTCTGGGTGGCGTAGCAGATGTCCTGCTGCTTGGGCTCGCGCACCATCGGAAAACGCGCGCGCACGGCGGCCGCGATTTCGGCGGCGTCGTCCACGCTGAGCGTGGTCTGCGTGACGACGGCGAGCTTTTCTGTCTGCGCGGGCGACACCTTCGCCACACCGTCCACGTCTTCCACCAGGTGGATGCCGCTCGAGAGCTGGCCCATGGTGCCTTCGACCTCGGGGTGCCCCTTGTGGCCGATCATGATGAACTCGTAGCCTTCCTTGGCGAGCTTGGCGACTTCGACGTGCACCTTGGTCACCAGCGGGCAGGTGGCATCGAAAACGTCGAAGCCGCGGTCGCGCGCCTCTTGCTGCACCGCCTTGCTCACGCCGTGGGCGCTGAACACCAGCGTGGCGCCGGGCGGCACGTCGGCCAGGTCTTCGATGAAGATCGCGCCCTTGGCCTTGAGTTCGTTCACCACGTAGGTGTTGTGCACGATCTCGTGGCGCACGTAGATGGGCGCGCCGAATTTGGCCAGCGCGCGCTCGACGATTTCGATGGCACGGTCCACGCCCGCGCAAAAGCCGCGCGGCTCGGCAAGAACGACTTCTTCGAGGCCCTTGTTCATAGAACTCCGATCAGCCGCACCTCGAAGGTCACGGGCTGCCCGGCCAACGGGTGGTTGAAGTCGAAGCGCACCGCGGTCTCGTTCGATTCGACCACCGCGCCCGCGTAGCTGCCCGTGCCGTCGGGCGTGGGGAACTGCACCACGTCGCCGACTGCATATTGCTCGTCGGGGTCGCCCATCTGGGCCAGCAGCTTCCTGGCCACCCATTGCTGCATTTCGGGGTTGCGCTCGCCAAAAGCCTCGCCGGCGGGCAGCTCGAAGGTGGCGTGCGTGCCCTCTTCCAGGCCCATGAGCCGCTGTTCCATGGCGGGCGAAAGCTCGCCGGTGCCCAGCGACAGCGTGGCGGGCTTGTCAGCGAAAGTGTTGATGATGTCGCCCGCCGGACCGGCCAGCCGGTAATGCAGGGTAAGGAACGAGCCGGAAGTCACAACGTGGGACATGGGTGCAGCGGAGGTAGGCAAAGACAAGGTGGGTGTCCCGATAAACTGGACTGCATTTTAAGGAGCCGGGGCTTCCACCCGCTCTTTCAAGGTTTCACCAGGTTTTCGATGGCATTCAAGGATCTCCCCGCCCACGCCCGCCCGCGCGAAAAACTCATCGCGCGAGGCGCCGCCGCGCTGGCCGACGCCGAACTGCTGGCGTTGCTGCTGCGCACGGGCGTGGCGGGAAAAAACGTGCTCCAGCTGGCCCAGGAGCTGCTCGACCACTTCGGCGGTCTTTCAGGCCTGCTGCAAACCGGTGCCGAAGACCTGAAGGTCATCAAGGGCATGGGCGGCGACGCCAAGCGCGCCGAACTCATCGCCGTGCTCGAGCTGGCACGCCGCGCCATGGCCGAGCGCCTGAAGGAGCGCACGGTGTTCGACTCGCCGGGGGCGGTCAAGGAGTACCTGCAGATGCACATCGGCTCACGTCCGTACGAGGTGTTCGCGGTATTGTTTCTCGATGCCCAGCACCGGTTGATCGTGCTTGAAGAACTGTTTCGCGGCACGCTCTCCCAGACCAGCGTCTACCCGCGCGAGGTGGTCACGCGTGCGCTGCACCACCACGCCGCGGCCGTGGTGCTTTCGCACAACCACCCCAGCGGCAGCATTGAGCCCTCGCGCGCCGACGAATCCCTGACGCAAACGCTCAGGGCTGCGCTCTCGCTGATCGACGTGCGCGTGCTCGACCATGTGATCGTCAGCGCCGGCCAGAGCTTTTCGATGGCCGAGAAAGGGCTGCTCTGATGGCCTCTCGCACGCCGCCCATCAAGAACCTGGCAGACCTGAAGCAGGTGCAGCGCACACTGGCCGAAACCCGCGAGCGCGAAGCGGCTGCCGCAGCCGCCAAGGCCGCGGCCGAACGCAAGCGCGCGGCCGAGAAAGACCTGTTCACGCGCGCCATCGGCGCCACGGAGCCGCTTCGCCGCAAGGCCGTGGTGCCTCTCGCACCCGAGCCGCCGGCGCCCATTCCGGTGCAGCACCAGCTCGACGAACAGCGCGTGCTGCGCGAATCGCTCTCCGACGAGTTCGACGTGACGACCCTGCTCGATGTCGACGACGCCATGAGCTTTCGCCGCCCGGGCATCGGCACCGACGTGACCGCGCGGCTGCGCAAGGGCGACTGGAGCATCCAGGCGCAGGTCGACCTGCACGGCCTGCGCAGCGACGAGGCCCGCGAGGCGCTCGGCGGCTTCATTCGCAGCGCCTACAAGCAAGGTCTGCGCTGTGTGCGCGTGGTGCACGGCAAGGGGCTGGGCTCACCCGGCAAGCAGCCGGTGCTCAAGACCAAAGCACAGCGCTGGCTCATTCAGAAGAACGAGGTGCTGGCCTTCGTGCAAGCCAAGCCGGCCGAGGGCGGCGCGGGCGCCCTCGTGGTGCTGCTGGCTCCAGCGCGACGCTGAACGCCGCGCTACGACGCGCTTCTGCTATGCCAAGTGGTTCTTGAGCGGAATGGCCGCATCCGCCACCGCCGCCGCATCCGGGCTGCGCCCTGCTTCGAGCAGCTTGCGGCTCATCATGTGGTCAACCGGCGCGTTGACCGATTCGACGCACACCAGCTCTCCATCGACATAGTGGAACAGCGAGAACGCCTCGGGCTTCGGGCCGGGCCGACGCACGCTGGCCAGCCCCAGCGTGCCTTCGGCCGGCATCAGCCCGACCATCTGCAGCCGCATGCCGCCCTGGTCGGACCAGAACCATGGCATGGCATCGTGCGGGCGCGCAGCACCGGTCAGCGTGGCCACGGCCGTGCGCGCCTGGTCGTTCGCGTTCTGAACCGATTCGAGCCGCAATGAGCGGCCCGCGCGCCGGTCGGGGAAGCGCGTGCAGTCGCCCACCGCGAGCACGTCGGCCGCGCTGGTCTGCATGTGGCCATCGACCACGATGCCGTCCGCGCACTCGATGCCCGCGGCCTGCGCCAATGCGGTCTCGGGCACGGCGCCGATGCCGAGCAGCAGCAGATCCACCGATTGCTTCACGCCGTCGACCTGGATCGACAGCAGCCGGTCGCCTTCGACCTCGAACGCGCCGGTGCGCGCGCCGAGCACAACGTCGATGCCCGCTGCACGATGCGTTGCGAGCACATGGGCCGACAGCTCGGGCGACACGGCACGGCCCAGCAGGCGCGGCGCGCTTTCGATCACCTGCACGCTCTTGCCGAGCGCCTTGGCCGTGGCCGCCACTTCGAGCCCGATGAAGCCGCCGCCCAGCACCGTGACCTGCTGCGCATCGGCGAGCCGCGAACGCAGGCGATGCGCTTCATCGGCGGCGCGCAGGCTCGCGACGTTTTCCAGCCCCGGCTTCAGGTCGGGCATCTGGCGTGCGCGCGTGCCGGTAGCCAGCACCAGCCGCTCCCACGGCAATATCGCCCCCGAGCGCAGCGTGACGGTGTGCGCCTCGCGGTCGATGGCCACGGCCGCGTCGCCCAAGTGCAGCGTGATGCCCGCTTCGCGGTACCAGCCGGCGGCCTTGTGCGGCTGCGTGGTTTCCTCGGCGCTCTTGAGAAAGGCCTTGGACAGCGGCGGCCGGTGGTAGGGCTCGCAAGCCTCCTCGCAGACCAGGTGCACGCGCGCGCCCTGCCCCGCCTCTGCCAATCCGGCGCAAAGCTGGGCCGCGGCGTGGCCGCCGCCGATGATGACGATGGAATTCATGGGAGAAAAATCTTTCGGAGTCGTTGTCTGTTTTGTTTTACTGCTCGCCGCGATTGCGCATCCAGTCCGCGGTCTGGAAAAACGAATCGCGCAAGCGTGCGCGCAATCCCTCGGGCACCCCGGTCTCGC
Source organism: Variovorax paradoxus (assembly GCF_040544635.1). Lineage (GTDB taxonomy): Bacteria > Pseudomonadota > Gammaproteobacteria > Burkholderiales > Burkholderiaceae_C > Variovorax > Variovorax paradoxus_R. Next base: position 240,219 of record NZ_JBEPKJ010000003.1, read on the forward strand.
CCATCGCCTGGTCCATGCAGGCCAGCCATTGGTCGCGCTCCTTGATACCGATGCTGTGCCCGCCGATGCTCTGCGGCAGATGGCGCGCGCGCAGCATCGGGTGGCCGAAGCGGTCGGTGTAGTGCTGCGGCCCGCCGAGCCAGCCGCACAAAAACCAGAAGAGACGCTGGCGCGCATTGTCGAGGCTGGCGCCGTGCACCGCGCGCAGCTGCGCATAGGCGGGTTCGAGCTCCATCAGGTCGTAGAAGCGGTCGACCAGCGCCTGTACCTTGGGTTCGCCGCCGATCCATTCGAAGGGGGTGTCGACGGGAGGCTTTTCGTGAATCTGCATGGCGGGAGTATCCCTCCAGCAGCCTCCCCGGCCCGCACGCCGACTGAATTCTCGCGATTCCAGTACCGGCATCAGGACCATTCGGGTGCCCATATGTATATGTCGATTGAGGATTTAATAATCCACGGTTTTATTGATATGGTCCCGTCCTTGTTTTCCAAGAAGGAGAAGAACATGCGCTTGAACCTCATTGCCGCGGCCCTCGCCGCCTCCGCCCTGCTGACGGGCATCGCCGCCCACGCAGACCAGCTCGCCGACATCAAGAAAAAGGGCGAACTCGTGGTCGGCGTGCTCGGCACCGACGAGCCCGCGACCTTCATCGACCCGAAGACCCGCCAGATCGTCGGCTACGAGGTCGACCTGGTGAACGCGATTGCCAAGAAGATCGGCGTTAAGCCGGTGCTCAAGCAGATCGCGGTGGCCGCGCGCATTCCCGAGCTGCAGCAGGGCCACGTCGACCTGGTGGCCGCGGGCCTCACGCACAACAAGGAGCGCGAGGCGCAGATCGATTTTTCTCTCACCACCTTCGTCACCGGCCAGAAGGCCATCGTGAAGAAGGACAGCGGCATTACCGACGTGCCGCAACTCGCCGGCAAGAAGGTGCTGACCATTCGCGGCGGCACGCAGGAGCCGAACATCCGCAAGGCCGTGCCTACCGCCGAGGTGGTGACCTTCGACACGAGCCAGCAGGCCTTCCAGGCGCTGCAGCAGGGCAAGGGCGTGGGCTATGTGGACGACGAGGCCGCGCTGCTGCGCAGCTACGCCAAGCTCGGCCCGCAGAAGGCCAAGTACGTGGTGCTCAAGCAGAACCTGAGCACCGAGGCGCTGGCCATCGGCATCAAGAAGGGCGAGAGCGGACTGAAGGCGGTGGTGGACGACACGCTGCGCGAGCTCGAGAAGTCGGGCGAAGCGCAGAAGATCTTCGTCAAGTGGTACGGGCCGAACACGGCTTCGGGCTTCCAGACGCGCGACTTCAAGCTCGAGAGCGACAAGATCGACTGATCTCGGGTCGAGAGGGAGGGAGCGGAACCCGCCGCGGCGGTGATACTGTCGCCCCCCATGCCCCTGTTCGACTATTCGCTGCTGCTGACCGGCAAGTACCACGACATGCTGGTCGCGGGCCTGCTGCTCTCGCTGCAGTTGCTGGCGGCCTCGCTGCTGCTTGCCCTGCCCATCGCACTGGTGGTGGCGCTGCTGCGCCTTTCGCCCCTCGCGCCGCTGCGCTGGCTCGGCTTTGCGTACGTGGAATCGATCCGCAACATTCCGCTGCTCGCGCACATGCTGTTCTGGTACTTCGGTGCGCCCGAGCTTCTGCCCGAGGGCATCAAGCAATGGCTGTATGCGGGGCACATCGAGGCCTACAGCGCCATCATCGCGCTTGCGCTCTACACGGCCGCCTTCATGGCGGAAGACATCCGCAGCGGGATCCGCGCGATTCCCACGGTGCAGTTCGAAGCCGGCCGTGCGCTGGGCTTCGGCTTCATGGGCACCATGCGCCGCGTGGTGCTGCCGCAGGCGCTGCGGGTGACGGTGCCGCCGCTCATTTCGCAGACGCTGAGCCTCTGGAAGAACACGTCGATCGCCACGGTGATCGGCGTGGCCGAGCTGATGTACCAGGCCGGTCAGGTCGAGAGCGCGACGTTTCGCAGCTTCGAGTCGTTCGCGTTCGCGAGTGCGGCGTACCTGACCGTGTCGCTGGCCATCACCGGGCTGGCCACCTGGTACCACCACCGCTTTCCGGTGCGAACCATCTGAGGCCCACCAGATGCTCGAAATCATCAACGACTACTGGGTCTACTTTCTCATCGGGCAGTACCCGAACGGCCCGCTAGGCGGGCTGGTGCTCACGCTGCTGCTGGCCTCCTGCGGGCTGGTGCTCGCGCTGCCGCTGGGCATCATGCTTGGCCTCGCACGCGTAAGCCCGTGGCGCTGGTTGCGCTGGCCGGTGACGGGCTTCGTCTTCGTCGTGCGCGGGCTGCCATTGCTGATGGTGATCTTCTGGGCCTACTTCTTCCTGCCCAGCGTGACGGGCGTGAAGACCGACCAGTTCACCACCATGCTGATCGCGCTCGTGATCTTCGACGCCGCCTACCTCGCCGAGATCGTGCGCGCCGGCATCCAGGGCCTGCCGCGCGGCCAGATGGAAACCGCCCGCGCGCTGGGCCTGGACTATGGCCGCGCGATGCGTCTCGTGGTGCTGCCGCAGGCACTGCGCAGCATGCTGCCTTCGCTGGTGAACCAGTTCGTCTCGACCATCAAGGAGACCTCGCTGGGCTACATCATCGGGCTGGCCGAGGTGTCGTTCATCGCGACGCAGATCAACACGCAGGTGTTCACCAAGCCGGCCCAGATCTACCTGATCCTGGGCGGGACCTACTTCATTCTGTGCTTCGGCCTGTCGCGCTTCGCCTACTGGCTCGAACGCCGGCTCGCGCGGCGCGGCATGTCCATCGCCGACCCCGCCTCGGCTCCCAAGGTGTCCGCATGATCGAACTCCAGAACGTCAACAAGTGGTACGGCAGCTACCAGGCCCTGGTCGACATCAACGAAACCATTCACAAGGGCGAAGTGGTCGTGGTGTGCGGCCCCTCGGGCTCGGGCAAATCGACGCTGATCCGCACCTTCAACCGGCTGGAGCCGATCCAGTCGGGCCGCATCCTTTTCGAAGGCCAGGACATCCATGCACCGGGCACCGACGTGAACGCGTTCCGCTCGCGCATCGGTTTCGTGTTCCAGCAGTTCAACCTGTTTCCGCACCTCACGGTGCTGCAGAACTGCACGATGGCGCCGATGCAGCTGCGCGGCCTCTCGCGCAAGGAAGCCGAGGAGCGCGCGATGGCACTGCTGCAGCGCGTGGGCCTCGCGAACAAGGCCAACGCGTGGCCCAGCGAACTCTCGGGCGGCCAGCAGCAGCGCGTGGCCATTGCGCGCGCGCTCGCCATGCAGCCACCCCTGATGCTGTTCGACGAGCCCACCAGCGCACTCGACCCCGAGATGGTGGGCGAGGTGCTGCTGGTGATGCGCGACCTCACGCGCGACGGCATGACCATGGTCTGCGTCACGCACGAGATGGGCTTTGCCCGCGAGGTGGCCGACCGCGTGATCTTCATGGACGAGGGCAAGGTGCTCGAACGCGCGACGCCCGACGACTTCTTCAACCGGCCGCAGCACCCCCGCGCGCAGCAGTTTCTTTCGGACATCCGTTCGCCCTTCGCGCGCGGCGCGTGACATGCTCTCTTCGACCATGACCGACACACAGACGCTCCCCGTGATCGATGTCGCCCCGCTCGTGGCCGGCACGCCCGAACGCGACGGCGTAGCCATGCAGATCGGCGCCGCCTGCCGCGCGCACGGCTTCTTCTATGTCACGGGCCACGGCGTCGATGCGGCGCTGGTGCAGCGGCTCGAAGTGCTGAGCCACCGCTTTTTCGAATTGCCCGAGGAAACCAAGATGCAATGGCGCATGGCCCTCGGCGGACGCGCCTGGCGCGGCTTCTTCCCGCTGGGCGGCGAGCTGACCTCGGGCCGGCCCGACTGGAAGGAAGGCCTCTACCTGGGCACCGAGCTGCCCGCCACGCACCCGCTGGTGCTGGCGAAGACGCCGGTGCACGGGCCGAACCTGTTCCCCGACGTGCCGGGCTTCCGCGAAACCATCCTCGACTACATGGCGGCCGTGACGCAGCTGGGCCACCGGCTGATGGAAGGCATCGCGCTGAGCCTCGGTCTGCCGGCCACGTATTTCGCCGAGCGTTACACCGCTGATCCGCTGATCCTGTTCCGCCTCTTCAACTACCCCTCGCAGCCCGTGCCCGAAGGGCTGGACGTGCAATGGGGCGTGGGCGAGCACACCGACTACGGCCTGCTCACCATCCTGCACCAGGACAACGTGGGCGGCCTCGCCGTGCATACGCCCGGCGGCTGGATCGATGCGCCGCCGATTTCCGGATCGTTCGTCTGCAATATCGGCGACATGCTCGACCGCATGACCGGCGGGCTCTACAAATCGACCTCCCACCGCGTGAAGCGCAACACCTCGGGCCGCGACCGGCTTTCGTTCCCGCTGTTCTTCGATCCGAACTTCGAAGCCCGCGTGCAGCGCATCGAGGGCCTGGCCGGTGCCGAGGCGCGCGACGACAGCGCCGAGCGCTGGGACCGCGCCAATGTGCACGCCTTCAGCGGCCGCTATGGCGACTACCTGCTCGCCAAGGTGTCGAAGGTGTTTCCGCAGCTGCGCGACGAAGTGCTCTGAGCCGGCAGGTCAGGCGCGCTTCTGCTCGGGGGCGGGAAACCACAGCGGCAGGTGCGCCATGGCGTCGTGCAGCGAATCGAGCACATGAAACGCCTGTCCGATGATCGACTCCGGCGGGTGCTTGAGGTCCGGCACGATGACGACCCTGAGGCCAGCCGCCAGCGCCGCCTTCGCGCCGTTCTCGCTGTCTTCGAAGGCCACGCATTGCGCAGGGTCCACACCCAGGCGCTCGGCCGCAAGCAGGTACAGCGCCGGGTCTGGTTTGGCGCGTGCTACCTCGTCGCCGCCCGCGAAAGCCTCGAAATGATGGAGCACGTCAAGGCTACCCAGGCAAGCCGCGATCTGGCCGCGCGTGGACGACGAGGCAACCGCACAGCGTGTGCCGAGTCCGCGCAAGGCGGTGAGCAACTCGGCCGCGCCGGGCTTGATGGGGAAGAGCGGCCGGGCGTCGCCGTCGGCGCGCTGCAGCTGCAGCGCGGCGGTCACTTGCGTCGCCGCGTGCTGGTAGGCGGCCGTGCCGCCGAGCAGCGTCGCAAGGATCTGCCTCGACTCGCCCATGGCCAGCCCCACGCATTGCAGGTACTGGGTGTGCGAAAGCTCGATGTCGAGCGTGCGGGCGGCTTCGATCCAGGCGGCCATGATGGGCCGCTCCGAATCGATGAGCAGCCCGTCCATGTCGAAGATGGCGGCGGTGAACATGAAGCGAATCCTAAGCCAGCGGGCGCCTCGGCGCCTGAAACACAAAAGGGGCCGACCGGCCCCTTTTTCGAACACCCGCGGACTTATCTAGCTGATGCACAAAACCAATGAAATCGACAGCTTGAAAGGTTGGGCATCGTTACGGTCTGGTTAAGCCCACGCAGCGTGGAGCCGCTCAGGCTATCCACGCTGGCGTGCTGCTGGCTTGTTCGAAGCGCCTTGCGGGGCCGTTTCGAACCGGTTATCCGCATCCCCCGCTGATCACGATTGCACTGGCGCTAACAGCCTGGGCTTCGGCCTGTTTGCCGTGCGCTACTGGCCCGTGCTGACCCGGGCCCGGTTGGACGGCAAGCCCGGCTGAGCGCTCGCGGCGCATCAACGCTCGCGCGCGGCGCGGCGCAGCACCTGGGTGACCGGCTCCACCAGGTACTGGAGTGCGGTGCGCTCCTCCCCCTGCAGGTAGATCTCGGCGGGCATGCCGGCGAGCAGCTTCAGGTCTCCCGCCGTCGCGAGCGAAGCCGCATCGGCCTCGACCAGCACCGAGTAGTAGGGAGCACTGGTCGCACGGTCGATCAGGCGATCGCCCGACACGTAGACCACCTTGCCATGCACCAGCTGCGTGGTGCGGTACTTGAATGCCGTGAAACGGATCTCGGCCGGCTGGCCGCGCTGGATCCGGCCGATGTCCTCTGGACGAACGCGCGCATCGGTCACCAGGCGGGTGTCGTCGGGCACAACGTCGGCAATGGTCTCGCGGGGCGGAATCACCGCGCCGGGCGTCGAATACTTCAGATCGATGATCTCGCCGCTGGCCGGCGCCGTGATTACCTGCCGCGCCGAGGCATCGGTCGACTTGCGCCGCTCCTGCTCGATTTCCGCCAGCCGGGCCGCCGTGACCTTGAGTTGGTCGCTCGCCTGCTGGCGGTACTCGCTCTCCAGCGAGCGGATGCGCAGATCGGCATCGACCGTGCGCTGCTCGGCGCGCGCGAGTTCCGCGCGCCGCTCCTCGATCTTCACGCCGTAGTCGGCCACGGTACCTTCGAGCTGCGCAATGCGCGCGGCCGAGATGAAGCCATCTTTGAGCAGCTTGCGGTTGGTCTCCAGGTCGCCTTTCTGGAAGGTCATCGACTCACTCGCCCGCATGATCTGGGCGCGCAGTGCCACGATTTCCTCGGCCACTTTCTCGCGTTGCGAACGCAAGAGGCGCACCTGCCCCACCAGTGCATCACGCCTCGCCTCGAACAGTGCGTTCTCCTTGTCCAGCTGCGCGGCCAGGCGCGGATCGGCTGCGGCGGTCTCGACCACGTCGGGCGGGAAGGCGATTGCGCGCGCCATGGTCTGCTCCGCGTCGAGCCGCGCGAGGCTGGCACGCTCGGTCTTGACGCGGTGGTCCAACCGGTTCCTGTCGGCATCGACCGAGACGTCGCCCAGCACGAGCAAGGGCTCTCCCTGCCGCACATGCTGGCCGTCGCGCACCAGGACTTCGCGCACAATGCCGCCTTCGGCATGCTGCACCGGGCGCCGGTTCAGGTCCACCTTCACATGGGCCTGCGCCACCACGGCGGACGACAGCGGGGCAAAGCTCAACCAGGAGGCAGCCGGCAGCAGCCCGCAGACCAGCACGGCCAAGCCCCAGTGCGCCAGGTGACGCGCTTCGCGCACATGGAGCGCCAGCGGGTCGTTGGCCGCGATCGCATGCGCCATGTGATTCATCGGGCAACCTCCGAAGCGCGCGCCGGCATCATCACCACTTGGGCGCCGCCCGGGCTCTGGCCCGCACGCCTGATCGTTTGCATCACTTCCGCCACCGGCCCGTACTGCTTGACGCGGCCGGCCTCCAGCACCATCAGCTTGTCCATTTGCTGAACCAGCGCGCTGCGGTGCGTGACGACGATCACCGTGACCTGGCCGCGCAGCGCCTTCAGGGCCTCGCCCAGCGCCAGTTCGCCCGCCCCGTCGAGGTTGGAGTTGGGCTCGTCCAGCACCAGCAGCTTCGGGTTGCCATAGAGCGCGCGTGCCAGCGCAATACGCTGGCGCTGGCCCGGCGACAGCATCACGCCCATGTTGTCGACGACGGTGTCGTAACCCTCGGGCAGCGTCAGGATCAGCGCATGCACGCCGGCACGCTGCGCCGCTTGCACGACCTTGTCCGGATCGACCTCGCCCAGCCGCGCGATGTTGTCGGCAACGGTGCCGGCGAACAGCTCCACATCCTGCGGCACATAGCCGAGCCAGGGGCCGAGTTCTTCGCGCGGCCATTGCGCGATGTCGACATCGTCCAGCCGCACGACACCTGCATGGGGCCTCCACAGGCCAGTCAGCAGGCGCACCAGCGTCGACTTGCCGGCACCGCTGGCGCCGGTGATGGCCAGCGACTCGCCCGGCTCCAGGCTCAACGACACGCCGGCGAGAATCATCCGCTCGCCCTGCGAAGGCCGGAACACGAGGCCTTCCGCGTGCAGGCGGCCGCTCGGAGCCGGCAGCGCCATGCGTTGCGGCTGACGCTCGGCGGCGCCCAGCACCTCGGACAGGCGCGCGAAAGCCAGGCGCCCCTCGGCCAGCACGCGCCAGCTCCCCACCACTTGTTCGACCGGCGCCAGAGCCCGGCCGAGCAGGATAGTGCAGGCCACCAGGATGCCCGGCGTGCCTTCGCCCGTGATGACGAGGTAGGCGCCCAGTCCCTGCAACAGCACTTGCACCGCCTGGCGCGTGGTCCGCGTGAGCGCGGCCATCGCCACCGACTTGCGCGCAGTCGGCCCCTGCAGCGCTGCGACGCCTGCGTTGAGAGTCCGCCAGCGCCCGATCACCGCCTCCCCCATTCCGAGCGACTGCGCCAGCTCTGCGTTCTGCATCGAAGATTCGAGGTAGCGCGTGGCCCGGGCGGCTTCCTTCTGCAGGGCTTCAATATCGCGGCGCGTGATGCGGTCGTTCACCACGGCAAGGACGAGCATCAGCAACGACGCGGCGGCCGCGGCCACACCCAGCATCGGATGCGCCAGCCAGATGACCGCGACATAGACGAATACCCATGGCACATCGAACAAGGCCAGCAGCCCCTGGGAGGAAAACAGGTTGCGCAGCGCCGCGACGTCGCGCAAGCCTTCGCAGGGCGCGCGCTCGGCACGGCGCGCCGTGTGCACCAGCATGACTTTGGCAACCACCGGAGACAGCTGCTCGGCGATCAGGTTGCCCGCGACGCCCTGCAGCCGGCTGCGCAGATAGTCCAGCATCAGCATCAGGCCGAGCGCCACGCCGACACCCAGCAACAGCACCAGCAGCGTCTCCCGGCTCTGGCTCGTCAGCACCCGGTCAAAAACCTGCAGCATGAAGAGCGCGGGGGCCAGCAGCAGCAGGTTCACGAAGAACGAGAAGCCGCCGACAAAGAGAAGCGGTCGCTTGAGAAGCTGGAGAAGTGGCTTCATGTCGATGTCTCGCGCGCGCTGCCACCCGCATCCGCGGGCGGCTGGCGAAAACTCACAGGCCCACCTTGATGTCGTTGCTGTCGAAGGTGTCGGCCGGATTGGTCAGCGTCAAGGTTGCAACCAGCGTGCGGTTGGCGGCGCTCTGGCCGTCGGCGTCGTAGTACAGGTTGCCCGTCGCGCTGTCGTAGATCACATGCACGCCCGCGCCCACCATGTCTCCCGCACCGCCACCGTCCGAGGACGCAAACTCGGCCGCTGAGAGCGTGTTGCCGCTCGCGGTCGTGAGGGCGGTGAACGTGCCGAGCGACAGCTCGACCAGATCGCCGCTCGCCGCCGATCCCGAAGCATTGAAGTCGGTGACCGAGTCCACCGCGTTGGGCGCCGAGTCGAAGACGAAGGTGTCGTTGTCCGCGCCGCCTGTGAGTATGTCGGCGCCGGCCCCACCGACGATGCGGTCGTCGCCCGCAAGGCCGTTGATCACATCGTTGCCGCCGCCGCCGCGCAATTGGTCGTTCGATGCCGAGCCGGTGATCGTGTCGGCAAAGGTCGTGCCGATGACGCCCTCGAAGTTCTTGTAGCTGTCGGTGCCTAGCCCGGCGGCACCGGTATTGAAGTTCGTCGCGCTGCTGCTTTGCATCAGCGTGAACGTGAGGCCGGCCTGGCCGCCTGAGAAGTCGAGCAGGTCTGCATTGCCACTGGCGCCGTCGAGGATGTCGTTGCCGGCACCGCCGCGGATGATGTCGTTCGAGGTGCTGCCCGTGAGGGTGTCGGCCAGGCTCGTTCCGATCACGCCTTCGATGTTCTGATAGACGTCGTTCTGGCCGAGACCACCCGTGTCGTTGGCGATGCTGGTCGAACCAGCGCTCTGCACGAGCGTGAAGTTGACTGCCACGGTACCGTCCGAGAAGTCGAGCAGATCTTCGCTTCCGGCGCCGCCGTCCATCGTGTCACCGTTGCCGGTGCCACCACGCAGCACGTCGTTGCCGGCGCCGCCGGACAACGTGTCGTCGCCGCCGCCGCCGACCAGAAGGTCATTGCCCCCCGAGCCGGTCAGGTCGTCGTTGCCGTTGCCGCTTCCTCCGATGAAGACGTCACCGGCCGCACCACCCGTCAGGTCATCGGCCCCCCCGCGGCCATCGATGTAGGAGGCTTGATACGTGCCGGCCGTGCTGAGATCGATCGTGTCGGCGCCGTTTCCGGTGGACACCGCCCTGACGTCGATCGTCGCCGTCGCCGTCGCGGTCCCCCCGGCGCCGTCCGACACGGTGTACTGGAAACTGCCGGCCGTGGCTCCCGCCGTGCTGCCGCTGGTGAAGCTGATCGTGCCGTTGGTGGCATCCAGCGTCAGGCCGGAAATCCCGACCGCGCCGCCGACGCTGGTGATCGTCAAGGCGAGGCCGTCGATGTCGGTGTCGTTACCGAGCAGCGAGCTCGCCGACAGCGTGACAAGCGTGCTGTTCGACACGATGATCCTGTCGGCCACGGCGACCGGGTTGTCGTTCACCGCGCTGACGGTGATGCTCGCCGTGTCGGTCGCGCTCGAGAACGCGGAGCTGTTCCCGTTCGTGACTGTGCTCACCGTGGTTCCCGCCACGCCGCTCGTCTGATCCCAGGCGCGGAAGGTGATGCCATCGCTGAGCGTCCCGTTGAAGTTCAAATTCCCCTGGAAGTAGACACGCGTGTTCGCGTTCGCAGCCAGCAGCAGTGCAGACGCGTCCGACACCGCACCCACCGCCGCCCAGTTGGCGCCGCCATTGGTGGAGTACCACCAGCTTCCGTTGGCGGCATTCACACCCGTCAGCGCGATGCCGGTGATGGCGCCGTTGTCCGCATCGGTCACGTTGTCGAGCCCGCCGGCTGGCGGATTCAGGTTCACCAGGCTTGATACGAGCGTCCCCACGGCCCCGGCCGGTGCACCGGCATCCTCGTTGACCGACGCCAGAGCGGGTGTCGCAGCAGCACTCAGGACGGGTGCGTCGTTGGTGCCGGCGATCGTCACGGTCACCACCCGGTTGGCCGTTCCATCGGACGAGACTGCAGTGAAGCTGTCGCTGATCGATTGACCTGCGGCCAGCTGCTGGATCGCAGTCTGGCTGTTGTTGGCGGTGTAGGTCCAGTTGCCATTGGCCGCCAGCGCGAAGCTGCCGTAGCCGTTGCTGCCGGCGGTGCCGGCTTGGGCTGTGAAGCTGGACTCCCCTGCATCGACATCGGCGATCGTCAGCGCACCGCTGGTGCTCAGGTTCGGCGTCGAGGCGTCCTCGCTCACCGCGCCGCTGGCAACGCCACCGATCACCGGCACGTCGTTGGTCCCGGTAATTGTCACGGTCACCACCTGGCTGGCGGTGCCATCCGACGACACCGCGGTGAAGCTGTCGTTGATCGATTGACCCGCGCCCAGTTGCTGGATCGCGCTTTGGCTGTTGTCAGCCGTGTAGGTCCAGCTGCCGTCGGCCGCCAGCGTGAAGTTGCCGTAGCCGTTGCTGCCGCCGGTGCTCGCCTGCGACGCGAAGTTCGACTGGCCTTGGTCGACATCCGCGATCGTCAGCGCACCGCTGGTGCTCAGGTTCGGGGTCGAGGCATCCTCGCTCAGCGCGCCGCTGGCGACGCCGCCGATCACCGGCACGTCGTTGGTCCCGGTGATGGTCACAGTCACCACTTGGCTGGCCGTCCCATCGGACGAGACTGCAGTGAAGCTGTCGCTGAGCGACTGGCCGGCGCCCAGTTGCTGGATCGCGCTTTGGCTGTTGTCGGCCGTGTAGGTCCAGTTGCCGTCGGTTGCCAGCGCGAAACTGCCGTAGCCATTGCTGCCGGCGGTGCCGGCCTGGGCTGCAAAACTGGACTGTCCTGCATCGACATCGGCAATCGTCAGCGCGCCACCGGTCGCAAGGTTGCCAGCAGCCACCGCAAGATCTTCTTGCACCGCACCACTGGCCACGCCGCCGATCACGGGCACATCGTTGGTCCCGGTGATGGTCACGGTCACGAGCTGGCTGGCCGTTCCATCGGACGAGACTGCAGTAAAGCTGTCGCTGAGCGACTGGCCGGCACCCAGCTGCTGGATCGCGCCCTGGCTGTTGTCCGCCGTGTAGCTCCAGCTGCCGTCGGCCAGCAAGTTGAAGCTGCCGTAGCCATTGCTACCGGCAGTGCTCGCCTGCGGCGCGAAGTTCGACTGGCCCTGGTCAACATCGGCGATCGTCAGCGCACCACTGGTGCTCAGGTTCGGGGTCGAAGCATCCTCGCTCACCGCGCCACTGGCCACACCACCAATCACCGGCACGTCGTTGGTGCCAGTGATGGTCACCGTCACGAGCTGGCTGGCCGTGCCGTCGGACGACACGGCGGTGAAGCTGTCGCTGATCGTTTGACCGGCGCCCAGTTGCTGGATCGCTGCTTGGCCATTGTTGGCCGTGTAGCTCCAGCTGCCGTCGGTCGCCAGCGTGAAGCTGCCGTAGCCGTTGCTGCCGCTGGCGCTCGCTTGGGGCGCGAAGTTGGACTGGCCCTGATCGACATCGGCAATCGTCAGCGCACCGCCGGTGCTCAGATTCGGTGTCAAGTCATCCTCGCTGACCGCGCCACTGGCCACCCCGCCGATCACCGGCACGTCGTTGGTGCCGGTAATCGTCACCGTCACGAGCCGGCTGGCGGTGCCGTCGGACGACACGGCGGTGAAACTGTCGCTGATCGACTCGCCGGCGCCCAACTGCTGGATCGCCGCCTGGCTGTTGTCGGCCGTGTAGCTCCAGCTGCCATCAGCCAGCAAGCTGAAGCTGCCATAGCCGTTGCTGCCGGCGGTGCCGGCCTGGGGGGTGAAATTGGACTGACCGGCATCAACGTCGGCAATCGTCAGCGCACCACCAGTCGCAAGGTTGCCAGCAGCCACCGCAAGATCTTCTTGCACCGCACCGCTGGCCACGCCGCCGACCACCGGCACATCGTTGGTCCCGGTAATGGTCACGGTCACGAGTTGGCTGGCCGTCCCATCGAACGACACTGCCGTGAAACTGTCGCTGAGCGACTCCCCGGCACCCAGTTGCTGGATCGCCGCTTGGCTGTTGTCAGCCGTGTAGCTCCAGCTGCCGTCGGCCGCCAGCGTGAAGCTGCCGTAGCCGTTGCCGCCGGCGGTGCTTGCTTGAGGCGCGAAGTTCGACTGACCGGCATCGACATCGGCGATCGTCAATGCACCGCCGGTGCTCAGGTTCGGCGTCGATTCATCCTCGCTCGTCGCGCCGGTGGCGACGCCACCGATCACTGGCACGTCATTGGTCCCGGTGATGGTCACGGTCACCAACTGGCTGGCCGTACCGTCGGACGAGACTGCAGTGAAGCTATCGCTGATCGACTCGCCGGCGCCCAACTGCTGGATCGCTGCTTGGCCATTGTTGGCCGTGTAGGTCCAGTTGCCGTCGGCCGCCAGCGTGAAGTTGCCGTAGCCGTTGCCGCCAGCGGTGCTCGCTTGGGGCGCGAAGTTCGACTGGCCCTGGTCGACATCGGCAATCGTCAGCGCACCACTGGTGCTCACGTTCGGGGTCGAAGCATCCTCGCTCACCGCGCCACTGGCCACACCACCAATCACCGGCACGTCGTTGGTGCCAGTGATGGTCACCGTCACGAGCTGGTTGGCCGTACCGTCGGAGGAAACTGCGGTGAAGCTGTCGCTGATCGACTCCCCGGCACCCAGCTGTTGGATCGCTACCTGGCTGTTGTCCGCCGTGTAGCTCCAGTTGCCATCAGCCAGCAAGCTGAAGCTGCCATAGCCATTGCTGCCAGCGGTGCTCACTTGAGGCGCGAAGTTCGACTGGCTTTGGTCGACATCGGCAATCGTCAGCGCACCGCTGGTGCTCAGGTTCGGGGTCGAAGCATCCTCGCTGACCGCGCCGCTGGACACACCACCAATCACCGGCACATCGTTGGTGCCGGTAATCGTCACGGTTACCACCTGGCTGGCGGTGCCGTCGGACGAGACTGCAGTGAAGCTGTCGCTGATCGACTGACCGGCGCCCAGCTGTTGGATCGCCGCCTGGCCATTGTTGGCCGTGTAGGTCCAGGTGCCGTCGGCTGCCAGTGTGAAGTTGCCGTGGCCGTTGGTGCCGCCGGTGCTTGCCTGTGATGCGAAGTTCGACTGGCCCTGGTCGACATCGGCAATCGTCAGTGCACCACCGGTCGCAAGGTTGCCAGCAGCCACCGCAAGATCTTCTTGCACCGCACCACTGGCCACGCCGCCGATCACGGGCACATCGTTGGTCCCGGTGATGGTCACGGTCACGAGCTGGCTGGCCGTTCCATCGGACGAGACTGCAGTAAAGCTGTCGCTGAGCGACTGGCCGGCACCCAGCTGCTGGATCGCGCCCTGGCTGTTGTCCGCCGTGTAGCTCCAGCTGCCGTCGGCCAGCAAGTTGAAGCTGCCGTAGCCGTTGCTGCCGGCGGTACCGGCCTGGGCTGTGAAGCTGGACTGTCCTGCATCGACATCGGCGATCGTCAGCGCACCATTGGTGCTCAGGTTCGGGGTCGAGTCATCCTCGCTCGTCGCTCCGGTGGCGACGCCACCGATCACCGGCACGTCATTGGTGCCGGTGATGGTCACCGTCACCACCTGGCTGGCTGTCCCGTCGGACGACACAGCGGTGAAGCTGTCGCTGATCGACTGACCCGCGCCCAGCTGCTGAATCACCGCTTGGCTGTTGTTGGCCGTGTAGGTCCAGCTGCCGTCGGCCGCCAGAGTGAAGTTGCCGTGGCCGTTGCTGCCAGCGGTGCCGGGCTGGACTGTGAAGCTGGACTGTCCTGCGTCAACATCGGCGATCGTCAGCGCACCACTGGTGCTCAAGTTCGGTGTCGAGGCATCCTCGCTGACCGCGCCACTGGCCACACCACCAATCACCGGAACATCGTTGGTCCCGGTCACCGTCACAGTGATCTGCTGATTGACCGTGCCGCCATGGCCATCGTTGATGCTGACGGTGAAGGTCTCCGTCGCCGTCTGGCCCTGGGCCAGATACTGCGTGGCCGCGTTGGCTACGCTGTAGTTCCACGTCACCGTGCCGTCGCCCGCGCCCGTGGCTGCATCGCTGACGCCGGCCGTCAAGACACCGCCCAGCGTGTTGCCTGGACCGACCGCCACGCTGACGCTGTGCGCATCGCTCAGGTCCACGTCGTCGAAGGTGATCGTGCCGCTGTCGCTCAGGGTCGGCGTCGCCGCATCCTCGGTCACCGCCGCAGCGGCATCGGCCGCGCCGATCGTCGGCGCGTCGTTGGTGCCGGTGATGGTCACGTCGATCTGCCGACTGACGACGCCGCCGTGCTGGTCGTTCACCGTGATGGTGAAGCTCTCGACCCGGGTCTGGCCCGCGGCCAGGTACTCGACGGCCGTGGCGTTCACGGTGTAGGTCCAGGTGAGCTGGCCGCCCGTGCCGGTCCCCGTGGTGTCGGCGTTCTTGACCGCTGTCAGGCTGCCCAGCACGCTGCCGACCGGCGTGCCGGTGGCGCTCACCAGGTGCACATCGCTCAGGTCCAGGTCGCTGAAGCCGATGACGCCGCTGTCGCTCAGATTGCCCGCCGGCGCGACCTGCTCGCTCACCGCACCCGCCAGGTCCTGGGCTGTGATCACCGGACCATCGTTGGTACCGGTGATGGTGATGGTCACCGTGGCCAGCCCCGTCCCGCCATCGGCGTCCTTCACCTCGTAGCTGAAGGTGTCGGTTGCGTGCTCGCCCGCTGCCAGGTACTGGAAATCGGCTGCATGGGGCTGGTACTGGAAATACCAGGTCGACGGATCGCCCATCGCCGGCTGAACGAGCGTCGCCGTCCCGTGGGCCGGCGCCGAGGCCAGCGTCAAGCTCTTGACCAGGTCAGGGACCAGATCGTTCTGCAGCACATGGATCTGAATCCCCGGGCCGTCTTCGGTCGTCGCGCCCGCATCGCCCAGCGCCTTCACCGCCTCGTTGGCCGGATTCACCTCGACCCCGTCCACAAAGACTCTCAGGGCTTCGGTCATCTGGACGGTCAGCGTGGACGACCCGAAGCTGAAAACGAAATCGCTGGCCGAGCCGTTGGAAACCTCACCGGTCCTGGCATTGGTCACTGCTGCAAGATGGGCCAGATAGGCGGCAATCTGCGTCTGGGTGGAAGACTCCAGCCACTGCGCCCTCGTGAACTGGAACTGGAGCGTGTCAACATCCGCCCCGCCCGTGTACACGTCTTTGGTGCCCCCCGCGATGTTTTCGCTGACGTTGTAGATCAGGGTGTCGCTCCCCGATCCCCCGTTGAGCTGGTCGCTGCCGCTGCCGCCATCGAGCGTGTCGTTTCCCGCGCCACCATTCACAGAATCGTTCCCGGCTCCGGCGCTGACGCTGTCGTCCCCGTTGCCGCTGTTGATGGTGTCGCTGCCGGCCGTTCCGGTGAGAAGGTCGTTGCCGTTGGAGCCGGTAATCGCGGTCATGTGCTTCCTTGGTGAGCGCCGAAAGGCCGGCGCGTGCCTGTCTCGACGCTGCAGTTCTTGTTTGCAAATTAGATAGCGCCAGCGACGCGGGCACATGGAAGAAATGCCCTTTCCTTCCTGAGCAATAAGTACCGGGACGATCTGAAAAGCCCGGTACCCTTGTCCTGCCTATGCATCCGCACGCGCGGGCATGCCCCCTATTTCGTCGGCCGGACAAAAAAAAAGCTCGCCAAAGCGAGCTCAATGATTGTGTTGGGAGGTGCGGATAAAAAACTTGGACTGGTTTTATGTCGCGAGTCCGAGACTTTGTCTGTATTCGATAGGGCTGAGAGAGCCAAGGGAGATCTTGATCCGCTTCTCGTTGTACCGGCGGATGTAGGAATCAACTACCTCGATGAACTGCTCAATGGTCGTGGCCTTCCAGTCCCGAGGGTAGAACAGTTCCGTTTTCAGTCGGCCGAAGAAGCCTTCGCACGCCGCGTTGTCGGGCGAGCACCCCTTGCGAGACATCTGAAACGCTAGCAGTTTGTCGAGTTTTCCCTTGTAGATAGCGCGCACTCTAGTCAGCCATGCCATTGAAGAAGGCGTGCGCTCAAGGCCTGTGTAGTCACAATTACTTCTCATCCCTCAAGGGTCGCATCGCCCTTGAGGAATGTCTTGTGCATCAGCTAGATAGGTCCGAACACTCGCGTTGACGGCGATCAGTCCCGCACCAGCGCCCGGTTCAAGCCCAGCGCCGCCAACGTGCCGACCGCACCGGACAGCAGATAGACGCTGACATACGCCAGCCCGAAATTCGCCGACAGCCCCAGAGCCACCAGGGGCGCAAAAGCCGCACCGATGAGCCAGGCCAGGTCGGCCGTGAGCGCGGCACCGGTGTAGCGGTACTTGGGCTCGAAGTTCGACGTCACCGCGCCGGCCGCCTGGCCGTACGAGAGCCCCAGCAGCACGAAGCCCAGCAGAATGAAGATGTCCTGCCCGATATGGCCGCCGTCGAGCAGCGTGGGCGCAAAGCCGCTGAACACCGCAATCATCCCTGCAAGGCCGCCCAGCGTGAAACGACGCCCCACGCGGTCGGCAATCAGGCCCGAGGCCACCATGCCGCCGGCGCAGAGCACCGCGCCGATCATCTGCACCACCAGGAACTCGGTGATCGACTGGTCCGAATACAGCGTGATCCACGACAGCGGGAACACCGTGACCAGGTGGAACAGCGCATAGCTGGCCAGCGCGGCGAACGCGCCGATCAGCAGGTTGGTGCCTTGCGAGCGGGTCAGCTCGACCACGCTGGTGGGCTGCAACTCGCGCTCTTCGAGCAGGCGCGAATACTCTTCGGTAGCCACCAGCCGCAGGCGCGCGAACAGTGCCACCACGTTGATCGCGAACGCAACATAGAAGGTGTAGCGCCAGCCCCAATCGAGAAAGTCCTTGAGCGCCAGGCTGCTGTAGAGATAGGCAAAAAGTGCGCTGGCCACGAAAAAGCCGAGCGGTGCGCCCAACTGGCCGAGCATGGCGTACCAGCCGCGGCGGTTCTGCGGCGCATTGAGCGCCAGCAGCGAGGGTAGCCCGTCCCACGAGCCGCCGAGCGCCAGGCCCTGGGCAAAGCGAAACACCGACAGCAGCACGATCGACGTGAACCCGATGCTCGCGTACCCCGGCAGAAAGGCAATACCCGCGGTGGAGGTTCCCAGCAGGAACAGGGCGATGGTCAGCTTGGCTTCTCGCCCGAACCGTCGCTGAATGCTCATGGAAATGACGGTTCCGAACGGCCGCGCAATGAACGCGAACGAAAAAACCACGAAGGCGTAAAGGGTTCCCTCCAGGCGTGCCTCGAACGGAAAGAAAACCGCCGGGAACACCAGCACCGAGGCAATGCCGTAAACGAAGAAATCGAAGTATTCCGATGCCCGCCCGATGATCACGCCGACGGCGATCTCGCCCGGTGCGATATGGGAATGCCCGTCGTCGCCCTGCCGGGCGTCGTTTTCGGACGTGTTCGGCACAGGCGGTGCGCCTTGCGGAAGGATGCTGGACGTCGTCGTCATTGCGTTTTGTAATCCGGGTGTCACGTGCAGTGACAAAGGTAGGCCATTGAACAGAGGCTCCAAGCGTCTCACCGAATGAGGATTCCCGCCATAGGACAAAACGTCCAATAGCCGGGCGCAACCTTTGGTCGTAGATTGTGGGTTCTTTGCGCAGCCCCTGCACTTCTTTCTTCCGGCATGCCCACCCTCAAAACTCTTCGCCGATGGCTCCTGTTGCTTCCCCTTGCCTTGCTGGCAGGCTGCAACACGGTGCTCATGAACCCTTCCGGCGACATCGCCAATCAGCAGGGACGCCTCATCGTCGTCTCTACCGTGCTGATGCTGATCATCATCGTTCCGGTGATCGCGTTGACCCTCTTCTTCGCCTGGCGCTACCGCCAGTCGAACAAGGAGGCCGACTACAGCCCCGACTGGGACCATTCCACCCAGCTCGAACTGGCGATCTGGGGCGCGCCGCTCCTGATCATCATCGCGCTCGGCGCCATCACCTGGATCAGCACGCACACGCTCGACCCGTACCGGCCGCTCAGCCGGCTCGACGCCGAGCGCCCGATTCCCGCCGAAGCCAAGCCGCTGGTGGTCGAAGTGGTGGCGCTCGACTGGAAGTGGCTCTTCATCTACCCCGAGCAGGGTTTTGCCACGGTGAATGAAATGGCCGCGCCGGTCGACCGGCCGATCACTTTCAAGATCACGGCCTCCTCGGTGATGAACTCCTTCTTCATCCCCGCGCTGGCCGGCCAGATCTACGCCATGCCGGGCATGGAAACCAAGCTGCACGCCGTCATCAACAAGCCGGGCGAGTTCGAGGGCTTCTCGGCCAACTACAGCGGCGCCGGCTTCTCGGGCATGCGCTTCAAGTTCCACGGCCTGAGCAACACTGACTTCGACCAGTGGGTGCAGAAGGTCAAGGCCGGCAAGGACGGCGAACTCACGCGCGAGCAGTACAAGAAGCTCGAAGTGCCGAGCGAGCGCGAGCCGGTGCGGCACTACGCCGCGGTGGCCCCCGACCTGTACGACGCCATCCTCAACCTCTGCGTGGACCGCAACAAGATGTGCATGAAGGAAATGATGGCCATCGACGCGAATGGCGGGCTGGGCAAGCCCGGCGCGTTCAACATCGCCACCACGCAAGCCTGGCAGGCTGACACCCTCATCAATTCGCCGAAGCGCAAGTACGTCACGGCGATGTGCACCACCGAAGAATGACGATGCTCGAAAACCTTGACCTGACGAAGCTCATCTTCGGCCGCCTCACGTGGGAGGCGATTCCCCTCCACGAGCCCATTCTGCTGGCGACCTTCGCGGCCGTGGTGCTGGGCGGCCTCGCCATCCTGGGCGCGGTCACCTACTTCAAGCTCTGGGGCACCCTGTGGCGCGACTGGATCACCAGCATCGACCACAAGAAGATCGGCATCATGTACATCGTGCTCGGCCTCGTCATGCTGCTGCGCGGCTTTGCCGACGCACTCATGATGCGCGCCCAGCAGGCCGTGGCCTTCGGCGACAACGCCGGCTTCCTGCCGCCGCACCACTACGACCAGATCTTCACCGCCCACGGCGTGATCATGATCTTCTTCGTGGCCATGCCGCTGGTCACGGGCCTCATGAACTTCGTGGTGCCGCTGCAGATCGGCGCGCGCGACGTGGCCTTTCCGTTCCTGAACAACTTCAGCTTCTGGATGACCACCTTCGGCGCCGGCCTGGTGATGGCGTCGCTCTTCGTGGGTGAATTCGCCAAGACCGGCTGGCTGGCCTATCCGCCGCTCTCGGGCATTCTCTTCAGCCCCGACGTGGGGGTCGACTACTACATATGGTCGTTGCAGATAGCGGGGGTCGGAACCCTGCTCTCCGGCGTCAACCTGCTGGCCACCATCGTGAAGATGCGCGCGCCCGGCATGACGATGATGAAGATGCCGGTGTTCACCTGGACCGCCCTTTGCACCAACGTGCTCATCGTGGCCGCCTTCCCGGTGCTCACGGCCGTGCTCGCCCTGCTGTCGCTCGACCGCTACGTCGGCACCAACTTCTTCACGAACGATCTCGGCGGCAACGCCATGATGTACGTGAACCTGATCTGGATCTGGGGCCACCCCGAGGTTTACATCCTGATCTTGCCGGCCTTCGGCATCTTCTCGGAAGTGGTGTCCACCTTCAGCGGCAAGCGCCTCTTCGGCTATGCCTCGATGGTGTACGCCACCATCGTGATCACCATCCTGTCGTACCTCGTCTGGCTGCACCACTTCTTCACCATGGGCTCCGGCGCCAGCGTGAACTCGTTCTTCGGCATCACGACGATGATCATCTCGATCCCGACGGGCGCGAAGATCTTCAACTGGCTCTTCACCATGTACCGCGGCCGCATCCGCTTCGAGCTGCCCATGATGTGGACCGTCGGCTTCATGGTCACCTTCGTGATCGGCGGCATGACGGGCGTGCTGCTCGCGGTGCCTCCGGCCGACTTCGTGCTGCACAACAGCCTGTTCCTTATCGCCCACTTCCACAACGTGATCATCGGCGGCGTGCTGTTCGGCATGCTGGCGGGCATTACCTACTGGTTCCCCAAGGCGTTCGGCTACAAGCTCGATCCGTTCTGGGGCAAGTGCTCGTTCTGGTTCTGGCTCGTGGGCTTCTGGGTCGCGTTCATGCCGCTGTATGTGCTGGGCCTGATGGGCGTCACGCGTCGCATGAGCCACTTCCAGGACATGTCGCTGCAGTTCTGGTTCCAGGTTGCGGCCTTCGGCGCGGTGCTGATCGCGCTGGGCATTGCGTCGTTCCTCATCCAGCTGGTGGTGAGCTTCGTGCGCCGCGAATCGCTGCGCGACACCACGGGCGACCCGTGGAACGGCCGTACGCTCGAGTGGTCGACCTCGTCGCCGCCGCCGGCCTACAACTTCGCGTTCACGCCGCGCATCCATGACAACGACGCCTGGACCGACATGAAGCGCCGCGGCTACGCCCGCCCGCTCGAAGGCTTCACGCCCATCCACATGCCCAGGAACACCAGCGCCGGCTTCATCATCGCGGCCCTGGCAGCGGTGTGCGGCTTCGCGCTGATCTGGCAGATGTGGCTCGTGGCAGGCATCGGCTTTGTCGCCATGCTGGCCGCCGTGATCATCCATACTTTCAACTACAAGCGCGACTACTACATTCCCGCGGAAGACGTCGTTCGCACCGAGGCCGAACGCACCCGCCTGCTGGGAGCCGCCCATGTCTGATACCACCGCACTCCAAACGCCCGCGGGCGTGCATGCCCACAGCGACGTCACGGGCAAGCCGCCCGTGTTCGAGCTGTTCCACGTCGGCAACGACCACCACCCCGAGAACGGCACGCTGCTCGGGTTCTGGCTCTACCTGATGAGCGACTGCCTCATCTTCGCCTGCCTGTTCGCGGTGTACGGCGTGCTGGGCCGCAGCTACGCGGCCGGCCCCTCGGGCGCCGACCTGTTCGACCTGCCGCTGGTGGCCGTGAACACCTCACTGCTGCTGCTCTCGTCCATCACCTACGGCTTCTCCGTGCTCGAAATGCAGAGAAAGCGCATGGGCGGCACGCTGGTGTGGCTGGCCATTACGGGCCTGCTGGGCGCGGGCTTCATCGGCCTGGAGCTGTATGAATTCGCGCACCTCATCCATGAAGGCGCGGGCCCGCAGCGCAGCGCGTTCCTGTCGTCGTTCTTCGCGCTGGTCGGCACCCACGGCCTGCACGTGACCTTCGGCATCGTCTGGCTCGTCGTGCTGATGATCCAGCTGCCCAAGCACGGCTTCACCGCCGCCAACCGCCGCCGCCTGATGTGCCTTTCGATGTTCTGGCACTTCCTGGACGTGGTGTGGATCGGCGTCTTCACCTTCGTTTATCTGATGGGATCGATGGCATGAGCACCGCCCACACTGAAACCGCAGCGCACGGCCATGGCCACGGCGCACACGATGCCCACGACGACCATCACGACGATGGCCCCGTGAGCCACAGCACCTTCAAGGGCTACATGACCGGCTTCGTGCTGGCCGTGATCCTGACCGCAATTCCGTTCTGGCTCGTGATGGGCAAGGTGCTTTCCAACACGCACACCACCTCGCTCGTCATCCTCGGCTTTGCCGCGGTGCAGATCGTGGTCCACATGATCTACTTCCTGCACATGGACGCCAAGTCCGAGAGCGGGTGGAACATGCTGGCGCTGATCTTCACCATCGTGCTCGTCGTCATCACGCTGGCCGGCTCGCTCTGGGTCATGTACCACATGAACGCCAACATGATGCCGATGTCGGTGCACGACATGAAGAACATGCCTTGACGACCCTGCCGCCAGACCACAGCACTCGCAACACAATGGCCGGCCGCCAGCGCTCCACGGCCGCACGGGTGATCTTCATGGTCTGCGCGGCGCTTGCCTTTGCCGGCTTCGTCGCGCTCGGCAACTGGCAGGTCGAGCGCAGGGCCTGGAAGCTCGATCTCATTGCCCGCGTCGAGCAGCGCGTGCATGCACCGGCCTCCGAAACCCCGGCGCGTGACCGCTGGCCGCAAATCAACGCGGCCGCCGACGAATACCGGCACCTGCGCATCTCCGGCACCTTTCTCCACGACAAGGAAACCCTGGTGCAAGCCAGCACCAGGCTCGGTGCCGGCTTCTGGGTGCTGACGCCGCTGCAGGCCGCCGATGGCACCACGGTGCTGGTGAACCGCGGCTTCGTGCCGCCCGAGGCGCGCGACCGTTCGTCGCGCACTGCCACCGAGCCGAAGGGCGAGACCGCCGTGACCGGGCTGCTGCGCATCACCGAGCCCAAGGGCGGCTTCCTGCGCAAGAACGATCCCGCCGCCGGGCGCTGGTTCTCGCGCGACGTGCAGGCCATTGCCGCCGCGCGCAGCTTGAACGATGCGGCGCCCTACTTCGTCGATGCCGAGGCCATGCCCTCCGCCCCCGGCGCAACGCCGGCATGGCCCGCAGGCGGCCTGACGGTCATTGCCTTTCCCAACAGCCACCTCGTCTACGCCATCACCTGGTACGGCCTGGCGCTGATGGTCGCGGGCGCGGCCTGGTTCGTGTGGCGCGACGATCGCCGCCGCCGCAAGCTCGCCGACCCAGCCGACAGCAACGGTGACAATGCCTCCCATGCCGACGGAAGAACCCGCCAAGACGGCCGCCGCCCCGACTGAGCTCTCCGCGGTGGCGGGGGAACTGCACGCATCTCGCGCGGGCGTCGCGAGCCTGGACAACGCCACGGGCCACAAGAACATGCAGCAGCTGATCCAGCTGCGCTGGTTCGCGGTGGTCGGGCAGGTGGTCACCATTCTGTTCGTGCACTACGGCTTCGGCATCCGGCTGCCGCTCGATCAGATGCTACTGGTGCTGGCCTGCCTGGCCCTCTTCAACGTGGTGAGCCTGCTGCGCTCGCGCACCCTTCGCAGGGTGACCAACGGCGAACTGTTTCTCGCGCTGCTGGTCGATGTGGCCACGCTCACCGCGCAGCTCTACCTGAGCGGCGGCGCCACCAATCCCTTCGTCTTTTTGTATCTGCTGCAGGTCATTCTGGGCGCGGTGCTGCTCAAGGCCTGGTCGACGTGGACCATCGTCGTCGTCACCAGCCTGTGCTTCGCGGGGCTGGCGCTTTTCTCGCGCCCTCTCGCACTGCCGCTCGACCACGACCGCGGGCTCTGGAGCCCCTATGTGCAGGGCATGTTGATCTGCTTTGCGCTCAATGCGGCGCTGCTGGTGGTGTTCATCACGCGCATCAGCCGCAACCTGCGCGCACGCGATGCGCGGCTGGCCGACCTGCGCCAGCGCGCTTCGGAAGAAGAGCACATCGTGCGCATGGGCCTACTCGCGTCGGGCGCCGCGCACGAGCTGGGCACGCCGCTTGCCACGCTGGCGGTGATCCTCGGCGACTGGCGCCGGCTGCCGCATTTCAGCTCCGACCCCGAGCTGCTGACCGAAGTGGCCGAGATGGAACTGCAGATCCAGCGCTGCAAGAGCATCGTGAGCGGCATCCTGCTGTCGGCCGGCGAGGCGCGTGGCGAATCGTCGGAAGAAACGACCGTGAGCACCTTTCTCGACGAGCTGGTCGAGGAATGGCGCACCACGCGCCCGGTGGAAGATTTCGACTACGACAACCGGTTTGGCCGGGACCTGCCCATGGTTTCCGACTCGGCCGTGAAGCAGATGATCTGCAACGTGCTCGACAATGCACTGGAGGCCTCGCCGCACTGGCTGCGCTTCGAAGCGGAGCAAGACACCGACGCGCTGACGCTCACGGTGACCGATGCGGGCCCCGGCTTTCCGGCCGCGATGCTGAAGCAGTTCGGCAAGCCCTACCAGTCGAGCAAGGGCCGGCCGGGTGGCGGGCTCGGCCTGTTCCTGGTGGTGAACGTGGCGCGCACGCTGGGAGGCCGGGTGGAGGTGCGCAACCGGCCCGAGGGCGGCGCCGTCGTGGCCATTACGCTGCCGCTCGCGGCTGTCGTGCTGGAGGAAGAGGACGACGAAGCCATCGACAACACCATCGCAATGACTGAAACGGAAGCCCATGACCGAAGCCGCAGAAGCTGAGCGCCAGTTGCTGATCGTCGAAGACGACGCCGCTTTCGCGCGCACGCTCGGCCGCTCGTTCGAGCGCCGTGGCTACACAGTCACGCATGCAAGCAATGCCGAAGAGGTCGAAACGCTGCTGCAGACCCATTCGCCCGGCTATGCGGTGGTCGACCTGAAGCTCAACGGCGAAGCCTCGGGCCTGGCCTGTGTGCAGATGCTGCACCGGCACAACCCCGAGATGCTGATCGTGGTGCTCACGGGCTTTGCGAGCATTGCCACCGCGGTCGAGGCCATCAAGCTCGGTGCCTGCCACTATCTTGCCAAGCCCTCCAACACCGACGACATCGAGGCCGCCTTCGGCCGTGCGACGGGCACCACCGAAGTCGAGCTGACCAACCGCTCGACCTCGATCAAGACGCTGGAGTGGGAGCGCATTCACGAGACGCTCGCCGAAACCGGCTTCAATATTTCAGAGACCGCGCGGCGGCTCGGCATGCATCGGCGCACCCTGGCGCGCAAGCTGGGAAAGCAGCAGGTCAAGTAGAAAATGAGCAGCATGATGAATCCGAACAAGCCCACGTCAGCGGTCCGCAACCAGACTGCGCTGGAAGAGCTCTTCAACGCGCTGAGCCATGGCCTCGGGCTGCTGCTGGCCATTGCGTCGCTGCCGGTCCTGGTCTACAGCGCCGCCCAGAAGGATCAGGCTGCCAGCATCGTCGGTGCATCGCTTTTCGCGGGCACGGCGATCGTGCTGTACCTTATTTCCACGCTGTACCACGCGTTGCCGGTCGGCAGGGCCAAGGCTTGGTTCAACCGGCTCGACCACGCAGCCATCTACCTGTTCATCGCGGGCAGCTACATGCCGTTTCTCTTCGGCGTGCTGCGCGGACCTTGGGGCTGGACGCTGTTCGGAGCGATTTGCGCCGCGGCAGCGCTGGGCGTGGGCGCCAAGCTGTTCAACCGGCTGCAGCACCCGCTGTGGTCTACCGGGCTCTATGTGGCGATGGGCTGGATGGCGTTGATGGCGGCTGTGCCGCTGTACGAACGCATGTCACCGGCGGGCCTGGGCTGGCTGGTGGCCGGCGGGCTGTTCTACACCGCGGGTGCGGTGGTTTTCCTGTTCGACAACAAGGTGCGCTTTGCCCATTCGGTATGGCACCTGTTCGTGCTGGCGGGCAGCACCTGCCACTTTTTCGCCGTGCTTTGGCATTCGCACGGCTGATCTTGTTGTTTGCTGGGTGAGCTGAAGCGTTGTTGTTCGGGGCGTCTTTGTTTCGGGGCGCTGTTGTTCGGGCGCTGTTGTCCAGGGCGCTGTTGTCCAGGGCACGTGCAAAGGCCACCGGGTACTCCCCTCCGCGAATGTCCCCCGGCCTGCGGCCTCCTCCTTTATTTCGCTGCGGGGAGCACCCGATGCCCTGTGCACTAGGGCAAGCCGCTGGTGCGTGGTCGATCAACCACCGCTCTGTGCAACGCTTCCGTCGATGGGGTGCCTTGCGCAGCGAAATAAAGGAGGAGGGGCGCAGCCCCGGGGGACATTCGCGGAGCAAGGTACCCCGTCGGCGGGTGCGCGCCCTGAACAGCAGCGCCCGGAAACAAGGCACCAATCGTAGACAAGGCTCTCAGTAATGCGGCGGCAACTCGTCGCGCAAGTTGCGCGCAGCCCCCTCCTGCCCCGCGTTCTGGCTTTGCTGCTTCAGTTGGGTGACCTGAAGGATCAGGCTGTCGATCTGCTGCTGTTGCCGGTAGATCGTCATGTTCAATTGCTCCAGCAGGTCCTCGGCGTAGCTCGACTTGATCTCGAGTTCAGTCAGGCGCTCTGCGAGCTCGTGCGGTGGATGTTCCATGCCGCTATTGGACAGGAAGACCCGCCGCTTGAACATTTTCCTTGACCAGCGGCCTCGTGGCGAATTCGTCGGTCATCCGGCTCAGCGCAAGCGCGGCCTGCAGCGGGTACAGCGTGCGCGCATCGCCTTCCGCCTTGTTGCTCACGGTGGTGCCGGCAGCTTCGCTCATGCTGGCCGTGCGCACCGCATCGGGCCGATGCACGGGCACCATGAATGGCGAGTGCGTCGTGTAGATGATCTGGTTGCCGAAGTCCTTCTCGAAATGTTCGAGCAAGTCGGCCTGCGAGCGCGCGTGCAGGTGCAGGCCGGGCTCGTCCAGCAGCAGGATGGCGTCGCCGGCGCGTCCGCCTTGGGTGTCCGCGAAGAAGGCGATGTAGAACGAGAAGAACCACTGGAAGCCCCGGCTGCGCTCGTCGAGGTTCACTTCCACCTCGTAGGCGCCGTTCGGGTCGGACACCAGCGTGTCCATGTAGGGGCCGTCGAGGTTGAAGCGCACCTTGAGTTCGCGGTCTTTCCAGAGCCGGCGGATTTCGGACGTGACGACGGCGCCTGCGCGATTCGCGAGCTGGTTGCGCGTGGCCAGGTCGTTCTTCTCCAGCAGATCTTGCAGCTGCTGGGCGTCGAGTCCCGCCACCTTGCAGAGTTTCTCGAAGCTCTGCTGTTCGGGCGCCGCCTGGCCCCAGCCCTTGCGCACCAAGTGGTCGGCAATGTTCTGCCGACCGGGCAGCGCCGGATACTCGTCCACGTAAACGAAGCTGGGCAGCTTCTCGAGCACCCATTGCTTGGCCTTTGCGAGCGCCGGCGTGTCGTTGGCAATCGCGCGGGCCATGTCCTCGAGCTCGACCAGCATCTGCTCCTGCTTGTCGCTGAGCTCGGCGTCTGCCACGGCCAGCGCCTTGCGCAGGGTTTGCAGCGCCTTGACCGCACCTTCCGACCACCTGATGTAGTCGGGGCTCAGGATCATTGCAGCGTCGAAGGCGTCGGCCTCCTGCTCCAGCGTCGCCCTTGCCTCCTCGGCGACTTTTTCGGCCGCGGCCTTCACCGCGGGCACGATCTTGCGGACCTTGCCCTTGATGTCCGACACGTCGAGCGACAGCTCCGCCAAACCTTCGAGCCCGGTCCAGCGCGCCGTGCCGTAGCCCCGACCCGCCGTGACGTGGCGCACGTTGGCGGCGCGCGGAAGCATCTGCGTCAATTCGGCCCGCTCGCTGTCTTCGAGGGCCCAGCGCGTAGCGACGACCGGCGTATCGCCCTGGCACTCTTCGAGGCGGCGGTGCCGCGGAAAGTCCTTGATCGGACTGAGTTCGGTAATGCCTTCGGCAGGGTTCAGGCTGTGAAGTGCGCGCAGCAGGTTCGATTTGCCGCTGTCATTTCGACCGAGGATCGCCGTGATCTGTGTGGAATCGATGGGGCCGCTGTCGTTGATCGAGCGAAAGTTGGTGATCTGGAATGACGCCAAGCGCATGTAAGGGGGTTCTCATCGAATGAATGCAGGGCCGGGGAATGTATTGCATTCCCAGGCCCTTCCCGCCCATGCCCGAAGAAAAATCTACTCGGCCGCGCGCCGGAGCGTTTCCACCACCGGCCTGCGCAGCACGTCGCGCAAGCCCCACCATCCCGCAGCCAGCGCCAGCACCGCACCCGCGAGCGCGCCGGCTATCGGCACCACGGGCGACGCGGTCCAGGTGAAGTCGAACACGTAGCGCGCCAGGCCCCAGCCGATGACCGATGCCACGATGCTCGCCAGAAAGCCCGCGAGCAGGCCGACGCCCGCCAGCTCGGCACGCTGCACCTGGCGCAGCAGGCTGGCGCGCGCGCCCACCGCGCGCATCACCGCGAACTCGCGCGCGCGCTCTTCGCGCGTGGCGGTGACCGCGGCGAACAGCACCACCAGGCCCGCCGCGAGCGTGAAGCCGAAAAGGAACTCGACCGCGCGAATCACCTGGTCGAGTACGCGCTGCACCTGGTTGATGGTGGCGCTCATGTCCACGTTGGTCACGTTGGGGTAGCTGCGCACCAGCGCGTTGTCGAAGCCCCGGGTTTCGGGCGCGCGGAAGGCGCCCATGTAGGTCACCGGCACATCGGGCAATGCGGCCACGGTGTACATCACGAAGAAGTTCGCGTGCATCGAACCCCAGTCGACCTTGCGCAGCGAGGTGATGCGCGCATCGTTCTGCATGCCGCCGATGTCGAAGCGCATCACGTCGCCGAGCTTCAGGCCGAGCGTTTCGGCCAGGCCTTCTTCCACGCTCACTTCGCCGGGCGCACCAGGCTTCCATGCGCCCGCCACGATGCTGTTGTGCGCCGGCGCTTCCACGCTGTTGCTGAGGTTGAACTCGCGGTCCACCAGGCGCTTGGCGCGGTCTTCCACGTAGTCGTCGGGCGACACCGGCTTGTCGTTGACGGCCACCAGCCGGCCCCGGATCATCGGGTACCAGTCGAACTTGTTCACGCCGGCATCGCGCAGCGACTTCTGGAACGCGGTGCTCTGGTCAGGCATGACGTTGATCACGAAACGGTTCGGCGCATCGGGCGGCGTCGCCTTGCGCCAGCTCGCGACGAGGTCGGTGCGCAGCAGCACCAACAGCACCAGCGCCAGCAGGCCGACGGCGAGCGCGCTGACTTGCACCACCGCGTAGGCCGGGCGCGCCGAGATCTGGCGCGTGGCCAACACCAGCCAGCGCGGCGCGGTGGTTTCATTGACGCTGCGGCGCAGCACCTTCACCGCGAGCCAGCTCAAAAGCGCGAACACGGCCACCGCGCCCGCGAAGCCGCCCACGGCGATCAGGCCCAGCTTCAGGTCGCTGCTGGCGGCGATCAGCAAGGCCGCGAAGCCGGCCACGCCGATGCCCAGCACCGCGAGCGACGCAGGCTTGAGCCCGCCGACGTCGCGCCGGATCACGCGCAGCGGAGGCACCTTGGCCAGTTGCAGCACGGGCGGCAGGCCGAACGCGAACAGCAGCGTGAGCCCCATGCCCAGGCCGAACGCCACGGGCCACAAGGTGGCCGCGGGCAGCGCCGTTTCGACCAGCCCGGCAAGCAGCACCACGAACACGTAGTGCACGGCGAAACCGATCGCCACGCCGAGGCTGCTGGCCACGACACCGACGACCGCGAATTCGAACGAGTAAGCCATCGCGATGGTGCGCTGGCTCTGGCCGAGCACGCGCAGCATGGCGCAGTCGTCGAGGTGGCTGGCCGCGAAGCCGCGCGCGGCCAGCGCCACGGCCACGGCCGACAGCAGCGCCGCGAGCAGCGCGACCAGGCTCAGGAATTTCTCGGCGCGGTCCAGCGTCTGGCGCATTTCGGGGCGCCCGCCTTCGAAAGAGTCGAGCCGCACGCCGCGCAGTTCGCCCTTCTTGATGGTGGCCTCGGCCCAGTCGGAAAAGCGCTTGACGGCCGCATCTTCGCCCGCCACGGCGTAGCGGTAGCCCACGCGGCTCGCGGGCTGTACGAGCCCGGTGCGCGGCACGTCCGCCTGGTTGAGCATCACGCGCGGCGAAAAGCTCATGAAGCCTGCCCCGCGGTCCGGCTCGAGCGTGATCACGCGTCCGACGCGCAGGCCGGTGTCCCCGAGCAGAAGCATGTCTCCCACCTTGAGCGCGAGCGAGTCGAGCAGCGAGGCATCGACCCACACCTCGCCCGCTGGCGGAATGTCGCGGGTGACGGTGCCGGGCGCATCGGGGGCGTGCGCGGTTTGCAGGTTGCCGCGCAACGGGTAGCCCGCGGTCACGGCCTTCAGGGCCACCAGCTTGCTGGCGCCGCCCTTCGCATCGTCGGCCCGTGCCATGGTCGGGAAGCCGAAGGTGCCGGTGCCCTGGAGCCCGAACGCGTGGGCCTGCGCGATGAAGGTCGCAGGCGTGGGGTTGTCGCTCACTATCACCGCATCGCCGCCGAGCAGCTGCCGCGCATCGCGCTGCAAGCCGCCCTGCAATCGGTCGGCAAAGAAGCCGACGGCCGTGAGTGCGGCCACGGCCAGCAGCACGGCAACGATCAAGAGGCGCAGTTCGCCGGCGCGCAAATCGCGCCAGAGGGTGCGCCAGCCAAGGCGGAGGGAGGCATTCATGGGCGAGACGATAGCCGACGCGGGTGCGCCGGCGCCTTTCAGGGGCTTACCGCAAGTAGGGGAACAGGCCTTAGGCCGGATTGCGGCGCGCGAGTTCCGGCTGCAGCACGAGTCGATCGACACCCGCGTAGCAGACGAAGTGCCGGTTGGTGGCGCGGCCGATGGCGCACAGGCCGACGCGCGTGGCCACCTCGTGGCCCATTTGCGTGATACCGCTGCGCGAAACCACGATGGGCACGCCCATTTGCGCCGACTTGATCACCATTTCGCTCGTGAGCCGGCCCGTTGTGTAGAACACGCGGTCGCCGGCCAGCGCGGCCGGCGGCTGCATGGCGCACCAGCCCGCGATGGTGTCGATGGCGTTGTGGCGGCCCACGTCTTCGACGAAGCAGTGCATCGTCGCTTCGGTACCGCCGGGCTCGAGCGTAAACAGCGCGCAGCCGTGCACCGACCCGGCCGACTTGTAGGTGCTCTCCTGGAGCCGGATGGCGTTGACCAGCGCATAGAGCTGCGCCTGCGTCATCCGCGTGGGCGGCAATCGGAGACTGTCGATGTCGGCCATCAGGTCGCCGAACACGCTGCCCTGGCCGCAGCCGGTGGTCACCACTTTTTTTGCGGTGCGCTCCTCGATGCGGTCGATGCCGGTGTGCGTCTTGACGGCGGCGGCGCCCACTTCCCAGTCGACCGTGACCGATTCGACATCGCTGGCCGATTCGATGAGGCGCTGGTTCAGCAGGTAACCCAGCACCAGCAATTCGGGCTGGGCGCCGAGCGTCATCAGCGTGACGAGCTCGCGCCGGTCCACATACACCGTGAGATCGCGCTCGGCGGGAATGGAAACGGTGCCGTGCGCGCCATGCTCATCGACGACCTCGACTTCGCGCGTGAGCGCGGCGCGGGCCTCGGTGAGACGTGGGAGCGGCAACAACGGCAGATGCGTCGTCACTGCGCCTTGGGCGTGGGATTGACGACTGCGGCCGGCTGATTGGTGCTGGGCGGCGATGCCGCCGTGGTGGCCGGCGAATGCGCACCCGCGGCCTCGAGGGGCTTGGCATCTGCCGGCGGCGTGAAGGCAAAGGGACCCGGGTCGGCGCAAGGCGGCGTTGCAACGGCCGTGGGCACCGGCTTGCCCGACGAGGCCGCACTGGCGCGGTATGCGGCGGCCACGCGGTCCTGCGCCAGGCAGAGCTTGTAGGAATCGACCTTGCCGTTCCACGCCGTCTTGGCGGCGGCTTCCGCTGCCTTGGCCTTGGCCTCGGGCGTGGCGGCCGGCGGCGGCAACTTGGCCCATGCCATGGGCACGGCCAGTGCGAGCACCAGCGCGGAAAGATTCAACGACAGAGACAGCTTCTTCATGAGGACGTTCCTTCGGCGGGCTGCGGCGCCCGCGCTGCGACAGGTGCCGACGCATCGGCCGCAACCGTGCGCTGCGCGGGGATCTTGCCCGCGGCAATGTCGTCGTACCAGAGTTCGTGGTGTTCCTTGGCCCAGGTCTCATCGACGTAGCCGGTGCGCATGGCCTTGTAGGCACCGGTCATGCCGAGCGTGCCGATGTAGATGTGGCCCATGATCATCGCCATCATCAGCAAGGTTGCAATGCCGTGGATCATGTGCGCCACCTGCATCTCGCCGCGCGTGTAGACGAAGCCCGGCAGCAGCTTGTCGAGGAAGAGCCCCGAACCGATGACGAAGAGCCCGAGGAACAGCACGCCACCCCAGAAGACCAGCTTCTCGCCCGCGTTGAAGCGATGCGACGGCACTTCCTTGCCACCGAAGAGCCCGCCGAAGCGCGCGAGCCATTTCAGGTCGCTCGCACGCGGCAGGTTGTCGCGGATGAACGTGAAGACCATGAACACCGTCGTCACCACGAACAGCGGGCCGACGAAGTTATGGACGTTCTTCAGCGCGTAGGCAATCCAGCCGAAGAGCGTGGCGCCCATCCACGGCATCAGGAAGAACTTGCCGAAGGCCATCACGATGCCGGAGATGGCGAGCGTGACGAACGCAGTGGCGTTCGACCAGTGCGTGGCCCGCTCGAACGGTGTGAAGCGCTCGATCTTGCGGCCGGTTTCCTGGCCGTGCAGGCGAATGGGGCCGCGCGTGAAATAGAAGATGGCCAGCGCCAGCAGCACGACGAACAGCAGTGCGGCGCCGTAGGGAATGATCCAGTCGTTGCGCACCTGGCGCCAGGCTTCGCCGGCATTGGTGAAGCGCGAACCCGGGTACTGCACGAACGGCTGAATCAGGTTGCCGGCTTCGGGAGCCTCGCTTTTCGGCAGGCTGCTGTAGCCGGTGACGCCCTGCCCCACCTGGCGCCACATGGGCGCGTTGTTGCCGGGCTGCACCTTCATGCGCTCGCCGTTGGTCTGGTTCGCGTAGTTGGGGTCGGCGCTCGCTTCGGGCTTGACCTCGAAGATGTTCTGGCTACGGATGCCGCCGGCGGGCGCCGGTGCGGCGGTTGCAGCAGGAGCAGCGGCTGCGGGCGTGGTTCCAGGTGCAGCCGGCGGCTGCGCCTGCGCGAAGGCCGTACCCAGCGCGGCAAGAAGAACGAGAGCGGTCAGCGCTTGCTTCATGGGCTCTCCGTTCAGTTCTCTTTGTTGTATTCGTTCTGCCCGTTTTGCGTGCGGGTCTTGAGCTGCTGCTGCCAGGCGGTCTTGTCGCCGACCTTCCAGTCGGGCGCGGTGAACACCGTGCCGGCGTTCTCCTTGGTGCCGGTGCCGCTCCAGGGAACGGCGTCGTGCTTCACGCCCTGCGCGTTGGTCTGCGGCTTCTCGCCGCAGCCCGCGAGACACGTTGCGACCAGCGCAGCGCCCACGACGATGAGGCCCTGCCGCTTCACTTCTGCGCTCCACCGGCCGGCGGCGTGCCAGCCTGCTGCGAACCGTAGGCGGTGCCCCAGCCCCAGACTTCGGCGCCCTTGCCGCGCTGGACCACGCGGGTGCGGAAGATGTCGGCCACCACGTCGCCGTCACCGGCCAGCAATGCCTTGGTCGAGCACATCTCGGCACAGGCCGGAAGCTTGCCCTCGGCCAGCCGGTTGCGGCCGTACTTTTCGAATTCGGCTTCGGAGCCGTTGGCTTCGGGGCCGCCGGCGCAGAAGGTGCACTTGTCCATCTTGCCGCGCACACCGAAGGTGCCTTGCGACGGGAACTGCGGCGCGCCGAATGGGCAGGCGTACGAGCAATAGCCGCAGCCGATGCACACGTCCTTGTCGTGCAGCACCACGCCTTCGTCGGTGCGGTAGAAGCATTGCACCGGGCACACGGCCATGCAGGGCGCGTCGGAGCAGTGCATGCAGGCCACCGAGATCGATTTCTCGCCCGGTACCCCGTCGTTCAGCGTGACCACGCGGCGGCGGTTTACGCCCCAGGGCACTTCGTTCTCGTTCTTGCAGGCAGTGACGCAGCCGTTGCATTCGATGCAGCGTTCCGAGTCGCAGACAAATTTCATTCGTGCCATGGTGCTTCCTTATGCCTTTTCCACATTGCAGACCGTGGTCTTGGTCTCTTGCATCATGGTCACGCTGTCGTAACCGTAAGTCGTGCCGGTGTTGATGGCCTCGCCGCGTACCACCGGGGCAGCGCCCGCCGGGTAATAGCCCAGCATGTCGGCGCCCTGCCAATGGCCCGAGAAGTGGAACGGCATGAAAACCGTATCCGGCCCCACGCGCTCGGTGACCAGGGCCTGCACGTTGAGCTTTGCGCCGGTGGGCGTGTGCACCCAGGCGCGCTCGCCGTTGCGAATGCCCTTCTCGGCCGCGACCTTCGGGTTGATCTCGATGAACATCTCCTGCTGCAGTTCCGCCAGCCAGGGGTTCGAACGGGTTTCCTCGCCGCCGCCTTCGTACTCGACGAGCCGGCCCGAGGTCATCACGTACGGGAATTTCTCGGCCACCTTGTCGGCGATGTTCTTCTGCTGCACGGTCTTGTAGAGCGTGGGCAGGCGCCAGAACGCCATCTTGTCGTCGTGCGTCGGGTACTTGGCCATCAGGTCGGGCCGGTTGCCGTACAGCGGTTCGCGGTGCTGCGGAATGGCGTCGGGGAAGTTCCAGACCAGCGCACGCGCCTTGGCGTTGCCGAAGGGATGGCAGCCGTGGTTCTTCATGAACACGCGAATCATGCCGCCCGAACTGTCGGTCTTCCAGTTCTTGCCTTCGGCCTTCGGCTTCTCGGCCTCGGTGAGCTCGTCCCACCAGCCCAGCTTCTTGAGCAGCACGTGGTCGAGTTCGGGGTAGCCGGTGGTGATGTCGGCGCCGAGCGAATGCGAGCCGTCCTCGGCCAGCAGGTTCTTGCCGTCGCGCTCCACGCCGAAGTTTGCGCGGAAGTTGCCGCCGCCTTCCATCACGTGCTTGGACGTGTCGTAGAGGTTGGGCGAGCCCGGGTGCTTGAGTTCGGGCGTGCCGTAGCAGGGCCACGGCAGGCCGAAGTAGTCGCCCGTGAGGTCGTAGCCGTTGACCTTGTCCTTCACGCCGGCCTTCACCTTGAGCGTGCGCACGTCGAAGGCGCCCATGTTGCGCATGTGCGCCTGCAGCCGCTCGGGGCTCTGCCCGGTGTAGCCCACGGCCCAGCAGGTCTTGTTGATTTCGCGCAGGATGTCGTCGGGCAGGGGCTCGTCCATGCCCTTGACCTTCTGCATCTTGAAGTTCTTGCTCAGTTCCTTGCCGAAGCCCAGACGGTCGGCGAACTGCTGCATGATCATGTGGTCGCTGCGGCTTTCCCACAGCGGCTCGATCACCTTCTCGCGCCACTGGATCGACCGGTTCGACGCCGTGACGGAGCCGCTGGTCTCGAACTGCGTGCATGCGGGCAGCAGGTAGACGGCGCGGTTGGGATTCTGGTCTTCCGGGCGGCCCGGCATGGCGGCCATGGCGGCCGTGGCCGAAGGGTACGGGTCGACCACCACGAGCAGGTCGAGCTTGTCCATGGCGCGCTTCATCTCGAGACCGCGGGTCTGCGAGTTGGGCGCGTGGCCCCAATAGAACACGCCGCGCAGGTTCGAGTCCTGGTCGATCAGCTCGTTCTTCTCGAGCACGCCGTCGATCCAGCGCGACACCGTGATGCCGGGCTTGGTCATCATCGCGGGCGACGCGAAGCGGCCCTTGATCCATTCGTAGTCGACACCCCAGGTGGCGGCAAAGTGCTTCCACGAACCTTCGACGATTCCGTAGTAGCCGGGCAGCGAGTCGGGGTTCGGGCCCACGTCGGTGGCGCCCTGCACGTTGTCGTGGCCGCGGAAGATGTTGGTGCCGCCGCCCGACTTGCCCACGTTGCCGAGTGCTAGCTGCAGGATGCACGATGCGCGCACGATCGCGTTGCCGATGGTGTGCTGCGTCTGGCCCATGCACCACACGACGGTGCCGGGGCGGTTTTCATTGAGCCAGGTGGCTACCTTGAGCACCTGCGCCTCTTTCACGCCGCAGGCCTCTTCGACCTTGTCGGGCGTCCACTTGGCCAGGACCTCTTCGCGCACCTTTTCCATACCGAAGACGCGGTCGTTGATGTACTTCTTGTCTTCCCAGCCGTTCTTGAAGATGTGGTGCAGGATGCCGAACAGGAAGGCGATGTCCGAGCCCGAGCGGATGCGCACGTACTCGTCGGCCTTGGCCGCCGTGCGCGTGAAGCGCGGGTCGACCACGATCATCTTGCAGCCGTGCTCCTTGGCATGCAGCATGTGCAGCATGCTGACCGGGTGGGCCTCGGCCGCGTTGGAGCCGATGTACATCGCGACCTTGGAGCCGCGCATGTCGTTGTACGAATTGGTCATGGCGCCGTAGCCCCATGTGTTCGCCACGCCCGCGACGGTGGTCGAGTGGCAGATGCGTGCCTGGTGGTCGCAGTTGTTGCTGCCCCAGAAGCTCACGAACTTGCGCAGCAGGTACGACTGCTCGTTGCTGTGCTTGGACGAGCCGATCCAGTAGACCGAATCGGGGCCGCTGGCCTGGCGCAGGTCTTTCAGCCTGGCGGTGATCTCGGTGAGCGCGGTGTCCCAGCTGATGCGCTCGTACTTGCCGTTGACCAGCTTCATCGGGTAGCGCAGCCGGTACTCGCCGTGGCCGTGCTCGCGCAGCGCGGCGCCCTTGGCGCAATGCGCGCCGAGGTTGATGGGCGAATCGAACACCGGTTCCTGGCGCACCCACACACCGTTCTCGACCACGGCGTCGGAGGCGCAGCCGACCGAGCAGTGGGAGCACACGGTGCGCTTGATTTCAACCTTGCCGGCACCCACCGCGGTGGGTCGTGCATCGCCTGCCGCTTCGGCCTTGCGCATCAGCGTGAGCTGGCTCGCGGCCAGCCCCACGCCCACGCCGAGCCCGGAGCGCCGGAGGAAGGCGCGCCGGTCCATGGTCGGCAGCGCGCCGGAAAGGCCGCGCCGCAGGCTGTGAATGAACGGAGAAGACTCACGTTCGCCTTGCCGCGAGACGGTGTTCGCGGGCGTCGTTTTCTTGGTCAGCAGCATCGTGGGTGTCCGCTTCAGGCCGAAGCGGTCTTGTAGTAGTGCTTGACGTGTTCGCTGAGCGAATAGCCGCCGCCTTTTTCAGGGGCAGGCTTGAGCACGGGCGCGGCGGCTTCGACGGCCGCGGGGACCTCGGCAACCTTGGGAAGCACCGAAACCGCGGCGACCGCGGCACCTGCGGTGGCTGCACCAAAAAAGAAACCTCGACGCGAGGCCGGCTTGATACCGACCGCTTGGCTGTCCTGCATGTGATCTCCAGGAGTGGCTGGGGGCAAACCAGATGTGAACTGATGTTTGTACATCTGGATACTAGTCTAGACCCTAATTTCTAACAATCGTATTTCTACGAAGCAAAAAATGCTCATCCGAGCATGTCGAACCCTTGGACTTCGACCTCGGCGAAGGCGCGGGTGAACACGGCCAGCGACGCATAGAAATGCGCCTTGGGATGTTGCGCAACCGCGTCGCACAAGGTCGGCAACCAGGACTGCAGGTGCGCCGCAAAAAATGTCTGCTGCTGCGCGAGGTTGGACACCGCCGCGTCGTCACCGGCAATAAGGTAGCGCATTACTTCGAACAGGCAGGCGATGTGGTCTTCGCTTTCGGAGACGGCGTCGCCCCGCGCGAGCCCCAGCCGCGCCAGGTCGGTGCGCAGCTGCGCCAGCGGCTTGTCGTTGAGAAAACCGCTCAGGTAGTGCGAGCCGAACAGATAGATCTCGGGCTTGCCCATGCCGCCGAACAGCGCGTCGTACTCGGCATGCAGCGCGGCGGCATCGGTGCCGCGCGCCACGCCGACCAGCTGGCGCCAGGGTTCCTCGAGGAAAGCGCCGGCTGCCGGCGCCTCGGTGGGCGCCACGCTGAAGGCGCCGAGCAACTCTGCATCGGGCGCCGCATACCAGAGCCGCGCGAGCAGGCCGTAGACCTCGGCACGCGCAATCTCCTCGTCGAGCGCGGAGGAGATTGGAGAACCTTCGTGCTTCGCACTGCGGTGCGAGCTCGTTTGGGGCGGCCCGGCACTTCGCTCATGGGGAGGAAACTGGCTCATAACTGTGTGATCTTCATTTCGTTCTGCGCGCTGTACAGGTCGATGACCCGGCAGTCGCTGCACATCTTGAGCCGCTCGAGCGCCTCGCCCTGGAACATGGCGTGGCCCGCCAGCTTGCCGAGCATCGCTTCGATGGCTTTCTGCGTGCCGAAGGGCTTGCTGCAGCGGATGCAGGCCCAGGGCTTGGCCTCGTTGAGCACCACGGGCTGCTTGCGCTCGGGCGCGGCCAGGAGGCGCGGCACAAGCGCAATTGCGTTCTCGGGGCAGGTGGTTTCGCACAGGCCGCACTGCACGCAATTCTTTTCGATGAAGCGCAGCTGCGGCGCATTCTGGTTGTCTTGCAGCGCGCTGGCGGGGCAGGCGCTCACGCAGGCGAGGCACAGCGTGCAGGTGTCCTTGTTGACCGTGACTGCGCCGAAAGGAGAACCGGCAGGCAGCGGAATGGCGAGGGGTGCGGCCAGCGAGGCGGCCGCATCGTCAGTCGGTGCCGAAAGCACGGGCGCCTGCGCCATCAGGTGGTCGAGCGTCATCTCGAGCGTGCCGCGCTTCTCGCCGCCGACGGCAAAGCGCGCCGCAGTGGCAGGCACCCGCTGGCGCGTGGCGCGCAGCCCGGCAAGGGCCGCATCGAGCGCGGCCGGCGTACCGGCCTCGATCAGGTGGAAATGTGTTCCGGTGTAGCCCAGGCCCGTGAGCAGCGCCTGCGCGACGGCCATCTGCTTCTTCAGCGCATCGAGATACTGCGGCGCTTCCTCGCCGGTGGAAAGCACCGCCACCTGCGAGGCGCCAAAGGCAATGGCGCTGAGCCAGAGGTCGATGCCGGTGCTGGCGACATGCATCAGCGCCACCGGCAGCACATGCGCGGGCACGCCGGCCAGGCCATCGCTCTTGCCGCGCGAGAGCTGCGCCGCGCGGCCGAGTTGTTCGACGAGCGCCTGCCCGCCCTCTTCGTTGTGCAGCAGCACCGCGGCATCGCGGCCGCCGGCCCCGGTGTAGGTGGACAGCAGCGTGCGCAGCTTGCGGCCCTGGTCGGGCGTGCGCGGATAGGTGTAGCCCAGCGCGCCGGTCGGGCACACGGTGGTGCAGGCGCCGCAGCCCACGCAAAGCTGCAGATTCACGACGATGCGCTGGCGTTCCTTGTCGCTCGAGATGGCGTGCGCCGAGCACACTTCGACGCAGGCATTGCAGCCCACCACTTCGTTGCGGCTGTGGGCGCAGAGCTTCTGCTTGTAGTCGAAGAATTTGGGCTTCTCGAACTCGCCCACCAGCTCGCGCAGGCGCAGCAGCGTCGAAAGGCCCTCCGCGTGCGCGAGTCCGCCCGACAGGTGGAAGTAACCTTGCGGCGGCGCGTGCCAGTCGATCAGCGCGTTCGCGCCCAGGTCGAGCACCAGATCGAAATCCGCATCGAGCGCCTCGGGTGCACGGCTGAAGTTGATGGCGCCGGCCACGGTGCAGGCTTTTTCGCAGTCGCGGTGCGAAGTGCATTTGGCCAGGTCGATCTGGTAGTCGAGCCCGATCGCCTGCTCGGGACAGGCGCCAATGCAGGCGTTGCAGCGCGTGCACAGGTCGAGGTCGATGGCGTTGTCGCGCGTCCACCGCAGCGAGAACTTGCCGAGCCAGCCTGTGAGCGATGCGATGCGGCCCGCCATCACGGGCCAGCGGCGCTCCTGCCCGCCGCCGATAAGGCCGGCGCCAGTGGAAAAGATCGAGACCTGCAGCGAATCGGCCACCAGCGCCGCGGCCTTTTCAGCCCCGTCGAGCGGGCCGACGATCAGGAGCCGGCCCTGGCTCGCGTAGCTCACCGTCGAAACCGGATCGGGTTCGGGCAGATGCGCCACCGCCAGCAGCGCGGCGATCTTGGGGCTGGCGTTCCTGGCGTCCCGGCTCCAGCCGCCGGTTTCGCGGATGTTCACGAAGCGGATCGGCGAGGTCGCGCCTTCGGTCTGTTCGGCCAACTCGGTGAACAGCTTGCGCTCCTGCGTGCAGGCGACCACCACGTCGTCGCCCGAGCGGATGGCGCGCTGGAAAGCAGGCGCCTCGCGGCGGCACAGGGTGGAGTGAAGGGGCAGCGACTCAGCCAGCGCCGCGCCGAGCGTCTTCGGCTCGAGCGGCATCGTCTGGTTGCAGTCGCAGATCAGCGTTGTGGTCATCGGTCTTCTGGCTTGCGGGCTGCGCGTCGGCAACCTGCTGGCTGGGGAGGAGATCTCCCGGGTGCTCGGACTGTGCCACGTCCGGCGGCACGTCGTCCTGTGGGGTTTCCGCGGGTTCTTCGATTTTTTGCGCCTGCTCTTCTTCCTCATGCTCAAACAGCTTGAGGAACTTGGCGCTTGCCATCTGGCGCAGCACGCTGTCGGGAATGGGCGTCGATTTGGAATAGTCGTCGACGTAGGTGTCCAGGCCGTCCATCACGTTGAACTGCGGGTCGGCAAAAAGCTTTTTGAATGCAGTGTTTTTCACCTCGGGCGCGACATTCCTGCCAACGAAAGGCCGGAAGTCGGACTCGGGCGTGAGCGCCTGGGCGTCGGCGAGCGTGGGTGGGGGAACTTCTTGCTGCCCTTCGGCGGGAAGGCTGGCCGTCGGATGCCGGACTTCGGGCAAAGACGCCGGGGTTTCGACGCGCGGATCCGCCGGCTTTTCCACCTCTTCCACGGCAGGAGGGGGCGGCACTTCTTCGCGCGCTTCCTTCTTGCGCCGCGACCACCGGTCGAAGAAATTCTCAGACATCGCCCGCTCCGCCTCCGCGCTTTTTCTCGGTCGATACGCTGGCCGCGTTGCCGAAACGGTCGACCAGCGGGCGGAAACTCTCGGGCCGCTTGCGGCGCTTGGGTTCGATCACGTAGTGCGCCTGCACGAAATCGCGCATCCACTCGATCACCTCTTCGGGCGCGGGCACCTGCTCCACCGTTTCCTGCGCGTCGAGCCAGCGGCCGGCCTCGTTGTAGCTGAGGCTCACCACCACGGGCCTTGCCAGAGGCTCGTCGGCGATGGTGGGTTCTTCTTCCATGCGCCACAGCACGAACCAGCAGGGCGCGGGCGTGGTGGCGTTCAGGTGGTAACCCTCGACGTCGTCGCGGAACAGTTCGGTCTTGAAGCCCGGGTGCAGCCAGCGCTGCGCGCTCTCGCTCGCTTCGAGCAGGCGCGGCTCGGTGCCGAAACCGGGCTGGTCGGGGCCGACGCTTTCGAGAATCCAGCGCCAGGATTGCCAACGGCTGTCGACACGCTCGCGGCGCATCACGACGGCAACGTCAATGGAAGGATTCATCCGCCGATCGTAGCGCCGCCGCATGCCGCTTTCGCGCCGAGGGTCATCCGCGCCGAACGGCTCAGGCGCCGGATGCGCCGTGCAGCAACAGACTGCGGAGTTTTCGGTGCAGCGGCGTGGCTTCCGCGGCCGGCACGCCGCCCACTTCGCGCAGCGCGAAATCGCGGCTTTCGGCGTTGTGCAGGTCGATCTCGCGCACCACCTGGCCGTTGTTGTAGACGAAGGCCACATCGGCCAGGGCCAGCACGTCCTCGATGTCGTGCGTGATCATCAGCACCGGAATGCCCCACTGGCGGCGAACCTGGGCCAGCTCGTTGCGCAATTCGCTGCGCAGCATGGGGTTGAGCGCGGCAAAGGGCTCGTCGAGCAGCAGCACCTGCG
This sequence comes from Variovorax paradoxus, assembly GCF_040544635.1. Classification (GTDB taxonomy): domain Bacteria; phylum Pseudomonadota; class Gammaproteobacteria; order Burkholderiales; family Burkholderiaceae_C; genus Variovorax; species Variovorax paradoxus_R. The sequence goes on from NZ_JBEPKJ010000003.1 coordinate 281,963, forward strand.
GCTGGCAGGCCAGCGCGCGGGCAAGCGCCACGCGCTGTTGCTGGCCGCCCGAAAGCTTCTGCGGGCGGCTGTCGGCCAGCGCCGCGAGGCCGAAACCTTCGAGCAGCGACTGCACCATGTCGGCCTCGCGCGGCGGCAGCTTGCGCCGGTGCCATGCGGTCAGGCCGAAAGCCACGTTTTCGCGCACCGACAGGTGCGGAAACAGCGCGTAGTTCTGGAACAGGTAGCCGATGCGCCGCGCCGGCGCCGGCACGTCGATGCCGCGCGCCGAGTCGTAGAGCGTGCGGCCGTCGAGCCGCACGTGGCCCTCGGAGGGATGCAGCAGCCCCGCGATGGCCTGCAGCGTGAGCGTCTTGCCCGCGCCCGAAGGGCCGTACAGCGCGGCAAAAGGCACGTCGGTCGCGAAGCGCGCCGCCAGGTCGAAGCGGCGCGTGCCGTCGGTGACCGTGAGCTTCAGGTCGACGTCGATCATGGCCTGGTGAACCCGTAGCCCGCGAAGACTTCGCGCGCAGCATCGCTGGAAAGAAAGGCGATGAAGTCCGCGCCCAATGCCTTCTGCCTGCTGTCGGCCACCACGGCGGCGGGATAGGTCACGGGCATGTGGCCTGCGGGCGCGAACGCGGTCTTGACCTTGTCGCCCGCCATGGCCGCGTCGGTACGGTAGACGAACCCGGCCTCGACCTCGCCGCGGGCCACATAGTCGAGCACCTGGCGCACGCTGTCGGCCTGCACGAACTTCGGCTCGAGCACGCTCCAGAGCCCTGCCCCCTCCAGCACCTGCCGCGTGTAGCGGCCGACCGGCACCGTGGCGGTCTTGCCGATCGCGATTTTCCGGACGCCCGCGCCGGCAAGGTCCTGCAGCGATTTCACGCCGGCCGCATCCCTGAGCGGCTCGATCAGCATCAGGCTGTTGCCGGCGAAGTTCCGGCGCGTGTCCGCATCGACGAGCTTCTGCACCGCAGCGCGGTCCATGGTTTCCTGGTCGGCACTCGCGAACACATCGACCGGCGCGCCCTGCGCGATCTGCTGCAGCAGCACGCCCGAAGCCGCAAAGTTGAAGCGCACTCTGGCGCCCGGCTTCACGGCTTCGAACTTCGGTCCGAGCTCCTTGAACGCATCCGTCAGGCTGGCGGCGGCGGACACGGTGATCTGCTGGGCCGCCGTGCCCAGCGGCAATGCCATGGCCAGGACGAGAGACAAGAGGCGGAGCGGGCGCATGTTGGTTTTCGGATTGGGGATGAGCCGGTCAGCGCAGCGAGAAGAACCGGTTCGACAGCACCAGCACGGTGATCGACAGCAGCGAGGTCACCGCCACCAGCAGCAGCGCCAGGTCGTCATTGCCGGATTGCGCGGCGTCGTAGATGGCCATCGACAGGGTCTGGGTCTGCTTGGGAATGGAACCCGCCACCATCAGCGAGGCGCCGAATTCACCCATGGCCCGCGCGAACGCGAGCAGCGTGCCGGCCAGGATGCCGGGCCAGGCCAGCGGCAGCGTGACGCGCACGAACACCGAGAACGGCGACTGGCGCAGCGTGCTGGCGGCGGCTTCGAGCGAGCGGTCCACGCCCGCGAAGGCGGCGCTGGCCGACTTGAGCACCAGCGGCAGCGCCACCACCGCCGAGGCCACGACGGCGCCATGCCAGCTGAAGATGATGCTGTAGTCGAGGTGCTCGCGCAGCCAGCTGCCGAGCGGGCTGTGGCGCCCCGCCGCCACGAGGATGGCATAGCCGATGACCGTGGGCGGCAGCACCAGCGGCAGCATGCACACCGCCTCCAGCACCGAACGGCCCGGGAAACGCTTGCGCGCGAACACCCAGCCGAGTGCCACACCGGCAATGAGCGCCAGCAGGGTCGCGACCGCGGCCACCTTGAGCGACAGCACCAGCGGAAACCAGTCGGTCGAGGCGATGAGGGCGTGCGTCGTATTCATGAAGATACAACGCAATTGTTGCACGAACAGCCTTCCCCCCTCGGAGGGGTGTTCGTGGCAGGTGCGGGAGATGGCGCCGATATCCTTCCGGATACAGCGCGGGAACGAATCAGGGTGCCAGCAGGCGCGTCAGCGCGCGGACGTCTGCCGCCGTGGCCAGGCGCGCGGCGTTTTCGATGGCGCGGTAGTGCTTGACGATTTCCTCACCCACGGGCGTGAGCGCGGTGCCGCCGCCGCGCGAGCCGCCGGCCGCGGTGTTCACCGCCGGGGAGCTGAGGGCGTTGTTCATCTCGTCGATGAGCATCCAGGCGCGCCGGTACGACATGCCCAGCTTGCGCGCCGCGGCCGAGATCGAGCCGGTCTCCGCCACGGCTTCCAGCACGTCGATCTTGCCGGGACCGAAGGCGATGCTGTCGTCCCTGTAGATGCGAAGGCGGAACTGGACTCTGGTTTTCATGCCGGTGGTAATGAGCGGTGCGGAAGGGATGAGCGCAAAGGTTAAACCATGCCCGCGCCCATGCCCTCACCGCCCCGTGTCACTCCACCTTCGCCAGCACGCCCGAGCCGGTTCCGTAGCCGGCCGCAGCCACGGGCTGGCCGCCGCGCGCAATGCGCACCGCGCAGTACTTGAACTCCGGAATCTTGCCCATCGGGTCGAGCGCGGCGTTGGTCATCAGGTTGGCGGCCGCCTCGTAGTAGGCGAAGGGCACGAACACCGCGCCGTTCGGCGTGCCGTCGTCGCGCCGCACGTGGATGGCCACTTCTCCGCGCCGCGACTGCACCGTGATCACGTCGCCGGCCTGGAGGCCCAGCTTCAGCAGGTCGGCCTGGTTCATCGATGCGGTCGCCATCGGCTCCAGCGCGTCGAGCACGGTGGCGCGGCGCGTCATGCTGCCGGTGTGCCAGTGCTCCAGCTGACGACCCGTGATGAGCACGAACGGGTATTCGGCATCGGGCCGCTCGTTGGCCGGAATGATGTCGGCCGGCACCAGCTTCACGCGGCCGTCTGCGGTCGGGAAATCGTCGATGAACACCGTGGGCTGGCCCGGGTCTTCCTCGCTCAGGCAAGGGTAGGTCACGCTCGAATCGCGCTGCAGCCGCTCCCAGCTGATGCCGCTGATCACCGCATGCATGGCCTGGCGCATTTCCTCGTAGACCGCGGCCACGCCGGACTCTTCGCCCTGGTAGTTCCACTGCAGGCCCATGCCCTGGGCGATCTGCTGGATGATCCAGAGATCGGGCCGCGCATCGCCCGGCGGGTTGAGCGCGCGCTTACCCAGCTGCACCATGCGGTCGGTGTTGCTCACCGTGCCGGTCTTCTCGGGCCAGGCGCTCGCGGGCAGCACCACGTCGGCGAGCCACGCGGTCTCGGTCATGAAGATGTCCTGCACCACCAGGTGCTCCAGGCTCGCGAGCGCATGGCGCGCATGGTTCAGGTCGGGGTCGCTCATGGCGGGGTTTTCGCCCATGATGTACATGCCGCGCACCTTGTGCGGATCGGTGTCGGGCGCGAGCGCCTTGTGCATGATCTCGACCACGGTGTAGCCCGGCGTGGCGTCCAGCGGCGTGCCCCAGAAGTTCTCGAACCACGCATGCACCGCCGGGTTGTCGACGCGCTGGTAGTTGGGGAACATCATCGGGATCAGCCCCGCATCGCTCGCACCCTGCACATTGTTCTGGCCGCGCAGCGGATGCAGCCCCGAGCCCGGCTTGCCAATCTGCCCGGTGACGGTGGCCAGCGCAATGAGGCAGCGCGCGTTGTCGGTGCCGTGCACGTGCTGGCTCACGCCCATGCCCCAGAGAATCATCGAGCCCTTGGCGGTGGCAAAGGCCCGCGCCACTTCGCGCAGCGTTTCGGCCGGCACGCCGCAGATGGGCGCCATCGCCTCGGGGCTGTAGCCCTTCACGTTCTCGCGCAGTGCCTCGTAGTTGCTGGCCCGCGTGCGCACGAACTCCTGGTCGACCAGGCCCTCGTCGATCACGGCATGGATCAGCGCGTTGAGCATGGCCACGTCGGTGTCGGCCTTGAACTGCAGCGTGCGCCAGGCGTGGCGGCTGATGTCGGTGCGGCGCGGGTCGGCCAGCACGATCTTCGCGCCGCGCTGCGCGGCGTTCTTCATCCAGGTGGCGGCGACCGGGTGGTTGGCCGTGGGGTTGGAGCCGATGACGAAGATCAGCCCCGCATGCTCCACGTCGTTGACCTGGTTGCTCACCGCACCCGAGCCCACGCCTTCGAGCAGCGCGGCCACGCTCGATGCGTGGCACAAGCGCGTGCAGTGGTCGATGTTGTTGCTGCCAAAGCCCGTGCGCACGAGCTTCTGGAACAGGTAGGCCTCTTCGTTGCTGCCCTTGGCCGAACCGAAGCCCGCGAGCGACTTGGCGCCGTAGGTGTCGCGCAGACCCGAGAGCTTGCCGGTGGTGAGCGCGAGCGCTTCTTCCCAGGTGGCTTCGCGGAAATACTCGCTCCAGTCGTCCGGACGCGGCGTATCGCCGAAGTCCTTCGGCACGCCGGCCTTGCGGATCAGCGGCTTGGTCAGGCGCTGCGGGTGGTGCGCGTAGTCGAAGCCGAAGCGGCCCTTCACGCACAGGCGGTTGTGGTTGGCCGGGCCGTCGCGGCCGTCGACGCTGACGATCTTCTCGTCCTTCACGTTGTAGGTCACGAGGCAACCCACGCCGCAGAACGGGCACACCGAATCGACCTTGCGATCGACCTCCTGCGAGCCGATGTGGCTCTTGGGCATGAGCGCGCCCGTGGGGCAGGCCTGCACGCATTCGCCGCAGGCCACGCAGGTGCTGTCACCCATCGGGTCGTCCAGGTCGAACACGATCTTGCTGTCGCCACCGCGCATGGCGTAGCCGATCACGTCGTTGACCTGCTCTTCGCGGCAGGCGCGCACGCAGCGGTTGCACTGGATGCAGGCGTCAAGGTTGACGGCCATCGCCGGGTGCGAAATGTCGGTCTTGGGCTGCTCGCGGCGCAGCGCCTTGAGTTCGGGCCGCACCGCGATGTCGAGCTTCTTGGCCCAGGCGCTGAGTTCGCCGTGCTGCTGGGTGGCGTCGTCGCCGATCCATTTGTAGCCCTGGTCGGGCATGTCGGACAGCAGCATCTCGACGACCATCTTCTGGCTCTTGAGGGCGCGCTCGCTGGTGGCCTTCACTTCCATGCCGGCCGTCACGTTGCGGCAGCAGCTGGGCGCCAGCGTGCGCTCGCCCTTCACCTCGACCACGCAGGCGCGGCAGTTGCCGTCGGGACGGTAGCCGTCCTTGAAGCACAGATGGGGAATGTCGACGCCGTGGCGCTCGGCCGCCTTGAAAATGGTCTCGCCGTCGAAGGCTTGGATGGCTTGGCCGTCGAGTGTGAATTCGATGGTTTGCGGCATGAGCTCCGCGAGCTTGGACGGGGCGTTCATGCCACCTCCTCCGGAAAATATTGCTGGATGCAGCGAATCGGGTTGGGGGCCGCCTGTCCGAGTCCGCAGATGGAAGCGTCGCCCATCACCTGCGCCAGGTCTTCGAGCGTGGTGTTGTCCCACGTGGGGGCCTGCATCAGCGCCGCGGCCTTGGCGGTGCCGACGCGGCATGGCGTGCACTGGCCGCAGCTTTCGTGCTCGAAGAAGCGCATCACGTTCAGTGCGGCGTCGCGTGCCCGGTCGTGCTGGCTCAGCACCATCACGGCGGCCGATCCGATGAAGCAGCCGTAGGGTTGCAGCGTGTCGAAGTCGAGCGGAATGTCGTTCATTCGCGCCGGCAGAATGCCGCCCGACGCGCCGCCGGGCAGGTACGCATACAGCGAGTGGCCGTCGAGCATGCCGCCGCAATATTCGTCGATGAGTTCCTGCACGGTGATGCCGGCCGGCGCGAGCTTGACGCCGGGGTGCTTCACCCGGCCGCTCACGCTGAAGCTGCGCAGCCCCTTGCGGCCGTTGCGGCCGAAGCCGCTGAACCAGGCCGCGCCTTTTTCGACGATGTCGCGCACCCAATAGAGGGTTTCGAAGTTGTGCTCCAGCGTCGGGCGGCCGAAGAGGCCCACCTGCGCGATGTACGGCGGGCGCATGCGGGGTTCGCCGCGCTTGCCTTCGATGCTTTCGATCATGGCCGACTCTTCGCCACAGATATAGGCGCCCGCGCCGCGCCGCAGCTCGATGCGCGGCAACGCGCACGGCGGATCGGCCTGGAGCCGGGCCAGCTCTCGTTCCAGCAGTGCGCGGCAGTCGTGGTATTCGTCGCGCAGGTAGATGTAGCACTGCTCGATGCCAACGATCTGCGCCGCCACCACCAGGCCTTCGAGAAAGCGGTGCGGATCGCGCTCGAGATACGTGCGGTCCTTGAAGGTGCCGGGCTCGCCTTCGTCGATGTTCACGGCCATGAGCCGGGGCGCGGGCTGGTCGCGCACGATGCGCCACTTGCGCCCGGCTGGAAAGCCCGCGCCGCCCAGGCCGCGCAGGCCCGAGTCTTCCATCGTCTTGATGATGGCCTCGGCGTCTTCCTCGCCGTTGACCAGCGCTGAAGCGAGCGCGTAGCCGCCATTCGCGCGGTAGGTGGCGTAGTCGGTGAACGCCGGCATGCGCTCGATGGCGCCGGGCAGCGGCGAGACGCTTTTCAGCGCGAACTCCGCCGCATCGAAATACGCGACCGTGGCTTCATCGGGGTCGGACTTCAGGGCCTGCAGCACCTTGGCAGTCGTCGCGAGCGGCACCGCCTGCCGGTCGACCACCACCGCGGGCGCCTGTTCGCAGCGGCCGACGCAGGGCGCCGCGATCACGCGCACATCGTCGCCGTCGACGCCAAGCAGTTCGGGCAGCCGCGCCAGCAGATCCTTGGCACCGGCCAGCTCGCAGGCCAGGCCGTCGCACACGCGCACGGTGAGGCCCGGAGCTTCGTCGCCGCCGCGAACCACCTCGAAGTGGTGATAGAAGGTCGCAACCTCGTACACCTCGGCCATCGGAATGTTCATTTCCTTCGCCAACGCCACCAGGTGGCGGTCGTGCAGGCAGCGGAAAGCGTCGTTCAGCTTGTGCAGGTGCTCGATGAGCAGGTCGCGCCGGTGGCCCTCAGTCGGGGGCGCACCGATGAGCGTGCGCACTTCGAGCAGCGCCGCTTCCTCGGGCTGCCGGCCCTTGAGCTTGCTCTTGCGGCGAATGCGCTCGCGCATTTCGTCGGCGGTGGCGAGCGGCACGATGGTGTGCGTCGGGGCCGCCTTGGTTGTCTCGCGGGTCGTGGCTGGGTGGTTGTTCACTGCCTGGGCCTTTTCTCGATGTCTCGGAACTGCCCCCAATGCTTGAGGGCTGACCGAGTGTGTGGGGCCGCCCTGGGCGCGTCAAATTCGATCGGCGCATCGATCGATTCAATAACTAAATGGCCGGGGCAGGCCGGGATCGGCCGAAAACACGGGCCGGCGGAGCGGCTATTCGCCGAGGGCGCCGCTGTGCAGCCGCACCTGCTCCCGCCAGGCAGGCGTCTGCAGGAACACCAGGGCGGCATCGAGCGCGCGCGAAGGGCGCACGCCGGTCTGGGTCATGAAGCCCAGCGGGGTCTTGACCTCGGGGCCCACCAGCGGCAACGCCTCCAGCTCGCGGTAGCTGCGCACGGCCGCGACCATCGCCCCCGGCAGCACGCTGCTGACGGTGCCCGCGAGCACGGCCAAGGCAAGGGTAAGTACCGAGTTCGTCTCGATGGCCGGCGCCACGGCGGTGTCGGCTTCGCGCAACGCCTGGTCGATGATGGAGCGGTTGTGCATGTCGGGCGTGAGCAGGCACAGCGGCAGCTTGCCGGCCTCGGCCCACGACATCGGCTGGCCGATGCGCAGGCGGTCGGCCGAGGGCCGCTCCGCGCGCCGCAAGAGGTAGTAGTGCTCCACGCTCTGCGGCCATGCCGTGAGCTTGATGCCCGGCAGGTGCATGCGTTCGGTGTAGCCGAGCGCCAGATCGACCGAAAGGCTCTCGAGCCCCGTTTCCAGGTCTTGCGAACTCATCGACAGCACGGCCGGCACGATGCCCGGGTGCAGCTCGTGCAGCATGGCCGCAAAGCGCGACAGCATCGGAATCGCGGTGGGCACCGCCGCCATGCGCAGCCGCCCGCGCGGATGCCCCTCTTCGCTGCGCAGCTCCTGCTGCAGCACCTCGTTGTCGCGCAGCATGCGCTGCGCCGTGGCCAGCACGCGCTCGCCTTCGTGCGTGAGGCCCACGTACACGCGCGCCCGCTTCACGATGACCACGCCGAACTCGCCTTCGAGCGAGCGCAGCGCGTTCGAAAGCGCCGGCTGCGTGATGTGGCAGGCCTGCGCCGCACGCCCGAAATGCTTGTGCTCGCTCAGCGCGACCAGGTAGCGCATCGAAGCAAGCAGGTTCACTTCACTTGCTCCGGCATGTGCTCACGAAACCTGGGCGGGCGCACCATTCTTCAGGTGTTCTTGCTGATGGAAATGGTCGGGAACTTCGACGAGAAGTCCTTGGCCTTCTCGGCGATGCCCACGGCCACTTGTCGCGCAACGGCCTTGTAGATGCCGGCCACTTCGCCGTCGGGGTCGGCCACCACCGTGGGCTTGCCGCTGTCGGCCTGCAAGCGGATGTTGATGTCCAGCGGCAGTGCGCCGAGGTATTCCATCTCGTACTGCGCCGCCATCTTCTTGCCCCCTTCGGAACCGAAGATGTGCTCGACGTGGCCGCAGTTGGAGCAGATGTGCACCGCCATGTTTTCGACGATGCCCAGGATCGGCACGCCGACCTTCTCGAACATCTTGATGCCCTTCTTGGCATCGAGCAGCGCGATGTCCTGCGGCGTGGTGACGATCACCGCGCCGGTCATCGGCACGCGCTGCGAAAGGGTCAGCTGGATGTCGCCGGTGCCGGGCGGCATGTCGACGATCAGGTAGTCGAGGTCTTTCCAGTTGGTCTGGCGCAGCAGCTGCTCCAGCGCCTGGGTGGCCATGGGGCCGCGCCAGATCATGGCTTCGTCCTGGTCGACCAGGAAACCGATCGACATGACCTGCACGCCGTGGTTTTCGAGCGGCTCCATGGTCTTGCCGTCTTCGCTCTCGGGTCGGCCCTCGATGCCCAGCATCATCGGCTGGCTCGGGCCGTAGATGTCGGCGTCGAGCAGCCCGACGGCCGCGCCTTCGGACGCCAGCGCCAGCGCCAGGTTGGCGGCCGTGGTGCTCTTGCCCACGCCGCCCTTGCCGGACGCCACCGCGATGATGTTCTTCACGTTGGGCATCAGCTGCACGCCACGCTGCACGGCATGGCTGATGACCTTGGTGACGATGTTGACGGAGACGTTGCTCACGCCCGGTACCGTCTTTGCGGCCGCGACCAGCGCCTTGCGCATGGCGGCATGCTGGCTCTTGGCCGGGTAGCCGAGCTCCAGGTCGAACGACACGTCGCCGTCTGATATCTGCAGGTTCTTGAGCGACCGCGTCGCCACGAAATCCTTGCCGGTGTTAGGGTCCGAGACGGCCTTGAGCGCGTCCATGAGCCCTTCTGGGGTGAGTGCCATTGATCTAACTCCTGAATGGCGGGTAGTCTAGTGGGTCGCCCGCGGCCTTCGCGCACTTTGTGTTGCTTCGCCTTCCTTGACTTGGGGGCAACAACCGGCGGCCCGGCAAGGCAGGATTTCCCCAACCCCGGAGCGCGAGCCCCTTTTTCAACAGCAAACAGCAACAAGAAGATGCCCGAGACACCTCCCGCCACCGGTCTTCTGCTCACCGGCGGCGGCGCCCGGGCTGCCTACCAGGTCGGCGTGCTCGAAGCCATTTCCGAAATCAGGCGTACAGCCGGTTTCTCGGGCCAGCGCAATCCCTTTCCCGTGATCACCGGCACCTCGGCCGGCGCCATCAACGCCGCCGCGCTGGCCTGCGGCGCCGACGATTTCGACGGCGCGGTCGCGAACATTGCGCAGGTCTGGCGCGACTTCCGCGCCGGGCAGGTCTACCGCGCCGATTCGTTCTCGGTCCTCGGCAGCGGCACGCGCTGGCGCATGCTGCTCGGGCTCGGGCGCTTTGCCGCCAACTGGATGCGCATCAAGCCGCGCTCCCTGCTCGACAACGCGCCGCTGGCCGACCTGCTGGCCCGCATGGTGCCGCTCGAACGCCTGCCGCAGCTCATGCGGGAAGGCCACCTGCAGGCGCTCGCCGTGACCGCGTCGAGCTACAGCTCGGGCGAGCACGTCACCTTCTTCGAAGCCGCCGTGCCGATGGAACCATGGGTACGTTCGCAGCGGCTGTCGGTGCGCGACCGCATCAGTCACGCGCACCTGCTGGCCTCATCGGCCATTCCCTTCGTGTTCCCGGCCACCGCACTGCCGATGCAGGAACACACCGAGTATTTCGGCGACGGCTCGATGCGGCAATCGGCGCCCATCGCGGCGGCGATTCACCTCGGCGCCAAGCGCATCCTGGTGATCGGCGCCGGCCGCATGCATGAGCCGCGCGACACCGACGCGCCCAACACCTACAGCGGCTACCCCACCATGGCGCAGATCGCGGGCCATGCGCTTTCGAGCATCTTTCTCGATGCGTTGGCCGTGGACATCGAGCGGCTGCGGCGCATCAACCATACGCTCGGCCTCATTCCCGAAGAAGCCCGCAAGTCGAGCTCGCTGCGTCCGCTCGATCTGCTGGTGATCGCGCCGTCGGAGCGGCTCGACGTGATTGCGGCGCGCCATGTCGACGCGCTGCCTGGCGCGGTGCGCCACCTGCTGGGCGGCTCCAAGGTCGCAGCCGACGTGAAGGGCGGCGCGCTTGCGAGCTATCTGCTGTTCGAGTCGGGCTACACGCGCGAGCTGATGGCGCTCGGGCGGGCCGATGCGATGCGGCAGCAGGATGAAGTGCTGCGGTTCTTCGGGTGGGAAGCCGCCGCCTGACGCAGGTCAGCGCATGCCGCCGCCGTTCGCGGACAGCCCCGCCAGCAGCAGATCCAGGCTGGCCTGGAATTCGCCGTCCGCCGTGCTGCCGGCGGCCGCGTTCGCAATGTCGATCAGATGCGCAAAGCGGTCGCCCGGCAAGGCCCTGAACCGCGCGATGGTGAGTTCCGCCGATTCCGAGGCTTGCAGTGCCAGCGGGCCGGCCAGTTCGGATTGCGCAAGCCCCGTGATCAACCCCGACACCGCGCGGAATGCAACGAGCAAGGCCTGCCCCGAGCGCCCGCTGCGGGCCAGGGCGCGCAGCATCGCCTCGGTGACCTCGAACACGGCTGGCGAACGGCTTCGGCGCGTGAGGATCAGCGGAATGGCATGCGGATGCGCCCGCACCGCCTGCCACAGCGCCGTGGCAATCGCCCGGACCTCGTCCTGCCATTGCGCATAGTCGACGAGCGGCCAGCGCGCCTCGCCGATCACCGCCTCCACCACCAGCAGATCGATGTCCTCGCGCTGCGACACGTAGTTGTAGAGCGTCATGGCGCCGGTGCCGAGCTCGCCGGCAAGTGCGCGCATGGAAAGCCCCGCCAGCCCTTCCCGGTCGACAAGCGCCAATGCGGCGGCCTGGAGCTGCGAATGCGTGAATTTGGCGGGTCGTCCCATGAAGACGGATGTTGACGCAGTTTGAAAGAGGCGAGTATATTCGATTACGTACATCGTACGTTAAAGGAGAATTTAAATGAAACTCGCGCCCGGGGATATGGCCCCCGTCATTGCCGCAAGCACCATCCATGGCAAGCCGGTCGACCTTCCGGACTCGGTGCAACGCTATGCGCATCTGCAGTTCCGGCGCTTTGCGGGCTGCCCCGTGTGCAACTTCCATCTGCTCACGATGAGCAGGCGCCAAGCGGAGATTGCCGCCGCTGGCATTCGCCAGGTCGTCTTCTTTCATTCTTCGCGCGAAGAAATGCTCAAGTACCAGGCGCAGCTGCCGTTCGATTGCGTTGCCGACGCAAGCAAGAAGCACTTCAAGGCCTTCGGGGTCGAAACGTCCGTGCGGGCGCTGCTGAACCCCCGCGTCTTCTGGAGCGGACTGCGGTGGGTGCTGACGACCGGACGCCTCTACAGAAGGGCGGAGAACGGCATCCTCGGCCTGCCCGCGGATTTTCTTGTGGATGCGCAGGGCCGCATCGTGGCCTGCAAGTACGGTGCGCATGCGGACGACCATTGGGAGGTCGATGAACTGCTGCAGCTGGCCAGCAAAGAGCCGCAGCTTGCGCAGACGGCGTCGGACGTGGCGCCTGTGATGCCGGCCTAGCCGCTCACCGCCTGCACGATCGCTTCTTCGACGGGACAGCGCGCCTGTCGCGGCGCATCGAGATTGAACGGTTGCGCGGGCAGCAATGGCGGCTGGGCCATGAAACGCGGCCGCGTGCCGCGGTGCGGCTGGGCCGAATGCACCAGGAACGGATGGCACAGGTACACGGTGCCCGCCGCGCCCGTCGCCAGCACCTCGGGCCGCCCGGCGGACTCGGCAAAGCCGTTGCGCGCCAGTTCACCGAGCGACAGGCCCTCCTCGCCGGCCGGCATCAGCAGCCGTGCGATATCGGTATGCGAGCCGGCGCGAATACGCGTGGGCGCGTCGTCCTCGCCCACATCCGAGAACAGGAAGAGCATCAGCAGCGCTCGCCCTTTGGAGCGGACATTCGCGCGCCATGACATGAAGTCCGGGTTCTCCAACCCGAAGCTCACATCGATGTGCCAGCCGGCGTCGCCCGGATCTTCGGCCGAAGGAAAGCGCACGGGAAAGGTGCCCATGCTGCGACACGGCTGCCACCCGCCGGGGCCGACGAGCAGGTTGAAGGCATCGTGCAGGAGCGGGGTGTTCGCGGCTTCAACGAAAGGCTGCTGCGGGTACATACCGAGCCGAACAACGGGCTTCGTCCACGTCGACGGATCGTCCGGATCACATCCGGTATCCCGCCAGAGAATCGTGCGGGCCTCTTCTGCGAGTTCGCGTGAAAAGGCGTTGTCGATACGCAGGAAGCCGTCGCGGATGAAGACCTGCGAACGCGGGTCGTCCGCCGGAAAAATCGAATGCTCGGGCATCAAGGGCTAAGGCTAATTGAGTCCGAAGAGCACCAGCATGCTAGCCCGCTTCGGAAATCCCGAGCTCCGAACACACCCGCCCCACCAGCGCCTTCAGCGATGCAAGCTCGGCCTCGAGCCGCGCCACGTTGGCCTTGAGCGCGGCGACCTCGCCGAGCGATGCATCGTGCGATGAATATGCGGCATATGCCCCGTCGGCCGATGCGCCAGCCGGCCCGGCAACCTCTTCCGCCGGCGCACCGCTCAGCAGATGTGCCCAGCGGCTTTCGCGTGCGCCGGGCAGGCGCGCGAGCTTGACGACCAGCGCCCCGGCCGGCCGCTCCGCGAGTTCGTCGAGAAAGCCCTCGACCGACGAAATGTCGGCGAAGTTGTGCATGCGGTCGCAGGCAATGCGCAGCTCGCCGGCCGTTTGCGGGCCGCGCAGCATCAGCACGGTGAGCAAGATGACCGACTGCGACGGAATGCGCAGCACGCGGTCGATGTTGTGCTCGTAGCGAAAGGCGCGCCCACCGCTGGTTTCCGCCACCAGGCTGTAGCCCTTCAGGCTGTCGATGGCAGCCTGCACCTGCGCCTCGCTCAGTTCGAGCACGGGGTTGCGGCTGGTCTTCTGGTTGCTGCCGGATACCAGCGAATTGAGCGTGAGCGGATAGCTGTCGGGCACGGTGCGCTGCTTCTCGGCCAGCACGCCGAGCACGCGGGTTTCGACGAGCGAAAGAATGGGAAGGGCCTGGGTGGTCATGACTCAAATATCCTGAATGAAAACGCGGGCGGCAAAGGCCGGTTCACGGCACCGCCACGCCGAGTATCGGGCCCAGGTCCCTCGTGATATCGCTGCGCCGCAGCGCAGGCGAATGCAAGGCCGACACGGTGCCGTCGAGATAAAGCGCATCGCGGCAATGCAGCACGTCGCGAAAGTACAGCGCGAACTCGTAGAAATTCACCGGCTGCTCGCTGATCACGAAGATGGCGGTGTGGCCCGACACGCCCACGCCGTTACGGATCTTGCGCGAATCCGAATCGGGAATGAAGGAGGGATGCACCTTGCCGTGGCGCAGCAGCAGCGGGCCGGACTGCGTGGCCAGCCGAACGCCCTTCTCTTTCTTCAAAAGCGCCGGATATTCCGACGATTCGACCACGCGCGGCCCGGCATCGGACACCAGGAACACGCCGTTCGGCTTGAGGAAGAAGTTGCCCGCACCCGGCGCCAGGTTGAGCGGCGCCACCTCGCGCCCGTCCTGCACCAGCAGGCCGACAGGCGAAAAGTCGGCGTGGTACATGCCGGCGTTCATCCCGAACACCAGCTGGCGGTTGCGCGCAGCGAGCCAGGCGTCCAGGCGCTCGAGGCTCTTGAACTCGAGGCCCGTGTCGTCGCGCAGGAACAACTCGAGCCGTTCCGTGCGCAGGTCGACCCTGACGACGGTGTAGCGCGGCGGATCTTCCGCGGCGGCTGCCGTGGCGGCCATGCCGGCCGCGCTGGCTACGCCGGCCGCGCAGAGGGCCAGCAGGAGCAGCAGCTTTCTCATGGAGCTATGGAAAGCCGCCTCCGCTTCAGCCGTTCTGGATGCGGCTGACGAGCGCCTTCGTGAACGCCGCCGTGCCCGCGGTGCCGCCGAGGTCGCCGGTACGCACCTTGTCGATGTTGAGCGTGTCGTCGATGGCCTTGCGCAGGCGCGTGGCCATGTCGGGCAGCTTGACGTGCTCGAGCATCAGCGCGGTGGCCAGCAGCAATGCGGTCGGATTGGCGATGCCCTTGCCGGCAATGTCGGGCGCGGAGCCGTGCACGGCCTCGAAAATCGCGGCATCGGCGCCGATGTTGGCGCCCGGCGCCATGCCCAGGCCACCGACCAGTCCGGCCACGAGGTCGGAAAGAATGTCGCCGAACAGGTTGGTGGTCACCAGCATGTCGAACTGCCACGGGTTGAGCACCAGCTTCATCGCGCAGGCGTCGACGATGATCGAGTCGAGCTCGAACTTGCCCTTGTACTTCCTCTCGTACAGATCGAGGCCCGTCTCCAGGAACAGGCCGGTCAGCACCTTCATGATGTTGGCCTTGTGGACCAGCGTGACCTTCTTGCGGCCCGTGGCAATGGCGGTCTCGAAGGCGTATTCGAGCAGGCGCAGGCACCCTTGGCGTGTGTTGATGCCTGTGGCCATGCCCACGGCGTGCGGGTCTCCGTCGATCCGCACATAGTGCTCATGGCCGATGTAGAGGCCTTCGAGGTTTTCGCGCACGACCATCAGGTCGATCTTGTCGAAGCGACCGCCCGGAACGATGGTGCGGGCGGGGCGCAGGTTGGCGTAGAGCTGGAACTCTTCACGCAGACGCACGTTCGACGAGCGGTAGCCGCCGCCCGATGGCGTCTCGAGCGGGCCCTTGAGCGCCAGTCGGGTGCGGCGGATGCTGTCCAGCGTGGCCTGCGGCAGCGGATCGCCCGAGGCCTTGACACCGCCGAGGCCGGCGATCTGGTGGTCCCACTCGAAGGGAGCTTTCAGCGCGTCGAGCGCGGCCAAGGTGGCGTCGACGATTTCGGGGCCGATGCCATCGCCGGGAATCAGGGTTGCGGGAATGGGGCTGGTCATCGGAAACTCGCTTTCTGTGTATCTATCTTGTATATCTCTTCGCCATATCAGGAGGGAGGCGCTGGCGAAATGCGCGGGGTGGAGCATACGTCGCGCGGGAGACACCCCGCGGGCTTTCGGGTCACTCGGGGTCCGGCAGCTCCTGGTCGAGCAGGCAAGCGCGGCCCACCACGAGGCCCGGCCGCAACAGTGCGCCGGGGGCAATTACCGCGTTGGCGCCGATGCGCACGCCGTCGCCGATGAGGGCGCCGAACTTCTCGCAACCAATCGCTTTCAATGCACCGCCCTCGCCGCTTCGAACCAGAATTTCCTTCGCGGCACGTTCGTTGCGGTGGTTGCAGATGATGCTCCCCGCCTCCAGGTTGACGCCCGCGCCCAGCACCGAATCGCCGACGAAATTGAAGTGCGCGATACCCGTGCCCGGAAACACGAAGGAAGACTTGAGCTCCGTGCCGGGCCCGATGGTGCAGCGCTCGCCCACCCAGTTGCCGCCGCGCAGGTAGGCACCCGCCGCCACGAAGCAGCCGGCGCCGAGAATCAGCGGGCCCTTCAGCACCGCGCCGGCTTCCACGGTGGCGCTGCGATGAACGGCCACCTCGTCCTGCACGGCAAATTCACCTTCCGGCAGCGCCGCGAGCAGTTCGCGAACGATTTCCGGGGCCCGCGCGGTGATTTCCCAGGGCATCAGGCCGTTCCACGGCGCAAGGGGCGAGGCGGTAAAACCGGCAATGTAGGCGGTGAGATCGAGGGCGTTCGGCATGGTGCGATGCTGCCACCTAAAATGCCCGGTTCCCGGAAGCAGCCCCTGGCCGCTTCCGAAGCCAGTCAGCCACTCCCCGAAAGCGCCCTCCCCGATGTCCGCCCCGCGCAAGCTCTTCGTTACCACCGCCCTGCCATACGCCAACGGCAAGTTCCATATCGGCCACATGATGGAATACATCCAGGCCGACATCTGGGTGCGGAACCAGCGAATGAATGGCGCCGAGGTCAACTTCGTCTGTGCCGACGACGCGCATGGCGCGGCCATCAGCATCGCGGCCGACAAGGCGGGTGTGACGCCGCAGGCCTTCGTGGCCGAGATCGCCGCGGGCCGCAAGCCCTATCTGGACGGCTACTACATCTCGTTCGACAACTGGCACTCGACCGATGCGCCCGAGAACCACCAGCTCGCGCAGGACATCTACCGCGACCTGCGCGCCAACGGCCTCATCGAAACCAAGAGCGTCGAGCAGTTCTACGACCCGGCCAAGGGCATGTTCCTGGCCGACCGCTTCATCAAGGGCGAGTGCCCGAACTGCCACGCAAAAGACCAGTACGGCGACAACTGCGAAGTGTGCGGCGCCGTGTACGCGCCCACCGAGCTGATCAACCCCTACTCGGCCCTCTCGGGCGCCAAGCCCGAGCTGCGCAGCTCGGACCACTTCTTCTTCAAGCTCTCGGACCCGCGCTGCGAGGCCTACCTGAAGGAATGGACCGCCGCCCCCGGCCACGTGCAGTCCGAGGTGCAGAACAAGATCCGCGAGTGGCTCTACAAAGACGACGAGGGCAAGGGCGGCCTGGGCGACTGGGACATCAGCCGCGACGCGCCCTACTTCGGCATCGAGATTCCCGATGCGCCGGGCAAGTACTTCTACGTGTGGCTCGACGCGCCCGTGGGCTACCTGGCCTCGCTGAAGAACCTGCTCGACAAGCGCTGCATCGAACTGGGCGGCGACGGCATCTCGTACACCGAGTACATGGCCGACCCGGACCTGGAGCAGGTGCACTTCATCGGCAAGGACATCATCACCTTTCACACCCTCTTCTGGCCCGCGATGCTGCATTTCAGCGGCCGCAAGGCGCCCGATGCGGTGTACGTGCACGGCCACCTGACGGTGAGCGGCGAAAAAATGAGCAAGAGCCGCGGCACCGGCATCGACCCGCTCAAGTACCTCTCGATCGGGCTCGACCCCGAATGGCTGCGCTACTACATCGCGGCCAAGCTCAACGGCCGTAACGAAGACATCGACTTCAACCCCGAAGACTTCGTGGCGCGCGTCAACAGCGACCTGGTCGGCAAGTACATCAACATCGCGAGCCGCGCGGCAGGGTTCATCGGCAAGCGCTTCGGCGGCAAGCTGGGCGAGATTTCGGCCGACGGCGACGCACTGCTGTTTGCGCTGCGCGATGCGGGGCCGCAACTGCATTCGCTGTACGACGGCCGCGACTACGCCCGCGCACTGCGCGAGGTGATGGCATTGGCCGACAAGGTGAACGAATACGTCGACCAGAACAAGCCCTGGGAGCTGGCCAAGAAAGAAGGCCAGGAAGCGCGCCTGCACGATGTGTGCACGGTGTGCATCGAGGCTTTCCGCCTGCTCACGCTGTACCTGAAGCCGGTGCTGCCGGCGCTTGCCGTCAACGTCGAGGCTTTCCTCAAGATTGCGCCGCTCACCTGGGCCGACGGCGCAGAGGCGCTGCCCGTGGGCCATGCCATCGGCGAGTACAAGCACCTGATGCAGCGTGCCGACGCGAAGATGGTCGACAAGCTGTTCGATGCGCCCGAGCCGGTGGCGGCAGCGGCCGTGGAAGCCGCGGCCGGTGCGCTGCCCGGCGGCGAGGCCATCGCGCCCGTCATCACCATCGACGACTTCGCGAAGATCGACCTGCGCATTGCGAAGATCGTGGCCTGCGAGAAAGTCGAAGGCTCGACCAAGCTGCTGCGCCTGACGCTCGACGCCGGCGAAGAAAAGACGCGAAACGTGTTCAGCGGCATCGCCTCGGCCTACCAACCCGAGCAGCTCGTGGGGAAGCTCACGGTGCTGGTCGCCAACCTGGCGCCGCGCAAGATGAAGTTCGGCATCAGCGAAGGCATGGTGCTGGCCGCCAGCCATGCCGACGAAAAAGCCAACCCGGGCATCCACGTGCTCGAACCCTGGCCCGGCGCCACGCCCGGCATGCGGGTTCGCTGATTTTCGAGAGGACCGCACCATGCTGAAGCGCACCATCCTTCTGTTGTCATTCGCGGCCATGCTGAGCGGCTGCGCGGTGGTGACCGTGGCAGGTACCGCCGTGAGCGTGGGTGCCAGCGCGGTGGGCCTGGCAGCGGATGCGGCCATCGGCACCGCGCGCATCACCGGCAAGGCCGTGGGTGCGGCGGCCGACGCGGTGATTCCCGACAGCGACTGAACCGCGCGGCCGGCCATGCCGGCATGGGGTACACAATGGGTGCCCCATGCATTCACCGCTGAACATCACCCGCTTTCGCCCACGCCTGCTGGACGCCATGGCGGGTTACGACCGGGGACGCTTCTTCAAGGATCTGGGCGCGGGCGCCACCGTCGGCATCGTGGCGCTGCCGCTGGCCATGGCATTTGCCATCGCCTCCGGGCTCAAGCCCGAAGCCGGCATCTGGACGGCGATCATCGCGGGCTTCCTGATCTCGCTCCTGGGCGGCTCCGCGGTGCAGATCGGCGGGCCGGCCGGCGCCTTCATCGTGATCGTCTACGGCATCGTCGAACGCTACGGCCTGGCGAACCTGCTGATATCGACCGCCTGCGCCGGCGTGCTGCTGTTCGCGGCGGGGCTGTTCGGGCTCGGCCGGCTGGTGCGCTTCGTGCCGCTGTCGATCGTGGTCGGGTTCACCAACGGCATCGCGGTGCTCATTCTCCTGTCGCAGCTGAAAGACCTGCTCGGGCTCACAGTGGAGAAGATGCCGGCCGACGTGTTCTCGCAGTTGCACGCCATGGCGCTGCAGATCGGCACCTTCAACCCCTATGCGTTCGCGCTGGGGCTGGCCTGCCTGGTCGGGCTGGTGGTCTGGCCGCTGCTGCTGCGCGGTGAATCGAAGGTTGGGCACGCGGTGCAGCGGCTGGCGGGGCGCATTGCGCGAACCCGCGCGGTGCAGGTGGGCGCGCGCATGCCGGGGCCCATCGTCGCGCTGGTCACGCTCACGCTGGTGTCGTGGGGCTTCGACCTGCCGGTGGAAACCATCGGCACGCGCTTCGGCGGCATTCCCGAAGGCTTGCCGACTTTTGCGCTGCCCGATTTCTCGTGGGAAACGGTCAAGCAGCTGGTGACGCCGACGCTGACCATTGCGCTGCTGGGCGCCATCGAGTCGCTGCTGTGCGCCCGAGTGGCCGACCAGATCAGCGGACAGCCGCGCCATGACCCGAACCAGGAACTGATGGCGCAAGGCATCGCCAACCTGGTGACACCGTTCTTCGGCGGCATGCCGGCCACCGGCACCATTGCGCGCACGGTGACCAACATCCGCTCCGGCGGCAACTCGCCGATCGCGGGCATCGTGCATGCGGTCACGCTGATGGTGGCCGTGCTGCTGGCGGCGCCGCTCGCGCGCCATGTGCCGCTCGCGGTGCTGGCGGGCATTCTGGTGTTCGTGGGCCTGAACATGGGCGAATGGCGGGAGTTCACGCCGGGCCAGCTGCGGCACTTCAGCCGCCACTACCGGCTGCTGATGCTCGGCACCTTCTTTCTCACGGTCGTTTTCGACCTGACGGTGGCGGTGCAAGTGGGCATCGTGCTGGCCTGCGCGCTTTTCATCCGCCGCATGAGCGGGCTTTTCAGCGTCGAGTTGGTCACCATGCAGCCGCCGGTGCTCACTTACCGCCTCTACGGCGCGCTGTTCTTCGGGGCGGCGGCCAAGCTGGATGAAGCCGTCAACGCGGCCGAGAGCGCGCCGCGCGGCATGACGGTGGTGCTCGACGCCACGCACCTGATCTACCTGGACGCGACCGGCGTCGACGCGCTGCGCCAGCTGCACCGCGCGGTGCTGGCGCGCGACGGGCTGCTGCGCCTGGAGTCGCTGCAGCCGCAGCCGCTCGAGGTGATCGTGCGCTCGGGGTTTGCCGATGAGCTGACGAGCGGCCAGCCGCACGGGGCGGAAGGCTAGTTTAGTGTTCCGTTCTGTTTGGAGCTTGATCGGCGATCGGCGCGGATCACCTTCTGCAGGATTTCGCGGGCGCCCTGGGTCCAAATGAACGGCTGGGGGTTGGTGTTGAGATGTGCGATGAACTCGTCGATGGCGGCAACGAGCACGGGCACACTGGTGAACACCTCTCGGCGCAGGCGGTTTTCGGTGATGCCGCAAAGAATCGCTCCACCATGTTCAGCCACAACGCCGAGATCGGCGTGAAGTGCATGTTGAATCTCAGCCGGAGGACTTCGTGCCCGGGCGCTTGCAGCACTGGCAACGGGCATTCATGGCGCGTTCCCTTCCACATGCTGCGCCAAGTCTTTAATACCTGATCGAACGGCCGCAGTCAAGAGTGTGTTGAGCTGACGCTTCCGCGCCACCTGCGCCAACTGCTGTTTCCGCTCGGCAATCGCCATGGCCTTGGCAGCTTCTTCGCCATACGTTCTGACTGCGAACGACTTTTGCAGATACCGTCCGGAGCCCGCATAGGTTCGCGCGATCCAGCTGCCCAAGGCAGTTTGATACGCCTTGCGAAAAAGAACACCGGAGGAGCCCGTCTTGTTGGTGCTGCGCAGCAACAAACCTTTGTCGATGGGCGGTGGGCGGTCTGCGAGCAGAGGCTGCAGTGGCGTTTCACGCAAGGCCGCTTCGGCTGGATGCACCCGATTCAGGCCGTGCATCTGCTGCAACTGCTTTTGACGCTCTGCAATGGCCAGCGCCTTAGCCTCGTCAGCGCCATACCGTCCAACGCTGAAGCATTTTCTCAGTACCTTGCCCGGCCCAAGGTACGTTCTTGCCTGCCAGGACGAAGGTCGACCGTCTTGGCCGAGAGCGCATACGACACCTGGAATGCCGGTCGTGTTGTTGCGCCTCAGCTTGTCGGCTCGCGCGGCGCGTGTCGTCGGTGGGTGAGCCCGAACGATCTCGTCGCGCCACGCTTGTGCGTGCAAGAGCGTCGCTTCCTCGCACCGTAGATGGTGAAAACAAACATCTTGAAATGGGTTGTGCGCTGGCGCTTGATCGCTACCTTCCAGCCGACCCGACCTCGTGTGATGCCGTACATGTCGGGGGATTTAGTATCCGATTCTGCTATTGACATAGCTCTTCTCAAAAAGGAACTGTCGACGCATGCACGTTCACTCGTCAGAGTTGTTGGGCATGCGAAGACGCGAGGGGGCTGACGCGGCGTCGACGATGCAGCGGCCCGTCGGGCGACGGTAACATCGCCGCCTCAACGCCTCATGCCTTCGGCCCTCGCCTTGTTCGTCAGCCCTCAAGCTTGCTGCCCAGTGCACCAATGAAGAGTCGTAGCTCAGCTTGCTCCACTGGCCGCGCACGCCGACGACGGCACCGACCATGTGAGACACAAGCAAACCGACGCGCGCTCGCCGACGGGGCCACAGCCAATACTGGCAACGCTTCGTCTGGTGCGCTCCGGGCACCGCTCAGTGCCAATTGGCGGCAATGACGGAGTTCAAGCTGCTCTGATAGTTCGCTGGCAACGTAGTCTGCCCGGCCGCAGGTGGAGAGAAGCTCGCCATCGCATTCACCAAATTCTGGACTTGACTGTCAAGCAAAGTCTTGCCGTCGCTCGTCTTGAACTGTTCAATACGATGGGGATATGGAGTCGAGCCCGAATACTGAAGATTCCAGTTCTGAATGGACACCTTATCGTTTGTTCCAATGATGCTCACTTCAAGAAAATTACCCACACTCTGAAACCATAACTGATCCACCGAGACTCCCGCCCCAAAGCTCAGCACATCGGTATTCCCAGGGGTCCAGTCCTCTTCACGAAGCAGGTCTTGGCCGTCGCCTCTTCCAAACACGTAGACGTCGCCCCCATTGCCGCCAGACAAGGTATCGTTGCCCGAGCCACCAACGAGTGTGTCGACACCATCTTCCCCGTACAAAACGTCGTCGCCTCCATCACCGTTAAGGACATCGTTCCCCGCGCGCCCATAGATGGTATCGGCCCCAGCCCAACCGTTGAGAGTGTCCGCTGCAACAGTCCCCGGAATTCGGTCTGCACCGTCAGTTCCCGCGCGGATGAGAGATCTGATTGCGTCAGCGTCAATTGACCAGCCGTCGGAAAACTTGACCAGTTGAATTGGATTGTTTGCGCTGTTCTGATCAAAGAAGCCACGCACGACAATCTTGTCACTCGTCCCCGCGATGCTCAACTCAAGGCTTTCGTAACTGCCGTCGAGCGTGGCTTTCGCCGAGACTTCTGAGGGCAACACGCCATCCTTGAATTGCAAGATATTGAGCTTGCCGGCGGTTGAGTCATAACTGGTGACGATGGTGTCTTGCCCGTCACCCTTGCCGAACAAGTACGCGTTGTTTCCTGCGCCGCCGTTCAGTTGATCGCTTCCAGCACCCCCATCGAGTTTGTCATTGCCGTAGCCTCCAATCAGCACGTCGTCCCCCGCCAGGCCAGAGATAGTGTCATCGCCCTTTGTTCCTGTGATGGTATCTGCCGCAGCGGTTCCGGCCAGAGCCGCCGTCAGAATCAAGGCCATGCTCCAGACGGTGCCATCCGAAAATTCGATCTGCTGCACTGGATTGGAGGGATAGCTGGGATCGTCGAACAAGAAGAAGTCGCGCACCGTGACTTTGTCGGCCGTGCCGACGATGCTCAGCTCCAGACTGTCGCTGCCAGCGCTGGTCACGCGCTTGACCGTCAATTCCGATGGCAGCACTCCGCTCTTGAACCGCAGCACATTGAGCTTGCCGGCCGCTGAATCGTAGGTAGAGGTAATGATGTCCTGCCCATCGCCTTTGCCGAACAGATACACGTTGTTGCCTGTACCACCGTTCAACTGATCGTTGCCGGTTCCACCGTCAAGCTTGTCGTTGCCGCCACTTCCATTCAGAACGTCCGCGCCGGCCTGGCCATAGACCGTGTCGTCGCCGTTCGTGCCAGTGATGGTATCTGCCGCAGCGGTTCCAGCGAAAGCCGCCGACAGGAGCGCGGCGATATTCCAGGCTGTGCCATCCGCGAACCTGACCTGCTGCACCGGATTGGAGGCATTGCTTGGGTCATTCGAGTAAGAGAAGAAATCACGCACCGTGACCTTGTCGGTCGTGCCGGTGATGCTCAACTCTAGGCTCTCGCTCCCAGCATCAGTCACGCGCTTGACGACCAAGTCCGATGGCAGCACTCCGCTCTTGAACTGCAGCACGTTGAGCTTGCCGGCGGTCGAGTCGTAGGTCGACGTGATGGTGTCTTGGCCATCACCTCTGCCGAACAGGTAGACGTTGTTGCCTGTGCCCCCGTTCAACTGATCGTTGTCGGCTCCGCCATCGATCGCATCTGCGCCGTCTTCTCCATAGAGTTGATCGGCCCCTTCTCCACCGTTCAGGACATCATTGCCCTTGCCCCCATATGCGGCGTCCGAGCCGTGTCCCGCATTGACAAGATCGTCCCCGTCCGCACCATCAATTAGATCGTTGCCGCCGAGCCCATCGATCGTGTCGACCCCGTTGGTTCCGAACAGCGAGTCGTTCGCTTCGGTGGCAACGCCGCGGGCTTTCGACTGGATCGTTGCATTGTCCCAGGACGTCCCGTCCGCGAATTCCAGCCGCTGCACTAGCGTTGATGGGTCTTCGCTCCAAGTGGCGCTGGTTCGCAGCGTGAAGCTGTCCGACGTGTTTTTGATGGAAAAGTAGATATTTGCCCGATCTCGCGAGATGGTCACATCCTCAGCAGAAATAGCCGCATCCAATCGAATGGTGTTGTTTCCGGAAATTCCAAGCTGCTCCTCGATTCGATCATTGCCCATCCCGCGATACATCAAGTAGGTGTCGTCACCTCCCTCTCCACGGAGCACGTCGTTGCCCAAGCCTCCATCCAGGGTATCGGCACCGTCGCCACCATTAAGTTGATCGTCACCGGCGCCACCGTTAAGCACGTCGATTCCACCCAACCCGTAAACAACGTCATTGCCTCCGAGACTGCTCAAAACATTGGAACTATCGTCGCCGTAGATCGTGTCGGCACTCTCGGTCGGCGTGCCATTCGCCATCACTGTCAACTCGCCCTTGTTCCAAATGGTTCCATCTGTGAACTGCACCCTATCGATGACCGCGTCGCTGAAGGAAGTGAACCAGTTTTCCAAGGTCAATTGGTCGGCCGTTCCCTTGATGGCCAGGATCAAATCTCGCGAGTTGCGCGTGACCTGTATGTGCGTTGGCTGGAGATCGGCCGCCATCCGCACGACGTCCAGTTCTCCGCCCGCCTCTCCGCGGTCATTCGCAACGTCCTTGCCCATGCCGCGCGACATCACGTATGTATCGTCGCCCAGGCCACCCTCGAGCCTGTCATTGCCTAGCCCGCCATCCAGCACGTCGTTGCCTGCGCCGCCGCTCAGCCTATCGTCATCTGCGCCGCCTGTGAGCATGTCGTTGCCCATTCCACCGTCCAGGGTGTCTCTGCCCGCTCCACCATTGATCGTGTCATCGCCCTTGACACCATAGATGACATCGTTGCCGGCAAGGCCGTCGAGGGTGTCACCCGCATCTGCGCCGTACAGCGTGTCAGCCGATGCGGTCGCGGTGCCATTCGCCACGGTGGAAAGCACGTTAGCGTTCCAGACTGTTCCGTCCACGAATTGAACCCGCTCAATTTGGTATCCAACGCCTTTGAACCAGTTTCTCAACATCAACCGGTCTGCGGAGCCGTTGATGCTCAGATAGAGGTGATCGACATCGCGCGTCACCTTCACGTCACTCGCCAGAATGCCCGCACCAAACTTGACGACGTCGATGTTGCCTTGACTCAGGTCATAGTCGCTGACCTCGTCCTGCCCCATTCCACGGTAAGCAAGGTATGAATCGTTGCCCTTGCCGCCGTCCAGGCTGTCATTGCCAGCGCCTCCGTCCAGGATGTCGTCACCGCCTTGCCCGAAGAGCGTGTCGTTTCCTCCCAGGCCATTCATCACATCAGCTTGCGCGTTGTCACCGTACAGGGCGTCTGCCCCCTGGGTTGCGTTCGCTATGGCTACCGTTTTGAAGCCGGTCACGTCCCAGCGAACGCCGCTGGCAGCGTCGATGCCGTTCGGCACAAAGGTCAGCGGTGTTGCGTTCTCTGCCCCCTTGAAGATGAAGTTGCTCGCGGAGATAGCCTCCGGCAGCAGGTTGTAAAAACCGATCGCGATACCTTGACCTTCAAATTCCGCGAATACTTTCGTGAAGTGAAGGCCGCCCGGGAGGCCCGACGATTGATCGAAAACGAGCGTCTTGAGTTGCGAGAAATCGGTTAGCCAGTCGATCTGGCTGAGGTCGATCTTGTCTGCGCTTCCGTCGAAGTCATAGATCAGATTGGCCATTGCGAACTCCCCCCCGGCAAAGCCCGCATACTTGCCACCGCCGCCTGTGGGGGTCATGAGGAAGGTATCTGCACCGGCCCCGCCGATGCGAACACCAGCGCTCGGCGCACCCAACCATCCGCTGGAAGTCGGATGGGTTTGCTGCCAAATGAACAGCTCGTTGGGGGTAAGGCCAGGTGGGGGAGCCGGCGGGCTCGTCGCGGTGCTGGACGCGTCGACATAACCGTCATCCCCTTCGAGCAGGATGATGTCATCGCCACCACCTCCATCAAGCCTGTCTATTCCGGCCCCGCCGACGAGGATGTCCACTCCGAAACCACCCGTGAGCGTGTCATTTCCGTCGCCACCGTCAAGGAAGCCACTGCCACTGGTCAAGCGATCATTCCCCGCCCCGCCCAGCAAGATGTCGTTGGCCTCCAATCCGTAGGCGGTGAGGACATCGTCGCCAGCCCCGCCGTCCAAGAAATCCTTGCCGACGCCTGTGCCCGCACTCAACTGATCCGCGCCATCCCCGCCGAAGAGCCGGTCGTCTCCAGATCCGCCGTTGATGTAATCGTTGCCACTTTGTCCGTACAGGTTGTCCTGACCGGTCCCGCCATACACCTTGTCGTCACCGGCATCGCCATTGAGCACATCGCCTTCATTGCCCGCGTACAAATGATCGTTGCCGTCGCCTCCGTACAGCGTGTTCTTCCCAGATCCGCCTGGCGCGTTGACAGCGAAGGAATCGAAGCTGCCTTCGGACAGCAGTCCCGGATATCCCCCCATAAAGGCGAGCCACACCCGATCCGTGGCGGAATTGTTGATGCTCTCGTATTCAAGTCCGGTTCCGGCCCCCACCAGAATGTCATCTCCCGCACCGCCGGAGATCATGTCCACCCCACCGTCACCGATGAGGAGGTTGCGCCCAGTGTTACCCGTGATGATGTTGTTGGCGCTGTTGCCTAGACCCCAGATATCGCTGCTGCCCGTCAGGTTGAGATTTTCCACGTCGACCGAATCCGCCAACGTGTACTTCACGCTCGAATACACCGTGTCCATGCCGCCGTTCGCCAGTTCGGTGACCACATCGCCGACGTTGTCCACAAAGTAGCCGTCATTGCCCGCACCGCCGATCATGACGTCGGCGCCGCTGCCTCCGTTGAGGGAGTCGTTCCCTGCCCCTGCGTCGATCAGGTTGTCGGCGCTGTTGCCGAGCAAACGATTGTCGCCGGCATTCCCAGTCGCGTTGATGGCCAGCGTCCCGGTCAGGGTCACATGCTCGAGGTTCAGCTTGTCCGCGATGCTGTAGTCCACACTCGACACCACCGTGTCGCTGCCTTCGTTGGCTCGCTCGATCACGGTGTCATAGCGACTGTCAACAACATAGGTGTCGTCTCCGATGCCGCCAACCATCACGTCGCCGCCCAACTGGCCGTCAAGGATGTCGTTGCCCGCCCATCCGAACAGGTGGTTATTGCCAGCGTTGCCGATCAACTGGTTGTTCAGATCGTTGCCCGTGGCCCCAGCGTCCAGCGTGCCTGTCAGCGTCAGGTTTTCCAGCCCCGCGGCAAGCGTGTAGGAAACCGAGGACTTCACACTGTCCGTTCCCTCGTTGTCCAGCTCGGTAATGGCGTCCGATGCGTCGTCCACGATGTACGTGTCATCTCCCACACCACCGCGCATCACGTCGGTGCCCGCGCCGCCATCCAGAATGTTGTTGCCTGCATTGCCAGTCAAGCGGTTGGCGTTCGCATTGCCCGTGCCATTGATGCCGGCCACGCCGGTGAGCGTCAGGTCTTCAACGTCATTGCCGAGGACGTAACTCACGCTGGATTTGACGACGTCATAGCCGCCGCCGGCGACTTCCTTCACCACATCGCCTGCGCTGTCGACGAGATAGGTATCGTCGCCGGTGCGCCCTTCCATGGTGTCCGCGCCCTGCCCACCATCGAGTGTGTTCCCACCCGCATCGCCAACGAGCACATCGTCTGCGCTGGTGCCGGTGATGAGAACCTTCGACAACGCGGGCAGTGTGTCGGCGTTCGAGAAAATGAAGTTCGCAGCGGACAACTGTGCTGCGGTGACCCCCTTGAGGGTCAGGTACTGCGTTCCGGCTGCAGGCTGTCCCAGCCAGACGCGCAAGTACGACTCGTTGTTGTAGGTCACCGTGCTGAAGTTCAGTTCACCGAAGGTGCGGACCGCGCGAACGAGCGACAGGTCGACCCGCTCCGCGCTGTCGGCCACATTGAAGTCCGTCACCAGGTTTTTCAGCAGACCCAATGACGCGCCGGCCGACAGGTCTTCCTTCAGGACAAAGCGATCACTGCCACTCGAGCCGATCACCTGCGCAAAGACAAGGGCGCTTCCAGTCAGCGTCGTGTTGCCAAGCAATTGGGTCCCCGCCTGCGCATGTTTGTCTAGCGCCTCGTCGCCTTCCATGAGGATCGCGTCGTCACCGGCGTCTCCGTTGATGATGTCGAAGCCCGCGCCGCCAATCAGTTGATCGTCGCCCGCGCCGCCCCGCAACACATCGTCGCCTGCGCCGCCGTCGATGACATCGTCGCCTCCTGCCGGACCATCGGTGGTGGTATCCCCGATCAGCGTGTCATTGCCCGCGCTGCCATGAAGCACATCGTTCCATGTGCCGCCATGGATCGAATCATCACCAGCGCCCCCCCAGATGGTGATGTCGTCATTCGGCAGCACGGCATCGGTCGCGCCGTCCGCTCCGATGGCCGGCCGGTTCGCCATCAGATATTCTCTGGCTGTGAAGCCCTCCGGAACCGTCAGAAAACTGCCGGGGCCGAGGCTCGAGGGCAGCACCCCCTTGAGCAACACAGTTTGACCGTTGCCGAAATCAATTTTCGTGTCGGCACCTTGCTGGGTCAATTGCAGCGCGGACCAGATGTCCACCGCAAATCCAGACACCACGATTCTGTCCACGCCGACTGCAAAATCACTCACCACATCGGAGGCGCCGGCATCCTTCTCGATCACAAACCAGTCGCCGCTGTTGCCCCCAGCCAAGGTGTCACTGCCCAAGCCACCGAACAGTGCGTCCATGCCGTCCCCGCCAGACAGGGTGTCGTTGCCTCGCCCACCAATCAAGGTGTTGTTTGCAGCATTCCCGGTCAATGCGTCGTTGAACTCGCCACCGATCAGGTTCTCGACGGATCCCGGGTTCTGAATGGTCAGGTTGGCGCCGGCCAGCGTCGCCGTTCCGGCGCTCAGGTCAATCCGGCTCGCGCTGCTGATCGCTGCCGCGTTGATCGTGTCCTGTCCCCCATTCGTATCGTTGAGCACATTGCGCCCAGCTGTGGCCGCCAGTTGGCCAAACTCGTTCGTATAAACGTATTGGTCATCCCCCACCCTGGAGACTGCCCCAAAGACATCCATGCTCCAGCTGTTGAGCGTGCCGACGTCACCGGTCGTCGTGTCGATGACCTTGAGGGTCCAATTGCCGTTCACCGACTCGCCGCGCAGCAGCGCTGTATTGAACACATAGTCGAGCGTGCTCGATCCGTTGAAGCTGGCGTCGCCTCGATCCGATGCGGCGCTGCCCGGTGCTTTGCCGGGCCGATTCATCAGGACCGACTCGGTCCCGGACGGCGAGATCAACTTGACAATCAGGTCGCCCGGCCGAGCGTGGGTGATGTTGAGTCGGACCTCTACATGCTCAACGAGGATGGGTGAGTTGCTCACGGTTAACGTGTGGCTGATACCGTTCGGGTTCCCGTCCGCAATGGCCAGATTCAGGGCACCGGATGCGACGGGCTGCAGCAAGCTGTTTTCATTGCCGTACGCCTCCTGGTTGGTCCAGGTCTCCGCCAGGCGAACAGCGGCACGGGCATCCACCTCGCCATAGCCGTAGTCATGGCTCGCGTGCATGCCGCCGCCGTTCCAGGTCTTGCTGCCATTGGTCTGCCAACTAGTACTGGCGTCATCGACCTTGCGCGCGGAGATGGCCAGAATCTGCTGGATATCGCGATACCCCAACGACGGATTCGCTTCCAGCATCAATGCCACGATGCCGCTCACGATGGGTGTCGCGAAACTGGTCCCTTGGGCCACCGTCTCGTTCGCCCCGAACGTCGAGCCATTGCTGGTTTGCACCAGACGAGAGGTGGAACTCACGTTGGAGCCGGGCGCACTCACGAGGATGCTGGCACCGGGGCTGGAGAAGGGCTTGCCACCGATCTGCAACAGGCCCAAATCCGTCTTCGCATTGATGGCGCCGACGATGATGCTGGAGCGGGTGTTGGAGATATTGGAGTAGTTCGTGTCGCCGCCTTTCGCACGGTCATTACCGCCGGCGGTGACGATGACGGTCCCCAATCCATGTCGTCCGAACTGGATCGCGTCCTCATAGGCCTCCGGCAAGCTCCCGAGCTTTGCCGGGGTGAACTTCACGTCGAAGTTGCTGGCCGCGCCCCAGCTGTGGTTGACCACGTCGTATTGCTGCATCTTCGACAGCGTGCTGAAGTCTTGGGCACTCAGCCAATGGCCTGCCACGGTCGCACCGTAAGCGACACCGACACCGCCGATGCCGTTCCTGCTGCCCACCATGACGCCCGCAACCATCGTGGCGTGCTCGCTGAATTTACCTTCGCTGCCTTCGCCGGCCAACTGACCCGGCTGCGCGTTGGCCAGCCACTGCGCGTCGATGTTGTCTTTAAGGTCGCCATGTCGGTAGTCGAGCACCTCCTTGGTCGTGCCGAATGAACCGCTCGGCTCGAACTGGCCGATGCGCACGCCCTTGCCGGTGTAGTCCTTCCAGACAGGCAGGATATTGGCGTCAGCCAAGTACCACTGGTCCGTCACCAGCGGATCGCTCGGCATGTCCGGAGTTTTGAGGTACACCGCCGCGCGCATGCCGGCAGATTGGCCGGTGCTGCTATCGGTGATCGTCGCGGCCACGTTGCCCTTGCTGTCGATCACGGTGTACTTGAACCCCATGAAGCCAGTGAAGCTGGCATCGGGCGTAAAGAGTACGTCGCCCGCGGAGGTGATGCTGGCCGTGCCACCCGTGACATCGAACAACTGGGCGATCTGCAACGCATCGCCCTGCCAGTCGATGTCGTTCGCGAGCAATTGGGCTTTGCCGATCAGATGTGGATTGGTGCGGTCGAAGCTGATCCCGTTCTTGTCCTTGCTGAGCACGTCCTTGACCGGCAGCGGGTTCTCCAGCCCGACGCTGCTGCTGCTGGGAATCTCGACCCGGCTCACGTCGGCAAAGTTGGCCCGCTCGACGTTCTTCACAAAGTCGGTGCCATCGCGCCCGGCGACGTTATCGCTGATCCAGACGCCGCCCTCGGTTTTGAGAATGCGGTACTCGGAATAATTGCCCTGGAGCTCGATGGCATCGGTGCCATCACCGCCATCGATGGTGTCATCGCCAGCCCCGCCTTTGAGCACGTCATTGCCCAGGCCGCCAAACAGGCCATCGTCGCCCAGGCCGCCATCCAGGAGGTCGTCACCAGCTCCGCCGGAAATGTTGTCTTCCCCCCGATGGCCGCGCAACACGTCATTGCCCGCACCGCCATCGATCAGGTCGTCGCCGTTCTCGCCAGACAAGGCGTCCGCGGCTGAACTGCCGATCAGGACGTCATTGCCATCGCCGCCCCGCATGAAAACACTGCTCCGGCCATCCGCCACAAACATGTCGTCGCCACGGCCGCCCTGCGCAACCTCCACCTCGGCTTGAGACAGATTGAACATGACACCCCGGTCGCCGACGACTTGAACTATGTCCGTGCCTGCACCACCATGGATGTTTTGCTGCAGATCGTTCGCATCGATGAGCAGAATGTCATCACCGGCGCCTGCATTGAAAGTGTCGCTTCCCAAACCACCGGCCAGCCAGTTGTTATTGGCGTCGCCAGTGAGTACATCATTGCCATCGGCTCCCGCAGCATTGCGCACCCCCTTGCTGGTCACATCGATGGTTTCGCCTGCATCATTGCCAGCCACGTAGGAGCTGGTGGCGGATGTGTTGGTGCCTGCCTGTGTGTTGACGACGGTGCCGCTGCCGGACGTGTTGCTGGTGCTGCCATTCGGATTGGCCAGGAAGTTCGCTGCGATCGCTTCCTTGGTTTGCCCGTTCTGCACGAAGGTCCCGCGCGCGAGCACTTCGTTGCCGTCGCGCACCTCGCCGCTTTGCGCCGTGTTGGCGAGGTTGATCTGGGTGATTCCCAGTTCGCTCAAGGTCTTGAGTTCACTGGCCTCACCGCCGTCGATGACGCCGTTGCTATTGGCATCGTTCCAGCTCTTGCCGTCGTGGTTGCCGTCCACCCACACCTTCACACTGTCCCACGCCGCGTCTGCACTGGTGAAAAGATTGTCGTTGTTGCTGTCCAGGCTCTTCAGCGCAGCGAAGCCATCCTTGAACCGCTTCTCTCCCGCGTTACCGCCTGTGCCTGCGGCGCCACCGAAGTATTCGGAAAGTGTTTCGCTGATGTCATCGATCTTGCCGTTGCCGTTGCGGTCGACAGCGACGATGCCATCGGTGGCGCTGACCCAGCCAGTCTGCTCCAGGCTGCCGCCGTCGTTGTCGGTGTCGAAGAGCACAGGGGCCGTGCCGTACTGCGTGAGCTGGACGCCATTGCCGTCGAGGTCGAGCACCAGCGGGTCAGTCGGCAGTGTGAATTGGGCCAGAGTGTTCGCCGTGTTGAGCCAACTGCCGATCAGCCAAGGATCCGGGTTGTACAAGCCACTGCCGAGCAAGTTGCCGCTCGGGTCGATCACCGGGGCCACCGTGTTGCCGTTGCCCGGACGCCAGCCGTCTGCCAGGATTTGAGTGATCGCCGCGGCACTGGTGTTGTCCACCATGCCACCGACATACTGATCGTTGTTCAGGTCGTCGGCGTTGTAGCTGAGGTTCCAGCTTCCACCACTTGCAACCTGACCTTGGGTGACTTGGGCGGCTTGCGCATTCGGATCATGTGCGGCCTCTTCTGCCGCGGCGAGCGTGTTGGCGGTCGTAAGGGTGAAGGCGTTGGTTTCCGTGCCGTTGGCTGCTTGTCCGAACGGGGTCGTGACGCTGCTGTGAACAGTGCCGTCGGTGGCGGTGGCTGTCTCATTCACAAAATGGGTCGAGAAATCGACATCCCGAACGATGGTGCTGCCGTCGTCGAAGGTCTGGACGTTCTGGCTGGAGCGGACATTGCCATCCGCGTCTTCGACAAAAGTCGTACGACTCCCGTCAGGCTGCAATTGGTGGACGAGTCGGGTGCCATCATTCAGATAGCTGCTCAAAAACGATCCATCCGTTCTTACCTGCAATCGCGTGCCGTTGGCAGAAACGACGCTCGTCTCATTCCCTGTGCGTACCACAGTGCCCAGCAATTCGTCGTTGGAACTCAGCAGCCGAATGCTTCCATCGGCATCCGTTCGGAGCCAGCTTCCTTCAGGGTAGTCCGCCAGCATGGCCGACCATGCGCTCTCACGCGCAACTTCGTTTTCAGTATCGGCGCCCAAGGCAGCAAGGGCGGTCGCCGCATTGCTCGTTGAGGCGCTGCTGCCAGGTGCAATGTCGCGCGGCGGCACCTGTATCGCTTGTCCCGATTCGTTCGAGTAGGTCAATCCTCCGGCAGCATTCTGCGTGGCGACATAGACGCCCGACTCGGATGCGACGATCCTGGCCACTACCGTGTCGTTGCCCTGAGTCAGGGCGGCTCTATCCAAATCTGAAAGACCCAACGCCCCGATCCTCGGCACGTACAGAGTAACCCCGTTCCGAACAACAAGCACATCCTCCTGCACCACAAACGCTCCGGGGGTGCTCGCGCTGGCGCTGTAGGTTCTGCGCACCGCCACGGAGTCGTTGCCGTTGCGCCATGTCAGCGTGTAGTCGGCCGGAGCGCTGGTCGCTGTGCTGCCGGACGCGCGTCCCACCGCAACGTCTGTGTACGCGCCGGCATGCGCTGCATCCGCCAAGCGGACACTGCCCTGAAAGCCGGCAAGCACCAAGCGATTCGGACTCAGCCCCTCGACGGTCAATATCTGGTTGGAGGCCAGATAGTTGTTGGTCATCAACCACTGGATTTGACTCTTGGCGTAGTACGCCACATAGTCGGTTTGAGTGCCGGATGGCTGCTGTGCAGCAGTCCAGGCCTTTGCAGCTTCGTAGGCCGTCTTTCCATTGAGTTGGGCGCCGAAGGGATCGATCAAGCCCGTGGTCGCATCGGCATACTGTCGCAAAGCGTCCCATTGCAAGCCCTGCGACTGCAATGAGCTCACGGCTTGGACCGCATTGAAGTTCGGATCGCTCGCCTTGAGTGCGCTGATGCGCAAATTCCAGTCGTCGATGTAGGACATGGCTTCGTCGCCGAAACTGACGTTCAATGCATTCCGTACGTAGGCGGACAGGTTCTCCGGGGTCTTGCTTTGCCCCGCAATGGCGGCCGCCAAGGCGGCGTACTCGTTTCGCACCGTGACGGCGCGCGCGGAATGAGAAACCTCGTGGCCCACCACCCGTATCAACTCTGCCAGCGCAGTGGGTTTGTTGCCGAATGCGATGAAGTAGTCGTCACTCATCTGAATCGTGTCGGGTGCGCCATTGGTGCCCGCTTGAAAATTCAACGCCTGATTCAAGATGCTGGCGTCTTCGGAGAACGTGCCGCCGTTCTGAAAGGTGCCTCCGCGGGCTTGAAATGCAGCAAACCGCTGACGCATGTCCTCGGAGGAATTGATGGCCGCCAGAAGCGCTGTGAACCCTGGACCATTCCGTGGAATTAGCGGATCGACATTCCGAAAAAGCGTCGACGTCGCGGTGAAATTGGGTGTTGTCATTTTTTTCCTCCTTGGGTGGTTGAGCGGGTCGGGCGAGCGTCGGGTCCGAGTGGCGTGGTGACCTTGGCGTAGGTGACTCTGAACTCGGTGATGCAACTGGGCAAGGTGGGCGTCATGCTTGCGCTTCGGTCATAGCCACCGAAAGTCTTGGTATAGCCTTCTACGTGCAAGCTGTGCGGCTGAACTGTCCTGACATGAAAGCTCCAGCTGGCTTTTTTGAGCCGCGTATCCAGCTCATCTCGAGAAACGCAAAAAGGAAAACCTTCCCCGTTCTTCGTGGCAAACTTAAAAGAGATGTCCACGCTCTCTGGAGATGGCCTTGCCGGCATGTCCAACATGGCGTGAAGAGTGCCTGCCGGCATATGAAGGTACGTCGCCGCAAAACCAGGATCGAACGGAAGTGACCCTGTGGCGTAGTAGTCCTGCATGCCCTCGCTGTAGTTAGGTGCCTTCTGATACACAAACCCGAACTCTGCGGCGAGAGATTCCGTTGTTGGTGGCGGGCCTTCCGCGATCTCAACCAGACGACTCAGCATGCGCTGTTCCGCCTGGCCCTTGCCGAGCGCCACGTAGCCAGCTTCGGCTGCTTGCGCGTAAACGTACTGAATATCGCCAACACCCAACACGATGCAAACACCCAACACAAGTTTGGCCATGATCGATGGCACGGGGCGCGACCCAACATTGACGACGTCTCTCATGTGCCGTCCCCCGTAGACAACAACATGCGCGTAAGACTGGCGCAACCGGTAGTGGCAACTGTGAATGAATCGATTGTGAGCGCACAGCAGCAGGCTCGCGCCCAGGCCGTATTCGTGTGGGTTCTGATCCGCATCCGGTCTTGGCTCATGAACTTCCTCCTGCTGTTTGTTTCTTGATTCATTGGTCCGCTAAATTGGCGCATTTGTGCACGTGCAAGCTCACCGCTCTCTCAAGCTCTCACCGGTCGCCTTTTGAACCGGGCTCAGCAGAAACTCAATAATCCGCCGCTTCCCGGTCTTGATCTCCGCTGTCAGGTTCATCCCCGGGCTCAGCTTGATCGGCTTGCCATCCACATCGATGGTGGTTGAGTTCAGGCTCAGCGTCACCGGGAAGATCGCCCCGCGCTTCTCGTCATTCACCGCATCCGCCGTCACCGTCTTCACCGTCGCGTTCACCGTGCCGTAGCGCGTGTACGGGAACGTCTCCAGCTTGATCGCCGCGTCCTGGGTCGGGCTCACGAACCCGATGTCCTTGTTCTCCAGGGTCACTTCGGCCGTCACCTGCGCCCCGTCGGGCACGATCACCATCAGGGGCTGCGCCTCCGTGACCACGCCGCCCTCGGTATGGGTGGCCAGCTGCTGCACCGTGCCCGCCACCGGGGCCTTCAAGGTGGTGAGCCGCTCGCGCTGCCCCGCCTTGGCCAGGTCCTGCGTGCCTTGCTGGCGCTTGAGTTCGGCCGCGGCCTCGCGCGTGCGCAGGCTGTGCTTGGTCTCGGCGATGTAGGCGGCCCGGGTGTTCTCGCTCTCGCGCAGGGTGGCGTTGGCTTCAGCGAGCCGGGCCCGCTGGGTGGCCAGGTCGCGCTCCAGCTCGATGCGCTCGCGCGTGCGGTCCTGGTTCGCATGGCTGGACATGAAGCCCTGGTTGGCCAGTTGGTGGAAGTCGGCCTCCCGCTGCTTGGCGATGGGCACCGTCGTCTCCAGCTTGGCGACCATCTCGCGCACCGTGGCGATCTCGGCCTGGCGGCGGTGGATCTCGGAAGCCGCCTTGGCGAGCTTGGCGGTGATGTCGCTCCATTCGTCGCTCAACTGCGCCCGGGTGGCGGCGATGTCGACCTCTGTCCAACCGGCTGGCATGCTTTTGCCCAGCTCAGGCGCCCGGGAGGTCGTGGGCATGTTGAGCGCCTGCAGCAAGGCGCGCGTGCGCAGCACCTCGGACTGCATCGACTTCAACTGCTCGTCGATGCTGGTCTTGTCGGCGGTGGCCGTGGTCGGGTCGAGCTCGACCAGGGCCTGTCCGGCCTCCACGTGGTCGCCGTCCTTGACCAGCACGCGCTTGACCACGCTCACCTCCAGCGGCTGGATGATCTTGGTGCGCTCGCTCACGATGATCTTGCCGGGCGCGACGGCCACGATGTCGACCTGCCCGAAGATGGCCCAGGTCAGGGCGATGAGGAACAGCGCGATCAGCGCGAAGGCCAAGCGCCTGGGCGCCGGATGCACGGGCGTGTCCTGCAGGCTCAAGGCCGCGGGCAGGAACGCCGACTCGTCGGACAGCCGCTTCGGTCCGGCCAGTTCATGGCGGTGCTGCCAGGCGGCCCGGAACACGGCCCGGTAGCGCCCGAGCAGTTCGAGCGCGGGGTGGCGCATGTCCCGCGCATGCGGCGCATTGGCCGCGGGGGCGGTGGTGGAGACTTCCGGTGTCATACCGCTCCCGCCCCTTCGGTCGGATGCCCGCCGCCCTGCATCGCCCACAGGTGCGCATAGATGCCCTTGGGCCGGTTCAGCAGCGCCTCGTGCGTGCCCCCTTCCACGATCCGGCCCTTGTCCATCACGATGATGCGGTGGGCATGCCGCACGGCGCTCAGCCGGTGGGCGATGATGAAGACCGTGCGCCCCTTGCAGATGTGCGCCATGTTGCGCTGCACGATGGCCTCGCTCTCGTAGTCGAGTGCACTGGTGGCCTCGTCGAAGATCAGGATGCGCGGGTGAGTGAACAGGGCCCGGGCAATGGCGATGCGCTGGCGCTGCCCGCCCGAGAGGCTCGCGCCCTGCTCGCCGACCATGGTGTCGTAGCCCTCGGGCAGTTCGCTGATGAATTCGTGGGCACCGGCGAGCTGCGCGGCGTGCATCACGGCCTCGAGCGGCGCAGCCGGATCGACCACGGCGATGTTCTCGCGCACGCTGCGGTTGAAGAGCGTGTTCTCCTGCAGCACCACGCCTACCTGTCTTCTGAGCTGCGCCGCATCGATCAGGCTGATGTCGATGCCGTCGACCAGGAGGCGCCCCTGCTCGGGGCTGTAGAGGCGCTGGATGAGCTTGGTGAGCGTGCTCTTGCCGGAGCCCGAGCGCCCGACGATGCCGATGACTTCGCCGGGACGCACGTCGAGGCTGACGCCGTGCAGCACGGGGGCGGCTTCGGGGCGGTAGCGGAAGGTGAGGTTGTCCAGCGTGACGCGGCCCTTGAGCGCGGGCAGTTGGGCGGCGGTGCTGGGCGGCACCTCGGTGCGGGTGTTGAGGATGTCGCCGAGCCGGGCCATGGAGATGCCGGTCTGCTGGAAGTCGGTCCACAGCTGGGCCATGCGCATGATGGGCTGGCTCACGCGCTGGGCGAACATGTTGAAGGCGACGAACTGGCCGACGGTCATGTCGTTGTTCATCACCAGGTGGGCGCCGTACCAGAGGGTGGCGGCGTTGACGAGCTTGCCGATGAGGCTGACGCCTTCGTGGGCCCAGCTCGCAAGGTTCTGGGTGCGAAAGCTCGCCGAGACATAGGCGGCGAGCTGGTTGTCCCAGCGGCGCCCGAAGGCCGGCTCGAGCGCGGTGGCCTTGACGGTCTGGATGGCGCTGACGGTCTCCACCAGCATGGCCTGGTTCTCCGCGCCGCGCGCGAACTTCTCGTCCAGGCGCCGGCGCAGGATGGGCACGACTGCCAGGCTCAGGCCGAAGTACAGCGGCATGCTCACGAGCACGATCAGGGTGAGGGGCACGCTGTAGAACAGCATCACGGCCACGAAGACGACGGAGAAGACGACGTCCAGCAGCACCGTCAGCGCGTTGCCGGTGAGGAAGCTGCGGATGTTCTCGAGCTCGCGCACGCGGGCGACGGAATCGCCGACGCGCCGGGCCTGGAAGTAGGCCAGCGGCAATTGCACCAGGTGGCGGAACAGCCGTGCGCCGAGCTCGACGTCGATGCGGTTGGTGGTGTGGCTGAAGATGTAGCTGCGCAGGCCGTTCAGCAAGGATTCGAAGACGACGACGACGACAAGGCCGATGACGAGCACGTCCAGCGTGGTCATGCCGCGGTGCACCAGCACCTTGTCCATCACGACCTGGAAGAAGAGCGGGCTGACCAGCGCGAACAGCTGCAGGATGAAGGAGATGAAGAGCACTTCGCCCAGCAGCTTCCTGTGCTTGACGAGGCTGGGGATGAACCAGGAGAAGTCGAACTTGGCGAGTTCGCCCGCGAGGCTGGCGCGGCTGGTGATGAGGATGAGTTCGCCGGTCCAGTGGGCGGCAAAGACCTCCAGGGGTTCGATGACGGGGCGGGCGGCTTCGGCCGAGGCGGCGGAGGGATCCTGCAGAAGCACGCGCTGGGCGTCGCACTGGGCCAGGATGACGACACGTTCGCTGGTGCTGCCGTCCTCGCTCTTGTGGCGCAGCACGGCCAGCGCGGGCAACGGCGTCAAGGACAGGCGCTCGGGTGTGGTGCGGGAGGACTTGGCCTTGAGGCCGAGCTGCCTGGCGGCACGCAGCAGCGTAGCGGTGTCGACGGATTCGGAAGGGGTCAGGCCCAGTTGATGCGACAGCAGGGCAGCGTCGGCGGCGATCTGGTGGAAGCGGGCCACCGTGCACAGGGCGACCAAGGACGGATGCGCCAATGGCACTGGGGCTGCGGACGTTTTTGCGCTCGCTTGCACCGTTGCCTGTAAGGCAACGGCTATCTCTGCTTCTCCCAAACTCTTTCTCCCTAGGCTTTTTTTATCCGCCTAAGTACATGGAGCCTCGGGCGATCGTTGGGATTGTCAGCCGACGGTTGAAATAACTATTAACAAAATAACTTACCACACAAAATCAGAGGTGAAAACGCGACATATTTCACATGACCCGGGAGCACATAGCCACAACCCTCATAGACAGGTAGTTATTAAGTTTCAGCCATAAGTCGCCCACGGCTAGGTCGCCGCTATTTCCATCTGCAACTGTGCCGAGGAGACCCAGGACCGCCCAATGAATTCGGTGCAGATGTGATATCGGCCCACAGGCCGCGAATTAACTTTAGCAATCAAGCTGCACCGAGTAAGCCAACTAATTTGCCTCGGTGCTCCGGTCGGGTGAAGAGCCGCTGCGCACCACGCGCTGGTCGTCGTTGAGCGTGGCGGTAAACACCATGGGCGAACTGGGCGGCTGGACCCAGCGCCACTCCCATTCGGTTTCGCGCTTGAGCGCGTAGGGCGTGACCTTCGCGGGCTTGCCGAGCAGCTTGCGCAGGTCTTCCATCATCATGCCCGGCTGCACCTTGGCAAAGTTCTCGGGCGTGAGCACCTGGCGCAGCGCGCTCATCTTGCCGTCGGCGCCGATGATGATCATGTAGTTTTTCTGGCCCTGCGGCTGGCGGTTGTACTCGAACACGCGGCCGTTGGGCGCGTCCCAGATGTTCTCGGGCTGGCCGAATTTGGCGCGCACGTCGGCTTCGGTCGAGACGCCCTCCTCCAGTTCGCTGATGCGCTGCGGATCGCATCCCGCAAGCCCCATGACTGCCGCCAGCAAGGCCGTTGCCATGCCTATCCGCCACTGTTGTCGTCGCTTCATGCCATCCCCGGTAAAATTCGCGCTACAAAGGTCCAGTCTATGTCCATCTTCCGCCGCCCCCACTACACCTCCGAGATCACCAGCTTCATCGAGGAGATGAAAGAAAAGAAGCCGACGCTGGAAGCCGAACAGCGTGCCGGCCGCGCCCTGCTGTGGGACAAGCACCTCGACCGCAGCTTGCTCGAGGAATACAGCGAAGCCCGCGTGCCGCAGCAGCCGTACGTCTACCAGACCCAAGTCAAGTAATGGTGCCCAGCCGGCATCCATCGTTCGCCGCCGTCGCGCATGCAGCTATTGAAATGATAGCAAGCACCCGATGAAGGACAACGAGGACAACGACACGCTCGTGGCCAGCATGCCCGAAGTGGTCGACCAGGTCGCGCTCGCCAGGCTCTATGGCGAGCCGTTGTTCGCGATGCCGAAGGACCTGTACATCCCGCCCGAGGCGCTGCAGGTTTTTCTCGAGGCCTTCGAAGGCCCGCTGGACCTGCTGCTCTACCTCATCAGGAAGCAGAACTTCAACATCCTCGACATCCCGATGGCGGGGCTCACGCGGCAGTACCTGAGCTACGTCGACGAAATTCGCCAGACCAACCTGGAGCTCGCGGCCGAGTATCTGCTGATGGCCGCGATGCTGATCGAGATCAAGTCGCGCATGCTGCTGCCGCCCAAGAAGGTGGCGGAAGGCGAAGAGGCCGAAGACCCGCGCGCGGAGCTGGTGCGCCGCCTGCTCGAATACGAGCAGACCAAGCTGCAGGCCGCCTCCATCAGCGCCATGCCGACCTACGGGCGCGACTTCTGGAAGGGGCAGGTCTACATCGAGCAGTCGCTCAAGCCCCGTTTCCCCGACGTGAACGTGGTCGAGCTGCGCGACGCGTGGGCCGACATCATGAAGCGCGCCAAGCTCATCCAGCACCACAAGATTTCGCGCGAGGAGCTCA
Source organism: Variovorax paradoxus (assembly GCF_040544635.1). GTDB lineage: Bacteria > Pseudomonadota > Gammaproteobacteria > Burkholderiales > Burkholderiaceae_C > Variovorax > Variovorax paradoxus_R. The sequence goes on from NZ_JBEPKJ010000003.1 coordinate 322,900, forward strand.
ACGTGCGCGAGCACATGAGCATCGTGCTGCGGCACCTGCAGGGGCGGCGCTTCGTCGAGTTCGAAAAGCTGTTCGACGTGTCGCGCGGTGCGCCGGTGCTGATCGTCACCTTCATCGCGATGCTCGAGCTCGCGAAGGAAACGCTGATCGACATCACGCAGGCCGAGGCCTTCGCGCCCATTTACGTCCGGCTGGCGTACTCGCCGGCCTGACCTCGCCGGCGTCCATTTCCGTGAGCTCCGCCGTGCGCGACTTCGACGTCCTCATCGTCGGCAGCGGCCTCGCAGGCCTCTCGGCGGCGCTGCACCTGGCGCCGACGCACCGCGTGGCGGTACTGACCAAGCGCGCACTGAACGATGGCTCCAGCGCCTGGGCGCAGGGCGGCATTGCGGCCGTGCTGGCTGCGGGCGACAGCTTCGATGCGCATGTGGAAGACACGCTGGTGGCCGGCGCCGGGCTTTGCGACCCCGAGGCCACGCGCTTCGTCGTCGAGCATGCGCCCGAGGCCATCGACTGGCTGCGCGAACTCGGCGTGCCGTTTTCCGCCGAAGCCGACGGCGGGCTGCACCTGACGCGCGAAGGCGGCCACAGCCAGCGCCGCATCGTGCACGTGACGGACGCCACCGGCGCGGCCGTGCAGCAGACGCTGATCGAGCGCGTGCGCCGCACGCCCAACATCGCCCTCTTCGAGCACCACACGCTGGTCGACCTGATCACCGGGCCCAAGCTGGGGCTGGACGACCCGGCCTGCCTGGGCCTGTACGCGCTCGACGACGAAACCGACGAGGTGCTGAGCTTTCGCGCGCCGCACACCATCCTGGCGACGGGCGGCGCGGGCAAGGTCTACCTGTACACGACCAACCCTGACACGGCTACAGGCGACGGCATTGCCGCGGCCTGGCGCGCGGGCTGCCGGGTGTCGAACATGGAGTTCATCCAGTTCCACCCCACCTGCCTGTACCACCCGCATGCCAAGTCGTTCCTCATCAGCGAGGCCGTGCGCGGCGAGGGCGGGCTGCTGAAGCTGCCCGAATCGGCGGGAGGCACCCGCTTCATGCCCCAGCACGACGAGCGTGCCGAGCTTGCGCCGCGCGACGTGGTGGCTCGCGCCATCGACTTCGAGATGAAGAAGCACGGCCTGGACTGTGTGTACCTCGACATCTCGCACCAGAGCCCGGCGTTCCTGAACGAGCACTTTCCCAACATCCTCGCGCGCTGCGCGGAGCTGGGCATCGACATCACGCGCGAGCCCATCCCGGTGGTGCCGGCCGCGCATTACACCTGCGGCGGCGTGCTGAGCGATCTGGCCGGCCGCACCGACGTGCCGGGCCTCTACGCCATCGGCGAAACCGCCTGCACCGGCCTGCATGGCGCCAATCGCCTGGCGAGCAACTCGCTGGTCGAATGCATGGTGTTCGCGCGCGCCGCCGCCGGCGCAATTGCGGCTGCTCCGGGACGCACAGGCGTCGCGTTGCCACAGTGGGACGACAGCCGTGTGACCGACGCCGACGAGGCCGTGGTCATCTCCCACAACTGGGACGAGCTGCGCCGCTTCATGTGGGACTACGTGGGCATCGTGCGCACCAACAAGCGGCTGGAGCGCGCGAGCCATCGCATCGCACTGCTGCAGGCCGAGATTCACGAGTTCTATGCCCACTTCCACGTCACACGCGACCTGCTGGAACTGCGCAACCTGGTTCAGGTGGCCGAACTCATCGTTCGCTCGGCGCAGGCCAGGCGTGAAAGCCGCGGGCTACATTTCAGCCGCGACTATCCTTCGCTCGCCGAGCCCTCCTCGCCGACGGTACTGACGCCGCCGGCCCGCTGACCACCCCACCCGCTTTCAAACTTTTTCTTCATTCAAGGATGCCCGGCCACCGACGCCCGCAGGGAGAAACCCAACCATGTCGAACACCACAGCAACCCCTTCGTCCGAAACGCCGACGGCCGCCACGCCCTACGGCACGCTGCCCTCGGCCTCGCTGCCCGCATCGCGCAAGCCCGTGAGCCTGCCGCGCCTGGCCGACATGCATGCGCGCGGCGAGAAGATCTCGATGCTCACCGCCTACGACGCCACCTTTGCGGCCATGGCCGATGCCGCGGGCATCGACTGCCTGCTGGTCGGCGATTCGCTCGGCATGGTCTGCCAGGGCCTGAACAGCACCGTGGGCGTGAGCCTGGACACCATGCGCTATCACACCGACAGCGTCTCGCGGGGCCTGCGCCGCGTGCAGGGCACGGCTTGGCTGATTGCCGACCTGCCCTTCGGCAGCTACCAGGAGTCGCGCGAACAGGCCTTGCGCAGCGCCACGGTGCTGATGCAGGCGGGCGCGCACATGGTCAAGCTCGAAGGCGGCGGCTGGACCACCGAGACAGTGCGCTTCCTGGTCGAGCGCGGCATTCCGGTGTGTGCCCACCTGGGCCTCACGCCGCAGACCGTGCATGCACTGGGCGGCTACCGCGTGCAGGGCAAGGGCGATGCTGGAGCGCTGTTGAAGCAGCATGCGCACGCACTGCAGGACGCAGGCGCCACGATGCTGGTGCTCGAGATGGTGCCGGCCGCACTGGCCGCCGAGCTCACGAATGAACTGAAGCACTGCGCCACCATCGGAATCGGGGCGGGCAAGGGCACCGCCGGCCAGGTGCTGGTGTTGCACGACATGCTGGGCATCAACCTCGGAAAGATGCCGAAGTTCGTACGCAACTTCATGGCCGACGCGCCGGGCGTGCTGCCCGCCCTCAAGGCCTACGTGCAGGCCGTGAAAGACGGCAGCTTCCCCGACGATCGACTCCACGCCTGGTAAGGAACAGAGACCATGTACATCGCACACACCATCGCCGAACTGCGCAGCCATCTGGCCGCTTTCAAGCACCCCGCCTTCGTCCCCACCATGGGCAACCTGCACGACGGCCACCTCGCGCTGATCAAGCAGGCCAAGCCGCTGGGTGACGTGACGGTGGCGAGCATCTTCGTCAACCGCCTGCAGTTCCTGCCGCATGAAGACTTCGACACCTATCCGCGCACCTGGGACAGCGACTGCGAGAAGCTGCGCGCGGCCGGCTGCGACGTGCTGTTCGCGCCCGACGAAAAAGCGCTCTACCCCGAGCCGCAGACCTGCAAGGTGCACCCGGACCCGGCGCTGGCCGACATCCTCGAAGGCCATTTCCGCCCAGGCTTCTTCGTGGGCGTGTGCACGGTGGTGATGAAGCTCTTCCAGTGCGTGCAGCCGCGCGTGGCCGTGTTCGGCAAGAAGGACTACCAGCAGCTGATGATGATCCGCCACATGGTGCGGCAGTTCGCGCTGCCCATCGACATTGTCGGCAGCGAAACCTTCCGCGCGGACGACGGCCTCGCCCTGTCGTCGCGCAACGGCTACCTGAGCGAAACCGAGCGCGCGGAGGCCGTGCAGCTCTCGAAGGCGCTGAAGGCCATGGCCGCAGCCGTGCAAGCCGGTGAACGCGATTTGGCCGCAATCGAAGCGCGGGCAATGCAGACGCTCACGGAGCGCGGCTGGCAACCGGACTATCTTGTATTGCGCCGCCGCGCCGACCTGCAGGCGCCCACTTTCGGGCTGACTGGCGAACCGCTCGTGGCGCTGGCCGCGGCGCGGTTGGGCGGTACGCGACTGATCGACAACCTCGAGATCGGGAGCCCGGCTTCTTCATGACCTACAGCGTCAAGGAAATCTTCTACACCCTGCAGGGCGAAGGCGGCCAGGCGGGCATGCCGGCCGTGTTCTGCCGCTTTGCGGGCTGCAACCTGTGGACGGGCCGCGAGGAAGATCGCGATACGGCCGTTTGCCGCTTCTGCGATACCGATTTCGTAGGCACCGACGGTACGCTCGGCGGCAAGTTCAAGACTGCCGACCTGCTGGCCGACACCATCGCCGCGCAATGGCCGGCCAGCGATGCCGAGCACCGCCTGGTAGTGCTCACCGGCGGCGAGCCGCTGCTGCAGGTGGACGCCGCGCTGGTCGACGCGCTGCATGCGCGGCGCTTTCGCATTGCCGTGGAAAGCAACGGCACGGTCGCGGCGCCCGAGGGCATCGACTGGCTCTGCATCAGCCCCAAGGCCGGCGCACCGTGGGTGCAGCAGCGCGGACAAGAGCTGAAGCTGGTGTGGCCGCAGACCGAATTCGACCTCGACACCATGGCGCGCACGGGCGAGTTCACGCACCGCTTCCTGCAGCCGATGGACGGGCCCGACCGCGTGGCCAACACCGAACTGTGCATTGCCGAATGCATGCGCCAGCCCGCGTGGCGTCTCAGCGTACAAACCCACAAGATCACCGGTATCCGCTGAGCGCGGAGAGACTTTCCAGATGCGATTCACCATCAGCCAACGCTTTTTCTTCGACGCCGCCCACACCCTGAAGCGCGACATCGAGGTCGAAGGCAGCCGCCGTATTCACGGCCACACGTACCACGCCGAAGTGTGGCTTGCGGGCCAGCGCGATCCCATCACGGGCATGGTGGTCGACCTGGGGCTGCTGCGCCGCCGGCTGGATGACGTGCGCGAGCTCCTGGACCATCACCTGCTGGACGACGTGGCGGGGCTGCATCCGCCGACGCTGGAAAACTTGTGCCTGTTCATTGCGGATGCGCTGCCGGACTTTCGCGCTTCGCTCGCGCGGGTGCGCGTGTGGAGAGAGGCGCTGGGGGATAGCTGCACGCTGGAGTTCTGAGTTTTTTCTCCCTCCCCTTCCGGGGAGGGTTGGGGTGGGGGCAAGCGGCCTTCACATCGCCGCCGGCCCATTCAGCGCCGCCAGCCCCCATCCCAGCCTTCCCCCAGAGGGGGGAAGGAGCAATACGGGATCAGGCGGCGCCGATGCCTGCCACCAAGCTTCCCGGCGCCTGGCCGTTCTTGAGGCCAGCCGTAAAAGCCAGCATCCGATCAATCGGCACCCGCGCCCGCAGCCCCAGCGCCGAGTCGACATGAATTTCACCCGCGCCGGTTTCCAGCGCATTCGCCAGCTCCACCAGCCCGTTCATCGCCATCCAAGGGCAATGCGCGCAGCTCTTGCAGGTGCCCCCATTGCCGGCCGTGGGCGCCTCGATAAAAGTCTTGTCCGGGTTCAGCGTGCGCAGCTTGTGCAGCATGCCACTGTCTGTGGCAACGATGAATTCCTTCGCGTTCATGCGCTGCGCCGCATTCAGGATGGCCGAGGTGGAGCCCACCGCATCGGCCAGCGCAATCACGTCGGCCGGCGACTCGGGGTGCACCAGCACCCTTGCGGCGGGATGGGCCTTCTTCAGCAGTTCGAGCTCCAGCGCCTTGAACTCGTCATGCACGATGCAGGCGCCGTTCCAGCTGACCATGTCGGCGCCGGTCTGGCGCTGGATGTAGTCGCCCAGGTGGCGGTCCGGGCCCCAGAGAATCTTGCGGCCTTGCGCATGCAGCGCGTTCACCACGTCGAGCGCACAGCTGGAGGTCACGAGCCAGTCGGCGCGCGCCTTCACGGCCGCGCTGGTGTTGGCGTAGACGACCACGGTGCGGTCGGGATGCTGGTCGCAGAACGCGCTGAATTCATCGACCGGGCAGCCGAGGTCGAGCGAGCAGTTGGCGTCCAGGTCGGGCATGAGCACGCGCTTTTCGGGCGAGAGGATCTTGGCGGTCTCGCCCATGAAACGCACGCCCGACACCACCAGCGTGCGCGCGGCGTGGTCGCGGCCGAAGCGCGCCATTTCGAGCGAATCGCTCACGATGCCGCCGGTTTCCTCGGCCAGGTCCTGCAGGTCGGGATGCACGTAGAAATGCGAGACCATCACCGCATTGCGCTCGCGCAGCAGGCGGCGAATGCGCTCCTTCAGGGCGATGCGCTCGTCGGGCGAAGGCTCCGGCGGCACGCGCGCCCATGCGTGGCGGGTGTCGCAGGCCGAGCCGGCTTCGGCCACCGGTTGTTCGTAGTCGACATCGATGACGAAAGAAGAAACCATGGCCGCCCTCAGCCTTCCTGGAAACGCATCGAAAAATCGACGGCCTTCACGTCCTTGGTGAGCGCACCGACCGAGATGCGGTCCACGCCGGTTTCAGCCAGGGTGCGCAGGCCTTCGAGCGTCACGCCGCCGGATATCTCGAGCACGGCCTTGCGGCCATCGCCGGCCTCGTCGTTGATGCGAACGGCCTCGCGCAGCGTCGGCAGGTCCATGTTGTCGAGCAGCACCATGCGTGCGCCGGCCTCCAGCGCCTCGCACAGCTGCGCCAGCGTTTCGACCTCGACCTCGACGAAGGCCGCGCGTTCCGCCACCGGCGCCACGGCACGCAGCGCCGCGGCCACGCCGCCGGCCGCGGCGATGTGGTTTTCCTTGATGAGTACCGCGTCGTAAAGACCGATGCGGTGGTTCACGCCGCCGCCGGTGCGCACCGCGTACTTCTGCGCCAGGCGCAGGCCCGGCAAGGTCTTGCGGGTGTCGACGATGCTTGCGCGCGTGCCGCGAACGGCATCGGCATAAAGCGCGGTCTTGGTGGCGACCGCACTCAGCAGCTGAAGAAAATTGAGCGCGGTGCGTTCGGCCGTCAGCAGCGCGCGGGCCGAGCCCTCGATTTCGAGCACCGTCTGGTCGGCCGCGCAGCGCTCGCCCTCGCCGCACAGCCACTCGATGCGGGCTTGCGGATCGAGCTGCCGCACGGTGGCTTCGACCCAGGGTGCGCCGCAGACCACGGCCGATTCGCGCGCCAGCACGCGGGCGCGGGCGCGGCGGCCGGGGTCGACCAGCGAAGCGGTCAGATCACCGTCGGCCACGTCTTCCTGCAAGGCGCGGGCAGCGTCGGCCTGGGCCAGCGCGGCCACGGCCGGCGCCGAAAAATCAAAGCGAAGGCTCATGGCTCTTTTTTGTCTCGTCAGTCTTGTTGGGTTGAACCACGCGAGTCCGCGGGGGCGTGGACCGATTCGGGCACCGGGTCGCGGCCAGTCAGCGAGGCGACGGCCTCTTGCGGGCTCAGCCGGCCGTCCAGCAACGCAACCACGCCTTCGGCAATGGGCATTTCCACCCCGAGGCCGCGCGCACGCTGCACCACGGTGCGCGCGCAATACACGCCTTCGGCAACGTGGCCCAGCGAAGCCACGGCTTGCTCCAACGTATGACCCTGCGCCAGCAGCAAGCCCACCTTGCGGTTGCGCGACAAGTCGCCGGTGGCGGTCAGCACCAGGTCGCCGAGGCCGGAAAGGCCCATGAAAGTCTCGGCCCGCGCGCCGAGCGCCAGCCCGAAACGGGTCATTTCGGCCAACCCGCGCGTGATGAGCGCCGCGCGTGCGTTGAGCCCCAAGGCCAGGCCATCGCAAAGCCCGGTGGCAATCGCCAGCACGTTCTTGACCGCGCCGCCGACCTCGACACCCACGATGTCGTCGTTGGCATAGACGCGCAAGGCCGGGCCGTGGAACGCTTCGACCAGCGCCTCGCGCACCGCGGCATGCGGGCTCGCGGCCACCAGCGCAGTGGGCCGGCCTTCGGCGACTTCCTGCGCAAAGCTTGGCCCGCTGAGCACGCCCGCTAGCAATTCAGGAGCAACTTGCGCCCATATCTCGTGGGCCAGCAAGCCGAAAGTGGCAGGGGAATTGTCGATTGCGGGCTCGACGCCCTTGCAGAGCCACGCCACCGGCGCGGTCGTGCCGCGCAAGGCCGTGAGCTGCTGGCGCAAGGCGGCCATCGGCGTGGCCACGATGACGAGTTCGGCGCCCGCCTGGGCCTGGCGAAGATCGCCGGCCCGCACCGTCAGTGCGGGCGGCAGGGCCAGGCCGGGCAGATAGCGGGTGTTTTCACGCGCCTTCGAAATCGCGTCGGCCTGGGCCGCATCGCGCGCCCAGAGCGTGACCTCGTGGCGGGTTGCCGCGTTGACAGCCAGCGCCGTGCCCCAGGCACCGGCGCCATGAACGCAGATCTTCATCGGCGTTGCGGCGCTGTGCCGGGTTTTACTGCGTGACGATCGGCGAGGGCTGGCCGGCGGCCTGCGCCTGCTGCTGCTCGTACATGGCCTGGAAGTTGATTTCCGCCAGGTGCACGGGCGGGAAGCCGCCGCGCTGGATCACGTCGGCCACGTTGCCGCGCAGGTACGGGTAGACGATCTGCGGGCAGGCAATGCCGAGGATCGGGCCCATCTGGTCTTCAGGCAGGTTGCGGATCTCGAAGATGCCGGCTTGCTTGGCTTCGACCAGGAACACGGTCTTGTCCTGGATCTTGGTCTGCACGGTGGCCGACACGGTGATTTCGAAGATGCCTTCAGCCACGGGCTGGGCGTCCACGCCGAGCTGGATGTCGACCGTGGGCTGCTCTTGTTCGAGCAGGATGCCGGGCGAATTGGGCTGTTCGAGCGACAGGTCCTTGAGGTAGACGCGCTGGATCTGGAAAACGGGATCTTGGGCTTGCTGGTCGGCCATGGCTGAACTTTCGAGTATCAAAACAATGCCCGCCGGGGAGAGGTTCCCGCAGCGGGCTGCAGATGAATGAGCAGATGATTATCGCCCGGCGCCCGGACCGCTTCCGTGACGCCCGGCTGCTTTGTGTTTCAGGCGCCCTGCAGGAGCGGAACCAGGCCGCCGCGGCTGTCGAGTGCCATCAGGTCGTCGCAGCCGCCCACATGGGTGTCGCCGATGAAGATCTGCGGCACCGTGCGGCGCTGGGTGATCTCCATCATGGTGCTGCGGGCCGCGGGGTCGCTGTCGATGCGAATTTCTTCGATCTGCTCGACACCCTTGGACTTGAGGATTTGCTTCGCGCGAATGCAGTAAGGGCAGACGGCGGTGGTGTACATCTTGACGGCTTGCATAGGATGTATCTCAGGGAGATTCAGGCTTTTTCAACGGGCAGGTTAGCCTCTTTCCAGGCTTTCAGGCCGCCGGAGACGGCTTGGGCCTGCTCGTAACCGAGTTTCTTGGCCATGGCCACGGCGCGCTGGGCGCGGGCTCCGGTGGCGCACACCAGCAGCAACGGCACGTTCTTGTTCTTGACCGTACCGGTCAGCTTTTCTTCCAGCAGGTTCAGGGGAACGTTCTTGGCGCCGATCATGTGGCCGGTGGCGAACTCTTCGGGTTCGCGCACGTCGACCAGCACCGCGCGTTCGCGGTTGATGAGCTGCACCGCCCCCTGGGCCGTGAGGGTGCCGCCGCCGGCGCCGCCGCGGATCAGCGGCCAGGCCAGCATGCCACCCGAGCTGAGTGCGATCAGGATCAGCATCCAGTTCGCGGTGACGAATTCGATCAATTTCACGGGGGTTCCTTGGATGGCAAACCCGGGATTTTAGAATGCTGGTTTTTCCCAAGCGCTGCCAAAGGCCTCCCACATGCACAAACTGGTACTGATCCGCCATGGCGAATCGACCTGGAATCTCGAAAACCGCTTCACCGGATGGACCGACGTCGACCTGACCGAAACCGGCATCGAGCAGGCCAAACAGGCCGGCCGGCTGCTCAAGGCCGAGGGCTACGACTTCGACGTGGCCTACACCAGCGTGCTCAAGCGCGCCACCCGCACGCTCTGGCACACCCTGGACGAACTCGACCGCACCTGGCTGCCCGTGGTGCACTCGTGGCGCCTGAACGAGCGCCACTACGGCGCCCTGCAGGGGCTGAACAAGGCCGAAACCGCCAAGAAATACGGTGACGAGCAGGTGCTGGTCTGGCGCCGCAGCTACGGCACCCCGCCGCCGCCGCTGGAAGCCGACGACCCGCGCAGCGAACGCAGCGACGTGCGCTACGCCAAGCTCTCGCCCGAGCAGATCCCGCTGACCGAGTGCCTGAAAGACACGGTGGCGCGCGTGCTGCCGTTCTGGAACGAATCGATGGCGCCGGCCATCCGCACCGGCCGCCGCCTGGTGGTGGCGGCACACGGCAACTCGATCCGGGCTCTGGTCAAATACCTGGACGGCATTTCGGACGACGCCATCGTCGGCCTGAATATTCCCAACGGCATTCCGCTGGTCTACGAGCTCGACGACGAGCTCAAGCCGCTGCGGCACTACTACCTCGGCGACGCCGCAGCCGCCGAAAAGGCCGCTGCGGCGGTGGCTTCGCAAGGCAAGGCCTGAAAAAGAAAGCCCCTCGGCGGCGCTCCCCCGTGGAACCCCGGCAGGCAATTTGCTTCCAAGCTGTGTATATTGGTTCGACAGCCGACAAGGACAATCACTCATGATGGGCCAGAAATTGAAGATTACCGGCTGGGTCGCCGCTGGCGCCGTTGCCGGCGTCCTGACCACCGTCTCGTTGCAGACAGTCGCACGCGGCTCGCTCGCGCCGCTCCCGCTCGAAGAATTGCAGCAACTCGCCGCCGTTTTCGGCATGGTCAAGAGCGACTATGTCGAGCCGGTCGATGAGAAAAAGCTCATTTCCGACGCCATTTCCGGCATGGTCGCCGGGCTCGACCCGCATTCCCAGTACTTCGACAAGAAGTCCTTCAAGGAATTCAGGGAAGGCACGACGGGCCGCTTCGTCGGCGTCGGCATCGAAATTTCGCAGGAAGACGGCCTCATCAAGGTGGTGTCGCCCATCGAGGGCTCTCCGGCCTTCCGCGCAGGCCTGAAGCCGAACGACCTGATCACCAAGATCGACGACACCGCCGTGCGCGGCCTGTCGCTCAACGAAGCCGTCAAGCGCATGCGCGGCGAGGCCAACACCAAGGTGCTGCTGACCATCTTCCGCAAGGACGAAAGCCGCACCTTCCCGGTCACAATCACGCGCGAGGAAATCCGTACCCAGTCGGTGCGCGGCAAGGTCATGGAACCGGGCTACGGCTGGATCCGCCTGTCGCAGTTCCAGGAACGCACGGTCGACGACTTCGTGAAAAAGGTCGAAGAGATCTACAAGACGGAACCCAACCTCAAGGGCCTGGTGCTCGACCTGCGCAACGACCCGGGCGGCCTGCTCGATGCGGCCGTCGCCATCTCGGCCGCCTTCCTGCCCGAGAACGTCACGGTGGTTTCGACCGACGGCCAGCTGGCCGAGAGCAAATCCGTCTACAAGGCAGCGCCCGAGTTCTACCAGCGCCGTTCCGGCAGCGACCCGCTGCGCAACCTGCCCGCGGCCCTGAAGAACGTGCCGCTGGTGGTGCTGGTGAACGAAGGCTCGGCTTCTGCGAGCGAAATCGTGGCCGGCGCCCTGCAGGACCACAAGCGCGCCACCGTCATGGGCAGCCAGACCTTCGGCAAGGGCTCGGTGCAGACGGTGCGCCCGCTCGGACCGGACACGGGCCTGAAGATCACCACGGCGCGCTACTACACACCGAGCGGCACCTCGATCCAGGCCAAGGGCATCGTGCCCAACGTGCTGATCGACGAAAGCGCCGAGGGCAGCCCCTTCGCAGCCCTGCGTATGCGCGAGGCCGACCTCGAAAAGCACCTGGCCAGCGGCCAGGGGCCCGAAACGAAGGACCCCGAACGCGAAAAGGCCCGCGACGAAGCCCGCAAGCGCCTCGAGGAAGAAGCCAAGAAGCCGCCGCAGGACCGCAAGGTGCCCGAGTTCGGCACCGACAAGGACTTTCCGCTGATGCAGGCGCTCAACCGCCTCAAGGGCCAGCCGGTGCTGGTCAGCAAGACGCAGGTCATTGTCGAGAACAAGGACGAGAAGAAAGAAAACTGATCTGGACCTCTGCGCCTTCGGATCCAGAAATACCGCGGAACCGGCGCTGCCGGGCCGCGGTATTTTTTCGTTTGGCGCAGGCCCGGGATGAGCCACCATGAACGACGATGACCTGCTGCGCTATTCGCGCCATATCCTGCTCGAAGAATTCGGAATCGACGGGCAGGCGCGCGTCAGCGCCGGCCGTGTGCTGGTCATCGGCGCGGGCGGCCTGGGCTCTCCCGTGGCGCTGTACCTCGCGGCGGCCGGCGTCGGGCAGGTCACGCTGGTGGACGACGACGAGGTCGACCTCACCAATCTCCAGCGCCAGGTCGCCCATACGAACGCACGCGTGGGCAGCCTGAAGGTCGAATCGGCCGCACAGGCCATGCGCGACATCAACCCCGGCATTGCCATCGAGACGCACGCCCTTCGCGCCGACGAGGCGCTGCTGTCGCGCCTTGTCGCGGCCGCGGACGTGGTCGTCGACTGCTGCGACAACTTCGCGACGCGGCACGCGGTCAACCGCGCCTGCGTGGCGCACGGCAAGCCGCTGGTGGCAGGCGCCGCCATCCGCTTCGACGGCCAGTTGAGCGTGTACGACACGCGCGACGAAGCCTCCCCTTGCTATGCCTGCATTTTTCCGCCCGACGCGGCCTTCGAGGAAACGCTTTGCGCGGTGCTTGGCGTGTTCGGCCCAGTGGTCGGCACCATCGGCACGCTCCAGGCCAGCGAGGCACTGAAGCTGCTCGCGGGCATCGGGCCGTCGCTGGCGGGCAAGCTTTTGATGTTCGATGGCCGCCGCATCGCATTCGACACGCTGCAGGTTGCGCGCGATCCGCATTGCAGCGTGTGCGCGCAGCGCACGGGCGCCTGACCGCGCCCGGCCCCGCCTTCGGCGTCAGCGCTGCTTTGCGCCTTTCGCCTTGGCTGCACCCGCCGCCGCCGGACCGGTGCCGGGCTTGTTGGCCTGCGACAGCACGCTCTTGCAATCCGCATCCTCGCCCGGCCCGGTTTCGACGGTCGCAGCCAGCGCTAACAGCGGATTGATCGCTCCGAGTATCAGTGCGGCCAGGCCGCGCTCCGCCAGCGGAACGGCCTGCACCCCGCCGGAGGGCGAGCCGAAGCTGCCGCCGATGACCAGCGGCGTCCGCAGCGACAGAATGCTCGCGTCCTTGGGTTCGGGGCGCACCACGAAGTCGAGTTTTTCGGTTGCCAGATTGGCCTGGCCGGTGGCATAGAACACGGTGTCGGCGGTGTCGAGCACCATGCTGCGGCTGGTCATGACGCCCTTGTTGACGTCGAAGGCCATCGCGGCGCAGCGCAACTCGACGTTCTGGTCGCCGCGCAGCAGGAACTTGATGATCTCGGCGCCGTCCAGGCCCATGAACTCCAGCAGCAGGTTGCTGAACCGCCCTCGCCCGGTCAGGGCCGCCACATCTCCCGATGCCCCGCCGAGCCAGCTGGCCACCGAGGTGCCCCGGCCCGAGAGATTGATGCGGCCATCGAGCTTGCCGAAGCTGCTGCGCATGGTTTCGATCTTCGGAACCAGGCGATTGAGCTGCATGTTGCGCAGGTCGAGCGACGCGCGGATGTCCGCCGGGTTCTGGGTGGCATCGATGCGGATGGCGCCGGCCAGCTTGCCGCCGCCCACGCCCAGATCGAGCGGGTCGAGGGCGAGCACGCTGTTGTTCAGCTTGATCTGCACGCTGCCGCGGTCGAGTGGCACGTCGCGCACGTTGCGGATGCGCTCGGCCGTGTATTTCACGTCGGCGTTCATCGCGCGCAAGCGATCGAAGTCGAGCGTGGCGGTGGGCAGCACCTTGTCGCCCGCGGCACGCTTGACCTGCTTGATGGTCGGCGGCGGCGCCACGCCTTCGACCGCCTTGGCCGACCGCTCGGTGGGCGGCAAACCGATGAGCGGGCCCAGGTCGTCCATGTCCATCAGGCGCGAGCGCAGTTCGCCCGCAAGATGCGGCACCTGGCCGGCCTGGTCGAAGCGCATGTCGCCCGCAATGTCCGAAAGGCCGAGCCGGCCCTTGAGCCCCGCCACTTCCCACAGCTTGGCGCGCTTGCGCAGGTCGCCGCCCAGCGCGTACGGAGAAGTCTCCGGCAGTGCGATGCCCAGCAATGGAAACAGGGCGCCGAGGGTCTGGCCCTTGAGCTCGAACTTCGCGTCGATGCCGTCGAGATCGGCGAAGTCGGTCACCGTGCCCTGCGCCTTCAACCGCGTCTGGCCCGCCGCGGCATCGATCTCCATCGGAAACGGCTGCTGGCCGGCCGACCTCAGCTGAAGCACGTTGCCCGTGCGTCCTTCGGCTGTCAGGGGTTGGCCCTTGTAGCGGCCCTTGATGCGATAGCTGAGCGGAAGGTCGCCGCGGCTCGTGTCGTAGCTCACTTCCGCATGCAGATCGACGCCCAGGTGGGTGGCCAGGAAATCGACCGTCCCGCTATCGACCTCCATCAGCCCGATGACGGGAACGCTGCCGGGGTCGGAGGTGTCCTTGCCGAGCGCCCATGTGCGGCGCCCGTCCGGCTCCATCTGAAGGCCCAGCGTGGGCTTGAACAGCGCGAGGCGCGGGATCACGATCTTCTGGGTAAGCAGAGGCCAGAGCCGTATGTCGAACTCGGCGCGTTCGGCCTTGACCAGATAGGGGTCGCGGGCCCAAGGAGGATTGGCGAACTCGATGCCGTCGAACTTGACGGTGGCACCACGCAGCCCCACGCCCACATCGAGCCGGCGCGTGATCTCGAACTTGCGCCCGGTCTTCTCGCTGACGTAGCGGTTGATGGGCTCGCGCAACGTGTCCCAAGGGAAGAACGCAAACAACATCACCAGCGCAGCGAACAGCAGCACGAAGCCCGCCAATAGCTTGAGCCAGAGCGGCCGATTGCGAAGGACGTTCGTTGCCATGGAGTGTGGATATACCTGCTGTCGATCTTGCCGGGTCGGCAATGGGCCGCAGAAACCGTGCGGCATTGCCTACGGAGAGCTTCGGCGAGGCCTGTGCGTCAGAACCCGCCTACAACACCCTTCCTCCGAACCCTGCATGATGCGGGTCGGCGACACCTCAATCTTCGATGCGCAGGTATTTCGCCCGCAGGGGCGTTCGCCAGAAGCACCTGCCCACAGAGGAAGCGCGGTTCGGCATGGATACCAGATTGCAGACATACATCGTCGAAGACAACCTCACGATCCGTGAAAACCTCATTGGTACCCTGGAAGAACTCACCTGCACGACGGTCGTCGGCTTTGCCGAGACCGAGGCGCACGCACGCCAATGGCTGCAGGACCACGGCGAAGAGTGGGACCTGGCGGTGGTCGATCTTTTTCTCAAGCAGGGCAGCGGCCTTGGCGTGCTCCAGGCCTGCACGTCGCGCAGGCCGAACCAGAAGGTGGTGGTGCTCAGCAACTATGCAACGCCCGACATCCGGCGGCGCTGCGCCGAATTCGGGGTGGATGCGGTGTTCGACAAGTCGAACGAGATCGATGCCCTGGTCGACTTCTGCATCCTGGAGGCGGCGGCTCACCGCCCCGCCACCGGCACGGAATGAAAAAGAGGCAGAAGAAGCCGCGCCGGGCCTCCCTGCCTCTTTCTTCAGCCGCAGCCTGATTCTTTTCTCAATCGATCAGCTTGTTCTTCAGCGCGTAGTAGGTGAGGTCGCTGTTGGAAGACAGATTCATCTTCTCCATGAGACGCGTGCGGTAGGTGCTGACGGTCTTGACCGACAGCGACAGCGTCTTGGCGATGTCGCCCGCGGTCTCGCCCTTGGCGAGCTTCAGGAACACCTGGAATTCTCTTTCCGACAGCTGCTCGTGCGGTGCCGCATCGTCCTTGCGGTCGAGTTGGCGAGCCAGCAGTTCCGCCACGGCCGGCGTGATGTAGCGGCGGCCGAGCGAGATGGTGCGAATCGCATTGACGATCTCGATCGGATCGCACTCCTTGTTGAGGTACCCGCTCGCGCCCTGGCGGATGAGGTTCATCGCGTAGTGCTCTTCGGGGTAGCCGCTCAGAATCAGGATGCCCACGTCCGGCGCCTTGGCGCGGATCATGGCGAGGGCGTCGATGCCGCTCTGTCCCGGCATGGAAAGATCCATCACCAGCACGTCGAGTTCGGTGGTGCGCACGAGCTCGATGGCCTCGCGCCCGCTGGCGGCCTCGCCGGCCACGCGCAAGTCGACGTGCTCGGAGAAGAACTGCCGCAGGCCCGAACGCACGATAGCGTGGTCGTCCACAATTCCAATTTTGATCATCTGTTACTTTCTTCGTTGTGTCGCAGCCGAGGAAGCCGCAACATGCCGATCCCCTGGTTGTTATCAATTATTCACGAACTTGTGCTGAAAGCACCTTTGAAAGTTTCATGCACTGGCTAGCTCCTCCAAAAATGGCCGTGAGCCTCCTGCTCGCGGCACTGGCTGCGCTGGCCCTCGTCGGCATCAACGAGGCCGGCTACCGCCAGTCGACCCAGGCCCTGGCGAACATCGACGAGGCGCAAAAGGTGCGCGCCACGGTCAACCTCATCCTGCAAAGCATGCTCGACGCCGAAACCGGGCAGCGCGGCTACCTCCTGACCGGCGAAACCAGCTACCGCCAACCTTACGACATGGCCGTCAAGCAGGTCGATGGATACCTTGCCACATTGCGCCAACTTTACGCCGAACGGCCCGCCGAGCGTACCCAATTGGCGGAGCTCTCCAAGCACGTGCTGCGCAAGATAGCCGAAATGGACATGAGCGTGCGCCTGCGGCAGGACGGCAAGGAGGATGCCTGGAAGTTCGTCATCACGACGGACGTGGGGCGCGAGGAAATGGACGCGATCCGCAAGAGCGCCCACGACCTCGTGGCGGCCAGCAACAAGACCCTGCAGGAAAGCCAGGTGCAGGTGATGAAGTCGCTGCAGCTAGCGCGCATCGGCACCGCCATCGTGGCGCTGGCGGCCCTGTTCGCCTTCTTTCTGTATCTGCGCCAGACGCATGCATTGCGTTCCATCGGCGAGCGCCAGCAGGAAACGCTGCAACGCGAACGCAACGCGCTCGAAGACGAAGTGCGCGAACGCACCGCATCGCTGGCCGAGCTGGCCACCCACTTGCAGGACGTGCGCGAAACCGAGCGCGGCTATCTCGCACGGGAGCTGCACGACGAGCTCGGCTCGCTGCTGACCGCGGCCAAGCTGGACGTCGCCCGCCTCAAGTCGAGGCTGCTGGAGGCACCGGACGCCACGCAGCGGCTGCAGCATCTGACCGAGCTGCTCAACAGCGGCATCGCGCTCAAGCGCCGGATCATCGAAGATCTCCGGCCATCGTCGCTGTCGAACCTCGGGCTGGTGGCGTCGCTGGAAATCCTCGGACGCGAATTTGCCGAGCGCTCGGGCATTCAGGTGCAGATGGCGCTCGAACCCGTCACCATGGACGAGTCGCGCCAGCTCACCATCTACCGCATGGTGCAGGAGAGCCTGACCAACATCGGCAAGTACGCCGAGGCCAGCGAGGCGACGATTGTCCTGAAGAACTACGCGAACCACGTGATCGTGGAAGTTGCCGACAACGGCAAGGGCTTCGACCCGCTGCGCATTTTTCCCTCGACGCACGGCCTTGCGGGCATGCGCCACCGGGTGGAAGCCGCGCGGGGCAAGCTCACGATCTCGTCGACGCCGGGCCGAGGCACCCGCCTGAGCGCGATGCTGCCCGTCGTCAAGCCGGTCTGACGCACTGCGGGCCCCTCCTCCGCCGGCGCCTCGTCGCTACCAGGCAATGGCCGGCCCGGGAGGAACTCGGTCGTCTCCTACGCTCCACGCGCCCAGCCGCTGACAGGGTCTTGCAGGGGGGGCACTTAAGGTTGTTCCTGTGCCGTTCATTCCCTCTTTGAACGTGCAGTTTCAAACAACGAGCGAAGTCTCGAAGGAGTCCACATGCTGCACTACACCGTGGTGTTTCTGGTCATTGCGCTGATTGCCGCTGTGTTCGGCTTCGGCGGCATCGCCGCCAGCGCGGTAGGAATCGCCAAGATCCTTTTCGTGATCTTCGCCGTACTTGCCATTGCCAGTTTCCTGGCCGGCTTGCTACGACGCAAGTAGCGTAGGTACGATCAACAGGCTCCCGAATTCATATCCCCGGAAAGGAAATTTTCATGAACACGACCACCAAGACTCCCTCGCAACTCGCCGACGACGCACGCCAGACCGCCAACGAGGCTGTCGAAACTACCCGCGCCTACGCACAGAACGCGGTGAATGCAGCCGGCGAGAAGGTCCGCGAACTGCGCCGCGATGCGGAACCGGCGGTCGAGCAACTGGCAGCGCGCGTGCAGCAAGCCGTGCAGCGCGGCCTGGATGCGGCTTCGACCACCAGCGCGCGCGCACAGCGCCGGCTGGAGCAGGCTGCGGACGTCACCGGCCGCTACATCTCCGACCAGCCCGTGCGCTCGGTGCTGATCGCCGCCGCGGCTGGCGCCGCGATCACCGCACTCATCGTGCTGGCCAGCCGCAGCCGCCGCGACGAATACTGATTCGCTGGCATAGCAAAGTCGCCGATACGCCGTTCCACCGATTCCGCGCACCATGCTTCATCCGATTTTTTCCACGGTGCTCGGACATCCGGAACTCATCGCCGAACACGCCGCCAACTATGCCGCCCTCGTGAGGCAAGAGGCCTCCGAGGCGGGGCGCGGCTTGGTGGCGCGCATCGTTGCCGGCGTGCTGGCGGCGGCCAGTGCCATGCTGGCGCTCGGGCTCATCGGTGTTGCAGTGTTGATGGGCGTGCTGCACGGCAGCTTTCACTGGGTGCTGGTGGCGGTGCCGGGCGTTGCGCTGGTGATTGCCGCTATTTGCGCCTGGATGGCGAGCCGGCCGTTCCCCGGCTACGCATTCGACGATCTTCGCGCCCAGGTCGACGCCGATCTGCAGGCATTGCACGAAGCAGGAGCCCGCCATGAACGGCACTGACCGCAGCTTCCTCACGCCGCAGGAGCGCCTTGCGCTTTCGCGCCGCGCCATCGTCAGACACCTGAACGACGAGGAAGACGAGCCGCGGGACCACGCTCGCAGCAGGCATGACGCGGCGCAGGAGGATGATCCCGAGATGCACGCCTCAGGCGGTGCGAATCGGGAGAGTTCCTCGCGCAACCGCCGTCGATGGGCATCGATGGCGCGCAGCATGACCGAGCGCTGGTGGCGCCGTCATCCGGCCCATGCAGTGGGCCAGCTTGCACGCCCTTTGCTGGAACACTACGCGCGCAAGGAGCCCGCCAAGCTCATGGCCGTGGCTGCGGCCACGGGTGCCGCCATCGTGCTGGTCAAGCCATGGCGCCTGCTCTCTTTCACCGCAGTGCTGGCAGCTGTGCTCAAGACATCCGACGTGGCTGACGTCGTCAACACGTTGATGCAGCAGAAAAACACCAGCCCACGAAAGGACCCTCCATGAATGCGAACTCTCCGGGTGCGAACCCGACAAGGCACGAGCACTTGGTACTCGACGAAAAAGCGATCGAGGCGGCGGCCAACAGCCTCGACGAAGGTGCGGTCACGCCGAGCTACGGCCCCTGGCGCGACGATGTCGTAAAGCTGCTGAACGATGCGCTGGCCACCGAGCTGGTGTGCGTGCTGCGCTACAAGCGCCACTATTTCACCGCCAACGGCGTGTCGTCGCCCGCAATTGCCGAAGAATTCCTGGTCCACGCCAATGAAGAGTCGGCGCACGCGGACCGCATTGCCGAGCGCATCGTGCAGCTGGGCGGCGAGCCGGACTTCGCCCCGAACCACCTGCTCGAGCGAAGCCACGCCGGCTACGACGAGTCGACCGACCTGCAGGCCATGGTGCGCGCCAATCTCGTGGCCGAGCGCATTGCCGTGGAGACGTACCGGCAGATGATCGGCCTCATCGGCGACAAGGACCCGACGACCCGGCGCATGCTGGAAGACATTCTTTCCGACGAGGAAGAGCACGCGGACGAGCTCAAGGACTGGCTCGGCCACTGAACAAGGCCTAACTCAAGGCCACTGCCCCAAAAAAAGCCCGGACGAGCCGGGCTTTTTGCTTGATGCTGGAAGGGAGAAAGCGCGCTCAGCTCCTTACTTCGAGCTGGTTGTTCACCGAAGTCACTCCCTGCACGCCCTTGGCGATTTCCTCGGCACGCGCCTTGGCGGCCGCCGTGGGCGCGGGGCCCTTCAGGCTGACGGCACCGGCCTTGGTGTCCACGTCGATCTTGATGGCGCTCAGGTCCGGGTCCTTGGCAAGGTTCGCGGAAACCGATGCGGTGATCGCGGCATCGTCCACCGTCGAGGTCACCGCTGCACCGGCGTTTTTGGCGGTTTCCTTCATGTTGGCCACGCCGTCCTTCACCTCCGCGCTCGTGCTGGCGGCGTCGATCTTTGCCTTGGCGTCCTTGAGGGCCTCTCCGGTCTTGGCGGCAGCGGTATCGGCCGCCTTCTCGGTCTTCGAAATCGCACTGTCCAGCTTCTCGCCCGCGGTGCGGTTGTCCGAGTTGTCGCAGGCGGAAAGCGTCAATGCCGCACCGGCCACGAGCAGCATGGCGAGCCACGTGCGCGAGAGCGGCATGTCGATGGTTTGACGAAGTTTTTTCATTTGGAATCCTCCAGTCGCTCCGAAGAGCGGGGTGACGCGCGCACATTGCGCGCAGGCACGTCCGGACATAGCCCGAACCGCCTCGTCAATCTAGCTTTCAGGCAAGGAGCGAGGGCGTCGCTGCCACCGCGAAACCCTGTAGGACAAGGAGGCTCAAGCCGTGACGATCCAGCCTTCGATCGGATCGAACTGCTCCGGCAAGCCATAGCCCGGCCCTGGCGTGGATGCGCGCTGCGCGCTCCACGCGGCCTGCACGAGACAAAGCACCGCATCGATGTGGTCGCCGCGGGCGTCGGCCAGCAGTTCGAGGCGTTGCTCGCCGCCAAGCGCCAGCCGCAAGCCCAGCCGCGTGGTGCCCGCCTCGAGTGCGGCCAGCAGATCGCTGCGCGCCATCAGCCGCTCGGGCGTCTGCTTGACCCGTTCGTCGCTCTTGTAGCTGCGCCGGCCGATCAGTTCGCGGGCCAGCAGCCCCGGGTACGCCTCCAGCGCCACGCGGCTTTTGCTGCTGCCGGCGTGCAGCCCCGGAAGATGCGCGCCGGCCGCCACGAGCGGCGGCACGCCCGCGTGGAGCATGAAGGCCACCGGCGGGTTGACCCACTTCATCGACGTGCTTGAACCGGCGGGCGCATCGGTCGCCCGGTGCGCGAACTTGCCGCCGACCGGACGCGCGGCGCAGAAGGCGGCAAAGGTGGCGCGAATCTCGGCGCGGCTCAGGCTGGCGTAGTGGGCCATGAGCGCGCTCCACTCCGTGGGCCAGCGCAGATGTTCGACCAGTTCGCGCGGAAGGCCGAACGGAAAATCGAAACCGCCGATCCACACCGGCTCGCTGCGCAGCCACTCGGCCCATGCACCGAGCGTGGTGAAGCGTTTCAGGCCCGCCAGCACCAGTTCACCCCCATCGCCAATGCGGCCGCTGGCGATGACGATGGGCTTTCGCACCGTAGGTGCGCAAGAGAAATCGCAGCCGAACAGCAGCGTTGCGGCGCTCATTCCTTCACCCCAGCGCGAGCGCCACCACGCCGGCGGCAATGAAGGCGGCGCCCAGCAGCCGCAGCAAGCGATCGCCCTCGCGCAGCAGGTGGCCGCCGATCAGCGCGGCGAAGAGCATCGAGACTTCGCGCGCCGGGGCCACGTGGGAAATGGGCGCCTGCTGCACGGCATAGAGCACCAGCACGTAGGAGACGGGACTGATCGTCGCCACCAGCAGCGCGTACTTCCATTGCGCGCGCCACATCCGCGCAGTGGCGGCGCGGTCGTGCAGCGCCGCGGGCAGCAACAGGCCCACGCGCACGAAGTTGCCGAAGTAGTCGAGCAGGATCGGCGACATTGCCAGGAACTTCACCGCATAGCTGTCGGCCACCGTGTAGGCCGCGATGAAGGCCCCGGTCAGCACGCCGTAGCGGATGCCCTTGTGCACCCGCGCGCGCTGGGCGGGG
Organism: Variovorax paradoxus; assembly: GCF_040544635.1. GTDB lineage: Bacteria > Pseudomonadota > Gammaproteobacteria > Burkholderiales > Burkholderiaceae_C > Variovorax > Variovorax paradoxus_R. The sequence goes on from NZ_JBEPKJ010000003.1 coordinate 344,463, forward strand.
TCATGCTTCTTGCGCCAGAGCCCCGGCCCGCCCGCCACCAGGAACACGCCGAGCACCACGCCCGCAATGCCCGCAACGCCCACAAGGCTGATGCGCTCGCCCAGGAACAAGATGGCGACCAACGAAGACAGCAGCGGGCCCGAGCCGCGCGCCAGCGGATACACCACGGTGAGATCGGACTTGCGGTAGCCGCGCAGCAGGATGACGTAGTAGAAGACGTGCAACACACCGCTCAGCACGACGAAGCCCCACTCCCGCAAGCCCCAGGTCGGTACCACGCTCCAGCCCAGCGCGATGCCCACGGGAGCCCACACGACGGTCACGAACACGCCGCTCTGGAACGCGAAGCGCGCATCGCCGTTCGCCTTCTTGGCGGCTATGTTCCAGCTGGCGTGAATGATCCCGGCGAGCAGGATCAATGCGAAGGCGGAGAGCGGCACCCCGGGTTATGCGAGGCCGGGGGAACGCGAAGTGCCTGGCGCGGGCACCACGTTCTCTAGTGGCGGCCGACGATGGCGGCGGTGGCCATCAGTTCTTCGAGCAGCGCCAGCGAGACCTTGCCCGACACGGCATAAGGATTCAGCTCGGGCTTCTCCGAATACTTGAGCAGGGTCGAGGCATTGAGCTTCGAGAGGTTCACCTGCCCCATGGTCCAGCCGCCGAAGCGGCGCTCGGAAATTTCTTCGTAGTGCAGCAGCACCACATCCTTGTGGCGCGCGTCGCGCTGGATATGGCCGTAAAGCTCGCTGATGGCCATGCGCCCGCCCTCGATGGCCTGCAGGAAGGTACCCGCGCCGTAGCAAAGAATGCCGGTGATGCCGCAAGCCGTGTTGTGCGTGCGCGATTGCGCGAGGATGGCCTCGATGGCCTCGGGGCTCGTATCGACAGCACGGCTGGCGTAAAGAAGGCGGACCAGCATGTTCAGCTCCTTCTCGGCAGCAGGGAAAGGAATTCGCGGCGCAGGCTCGGGTCTTTCAGGAACACGCCGCGCATCACGGAGTTGATCATCTTGCTGTCCATTTCCTTCACGCCGCGCCAGGCCATGCAGAAGTGCTCGGCTTCCATCACGAGCGCAAGGCCATCGGGCTGGGTCTTTTCCTGGATGAGGTCGGCCAACTGCACCACCGCCTCTTCCTGGATCTGGGGCCGGCCCATCACCCATTCGGCAAGGCGCGCGTACTTCGAAAGGCCGATGACGTTGGTGTGCTCGTTGGGCATGATGCCGATCCACAGCTTGCCGATGATCGGGCAGAAGTGGTGCGAGCAGGCGCTGCGCACTGTAATCGGGCCGACGATCATCAGCTCGTTCAGGTGCTCGGCATTCGGAAATTCGGTGAGCGAAGGCGGCGCCACGTAGCGGCCCCTGAACACTTCGTTCAGGTACATCTTGGCCACCCGGCGCGCGGTGTTGCCGGTGTTGTGATCGTTCTCGAGGTCGATCACCAGGCTTTCGAGCACGCCCTTCATCTTGACTTCGACCTCGTCGAGCAGCGACTCGAGTTCGCCCGGCTCAATGAACTCGGCAATGTTGTCGTTGGCGTTGAAGCGCTTGCGCGCGGCGGTCAGGCGTTCGCGGATCTTCACCGAGACGGGCGTGCCCTCGTCATCGTTGTTTCCATCAGGGCGCGGTTCCACGTCGGTTTTCCTCAGCATCCGCGCATGGTATCAGCGAACGCATTTTTGCAGCGTCCAGAGGGGAACACCGCCAGACCGGGGCTCATGCCAGCGTGAAGTCGGCCACCAGCGGCAGATGATCGGACATGCGCGCCCAGATCGGCCCGCGCGGCACCGAGCAGGCCACCGGCTCCAGCTGCCGCCCGTAGACGAAATCGAGCTGCGCCACCGGCAGCCGCGAGGGATAAGTGAGCGTTCGCGGCCCGCGCAGGTCGCTGGTGTCGCGCAGGCCCATCGCGTTCATGGCGTAGCGCATGCGCGCGCCCCAGTCGTTGAAATCGCCCGCGACGACCACCGCCTCGCCAGGCGGCACTTCGCGCTCGATGAACTCCCGCAGCCGTGCGACCTGCCGCACGCGGCTGCCCTTGATGAGCCCCAGGTGCACGACGATGGCATGCACGGGGCGGCCCTCCACCTCGATGACGACATGCAGCAGCCCGCGCTGCTCGAAGCGGTGGTCGGAGATGTCCTGATGGCCGGTGCGGATCACCGGCCAGCGCGTCAGGAGCGCATTGCCATGCTCGCCGTGGCGCGTGATGGCGTTGGTTTCGTACACGGCGGTATAGCCCTCGGGCGCGAGAAAGTCGGCCTGGGGAAGCTCTGGCCAGCGCTCGAAGCGCATCGCGGCCTGCCGGTTCATCTTGCGCACTTCCTGCAGGCAGATGATGTCGGCGTCGAGCTGCTCGATGGCATGCCCCAGGTTGTGGATTTCGAGGCGCCGCGCCGGCCCGATGCCTTGCACACCCTTGTGGATGTTGTAGGTCGCGACCCGAAGGGTATGTGCCGGCAGGTTCATCGCGCAAATTCTGGCAGCAACAGAATGGCTTCGGCGTTCGATGGGGAAAAGCACGCGTCCGCCGCCTCGCGGTAAGGCAGCCATTTCCAGTCGGTGTGCTCGCGAGGGGCCAACGCGGGCACCAAGCGCTCGGGCACGCAGAGGCCGAACAGGTGCTCGGTGTTGTGCGTCACGCCGGGTTCATAGCGTGCGCGCCAGCCCGGGTAGATTTCGTAGACGTTGCGCAGCTGCCAGTCGACCAGCCGCGCGGCCAGCGGAGTGCCCTCCCCGCACTGGATGCCGGTTTCCTCGGCCACCTCGCGTGCCGCGGTGAGCATGAGCGGCTCGTCGGCCAGGTCCTTGCTACCGGTGACCGACTGCCAGAAGTCATTGGCATCGGCACGCCGGATCAGCAGCACATCGAGCGCCGGCGTATGGATGACGACCAGCACCGACTCCGGAATCTTCCAGGGCCGGATGCCTGTCGTCATGAGCGCATCAGGCGGCGGGCTGCTGGACGTTGCGCAGCCGGATGTGCAGCTCGCGCAGCTGCTTCTCGTCGACCGGGCTCGGCGCCTGCGTGAGCAGGTCTTGCGCGCGCTGGGTCTTGGGGAAGGCGATCACGTCGCGGATCGACTCGGCGCCGGTCATGAGCATGACCAGGCGGTCGAGGCCGATGGCGATGCCGCCGTGCGGCGGGGCGCCGTATTGCAGCGCGTCGAGCAGGAAGCCGAACTTGAGCTGTGCGTCTTCGGCGCTGATCTTGAGCGCGCGGAACACCTTGCTCTGCACTTCTTCGCGGTGGATACGCACCGAACCGCCGCCCATCTCGATGCCGTTGAGCACCATGTCGTAGGCCTTGGCAATGCACTTCTCGGGCGCGGTGTCCATGAGGTCTTCATGGCCGTCCTTCGGTGCGGTGAACGGATGGTGCACGGCGCTCCAGCGCTGGCCTTCCTCGTCGAACTCGAACATCGGGAAGTCGACCACCCAGAGCGGCGCCCAGCGGTCGTCGAACAGGCCCGCCTTCTTGCCGAAGGCGCTGTGGCCGATCTTCACGCGCAGCGCGCCGATGGCGTCGTTGACGACCTTTTCCTTGTCGGCGCCGAAGAACAGGATGTCGCCGTTGCGGGCACCCGTGCGGGCGATGATCTCGGCCAGCGAGGCATCGTCGAGGTTCTTGACGATCGGGCTTTGCAGGCCTTCGCGGCCGGCGGCTGCGTCGTTGACCTTGATGTAGGCCAGGCCCTTGGCGCCGTAGATCTTGACGAACTCCTGGTACGCGTCGATTTCGCCGCGCGACAGGCCGCCCTCGGCGCCGCCGCCCGGCACGCGCAGTGCGACCACACGGCCGCCCTGCATGGTGGCGGCGTTCGAGAACACCTTGAACTCGACGCGCTTCATGAGCTCGGTGAGTTCGGTGAACTCGAGCTTCACGCGCAGGTCGGGCTTGTCGGAGCCGTACTTGAACATCGCGTCGCCGTACGTCATGGTCGGGAACACCGGCAGGTCGATGCCCGCGGCATTGCGGAACACGGTGCGGATCATGCCTTCGAACATCTCGCGGATTTCTTCTTCGGCGAGGAACGAGGTCTCGATGTCGATCTGCGTGAACTCGGGCTGGCGGTCGGCGCGCAGGTCTTCGTCGCGGAAGCACTTCACGATCTGGTAGTAGCGGTCGTAGCCGGCCACCATCAGCAGTTGCTTGAAGAGCTGGGGCGACTGCGGCAGCGCGAAGAAGCTGCCGTCGTGCACGCGGCTGGGCACGAGGTAGTCGCGCGCGCCTTCGGGCGTGGACTTGCCGAGCATCGGGGTCTCGATGTCGATGAAGCCGTTGGCGTCGAGGAACTTGCGCGTTTCCATCGTCACCTTGTAGCGCAGCATCATGTTGCGCTGCATGGCCGGGCGGCGCAGGTCGAGCACGCGGTGCGTGAGGCGGGTGGTTTCCGACAGGTTGTCGTCGTCCAGCAGGAACGGCGGCGTGACCGACGGGTTCAGCACCTTGAGCTCATGGCACAGCACTTCGATCTTGCCGCTCTTGAGGCTGTCGTTGGTCGTGCCTTCGGGGCGCGCGCGCACCAGGCCGGTGATCTGCACGCAGAACTCGTTGCGCAGGTTCTCGGCCACGGCGAAGGTGGAAGCACGATCGGGGTCGCACACCACCTGCACGTAGCCTTCGCGGTCGCGCACGTCGATGAAGATCACGCCGCCATGGTCGCGGCGACGGTTGACCCAGCCGCACAGGGTGACGGTTTGGCCCATCAGGGCTTCGGTCACAAGACCGCAATAGTGAGTACGCATGGCCATATCTTGAATTCCAGCGCCGCGAAGGCGCGTTTTTTACTTGTTCGCGATGGTCGAGGGGCCGCCGGGAACGACCACGCCCATCGAGACGATGTATTTGAGCGCTTCGTCCACGCTCATCTTGAGTTCGATGCAGTCGCTGCGCTTGAGCATCACGAAATAACCGCCCGTGGGATTGGGCGTTGTCGGTACGTAAACGCTGAGGTAGTCACCGCCGCCCAAGTGCTCGACCACGTCGCTACCGGGCGTGCCGGTCACGAAGGCGATGGTCCAGACGCCCTCTCGGGGCCACTGCACCAGCACGGCCGTCCGGAAGGCATTGCCGTTCTCGGAAAAAAGCGTGTCGGAGACCTGCTTGACGCTGGAGTAGATCGAGCGCACGACCGGAATGCGCCGCACCACGGCGTCGCCCCATCCGAGCAGGCGCTTGCCCACGAAATTGCTTGCGATGGCGCCCACGCCCAGCAATATGGCCAGCGTGAGCAGCACGCCGAGCCCGCGCACGTTGTTTTCGTGCAGCCATCGTTGCCAGACCACCGGCAGCACCCAGAGCGTCTGGTCCAGCGTGTCGATGATCCACTTCAGCACCGCCAGGGTGATGAACAGCGGAACAATCACCAGCAAGCCGGAAAACAGCCATTTGCGCAGGGCGAGCATGGTGTGTTCTCAGTCGCTCTTGGCAGCAGGGGCAGGCGCCGGAGCGGGGCTGGAGACAGGCGCGGGGGCAGGGGCAGGGGCAGGCGCGGCGCTGGAAGCTTCGGCGGTCTTGGCGGCCGGCGCGGCAGCGTCGCCGCTCGCCGCGGGAGCCGCGGTTGCAGGCTCGGCCTTCTTGCCGCCGCCGTCGCGGAAATCGGTCACGTACCAGCCGGAACCCTTGAGCTGGAAGCCGGCGGCGGTGACCTGCTTTTCGAATGCACTCGCGCCGCACGCCGGACACACCGTGAGCGGCGCATCGGACATTTTTTGCAGGGCGTCCTTGGCAAAGCCGCAGGCGCTGCACTTGTAGGCGTAAATGGGCATGGAATTGAGTAAAAAAGCGGCGCAAAAACCGAGCAGAGGCCGCTCGCAAAGCCCTCGATTATAAGGGGCGCCCTACCTCGAACGCCGCTTCAGGCCGGCTCGGTCACCAGCAGCCGGTGCGGCGTGCGGGTGTTGGCCACCCATTGGGGCGCCAGCGATCCGGCCACCATGCCGGCAAACGAAGCGAGCACGCCGGCCAGCTGGGCCGGGAATTCGGCGCTCCAGGGCATGGACAGGAACAGCAGCCAGACCCCGATGCCGAACAGGACCGAAGCGATGGCGCCCTGCGTGGTGGCGCGGCGCCAGTAGAGCCCGCACACCAGCGGCACGAAGGCGCCGACCAGCGGCACCTGGTAGGCGCCCGACACCAGTTCGTAAATGGGCGTGCCCTGCATGCGGATGGCGTAGGCCAGCACGGCCGCGCTGAAAACCAGCACCGTGATGCGCATGGTCATGAGGTTCTGGCGGTCGGTGCCCGCGGGCCGGAACTGGCGCCAGATGTTCTCGGTGAAGGTGACGCTCGGCGCCAGCAAGGTGGCCGAGGCGGTCGACTTGATGGCCGACAGCAGCGCGCCGAAAAACAGCACCTGCATCACGAAGGGCATCTTCTCGAGCACCAGCGTCGGCAGCACCTTCTGCGGATCTTCCTTCAGCAGCACGGCGGTCTGCTCCGGCATGATCAGGAGCGCGCTCGCCACCAGGAACATGGGCACGAAGGCAAACAGGATGTACGCCACCCCGCCGATGACCGGGCCGCGGGTGGCGGCCTTGACGCTGTTGGCCGACATCACGCGCTGGAACACGTCCTGCTGCGGAATGGAGCCCAGCATCATCGTGATGGCCGCGGCAAAGAAGAACACCATGTCGTGCCAGTTGGGCTCGGGCCAGAACTTGAAGAGATCCTTGCTGACCGCGAACGCCACCACCTTGTCTGCACCGCCGGCCATGTTGCCGGCAAACACCGCGATGATGGCAAGCCCCGCGACGAGGATGATCATCTGGATGAAGTCGGTCACCGCCACCGACCACATGCCGCCGAAAAGGGTGTAGGCCAGGATGGAAACCACACCGATCACCATGCCCGCCGGAATGCTGATGGCCCCGGCCGAAAGCACGTTGAACACCAGCCCCAGCGCCGTGACCTGCGCCGACACCCAGCCCAGGTAGCTCAGCATGATGATGAGCGAACACGCCACTTCGACGCCGCGGCCGTAGCGCTCGCGGTAGTAGTCGCTGATGGTCAGCAGCGTCATGCGGTAGAGCTTGCCCGCGAAGAACAGCCCGACCAGGATCAGGCAGGTGCCCGCGCCGAACGGGTCTTCGACCACGCCGCCCAGCCCGTTTTCGATGAACTTGGCCGGAATGCCGAGCACCGTTTCGGAGCCGAACCAGGTCGCGAAGGTGGTCGTCACGATCATGAAGAGCGGCAGGTGCCGACCCGCAATGGCGAAGTCGGTGGTGTTCTTCACCCGCTTGGCGGCGTAGAGGCCGATCGCAATGGTGACCAGCAGATAAACGACAACCAGCGTCAGCAACACGGGGACTCTCCTCTAGAACAACTTCACGCGCACCAGCACTTGCATGGCGAGCAATCCCAATACAAATCCTATGCCACCGTAGATGATGGTCTGGAGCAACCGGTTGGTGCGCTTTTGCGCGGCCAGCAGTTCGAGCAGCTCGCGGCGATTGTCGGGTGGCCGATTTTCAAGGAAATCGTGCAGCAGGCGCGGCAATTGCGGCAGCAATTTTGCGTAGCGCGGCGCCTCGGCCTTGAGCTGCTGGAACAGCTTTTTCGGGCCGATCTGGTCGACCATCCACTTCTCGAGAAAGGGCTTGGCGGTGTGCCAGAGGTCGAGCTCGGGGTCGAGCTGGCGGCCCAGGCCCTCGATGTTGAGCAGGGTTTTCTGCAGCAGCACCAGTTGCGGCTGGATTTCGACGTGAAAGCGGCGCGAGGTCTGGAACAGCCGCATCAGCACCATGCCGAGCGAAATTTCCTTCAGCGGCCGGTCGAAGTACGGCTCGCAGACGGTGCGGATCGCGCCCTCCAGCTCATCGATGCGCGTGCCTTCGGGCACCCAGCCGCTTTCCAGGTGAAGCTCGGCCACGCGCTTGTAGTCGCGGCGGAAGAAGGCCACGAAGTTCTGCGCCAGGTATTCCTTGTCCGACTCGGTGAGCGTGCCAATGATCCCGAAGTCGAGAGAAATGTAGCGCCCGAAAGTCTCCGGCGCGAGGCTCACCTGGATGTTGCCCGGGTGCATGTCGGCGTGAAAGAAGCCGTCGCGGAACACCTGCGTGAAGAAGATCGTGACGCCGTCACGCGCCAGCTTGGGAATGTCGACACCGGCCGCGCGCAAGCGGTCGAGCTGGGCAATGGGCACGCCGTTCATGCGCTCCATCACGATCACCTCGGGGTGGCAGAAGTCCCAGAACATCTCCGGGATCAGCACCAGGTCGAGTTCGACCATGTTGCGGCGCAGCTGGGCCGCGTTGGCGGCTTCCCGTACCAGGTCGAGCTCGTCATGCAGGTATTTGTCGAATTCGCCGACCACCTCGCGCGGCTTCAGGCGCTTGCCGTCAGGCGAGAGCTTTTCGACCCAGCCGGCCATCATGGCCATCAGCGCCAGGTCTTTCTCGATCACGCCGCGCATGCTGGGCCGCAGCACCTTGACGGCAACGTCGCGGATCTCGCCCTGATTGGTGCGGATGGTCGCGAAGTGCACCTGCGCAATGGATGCGCTGGCAATAGGTGTTTCGTCGAACTGCACGAACACGTCGCCGACCGGCCGGCGGAACGCGCGCTCGATGGTCGCAATGGCCACCGACGAGGGGAATGGCGGCACGCGGTCCTGCAGAAAGGCGAGTTCGTCGGCAATGTCGGGCGGCAGCAGGTCGCGCCGTGTCGACAGCACCTGGCCGAACTTCACGAAGATGGGGCCCAGGCGCTCGAGCGCCTCGCGCAGGCGCTGGCCACGGGGCGCATCGAGGTTGCGGCCGATGGAAACGACGCGCGCCACCACGCGCAGCCAGGGTTTCTGGAAGCTTGTGAGCACGAGCTCGTCCAGGCCGTAGCGCAGTGCGACCCAGACGATGAAGAAGCCGCGGTAGAAGCGCCTCATTCGGCCGTGCTCGCCGGGCCGGCCGCCGAACCGCCGGCTTGCGGGGGCTTGCCGCCGACAAACTGGCGCAGCGCGCCCGCAACCTTGCGAGCGCCGTTGGCAATGGTGTGCGCCGGCACGTCGCCTATGAGGCGCGCGAGGTCGTCCTCGACATCCCAGCGCACATGGTCGACCAGCCAGTTGACCTCGGCCGCGAGCTGCACGTCGCCGATGATCTGCACCGAGGGCTTGTCGCCGCGCAGCGTGGCGCGGGCCAGGTCGAAGGGGGATTCGTCCGTGACGGTGAGCGTGAGCTCGGGCACGGATCCGGCGGGTGCCAGGTCGAGGAGGCCGGCGGGCGTGGCCACCAGCTCCATCGTCACGAAGCGCCACTGGAAGCGCACCACGCGGCCCTGCTGCCGCAGCAGCCGCTGCTGGGCCTCGGGTTCCTGCTGCAGCACATGGTTCAGAAACAGCACCGCGCGATGCTGGATCTCGTGCACCGCCCAGGCGGGCGGCTGCAGACGCTCGCCGATGCGATTGAACAGGTCGTCGAGAAAAGAAAATGGGGACGATGGTGTGGCCATGTCCCCATTATCGGTTCTGCAGGCGGCCTGTTGGCCGCCGGAATGCGCTTACTGCAGCGCTTGCACGCCCGCCACGAGCCAGCCGCTGTTGCCGCTGACAGGCTTGGTCATGTTCCAGACCTCGCGGAACGGACCCGGGCCGGCCGAGGCGTCTTCGCGGATCATGCCGGAGAACTCCACGCTCGCCATGTAGGCATCGGCCAGTTCCTCGATGCCGAGCAGCTTGGCGTCGAGCATCACGACTTCGGTCTTGTTGGAGGCGCCACCGGTGTGGCTGGCGCGGTCGGCCAGCTGCGTGCGGATCTCGTCGACCATGCTGTCGGTCATCATCGAGCGCAGCGTGGTGACGTCGGCGCGGTCCCAGGCGTCCTGCAGCGTCACGAAGTTGCGCTTGGCGGCGCCAAGGAAGCCGTCCACGTCGAAACCGACCGGGATGCCCCACGACTGCGAGCCGGACAGCGCCGAGCCGATCATGCTGCCGCCGGCCGCGGCACCTGCCGCGGAGAGGCTGCTGCCGTGACGCTCGTCGGCCTGTGCGGGCGTGCCGTCAAAAGCGGTCGCGTTGCGTTCCCAGGGCCGAGCCGAAGCGTCGTTGCCGACGTTGGCGGGGCTGTACTGCGCAGGCGCACTGGCGTTCGCCGGATTGCCCGCTCCCTGGAAGGCGAAGCCGCCGTGACGGTTGGCACCCGAGGCCGCCGAACGCGCCTTGAAGATGCGCCAGACAAACAACCCGGCCATCACGAGCAGCCCGATCAGCAGGATGTTGGCAAAGCCGGCGCCCAGGCCCAGCGAACTCGCGAGCCAAGCCAGGCCCAGGCCGGCGGCGAGACCGCCGAGCATGGCACCCCATGGACGCTTCGGCGCCGCAGCGGCAGGCGACGGCGTTGCGGGCCGCGGCGCCGCATTGGTCGCGTTTTGCTGCGCGGGCGAGCCGGGCGATGTGGCTTCACGCTGCGTCACGTTGGACGATTGGCGGCCGACCGATTTGCCGCCGCCGATGCGAGCCGCATCGGCTTGCACGCTGACCAGGGCCAGCACGCAAGCCAGGAACAAAGAACTCAAACTTTTCATGTCGTCTCCTCTTTAGAGCGAAAGAATTCGCGTCATCAACATTTGATTCCAACATGAAGGGCGACCACGCCACCCGTCATGTTGTGATAGTCCACATGCCCGAAACCGCCCTCTTTCATGAGGGTCTTGAGCTCGTCCTGCGCGGGATGCATCCGGATGGATTCGGCCAGGTAGCGGTAGCTCGCGTCGTCGCCCGCCACCAGCTTGCCCAGCTTGGGCAGAACGTTGAACGAATACCAGTCGTAGGCTTTTGCCAGCGGCTTGGCAACTTTCGAGAATTCGAGCACCAGGAGCTTGCCGCGCGGCTTGAGCACGCGGTTCATTTCCTTCAGGGCAACGTCCTTGTGCGTCATGTTGCGCAGGCCGAAAGCCACGGTCACGACGTCGAAATGGTCGCTCGGAAACGGCAGTTTTTCTGCATCGCATACCAGCGTGGGCAGCGCGACGCCGGCATCGAGCAGGCGGTCGCGGCCGGTGCGCAGCATGGCTTCATTGATATCGGTGTGCACCACCTGGCCGCTGGCGCCGACCTTCTTGGCGAAAGCCATTGCGAGGTCGCCGGTGCCACCCGCGATGTCGAGCACGCGCGAGCCTTCACCCACGTTGGCCACCATCACGGTGTAGGCCTTCCAGGCGCGGTGCAACCCCATCGACATCAGGTCGTTCATGAGGTCGTAACGCGTGGCGACGGAGTCGAAGACGCCGCGGACTCGTTGCGCTTTCTCGCTTTCGTCGACTTTTTCGAAGCCGAAGTGGGTGGTGCTCATGCGCCTGATATTAGGCCGGAAGCACACACCTCAAGATGGCGACCCTGCGAAGACGGCGGGCATTTGTTGCTTTTTCTTCAAATAGCGAGACGCCGCAGAGCGCGCTGCGCCTGTACAGAGGGCTATCTTTTCGGTAGCGGAGGCTGCTTGAGGCTCAGTGACTGCTGCAGGCGGAGCCGCCCTTGTCGATCATCGGTGCGTCGCGGTCGACACCGGCCGCCGCGAGCCGGCGTTCGTATTCGGCCCAGAGTTCGGCCTCTTTGGCACCGAGCTCGTACAGCAGGTTCCACGAAAAGATGCCGGTGTCGTGCCCGTCGCTGAAGACCGGCTGCACGGCGTAGTTGCCCACCGGTTTCAGGTCGACCAGCTCGACCTCGCGCTTGCCGGTCTGCAGGATTTCCTGGCCCGGGCCGTGGCCCTGCACTTCGGCGGACGGCGAATAGATGCGCATCAGCTCGAACGGAATACGGAATGTGGCGCCATCCGAGAAACCGACCTCGAGCATGCGCGACTGGCCATGCACGGTGATCGATTGCGGCGTCGGTGCGCCGGCTTGCAAACCTGCCATCAGAAGCTCCTTGTGCCCAATCGGGCCATCATCGCACTCTCGAGTGCAGGCAGGCGCACGGCCACGGCGGCTTCCTGGGCCGCATTCGTTTCGCGCTGCACCGGCGCCCAGACGGAACCCGGAAAGTGGGTGTCGTCGGCGAACCGCGCAATCACATGCCAATGCAGGTGCGGCACCATGTTGCCGAGCGCCGCGAGGTTGATCTTGACCGGTGCCAGATGCTCGCGCAGGCACTGCTCGACGACCGTCACCGCCTCCATGCACAGCACGCGGTCGGCGGCACTGAGGTCGGAAAATTCCGCCGCATGCTCGCGCCAGATCACGCGGTAGAAGGCCGGAAAACCGACCTCTTCGGCATGGATGACGCGAAGCTTCGCGCCTTCGAAAACGACGCGGCCGCCAGTGCCTTCGCAGAACGGACAGCCTTGTTGCTTTGTCATACCAGCACCCGCTCGATCCCGCCGTGGTTGGCGGCGGCCACGTATTCGGGCATCCAGTCCTTGCCGAGAATCTTGTTGGCCATCTCGACCACGATGTAGTCGGCTTCGAGCAAGCCGTTGTTCAGGTCGTTGCCGTAGCGCGAGAGGCCTTGCAGGCAGCTCGGGCAGCTGGTCAAGATCTTGACGTTGTCTTTTTCGCCGACCTGGCCGTTCGCGCGCAATGCGGCTTCGCCCTTCTTCAGCTCTTCTTCCTTGCGGAAGCGGATCTGCGTGGAGATGTCGGGCCGCGACACGCCCAGCGTGCCCGACTCGCCGCAGCAGCGGTCGTTCTTGAGCACGTTGTCGCCGACCAGCGCCTTCACGGTCTTCATCGGGTCCTGCAGCTTCATCGGGCTGTGGCAGGGGTCGTGGTACAGGTAGCCGCCACCGCCTGCATCGGCGAGCGTGATGCCCTTTTCGAGCAGATATTCGTGGATGTCGATGATGCGGCAGCCCGGGAATATCTTGTCGAACTGGTAGCCCTGCAGTTGGTCGTAGCAGGTGCCGCAGCTCACCACCACCGTCTTGATGTCCAGGTAATTGAGCGTGTTGGCCACACGGTGGAAGAGCACGCGGTTGTCCGTGATCATCTTCTCGGCCTTGTCGAACTGGCCGCTGCCGCGCTGCGGATAGCCGCAGCACAGGTAGCCCGGCGGCAGCACGGTCTGCACGCCCGCATGCCAGAGCATGGCCTGCGTAGCGAGCCCGACCTGCGAGAACAACCGCTCCGAGCCGCAACCCGGAAAGTAGAAGACCGCCTCGGTTTCCGACGTGGTCGCCTTGGGGTCACGGATGATCGGCACGTAGTCGGCGTCCTCGATGTCGAGCAGCGCGCGCGCCGTCTTCTTCGGCAGGTTGCCCGGCATCTTCTTGTTGATGAAGTGGATCACCTGCTCCTTCACCGGCGCCGGGCCCAGCGTGGCGGGCGGTGCGGCCGTCTGCTTGCGGGCCAGCCCGCGCAGCAGGTCGTTGGCCAAGCGCTGGGCCTTGAAGCCGATGCCCACCATGCCGGCGCGCACCGCCTTGATGGTCTGCGGGTTCGTCGCGTTCAGAAAGAACATCGCGGCCGCGTTGCCGGGGCGAAAGCTCTTCTGCCCCATCTTGCGCAGCAGGTTGCGCATGTTCATGGACACGTCGCCGAAGTCGATCTTCACGGGGCACGGCGTGAGGCACTTGTGGCACACCGTGCAGTGGTCGGCCACGTCCTCGAACTCTTCCCAGTGCTTGATGCTGATGCCGCGGCGGGTCTGCTCCTCGTACAGGAAAGCTTCGACCAGCAGCGAGGTCGCCAGGATCTTGTTGCGCGGGCTGTACAGCAGGTTGGCGCGCGGCACGTGCGTGGCACACACCGGCTTGCACTTGCCGCAGCGCAGGCAGTCTTTCACGCTGTCGGCAATGGCGCCGATGTCGCTCTGCTGCATGATCAGCGACTCGTGCCCCATGAGGCCGAAGCTCGGCGTGTAAGCGTTGGTCAGGTCGGCATGCAGCTCGACGTTTTCGCCGGCAGGCGGGCGCAGCAGCTTGCCCTTGTTGAAGCGGCCTTCGGGGTCGACGCGCTGCTTGTAGTCCATGAAGGGCTTCAGCTCTTCGTCGCTCAGGAATTCGAGCTTGGTGATGCCGATGCCGTGCTCGCCCGAAATCACGCCGTCGAGGCTGCGCGCCAGCGCCATGATGCGCACCACCGCGGCATGCGCGGTCTGCAGCATGTCGTAGTTGTCGCTGTTGACGGGAATGTTGGTGTGCACATTGCCGTCACCCGCGTGCATGTGCAGTGCCACCCACACGCGGCCCTTGAGCACCTGCTTGTGGATGGCGGTGCACTCGGCCAGGATCGGCGCGAACTCGGCGCCCGAAAAGATTTCCTGCAGCGGCTGGCGCAGCTGGGTCTTCCAGCTGGCGCGCAGGGTGTGGTCCTGCAGCTGCGGGAACAGCGTGTCGACATCGCGCAGCCATTCGGCCCAGAGCGCACGCACGCCCTGCACCATTGCCACGGCTTGCGCCACGCGGTCTTCGAGCAGCTCGGCCGCCGGAATCTCGTGCGCGTCGTCGGTCTTGCCGAGCGGCAGGTTGCCGCGCAGCAGAAAGGCTTCGAGCGCGTCGGTGAGCGCGAGCTTGTTCTGCAGCGAGAGCTCGATGTTGATGCGCTCGATGCCGTCGCTGTACTCGGCCATGCGCGGCAGCGGAATCACCACGTCTTCGTTGATCTTGAAGGCGTTGGTGTGCTTGCTGATGGCCGCCGTGCGCTTGCGGTCGAGCCAGAATTTCTTGCGCGCCTCGGGGCTGATGGCAATGAAGCCTTCGCCGCTGCGCGAATTGGCGATGCGCACCACTTCCGAGGTGACCCGCGCCACCGCATCGGCGTCGTCGCCCGCGATGTCGCCGAACAGCACCATCTTCGGCAGGCCGCCGTGCTTTTTCGACTTGGTGGCGTAGCCCACGGCCTTCAGGTAGCGGTCGTCCAGGTGTTCGAGGCCGGCCAGCAGCACGCCGGAGCGCTTCTGCTCGGCGAACATGAAGTCCTTGATCTCGACGATGCTCGGCACTGCGTCCTTCGCGTTGCCGAAGAATTCAAGGCACACGGTGCGGGTGTGCGCCGGCATGCGGTGCACCACCCAGCGGCAGCTGGTAATGAGGCCGTCGCAGCCCTCTTTCTGGATGCCGGGCAGGCCCGAGAGAAACTTGTCGGTCACGTCCTTGCCGAGGCCTTCCTTGCGGAAAGTGCGGCCGGGAATGTCGAGGCGCTCGGTGCGCAGCTTGGTCTTGCCGTCGGCGGCGTAGTACTGCAGCTCGAACACGGCGCTCTCGGCGTCGTGGATCTTGCCCAGGTTGTGGCCAATGCGCGTGACTTCGAGCCATTCGGCCTGCGGCGTGACCATGCGCCACGACGCCAGGTTGTCGAGCGCCGTACCCCAGAGCACGGCCTTCTTGCCGCCGGCGTTCATCGCCACGTTGCCGCCGACGCACGAGGCTTCGGCGGAGGTGGGGTCGACCGCGAACACATAGCCCGCACGCTCGGCCGCGTCGGCCACGCGCTGGGTGACCACGCCCGCTTCGGTCCAGACGGTGGCCACGGGCGCTTCGAGGCCGGGGAGCGAGACCATCTCGACCTCGGTCATGGCCTCGAGCTTCTCGGTGTTGATGACCACGCTCTTCCATGTGAGCGGAATGGCGCCGCCGGTGTAGCCGGTGCCGCCGCCGCGCGGAATGATGGTCAGGCCCAGCTCGATGCAGCCCTTGACCAGCAGGGCCATCTCGGCCTCGGTGTCGGGGCACAGCACCACGAACGGATATTCGACGCGCCAGTCGGTCGCGTCGGTCACGTGCGACGCGCGCGAGAGGCCGTCGAACTTGATGTTGTCCTTGGCCGTGAGGCGGCCCAGCACGCGCGTGGCCTTGCGGCGCAGGGAGGCCACGTCGCGAAAAGCGGTGTCGAAGGCGGCAACGGCCTGGCCGACGAGCCCCGTGAGTTCGCCCACGAGCTGGTCACGCGGCAGGTCGCTGTCGGGCGTACGGCGTTTCTGGACCTCGGCGAGGCGGTGCTTGAGCGCGTCGACCAGCTGGCCGCGGCGGCGCGGGTTGTCGAGCAGGTCGTCGACGAGGTAGGGGTTGCGCTGAACCACCCAGATGTCGCCGAGCACCTCGTAGAGCATGCGCGCCGACCGGCCGGTGCGGCGCTCGGCGCGCAGGGTCTGGAGCAGTTCCCAGCCGCGCTCGCCCAACAGGCGGATCACGATCTCTCGATCGGAAAAGCTGGTGTAGTTATAGGGGATCTCGCGCAGTCGTACAGGCTCTGCGGCCTGCGACAACAGCGTGGTCAACGCGGTCGGAGCATTCATCGGGGGTGGCACCTCGGCCGGGCGCTGCGCGCCCATAGCCGGGGGTGTGGATTTTAGGCCACCGCCCGCGGGTTTGCCCGGAGGGGCCTCAGAACAGCACGCGGCTGCGGATGGTTCCGTTCACCTTGGCCAGCTTTTCCAGGGCCAGGTCGGAATACGCGGCGTCGATGTCCGTCACCACATAGCCGATCTTCTCGTTGGTCTGCAGGAACTGCGAGGAGATGTTGATGTTGTTGTCCGAGAAGATCTTGTTGATTTCCGACAGCACGCCCGGCACGTTGCGGTGGATGTGCAGCAACCGGTGCTTGCCGGGGTGCGCCGGCAGCGCCACCTCGGGAAAATTGACCGACGAGGTCGAGGTACCGTTGTCGCTGTACTTCACCAGCTTTTCCGCCACTTCGAGGCCGATGTTGGCCTGCGCCTCCATCGTGGAGCCGCCGATGTGGGGGGTCAGAATGACGTTGTCGAGGCCCCGCAAAGGCGACAGGAACTCGTCCTTGTTGGTGCGCGGCTCCACCGGGAACACGTCGATTGCGGCGCCCAGCAGCTTTTTCTGCTTCAAGGCTTCGGCCAGCGGCTCGATCTCCACCACCGTACCGCGCGAAGCGTTGATCAGGATGGCGCCCGGCTTCATGGCGGCGATTTCGGCCGCGCCGATCATCCATTGCGTGGCCTGCGTCTCGGGCACGTGCAGGGTCACGATGTCGCTCTGGCCGAGCAGCTGGTGCAGCTCGCGCACCTGGTGCGCATTGCCCAGGGGCAGCTTGGTCACCACGTCGTAGAAGGCCACCTTCATGCCCAGCGCCTCGGCCAGCACCGACAGCTGGGCGCCGATGGAGCCGTAGCCCACGATGCCGAGCGTCTTGCCCCGGATCTCGAATGCGTTCTCGGCCGACTTGAGCCAGCCGCCGCGGTGCGCCACCGCGCTCTTTTCGGGCACGCCGCGCAGCAGCAGGATGGCTTCGGCCAGCACCAGCTCGGCCACCGACCGGGTGTTGGAATAGGGCGCGTTGAACACCGCCACGCCATGTTCGCGCGCAGCCTCCAGGTCGACCTGGTTGGTGCCGATGCAGAAGCACCCCGCCGCCACCAGCTTCTGGGCGGCCGCGAAGACCTCGGCCGTCAATTGCGTGCGCGAGCGGATGCCCAGGAAGTGAACGTCGGCGATCTTGGCCTTGAGCTCCGCGTCGGGAAGCGCGCCCGGCAGCGACTCGATGTTGGTGTAGCCCGCGGCGCGCAGGACCTCCACGGCCGAAGGGTGGATGCCCTCGAGCAAAAGGAACTTGATCCTGCTTTTTTCGAGGGAGGTTTTGCTGCTCATGACGTACTCGCGGAAGCCCCGGCCGCGGCAACAGGCTAGGCCGAAAAAGGGGAAGGCGATGCTAGCATGCTGCAGCGCAACACGAAGGCTCGCGCCCTGCCGGAAGCCTTGTGCCAAAGGGGTTTTCCCGATTGGAAGATGACAACAGTCCGTGCGCCAATGTGACGCGGTTGTGTCATTCACATGCCCTAGCATCCGCGCTTTCATTTCCCATCAGGAGTCTTCATGCGATTCAAGACGCTCGCGCTGTCATCGGCGTTGGCCGCCACCACGCTGTTCAACCTGGCTCACGCCCAGACCGAGATCCAGTGGTGGCATTCCATGACCGCCGTCAACAACGAGTGGGTCAACGACCTGGCCAAGCAGTTCAACGAGAGCCAGAAGGACTACAAGATCGTGCCGACCTACAAGGGCACGTATGACGAATCGATGACGGCCTCCATTGCGGCCTTCCGGGCCGGCAATGCCCCGCACATCCTGCAGGTGTTCGAAGTGGGCACCGCCACCATGATGGCCAGCAAGGGTGCCATCGTGCCGGTCGGCCAGGTCATGAAGGACGCGGGTGAGAAGTTCGATCCGGCGGCCTACATTCCCGCCGTCGCCGGCTACTACACCGCGCCCAACGGCCAGATGCTGAGCTTCCCCCTGAACAGCTCGACGACGGTGTTCTACATCAACAAGGACGCCTTCAAGGCCGCGGGCATCGACACCACCAAGCTGCCCGCCACCTGGCCCGAGGTGACAGCCGCCGCGGCCAAGCTGAAGGCGAGCGGCCACAAGTGCCCGTTCACCACGGCCTGGCAAGGCTGGACCCAGCTGGAAAGCTTCTCCGCCTGGCACAACGTCGAATTCGCGACCAAGAGCAACGGTCTTGCCGGCCTCGACGCGCGCATGAAGATCAATTCGCCGCTGCACGTGCGCCACATCGAGAACCTGGCCAACATGGCCAAGCAGGGCCTGTTCATCTACAAGGGTCGCGGCAACGTGCCCGAAGCCTCCTTCGTGTCGGGCGAGTGCGCCATGATCAACACGTCGTCCGGCTTCTACGGCAATGTCGCCAAGAATGCCAAGTTCGCCTACGCGGTCTCTCCCCTGCCCTACTACCCGGATGTGCCGGGCGCACCGCAGAACACCGTGATCGGCGGCGCGAGCCTCTGGGTCATGTCGGGCAAGAAGCCGGCCGAGTACAAGGGCGTGGCCAAGTTCTTCACGTTCATCTCGACGCCTGAAGTGCAGTCGGCCAGCCACAAGCGCACGGGCTACCTGCCCGTGACCACGGCCTCCTACAAGCTCACCGAAGACTCTGGCTTCTACAAGCAGAACCCCGGCACCGACGTGGCCGTGACGCAAATGGTGCGCAAGGTCACCGACAAGAGCCGCGGCATCCGCCTGGGCAACTACGTGCAGATCCGCGCCATCGAGGACGAAGAGCTCGAACAGGTCTGGAGCGGCAAGAAAACCGCCAAGGAAGCCCTCGACTCCATCGTGACCCGCGGCAACGAGCAGCTGGAACGCTTCCAGAAAGCTAACAAAAGCTAACGATTGAGGCCCGGACCCTCGTGTCCGGCTAATATCGCCCGCCCCCCGTCCGCTCGTGCGCAAGAGCGGGCCGGGCGGGATTTTTTATGCAGAGGGTTCATGGAAAAACGCGTTTTCTTTCGCTCGGGCTGGTTGCCCTGGCTGCTGCTGACACCGCAAATGGCGGTGATCCTCGTGTTTTTCTTCTGGCCGGCGGCCCAGGCACTGCTGCAGTCGCTGCAGCAGCAGGACGCCTTCGGCACATCGGTGGAGTTCGTCGGGTTCGACAACTTCCGCCAGATATTCAGCGATCCGAGCTATGTGGAGTCGTTCAAGACCACCGCGCTGTTCTCGGTGCTGGTGGCCGGCATCGGCATCACGCTGTCGCTGGCGCTCGCGGTGTTTGCCGACCGCATCACGCGGGGCGGCACCTTCTACAAGACCATGCTGATCCTGCCCTATGCGGTGGCGCCCGCCGTGGCGGCCGTGCTCTGGGTCTTCATGTTCTCGCCCTCGCTGGGCGTGGTGGCCTATGCGCTCGGCAAGATCGGCATCGACTGGAACCACCTGCTCGACTCCGGCCACGCCATGACACTGATCGTGATGGCCTCGGTGTGGAAGCAGATTTCCTACAACTTCCTGTTCTTCCTGGCCGGCCTGCAGTCGATTCCCAAGTCGCTCATCGAGGCCGCGGCCATCGACGGCGCGCGCCCGTGGCGCCGGTTCTGGACCGTGCAGTTTCCGCTCCTGTCGCCCACCACCTTCTTCCTGCTGGTGATCAACGTGGTCTACGCCTTTTTCGACACCTTCGCGATCGTCGATGCGGCCACCCAGGGCGGCCCGGGCAAGGACACGGCGATCCTGGTCTACAAGGTCTACTACGACGGCTTCAAGGCCATGGACCTCGGCGGCTCGGCGGCGCAGTCGGTGGTGCTGATGGTGATCGTGGTGGCGCTCACCGTCATCCAGTTCCGCTACGTGGAAAAGAAGGTTCAATACTGATGAAGCAGAAAAAAATCAAGAATTCCGCGGAGGCGTTCCATGGTTGAGAAACGCGGCACCCAAGGCATCCTGGCCCATGTGGTGATGATCCTCGGCGTCTTCGTGGTCGCCTTCCCGCTCTACCTGGCGTTCGTGGCGTCCACGCACACGGCACAGGAAATCGTGCAGGCGCCGATGCCGCTTTTGCCCGGCACCAACATGCTGGACAGCTACAAGGGCGCGCTCTTCGGGCGCGAAACCAGCACCGGTTCCAACGCCCCCGTGGCCCACATGATGTGGGTGAGCCTGGTGTCGGCGCTGGTGATCTCCATCGGCAAGATCTCCATCTCGCTGCTCTCGGCCTTTGCCATCGTCTACTTCCGGTTCCCGTTCAAGAAGATCTGCTTCTGGGCCATTTTCGTGACGCTGATGCTGCCGGTGGAGGTGCGCATCCTGCCCACCTACAAGGTGCTGTCGGACCTGAACATGCTGAACACCTACGCGGGCCTCACGGTGCCGCTGATAGCGTCGGCCACGGCCACCTTCCTGTTCCGCCAGTTCTTCCTCACGGTGCCCGACGAGCTCACCGAAGCCTCGCGCATGGACGGCGCAAGCCCCATGCGCTTCTTCTTCGACGTGCTGCTGCCGTTGTCGAAGACCTCGATTGCGGCGCTGTTCGTCATCCAGTTCATCTACGGCTGGAACCAGTACCTCTGGCCGCTGCTCGCAACCACCGGCGAAGACATGTACCCCGTGGTGGTCGGCATCAAGCGAATGATTGCCGGCGGCGACAGCCAGAACGAATGGAACGTCGTGATGGCCACCGCCATCCTCGCCATGCTGCCGCCCGCGCTGGTGGTGGTGCTGATGCAAAAGTGGTTCGTCAAGGGCCTTGTGGATACCGAGAAATAAAAATGGCAGCTCTTTCCCTACGCAACGTTATCAAGCGCTACGGCCACGGGCCGAAAGCCAACCAGGTCATCCACGGCGTGAGCGCCGAGATTGCCGACCATGAATTCATCGTGATCGTCGGGCCTTCGGGCTGCGGCAAGTCCACCCTGCTGCGCATGGTGGCCGGCCTGGAGGAAATCTCGGCCGGCGAAATCTCCATCGGCGGGCGCGTGGTGAACCAGCTCGAACCCTCCGAGCGCGACATCGCCATGGTGTTCCAGAACTACGCGCTCTATCCGCACATGAGCGTGTTCAAGAACATGGCCTACGGGCTGAAGATCGCCAAGGTGCCGGAGCCCGAGATCAAGACACGGGTGGACAAGGCCGCCAAGATCCTCGAGCTGGGCCATCTGCTCGAACGCAAGCCGCGCGAGCTCTCGGGCGGCCAGCGCCAGCGCGTGGCCATGGGCCGCGCCATCGTGCGTCAGCCGCAGGTGTTCCTGTTCGACGAACCGCTGTCGAACCTCGACGCCAAGCTGCGCGCGCAGACCCGCATCGAGATCCAGAAGCTGCACCGCGAACTCGGCATTACCTCGCTGTTCGTCACGCACGACCAGGTCGAGGCCATGACGCTGGCGCAGCGCATCATCGTGATGAACGGCGGCGTGATGGACCAGTTCGCAACGCCCGAAGAGGTCTACAACCGGCCCGCCACCACCTTCGTGGCCAGCTTCATCGGCTCGCCCCCGATGAACCTGCTGCAGCATGCACCGGGCGTGCGGCCGGGCCAGATCCTCGGCATCCGCCCCGAGCACATGAAGCTCGACGAAAGCGGCTGGTCCGTGCAGGTCGAGTCGGTCGAGCTGCTCGGCGCCGAGCGGCTGGTGTATGGCCGCATCGGCGAGGAGCAGATCATCATGCGCACCGACGAGAGCGATCATCCGCCGGTCGCAGGCGACACGGTCAAGATCGCAGCGCGCGAAGACAAGCTGCACTGGTTCGATGCCGGCTCCGGCAAGCGAGCAGACTGACCGATGCCGGCGCTGAAACCCTGGCCTTATCCACGCTGGGTCGCGCACCGCGGCGCCGGCAAGCTGGCGCCCGAGAACACGCTGGCCGCATTCCGGTTCGGCGCCTCGCACGGCTACCGCATGTTCGAGTGCGACGCCAAGCTCAGCGCCGACGGCGTGGCCTTTCTAATGCACGACGCCACGCTCGACCGCACCACGAACGGCCATGGCATCGGCGGCGAACAGCCGTGGAGCGCGCTTTCGCAGCTCGATGCGGGCGGCTGGCATTCGCGCGCCTTTGCGGGCGAGCCGCTCGCCACGCTCGAGAACCTGGCCCGCTTCTGCCTGGCCAACGACCATCTGCTCAACATCGAGATCAAGCCCACGCCCGGTACCGAGCGCGAGACTGGCGAAGCGGTGGCGCGGCAGGCTGCCCGGTTGTGGCGGGGCGCGGCCATTCCGCCGCTGCTCACCTCCTTCCAGGTCGAGTCGCTCAAGGGGGCCCGGGCGGTCGAGCCCGAATTGCCGCGGGGGCTTCTGCTCGATAAGCTCTGGAGCGGCTGGTTGGCCGCCGCAACCGACCTGGGCTGCGCCGCCATCGTCTGCAACCACGCGCTCTGGGACGCCCCCACGGTGGCGCAAGCGCACGATGCCGGCATGCGCGCGCTGAGCTACACCGTTAATGACGAATGGGCCGCACAGCGGCTGATCGACCTGGGCACCGACGGCATCATTACCGACCGGGTCGACCTGTTCAGCCCGGCCGGCTGACGGGTCCTGCTGCGGTGGCCGCGACGCCGCAGCGGCCTGACACACAACCTGTCACGAGCCGCGCCGCGGGCCGGAAATGGCGCCTTCTATGATGGCAGCCATGAGTTTCATCCCACGCCTGATGGCCTTTTGCCTGGCTGCCTTGCTGTTGTGCGGTGCTGCAGTGGCGCAGCCGGACAACATCAGCGGCAGCAACAGCACCACCACGGCGCCCGCGCCCGAACCCACCGTGGCCGAACTGCGCGAGCAGCTCACCAAGATCACCGCGTCCGCCGATTCCGATGAGGACGTGCGCAAGCTCCTGGCGCAGATCAACGAAATCGGCACCCAGGCCGACAAGTTCGTCGCCGCGCGCGCCGGCGAGCTGGCCGACCTGAACGCCCGGCTCGGCGAGCTCGGCAATCCGCCGGCCGCGGGCGCCACCGAAGACCCTGACATCACGCGCCAGCGCGCCCGCCTGACCAAGGAGCGCAACGCGCTGGATGCGGACATCAGGCTGGCTCGCCTGCTGTCCATCGACGTACGGCAGCGCGGGGCCGAGCTGGTCACCCAGCGCCGGGCGCTTTTCGAGGCGCAGATCACCGAACGCGCGCCCTCGCCGCTCGGCGGCGAGTTCTGGCGCGATCTGCAGGAGGCATGGCCGAGCGACCTCGAGCGGCTGAAGGCCATGGCCTCCGTTCTGCGCGACGGGCTCACGCAGGCCATGCAGCAGGGGTCTCGAATGGCAGTGCTCTGGGCACTCATCCTGGCGGTGTTGCTCGCGATGCTCGGAACCTGGGTGGCCGAGCATCTGCTGGCGCGGATCGCCGCGCGACTGCTGCCGGCGGGCCGGCTTCGGCGTTCGCTGCTGGTCATTGCCATCGTGGCGAGCCATGTGGTGCTGGTTGCCGTGGCGGCGCACGGATTCGTCTGGGTGCTCGAGGAATACGCCACCTGGGAGCCGCAGGCGCGCAAGGCAATGCGCTCGATGGCGCAGGCGCTGGTGTTCATGGCCTTCGTGATCGGGCTAGGCCGTGCATTGCTGGCCACCGGCCGCCCGAGCTGGCGGCTGCCGCCGATTCCCGATGCCATGGCCACGCGCCTTGCCGCACTGCCGTGGCTGGTCGCGCTGGTGGCCGCGCTGGCCTGGACGCCGGCCGAGATCAACCAGCTGGTCAACGCCAGCTTCGCGGCCGTGGTGGCCACCCACGTGCTCACGGCGCTGGTGCTCACGGCGCTGGTCGGCGCGGTGCTTTACCGCCTGAAGCCGCTGCGCGCCGATACGCCGGATGCCGACCTGCCCGAGCAGCCGATGTGGGTGGGGCTGCTGATGGCGTGCATCGGCATGCTCATCGTGGCGATCTGGGTGCTGGTGGCGATGGGTTATGTGGCGCTTGCGAGCTTTCTGGCCTCGCAGCTCACCTGGAGTGGCATCGTCGCGGCCGCCTTCTATGTGCTGTTCAAGTTTGCCGACGACGTTTTCATGGCCGGCGTGTCGTCGCGCAGCACCTTCGGCCAGCGCCTGCAGAAAAGCTTCGGCCTCGCGCCGCAGACGCTCGACCAGGCGGCCACGGTGCTCTCCGGCCTGAGCCGCGTGGCGCTTTTCTTCTACATGCTGATCGCGCTCGCAGCCCCGCTGGGGACCGGACCCGGCGAAGTGTTCCAGCGCAGCGGCAAATTCGGCACCGGTGTGAAGGTGGGTGAGTTCCAGCTGGTGCCGGGCGCCATTCTGAGCGCCATTGCCGTGGCTGTGGTGGGCTTCATCGTGCTGCGGGTCTTCAAGCGCTGGCTCGCGCGCAGCTACCTGCCCAGCACGCAGTTCGAGCCGGGCATGCAAAGCTCGATAACCACGCTGCTCGGCTACGTGGGCGGCATCTTGGTGGTCGCGTTCTCGCTTTCGGCGCTGGGCATCGGCGTCGAGCGCATCGCATGGGTGGCCAGCGCACTCTCGGTGGGCATCGGCTTCGGCCTGCAGGCCATCGTGCAGAACTTCATCTCAGGCCTCATCCTCCTGGCCGAGCAGCCGGTGAAGGTGGGCGACTGGGTGGTGCTGGGCACCACCGAGGGCGATGTGCGGCGCATCAACGTGCGGGCCACGGAAATCCAGCTCGGAGACCGCTCGACGGTGATCGTGCCCAACTCCGAGTTCATCACCAAGATCGTCCGCAACATGACGCTGGCCAATGCGGAAGGCCGGGTGCTCATTCGCCTGCCGATGCCGCTGACCACCGACGCCCATCGCGTGCGCGATCTCATCCTGGAGGCCTGCCGCGCGCACGAGGGCGTACTGGAAACCCCCGCGCCTTCGCTCACGCTCGAAGGCATCGAGGGCGGCCTGCTCATTTTCCAGGCCATTGCCTATGTGCCCAGCCCGCGCCTGGCGGGCGGCGTGCGCAGCGACCTGCTGTTCACCATTCTGGAGCGCCTGAACGCGGAGCAGCTGCAGCTGGTGCCCTTTGCGGCCGTGCCGCCGCCGGTTGCCGCCGCGGACGGCGCCACGCCGACGCTCGCCTAGCTCCCTGCCGAGTGGGGCCGATCCCCCAAGCAGGGGGCAAATGCCCGTGCTGATCAATCAATTGTCCGGAGGCCTGAAAACGAACAATTGGCAGCCATGAGCAGGCGTTCTTTCGCCAACGCTCGCCCGGAGCATGAATGGCTGAAGAAAGCGACCTCGAAAAAACCGAACCTGCCTCACCGCAGCGCCTTGAAAAGGCGCGCGAGGAAGGGGACGTTGCCCGATCGCGGGAGCTTGTCACCTTCGTGATGCTGGGCACGGCCGTCGCCGGGCTGTGGCTCACTGCGGACTCGCTCGGCGGCACCTTGCGCGGCGCCCTGGCCCAGGGCATGCGCTTCGACCGGGCCACGGCTTTCGACCCTTCCTACATGATGGCCCGCGCCGGGCTCATGGCGTACGAGGCGCTGCTCGCGCTCGCGCCGCTGTTCGGCATGATGGTGGTCGCTGCGGTGGTCGCCCCCCTGATGCTCGGCGGCTGGCTGTTTTCGGCCAAGGCGCTCGGCCCCAAGTTCAGCAAGCTCGACCCGATTGCCGGCGTCGGCCGCATGTTCTCGGCACAGGCCCTGTCGGAGCTGATCAAGGCGCTGGCCAAGTCGCTGCTGATCGGCGGCGTGGCGTGGCTGGTGATCATGGACAACATGGACGAGGTCACCACGCTCATGGCGCAGTCGGAGCGCGCCGCGCTGCCGCAGATGATCGCCCTGGTGGCGCGCAACTGCGCCCTGATTGCCTCCGCGCTGCTGCTGGTGGTGCTCATCGACGTGCCCTACCAGCTGTGGAGCTACCACCGCAAGCTGCGCATGTCTCGCGAAGACCTGCGCCAGGAGCACAAGGAAAGCGAAGGCGACCCGCACATCAAGGCGCAGATCCGCCGCCAGCAGCAGCAGATGGCGCGCCGGCGAATGATGGCCGAGGTGCCGAAGGCCGACATCGTGGTGACCAACCCCACCCACTTCGCGGTGGCGCTCAAGTATGTCGACAACGACATGCGCGCGCCGCGCGTGGTGGCCAAGGGAAGCGACCTGGTGGCCGCACGCATCCGCGAGCTTGCGCGGGAAAACAACGTTGCGATCCTCGAAGCGCCGCCGCTCACGCGCGCGCTGTTCAAACACACCCGGCTCGGCGACGAAATCCCGGCCGGCCTCTACACCGCGGTGGCCGAGGTACTGGCCTGGGTCTACCAGCTCAAGCGCTGGAAGAGCGAAGGCGGCGAAGCGCCGCGCACGCCCGTCGACCTGCCGATTCCCGAATCGCTCGAATACTCGTTGAACGCCGCATGAACGCCACCCTGACGCGCCTGCAAGCGCAATTTTTCTCCGGCACCCAGTGGAAGGGGCTCGCCGGCCCGGTGCTGATCGTGCTCATCCTGAGCATGATGGTGCTGCCGCTGCCGCCCTTCCTGCTCGACCTGCTGTTCACCTTCAACATCGCGGTGTCGGTGATGGTGCTGCTGGTGAGCATGTACACCATGAAGGCACTGGACTTCGCGGCCTTCCCCGCCGTGCTGCTGTTCTCCACGCTGCTGCGCCTGTCGCTCAACGTGGCCTCCACGCGCGTGGTGCTGATGCACGGCCACACGGGTCCGGACGCGGCAGGCAAGGTGATCGAGGCCTTCGGCCACTTCCTGGTCGGCGGCAACTTCGCGGTCGGCGTGATGGTGTTCATCATCCTGGTGCTGATCAACTTCATGGTGATCACCAAGGGCGCGGGCCGCATTGCCGAGGTTGGCGCGCGCTTCATGCTCGACGCGATGCCGGGCAAGCAGATGGCGATCGACGCCGACCTGAACGCCGGCCTGATCGGCGAAGACGTGGCACGCAAGCGCCGCCAGGAAGTCGCGCAGGAAGCCGACTTCTACGGCTCCATGGACGGTGCCAGCAAGTTCGTGCGCGGGGACGCGGTGGCTGGCCTCCTGATCATGGTGATCAACATCATCGGCGGCTTGGTGGTGGGCATGGTGCAGCACGGGCTGGACTTCAGCACCGCCGGCAAGACCTACACGCTGCTGGCCATCGGCGACGGCCTGGTGGCGCAGATTCCGGCGCTGGTGATTTCCACCGCCGCCGGTGTCATCGTGTCGCGCGTGACCACCGACGAAGACGTGGGCCGCCAGCTGACGGGCCAGCTGTTCTCCAACCCGCAGGTGCTTTTTCTCACGGCCGGTCTCATCGGCCTGATGGGCATGATTCCGGGCATGCCGAACCTGGCGTTCCTGCTGATCGCGGGTGGCCTGGTGTGGCTGGGTCGGCGCATCCTCAAGCGCGCACCGCAGGCCGCGGCAGAGCAAGCCGCCGCCGCGCAGGCCGCAGCCGCACCGGCGGTGGAAGCGCCCGAGGCCACGTGGGACGACGTGGCGCTGGTCGATCCGCTCGGCATGGAGGTCGGCTACCGGCTGATCCCGCTGGTGGACCAGACGCAGAACGGCGAACTGCTGGGCCGCATCAAGAGCATCCGCAAGAAGACCGCCCAGGAAATCGGGTTCCTCGCGCCGGTGGTGCACATCCGCGACAACCTCGAGATTGCGCCCAACACCTACGTGATCAGCCTGAAGGGCGTCGAAATCGGCCGCGGCGAAGCCTTCCCCAATCAGTGGATGGCCATCAACCCCGGCCAGGTGACCGGCACCCTGCCCGGCACGCCCACGCAAGACCCGGCCTTCCATTTGCCCGCGGTGTGGATCGACGCCAGCCTTCGCCAGGAGGCGCAGGTGCTCGGCTACACGGTGGTCGACGCCTGCACGGTGATGGCCACGCACCTGAACCATCTCATCCAGACCCACGCCGCCGAGCTGCTGGGCCGCCAGGAAGTGCAGCAGCTGCTCGACCAGATCGGCAAGACCGCGCCCAAGCTCACCGAAGACCTGGTGCCGAAGGTCATTTCGCTGAGCACGCTGCACAAGGTGCTGCAGAACCTGCTCGACGAAGAGGTGCCGATCCGCGACATGCGCACCATTCTCGACGTGATGGCCGAGCATGCGCCGACCGTGAAGGACGCCGCCGAGCTCACCTCGCTCACGCGCCTGGCGCTTGGCCGCGCGATCACGCAGCAGCTGTTCCCGGGCGATTCCGAACTGCAGGTCATCGGCCTGGACGGCGCGCTCGACAGCGTGCTGCAGCAGGCGCTTGCCAACAACAACGGCATCGAGCCCGGCCTCGCCAACAGCCTGATGCAGCAGACCCGCGCCGCGATTGCCCGCCAGGAGCAGATGGGCCTTGCGCCGGTGCTGGTCGTCCAGCATTCGCTGCGGGTTCTGCTCTCGCGCTTTTTGCGCCGCAGCTTCCGCCAGCTCAAGGTTCTCTCGCATGCGGAGATACCTGACACCCGCAACATCAAGATCACCGCCACCATTGGAGGAAGAGTTTGAACACCCAGACAGACGTGCGGACCAGCGCACGCAAGTTCGTCGCCCCGACCAGCCGGGAAGCCCTGCGCCTGGCGCGCGAAGCACTCGGCGCCGAAGCGATGGTGCTGACCAACCGCGTGGTTGCCGAAGGCGTGGAAATCGTCGCCATGGCGCCGGACGACGTGGAAGAAGTGCGTGCCAGCGCACCCGCGGCGCAAGCCACCGTGCAACCCACGCCGGCTCCCGCCCCTGCAGCTCCTGTTGCAGCTCCTGCAGCCGCCCCCGCGTCCGCCTTCATGCTCACCCCGACGCCCGCCCCTGCACCCGCGGCTGCCCCCGTTGCAGTCGAGAGCGTGCTCGGAGAGCTGCACTCAATGCGCTGCATGATCGAAGAGCAGCTCGCCGGCGTGGTCTGGAACGACAAGCAGCGGCGCGACCCGATGCGCGGCCGCCTGTTGCGCACGCTGCTCGGCGCCGGCTTCAGCGCACGCCTCTCCAAGGCCATGCTGGAGCACCTGCCCACGGGCCAGAGCTATGCGCAGGGCATGGCCTTCGTGCGCTCCGAACTGATCCGTACTCTTCCGGTGCATGAAGACGAAGATGCGCTGCTGGCGCAAGGCGGCGTGTATGCGCTGATGGGCCCCACCGGCGTGGGCAAGACCACGACCACGGCCAAGCTCGCCGCGCGTTGCGTGATGCGCTTCGGCGCCGACAAGCTGGCGCTGGTCACCACCGACAGCTACCGCATCGGTGCCTACGAGCAACTGCGCATCTACGGCCAGATCCTCAATGTGCCGGTGTACGCCGTGAAGGATGCCGCCGACCTGCACCTGGTGCTGCAAGACCTGCGCGACAAGCACATGGTGCTGATCGACACGGTCGGCATGAGCCAGCGCGACCGCGCCGTCTCCGACCAGATCGCGATGTTCTGCAACAGCCAGCGCCCCGTCAAAAGGCTGCTGCTGCTCAACGCCGCCAGCCATGGCGACACACTCAACGAAGTGGTGCACGCCTACCGGCACGGCGGCGGCAACGAGCTCGCGGGCTGCATCTTCACCAAGGTCGACGAAGCCACTCATCCCGGTGCGCTGATCGACACCGTGATCCGCCACCGCCTGCCGGTGCACTACGTGTCCAGCGGACAGAAGGTGCCCGAGAACCTGATGCGCGCCGACCGCGCCCAGCTGGTGGACAGCGTGTTCCAGGCCAACAGCCGCAGCGCGCTCTTCGTTCCCGGCGAAAGCGACATGCAAGATGGGTCTGCCGCAAACGCCGATGCGTCCGCCGCGCAGGCCGAGGCCGAGCGGCAGCGGCTGCGCTACCGTCAGCTGATTCGCGCCATGGCGCACGACGCACAGGAAGTGGCCTCTGCCGCAGCCGCGCTCGCAAACGCTCCGCTCGGCTTCGAGCAATCGCGCGCGCTCTGGCGCCAGGCCGCCGATGAAAACGTCGGCCACAAGGCGGTGCTGGAGGCGCTCATGACGCACGCCACGAGCGAGATCGCGACGGGCTGCGACACGCACCTGCTCGCGCTGTCGAGCCAGGTCGGCCTCAAGTCGGACGAAGGCGGCGATGCGTACCAATGCCATGGCAGCCTGCTGCTGTCCGACCGCACCGGCATGCCCCTTGCCGCGCCCAACCAGTGGCTTTCCACCGGCACGGCCCGCAACCCCACCGATCCCACGCGCAGGCCCGGTGTGCGGCAGGTGCAATGGCTGCGCCAGCAGGACTTCGACAAGACCGTGGTGCACATGCTGTCCCGGCTGCCCGCGGCCGAACTCATGCTGCAGTGGAAAGTGCAGCGCCAGCAATGGATGGCACGCGCGCCCGGCTCCACCGCGGTCATCGACCCGCGCACCGGCGAATACGCCACGCTCACCGGCCTGGACTTCTCCTTCGGCGAAGAGCGCCCCGTGACCTTCAAGGGCCGCGCCGCGCTGCAATCGGAAGCCCAGGCCAACATCACGCTGCGCACCGACGGCGGCCTGCCCGGTCTTCGCTGCGTCGTGACGAGGGTGACCGATCCGCGCAGCCGCAAGGTCGTGGCGCAGAGCTATGCGTTGTGCAACGTCGGCAATGAAGTTTCCGCGCAGCAGCTTGCGCAATGGCAAGCCTGGGCCATCGAAGCCGAGCCCTGCTTCCGCCTGCTGCGCCAGGGCCTCTCGGTCATCGGCGGGCTCGGCGAAGCGGGCGATCCGCACATGATGAAGCGCCTGCTCATTGCAGGCCAGGTCACCACCACGGTGTGGCGGCTGCTGCAGGCCGACGGCGACTGGGCCGGCCGTGCGCGCGCGCTGCTGGGCCAGCTGACCGGCCGGCCTGTGCGGCCCGGCCGGCCGATCTCGGGCAACGTGCTCTATGCAGGCATGGGCAAGCTGTTCTTCCTGCTGGAGGCATTGGACACGTGAGCAAGCTGGTGCCGGATCAAGCCGACGGATTGCGGCGACTTCTCGCGCAATCGTCCGCGCGGGTCATTGCCATTGCGGCCATGGAGCGCCGGCAGGGCGCCACCACGGCGGCGATGAACCTGGGAGCAGCGCTCGCCCACATGGGCAAGGACGTGCTGCTGATGGACGAGCACAAGGCCGGCGCGAATTCGGTTTGCGCCGCATGGTCCGTCGACCCACTCGGAACGCTGGCCGACGTCGCTTCCAAGCGGCTGACCTGCGAAGGCGCGGCCGCGCAGACCGAGTGCGGCGTGAATGTGCTGCCCGCGCTGCCGGGCGGCCAGCCCGACTACACCGATCCGCGTCTCTTCTGGGACGGCGGTGTGGTGCTGATCGATGCGTCGCTCGACAGCGCCGGCCATCTGTCGCCGCTGGCGCGGATGGCGGACGAACTCGTGGTGGTGCTCCAGCCCAACCCGACGTCCATCACGGCCACCTATTCGGGCATCAAGCGGCTGCACTACGCGCACGCGCTGCGCCAGCTCCGCCTTCTGGTCAACGGCGTTGCCGATCCCGAAGCGGCCCGGCGACTCATGGCCAACCTGATCGACACAGGCAGCCGCTATCTGGCGGTTTCGATGCAGCCCGCCGGCTGGGTGCGGGCCGACCCGCACCTGCAGGATGCGAGGCGCCTCCGCCGGACTGTGGTGGAGGCGTTCCCGGCCAGCCCGGCGGCGGTGGACTTCCGCGTCATCGGCGCCGGCGTTGCGCAATGGCCATGGCGCCCGGCCGCCCGCCCGAAGGACGCCGAGCCGACACCCTGGCGGCCCGACGCCTTGGCGCCGCAACAAGGACAAGAGGAAAGGCAAAGCCGTGTACACAGCTCAGGGCACCATTGAGAAGTCTCACCTGCTGAAGCAGCACCAGCCGATGGTGCGCCGCATGGCGCTCCAGATGCTGGCCAAGCTGCCCGCCAGCGTCGAGCTCGACGACCTGATCCAGGCCGGCATGATCGGCCTGCTGGACGCCTCCACCCGCTACCAGGACAACCGCGGCGCGCAGTTCGAAACCTTTGCGAGCCAGCGCATCCGCGGGGCCATGCTCGACGAACTGCGTGCCAGCGATTGGGGCTCGCGCAGCCTGCGCCAGTCGGCCCGCAAGGTCGAGCAGGCGATCCAGGCGCTCGAGCACCGGCTGGGCCGGCCCGCCACCGAAGGGGAGATCGCCAAGGAACTGAAGATGGACCTGGACGAGTACCAGTCGTTGCTGCAGGACATCCAGGGTTGCCAGCTGCTGTACGTCGAAGACTTTGCACAAGAAGGCGAATCCGACAACCCCTGGCTCGACCGCCAGGCACAGAACGGCCGCCCGGGCGCCGACGACGACCCGCTGGCGCAACTGCTCGAAGCCGGTTTTCGCCACGAACTCGTCGACGCCATCGCCGCCCTGCCCGAGCGCGACCAGCTGCTGCTCAATTTGTATTATGAAGAAGAACTGAACCTGCGCGAAATCGGCGCGATTCTCGAAGTGACCCAGTCGCGCGTGTGCCAGTTGCACAGCCAGGCGATCAGCCGCCTGCGCGCGAACCTGAAAGATTCGCTCTAGCGCCGCTGGACCCTCTCGTAACGGCAGGGTCTAGGATGCCTTCAACTTGAGAGGGAAGGCATGTTCTTGAAGATCGGCGAACTCGCCCGGCGCACCGGGCTGACAGTGCGCGCATTGCGTCACTATGACGACATCGCACTGCTGGTGCCATCTGAAAGGTCCAGCGGCGGCTACCGCCTGTACGGCCGCAAGGACGTGGCGCGGCTCTTCCGCATCCAGGCGCTGCGGCGGCTCGACCTGCCGCTCGCGGACATACAGCAACTTCTCGACGACGACGCCGGAGGGCTGTCGGAAGTCGTGGCACGGCAGGTGGCGCAGCTCGACGAAGAGATCCTGCGAGCCTCTGCGCTGCGCACCCACCTGCTCGCGGTGCAGGGCCTGCTGCAGGCCAGCGAAGAGCCCGGCATCGACGACTGGCTGCTGGCGCTCGAAAGCATGGTCGCGGGCGCAAAGTACTTCAGTGACGACGAGCAGCGCACTCTCAAGGCGCAGCGTGGCGGCTCGGCCGATGCCATGGCGCCCGAGCGCGCGGAATTGTCGGAGTTGCTGCGCAGCCTGGTGGCCGCCGGCACGCCGCCCGAGAGCCCGCAGGCGCAAGCCCTGGCGCAGCGCTGGATTGCGCTGCTGCTCGAAGAAGCCGGCGGCGACGAGGGCCTGCTGATGAAGCTCTACGCCATGCACTGGAACGAGCCATCGCTGCATGCGCTCACCGGTGTGGACCGCGCGGGCATCCGCTACATCTCGCACGCCATGGCGTTCGCGCGCCTGCAACTCTATGCGCCCTACTGCAGCGAGGAAGACATGGCCACGCTGCGCCGGCACTACGTTGCGCAGACCGATGCGTGGCCGCCGCTCATCGCGGAAGTCCGGCAGCAGATGATGGCCAACGCTCCACTCCACGGGCCAGCCATGCGCGCGCTGGCGTTGCGCTGGCAGGCGCTGTCGCTCGCCAAGGCGGGCGGTGACGCGGCACTGCATGCAAAGCTGCAGCAGGCGTTTCGCGAAGACGCGGCGCTGCGGGCCGGCTCGGGCATCGACGCGGCGTTGGCCGCCTACGTCGGGCAAGCCATTGCACAACTCGATGGCACACCGCCCCTCATGAACAAACCCGAAGGCACCCAGTGAACGCAGCAGCGCAGAAGAACCCTCACTTCTTTACCGGCAACTACTCGCCGCTGACCGAAGAGCACGACATTGCCGCGCTCGAGATCGAAGGCGCCCTGCCACCCGGGCTCTCTGGCAGCCTGTACCGCGTCGGCCCGAATCCGCAGTTCGCACCGCGCGACGACAGCTATCACTGGTTCTCGGGCGACGGCATGGTGCACGCCTTCCATATCGGGGGCGGCAAGGTGTCGTATAGCAACCGCTGGGCGCGCACGCCGAAGTGGCAACTCGAGCATGAAGCCGGCCGCGCGCTCTTCGGCACCTTCGGCAACCCCGCCACCAGCGATCCGCTGGCGCAGGGCCGCAACGGCGGCACGGCCAACACCAGCATGCTGTGGCATGGCGGCCGGCTGTTCGCGCTCGAGGAGTCGCATCAGCCCTTCGAACTCGACGCCTTCACGCTGGCTTCCAAGGGGCACCAGAGCTTCGGCGACCGCGTGAACTCGCGCTGCACCGCGCACCCGAAGGTCGACCCCGAAAGCGGCGAACTGCATTTCTTCGCCTATTCGCCCGATGGCCCCTGTTCTCCGACCATGCTCTATGGCGTGATGAACCATCACTGCGAGGTCACGCAACTGCAGTCGTTCACAGCGCCGCACGCCAGCATGGCGCACGACTTCATGCTGACGCACGGTCATGTGCTCTTTCCCGTCACGCCGCTGACGCTCAGCGTGGAGCGCGCCATGCGCGGCAAGCCGCTCCTGGCGTGGGATGCCGCCAAGCGAACCCATGTCGGCGTGATGCGCCGCGGTGGCGCACCCGGCATGCTGCGCTGGTTCGACACCGACGCCTGCCATATGTTCCACGTGATGAATGCCTGGGAGGACGGCGACACCATCGTGGCCTATGTGATGCAGTCGGACACGGCCCCCGGCCTGCCCGACGCCGAAGGCCGCCCCGGAGATCCCCACGCCATGGCCGCGCGCCTGTGCCGTTGGACCTTCGATCTGGCCGGCACGGGCACCGGGTTCCAGCGCGAGTACCTCGACGACCTGGTAGCGGAATTTCCGCGTATCGACGAGCGCTACACAGGGCGGCGCAACCGCGACGGTTTCTACACCTGCCATGCGACGCCCCGCGCGCGGGACGATTCGCAGAGCGTGCTCTACGACAGCCTGGCCCGTTTCGACTTCGATACGGGCAAGCGCAGCATCTACACGCTGGCGCACGGCGGCGTCGTGTCCGAACCGGTGTTCGTTCCGCGCGCAGCCGACGCGGCCGAGGCCGATGGCTGGCTGCTGGCCGTGGCGTGGCGCGAACGCGAAAATCGCAGCGACCTGCTGGTGTTCGATGCCATGGACCTGCCCGCGGGGCCGGTGGCGGTCGCCCGCTTACCGCACCGTGTGCCGTTCGGCTTCCACGGGAGCTGGCGGCCTGGCTCGTAACGGCCAGCAATTGAGCGCGATCAATTGCTACTGAATTTGTACTACGAAAAAGAACTGAACCTGCGCGCAACGAGCCAAATGACTTTCGTCACTTACCTTCCTGCGCGAAACCGTTAGATTCCGTTGTGTGAGTCCCGACGCGTCGAAGCATTCCCCACCAAAGCACGGCGCTCCTGCGCACGTACGGCAACCACGCGCCATTCTGGTCGTGGACGATCATGAGTTGGTACGCTTGGGGGTGCGCGCACTGCTGCAGGCGCAGAGCACGCCATCGGGTGAGGCAGTGGAAGTCAAGGTCTTCGAGGCCGGCAGTCTCGCCGAGGCCATGGACTTGTATGAAAGCGCCCAGGGTGCCGTCGACCTGGTGCTGTTGGACCTGGCCTTACCCGACACCCAAGGCCTGAGTGGCCTGGTGGAATTTCATGCCCGCTATCCTGCGGCACGCATCGTGGTTCTTTCCGGCTCCGGCACCACCTCGCTCGCACAGAGCACGATCGCCCAGGGAGCACTGGCGTTGGGCGCAAGCGCCTTCATCCCCAAGTCGACAAACCTCAAGGAAGTGGTGAGTTTCATCCGGGCCTGCGGATTGCTCGGGAGCGACGCGGTCGACGGGTTGCCTCGCCTTCCCAGCGCATCCATCTGCCCCGAAAAACCCGCCCATCGCCGCGCCTGGCAAGCGCTTGCGCCGCGGCAGATACAGGTGCTCCAGTGGGTGCTGGAAGGCAAGACCAACAAGGAGATCGCCGAGGCAGCGGCGCTTGCCGAAGGCACGGTGAAGAACTACGTGTCGACGATCTTTTTGCTGTTCGGTGTCCGCTCGCGCGCGCAATTGATCAGTAGCTTGCGGTAAGCCCGGCTGCGCAGGCGAAATACGAATATCCAGGAGACAACTCCTGCGGGGAGGCAATTCGATGAGCAAGATCGTGTCGCAACACCTGGCTGTCGACGCTGCACTCA
This sequence comes from Variovorax paradoxus, assembly GCF_040544635.1. GTDB lineage: Bacteria > Pseudomonadota > Gammaproteobacteria > Burkholderiales > Burkholderiaceae_C > Variovorax > Variovorax paradoxus_R. The sequence continues at coordinate 380,466 of NZ_JBEPKJ010000003.1, forward strand.
GCCTGCGCATATTGCGCGAGCACGTGGCTTCGGTCTACGCCGGCCACAGCACAGCGGTTCTGGCCCATTTCGGTTTTGCAGCCGCGCTGGCCGCCTTCAGCTACTCGCGCCTCAGCCATCCATGGTTGCTGTACTGGCTGCTCGTTCTTGCCGCAGTAGACCTCTACGCATTGCTGGCGCCGCGCTGGACCCCCGACACGCCGATGTCCGACAGCCCCTATTGGGCGCGCAAGTACGCCCGTCTGGTCACGCTGGTCAGCGTCGCAACAGCGCCTGCGCCCCTGTTCCTTGTGTCGACGACGGACCTGGTCATGACCACCGTGTTCACGGTGGTCATCATCGGCAGCTGGACACGCGCGGTGCAGGCACGATGGCCTCTGAAGCCGGCCATGTTCGGATATGGCATTCCCATGATGACGGGCCTTATCGCGGCCCTGGTCTGGCATGGCAACGCGCTCAACTGGTTCCTCGCCGCGTTCGGCACTGTCAACCTGGTACTCACCCTTCGGGCCGGCTTGCAAGAGAACAGGCGGTTGACCGAATCGCTGATCCTGCGCTTCGAGAACGAGGCCCTGGCCGCCCGCCTGAGCGAGCAAATCGCCGCAACCGAACGTGCCAGTGCCGAGAAGACCCGCTTCCTGGCCACCGCCAGCCACGACCTGCGTCAACCGATGCACGCCATCGCATTGTTCGGCGCAGCCCTGGAGAATGCCCTGCACAACCGCCCCGAAGGGGAAAACGCCGAGCGCCTGATGCGGGCGGTCGATACCCTGGGTGCGTCGCTGAACACCATGCTCGATGTTTCCCGTCTCGATGCGGGAGTGGTAGTGCCCGAGCCATGTGACCTGGAACTCGACGCGCTGTTTCGTCCGCTCAATCACACCTTCTCGGCGCAGGCAGACCAGAAGAGTTTGCAGTTGCGCATTCGCGCCAGCGGACTGTGGGTGCGCAGCGACCCGCAACTTCTGTATCGCATGCTCTCCAACCTGGTCGACAACGCGTTGAAGTACACGCGACACGGCGGCGTGACCGTCACGGCACTTGCACGTGGAGATCTTGTCTGGATCGAGGTGCGGGACACCGGCATCGGTGTTCCTCCCGGACAGCTGGATCGCATCTTCGAGGAGTTCTATCAAATCGGCAACCCGGGACGCGACCGCTCCCGAGGCCTGGGCATCGGGTTGTCGATCGTGCAGCGCCTGTCCCAGCTGCTCGATCATCCGGTGCAAGTGCGCTCGCGCCCAGGCCGAGGTACACGCTTTCGCCTGCTGGTGCCAATGGCCGAGGCATCACCGGATTCGCCCACGGATCTCCTGCTCCGGGATCTCGAATCGCCCGTGCGCCATCGCTTCGCGGTGCCGGACCTGCGCGGCCGCGTCTTGCTGATCGACGACGAGTCCGAAATCCGGCAAGCCATGACGGTGCTGCTGCGCGCCTATTCCCTCGATATCGTGGCCGTGGCCGACGAAGCCGCTGCAGTCGAAGTGTTGACGCATCCCGACGCACAGGCCAAGCCGTTCGCACTGCTGCTGTGCGACTACCGGTTGGCCGACGGGGTGGACGGACTCGATGTCGGACTGCGCCTGCGCGAACGCTTCCAGCCGGATTCCTCGCTGCTTCTGATCACGGGCGAAACCGCGCCCGAGCGGCTGCAGCGTGTGCGCGCCTCGGGTGTGCCTGTGCTTTTCAAGCCTGTAAGCGCCGCGACGCTGCTGCAAGCCATGGCTGAACTTGCGTCTGCAGACCCCCGGCGTTTGCATGAGCGCAACAGGTGACTTTAGACACTGGAGGTCGTCTCCGCCTTCTCCTAAATTTGCATCGGGCCGGATCCCGGCCTTTTTGACAAACAAGAGGGAGGTCGTATGCAGAGAAATCCGTGGGCAATCGGAGCGATGGCTGCCGCCATCACGGCGGTATTGGCGGCATTGGCGGCATGCGGGGGAGGAGGAGGAGGCAATGGCGGCGGCGGATCTCCGATCCTGCCCCTCACGCCTGCTCCGGCCCCCGCACCTTCGCCACCACCGGCGCCAGCCCCTGCACCGGCATCGGCGACGAGCTCGGCCTCCTGTACGAACGAAGCGGATTTCCATGCCGGGACTGTGCGGGACTACGAAGAACGAACGACGATTTCCGGGCAATCTCCCACGGTGAACCGCACCGTCGAAACAGTTGGCGAACGCAAGTCGTTCGCCGGCGCCACGCCTGTGACCGTCAAGGTCCAACCCCACGATACCGCCGGAAATCCATCGCCCGCCGCCGAGAATTACCACGACCTGGTCAATGGCAACGTGATCTCGTACGGATCGATTGCGCAGGTCGCGACCCAAGTCATCACAGTGACGTTCGATCCACCCGTGGCCGGCCCGGTGGACATGCAGCCGGGGCAAGTGGCAAGCGGCAGCTACAAGATAAAGACTGTTGTCGTCAGCACGGCGGATGGGTCAAAAATCGAGAGCGAGTACCCGGTATCGCGAGATCTGACCTACGTTGGCCGGGAAGCCTTGCAAACGGAAATGGGCACCTTCAACGCTTGCAAGTTCACGAACAAGCAAACCACGGGTACGGGCGAAACGGCCTTCGTCACGACCTTCACCACATGGGTCGCCGCCGAAGGAGCGCATCGGGGTCAGTTGCTCAAGATCCATACGCTTCCAGCAGATTCCCGGCCCGAGGTCACAACAGAGCGGATCAAGATGACCTACACGCCGAAGTAGCAGCCATCGAAACCGCTGCAAGCCATGGCTGAAGTCACGCCTGCAGACCTTCGTTGCCTGCACACGGATCTCGGCCCTTTGCCAATCAACAGATGAGAAGACACATGACAAAAACCGTAGATGCGGCATACCTGCCGTTTTCAAGCTCGCAGGATTCGCTGCAGCGCCCAAGGCTCGGAGATCCCAAGCTCGACAAGCGGGGGCGGCGCGCAAGCTTTGCGACAGCCACGGCGGTAGCCGGACTCATGGCTTTGGCGGGCTGCCAGAACATGCCCGCTCTCGACATGCAGATGGGCAGCCAATCCGCCAAGACGGTGGCCACCGGCAGCGCGGCCGGCTCGGCCACTTCCGGTGAAAACAGCGCCCTCGAGCGCTGCGACTCGCCGCTGGGCACCGTCTCGCTGATCGAGAACGTCAATGCCGGCTGGTACACCGTGCTCACCGGCGAGTACCGCCTTCCGCCCACGGCCAACCTGCTGCGCCTCTTGGTGCAGCAGTCGAACTGCTTCGTGGTGGTCGAGCGCGGCGCGGCCGGCATGAACGCCATGACGCGCGAGCGCGCGCTCATGCAGTCGGGCGAGATGCGCGGCGGTAGCAATTTCGGCCGCGGCCAGATGGTGGCTTCCGACTACGGCCTTTCGCCCGAGATCGTGTTCAGCAACAACGACGCGGGTGGCATCGGCGGTGCATTGGGCGGGTTGGTGGGCGGAGGGCGAGGCCTCGCCATCGCCAAGCTGGGCGCGAGCTTGCAGACAAAGGAAGCCAGCGCGCTGTTGACCCTTATCGACAACCGCTCGGGCGTGCAGGTCGCGGCGGCCGAAGGCAGTGCTTCCAAGACCGACTTCGCGGGCTTTGCCGGTCTGAGCGGCCTCTCCGCCGCCGGCGGCCTCGGCGGCTACACCCGCACGCCACAGGGCAAGGTGATTGCCGCGGCGTTCATGGACTCCTTCAACCAGATGGTCAGGTCGCTGCGCAACTACAAGGCGCAGACGGTACGCGGCCAGGGCCTCGGCGGCGGTGGGCGCCTCGGCGTGGATGGCGGAGCGGCGCCTTCGGCGACTTCGGCGCCGTCTGCATCAAGTCGCAGAGGAAAGTAGGCCCAAGCAGGCCCGCCACCCCGGCTCGAGCGCCACGGGTCTCGGGGCCCCTGGCGCGAGGCACGCCGGCACCGGATTCATGGCAAGCCCCTAGAACCCGAGGCTCTCCAGCAGGTCGTCCACCTGGGCCTGGCCCGTGACGGCCTCGGGGTTGCCCGGTACCACCTGCGGGCCGTTCTGCAAACTGTTGGCCTCCGCCTCGTGGCGCTTCTCGAGGTGTTTTTCGATGTGCGAGTTGTCGATCAACACCTGGAGCAATTGCGTCTCGACGTCGTTGACCACTTCCATCATCTTCTTGATGACCTGGCCCGTCAGGTCCTGGAAATCCTGCGCCATGAGGATCTCGATCAGCTGCGTGTTGATGGCACCGGCCTTTTGCGGCACGTCTTGCAGATAGCCGCGCGTGTCCATGACCAGCTGGCGCGCCTGGTCGAGTTCGACCGGGTTCGCAAACCATTCGTCCCAGCGCCGGCTCAGGCCCTTGGCATGCGTTGCAAGGTCTTCCTGCAAGGGCTGCGCAAGGTCGATGGCGTTGAGGGCGCGGTGCGCCGCCCGTTCGGTCATCGAGGCGATGTAGCCCAGGCGGTCGCGCGCGTCGGGGATGGCTTGCGCGGCCTTGGCAACCTGCTTGTCGAGCCCCAGCTCGCGCAGGCCTTCGCGCAATTGCCGGGTCAATTGCCCGATGCGCCCGAGCAACTCTTCGGCTGTGTTTCCGTGCTCCACGGATTCGAGCGCAGCGTGTGTCATTTCAGGCCGCCTCTTTCTGGAGCTTCTCGAAGATCTTGTTGATCTTCTCTTCGAGCGTGGCCGCCGTGAAGGGCTTGACCACATAGCCGTTGGCGCCCGCCTGCGCGGCCGCGATGATGTTTTCCTTCTTGGCTTCGGCCGTGACCATCAGCACCGGCAGCTTGGCCAGCTCGGGGTCGGCGCGAATGGTCTGCAGCATGGTCAGGCCGTCCATGTTGGGCATGTTCCAGTCCGAGACCACGAAGCCGAAGTTTCCGCCGCGCAGCTTCTCGATGCCGGCCGCGCCGTCTTCCGCCTCGTCGACGTTGAGGAACTCGAGTTCCTTCAACAGGTTGCGCACGATGCGCCGCATGGTCGGGAAGTCGTCCACAACCAAAATTTTGATGCTCTTATCGATCACGATTTTTCCAACTCCAACAGTTCGTTTTCAAACCCGGTTCGCGCGTTCGCCGAAGGTGCGCAGATGGGCCAGCACGCGGCGCCCCATCTCTCCCAACGGCGCCACGTCGTCAACGGCACCCAATGCAATGGCCTCGCGCGGCATGCCGAAGACGACGCAGCTGGCCTCGTCCTGTGCGAAGGTGTAGGCGCCTGCCTGCTTCATGCGCAGCAGACCTTCCGCGCCGTCTTTCCCCATGCCCGTCAGGATCATTCCGATCGCGTTCTTTCCGGCATGCCGTGCAGCCGAGTCGAAGAGCACGTCGATCGAAGGACGATGGCGGTTCACCGGCGGCTCCTGGTCGAGCTGGGCCACGTAGTTGGCGCCGCTGCGGCTCAGGGAAAGGTGAAAGCCGCCGGGCGCGATATAGGCGTAGCCCGGCAGCACGCGCTCGCCATGCTCGGCCTCCTTCACGGTAATGCGGCACAGGCCGTTCAGGCGCTGCGCAAAAGAGCGCGTGAAACCCGCCGGCATGTGCTGTGCAATGAGCACGGCCGGTGCATCCGGGGGCAGCGGCAGCAACACCTCGCGGATGGCCTCCGTGCCGCCCGTGGAGGCACCGATGATGATGAGCTTCTCGGTGCTCAGCAGCGGGCTGCGCAGCAAGGGCTCCTGCGGGTTGTCCGCCGCGCCTTTCGCCGATGCGCCGTGCCGGCCAGGCAGCAGCCGCGCCGCGGCGGCCGTGCGGATCTTGCCGGCGATGATTTCGGTGTACTGCAAGAGCCCGTCGCGCACGCCGAGCCGCGGCTTGGTCACGAAGTCGATCGCGCCCAGCTCCAGCGCGCGCAGCGCGATTTCCGAGCCCCGCTCGGTCAGCGACGACACCATGACCACCGGCATCGGGCGCAGGCGCATGAGCTTCTCGAGAAATTCCAGCCCGTCCATGCGCGGCATCTCGACGTCGAGCGTGAGCACGTCCGGGTTGGTTACCTTGATGAGGTCACGTGCCTGCAGCGGATCGGCCGCGGTGCCGACCACCGTCATGTCGGACTGGCTGTTGATGATCTCGGTCATCACGCTGCGGATCAGCGCCGAATCGTCGACGCAAAGTACCTTGATCTTCTTCATGCGACCCAACTCCCCTTGCCATACGCGGCAGACCATTTGCGCAACAGCTCGCCTTCGTCGTGCTGGACCGCCTGGATATCGATTTGTGCGCGCAGCTTGCGCACCACTGCCTTGCCGGTGGCAGGCAGCAGGCACACGCGGCGCGCGTGCAGGCCGCGCAAGTCCTGCGCGGCGACGGTAATGCGCTGCTTCTCGAGATAGCGCAGCACGAAGTCGGCGTTGCGTCCGCCGATGTTGAGCATCGTCATGTTGGCCAGCACCGCGGCGCCGCCGAAGACCTTGGCCCGCAGTCGTTCGCGCCTTGCGCCCGCGCGCAGCAGTTCGGCGATCAGCACGTCCATGGCGTAGGCGCCGTAGCGCATCGACTCGACCTGGTCACGCGTGTCGGCCTCGGCATCGTCCGGGAGCATGAAGTGGTTCATGCCCGCGACGCCGGCTTCCACATCGGTGATGCAGGCCGCCACGCAGGAGCCCAGTACCGTGGTCAGCAGGATGCCGGCATCGGTCACGTAGTACTCCGCGGGCAGCAGCTTGACCGCGGTGCAATCGAAGTCGCGGTCGAAGTAGTGGTGGGTCGCCACCGACCCCGGCACGGCCGACGGCTTGGAACCCCGCTCCTGAAACAGGTTCGGGCTCACGCGCGCGCCTTGCTCATGGTGTACACCGTTTGCCCGACGGTCTTGAACGTCTGGTTCACCAGCGAGGCGTTCTCGGAATGACCGGCGAAAAGCAGTCCGTGCGGCTTCAGCAGCGGCACGAAGCGGTCCAGCAGTTTTTTCTGCGTGGGCTTGTCGAAATAGATCATCACATTGCGGCAGAAGATCGCATCCACGGGCTCCTTCACCGGCCACGAACCGTCGAGCAGGTTGAGCCGCGAGAACTTGACCATGGCCGCCACTTCGGGGCGCACCCTCACCTTGCCCGCATTCGCGCCCGTGCCCTTGTTGAAGAAGCGCCGCAGGCGATCGGGAGACAACCGGTTGACCTGCTCCATCGTGAACACGGCGGCGGAGGCCTTGGCCAGCACCGAGGTGTCGATGTCGGTGGCGATGACGCGGGCGGTGCTCGCGCGCTCGCCGAGCGCTTCCATCAGCGTGATCGCGATCGAATAGGGTTCTTCGCCGGTCGACGCGGCCGCGCACCAGACGGTGATGGGCTGGGTGCACTTGCGCGCCAGTTCCGCCAGCACCGGAAAGTGATGCGCCTCGCGAAAGAACGACGTCAGGTTGGTCGTCAGCGAATTGATGAACAGCTGCCACTCGTTGCCGTCGCGGCTGTCTTCCAGCAGGCTCAGGTAGGTGGAGAACTGGGGCAGCCCCAGGTCTCGCAGGCGGCGCGAAAGCCGGCTGTACACCATCTGCCGCTTGTGCTCTCCCAGGGCGATGCCGGCGCGGCGATGAATGAGCGTGCGTATCCGGGAGAAGTCGCTGTCGGTAAAGAGGAATTCGGAGTTCATGCTCAATGCGCCGCTTCGACTGGCACCGCGTCCTGCGACCAGGCCAGTGCGGAAAGATGTGCGGCGTTGACCTGGTCGGCGCTCAGCAGCAGCGCTTCCGACAGGCGCGCCGCATCGCCGGTGTTCAGCTCGCAGGCTTCGGCCAGCGAGAGGAAGGGGCCGTACACGCCCTGGCGCGAAAGAATGGCCTGCTGGACCGAATCGGAGAGCTGCACCTTGCTCAGCACCTCTTCCATCGGGATGCCCAGCAGCTGGTCGATCAGGGAGAACATGCCAACCACGAAGAGGTTGTCCGACTCGCCCCGCGGCAGCATGATTTCGCCCATCAACTCGACGAACCGGCCGCGCATGATCGCCTTCTTCATCATGAAGGGCGGGCTGCCCGTGGGGTTGCTCGTTGCAAGCAGCATCGAAAGCCAGCGGAACAGCGGCGAATAGCCGAGCATCGTCACGGCATGGTGCAGCGAGTGAATCTCGACGCCGGCACCGACGGCGGGCGAATTCATGTGGCGCAGCAGCCTGTAGGTGAGCGCCGCATCGCGCTTGAGGGCGGCTTCGATCTCGCGCAGGTCTTCGTTGCGCTGGATCATCTGCAGCAGCCGCATGATCAGTATCGATTCGGGCTCCAGCGCGTGGCTGCCTGTTTTCGCCACGGGCGGCGGCAGGCCGCAGCTCGGATCGGCGAACACGTCGATGCGGCGCGCGGCGCACGCCTCGAAGTCTTTCCATGAAGCCATGCGCGTCGCAATCGGCTGAATAGGCATGTGGTCGGGCTGCTCGCCGCGCCGGGCGGCCGCGACGAGCATGGGGTCTCCGGCGCCCACGTCGAAATGGGTCACCATGCCAAGCAGCTCGTGGTCTTCCGGCAGCGCCGAGGCGCCGCGCAGCATGAAGCTGAACCCCTGCTCGCGAAGGAACAGCAGCACCGGCCGCAGCTCCTCGTTGGCAAGGACGTCGAGCTCCAGGCAGAACACGGTGTATTCGGGCGGCAGCGATTGCAGCGCGCCGTCCGCCAGCGCCTCTGCATTCACGTCGAGGAACAACTCGCTGCGCCCCAGTTGCCACGGGGTGTCCGGCGGATTGAGGTGCTCGGTCACGCAGGCGACGAGCGCCTTGAACTGGGTGAGGGCATCGGGCGCCTCTTCGGACTTGGCCGCCGGGCGCCAGGCGAGCTTGTAGCCTGCCACGCGCTTCTGCGCATCCAGCAGCAAGGTGTAGGCCACATAGCCGTCTGCATTGCGCGAAAGCATCGAGTCTTTCGACTCTTGGGCCGCCGGGGTTTCTTCGGCTGCGGAGCGCCGGAAAAAATCAAAACGCATTGCATCGTCTCCGTGTCGGTATCGTTATCTCAGGCGGCAACCGGCTCTGTCCTGGCCGCATGCGCCAGGGCGGAGGTGCGCGTCGCATGGGCCCGCTGAATGCGCGGCATGGCTCCGACGTCGATGATGAAAGCGACGCTGCCGTCGCCCAGGATCGTCGCGGCCGAGATGCCTGGCACCTTGCGGTAGTTGGTCTCCAGGTTCTTGACCACCACCTGGTGCTGGCCGAGCAGCTCGTCGACCAGCAGCGCAAAGCGCGTCTCGTCGGCCTGCACGATCACCAGGATGCCCTGCGTTGGATCGGTTTGTGCGCCGGTCACGTCGAACACGCTGTGCAGTTCGATCAGCGGCAAATACTCGCCTCGCACCTTGATCACATGGCCGTCGCTGGTGATCGAATGCAGGTGCTCGGGCCGCGGTTGCAGCGACTCGATCACATAGCTCAGCGGCAGGATGTACGCCTCGGTGCCCACCTTGACGGACATGCCGTTCAGGATGGCGAGCGTCAGCGGCAGCACGATGCGGGTGGTGGTGCCCCAACCCTCGCGCGAGCTGATCTCCACGTGCCCGCCCATCTCCTGGATGTTGCGCTTGACCACGTCCATGCCGACGCCGCGGCCGGAAATGTCGGTGACTTGCTCGGCCGTGGAGAAGCCCGGCGCGAAGATCAGCTGCCACACCTCGTCGTCGGGCATCGTCTCGGTCACGGGCAGCCCCTTCTGCATGGCCTTGGCCAGGATCTTCTCGCGGTTCAGGCCGGCGCCGTCGTCGCTCACCTCGATCACGATGTTGCCGCCGTGGTGCTGGGCCGACAGCAGCAGTTGCCCTTCGGCTTCCTTGCCCTTGGCGATGCGCTGCGACGGCGTTTCAATGCCGTGGTCGAGGCTGTTGCGCACCAGGTGGGTGAGCGGATCGATGATGCGTTCGATCAAGCCCTTGTCGAGTTCGGTCTCCTTGCCGAAGGTGTCCAGGCGAACCTCTTTGCCAAGCTTGGCGCTCACGTCGCGAATCACCCGAGGGAAGCGGCTGAACACATAGTCCATCGGCATCATGCGGATCGACATGACCGACTCTTGCAGGTCGCGGGCGTTGCGCTCCAGATGGCCCAGGCCGCTCAGGAAGCGCTCGCACTCCACCGGGTCGAGCATGGTGGCGGCCTGCGTCAGCATCGACTGGGTGATCACGAGTTCGCCGACCAGGTTGATGAGCTGGTCGACCTTCTCCACGTCCACGCGGATCGAGCTCGAATCCTTTGCACCCGCTGCCGGACTCGCGGCCGCAGACCGGGGCGCCGCGCCGGCCGGTGCCGGAGCGGGCCGGGCTTCCGCCACAGCAGCAGATGCAACCGGCGCAGCCACGGCAGGCGGATTCACCGCGCCCGCAGCGCCCGAAGCGCCCGCATCCGCGGCACCGGCCGTCTCGCGGGTGATCTCGATCTGCGATTCATCGATGACGAAGCAGCACACCGCAATGATGTCGTCGGGCGCACAGGTGGTCTCGAGCACCACCGTCAGCTGGTCGTTGCTGCGCGTGCGCGACATCAGCTTGCCGAGGTTTCCCAGCTCGTCGGCGAGCAGGTCGCATTCGCTGTCGGAAAGACGCGAGAACCTGATGCGCAGCGCGTCCTGCCCCGCCGCTGCCGCGGCGGCAGCGGCGGGCGCGGCAACCACCACGGGCGCGGGAGCCGGCGCGGCGGCAGCCCCGTCGCTCTCGAGCGCGAGTTGCCGAAGCACGCCGCAGATGTGCGCGACCATTTCAGGATCGGGTTCGTTCTCGGCCTGGTAGGCAATCAGTTGTTCTTGCAAGGCGTCCTTCGTTTCCAGAAATGCATCGATCATCGAGCGGCTCAGGTTCAGCTGGCCATGGCGCGCCCGGTCCAGCAGGGTTTCAAGCAAATGAGTGGTGTCGGTCAGCGCCACAAAGCCGAAGGTGGCCGCGCCGCCCTTGATGGAGTGCGCGGCGCGGAAGATGGCGTTGAGCTGCTCGCTGTCGGGCGCATCGGCGTCCAGCTCGAGAAGCAATTGCTCCATCTGCGCCAGAAGCTCGACGGCTTCGACGAAAAATGCCTGGGTGAACTGACTGAGATCCATCGTTGCTCCGAACCGGCGTGTTGTAGGTGCCGGCATCAATGTCTATGGGTGCCCTGCGGAAGCGCCGCCGCCGGCGCTCCCTCGGGCTGTTACCTTGACGCTCTCGGCGGGAAGCAGCGGCGAGGGCGACGGCTTTGATTTGGCGGGCCAGCTGACGGCACCGCCGCTCCCGCTGTTCTCATGCTCGATCTGCTGTTGCGTGCGGTGGTTGAGCAGGATGATGCTGATGCGCCGGTTGATCGGATTGCGCGGATTGCTCCTGTCCAGGTGCATGCTGTCGGCCAGGCCGACCACGCGCAGTACCTTGCCTTCGGCCATGCCGCCCACCACCAGCTCGCGCCGCGAGGCGTTGGCACGGTCGGCGGACAGCTCCCAGTTGCCATAGGATCGGTCGCCGTTGGTGTAGACGATGGCGTCGGTATGTCCCGACAAGGTGAGCCTGTTCGGCAGTTCGTTGAGCGTCGGCCCGATCTCGCGCAGGATGGCGCGCATGTGCGGCACCAGCTGTGCGCTGGCCAGGTCGAACATCGGGCGGTTCTCGCTGTCGACGATCTGCAGCCGCAGCCCTTCGGTCGTGATGTCGATCAATATCTGCGAGCGGAACTGCTTGAAGACGGGGCTGTTCTCGATGAGCTTGTCCAGCCGGTCTTTCATGCTGGCCAGGCGCTCGGCATCGGCGTCTTCTTCCGCTTCGGCCCGCTGGACCTCGCCGTCGAAGCGCGTGCTCGGGTCCATGCCGCCGCCCGGCACCACGCTGACGCTGGTGCTGCTTTTTTCGCCGCCGTTGATGGCCACCTTCAGCGGCATGCGAAAGTGTTCGGCAATGCCTTCACGCTGCTTCGGCGAGGCATTGGACAAGAGCCACATCACGAGAAAGAACGCCATCATGGCCGTCATGAAGTCGGCATAGGCGATCTTCCAGCCGCCGCCGTGCCCGCCACCGCCGTGAGCGGCAACGCGCCTGATGACAACCCTGTGCTTTTCCGTGCTCATGACAATGCCCCGCGCCGGTCAGCGGGCCTTGACCCCGCGCACGTGGCTGTCCAGCTCGGTAAAGCTGGGCCGCTCGGTCGAGAACAGGACCTTGCGGCCGAATTCCACCGCCAGTTGCGGCGCATACCCATTGAGGCTTGCAAGCAGCGTCACCTTCGTGCACTGGTACAGCTTCATGCCTTCCGCCACCTTCTGTTCGATGAGGGAAGCCAGCGGCGAAACGAAGCCGTAAGCCAGCAGCACACCCAGGAACGTGCCGACCATTGCGTGCGCAATCAGCGCGCCCATTTCCGAAGGCGGCAAGTCGGCCGAAGCCAGCGCGTGCACCACGCCCATCACGGCCGCGACGATGCCGAGCGCAGGCAGCGCGTCGCCCACGCGCGAAAGGCTGTGCATGGGCACTTCGGCTTCGTGCTTGATGGTCTCGATCTCATGGTCCATCAGCGCTTCGATTTCGAATGCATCCGTATTGCCGCTGATGACCAGCCGCAGGTAGTCGCACAGGAACTCCATCACGCCGGCATCGGCCAGGATGGTGGGGTAGCGGCTGAAGATCTCGCTCTGGGCCGGGTCCTCCACGTCGGACTCCAGCTTCATCATTCCTTCCTTGCGTGCCTTGGCCAGCAATTCGTAGAGCAGTGCAAGCAGGTCCAGATAGAGCTGGCGGTTGTGCTTGGACGAGCGCAGCAGGAGCGGCAACTCCTTGAGCGTGGACTTGATCGTCTTGCCGTTGTTGCCCGCGATGAAGGCGCCGAGCGCGGAGCCGCCGATCATCAGCAGCTCCACAGGCTGGAACAGGACGCCGAAGTGCCCGCCCATCAGCGCGTAGCCGCCGAACACGGCACCTATCACCACCAGATAACCAACCAAAAGGAGCACGCGCTTCCCCTACTGCCCTTGAGGCGTCGATTCAAAAGCCTTGCCCACGGGGGCAAGGGCCGTTTTCAATGAAGTCCACCGGCGTCGAGCGCCGATTCCACGGCCAGGCCGATAGCCTCCAGGCCAGGCACGGCGATCTCGCCGCTCCCGGCGCGCTTCGAACCGCGCGCCTTGCCGGCCCGGGACGGCGGCCGGCAGAGTACGCAGACATACCCGCTCTTGTGATCGTGCGCATGCGCGACGAACTGGCCCGCGCACCGGCAGCAGGCGCTCAGCTGCAGCATGTCGCTGTCGAAAAACCGAACCATCGTGTAGGCGCGCGTGAAATCCAGAATAGGTTCGCCCTGCTGCGCTTCAATCTGCTGCAAATACAATTTGTAGCTTTTAATTAATACCCAAACCTTTTCTTCATCGGAATGGGTTTTCATGAATTGATACATGTTGTAAAACATTGACGAATGGATATTCGCCAACCACGTCATATACCAATCCGTTGAAAAAGGGAGCAAGCCCTTGGGCGGAGAAACACCCTTTATTTCCTTGTAAAGCCGGATCAGGCGCTCGCGGCTCAGCCCCACTTCGGACTCCAGGAACTGCAGGCGGGCGCCGAGATGGATCAGCTGGATCGCCAGCTGGACTTCCCGCACCTCGCCAAGGACGCTCTTGCTGCTCATGCCGAGGCAGTCTCTTTGTGCGCCTGCAAGCTTCGTGCCGACATCAGTATCGACATGTGCGCTTGTTGCAGCATCGTGTCTTTACCTTCGCCAACCACCGCCGACATCGAGGCATGCTCGTCGAGGCGGAAACTGCACAGCAGGAAGTTCGACGCCGCCAACTTGAGGATCTGCGCCAGCGACATATTGGCCAGCATGTCGGCCAGTTCACGGCTCACGCCGAGGCGAAACATCGCCGCCACACGGTCTTGCTTGACCAGCTTTTGCGCAAGCAACATGTAGGCGAGATTGATATCGCCGATCTCGCGGGAGATCTCGCCGTTGGCCACGTTCATCACAATATCCGTTTCCAAAATGCACTCCGTTCAGTCATGTCTTGAGTGGATTATTCCTACTATTTAACACTTTGTAACTTTCAATCCCGGTGAAACTGTAAAGCGAGCTACAACTACCTGTAAGCTTTTGTTGCAGTCACACGACTGGGTTTCAAGGGACGAAATTGGTTCTCAATAACCATGACAAGTTAATGACAAAGCATTAACTTTTTCCCCCGGCTGCGGAGCCTTCGCTGACCTCGATTCGATGGATCCATGCCATGACTTCCGCCACCGCCAGATACAGCTGCGGCGGGATCTGGCGATCGAGGTCCACCTGCATCAGCAGCCGGATCAGGTCCGCCGACGCGTGAACGTAAACCCCGTTCTCCCGTGCCTGCCGCAAGATCGACTCCGCCGTCACGCCATAGCCCTTGGCCACGACCACGGGCGCTTTCGCCTGATCGGCATAAGACAGCGCCACTGCGCGTGGGCGTGGATCGGCCAAGGCGGTCATGCGGCATGCTCCAGCGGTTCCATTGCCGTGATCTGCAGGTCCTGCAGCCGAAATCCGGCGGCTTCGAGACGGGGCCCCAGCTCGTTGCCGTCGCTGCGCAGCCGCACCAGCGTCGCGGCCTCGCCGGCGGCGAGATGCGCCTGAACGAGTTCGCCTGTCAGGCTCAGCCGAAGATCCACCGCGCCCAGCTTCGGCAGAGTGAGCGACACGGTGGTTGCCCAGCGGCGCGGCCGCTCGTTGCGTTCTTGGTTGCGTTCGTCTCCCGATGCATCGGCGGGCTGCTCGGCCTCTTCGTGAATCGACCACTCCATCGGGACGTTCGGCCACGCCTCACCGCTCCAGCGGAAAACCGAGGTAGCCAGAAGGTCGAGCTGCTGATGCACCAGCACCACTGTTTGCGGATGGAGCAGTTCAGCAGCGGCCACCGGTGCGGCCGCGCGCGCCGAAGATGCGGCTGCAATGTTTTCGCCGGTGCCGCGGCTGCCGGCACGCTCATCGAGAGCCACGCCCTGATCGCTCAGCACCGAAGCCTGCGCAGCCGAAGCAGCCGGGACGCCAAGGTGCGTGTAGACGGCAGCCGGCTGCACCTGCGTCGACGCACCAGGCGGAACAGGAACAGGCATGGGTTGCTGCCCCTGGCCGGGCGCGTTCGAGGCAAGCTGGCCCACGGCGGAAATGGGTGGGCTCGCGGCGGGAATCGGCTGGCCTGCCGCAGCAGCGGTTGCGAAAAGCGGATTCGCGGCCAGGGCCTGGCCAGCGGCAGGCAGCCCTGGCTGCTGCGCCGCTGCTGTGCCGGCATTGGCATTCGCGGGCAAGGACGGCTGCGTCAAACGCACTTGCGGCTCCTCGGCCAGTTGCGCCAGCGTGCGAAGCCCGTTGGCGAATTCAAGCAGGTGCGATTCGTAGAAGAGCCCGCTGCCGGTCACTGTCTGCGCCAGTGCGCCGGCGAGCACGGTCGCCGCGGGGGCCTTCGCCGACGGCCACAGCGGCGCCGTGCCGCGCACCGGCTCAGGTTCGGCATGGAGGTCTGTCAGCACGGCACTGATGGCCTGGGCCGCCGCCGACCATTGGGTCGCGACCGAAGGCGGGGCCGCATCGGCGCGCGGTGCGGCAGCCGGTGCCCCGGCCGGCAATACAGCCTCGAGCAGCGCGTGGGACGGCAACCGGACATCGTTCTTGACCTGCTGGACGCCGGCCACGGCCCCGGCCGGCAAGCTGGTGCCGACCTCGGTCTGCAGCGCCGCGAGCTCCGGCCGCAGCGCGGCGAGCTTCGTTGCGAGCGGCGCATCGGCGGGTCCGATCGATCTGTTCATTGCGTTTGCCGTGCTCTCTTGCAGGTCAATACGGCGTGCCGTATGCCCTGCCGAGTTCGCTGCGCATCTGCAACTGGGCCATCTTGGACACCAGGTCCTCGAGTTGCGGCTTGACCATGTCGCACACTTCTTCCTGATCGGAATGGATGCAATCGATCAGGTTGCGCACCTGCTCCAGCTGCACGGGGTCCAGCGACACCTTGCCGATGGCCTTGAGCCGGTCGACCAGCGCCGCGCACCGGGCTTCGAGCTCGGCAAGCCGTTCCCATTCCTTGGCGCGGGCGAGCGCCGCCATGAGCGACATGGTCGAGGCCAGTTCGCTGTAGCAATGGAGGACTTCGTGGCGGACCGGCATGGCCTGCGATTCCGGTGTTTCAGTTGTCGGCACTTGCACCGCCGACTTCGCGCCATGCAGACGCAATGTTTTCGAGAATTGCTTCGGCCTCGTCCAGCGCCTTCACGTCGTGGTGCAGGTTTGCGTACAGCAGCCGGCGAATCACGAAGTCGTACAAGGCCGACAGGTTGGCCACCAGCTCAGCGCCCGCGGCGCCTGCCGCCTTGGCATCCAGGCTGGCCTTCAGGCCGTTGTCGACGATGCTGATGGCCTTGGAAATTGCATTGCCCTTGGCCACGGTGTCGCCGCTTGCCATGTGGTGCCGCGCCATGCCAATGGTGGTGACGACGCCGTCGAACAGCATGACGATGAGCTGGTGCGGCGACGCGCTCATGGCTCGCGTTTCCACGCCGACGCGTGCATACGCGTTGGCACCGGCTCTGAAGTTGTGAGAGGTGTACATGGATTGCTCCGCTGGAATTACTTGCTGCTGCTGCTTTGCATGCTTGCGAACTGCTGCGTGAGATAGCTGCTGGTGCTGCTCATCTGGCTCATCAGCAGGTCGAGCTGGGTGAACTGCGCGCGATAGCGCTCCACCTTGGCGTCCACGCGCATCTTCATGTCGGTGAACTGCTGGTCGAGCTGCTTGAGGGAGGCCGTCATGCCGTCCGAAGCCACCTTGAGCGCGCCGCCGGTGGAGGTGAGGTTGTCGACCACCGCGCTGATCTGCTTGCCGTAGCCGGCGGTGCTGCCGGTCGCGCTCGAGAAAAGCCCTGCAACGCCCGACAGATTGGTGCTGATGGCCGCCTTGAGCTTGGTCGAATCGGCCAACATGGTGCCGTCCTTCTGGAACGTGACGCCAATTTCCGACAGCACCTTCAGGTCGGTCGGCCCGCCGGCCTGCGGCGTGGTGAGCGCCTGGCGGATGCGCGTCTGCAGGTTGCGAAGCGTCGAGTCGCCGACCAGCGCGGCGCCGGTCTTCGAATCCTTGTCGTAAGTGGTCAACGTGTTGGCCGTGGCCTGCAGGCTGTTGTAGGCCTTGACGAAATCGTTGATCGCCGCCTCTACCGTGGCCGTGTCGGGTTGCGTTGCCAGGTTGCTGGTACCCGTTTTCAGCAGGTTGAGCGTGGTGCCCTGGATGGCTTCCTTCACGGCGTTGCTTGCGCTGGTTACGGCAATGCCGTTGACCGTGAGCTTTGCGTTCTGCCCGACCACCGTCTGGCGCAGGTTCTGCGCGCCGGCGGGATCGTTGTTCAAGAGGCTTTGCAGCGATGCATCGCCGGCCACCGAGACGCGCATGCTCGACGCTTCGCCGGTCTGCAAGGAAGTGAGAACCAGCCGGTTGGGCGTGCCGCTGCCGTCGTTCACGATGCTGGCCGAAACACCGGCCTTTGCCGCGTTGATTGCGTCGCGAATGCCTTCGAGCGTGTTGTTGGTGCCATCGATGGTGATCGGCACGGCGGTACGGGTTGCGTCTTTGTTGAAGCTCGCGCCGCTGTACGTTCCGGTTGCGGCATCGAGCGTGCCGCCGGCCACGGTGCCGAAGTCGATGGTGATGGTGCCGCTGCCGATGGCCGTCTTGGCGCTTGCCTGCCCTGCCGCCACCAGCGACTGCGACTGCGCGAGCTGCGACACGTCCACCGTGTAGGTACCGGCCGTGGCCTTGCTTCCGGCCGATGCAGTCAGCACCTCGGGCACGCTCGATGTCACCTTTGCGCCCTGGAACAGCGCGGGGTCGGCCAGCTTCTTGGCAGCTGCCTGCAGCGTGCTGAGCGAGTTCTGCAGCGTGCCGTAGGCCGACAGCTTGCTCGTGTAGCTCACCTGCCGTTGCTGCAACAGCACGAGCGGCTGGCTCTCCGCCGTCTCGAGCTGGGTGAGCAAGGTGCTCAGGTCGAGTTTGGAGCCGACGCCAAGGCTGCTGATCGATGCCATATTGAGATGTCCTGAAAACTACGAATAAGACGAAGAAGATGAAGGAAGGAAACCCGTCAGGCCTCGTGGCTCACCAGCAGGCCGGGCGCCTTGCCCAGAACCTTGGCGATGCGCACCACTTCCTCGGAAGGAATCTGGCGGATGACCTCGCCGCTCGCCCGGTCGACCACCTTGACGATGATCTTGTCGGTGTCCTCGTCCATCTCGAACTGCAACCCGACCGAACGGCTCTGCAGCGATGCGTTGATCTCGTGCACCGCCTGCGCAACCTGCGTGGGCGCAGCCTCTTCGACCACGCCCGCCGGCACGGCTGCCGGCTCCGCCGAGACAGGCGCAGCCACGCCGGCGGTCCGCTCGGAGAGCATCTGCACCCACCACTGGCCGTCTGCCGCCGGGGTTACGGGAATCGACATGATTTCCACCTTCTTGATTGCTTTCGCTGTCGTCTGAGGCCTGGCCGGAGCCAAGCCTCAGGGAACAGCGCAGGCGGAACCGGGCTTTCACCCGGAGGCCTGCGCAATGCCTTTTCAGATCAACGCAGGAGCGACAGCACGCCTTGCGTGGTCTGGTTCGCCTGGGCCAGCACCGAGGTACCGGCTTGCTGCAGGATCTGCGCGCGGGTCATGTTCGACACTTCGACTGCGTAGTCGGCGTCTTCGATGCGCGAACGCGAAGAAGACAGGTTGGTCACCGTGGTGCCGAGGTTGGCGATCGTGGAGTCGAAACGGTTCTGCACCGCACCCAGCGAGCTGCGCAGGTCGTCGACCATCTTCAGCGCTGCGTCGAGCTTCTTCATCGGGTCGATCGAAGCCGCACCGGCGAACTCGGCCGTCTTGCCAGCGCCGCTCAGGACGATGTCCGTGCCGGTGTTGTCGAAGTCGGTCGGCGTTGCGCCGCCGTTGGCCAGGGCGCCTGCGCCGACGGCGAAGCTCTTGCCTTGCACGGCAACGTAAGCGGTGGCGGCGCCAGCGGCGTCCACACCCACCTTCACCAGCTGGTCGGCCAGCGCAACAGCGGTCGTCACGCCGTTGTCGGTGTCGGTGAACTCGACGTCGGCCACGTTCAGCACCACGTCGCCGGTCGTGTCGTCCACCGAAGCAGCGTAGAAGTCGTCACCCGACTTGACCACGAAGTTGGCGGTTGCGGCGCCGGTGGAGTCCTTCACGTTGTGCAGGCTCAGCGAACCGGCGTCCACGCCCAGCGCCGTAGCGGCGGACGACAGGTCGACGTCCGTCGGCGTGCCGCCGAGGTTGGTCTGCGTGATCGGAGCGCTGACCGGCAGCGCATTGCTGCTGACCGAGAAACCAGCAAGACCGAGCGTCGTCGAATCGATCTGCTTGAGGTCGATCTTGATGGTTTCGCCGTCGTTGGCGCCGACTTGCACGGTCAGCGGCTTCGCGCCGGCCGACAGGACCTTCACGCCGTTGAAATCGGTCTGTGCCGAGACACGGTCGATTTCGCTCATGCGCTGGGTGATTTCGTCCTGGATCGACTTCAGGTCGCTGGCCGAGTTGCTGCCGTTGGCGGCTTGCACTGCCAGTTCACGAACGCGCTGCAGGTTGTTGTTCACTTCCTTCAGTGCGCCTTCAGTCGTTTGCGCCAGCGAGATGCCGTCGTTGGCGTTGCGCTGGGCTTGCGACAGGCCCTTGATGTTGGCGGTGAAGCGGTTGGCAATGGCCTGGCCCGCTGCGTCGTCCTTGGCACCGTTGATGCGCAGGCCCGAAGACAGGCGCTGGATCGCGGTGTTCAGCGACGATTGCGACGCATTGAGGTTGTTCTGCGTGAGCAGCGAGAGACTGTTGGTGTTGATGACTTGCGCCATGTTCGACTCCTGATAGACAAAGGTTGTGGACTCCGGCCGTCCGGCCGCAACGCTGGACCCGCTCCCACTGTGAGACTCAAGCCATCGTTGTTTTAGTTATCGGCAGGGCTTTCGAAACATTTAGAGTCCGGCGCAAAAAAGTTGCGCTGCCCACAACCACAGGGCTCAGGCGGGCAGGTTCATCACTTCCTGATAGGCGGCAACCAGGCGGTTGCGCACCTGCAGGCCGGTCTGGAAAGCCACGTTGGCTTTCTGCAGGTCGACCATGACGTCGTTCAGCGCAACGCCCGGCTTGCCCATTTCGAAGTCTTCAGCCTGGCCGTAGGCCTTGGTCTGCGCCGTGCTGATGTTGTCCAGCGAGCGGCGGAGCTCGGCGGCAAAGCCTCCGGGCTGGGCCGCTTCGGCGGCGGGCTGGGCAATGCCGGTCTGGAGCGAGGTGGCTCGCATCTGCTGCAAAACGGACTCGATGGCGGCAATCGACATGGAATGCTTTCTCTCTCTGGTGAATCTGGGGTGGACAAGGAAGCACCGAGGCACTCCCGCGTGTTTTCAGCGTATCAGGGGAAGCCCTTGGGACATGCCCCCAACTGACGGCAAAACCCCCAGTTGTTCGACCAATCGAATATGGCGCGCCTGCTGAGAATCAACGCCGATCCCCAAGCCCGCTGACGACACCACAGCCCACCGGCATGACTCCAGAACATCGAAGCCTCCAGCCCCTCACCATGACCCCGCGCCGCCCGGCGCTCCTGGCCGTGACCGGGGTACTCGCATGAGCCGCCGGGCCGCTCCCAAGGCGAATACCGCAGCCCGCAGGGCGGAGGTTTTCCAATGAGTTCGGCGGCGCCCGCGGGCGCCATGCCGTCGCCCGGCTCCGCATTTGCGGACCGCATGCGCGCCCAACCGAAACTGCCCCTGATCGTCGGCGCGGCCGCGATCGTCGCGGCCGCCGCCGCGTTCCTGCTCTGGAGCCGCGCTCCCGACTACGGCGTGCTCTATACCAATGTGTCGGACCGCGACGGCGGCGCCATCATTGCGTCGCTGCAGCAGATGAACGTGCCGTACAAATTCGCCGAAGGCGGCGGCGCGATCCTGATCGCCGGCGACAAGGTGCCCGAAGTGCGCCTGAAGCTCGCCGCCCAGGGCCTGCCCAAGGGCGGCGGCGTCGGCTTCGAACTGCTGGACAACCAGAAGTTCGGCACCAGCCACTTCGCCGAACAGGTCAACTACCAGCGCGGCCTGGAGGGCGAGCTTGCGCGCTCCATCGAATCGATCGGCTCGGTCGAATCGGCGCGCATCCACCTGGCGCTGCCCAAGCCTTCGCTCTTCGTGCGCGACCAGAAGAAGCCTTCGGCTTCCGTGGTGCTGACGCTGCACCGCGGCCGGAGCATCGACGAAGGCCAGGTCAGCGCCATCGTGCACATGGTTTCCAGCAGCGTGCCCGAACTGAACGCCAAGAGCGTGACCGTGGTCGACCAGCACGGCAACCTGCTGTCGGCCGCCAACGCCGGCGCGCGCGGGCTGGACGTGAGCCAGCTGAAGTACGCGCAGGAAATCGAGCAGGGCTACATCCGCCGCATCGAGGCCATCCTGCAGCCCATCGTCGGCGCGACCAACGTGCGCGCGCAGGTCGCGGCCGATATCGATTTCTCGGTGGTCGAGCGCACTGAAGAAAGCTACAAGCCGAACCAGGACCCCCGCTCTACGGCGATACGCAGCCAGCAGTCGAGCGAGTCGACGCAGCAGGGCGCCACGCCGCCCGGCGGCGTGCCGGGCGCGTTGTCGAACCAGCCGCCGCAAACGCCGGCCGCTCCGATCACCGCGCCGCCGGCGCCCAATGCCGCACCCAGGCCGCCAGCGCCTGCGGCCCCGACGACAGCCGGCTCGGCACCGGGCAGCGCACGCAAGGACGTGACGACCAACTACGAACTCGATCGCTCCATCCGCCACGTGCAGCAGGGCGCGGGCGGCGTCAAGCGGCTGTCGGTGGCGGTGGTGGTGAACCACCGCGACGCACCGGACGGCAACGGCAAGATGAGCCAGCGCGCGCTCACACCGGCCGAGGTCGAACAGATCCGCAACCTGGTCAAGGAAGCGATGGGCTTCAGCCAGGAGCGCGGCGACTCGCTCAACGTGGTCAACAGCGCCTTCGCCCGTGAAGGCGGCGGCAGCCAGGCCGGACCCGAGCTGCCCTTCTGGCGCGACCCGGCCAACCTGGGCCTCGCCAAGACGGCCGGACAGTACCTGCTGCTCGCCTTCCTCGCGCTGTTCGCCTGGTTCGCCGTGCTGCGGCCCCTGCTGCGCAAGCACCTCGCGCCGCCGGTTGCCCCGGCAGCCAGCGCATCACCCGCCTCCGGCGCAGCCGGCGAAGCAGGTGGGTTGAGCGACGAAGAAGAAGCAACCGCCTCGCAGACCGGCGCACGGCAGCGCGAGGCGGAACGCCAGAGGGCCAACCTGGCCTACGCGCACGAAACCGCCGACCAGGACCCGCGCCTGGTGGCCACGTTGATCAAGCACTGGATGAACACATGAGCGACGCCGGCACCCGAAAAAGCGCGATTCTGCTGATGTCCCTGGGCGAGGACCGCGCCGCGGCCACGCTGCACCACTTGCCTGCAACCGAAGTGCAGGCCCTCGGTGTCGCGATGGCCAAGCTGAGCCAGGTCTCCAAGGACGAACTGGCGGCCGTGCTGGCCGAATTCCGCATGGAGACCGAGCAGCTGTCCGCGCTGCACCTGGGCTCCGGCAGCTACATCCGCGCCGTGCTGCGCAAGGCGCTCGGCGACGACCGCGCGAGCAACCTGCTCGAAGACATTCTTCAGCCCGACCAGCCGCACGGCGGCATCGAACGGCTCAACGACCTCGAAGCCGGCGAAGTGGTGGAGCTCATCCGCGACGAGCATCCGCAGATTCTCGCCACGCTGCTGGTGCACCTCGACCGCAAGAAGGCGTCGGAGGTGCTGGAAAAGCTGCCCGAGCGCCTGCGCCACGACGTGATCCTGCGCGTGGCCACCTTCGGCGGCGTGCAGCCCGCGGCGCTGGCCGAGCTGACCGACGTGCTCACCGAAATGCTCTCCGGCGAAGGCCTGAAGCGCAGCCGCCTGGGCGGCGTGCGCACCGCCGCGGAAATCGTCAACCTGATGAACAGCGCACAGGAAGAGGAAGCGATTGCCCATGTGCGCGAGCACGACGAGGCGCTGGCCCAGCGCATTCTCGAAGAGATGTTCGTGTTCGAGAACCTGCTCGACCTGGAAGACCGCTTCATCCAGCGCCTGCTCAAGGACATCGAGTCCGACTCGCTCATCGTCGCGCTCAAGGGCTCGGCGCCCGAGTTGCGCGAGAAGTTCCTCAAGAACATGTCGCAGCGTGCGGCCGAGACGCTGCGCGAAGACATCGAGCTGCGCGGCCCCGTGCGCGTGTCGCAGGTCGAGACCGAGCAGAAGGCCATCCTCCAGGTGGTGCGCCGCCTGGCCGATGCCGGAGAAATCGTTATCTCTGCGCCGGGAACCGATGACTTCGTCTGAACACACGTTGCGAGCCCGGTTCTTCGGTGCTCCCGGGAGTCGATGAAATGACCTTCCCCAATCAATCCTTTGCGTCCCGCGCGCGGCAGAGCATGCCGCCGATGCCTGCCAAGCCGCGCCTTTCCGCCTGGCAGCGCTGGGAGATGAGCTCGCTCGACGAGGAGGCGCTTGCAGCGGGAACCCCGATCGAAGCGGCCGCCGCGCCGCGCGTGGACCCCGCGGCCCTGGCCCGCGAGGCCGAGCTCGAGCGCCTGCGGCTGGAGGCACGCGCCACCGGCGAGGCCGAGGGCCGCCGCGAAGGCTGGGCCCAGGGCCATGCCGAAGGCCACGCTGCCGGCCTGGCTGCCGGCCTGGCCGGAGCCAGCGCGCATGCCGAGCAGCTGCGCGCGCTCGCCGCGTCGCTGCCCGCCGCACTGCGCAGTGCCGAAAGCGAACTGGGCGATGCCGTGCTGGCGCTGGCGTTCGACGTTGCGCGCCAGGTGATTCACCGCACCCTGCGCGTCGAACCCGAATGGGTGCTCGCGCTGGTGCAGGACCTGCTGCACACCGAGCCCGCGCTGCAAGGCGAGCCGCGCCTGCTGCTGCACCCGGAAGACGTGGCACTGGTGAAGAACAGCCTCGGCAACGAACTGCAGGCCGCCGGCTGGCAAGTGCGCGCCGACGACACCCTGGCCCGCGGCGGCTGCCGCGTGCGCTCCGCGAGCGGTGAAATGGACGCGAGCCTGGAGACCCGCTGGAAGCGCGTGGCCGGTGCGTTCTCGCGCGGCGGCGGCGAACCCGATGGAGCCTGAACCGATGCCAGCCGCAGAACAGACCCCATCCGCAATGCCTGCAATGCCTGATGCCAATCCGCATCTGCAGTCGTGGCTCGGCACGCTGGCGCAGGCCCGCAACGATGTCGCCCATTGCGCGACCATCACCACCTCGGGCCGCCTGACCCGCGCCGTCGGCCTGGTGCTGGAGGCCGTGGGCCTGCAGCTGCCCGTCGGCAGCGATTGCCTGATCGAATTGCCGCCCGGCTATCCGCAGCGCCATGCAGAAGCCGAAGTGGTCGGCTTTGCCGGCGACCGCCTGTTCCTCATGCCGCAAAGCGAAGTGGCCGGCCTGCTGCCCGGCGCCCGCGTGTTCGCGCGGCCCGGCCCCGTGTCATCCAATGCGGGCGGCAGCTCCGGCGATGCCCATACCAAGCGCCTGCCTGTGGGCGAAGGCATGCTCGGCCGCGTGGTCGACGCAGCCGGCCGGCCGCTCGACGGGCTCGGCCCGCTCGACGTCAGCCGCAGGGTGCCGCTGAGTTCGCCGCCGATCAACCCGCTCGCGCGCGCGCCGATCGATTCGGTGCTCGACGTCGGCGTGCGCGCCATCAACGCCATGCTCACGGTGGGCCGCGGTCAGCGCATGGGCCTGTTCGCCGGCTCCGGCGTGGGCAAGAGCGTGTTGCTGGGCATGATGGCGCGCTACACCAGCGCCGAGGTCATCGTGGTCGGCCTGATCGGCGAACGCGGCCGCGAGGTGAAGGATTTCATCGAGAACACGCTGGGCGAAGAAGGCCTGGCCCGCGCCGTGGTGGTGGCCGCGCCGGCCGACAACTCGCCGCTGCTGCGCCTGCAGGGCGCGGCCTATGCCACCTGCCTGGCCGAATACTTTCGCGACCAGGGCCGCGACGTGCTGCTCATCATGGATTCGCTCACGCGCTATGCCATGGCGCAGCGCGAGATTGCATTGGCCGTCGGCGAGCCGCCGGCCACCAAGGGCTATCCGCCTTCGGTGTTCGCCAAGCTGCCGGCGCTGGTCGAGCGGGCCGGCAACGGTTCGCGCGACGCCAATGGGCATGGCGGCTCGATCACGGCTTTCTACACGGTGCTGTCCGAAGGCGACGACCAGCAAGACCCGATTGCCGACTCGGCCCGCGCCATCCTGGACGGGCACGTGGTGCTGTCGCGCACGCTGGCCGAAGCCGGCCACTACCCGGCCATCGATATCGAGGCTTCCATCAGCCGCGCGATGACGTCGCTGATCGAACCCTCGCAGTTCGACACCGTACGCCGCTTCAAGCAGGCGCTCTCGCGCTACCAGCGCAACCGCGACCTGATCAGTGTCGGCGCGTACGCGGCCGGCCACGATCCGCAGCTCGACCAGGCCATTGCGCTGTACCCGCGCATCGAGGCCTTCCTGCAGCAATCGATGGAAGAACGCTGCGACTACGCCGCCTCGATCGCGCGCATGGGCAGCCTGTTCGAACCAGCCTGAGCCACAACCACAACGGAGCCGCCATGCCGCACAAACTTCCGCTCGACACGCTCACCGACCTCGCCCGCACCAAGACCGACGATGCGGCCCGGCAGCTCGGCCTGCTGCAGAACGCGCAGGTCAGCGCCGCCCAGAAGCTGGAGCTGCTGCTGCAATACCGCCAGGACTACAGCGACCAGTTGCACGTACTGATGCAGAACGGCCTGCCCTCGGCCCAGTGGCACAACTACCGCAACTTTCTGGGCACGCTCGACGGTGCCATCAAGCAACAGCAGGCCATTGCCGCGCAAGCCGCCAGCCGGCTGGACCACGGCCGCAACGAATGGCAGCACCACAAGCGCCGCCTCAATTCCTTCGATGCGCTGGCCGAACGGATGCGGCGGCAAGAACTCGTGGTCGGCGCACGGCGCGAGCAACGCGACAGCGACGAACGCGCGGCACGGAAGTTCTTTGACCGCGCCTCCCAACCGACACCTTGACGTTTTCCTGAAAACCGCCATGCCCACCTTCATCGCTCCTTCCTTCGCCCCGAACGCAGCCGGTGCCTCGGCCTCTTCAACGGCTTCCGGCCCACGCGGCCGCAACGCGGACGAAGCCGACGGCCGCAGCTTCAACGCGGTGCTGACCCGCACGCGCGGCGCCGGTGCATCGCAGGCAAAGGAAGATTCCGCTTCGCCCGCGCTCGACGCCAGGGCACGGCACAAGCCCTCGCGCGCGGGCGACCGCAAGGACGAGCTGCCCGCGGAACTGCTGCCGCTCGCATTTTTTACGCCGACCATGCCCGCATTGGCCTCGTCGCCTGCGGCGGCATCGGCGCTTGCGGCCGGCGCAACCGTGGCGGCCACCCTGCCCGAAGGCGGCCAGAGCCTGTTGACGAACGATGCGGCCGTGGCGGCCCTGCCCACCGACGTTGCCGCGGATGCGGCACCTGGCGAAACGGCCGAAGCAAAAGATATGGAAGGCGAAGGCCCGGCACCAGCGGCGCTGTCGCGCGATGTGCAAACCCTGGCGTCGGAGGCCGCACAACCGAAGAACAAGGGTGGCGCAGAAGCCGCCATTGCGCTGCCGGCGGTCCCATCGGCACGACCTGCAACGGCAGGTGCCGTTGCAGGCCCGGCGGGCGTGCCGGTTGCCGGTGCGGTTTCTGCCAGCGATGCAACCGCCGCCACCGTGGCTTCCGTTGCCGGCGAACAAGCAAAGGGCGCGGGCGCTTCCGTGATTGCCGGCGAAGCCCAATCGGCCCCGGCAGCCGCCACGGCCACGGCTGCGGGCGGCAAGCTCGACCTCGCTTCGGCCGCTTCGGATGCGGCGGAACCGTCCCTCATGCCACAGGCAATGACTTTTGCAACCGCCGCGGCCGACCGCGCGAACCAGCCCGCCAGTGCCAGCCAGGTGCCGGTACTCAACGTGGCGCCGCCCGTGGGCTCCGACGAATGGGGCCAGGCCGTCGGCCACCAGATGCTGCGCATGAACGCCGCGGGCGCCCAGGTCGCCGAACTGAACCTGAACCCGGCCGGCCTCGGTCCGCTCAAGGTGACGCTCTCCATCGGCGACAACCAGGCACAGGCGATGTTCGTCTCGGCCCATGAAAGCGTGCGCAAGGCCGTGGAGGCTGCGCTGCCGCAATTGCGCGCGAGCCTTGCGGAACAGGGCATCAGCCTGGGCCAGACCTCGGTCGGCGCGGAGGCGCATCGTTTTGCCGGACAGGACGGTGCCTTCGGCCAGCAAGCGCAACAGCAGGGATCGGCCCGGCAGCCGCAATACCCGGCGCCCGGCCGCGCGGAGGCCGTTGCCGCCGCCGATCCGCTGCACGGCAACCCGCCGCCCGCCGCGCATCGCACGCCGAGCGCCGGCGTGGACACCTTCGCATGAGATGAACGCGGGATCTGAGGCCTTTTCCCGCGCTTGATCAGCCCTTCGTTTGCCGGGCACCTGGCAAAGAATAGTCAGAACCAGACTTCGTTTCGCAGCTCCAAATATGGCTACCAGTCCTTCCGTCGCACTCGCTCCTCCCGCTACTGCCACCGCTCCCCGTTCATCGAAGCTGCGGATCGTGATCCCGATCGTTGCGCTGGCCTGCGCCCTTGCCGGCGGCGGCGGCTATTTCTGGATGAGCCAGCGCTCTTCCGCCGTGCCGTCTGCGCCAGCGGCACCGCCGGTGCCCGACAAGCCGATCTTCGTGACGCTCGAGCCCTTGACCGTGAACGTGCAATCCGAAGGCCGTGCGCGCTTCCTGCACGTGGGCATGGCCCTCAAGGTGCGCAACGAGCAGGCCAAGGCGCACGTCGTCGAGTACATGCCCGAGGTGCGCAGCCGGCTGCTGCTGCTGCTGTCGAACCGCCCGCCCGAATCGCTGGTGACGACCGAAGACAAGGCCCGGCTGGCCGAGGAAATCCGCGTCGAGTTGAGCCGCCCCCTGGGTGCGGGCCTTCCTCCGCAGGAGATCGGCAGCGTTTCCTTCAACACCTTCGTGGTGCAGTAATCTTTTTTCGGACCGGCGATTCATGGCCTACGAACAGGTGCTCTCCCAAGACGAGGTCGACGCGCTATTGCAGGGCGTCACCGGAGGCGGCGTCGAGCAGAACGAAAGTGCGGCCCCCAGGCCCGACGGCCTCCCGGTGTACGACCTGGGCGCGCCCGACCGCGTCGTGCGCAGCCGCATGCACACGCTGGAGGTCATCAACGAGCGCTTTGCGCGCCATCTGCGCAGCTCGCTCTTGAACTTCATGCGCCGCAGCCCCGACATCTCGGTCGGGCCGGTTCACATCCAGCAGTACGGCGAGTTCGTGCGGCACCTGCCGGTGCCGGCCAACATCAACATGCTGCACATGAAGCCGCTGCGCGGCACGGCACTTTTCGTGTTCGATCCGAAGCTGGTGTTCCTGGTGGTCGACAACCTGTTCGGCAGCGACGGGCGCTATCACGTGCGCGTCGAGGGCCGCGATTTCACGCGCACCGAGCAGCGCATCATCAAGCGCCTGCTGAACCTCACGCTGCAGTGCTACGCAGACGCATGGCAGCCCGTGTTCCCGCTGAGCTTCGACTACGTGCGCGCCGAAATGCACGGCAAGCTGGCCAACATCGTCGCGCCGAACGAAGTGGTGATCAACACCACGCTGCAGATCGAGTTCGGCCCTGTCGGCGGCTTTCTGCACGTGTGCATTCCCTATTCGATGATCGAGCCGATCCGCGACCTGCTCTCCAACCCGGTGCAGGACGAGATCGAGGTCGACAAGCGCTGGGTGCGCCAGATGTCGCAGCAGATGCAAAGCGCCGACGTGGAACTGAGCGCCGAATTCATCACGCTGCCCTCGACCATCGGCGAGGTCCTCAAGCTGCAGGCGGGCGACGTGCTGCCCATTGAACTTCCTTCGTCGATCACCGCACGCGTCGACGGCATTCCGGTGATGGAGTGCGGCTACGGGGTTTCGAACGAGCGCTATGCCCTGCGCGTGCTGCAGATGATCTCCCACCAAGACAGCGATCTGAAGAACGAACATGACTGACAACACCCCATCCTCCAGCGATGCGGACGACTGGGCCAGCGCGCTGGCCGAGCAGACCGCGGCTTCCGCACCCACCCCCGCGCCAGCGCCGGCCTTTGCGCCCGCTCCCGCACCCGCGCCCACCGCCGCCCCCGCGGGCAGCCGCGTCTTCCAGCCGCTGCAACCCGCCCCGTCCGCGGCCGGTTCGCCGGTCGACGTGGAGCGCATCCTCGACGTGCCGGTGCAGCTGACGGCCGAGCTCGGCCGCACCCGCATCACCATCAAGAGCCTGCTGCAACTCTCGCAAGGTTCGGTGGTGGAGCTCGACGGCCTGGCCGGCCAGCCGCTGGACGTGCTGATCAACGGCTACCTGATTGCGCAAGGCGAAGTGGTCGTGGTGAACGAGAAGTACGGCATCCGCCTGACCGACATCGTGACGCCCTCCGAGCGCATGCAGAAGCTCGGCCGGTCATGAGCTTCCTTGCCAGGCGGTTGCGGCAGGCCGCCGCATCGTTTGCGGCCGCGGCGTGTGGCCTGGCCGCGCACTTCGCACACGCCGCGCTGCCGACGGTGCCTTCGCCCGTCGAAGCGGCGCCGGCGGTCGGTGCGTCCAGCCTGCTGCAGGCCGGCTTCGGCATGTTCGCGGTGCTGGGCCTCATCTTCCTGTGCGCCTGGGCGGCACGCCGCTTCGGACTGCAGCGCCTGGGCGGCGGCCAGTTCGTGAAGGTGGTTTCAAGTGCCATGGTCGGCCAGCGCGAACGCGTGGTGGTGGTCGAGGTTGGCGCCACCTGGCTGGTGCTCGGTGTTACATCGAGCCAGGTCAACACGCTGCATTCGATGCCCGCACAAGCGGTGTCCGCAAACCCGGTTTCGGGCGAGGCGGCCAACACGCCAGACCCGCGTTTTGCCGGCGCGGCGGGCCTGTTCGCTCAAAAACTGCGCGACTCTCTCGGACTCAGGCAGCGGCCGAACCCATGATCCGCATCACTTCCCATCGACGCTTTCGCGGCGTCGTGCTGACGCTGCTCGCCCTCACGCTGCCGATGACGGCATGGACGCAGGGCCTGCCCGGCCTGACCAGCTCGCCCGGCCCGGGCGGCAGCCAGACCTGGTCGCTCAGCGTGCAGACGCTGGTGCTGCTGACCTCGCTCACCTTCCTGCCGGCGCTGCTGCTGAGCATGACGAGCTTCACCCGCATCCTCATCGTGCTAGGCCTGCTGCGCACGGCGATCGGCACGCAGTCTTCGCCGCCCAACCAGATTCTGGTGGGCCTGTCGCTGTTTCTGACCTTCTTCGTGATGTCGCCGGTGTTCGACAAGGTCTACGAAGAAGCCTACAAGCCGTTTTCCGAAAACAAGATCACGGCGGAGAAGGCACTCGAGAAAGGCATTGCGCCCTTCAAGTCCTTCATGCTCAAGCAGACCCGCGAGAACGACCTGGCCCTGTTCGCCAGGCTCGCGAAGATTCCCGACATGCAGGGGCCCGAAGAAGTGCCGCTGCGCATCTTGCTGCCCGCCTTCGTGATCAGCGAACTGAAAACGGCGTTCCAGATCGGCTTCACCATCTTCATACCGTTTCTCATCATCGACCTGGTGGTGGCCAGCGTGCTGATGTCGATGGGCATGATGATGGTGCCGCCTGCCTCCATCGCATTGCCCTTCAAGCTGATGCTGTTCGTCATGGCCGACGGCTGGCAATTGCTGATCGGCGCACTCGCACAGAGCTTTTATCTTTAGAGGTCCGGAATGACACCCGAATCCGTCATGTCCCTGGGCAGCCAGGCGATCCACGTCTCGCTGCTGCTCGGCGCGCCGATGCTGCTGGTGGCGCTGGTCGTCGGCCTGATCATCAGCATCTTCCAGGCTGCCACGCAGATCAACGAGGCCACGCTGTCCTTCATTCCCAAGCTGCTGGCCGTGTTCGCGGTGCTGGTGATTGCCGGCCCGTGGATGCTGGCGCAGATGCTCGACTACATCCGAACGCTGTTCTCGAGCATTCCGCAGCTCGTGGCCTAGGATGGACGCCCCCCGAAGCGCCTTCGGCGCCTCCCCCCACTGGGGGGCGCACCCGGCGGCCCGGCAAAGCCGGTTCCGCGGGTGCACTGGACTGGGCTCGCTGTATATCCTGGCCCGGCCGAAGACCTAACATGCCCGCCATTTTCTCCGTCACATCGGCGGAGCTCACCGCCTGGCTGACGGCCTTCCTGTGGCCGTTCGTGCGCATGCTGGCGCTGGTCAGCACCGCGCCGGTGTTCGGCGAGCCCGGTGTTTCGCGCCAGCTCAAGGTGGCCATTGCGGCCTTGCTGACCATTGCCATTGCGCCGACGCTCGGGCCCATGCCACCGGTGCCGGTGGTTTCCGCCGGCGGCATCTGGATCATCCTGCAGCAGGTGCTCATCGGCGGCGCCATCGGCTTCACGATGCGCATGGTGTTTGCCGCCGTGCTGGCCGCGGGCGAATACATCGGCCTGCAGATGGGCCTTTCCTTCGCTTCATTTTTCGACCCGATGGCCGGCGGCGCCACGATGGTGATCGCGCGGCTGATGCACATGCTGGCCATCCTTCTCTTTCTGGCGGTGGACGGCCATCTGCTGATGGTGGCCGGGCTGGCCGAAAGCTTCAGCACGCTGCCGATCGCCGATGCGCCGCTGGCTGCGCAAGGCTGGATGTTCCTGGTACTGGGCGGCGGGCAGATCTTCATCAACGGATTCATGCTGGCGCTGCCGCTGGTGACCGCGCTGCTCACGCTGAATCTGGCGATGGGCATCCTGAACCGGGCCTCGCCGCAGTTCAGCATCTTTGCGGTGGGCTTTCCGCTCACGCTGCTCGCGGGCATCGGCATGATGCATCTGCTCATGCCGCAGTTCGGCGCCTTCCTCGAGCCGCGCTTTGCCGCGGGGCTCTCTTCGATACTCCAGCTGACGCAGGCGCTGCGGCCCTGAGCTTCCTGCATCCGGGGCTGGCCCTCGCCGGTCGAGGCAGCGTGCACCGCCTCGCCGTTCATCACAGGTAGTTGAACAGCGCAATGCTGTGCAGGCGGGCAAAGGTCTGCTGCGTTGCCTTGAGCGAGGTTTCGCGCTGGAGGTATTCCGAGATGGCGCTGGCCGGGTCCAGGTCGACCAGTTCCGAGAGGTAGCTCTTGTCGATCAGGAAGCGCGAGGCGCCGCCGGTGTTGAGCGCGTCGAGCTCGTTCATGCGCGAACCGACCGACGACGTGACCGTGAGCACGTTGTCGTGCGCGTTGGTGATCTTGACGTTGAAGGTGCTCAGCGAGTTGAGCAGCTCGGCCTGTGCCGCTTCGCCGCCGCCGGTCAGCGGCTTCCTGAGCGCCGTGACGAGCTCGCCGATGGCGGCGAACACGTCGGTGCCGGCGTTGCGGGCCGTGGCCACCTGGAAGGTGTCGCCGTCGGCGGGCGTGCCGCTCATCTTGATCTGAACGCCGCCGAAGGCAATCGGCGCGTCGGGCACGTAGGGGCCCGTTGCGGCGACCACGGGCGGCGTGTCCTGCGTGGTCACGGTGTAGTTGCCGCCCGCGAAGCTGATGACGAAGTCCTTGCCGTAGTTGGCATCGGTCGCATCGGTAAGGCCCACGGCGCCGAAGACGCCGGAGCCGGTGTTGGCCGCGCCGGCCGAGCTCACGTAGCCCGCCCCACCCTGCACCGACTGGAACACGCTGCGTCCGTCGTCGGTGGTCGACATCTGGCGCGACACGTCGATCTGCATCAGGCGCTGGCCCTGGTCGCCCATGTACTGGACGCCGCCGCCGGCCTCCGTCACGAAGGGCGGGCTGGCGCTCTTGAAGCCGGCGAACAGGAACTGGCCGTTGCCGTCGTCGGCGTTGGCCACGTTCACCAGCTGGTCCAGGTTGCTCTGCAGCGTGGTGGCCAGCGAAGCGCGGTCGGCATCCGACAGCGTGCCGTTGCCGGCCTGCACCGCCAGCGTCTTCATGTTCTGCATGATCGAGGTGGCCGACTTCAGCGCGGTTTCCTCTTGCGAGAGCGAAAGCATCGCGCGGCTGCGGCTGCTGGCGTATTGCGCCGACTCCGCCATCGACTGGTTGACGCCCAACGCGCGCGCGGCGGCCACCGGGTCGTCGGCCGGCGTCAGGAACTTGGTGCCCGCGGCAAGCTGCTGCTGAATGCGGAACAGCTGCTGCTGCTGCGAACCCAGCGCACTCATGCTCTGGGCGTAGAAGGATTGGGTGCTGATGCGCATCTCGACTCCTGAGGTTCTTCTGTATTAAGTGGGTGCGGAATCAGCCGCGGATGCCGAGAATCGCGTCGAACATGGTCGATGCGGTCTGGATCACCTTGGCATTGGCCTGGTACATCTGCTGGTACATCAGCAGGTTGGCGGTTTCCTCGTCCTGGTTCACGCCCGAGATCGAATCGCGGCTGGCGCGGATCTGGCTCGTGACGCTGTCCTGCGTCTGCGTTGCCACGCGGATCTCCATGGAGCGGTTGCCGACCTCGCTCACCAGCTTGGCGAAGGCGCCGTTGAAGGTGGAGGTGCCGCCGTCCATGGCGTTCTTGCGCTGCAACGCGCCGAGCTTCAGCGCGTTGCTGCCGTCCGACACGCCGCCCACGTTCTTGCCGATGGTGAAGGTGTCGCCCTGCGCGGGCGCGCCCGTGAGCTTGACTTCGATGCCGTCGAAGCGGATGGAGGCACCGGCGGTGTACGGAACGGCCGTGCCGGCGGGGTAGTTCGTGGCTGTGCCGTCGGCCAGCGTCACCGTGACGGCGGAGGTTGCCGGAAAGCCCGACAGCGTGTTGGCGCCGGCGTCGTACGCCAGCGTGACCGTTGCGGCGAGCGGCGTGGCCAGGTAGCCCGCATCGACCACGGCGGGGCTCAGGGCGCCCGTGCCCTTGTTGCCGACCGTCTTGCCCGTGACCAGCGGCGATGCGGCGGCCACCTTGGCCGTTTCGCGCACCAGCACGTCCATGTCGCGCGCACCGGTGCGCGTGGGTTGCACCAGGAAGGAATCGCCCGCCTGCGCGGTGCCGCTGGCCACCGACAGGCTCACGCCGTCGAAGCTGGCGGGGAACGCGGTGTAGTCACCCATGACCTGTTTGTCCGACAGCCGCGTGACGGTGTAGGTCAGCGTGCCGGCCACGTCTTTCACCAGCACCGAATAGTCGCTGGTCGAGAGCTGGGAGGTGTCGGTCACGCTGGCACCGAGCACCATGTCGCCGCCGTTCTTCGCATTGGAGAACACACCGGGTACGGCTTGCGAGAAGAAGTCCGTGCCGAGCACGCCGTTCAGATCGACGCCGAGCTTGTGCTGGTTGTTGAATTCGTTGCCCAGGGCCATGGCGAGCCGGCCGACGGCGTTTTGCGTGCTGGTGAGCGTTTCGGCGCGGAAGGCCAGAAGCCCTCCCAGCGATCCGCCGGTGAGCACGTTGTCGTTGAGCTCCGAGACGGTGCCGGCCACGCCGACCAGCGCCATTGCCTGGCGCGTGGGATCGGCGGCGGACTGCACGGCCTGCATCTTCGCGGCCCGGTCGCCCAGCACCAGTGTCTGGCCGTTGCCGATGAAGACGTTGTACTGGCCGCTGTCCTGCTCCATCACCTTGACGTCGACGATCTTGCCGAGCTCGCTCACCAGCTGGTCGCGCTGGTCCATCAGGTCATTGGGCGGCTGGCCGCCGGCCATGGCGCTGAGCCGGCTGATCTGCTGGTTCAGGCTCGCGATCTGGGTGGCGAAGGTGTTGATCTTCTCGGCGCTGCCTTCGATCTGCTCGTTGACAGAGCTGTTCAGGTCCGTGAGGTACTGGTCGGTGGAGCGGAACTTGTTGGCCAGCGACTGTGCCGCGCTGATGAGCTGCTGGCGCGCGGCCGGGTCGGCCGGCGTGTTGGCCACGTCCTGCACGCTGGCGAAGAAGCTCTGCATCAACGGCGTAATGCCGGCCGTCTTGTCGGCCAGCAGCGAATCGATGCGGTTGATTTGCGAGCCGTAGCTCGCAAGTGCGGCGCCCGCGGCTTCGGCACCGTTGAGCTGGGCCGTCAGGTAGCGGTCGTAGCTGCGCTGCACCGTGGTCACGCGCGCGCCGTTGCCCACGAAGCCCGCGCCGGTGACCGTGCCGCCGAGCGAAGAGACCAGCGCGGTCTGGCGGTTGTAGCCGGTGGTGTACACGTTGGCCGTGTTGTGGGCCGTGGTCATGAGCGCGGTTCGCGCCACGCTCAGGCCGGACAGGCCCGTATAGAACATCGACATGAGGCTTTACCTGTAAAACGTTTATTGCTTGACGGAAGGCGCCGCTTCGGACACCTGTTTCTTGTTTATCGGCAGGGCCGGCGAAAAATGAAGTGCCGGGACAGTCGGGCTGAACTTCATGCTTCCAGCCTGAACACGCTCACCGCCTCCACCAGGCTGGCGGCCTGCTCCTGCATCGATTGCGCGGCAGCAGCTGCTTCTTCGACCAAGGCCGCGTTCTGCTGCGTGACCTGATCCATCTGCGCAATCGCCTGGTTCACCTGCTCGATGCCCGTGCTCTGCTCCTGGCTCGCCGCGGTGATCTCTCCGATGATGTCGGTCACGCGCTTCACGCTGCCCACGATCTCGGCCATGGTCTTGCCGGCTTCGCCCACCAGCGCACTGCCCACGTCGACCTTGCCTACGGAGTCGTCGATCAGGCCTTTGATTTCCTTGGCGGCTGCGCCCGAGCGCTGCGCCAAGCTGCGCACTTCGGAAGCGACCACCGCAAAGCCGCGACCCTGCTCACCGGCACGTGCGGCTTCCACCGCCGCATTGAGCGCCAGGATGTTGGTCTGGAACGCGATGCCGTCGATCACGCCAATGATGTCGACGATCTTCTTGGACGAGGCATTGATCGAGGCCATGGTGTCGACCACCTGGCCCACGACGTTGCCGCCCTTGATGGCCACTTCGGAGGCCGAGAGCGCGAGTTGATTGGCCTGGCGGGCGTTGTCCGCGTTCTGCTTCACCGTGCTGGTGAGTTCTTCCATCGAAGCGGCGGTCTCTTCGAGCGAGCTGGCCTGTTCCTCGGTGCGGGAAGACAGGTCCTGGTTGCCTGCGGCAATCTGGCCCGAGGCCGTGGCGATGGCGTCGGTGCCGGTGCGCACACCGCCGACCACGGTGGCCAGGCTGGCGCGCATCGATTCAACGGCCCGTGTGATGACGCCGATCTCGTCGCGGCGGTTCGAGCTCAGCTGACGCGACAGATCGCCCTGGCCTATCGTCTGCACGTGTTCGCCCAACACGCTGAGGGGCCGCACGGTACGCCGGAGGAAGATGATGAGCGCCGCACCCAGTACCACCGCAGCCAGCGCGATGAAGCCGCCGAGCACGGTCATCTCGCGGTAGAGCTCGGCCATCATCTCCGAAGCGGGAATTTCCGCGACCACGAGCCAGCCGGTTGCTTCGCTCTTGCTCACGGACGCGTAGTGCTTTTCTTGCTGCGCCGGCAAAAGCACCGCGGGCGCGTTGTCCAGCCACGCGGCGTCGTCGCTCTTCAGCCGGCCGATCCAATCCACGGCCTCGGCATCCTTGAGCAGCTCGGAAAGTTTTTTCCCGGCCGCGGTCGGATGGAAAACGATCGTCGCCGCGGCGGGATCCGCCCCCGGGTTGACGATATAGAGCCCGCCCGTGTCGAAGATGCGCGTCTTGCCCACGGCTTCGCCGAACGAGGCCTGCTGCTGCGAGATGTCCATGCCGATGTAGAGCACCGCGACCACGTTGCCCGCGGCATCGCGCACCGGGTCGTAGACGGTGATGTAGGGCCGCCCGAACAACGTGACGCGTCCGACGAACCGCTTGCCCGAGCGCAGCACCGGATACGCGGCGCTCTTGCGGTCGAGCAGCGTGCCGATCGCGCGCTCGCCATTCTCCTTTTTGACGGACGTGGTCACGCGGCGGAAATCTTCGCCCTGGGCCACGAACACTGTGGCGTTGGCGCCGGGAAAGTCGCGTGCGAACGCATCCACCTCAGCGGTGCTGCCACTGTTGATTGCCACGCCGAAGCTGCTCACGACGCCCTGCGCCGCATCTTCGACCGCAAAAGTGCCCGCAAACTGGCGCCGGAAAACGCCGTATGCGTTCTCTGCGGTCATCTGCATGGTGCGGTCGAAGATGTCCAGCGAGCGGGCGATAGCTTCGGCCTTGGCGTTGGCGTACTGCGAGGCGCTGTGCTGCTGTTGCGCAGAGCCGATGACGTAGAACACGCCGAGGAGGAACACCGTGACCGCAAAGATGGCAATGGTGACCCTGACGGTCAGCGTGCGCGCCAACGAGACAAAGGGGCGCTGTGGCTGGGACGAATCCGTGGCTACTGCGTTCATCAGGGGCTCCTGCTGCGGTTGGGTTAGAACTCGGTCCAGTCACCCGCGGTGCCGCGGGCCAGGGCCAAGGGAGGGGTGGAGGCAATGGCCTCCTTCTTGCGCGGGTTCGCGAACGAACGGGCCGGCGTCGCCTCGGGCATGTGCGAGGGTTCGACGCGGGTGGCATGTTCGCCATGCGCGCCAGCCTCGAGCCTGAACACGCTCACCGCCTCCACCAGGCTCGCGGCCTGCTCCTGCATCGATTGCGCCGCAGCGGCCGCTTCTTCCACCAGCGCCGCGTTCTGCTGCGTGACCTGGTCCATCTGCGCGATGGCCTGGTTCACCTGCTCGATGCCCGTGCTCTGCTCCTGGCT
>NZ_JBEPKJ010000004.1:0-405794 GCF_040544635.1 Variovorax paradoxus
CTACGGCGAAGTGGGCAAGCTCTGGGCCTCCGGTGGCGACGCGAAGGTGAAGCGCACGGTGCAAGGCTCATTGGGGTTGCGCATGAAGTGGTGAGAGAGCGCCGCGCCATGAAGCAGTTCTTGGCGCGGCCTCGGTGTGCGCGTGCGTTGGTGAACGCACGCCGGTAGTGCGGCTCCCGTTAGAAGATCGCCAACAGTTAGAAATCGACCCCAGAAACGAAAAATGCGGACAATCACCTAAGTGACTGTCCGCATTACGTTTTCTTTGGTCGGGGCGAAAGGATTCGAACCTTCGACCCTCTGGTCCCAAACCAGATGCGCTACCAGGCTGCGCTACACCCCGACAAGCCTTCTATTCTAGCCCGAATATCGGTGCTCTCAGCGCTTCTCGTATTGCGTCTTGCCGAAAAGAATCTCGCGCTCTTTGTCGCCGGTGATCGGCTGGCGCAAATCGGCCAGCACTTTCACGCCGCGCTGCACGGCGGGCCTGGCGGCGATGGCGTCGAACCAGGCTTTCAGGTGCGGGTAGTCGGTGAGGGTGATGCCTTGTTTGTCCCAGCTGCGCAGCCACGGGAAGATGGCGATGTCGGCAATCGAATAAGTCTTGCCTGCGATGAACCTGTTCTTAGACAGCTGCTTGTCGATCACGCCGTAGAGCCGCTTGGCTTCGTTGCTGTAGCGCTCGATGGCGTAGCTGATCTTTTCAGGCGCATACATGCGGAAGTGATGCGCCTGCCCGAGCATGGGGCCGACGCCGCCCATCTGGAACATGAGCCACTGCAGCACGTCGTAGCGTTCGCGGTCTGTCTTGGGCAGCAGCTTGCCGGTCTTGCCCGCCAGGTAGACGAGGATGGCGCCCGACTCGAAGAGCGAAATGGGCTTGCCGTCCGGCCCGTCGGGGTCGGTCATGGCGGGAATCTTGTTGTTCGGGCTGATCTGCAGGAAGTCGGGTGCGAACTGGTCGCCCTTGCCGATGTTGATCGGGCGGGCGTTGTACGGCAGGCCGCACTCCTCCAGCATGATGTGAATCTTGTGGCCGTTGGGTGTGGGCCAGGAATAGACCTCGATGGGCGATGCAGGCATGTCTCGGGCTCCGATGTGCGGGTTGTGATTCGAGGCAGGCAGCATATACGCGGCCATTCAAATGCGTGCAGGGCCGGGAATTGCGGTGCACCGCACCGCTTCGCAAAGCCGCTCAGGCGACGGCCGAGTTGGACGACAGGTGCTGGTGAATCAGCGCGACCACGGCCGCGCCTTCGCCGATGGCGCCGCCCACGCGCTTGACCGAGCCCGAGCGCACATCGCCCACGGCAAAGACGCCTTGCACGCTGGACTCGAGAGCCGTGGCGGGCCGTGCCGGAAAGCCGCTGCTCGCCGCATTGCCCGTCAGCACGAAGCCGTGCTTGTCGACCGAAACGCCGCAGCCTTCGAGCCAACTGGCCTCGGGTTCGGCACCGACGAACAGGAAGATGTTGCGAGCCGCACAGTCGTGCTCGTCGCCCGTGGTCTGGCAGCGCCATGTCGCGCCGGTCAGGCCTTCGTCGGAGCCGCCGTTCAGCTTCACCAGTTGGGTGTGCGGATGCAGTTCGATGTTGGGCGTCGCCTCGATGCGGTCGATCAGGTAGCGTGACATGCTGGCCGCGAGCGAAGGGCCGCGCACCAGCACATTGACCTTGGCCGCATGGCGCGACAAAAACACCGCGGCCTGGCCTGCCGAGTTGCCGCCGCCGACGAGCGCGACCTCTTGCTGCGAGCAAAGCTTCGCTTCGATGGCCGATGCCCAATACCAGATGCCGCGGCCTTCGAATTCGGACAGCCGCGGTACGTCGGGCCGCCGGTAGCGCGCGCCGCTGGCAATGACCACCGTGCGTGCGTTGATGGTGCGGCCATCTGCAAGGGCGATGCGCAGGCTGCCCATTGCGTTGTCGCGCGTGCAGTCCAGCGACGTGACCTTCACCGGAATGAGCATCTCGACGCCGAACTTCTGGGCCTGGACGAAGGCCCGGCCCGCGAGCGCCTGCCCCGAGATGCCGGTGGGAAAGCCCAGGTAGTTCTCGATGCGCGCACTGGCACCGGCCTGTCCGCCGAAGGCGCGGCAGTCGAGCACGATCACGCGCAGGCCTTCGGAGGCCGCATACACAGCGGTGGCCAGCCCGGCGGGGCCGGCACCGACCACGGCCACGTCGAACAGTTCGTCGCGTTCGGCGGTGTCCACCATGCCAAGGCAGCGCGCCAGCGCATCTTCGGCTGGGTTGACCAGCACCGAGCCGTCGGGGCACACGGCCAGCAGCTTGCAGGTGCCGTACTGTTCCAGCAGCGCCGCGGCATCCGGATCTTCCGCCGCATCGACCAGGTGATAGGGGTGGCCGTTGCGGCGCAGAAAGTTTTCGAGCCGCGCCATGTCGGGCGACTCGGGCTTGCCGATGAGCACCGGCCCGCTCGCGCCCGATTCGATCAGCGCCACGCGCCGCAGGATCAGCGCGCGGGTAATGCGCTCGCCAAGGTCGGCTTCGGCCACGAGCAGCGCGCGCAATTGCGGCGGCGGCACGACCAGCGCTTCTACTTCTTCGTCGGCGTGTCCGTCGACGAGGGCAGGGCGGCCGCTCAGCTGGCCTACCTCGGCAAGGAATTCGCCCGGCCCCTGGCGCACGATGGGCACCACATGCCCGAGGCCGTCGCGCTGCGTGATGGCCACCACGCCCTTGAGCAGAACGAACATGCCGGGGCCGGTTTCCCCGGCGGTGAACAGTCTCTCCCCGCGCGCAAAGCGCTGCACCGTTCCGAAGCGCGCAATGCGCGCGATCTCGGCGTCGCTGAGAACGGGAAAGGTCTGGTGGAGACGGT
This sequence comes from Variovorax paradoxus, assembly GCF_040544635.1. GTDB lineage: Bacteria > Pseudomonadota > Gammaproteobacteria > Burkholderiales > Burkholderiaceae_C > Variovorax > Variovorax paradoxus_R. The sequence goes on from NZ_JBEPKJ010000004.1 coordinate 2,845, forward strand.
TGTCGAAATTGCTGCTTGCGTCTGTGGCCATTTGAAGAAACTCCATGTCGCGGACCCACCGCATTAGACAACCTCGCGGCCCGAACGGGGCAGTCCGGAAACGAGGCTCAAACACGCCGTAACACAGTCATGCAAATGCAATGCCACTGACATGCCGGTTTCACCGCAGGTGCAGAGACTCCATCGGCAGAAAGGGTTCCCCATGAAAGAACTGCCCAACCCGACGTTTCCGCTGTCGCAGATCGGACTGCGTGCCGCCTTGTGGCCTGCTCCTGCCGTTCCAAGCGTGCGCACGTCGGTGCCCGATGCGCCCGCTGCGGTTCTCGTGCCGCCGGTCATCGATGCCAAGCAGGGCATCACCGTGAGCTGGGCACGCCACCTCGATGACGTGCGCGCCGCGCAGCGCCTGCGCTACGAAGTGTTCGTCGGCGAAATGGGTGCACGCGTGAGCACGCCGCTGGCGGGGCACGACATCGACCTGTTCGACGACTTCTGCGAACACCTGCTGGTGCGCGACGAGCTCACGCAGCAGGTGATCGGCACCTACCGCGTGCTCACGCCGGCCCAGGCCCGGCGCGTGGGCAGCACCTACAGCGACACCGAGTTCGACCTGACCCGGCTGCGCGACCTGCGCGAGCGCATGGTCGAGCTGGGCCGCAGCTGCGTGCATCCCGATCATCGGCAGGGCGGGGTGATTCTTGCGCTGTGGGGCGCGCTGGCCGGCTTCATGCACCGCAACAAGCTCGACACGATGATCGGCTGCGCGAGCATTCCCATGTCACACAACGGCGTGACCAACGGCGACGCGGCGGCCAGCATCTGGCGGCAGCTCTCGGCCAGCCACATGGCGCCGATCCAGTACCAGGTGCAGCCGCGCTTGCCGCTGCCGGTCGAGCGGCTCGACAGCGCGCTCGACGTCGAGCCGCCGGCGCTCATCAAGGGTTACCTGCGCCTGGGCGCCAAGGTGTTGGGTGCCCCGGCATGGGACCCGGACTTCAACACTGCGGACCTGCCGATGCTGATGCGCATCGACGACTTGCCGGCGCGCTACCGCAAGCACTTTCTCGGCGCATGAAACCAGCGGTCGCCCGGCCCGCTGCCAGGCCGTCCGTCTCTTCGCCCGGTTCGGAAGATCCGGGTGCTGGCGAAGCGGCGTCACAGGAGCGTCACGGAACCGTCATAAACAAGGACGAAACTGTCATATTTCCGCCTACGTGTGCTCCCGTGCCCCTTGCCCCAGAATCAGTGCCCATGCAATCTGCTACCGCTGACCGGACACTTGCGGTCGCGGCATCGGCGCTTACGCTGCTCGACCGCGATCACAGCATCCTGTCTTTCAACGAGCGCGTGCTCGATTGGGCCCACAGGCCTGAGGTGCCGTTGATTGAACGTCTTCGCTACCTGTGCATCGTTTCGTCGAACCTCGACGAGTTCTTTGAAGTCCGCGCCGCGCCGCACCTGATTGCCAGCAGCGCCAGCGACCAGAAGGGCACCTACACGACCGAGTCGTTCGAGCGCCTGGCCGAGGCGGCTCACAAACTCGTGGGGCGCCAGTACGCGCTCTACAACGACGAGTTGATGCCCACGTTTGCAAAGCACGGCATCCACATCATTTCGCACGGCGAACGCAATGCGGCCCAGCGCAAATGGGTCAGCGAGTATTTCGAGCGCGAAGTGCGCCCCTTGCTGATTCCGGTGGGGCTGGACCCGGCGCATCCGTTTCCGCAGGTGGCTAACAAGTCGCTCAACTTCATCGTGCGGCTCGGCGGCAAGGACGCATTCGGGCGCGAAAACCCGATCCAGATCGTCAAGGTGCCGCGCGTGCTGCCGCGCGTCATTCGCATGCCGGCCAAGGTGTCGGACGGCAAGACGCTGTTCGTGGCGCTGTCGAGCGTGGTGCGCGCCCATTTGTCAGGCATGTTCCCGGGCCGCGAGGTGGGCGACTTCTCGCAGTTCCGCGTTACGCGGCATTCCGATCTTGCGGTCGACGAGGAAGACGTCAAGAACCTGCGCACCGCCTTGCGCCAGGGGCTGCAGCACCGGCATTACGGCCAGGCCGTGCGGCTCGAGGTTTCGGCCAGTTGTGCCGAGTCGCTCGCGAGCTTTCTGCTGGCGCAGTTCAACCTGCCGCCGCAGGCGCTCTACCGCGTGCACGGGCCGGTCAACCTGGCGCGGCTGACCCAGCTGATCGACCTGCTGGACGAACCGCAACTGCGTTTTCCGCCGTATGCGGCGTCGTATCCCGTCACGCTGTCTCCGGCGCAACCGTTCTTCGAGCGGCTGCAGCGTGGCGACGTGATGATCCACCAGCCCTTCGAGAGCTTCGACGGCGTGCTCGCGTTCCTGCGCGAAGCCGTGCTAGACCCGCAGGTGCTGGCCATCAAGCAGACCATCTACCGCACCGGCGCCGATTCGGAGCTGATGGACCTGCTGCGCGAAGCCGTGCGCCGCGGCAAGGAAGTGACGGTGGTGGTGGAGCTCAAGGCCCGCTTCGACGAAGAGGCCAACATCAACTGGGCGGAAATGCTCGAATCGATCGGCGCGCAAGTGGTGTACGGCGTGGTGGGCCTGAAGACGCACGCCAAGATGCTGCTGGTCACGCGCCGCGAGGGCAAGCAGATGCGCCGCTACGGGCATCTTTCTACCGGCAACTACAACCCGCGCACCGCCAAGCTCTACACGGACATCAGCCACCTGACGGCCGATCCGCTGCTCACGGCCGACATGGAAGCGGTGTTCGTTCACCTTGCAAGCCAGAGCCGCCTGCCCAAGCTCAACCGCATGTGGCTGGCGCCGTTCGACCTGCACAAGAACCTCATTGCGCAGATCGATGCATTGGGTCTGGCGGCCGCAACCGGCGAGCCCACGCGCATCGTCGCCAAGATGAATGCGCTGACCGACGAGGAACTGGTCGCCGCGCTGATGCGCGCGGGGCAGAAGGGCGTGAAGATCGACCTCATTGTGCGCGGGGCGTGCACCTTGCCGGCGCAAGTGCCTGGGCTGACCGACAACATCCGCGTGCGCTCGGTGATCGGGCGCTTCCTCGAGCACTCGCGGGTCTTCTACTTTCGCAACGGAGAGGAAGAGTCGCTCTACCTCTCGAGCGCCGACTGGATGAACCGCAACATGATGCGGCGCATCGAATTGGCCTGGCCGGTGACCGACCCGAGCCTGCGCCAGCGCCTGATCGACGAGTGCCTGGTGGCCTACCTGCACGACGGCCGCGATGCCTGGGACCTCGGAGGCGACGGCATCTACACCCGCGTAGACCACGACACCAATTCCGCCGAGGCGGGTGCGTCGCGCGCGATCGAGGCGCATGGCGCGCAGACCGCGCTCATGAACCGATATGCATCGCGAGGGCATCACTCCGATGCATCCAGCAACTGACCATCGAAAGACGATGAGCATGGACTTGATCTTCTGGCGCCATGCCGAAGCCGAGGACTGGACAGAGGGCTGCGACGACCTGCAGCGCTCCCTCACCGCGCGCGGCGAGAAGCAGGCCAAGCGCATGGCCAGCTGGCTCGACCGGCAACTGCCCGACGGCACCCGCATCATCTGCAGCCCCGCGCGGCGCTGCGAGCAGACCGCGCTCGCGCTCGGCCGCAAGTACAAGCTGCGTTCCGAACTCGCGCCCGACACCACGGCCGAGGCCATGCTGGGCGCGGCGGGCTGGCCCAACGGCAAGTCGGTGGTGCTGATGATCGGCCACCAGCCCTCGGTAGGGCAGGCCATTTCGCTTCTTCTCGGGCTGAAGCAGGACAGCTGCCCGGTGCGCAAGGGTGCGCTGTGGTGGATTCGAACGCGCGAGCGCGATGGCGACGTGCAGACCGTGGTGGTTACCGTTCAGTCGCCCGAGCTTCTCTGACGGCGACCAGGGCAGAAAATTTGCCCAAAACTGTAAACAAATTGGCCAAATCCGGCCCGCGCGGCAGCGATATGTAGGCACAATGACCGCGCCAGATGCATTTAGTCACAAATTGCATCCATAACTTACAACCACAAGGCGATTGCGCAGCAGATGCCTTGTGTGCCGCGGATTTTCGGGGCGCCAGGTGCGAAGGCTGTTGCAGCCGTCTTTCACCGCGGATGCCGAATGAAAGCGCTCGTTTCCCTGTTGGCTGCTGCAGCCCTGCTGGCCGGATGCGCCACGAGCACGCCCGAGCCTGCGCCGCAGGTTCGCCACGATGCCACCCGGTCGATCTCGAAGATCGAACTCGTCTACAACGAACAGGATCAGCTTACGGTCATGGACGGTGGCGGCTCCGCGATCATTGGATGGGCTGGGGTTTTCGGGCCGGTCGGAACGCTGGTGGCGCTTGGTGTCGAGGTCGGTACACGGGTGACGAAGGCCAGCCGCATGGAGCGGCGCACCCTCGAGTTCACGGCCGCCGTAAAGAACAGCGGGGCGGCGTCGCTCAACCGGCAATTCGCCGAGCAGCTGGCGGCGCGGCTGCGTACCGGAGGCCGCGAAGTGAAGCTGACGCCGGCTCCCCGTGTGGACGGCGAGCTCGCGCAGTTGCAGGCAGTCGGGTTCCAGCCCACGCCCGGCTACAGCACATTGGTGGTTCGGGTCACCACGATCTATTCAGCGCCCGACATGACATCGAGCTTCAAGCCCTTCGTCGCGATCGAGCAGTCGCTCAAGAACGAGCAGCAGGCCGTTCTTCACCAGACGACCCACACTTCCGACCTGGAGGAGCCGGCCTTCCTGGCATACGACGGCCTGCTTCAGGACAACGCCAAGGCCCAGGACGGCCTGCGCCAGGGGCTTTCCAAGATCCTTCAGCCTGCCTATGCCGGCATGTTCGGCCAGGAGGACGAGCCGTCGCCTCGCCTCGCCAGTTCGGAAACGACCCGCACGGCCGGCCTCGAAGCAAAGTGAAGCGACTCAGCAGCCGCTGAGTTCCACGCGCCAGTTGCTGGTCTTCTGCCAGGCCAGCACTTCCTCGCGCAGCAGGTGCGCGGATTGGGGATAGGCATCGGCCCAGTCGGGCGCGCAGACAATCGTGAAGGCCCTGGCACCCAGCGCTGCGAGATGCAGCGCCTGCGGATCGGGATCGCGGCGCGCGTGGCACAAGATGACCGCGAGACGCAGCGAGAGCAGCTGCATCACGAAGGTCTCGTCGTCCAGCGCAGCCTCGAGCTTGCGCAGCTTGCCGCGCTGCCCCAGAACCAGCTGGCCGAGCGCGTGCAGTTCGTTCACGGCAAAGCCGGGCGCATCGGTGTTGTCGAGAATGTAGGCGCCGTGCTTGTGATAGTCGCTGTGCGAAACCAGCGTGCCGATCTCATGCAGCTGTGCCGCCCAGCCAAGCTTGCGCAGCGCCCGTCCGGCGCGGCTGCCCGGGCTGCCGCCACGTGCCGCGGGCGTGAGCTGCACGAACAGCGCCGCGGCTGTTTCGCCCACGCGCCTGGCCTGGGCCGCGTCGACCGAGAAGCGGGTGGCCAGCCGCGCCACGGTGGCGGTGCGTAAATCGGCCACGCCTTCGTCTCGTTCCAGCAACTCGTAGAGCACGCCGTGGCGAAGTGCGCCCTGGGCCACTTTCATTTCTTCGATGCCGAGCAGGTCGAACACCGCTCGCAGCACGCTCACACCGCCGCCGATGACGGCCTTGCGGTCTTCGCGCATGCCGTCGATGCGCAGCTTGTCGGCGCTGCCGGCCTTGAGCAGGCGCTCGACCAGCCAGTCGAGCCCGTCGCGGGTAATCAGCCCCGGCTCGCCGCCGGCGGCGGCCAGCACGTCACCCACCGCACCGATGGTGCCGGAGGCGCCATACGCCACATCCCACTGGTCGCGGGTGTAGCTCGAGAGCGCATCGTCCAGCACGGCTTTGGCGGCCACCTCGGCGGCGCGGAATGCGGCCGGGGTGAAGAGGCCCTCCGCGAAGTGCTTCATCGACCAGGCGACGCTGCCGACGCGGTAGGACTCCATCAGTTCGGCCTCGAGCGCACGGCCGATGATCATTTCGGTCGAGCGCCCGCCGATGTCCACCACCAGGCGGCGCTCGCGGTCGGAAGCATCGGTGTGCGGCAGCGTGTGCGCCACGCCCTGGTAGATAAGGCGGGCTTCTTCCCGGCCCGGAATCACGTCGATGCCGAACCCCAGGATGGTGCGCGCGCGCAGCAGGAACTCTTCGCGGTTGCGGGCTTCGCGCAGGGTCTGGGTGGCCACGGCGCGCACCTGCGAGCGCTTGAAGCCGGCCAGCCGTTCGCCGAAGCGGGCGAGCGCGTCCCAGCCGCGCTGCATGGCCTCGGGCGTGAGGTTGCGGGCGCTGTCCAGGCCGTTGCCCTGGCGCACCGTCTCCTTGAGGTATTCGGTGCGGTGAATCTGACCGTGGTCGACCTGTCCGATTTCGAGCCTGAAGCTGTTCGAGCCGAGATCGACTGCGGCGAGGCGGGTGCCGTTTTGCATGTAGTTGTAGTGAAGAGGGGGGCGGTGGCTCTGATCGTAGCGCCGTGACGGCCCGTAGAGAGGTGCGCCGCCTCCCGAATCGCCAGCGGCGAGGCTCGGAAGGCTAGGCGCGGCGAATGACGGTTGTGTGACAGCGTCATACAAGCCGCAGGGGCAGTCGAGGCATTTTCCCTCTGTGGCGGGGTGTCACACCGATGTCACACAAGCTTTCTAGAGTCCGTTCCAAGCCCGAAAGGGACTACTTCTTACTTCTAAAGGAAGCCTTGATGAAAACGACTTTCAAATTTGCAGCTGCCGGCCTCGTGGTCGCGGTTTTTGCCCATGTGCCCGCTTTTGCACAAGACGTGACCGGCGCCGGCGCCAGCTTCCCGGCACCGCTGTACGCCAAGTGGGCCTCCGATTTCAACAAGTCCACCGGCGTCAAGATCAACTACCAGTCGGTCGGCTCGGGTGCCGGCCTGAAGCAGATCGAAGCCAAGACGGTCGATTTCGGTGCTTCCGACGCTCCCCTGAAGGACGAAGAACTCCAGGCCAAGGGCCTGATGCAGTTCCCCACCGTCATCGGCGGCGTGATTCCCGTGGTGAACATTCCCGGCATCAAGCCCGGCGAGCTGAAGCTCAACGGCCAGGTGCTGGGCGACATCTACCTGGGCAAGATCACCAAGTGGAACGACCCCGCCATCAAGGCGCTGAACGGCTCGCTGGCCCTGCCGGACGCCGCCATTGCACCGGTTCGCCGCGCCGACGGTTCGGGCACCAGCTTCCTGTTCACCAACTACCTGAGCAAGGTCAACGCCGAGTGGAAGACCAAGGTCGGCGAAGGCACGGCCGTGAATTGGCCCACTGGCGCGGGCGGCAAGGGCAATGAAGGCGTCGCCGCTTTCGTGAACCGCCTGCCCAATTCGATCGGCTATGTCGAGTACGCCTACGTCAAGCAGAACAAGATGACCTATGCCCAGCTGCAGAACGCGGCCGGCAACTTCGTCTCGCCCGACGACAGCGCCTTCAAGGCCGCCGCGGCCGCCGCCGACTGGAACAAGAGCTTCTACCAGGTGCTGACCAACCAGGCCGACAAGGGCGCATGGCCCATCACCGGCGCGACCTTCATCCTGATGCACAAGGTGCAGGACAAGCCCGCCAACGCGACCACCGTACTCAAGTTCTTCGACTGGGCCTACAAGGGTGGCGACAAGACCGCCGACGACCTCGACTACGTGCCGATGCCCGACGCGGTGAAGGCCACGATTGCCAAGTCATGGGGCGAGGTGAAGGACGCATCGGGCAAGCCGGTCGCGTTCAAGTAAACACCCCACCCATCCAGCCCAGAACGGCGCATCCATGAGCAGCACACCGCTCCAGGATGCGCCGCATTCGTCATTGCCGGAGCGACCCTTGTCATCCACTTATCCTGCTTCCGCATCCACGCTCGACCTCGCGGCCGAGCGCGGCCGCGCCACTGCTCCACCGCCCGCCAAGGCACCGCGCTCGGGCCCCATGGCCGACCGCCTGTTCGGCTGGGCCGCCAAGGGCGCCGCGCTGCTCACGCTCGCGATGCTCATCGGCATTCTGCTGTCGCTGATCGCCGGCGCATGGCCCGCCATTTCGAAGTACGGCCTCGGCTTTCTCACCAGCAGCGTGTGGGACCCGGTGCAGAACGAGTACGGCGGCCTGGTCATGATCTACGGCACGCTGGCCACCTCGATCATCGCGCTGGTGATCGCGGTGCCGGTGAGCTTCGGCATTGCGCTGTTCCTGACCGAGCTTTCGCCCAACTGGCTCAAGCGCCCGCTGGGCACGGCCATCGAGCTGCTTGCCGCGGTGCCTTCCATCGTCTACGGCATGTGGGGCCTGCTGGTGTTCGGCCCGATTCTTTCCACCTGGGTGCAGCAGCCGCTGCAGAAGCTGTTCGCCGGCGTGCCGTACCTCGGTGCTCTGGTGTCGGGCCCTCCGGTGGGCATCGGCATTCTTTCGGCCGGCATCATTCTCGCGATCATGATCATTCCGTTCATCGCCTCGGTGATGCGCGACGTGTTCGAAGTAACGCCGCCGCTGCTCAAGGAGTCGGCCTACGGCCTCGGCTCCACGACCTGGGAAGTGGTTTCGAAGGTTGTGCTGCCCTACACCAAGGCCGGCGTGATCGGCGGCATCATGCTCGGCCTCGGCCGGGCGCTGGGTGAAACGATGGCCGTCACCTTCGTGATCGGCAACATGAACCAGCTCAACTCGCTTTCCGTGTTCGAGGCTGCCAACAGCATTACCTCGGCACTCGCCAACGAATTTGCCGAAGCCGGCGCGGGCCTGCACCAGGCCGCGCTGATGTACCTCGGCCTGGTGCTGTTCTTCATCACCTTCGTGGTGCTGACGCTTTCGAAGGTGCTGCTGGCGCAGATGAAGAAGAGCGAAGGGACCAAGTCATGAGTACGAGCACCGCTCAAAACCTGCTGAACGCCAAGGCGCTCGCCGAAACGCGCCAGGCCAAGTTTGCCGCGCGCAACCGCGTCAACAAGATCGCGCTCACGCTGTCGCTCGCGGCAATGGTGTTCGGCGTGTTCTGGCTCGTCTGGATCCTGTGGGAAACGCTGCGCCTGGGCCTTGGCGGCCTGGCGCTTGCCACGTTCACCGAAATGACACCGCCGCCGAACGAGGCGGGCGGCATCGCCAACGCGATCTTCGGCTCGTTCGTGATGGTGGCGCTGGCCACCTTCGTGGGCACGCCGATCGGCATCATGGCCGGCATCTACCTGGCCGAGTACAACCCCAAGGGCTGGCTCTCGGCGGTGACGCGCTTCGTCAACGACATTCTGTTGTCGGCTCCGTCGATCGTGATCGGCCTGTTCGTGTATGCCGTGGTGGTGGCCTACTTCAAGACCTTCTCGGGTCTTGCAGGTGCGCTCTCCCTGGCGCTGATCGTGATTCCGGTGGTGATTCGCACCACCGAGAACATGCTGCAGCTGGTGCCGCCGGGCCTGCGCGAAGCGGCCTATGCACTTGGCACGCCGAAGTGGAAGGTCATCCTGAGCATCACGCTGCGCGCGGCGCGCGCCGGTGTGGTCACGGGTGTGCTGCTGGCCGTGGCGCGTATTGCCGGCGAAACCGCGCCGCTGCTCTTTACCGCGCTGAACAACCAGTTCTGGACCGCCGACATCAGCCAGCCGATGGCCAGCCTGCCGGTGACCATCTTCAAGTTCGCGATGAGCCCGTACGAAAACTGGCAACAGCTGGCATGGGCCGGCGTGTTCCTGATCACCGTGGCCGTGCTTGCCCTCAACATCCTGGCGCGAGTCCTCACGCGCAACAAACTCTGATTCAAGAAGAAGTAGCAACCATGCCAAATACTGTCGCACAACCGTCGCGCTCGAAGATCTCGGTCAAGGACCTGAACTTCTACTACGGCAAGTTCCACGCGCTCAAGGGCATCAACCTCGAGATCCCGGAGAACAAGGTCACGGCCTTCATCGGCCCATCGGGCTGCGGCAAGTCGACCCTGCTGCGCACCTTCAACCGCATGTTCGAGCTCTACCCGGAGCAGCGCGCCGAGGGCACCATTGCTCTGGACGGCGAGAACCTGCTCACGTCCAAGCAGGACGTGGCGCTGATTCGCGCAAAGATCGGCATGGTGTTCCAGAAGCCCACGCCGTTCCCGATGTCGATCTACGACAACATCGCCTTCGGCGTGAAGCTGTTCGAGAACCTGAGCGCCAGCGAAATGGACGACCGCGTGGAGTGGGCGCTCAAGAAGGCCGCTCTCTGGACCGAAGTGCGCGACAAGCTGCAGCAAAGCGGCTCGGGCCTTTCCGGCGGCCAGCAGCAGCGCCTGTGCATTGCACGCGGCATTGCCATCAAGCCCGAGGTGCTGCTGCTCGACGAACCGTGTTCCGCACTCGACCCGATCTCGACCGCGAAGATCGAAGAGTTGATTGCCGAGCTGAAAAACGAGTACACCGTGGTCATCGTGACGCACAACATGCAGCAGGCCGCACGTTGCAGCGACTACACCGCGTACATGTACCTGGGCGACCTGATCGAGTTCGGCGCGACGGAACAGATGTTCTTCAAGCCGCAGCGCAAGGAGACCGAGGACTACATTACCGGCCGTTTCGGCTGATGCCAAGGAGGCACACATGACTGAAAAACATCTCTCCAGCCAGTTCGACAGCGAACTCAACGGCGTTTCGTCGCGCGTGATGGAGCTCGGCGGCATGGTCGAGGCGCAGATCCACCAGGCGGTGTACGCGCTGCTGCAGTTCGACCCCGAAGCGGCCGACCGCGTGATGGAAACCGAGCACCGCGTCAACGCGATGGAAATCGAGATCGACCGCGAGCTGTCGTCGATCATTGCGCGGCGCCAGCCGACCGCGCGCGACCTGCGCCTCTTGATCGCCATCTCGAAGACCACCGCCAACCTCGAGCGCGTGGGCGACGAGGCCAACAAGATCGCGCGCATGGTCAAGTCGATCATCGAGAGCGGTTCGGCCCGCGCGCTGCCTTCGAACGAGCTGCGCATTGCAGCCGACCTGGCCTCGGGCCTGCTGCGCACCGCGCTCGACGCGTTCGCGCGCCTGGACACGGCCGCCGCGCTGTCGATCCTGAAGGACGACGACCTGATCGACAAGGAGTTCGACGGCTTCGTGCGCAAGCTGGTCACCTACATGATGGAAGACCCGCGCACGATTTCGGCCAGCCTCGACCTGCTGTTCCTGGCCAAGGCCATCGAACGCATCGGAGACCACGCCAAGAACATCGCCGAGTTCATCATCTACATCGTCAAGGGCGCCGATGTGCGGCACACTTCGATGCAAGAGATCGAATCGGCGCTGAAGTAACAACGAGCGCCAGACTCCCAAGAAAGCATGAAGAAACCCCGAGTCCTGATCGTCGAAGACGAGTCGTCGATCGCCGAGCTGATCGCCGTCAACCTGCGCCACAACGGCTTCGAGCCGATCTGGTCGGAAGACGGTGCGGCAGCGCAGCGCGAAATCGACGCCTTCCTGCCGGACCTGATCCTGCTCGACTGGATGCTGCCCGGCCAGAGCGGCCTGCAGCTCGCGCGCCAGTGGCGCAAGGATCCGCGCACCAAGGCAATTCCGATCCTGATGCTGACCGCGCGCGGCGACGAGCCCGACAAGGTGGCCGGCCTCGACGCAGGCGCCGACGACTACATCACCAAGCCGTTCTCCACCCAGGAAATGCTCGCGCGCATCCGCGCCGTGCTGCGCCGCCGCGCACCCGAGGTGGTGACCGAGCGCGTGGAAATCGGCGAGCTCGCGCTCGACACCGCCACGCACCGCGTGACCTGGCAGGGCAATGCGCTCAAGGTGGGACCGACCGAGTTCAAGCTGCTGGCCTATCTGATGCAGCACGCCGAGCGCGTGCACAGCCGTGCGCAATTGCTCGACAAGGTCTGGGGCGACCATGTCTACATCGAGGAACGCACGGTCGACGTGCACGTCAAGCGCCTGCGTGAATCGCTGGGCGCCGCGGCGCCCATGGTCGAAACGGTGCGTGGCGCCGGCTATCGCCTGACCGCCCAAGTCACGGTTTGAACAGCGCCGTGTGCATCGGCCGCGGGCGCGGATAATCGCCCGCCATGCCTTTCCGTATTGCTACTTTTCTTATAGCGTCCCTCGTCGTGGGAGTGGGCGCTGCAGTCATTTTGGGCTGGAAGTTCGGATGGCTGGGCGCCTGGTTGGGCGCGGTGCTCTGGCTCGCGCTCGACGCATGGCGGGCCGAGCGCCTGCTGCAGGTGCTGCGCAACAACGCGACGGGCCTGCCGACACGCGGAGCCGGCGTATGGGGCGAACTCTCGGAACGCATTCGCAAGCTGCTGCGCGATCGCGAGCAGCAGACCCGGCAGGCCGAAGAGCGTCTTCAGGAGTTTCTGGCCGCCATCCAGGCGTCGCCCAATGGCGTGATCCTGCTCGACGAGCAGGGCCGCATCGAATGGTGCAACCAGACGGCGGCCAGCCAGTTCGGCATCAATACGGAGCGCGATCTTTTGCAGCACCTTGCGAACCTGGTGCGCGATCCGGCTTTCGTCGCCTACCTGGCTTCATGGAACTACAGCCGCGACGTCGTCATCGACGCCTCCGGCCCCGGCCAGGCGCAGCAGCGCAGCCATCCGAGGCGCATCTCGGTGCAGGTGCACCCGTATGCCGGCAATCGCCGCATGCTGCTGACGCGCGACATCACCGCCGTAGAGCAGGCCGAGGCCATGCGCCGCGACTTCGTGGCCAACGTGTCGCACGAAATCCGCACGCCGCTGACCGTGCTGGCGGGCTTTGTCGAAACGCTGCAGAACCTGCCGCTCGATGCGGAAGAACGTGCGCGGTATCTCTCGCTGATGAGCCAGCAGTCGCACCGCATGGAAACGCTGGTGAACGACCTGCTGACGCTCTCGCGCCTGGAAGGCAGCGCGGCGCCATCGGGCAACCAGTGGATCCGCATTCGAGCGCTGCTTGCGCAGTGCGAAGACGAGGGACGCGGACTGTCGGGACGGCTGGTAACGCAAGGCCATCGCCTTTCCTTCACCATCGAGGCCGAGTCCGAAATCTCGGGTGCGCCGACCGAGCTGCAAAGCGCCATGTCGAACCTGCTGAGCAACGCCATCCGCTACACGCCCGGCGGTGGCGAGGTGGCGGTGAGCTGGCGCCGGCTGCCCGACGGTCGCGGTGAATACGCGGTGCGCGACACCGGCCCGGGCATTGCCGCCGAACACATTCCCCGCCTGACCGAGCGCTTCTATCGCATCGACCGCAGCCGCTCCCGGGAGACCGGCGGCACGGGGCTGGGCCTGGCGATCGTGAAGCACATCGCGCAGCGGCACGGGGCCGAGTTGCGCATCGAGAGCACGGTGGGGAAGGGTTCCCGCTTCGCGCTGGTTTTCCCCGCGAACCGGGTGCGCGAAGCGCGGCTGCTAGCGAAGTGAACGCTGCATCGTCCACCGTAGCAACGCGCCGAACAGCAAGGCCGTGACCGCGAGCGCGCCCGCGCCCATGAGCCAGAACGCCAGGGGCGATTGCATCGCAGGCCAGGGTCCCAGGCCGCGATAGGCCAGCAGATAGCTTCCGCCGAGCCCAAGGCCCCAGAGCAGAGTGCAATAGATGACGAGCGGTGCCAGCGTGACGCGGTAGCTGCGCAGCACGAACACGCACAGCGTCTGCAGGGCATCGGCAAAGTGATAGACCGCCACCACGAGCAACAACGCCGCGGCGACCGCCACCACGGCCGGGTTGTCGGAATACACACTGGCCAGCTTGAAGCGCAGCGCCACCATGGCGCCTGCGAAGAACAGTGCGCACAGGGCAGTGAGCTCAAAGCCCATGCGGCAGGCGCGCCGGGCCCTCGCCGCATGGCCGGCGCCGAGCCAGAAGCTCACGCGCGCGCTGGTGGCAATGGACAGCGAGAGCGGCACCATGTAGGCCACCGCCAGCAGGTTGGAGGCAATCTGGTGCGCGGCCGCCGCGGCCGTGCCGAGCCGCGCGATGAACAGCGCCATCAAGGTGAACGAGGTCACCTCCACCAGCACCGCCAGCCCGCCGGGAATGCCCAGGCTCGCGAACTGGCGAATCTGCCGCCAGTCGGGTGCTTCGATGCGTTCCCACAGCCGGTAGTCCTTGTAGAAGGAACTGCTGCGCAGAAGCCACACCGCGCAGGCCAGCATGGCCCAGTTCACGCACAGTGTGGCCCAGGCGCAGCCCACCAGGCCCATGGCCGGCAGGCCGGCGCCGCCGAAGGTGAACCAGATCGACAACGGCAGCTTCACGAGCAGCGAGGCCAGTTGTAGCCAGGTCACGACCTGCGGTTTGCCGAGACTCTGGTTCAGCGTGCTGAACAAGCGAAAAAGCAGGGCGGGCGGGAGCGCGAAGGCGAGCACCGCCAGGTACGCCTCCACGCCCGCGCGCATCTCGGGAGGCACCTGGGTCCAGCGCAATGCGGCGCCGGGGAACAGCAGCACGACCATGCCGATGGCAATGGTGATGGCGCTCAGGTAAAGCGACTGCCGCACCGAGCGGCCCACTTCGCTTCTGCGGTCGGCGCCGTGCAGTTCGGCCCACACCGGCAGCAGTGCTTGCAGCACGCCCATCAGCGAGACGAACACGCTGATGAAGATGGCCGCGCCCACCGACAGCGCGGCCAGCGCGCTCTCGGCATAGCGGCCGGCCACGATGGTGTCGGTCACGCCGAATGCCATCACGGCCAGTTGGCCGACCAGCACCGTACTGGCGTGCCGCGCAATCAGACCTCGTTCGCCAATCACTTGCTACGGTGCGATCTTTTGATAGAGCAGCAGGTCGTCGGTCGCGCTGCTGGGCCGGCGCAGGGTGCCGCTGAAGCGCCACTGCTCCAGCGGGATGATGGTGTGCAGCCGTTCGATCGTCTCGGGGCTGACCAGCAGCCAGGGGCAATCGGTGCCGAGCAGCAGCGGCTGCAGGTTGAAGCGGCCGTGATGCTGCAGGGCTGCAATGTGCGCGCGGCTGAGCGCCAGCTCGGCGACGCAGCTCGGCTGCCCGACCCGTTCGGCCACCGCGCGCACCTGCGGAACATAGCTGCGCGCGTAGTCGATGGAAGGCAGCCAGAGCGTCATCAGCAGCATCCAGCACAGCGCGGTACCGCCCGCCGGAAGCACCAGCGTTTTCCAGAGCGCGGCCCGGTGGCGCCCGGTGCGCCAGCGCACCACCCAGCACCAGGCGATGGTCGCCGCCAGTGCCAGGACGAACGGAATGAACGAGAACTCGGGCACGAAGCCGGGCACCAGCCGCGCCACGCTGGCCGCCGGCTTGGGCGGCACGCCGGTCTGCATGGCGATCCAGTAGATCCAGCCCAGCACGGCCAAGCCGCTGAAGAACAGCACGTTGAACCAGTCGATCAGCGCCGCCGCGCTGCGCCGGAAGGTCGGCAGCGCGAAGGCTGCCAGCGTGGCGAGTGCGGGCAGCGCCAGCAGCAGCGAACGGTCGGAATAGTCGGTTGTCCAGGTGGCGGCCAACGGCACCAGCGCAAACCAGAACGGCAGGGCCACGTGGCGCGCGGTGAGCTGTCGGCGCCAGCGCCAGAGTGTCCAGATGGCCAGCGGCCACACCGGCCAGGTGAACCACACCAGCAGCTTGGCCTGGCTGCGCACATCGCCCAGCACGGAGGTGCTGCTCGGATGGCGGCCCGGCAGCTGGATTTTCCATTCGAGCAAACCCAGTCCGATGGCCAGCGTCGCAGCCACGAGTGCGACTGCAATCATCGTTGCGAGCGCGCCTCGGGTGTAGCCAGGGCTTTCGTCGCTTGTGGCACTGGCGTTGGTATTGAGGCGGGCGCTGCGCCGCTCGTATGCCATGAAGAGCGCGCTACCGATCGCCAGCGCCAGCCCGACCGTGGGGCCGCCGCTCAGCGTCATTCCGACGGTGCCGACGATCAGCGCGATGACCGGGCCGACTCGGCGGTACGGCAGCGCGGCCACGCCGTAGAAGAGATGCGAGGCGAAGTACAGCTGCGCCAGCGCAGGCGTGGTTTCATGGCCGAGCTGGGCCAGGCCGAGGCAGGCGATGAGCGCGAGCAGCCCGCCGTCGGCAATGGCCCGGGCATAGTCGGTCGGCCGGGCTTCGCCGCCGAAGGCAAAGGCCACCGGCTGGGCTCGCGAGGTGCGGGCGAGGTAGTAAACGGCGTACCAGGTGGCGGTGAACGTGCCCCAGAGCATCAGCGCAAAGACGACGCGCACGGCCAGGTCGGGGTGCAGCCACGAGGGTGCGATCTTGATGGCCCAGGCGCCGATCCAGTACGGAATGAGCGCCGGTGTTTCGGGCCGCAGGCCCAGGAGCATGGGATCGAACCAGCGCGCAATGCCTTCGGTGGTGCGCGCCAGCTCGGCCATGTAGCCGAACGACGTGATGTCTGCGCTCTTCCACGGGCCGCGCCCCACGAGGCCCGGCAGAAGGTAGGCAGCGCATAGCAACAGCAGTGCGATGCGCGGCAGCCGGCGCACGGCGCTCTGGGCAACGATCGCAGGAGTGGGTTGATTCACAAAGATGAGCGAACGGCGGGTTTAGGAAAGAAAAAGGGCAGCGCGGTAAACCGGGCTGCCCTCGATGCGAAAGCGCGTGCTTTACTTGGAAGCAGCGCCGGTCGTCTTGCCGAAGCGGTTGCGGAACTTCTCGACGCGGCCGCCCATGTTATCGACCGACTTTTGCGTGCCGGTGTAGAACGGGTGCGATTCGCTCGTGGTGTCGAGCTTGAACAGCGGCAGCTCGCGGCCGTCGTCGGTCTTGCCCATTTCCTTGGTGTTCGCGCACGAACGGGTCACGAATTTGAAACCGTTCGACATGTCGACGAACAGAATTTCGCGGTAATTCGGGTGGATGCCTTCTTTTGCCATGGTTTTTCCTTTGGGGTCGATGCGAGAGCCACAAGCGTGCCGACAATGGCAAGCTGTTCCTGAGGGGAATCGCCAGGCAAAACGCCCAGCCGCACTTTTCGCGGAGCCAGCGATTATCGCATACTGGCCGTTTTGAGCGAAAGGCCCCTCGAATGACCTCCAGAACGCTGCGCGCCGGCCTCGTCGGCTACGGCTTTGCCGGCCAGACTTTCCATGCGCCCGTGCTTTCGGCCGTTCCGGGGCTCGAATTGGCGGCCGTGGCAAGCTCGCAGCCGCATAAAGTCCACGCCGACTGGCCGAACGTGGCCGTGGTGCCCGACGTGGAGGCGCTGGTGAACCGCGCGGACATCGACCTGGTGGTGGTTGCCACCCCGAACGCGTTGCATCACCCGGTTGCCAAGGCCGCCCTGGAGGCCGGCAAGCACGTGGTGGTAGACAAGCCTTTCACCATCGACGTGGCCGAGGCCAGGGAGCTCGAACTGTTGGCTCATCGCAACAATCGTGTGCTGGCGGTTTACCAGAACCGGCGTTTCGATGCCGATTACCTCACCCTCAAGGATGTGCTGGCTGGCGGCGAACTGGGCCGGCCGGTGTACCTGGAATCGCATTTCGACCGCTTTCGCCCCGAGGTGCGCGACCGCTGGCGCGAGCAGAAGGTGCCCGGCGCCGGCCTGTGGGTCGACTTGGGCGCACATCTTGTCGACCAGGCGGTTCAGTTGTTCGGCACGCCCGACACGCTTCAGCTCGACACCGCGGCCTTGCGCGACGGCGCGCAGGTCGAAGACTATTTCCATGCCGTGCTGCGCTACGAAAGCGGCCCGCATGCACCGCTGCGCGTGGTGCTTCACGCCACCACGCTCGCCGCCCATGCGGCGCCGCGCTACATCGTGCACGGCACACGCGGCAGCTACGTGAAGCACGGTGTCGATCCGCAGGAAGACGCGCTGCGCGCCGGTCAGCGCCCGCCGGCCGCAGGGTGGGGCGCCGATCCCCTCGACGGCGAACTCACGGTGCAAGGCAGCAATGGCGTGCCGCAATACCACTCCGTGCCGACGCGGGCCGGCAACTACGTCGACTACTACGCTGCGGTGCGCGACGCGATCCTGGGCAATGGCCCCAACCCCGTGCCGCCCGAGCAGGCCGTCGCGCTGATGGAGCTGCTCGACATCGGCCGCCAAAGTGCCGCAGAAGGTCGCGCAATTCGCATCGAGCGCCCATGAAAAAAGCGCGTTGACCCGTGAGGGCCAACGCGCTTTTGCAGCAGAGCGTGGTGCTCAGCCGCCGCGACGCATCATGTCGAAAAACTCGACATTGGTCTTGGTCGCCTTCATGTTCTTGAGCATGAGCTCCATCGACTCGATCTCGTCCATGTTGTACATGAGCTGGCGCAGGATGCGGGTCTTCTGCAGGATCTCGGGAGCCAGCAGCAGCTCTTCGCGGCGGGTGCCGCTGCGGTTGAGTTGGATCGACGGGAACACGCGCTTTTCGTACAGGCGGCGGTCCAGGTGGATTTCGGAGTTGCCGGTGCCCTTGAACTCTTCGAAGATCACTTCGTCCATGCGGCTGCCGGTGTCGATCAGCGCGGTGCCGATGATGGTCAGCGAGCCGCCTTCTTCCACGTTGCGCGCCGCGCCCAGGAAGCGCTTGGGGCGCTGCAGCGCGTTGGAGTCGACACCGCCGGTCAGCACCTTGCCCGACGAGGGCACGACGTTGTTGTAGGCGCGGGCGAGGCGGGTGATCGAGTCGAGCAGGATCACCACGTCTTTCTTGAGTTCGACCAGGCGCTTGGCGCGCTCGATCACCATTTCGGCCACGTGCACGTGGCGCGCTGCGGGTTCGTCGAAGGTCGAGGCAATGACCTCGCCCTTCACGGTGCGCTGCATTTCGGTCACTTCTTCAGGCCGCTCGTCCACCAGCAGCACCATCATGTGCACTTCGGGGTAGTTGGCGCTGATGGCGTGGGCGATGTGCTGCATCATCACCGTCTTGCCGCTCTTGGGCGGCGCCACCAGCAGGGCGCGCTGGCCTTTGCCGATGGGGGCGATGATGTCGATGATGCGGCCCGTGATGTTCTCGTCGCTCTTGACGCCGTCGCGTTCCAGCTTCATCTGTTCCTTGGGGAACAGCGGAGTCAGGTTCTCGAACATCACCTTGTGCTTGTTCTGCTCGGGCGGACCGTCGTTGACCTTGTCGAGCTTGGTCAGCGCGAAGTAGCGCTCGCCGTCCTTGGGCGTGCGCACTTCGCCTTCGATCATGTCGCCGGTGTGCAGGTTGAAGCGGCGCACCTGGCTCGGCGAAATGTAGATGTCGTCCGTGCTGGCCGTGAAGCTGGTGTCGGGGCTGCGCAGAAAGCCGAAGCCGTCGGGCAGGATTTCGAGCACGCCGTCGGCAAAGACCTGCTCGCCGGCCTTGGCGCGCTTCTTGATGATCGCGAACATCAGCTCCTGCTTGCGCATGCGGCCGACGTTTTCGATCTCAAGCGCTTCAGCCTGCTTGAGGACTTCAGACACGTGGAGTGCCTTGAGTTCGTTTAAGTGCATGGAATGACCCCTCGCGGGGTAATCGATCGGAAAACGGGGGGAGGTTGAATGTGTAGCGAGAACTGCTGCACTAACCGGGGAACTCGAACCGGTTGCCTGAAAGGGCCGGTGAACTGTGGGAGATTATGACAGGAAAAATCGTCCGGCCAACGCATTGCGCGCTGGCCGGTTGAAATGTCTCAGGCGAGTTGCTGGTCGATGAAGGCGGTGAGTTGCGCCTTGCTCATGGCGCCGACCTTGGTGGCGGCCAGCTGGCCGTCCTTGAACAGCATGAGCGTGGGGATGCCGCGAATGCCGAACTTGGCCGGGATGTCGCGGTTTTCGTCGACATTGAGCTTGGCGATCTGCAGCTTGCCTTCGTAGGCGGTCGACACTTCGTCGAGGATGGGTGCGATCATCTTGCAGGGGCCGCACCATTCGGCCCAGTAGTCGACCAGCACGGGCTGGCTGGACTTGAGCACGTCGGCTTCGAAGGAAGAATCGGAGATGTGTTTGATCAGGTCGCTGGCCATGTGATGTGTCCTTGTGCGCGGAGAGTTTCGGTGCAGCTAAAGTGCTGGTCATTGTGACAGAAACCAAGGGGTGGGGTGCCATGCGGGAACGCTATGGCGCCGATAGCAAAAGCCCTTTGCGCGTCGCGCCTCCACGCCCTCCAACCCCTCGATAGAACATGAACGAAGGCCACCCCGTCCAGGCCCTGTGGTGCGACCCCGCCGACGGCGTGGTTGCGCGCATCGCCGGCGCCATCGCGCAGCGCCAGCTGCATGCGGCGCGCACCGTGGTGCTGGTGCCGTATGCGCAGCTCATGGGTGTGGCGCGCGGCATGTGGGCGCGCTGCGGCAGCCCCGGCTTCGTGCCGCGATTCGAGACCACGCGCAACTGGGCACGCAGTTCGGGCGGCTTCCTGCCCACGGGCTACGACATCGCATTCGACATGGCACGCGACCTGGTCACGGCGCAGGCGCTGCTGTCGCAGGCCGGCTTTGCCGCCGAGCGCTTTGCCCTGGCCGGGCGCGTGGTCGAGCTGGCCTACCAGCTGGCCCCGCTGGCCGCCGCGGCGTTGCCGGAAGAGCGCGGCGGCGAATGGGCGCAGCGCGCGGCCCACGTGGCCGAAGCGGGCAGCGAGTCGGAATGGTTTCGCATCGAAAGCGCGCTGATCCGCGTCGCGGTGGCCTGGGCCGCCAGCTCGGGCTATGCCACCGATGTGCTGCTGCGCGAGAACGTGCGCACGCAGGTCGATGCGCTCATCGTGCTCGAAGGCTTCCAGACCGATCCGTTGACGCAGACGCTCTGCACCCTGTGGGGCGATCGCGCCATTCATCTTTCGCTGGTGCCCACGGCCCCTGCGGCCTCGGCCGCCAGCGCTCATGTCGCCGCCGACCCCGAAGACGAGGCGGAACTGGCGGCCGCCTGCGTGCTGCGGCACCTGGCCGAGGGCCGTGCGCCGGTCGCGCTGATCACCACCGACCGCGCGCTCACACGGCGCATCGGTGCTCAGCTTCAGGCGCAGGGTGTCACCGCGCACGACGAAACCGGCTGGAAGCTTTCCACCACCCGCGCCGCCGCCACCGTGATGAGCGCCTTGCGTGCCTGTGCCCACGACGCGGGCAGCGACCAGGTGCTCGAATGGCTCAAGAGCGGCGCTGACGGCGATGCGCTTGCCGTGCAGGTGCTCGAGGCGCGGCTGCGGCGAGAGGGCGTGCGCGAATGGTCCGCCTGGTGCGGGCAGGCCGCGCGCAGCGAAAAGCCGCAAGACATCGCGCTGCTGCCGTTCACCGAGGCCATCGAAGGCCGCCGCATGGCCATGGCCCGTTCCATGTCCCTGGCCGACTGGCTGCGCGCCTTGCGCGAACTGCTGGAGGCCGGCGAGCAATGGGCCCCGCTCGCAGCCGACATGGCCGGCGCCAAGGTGATCGGCGCGCTGTGGCTCGATGCCGATGCCCACGGCGACGACGACGAATTTCCCGGTGGGCGCCACACGTTGGCCGAATTCACCGCCTGGGTGCGCGACGTGCTCGAAGACGCCAGCTTCGTGCCCCCCGCGGGCAGTGACGCACCGCAAGTGGTGGTGCTGCCGCTGCACCAATTGCTGGGCCGCGCGTTCGGCGCCGTGGTCATTCCCGGTTGCGACGACCGGCGCTTGCCCGCGTCGCCCGAACCGCCCGGCAACTGGAGCGCCGCCCAGCGCGCCGAGTTGGGCTTGCCCGCGCGCGAAACGCTCGAGGCCGCGCAACGTTCGGCATGGGCCGCGGCCTTGTGCAACCCTTGCTGCGAATTGCTGTGGCGCCAGTCCGATGCGAGCGGCGAGCCGGTGCGGCCGAGTCCGCTGGTGCAGGCGCTGCAGCTCGACCATGCGCTGCAAATGGCGGCGGACCCGCGCACGCCGCGCGAGGTGGCGGTGCAGCCGACCCTGTATCCGACACCTTCCGGAGCGCTGCTGCCGCTGCGGAACATTTCGACCAGCGTTTATGAAGACCTGCGCCGCTGCCCCTACCGCTTCTTCGCGCTGCGGCAACTCGGCCTGCGCAGTGCCGACGAGCTCGATGCCGAGGTCGACAAGCGCGACTTCGGCAACTGGCTGCATGCCGTGCTGGGCCATTTTCATGAAGCGCTGAAAGAGGCCCCCACGAACGACTTGGCCGAACGCATCGCGTACATCACCGCGGCGGCGGAGCGCGCCACGCGGGAGTTCGGGTTGTCCGATGCCGAGTTCCTGCCGTTCGCCGCTGCCTGGCCGGCGGTGCGCGACGGCTACCTTCAATGGCTTGCGGGGCACGAGGCCGGCGGCGCCGTCTTCGTCGAATCCGAACCCTGGAAGGAGCAACCGCTGGGCGGCCTGCAACTGGTCGGCCGGCTGGACCGCATCGACCGCATGCCTGATGGCCAGGCCTTCGTGATCGACTACAAGACCGAGTCGGCCGCAGTGACCAAGGAGCGCGTGAAAGACCCGACCGAGGACACGCAGCTTGCCTTCTATGCCGCGCTGGTGGCCGACGACACGCTGCGCGCGGCCTACGTCAACGTCGGCGAGAAGTCGTCCGGCACGCAGACCGTCGAGCAGCCGGTGGTGGTGGAGGCGCGCGATGCGCTGGTCGCGGGCATCCTCGACGATTTCACCCGCATCGCCCAGGGCGCGGCGCTGCCGCCGTTGGGGGAGGGCGCAATTTGCGACTACTGCGCGGCGCGTGGGCTTTGCAGAAAAGATTTCTGGGAAGTCGAACAACCGCCACTTTCGCCATCGGCTGAGGCTGTGACCGGAGGGCCTGCCCGATGAACGGCGCCGCCTACGAACACAACGGCCGGCACGTCACCCGCGAGGCCTTCTACACCGTCGCCTGCGATCCGCGGCGCTCCGTCGCCGTCGAAGCCTGCGCCGGTGCGGGCAAGACCTGGATGCTGGTGTCGCGCATCTTGCGCGCGCTGCTCGAGGAGGGCGAATCCGCCTGCGAGCCGCACGAGATTCTGGCCATTACCTTCACCAAGAAAGCCGCCGGCGAGATGCGCGAGCGGCTCGACCAATGGCTCGAGCAGTTCGCCGAGCGCAGCCCCGAAGAGCTGGTGCGCGAACTCGTGATGCGCGGCGTGGAGCCTGCTGCCGCGCTTGCCGCGGTACCGCGCCTGCAAGGCCTCTACAGGCGTTTGCTCGAAGGCGGCCGGCCGGTGCAGTTTCGTACCTTCCACGCCTGGTTTGCGGGCCTGCTGCGCAACGCGCCGCTGGCGGTATTGCGCGAACTGGGCCTGCCCGCAAACTACGAATTGCTCGAAGACGATGCCGAGGCGCGCGTGCGCACCTGGCGCCCGTTCTTCGAAGCCGTGACGTCCGACAAGGAGGCGCTGGCCGACTACTACGCCGTCGTTGCGACCTATGGCCGTTCGCAGACCGCCAAGGCGCTGGGCGAAGCGCTCACGCGCCGGGTCGAGTTCTCGCTGTCGGACCCTGCCTCTGCGGTGCAGCATTTCAGCGCCATGCATCCCTCGCTCGAAGGGCTGGACGAACCGACCGACGCCTTGAGTGGCGACCTCGTCAGGCGTCGCTGGCTCGACCGTGCCGCCGCACTCGGCCGCGAAGCCAACAAGACACCCCAGAAGGCCGCCGAGGCGGTCATCGACATGTTCGGAACCGGCGAACCGCCGCAGGAATCGCGCGCGGCCGCGCTGGCGCACCTGCGCAAGAACTTCTTCGTTGCCACCGAAGACCGGCTCACCAAGAACCTGCAGAAATACCCCGCCGCGCAAGAAGCCGAGGCCGAGCTCCAGACCCTGTGCGCCGCGCAGGCCCAGCATGCGGCCTGGCTTTACCAGCAGCGCATGACGCGTCTCACGCGAATCCTCATCTCCGCCTTTGCCGAAGTGAAGCGCGCGCACGGATGGGTCGACATGAACGACGTCGAGCAGGCCGCGCAGCTGCTGCTGGGCCAGTCGGCGCTGTCGGGCTGGGTGCAGGAGCGGCTCGATGCACGCATTGCCCATCTGCTGATCGACGAGTTCCAGGACACCAACCCGTTGCAATGGCAGGCGCTCTACGGCTGGCTCAGCGCCTACACCGGTGCGGGCGGCAAGGCGCCGCGCGTCTTCATCGTGGGCGACCCGAAGCAGAGCATCTACCGCTTTCGCCGCGCCGAGCCGCAGGTGTTCATCGCCGCGAAGAAGTTCGTGCGCGAAGGCCTGGATGGCGAGCTGCTCAACTGCGATCACACCCACCGCAATGCGCGCGCCGTGGTCGGCCTCGTCAACCAGGCGATGCTGGCTGCGCAAGACGCCGGCGAGTTCGACGGCTACCGCGCGCACACCACCGAACGCAACGACGAAGGCGAACTTCTCAGGCTGCCGCCCATCGACCGCGACGCCCTCGATACGGTTGCGCAGGCGGCCCCTGCCGACGACGGCATGCTGCATTGGCGCGACAGCCTCGTCACCCCGCGTGTGTTGCCCGAAGAGCAACTGCTGCAAAAGGAATGCGAGCAGGCCGCGCGCTGGGTTGCGCAGCGCATTGCCGACGGTACGCCGCCGCGGCAGATCATGGTGCTGGCGCGCCGGCGCAACCGCCTGGCCGCCATGCAGGACGCGCTGCGCCAGCGTCACATTCCCGTGCAGCAGCCCGAAAAGAACGAGCTGCATGACGCGCCTGAAGTGCAGGACGTGGTGGCGCTGATCGATGCACTGGTCTCGCCCGCGCACGACCTCTCTCTGGCGCGTGCGCTCAAGTCGCCGCTGTTCGGCATCGGCGACGACGCGCTGGTGCAACTGGCCCTGCGCCAGCGCGAGCAACCTTCGTCGAGCTGGTTCGCATTGATTCAAAAAGGCGAAGGCCTGCCGCCGGAATTGGTGGAGGCGGGCGCCAGGCTCAAGCAATGGCAGCGCTGGCTTGCTGCATTGCCGCCGCACGATGCGCTCGACGCCATTTTTCACGAGGGCGATGT
The DNA here is from genome assembly GCF_040544635.1 of Variovorax paradoxus. Lineage (GTDB taxonomy): Bacteria > Pseudomonadota > Gammaproteobacteria > Burkholderiales > Burkholderiaceae_C > Variovorax > Variovorax paradoxus_R. Next base: position 27,577 of record NZ_JBEPKJ010000004.1, read on the forward strand.
GCTCGCCCGGTTCGGCGCCGCCATGCCCTCGGCCATGCGCCAGAACGCATTGGCCAACCTGCGCGGGCTGCTCGCAGCATCGCTCGACATCGAAGGCGCGCGCTATGCCACGCCCTATGCGTTGGTGCGCGCATTGCGCGCCGGAGGCGTCAGGGCACCGTCCGTCGCCGTGCCCGATGCGGTGCAACTCCTGACCGTGCACGGCGCCAAGGGCCTCGAGGCCGACACCGTGCTGATGCTCGACTGCGACGCGCCACCACCGCGCGCCCAGACCATGGGCGTGCTGGTCGAATGGAAGGGCAGCGACAGTGCGCCCACGCGTTTCGTGTTCCTGGCGAGCGAGAAAACGCCGCCGGGTTGCGCGGCCACGTTGCTCGAAGAAGAGCAACGCGCACGCCATCGCGAAGAGCTCAACGGCCTTTACGTCGCGACCACACGAGCGCGCGAGCGGCTTGTGCTGTCGTCCGTGCAGCCGGCCCGTGCCAACGAAGGCAGCTGGTGGTCGCGCCTCGAATCGATGTGCGAACCTGCGGAAGCCGACGAGCCGCTGATCGCGTTGCCGGTGGAATCCGGAGCCGGCAGTTTCTCGATGAAGAAAATGCCTGTGCTCGCGCCTGCGGCCAAGGAAACCATGGCCGTCAAGAGGGCCGCCGAGGGCACAGTCGATGCGCGCGCTGCCGCTTTCGGCCAGGCGATGCACCGGCTGCTCGAATGGGCTGTGCCGGGCGAAGCATTGCCGCCCGCGCATGTGCGTGCCGCTGCTCGCGAGTTCATGCTCGACGCGCAGCAGGCGCGCGGCGCCGCGGTGCTCGCCGAGCGCATTCGCGGCGGCGCCGGCGCATGGGCGTGGAATGAAGGCATGATCGACTGGCACGGCAACGAAGTCACCTTGGTGCACGAAGGCGAAACGCTGCGCATCGACCGGCTGGTGCGCGAGCGCGCCACCGGTGCCTGGTGGATCCTCGATTACAAATCTGCCGCGCGCCCCGAGCGCGACGCGGCACTCATCGCACAGATGCAACGCTACCGCGTGGCTGTGCAACATGCCTATCCCGGTGCCTCAGTGCGCGTCGCGTTCCTGACCGGGCAGGGCGAACTGGTAAATCTCGAATGACTCTTTCCCATACCGTCGCCGTGATCGGCGGCGGACCCGCCGGCCTCATGGCGGCCGAAGTCTTGAGCGCGTCGTCCGGCGTGCAAGTGCACGTGTACGACGCCATGCCCTCGGTGGGCCGCAAGTTCCTGCTGGCCGGCCGCGGCGGGCTGAACCTTACCCACTCCGAGCCCTTCGACATCTTCATGACCCGGTTCGGCGACCGCCGGGCACAGCTCGAACCCACGCTCACGCAGTTCGGCCCGCAGCAGGCGCGAGAATGGGCCGCAGGCCTGGGCATCGAGACCTTCGTGGGCACATCGGGCCGCGTGTTTCCGACCGACATGAAAGCCGCGCCCCTGCTGCGTGCGTGGCTGCAGCGGCTGCGTGCGGCGGGCGTGCAGTTTCATATGCGCCATCGCTGGCTTGGCGAAGGAGATGTGCCGATCGCTGCGGCTTCGCTGCGGTTTGCCACCCCGACAGGCGAAGCCACTGTGAAGGCCGATGCGGTAGTGCTCGCGCTCGGTGGTGCCAGCTGGGCGCGGCTGGGCTCCGACGGCGCGTGGGCGCCGTGGCTCCAAGCGCGCGGCGTCGACGTCGCGCCGCTGCTGCCCGCCAATTGCGGCTTCGATGGGGCAGGGTGGAGCGAACATTTCTCCAGCCGCTTTGAGGGCCAGCCCTTCAAGTCGGTCGCAGTTTCGTTCACCGACAGCCAGGGCCGCCGCTTTGCGCGCAAGGGCGAGTTCGTTGCGACCGCGAAGGGCATCGAAGGCAGTTTGATCTATGCGGCTTCGGCATTGCTGCGCGACGAGATCGCCGCGCACGGCAGTGCGACTTTGCTGCTCGATCTGTTGCCCGACCGCAGCGCCGAGCAAGTGCTGGCCGCCGTCACGCATCCGCGCGGCGCCCGTTCGCTCAGCAGCCACCTCAAGAGTCGGCTTGGCCTGGAAGGCATCAAGGCTGGTGTTCTGCACGAAGTGCTGAGCCGAGAGGCTATGCAAGACCCTGCGCAGTTGGCGGCGACCATCAAGGCCGTGCCATTGCGCCTGGTTGCGGCGCGCCCTATCGATGAAGCCATCAGCACCGCGGGCGGCGTGCGCTTCGATGCGCTCGACGAAGGGCTCATGGCGAGTGCGCTGCCGGGCGTGTTCGTTGCAGGGGAAATGCTCGACTGGGAGGCGCCGACCGGCGGCTACCTGCTGACGGCGTCGATGGCCAGCGGGGCGGCCGCGGCGCGTGGCGCGGTCAAGCGGCTGGGCCTCTGACGGTTTCGCGCGGCCGCGGCGGAGAAGGCCTCAGAGCCGCGCTGCAGTCCGGGTGTCGGCGAAAACGCTGCGCCCGAGCCAGCGCCAGAGGTCGCGGGTATCGGATTCCGTGCCAATGACGCGCAGGCGCCGCTCGCGCAGCGCAGCCCCGGCATCGAGATCGCCGGTCCAGATCTCGGTCAGCGTTCGCACGGTCGATTCGACGATCAGCGTCGGTTCGTCGCCGGGGTTGTCGCGGCAGAGGTCGGCGCTGCCCTGGTCGACGACCAGCCACCAGCGCCGCTCGCCCTCGGCTGCGTCGGTGAAGCGGAAGTGGATCACGATGCAGCGCGCGCGCGGGCACTCGTCGATCCGCACGAAGCGGCGGACGTCCCACATCAGGAAGCCGGCGTCCAGCTGGTCGCGCTTGAGCCGGCTGCCGATCCAGCGCGCGCCCCAATGGCCCAGCGCCATCACGATCGGGCGCAGCTCCTCGCCCGCTGCGGTGAGGTGATATTCGGCCGTGCTGCCGTCGCCCTGAACCCGCTTGACGACACCCACTTCCTCCAGCTTGCGCAGGCGCTGTGCCAGCAGCGAGCCCGACATGCGCGGCACGCCGCGCCGGATGTCGTTGAAGCGCGTGCTGCCGCACAGCAGCTCGCGCACGACCAGCGGCGTCCAGCGCTCGCACAGCACCTCGGCGCCGCGCGCCACGGTACAGAACTGGCCGTAGTCGATCATGGCGCCAATTTAGTCCTTGAGGCGAGCCGAGGCCAGTACAAATTCTGGACTGGCGAACCTCGGGCCGCGCTGCCATTCTTGAGACTCCCTCACTCGATGGAGACCCATCATGACCACCGTCACAGCCCCACCGGCATTCAACGCCGCTGCCTTCAAGACCACCACCCGCGCTCAGTGGCAGGCTGCCGCCGAGGCCTGGCATCGCTGGGGACCGTTTCTCGGCCGCTGGCTCGGCGATGCAACGGAAACGATGTTCGACCTGGCCCGCATCGGGCCCGGCAGCCGGGTGCTCGACGTCGCGGCTGGTGCAGGAGAGCAGTCGATCGGTGCTGCGCGGCGCGCGGGCGCCAGCGGCCACGTGCTTGCAACCGACATCGCGCCGGCCTTGCTCGAGCGCGCGGCCGCGGATGCCAAGGCCGCGGGACTGTCGAACCTCGAGACCCTCGAACTCGACGGCGAGGCGCTCGACACGCTGCCCGCCGGCAGCTTCGACGCGGCAATCAGCCGCGTGGGCCTGATCTACTTCCCCGACCAGCAGCGCGCGCTCGCCGGCATGCGGCGGGCCTTGCGTCCGGGCGGGCGGGTGTCGGCGGTCGTCTACTCGACCCCCGAGCGCAATGCGTTCTTTTCGATTCCCGTGAAGATCATCCGCGAACGCGCGCGGCTTCCCGCGCCGCTGCCGGGGCAGCCCGGGCCCTTTTCGCTCGGTGCCGAAGGCGCGCTCGAGGCCGCGTTTGCCAAAGCCGGCTTGCGCGACATCGAGGTGCGCAAGGTGCCGTCGCCGGTGCGGCTGGCGAGTGCGGCCGAATGCGTGCGCTTCGAACGCGAGTCTTTCGGAGCGCTGCACCAGATGATGGTCGGGCTCGACGAGGCCGAGCGCGCGAGCACCTGGGAGGCCATCGAAGAGGCGCTGCGCCAGTTCGAAGGGAGCGAAGGCTTCGTCGGGCCATGCGAAATGCTGGTGGGCGCGGGAAGCACGTGAGGGTGGGAGTGGGGCTCAGAGCCCCTCTTTCGACTCGCAAGTTCTTTTCTTGAGAACTCGCGGTTTTTTGATGTTAGGTTGACGAGCCTTACCCCTGGCACTGACTACGCAGTTAGGGCTGCTTGGTTCCCCACCTGACCCGGTTGGCCACTTCACCATGCAGGGAGGCCCGTCAGCACTTATTGTAACCCCCCAGGCTGCGCGCACTTCGTGTCGCTTCGCCCACCCCCCTGCTGGGGGCGACACCAGAGGCCCGGCAAAGCCGGTTCCTCGGTGTCCCACGAAAAGAGGGGGTCTTTTTTGATTCCGGGATAGCTCCGGGAACGGGCGCGGCGCCTTTTAGAATGCCCGCAATGTCTTATCTCGTGCTCGCTCGCAAGTTCCGTCCGAAAACCTTTGGTGAGATGGTCGGTCAGGGGCACGTGGTTCAGGCGCTCGAGAACGCGTTGACCACGCAGCGCCTGCATCACGCCTACCTTTTTACCGGGACGCGGGGCGTGGGCAAGACCACGGTTTCGCGCATTCTGGCCAAGTCGCTCAACTGCCAGGGCCCGGACGGGCAGGGCGGCATCACGGCTACGCCTTGCGGGGTGTGCCAGGCCTGCAAGGACATCGATTCGGGCCGTTTCGTCGACTACACCGAGCTGGACGCGGCTTCGAACCGCGGCGTGGACGAGGTGCAGTCGCTGCTCGAGCAGGCGGTTTACAAGCCGGTGCAGGGGCGCTTCAAGGTCTTCATGATCGACGAAGTGCACATGCTCACCAACACCGCGTTCAACGCGATGCTGAAGACGCTCGAGGAGCCGCCGGAATACCTCAAGTTCGTTCTGGCGACGACCGATCCGCAGAAAGTGCCGGTCACGGTGCTGTCGCGCTGCCTGCAGTTCAACCTGCGGCCGATGGCGCCCGAAACGGTGCTCGAACATCTGACAAGCGTGCTGCAGACCGAACAGGTGCCGGCCGAGCCGCAGGCGCTGCGGCTCTTGGCACGCGCCGCGCGCGGCTCGATGCGCGACGCGCTGTCGCTCACTGACCAAGCCATTGCGTTCGGCAACGGCGAACTGCTTGAAACCGGCGTGCGCCAGATGCTCGGCAGCGTCGACCGCGGCCATGTCTTCAAGCTCGTCGAAGCGCTGGCGCAGGGCGACGGCAAGACGGTGGTCGACACCTCCGAGGCGCTGCGCCGCGACGGAATGTCTGCCGCTTCCACGCTGGAAGAAATGACGGCGGTGCTGCAGGCCATGGCCGTGCTGCAGGCGGTGCCTTCGCGCGTGGAATCGGCCGATTCGGCCACCGACCCGGACGCGGCCGACACGGCGCGCCTCGCGGCGCTGATGCCGGCCGACGAAACGCAATTGCTCTACAGCCTGTGCCTGCATGGGCGCGGCGAGCTGGGCCTGGCGCCCGACGAGTACGCGGCGCTCACGATGGTGCTGTTGCGGCTGCTGGCCTTCAAGCCTTCCGGCGCGACGACGTCCTCAGCGGTTTCTTCGGCCGCCACGGAAAAAAAAACTCTGAATGAAGCCCCGCGGGCGGTTTTGGCCCCTGCGGCCACACCGCCGGCTCGGGTTGCACCGGTTGCCGAAACGCCAGTTCCGGCCGCCGCACCGGTGCCGCCGCAGGTCAATCCGGCGCCGGCGGGCCAGCGCCTTGCGGTGGTCAGCGAACCGATGCGGCAGGGCGGACCTCCGAGGCCGTCTACCTCGGCAGAGGCTCCAACTGGCGATAGCCCCAGGGTGCTCGCGGTTCCAATCCGCGTGCAGCCGCCGCCGGGCCAGCGGGACGTGCCGCGCTTCGACGAGCAACGCGCCCCTGCGCCGCCCATTCCGCCCAGCGAAGACGGCGATTTCTGGCACGCCACGGTCACGCAGATGATTGCGGCCGAGAGCATCAATGCGTTGGCGCGCGAGCTTGCGCTGCAGTCGCAGCTGGTGGCGCGCGATGTCGACCAGTGGATACTGCGCGTGGAGCGGGAACTGCTCAACCAGCCTTCCGCCCGCGAGAAGCTCACCGACGCCTTGGCCGCGCTGGGCCACGGCGTGAAGCTCGCCATTGAAATCGGCGGTGTGGTCGACAGCCCCGCACGGCGCAACAAGCAGGCTGCCGACGAACGCCAGCGCGTGGCCGAAGATGCCATTCGCAGCGACCCCGAGGTGCAGATGCTGATGCGTGATTTCGATGCGAAGATCGTGCCTGGAACGCTCAAGCCGGCCTGACAGAACGCTACTGAAAACTCGTGCCGGCTCTTGCGGCATTCCGGTTCGACCGCCATCTCTCTTATCCTTCCCCCCATTTCCAACCAATCAGGACCAACGATGTTCAACAAAGGACAACTGGCCGGCCTCATGAAGCAGGCGCAGGCAATGCAGGACAACCTCAAGAAGGCCCAGGAAGAGCTGGCCACCATCGAGGTCGAAGGCGAATCGGGCGCCGGCCTGGTCAAGGTCGTGATGACCTGCAAGCACGACGTCAAGCGCATCACCATCGACCCGAGCCTCCTGGCCGACGACAAGGACATGCTCGAAGACCTGGTGGCTGCCGCTTTCAACGCCGCGGTGCGCAAGGCCGAGGAAACCAGCGAGCAGAAGATGGGCAAGCTCACGGCTGGCATGCCGGGCCTCCCGCCCGGCATGAAGCTGCCGTTCTGAGCCATTGATGGCCGACGCGAGTTCGCTCGACGCGTTGGTCGATGCGCTGCGCCGCCTGCCCGGCGTCGGCGTGAAGTCGGCCTCGCGCATGGCGTTTCATTTGCTGCAGCACGACCGCGAGGGCGCGCAGCTGCTTTCGCGCGCGTTGCAGCAGGCGGCCGGCAACGTGCGGCATTGCGAGCGCTGCAACACCTTTACCGAGGCGCCGGTGTGCCATGTGTGCCTCGACACGCGACGCGACGCGAGCAAGCTCTGCGTGGTCGAGACGCCGGCCGACCAGGCGGCGCTCGAGCGCACGGGTGCGTTCCGCGGCTACTACTTCGTGCTGATGGGCAAGCTCAGTCCGCTCGACGGCATCGGGCCCAAGGACATCGGCCTGCAGAAGCTCTTCGACCGCGCGCTCGACGGCACAGTGAGCGAAGTGATTCTGGCCACCAACTTCACGGCGGAGGGCGAAGCCACCGCGCATGTGATCGGCGAAGCGCTCAAGCAGCGAGGCCTCAACGTGACGCGGCTTGCACGCGGCGTACCGGCGGGCAGCGAACTCGAATATGTGGACCTCGGCACCATCGCGCATGCATTGGTGGACCGCCGGTAGCCACGGACAACCCGACGACATGACTTTTTCATTGCTCACCATCGCCTACTGGTGCGTGTTCATCGCGTGCGGACTGCCGTATCTGGCGGCATGGCTTGCCAAGGCCGGCAGCTTCGGTCCGCACGACAACGTTCAGCCGCGCGATTGGGCCGCGAAGCAGAGCGGCTGGCGCGCACGCGCCAACAGCGCACAGGCCAACAGCTTCGAAGGGCTGCCGTTCTTTATCGGGGCGGTGATCATTGCGCATCAACTCGGCGCGGCGCAGGCAAGGCTCGACATGCTGGCGGCGGCGTATGTCGTATTGCGCGTGATCTACATCGCGGTTTACATCAAGGGCATCGGCAGCGTGCGCAGCGCGGTGTGGGCGCTCGGATTCCTGGTCAACATCGCGATTCTTTTCATTGCGCGATAGGCCCGCGAGAGGCCTCTGGCAGGCCGTTCGACAGAGGCCTTCATGCTTACGTGAAAACCCGCACGGGATGACCCCGATGCAGGTAACAGGGGCGCACCCCTAAGCTCGATTCCGTTCACAAGAATCAAAGAGCCCGCAGGACCGCTCCATGCTCCATCGCAGAACCCTCATCACCGCCTCCGCGGTCGCTGCCGCAGCAGTTGCGCTGCCGCGGGTCTTTGCGCAAGCCAAGCTCGAGAAAACAAAAATTTCCATCGCAGTCGGCGGCAAGGCGGCTTTCTACTACCTGCCTCTCACTATCTCCGAACAGCTCGGCTATTTCAAAGCCGAAGGCCTCGACGTGGAGATATCCGATTTTGCCGGCGGCGCTCGCGCGCTGCAGGCCGTGGTGGGCGGCTCGGCGGACGTGTGCTCCGGCGCCTACGAACACACCATCAACCTGCAGGCCAAGAACCAGTTCTTCCAGGCCTTCGTGCTGCAGGGGCGCGCACCGCAAATCGCGGTGGGCGTGTCGACCAAGAACATGGCGGGCTACTCCGGCATCGCCGACCTGAAGGGCAAGAAAATCGGCGTCTCCGCGCCGGGCTCGTCGACCAACATGGTGGCCAATCTGGTTCTCTCCCGCGGCGGCCTGAAGGCGAGCGATGTGAGCTACATCGGCGTGGGTGTCGCGGCCGGTGCGCTCACGGCGCTGCGCTCGGGGCAGATCGACGCCATCAGCAACACCGACCCGGTCATGACCATGCTCGAGCAGAAGGGCGACGTGAAGATCATCAGCGACACGCGCACGCTCAAGGGCACGCAGCAGGTGTTCGGCGGCCCGATGCCTGCGGCCTGCCTCTATGCGCCGATGGATTTCATCCAGAAGAACCCCAACACCTGCCAGGCGCTGGCCAATGCCATCGTGCACGGCCTCAAATGGCTGCAGACGGCGGGGCCGGGCGACATCATCAAGACGGTGCCCGAGACCTATCTGCTCGGCGACCGCGCGCTGTACCTTGCGTCTTTCGACAAGGTGCGCGAATCGATTGCCACCGACGGCCTCGTGCCGGCCGAGGGGCCGAAGACGGCGCTCACGGCCATTGCGAGCTTCGACACGGCAGTGAAGGTCGACAAGATCGACCTCGCCAAAACCTACACCAACGATTTTGCCCGGCGCGCGAAGGACAGGTTCAAAGCCTGACCTTCGAGCGTCCCCGCGACCCGGCTTCGGCCGGGTTTTTTCTTCCTGCCAGACATGTCCGACTACGCACTCGAACTCCTTTCCATCAGCTGCACCTTTCACTCGAAGGACGACCCGGGCCAGCGCTACACCGCGGTGGCCGACACCACGCTGCGCGTTCGGGCAGGTGAGTTCGTTTCGGTGGTGGGACCGACGGGGTGCGGAAAATCCACCTTGCTGAATGTGGGCGCCGGATTGCTCGAACCGTCATCGGGCGCCATCAAGGTCTTCGGCCAGACGCTCAAGGGCGTGAACGCGCGCGCAGGCTACATGTTTCAGACCGAGGCGCTGATGCCGTGGCGCAGCGCCATCGACAACGTGATGGTGGGGCTGCAGTACCGCGGCGTGCCCGACGCCGATGCACGCGAGCAGGCCGAGGCGTGGCTTTCACGCGTGGGCCTCACCGGCTTCGGCGACCGCTATCCGCACCAGCTCTCGGGCGGCATGCGCAAGCGCGTGGCACTGGCGCAAACGCTGGTGCTCGACCCCGACATCATCCTCATGGACGAACCCTTCAGCGCGCTCGACATCCAGACGCGTCAGCTGATGGAAAACGAGGTGCTCGAACTCTGGAGTGCGAAGAAAAAGGCCGTGCTCTTCATCACGCACGACCTCGACGAAGCCATTGCCATGAGCGACCGCGTGGTGGTGCTGTCGGCGGGGCCGGCCACGCACCCGATCGGCGAGTTCGCCATCGACCTCGCGCGTCCGCGCGACGTGGCCGAGGTGCGCACGCAGCCGCGTTTCGTCGAACTGCACACGCAGATCTGGGAGGTGCTGCGCGACGAAGTGCTCAAGGGCTACGCGCAACAACTGAGGAAGGCCGCATGATGCCCAGCCTCAACGAACGCAATGCGCGCTTCTGGCAGCTGGTGCTGCTGGCGGTCATTCTGGTGGGCTGGCATGTGGCGTCGCGCAACCAGCAGATCGCGTTTTTCCTGGGTGAACCGATTCAGGTGGCGGGGCGCATCTGGAGCTGGTTTCTGCCTTTCGAGGTGCCGCCGAACCTGCTGTTCCCCGAGGGGCTGAAGGGCAACGCAGACATCTATCGCCACCTGGGCACCACGCTGCTCGAAACGGTGCTGGCCTTCGGTATCGGCACCGTGCTGGGCTTGGCCTGCGGGCTCTGGCTGGCGCTGGCGCCAACGGCGAGCCTGATTCTCGACCCCTACATCAAGGCCGCCAACTCGATGCCGCGCGTGATCCTGGCGCCGATCTTCGCGCTGTGGTTCGGCCTGGGCATCTGGAGCAAGGTGGCGCTGGCCGTCACGCTGGTGTTCTTCATCGTGTTCTTCAACGTCTACCAGGGCGTGCGGGAGGTGAGCCCGGTGGTGCTGGCCAACGCGAAGATGCTGGGGGCCAACCAGCGGCAACTGCTGCGCACGGTGTATTTGCCCAGCGCGACCAGCTGGGTGTTCTCGAGCCTGCACACGTCGGTGGGCTTGGCCTTCGTGGGCGCGGTGGTGGGGGAGTACCTGGGCTCGGCGCGCGGCGTGGGCTACCTGATACTTCAGGCCGAGGGCACCTTCGACGTGAACACCGTCTTTGCCGGCATCGTGGTGTTGACGGCCTTTGCGTTGCTGCTCGACGGGCTTGTCGGCCTGATCGAGAAGCGGCTGATGAAATGGCAGCCCCGCAGCGGGGAGACCGAGAAGCTCTAGCGCTGCGATGCGCCCGGCCTCTCGGCCCGGCGCGTCAAGTTCAGCGCTTCTTCTTCGACGGCGTGCCGCCGCGCTTCTCGCGCACGACCTGCTGCTTGCCGGCCGGCGACTTCACCACGTTGCTGCCGCGTGCGGCAACTGCCTTCACTGCGCCGCCGCCGCGCTTGGTGCCTGCGACGGCATGGCCGCGAGCCGGTGCCGCGCCCGAGCCGACACGGGCCTGAGGTGCAGCCCGGACCGGCAGGTACACCACCACGCTGTAGCCGCGTTTGAATGAATGGTTGAGCTTGACGTCGTTCCACTCGGCCACGCTGTCGGGCTTGAGCTTGTAGCGGCGCGCAATGCTGGCCACGCTGTCGTTGCGCCCAGCCTTGACGGTGGTGCGGCGATTGACGATTTCGGGCTGGAAGCTCAGGTGTCCGCTGTCGGCCACGAGTGCTGTCACGTCTTCCTTGACGCGGGCGCCGCGCGGCACGATGAGCGTGGAGCCGGCCTTGATGAGCATGCGCGGCGGAATGCTGTTGAGCGCACGCAGGTCGGCCTCGCTCATGCCCGAGCGTTGGGCGGCGTCGCCCACCGTCATGGTGTTGGGAACCACCCATGCCGTCCAGCTGGCGTACTGGCCTTGCGAGTAGGCGTCGAAGTTGCGCTGGAACACGGCCGCGTTGTCCCAGGGCAGCAGGATCTGCTGCGTGCCGGCGGCAATCAGCACCGGCTTGTGCGCGGCGGGGTTGAGGGCGCGGAAGTCCTCGATGCGCACGTCGGCCAGCTTGGCCGCCAGTTCGACGTCGAGGTCGCGCGTCAGCGTCACGGTCTGGAAATACGGGTGGTTGGCAATCAGCGGCAGTTCGGCGTTGAACGCCTGCGGATTGGCCACGATGTTCTTCACCGCCTGCAGCTTGGGCACATAGAGCCGCGTTTCGGCCGGCATGGAGAGGTCGCTGTAGGTGGTGGGCAGGCCGAGTCGCTGGTTCTTGGCAATGGCGCGGCTCACGCTGCCTTCGCCCCAGTTGTACGCGGCCAGCGCAAGCTGCCAGTCGCCGAACATGCGGTAGAGCTTTTGCAGGTAGTCCAGCGCGGCGCGGGTCGAGGCCACCACGTCGCGCCTGTCGTCGCGGAAGATGTTCTGCTTCAGGTCGAAGTCGGTGCCGGTGGCCGGCATGAACTGCCACATGCCCGCGGCACGCGCGCTGGAAATGGCCTGCGGGTTGAACGCGCTCTCGATGTACGGCAGCAGCGCGAGTTCGGTCGGCATGTTGCGCCGCTCGAGCTCCTCGACGATGTGGAACATGTACTTGTTCGAACGCTCGGTCATGCGCTGGATGTAGTCGGGCCGGGTGGCATACCACTGCTCGCGGTCGCGCACCAGATCGCTCTCGAGGTTCGGCATCTTGAAGCCGCGGCGGATGCGGTCCCACATGTCGGCGGGAGGCGCCAGCGTGACAACGCTTTGCGAATGGGCTTCGCTGCTGGTGATGGGGGTGAGCGGGCCGCCCGGGTAAACCGGCGCCGCGCTGCCGGCCACTTTGGCGCCGGTACCGCCAGTGGTGGCGGTGGATTGCGGGGACGTGGAGGAAGACGGGCTGGTGGTGCCCGCGCAGCCCGCGAGCAACAGTGAGCCTGCAAGGCAGGCAGCAGCGATAAATTTCATCGGAAGTCGTTTTTCCATTGGCGCAGTGCGGCGAACACATCGGCTTCGGCCGCATTGGCGGAAAGCTCGGCGTGCTCGCGCACCGCTCTAAGGACAGTGGCTTCGCGGCTGCGAAGAAAGGGGTTGATTCGGCGCTCTGTGGCCAGTTGCGAGGGTAGCGTGGGCTGCCCCTGCGCGCGCAGGTTTTCGCAATGCGCGGTGTACTGAGTCAGATCGGCATTGCCCGGTTCCACCGCTTGGGCGAAACGCAGGTTAGCAAGTGTGTATTCGTGCGCACAACACACGCGGGAGTCGCCGGGCAGTGCCGCCAGCGCATCGAGCGAGGCCAGCATTTGCGCCGGCGTGCCTTCGAACAGGCGGCCGCAGCCGCCCGAGAACAGCGTGTCGCCGCAGAAGAGCAGCGGTGGCAGCGGTGCCTGGCCTTGGCCTTCCGGGAGAAAGTAGGCGATGTGGCCGGCCGTGTGGCCCGGCACGTCGATGACCTGGAAGCGCAGCCCGAGCACCTCGGCGCTGTCGCCCTGCAACAGCGGGGTGAAGGGCTCCGGAATGCGCTCGCGCGCGGGGCCGAAGACCGGCGCCCCGGTTGCGGCATGGAGCGCGGCCACGCCGCCCGTGTGATCGGGATGATGGTGCGTGACTAGAATCGCGGCGAGCTGCAGCTTGTCGCGCGCCAACGCGTCGAATACCGGTTGAGCGTCGCCCGGGTCCACCACGATCGCGTTGGACCCGTCCTGCAGCATCCAGATGTAGTTGTCAGCGAAGGCGGGCAGCGGAACGAGGGTCATGAGCGGTCAAATTATAGGTTTGCAGGATTGGTTCGCGACCCCCCCCGGCCGCTACCTTCTGGCGTGGGAGCAGGCCCAGTTCGACCAGGCGGTGGCGGATGTCTTCGGCTACCACGCGTTGCAGCTCGGCGCCGCCGAGCTGGACGGGCTGCGCACCAACCGCATGCCGCACCGCTGGCTGGCCCTGAGCGACCCCCTGCAACAGCCCGGCAGGGCCGCGCTGTTCACCGACTTTGCGGCGCTGCCGTTTGCGGCCAACAGCCTCGACCTGGTGGTGCTGCCGCACGCGCTGGAACTGAGCCCCGACCCTCACGCAACCTTGCGTGAAGTGGAACGGGTGCTGGTGCCCGAGGGCCGCGTGGTGATCTCCGGGCTCAACCCGGCCAGCCTCTGGGGCATGCGGCAGCGCCGCGCGCACCTGTACCGCAAGCTCGGTTTCGGAGACCTCTTTCTGCCCGAGGGCGGCGAGTTCATCGGTTACTGGCGCATTCGCGACTGGCTGCGGCTCCTGAGCTTCGAAGTGGAGTCGGGGCGTTTTGGCGTCTACCGGCCTGCGGTGCGCAGCGAGGCATGGCTCGAACGCTGCCGCTGGATGGACACCGCCGGCGAGCGCTGGTGGCCCATCTTCGGCGCGGTGTATTTCCTGGTGGCGGTCAAGCGGGTGCGGGGCATGCGCCTTCTGGGTGCCGAATGGCGCCGCGCCGCAGCGCGTGCAACCGCGCCGGTACCCCTCGCGGGCAAGGTGCACAAGGCCGACCTCACCGATTGAACGAATGATTGAAAGAAGAAGGAAAAGCAAGTTTTGAACGAAGTCGTGATCTACACCGATGGTGCGTGCAAAGGCAATCCCGGCCCCGGCGGCTGGGGTGCGTGGCTCAAGTCGGGCGCCACCGAGAAGGAACTGTTCGGTGGCGAACTCGCCACCACCAACAACCGCATGGAGCTCACCGCGGTGATCGAGGGCCTTGCCGCCCTCAAGCGGCCCTGCAAAGTCATTCTTTACCTCGACAGCCAGTACGTGCGCATGGGCATCACCGAGTGGATCCGCGGCTGGAAAGCCAAGGGCTGGCGCACTTCGACCAAGCAGCCGGTAAAGAACGTCGAGCTCTGGCAGAAACTCGACAAGCTGGTGGCGGAGGGTGGCCACACCATCGAATGGCGCTGGGTCAAGGGCCACTCGGGCGACGTGGGCAACGAGCGTGCCGACATGCTCGCCAACAAGGGTGTGGACAAGGCGCTGGGCCGGATCTGAACCCCTGAAGTGAGCGAAGACAGGGGCGAGCTAAATGACCCCGTCGAACATCATCACGTCGACTTCGTCGCCCGCGGCCACGTTGCCTTGATCGTGGTGCAGCACGACGAGCCCGTTGGCCTCGACCATCGAACTCAATACGCCCGAGCCCTGGTTGCCCGCGATGCGAACCTCGGGCAGCGCGCCGGTCAATGCCTTGACGAACCCGCGCTGGTATTCCGTGCGGCCGGGCTTCTTGCGGATCGCGCTCGCGCTGCGCGCACGCAGCAATGGCGGCGGTGCGGCTGCGATGTCGTGGCAGCCCATCATGCGCAGCAATGCGGGCCGCACGAACGCAAGAAAGGTGACCATCACCGCCACCGGATTGCCGGGCAGGCCGAACAGCACGGCAGAGCCCGGCTGCGATGAAGAAGCCTGGCCACGCGGAACAAGCCCGACCGCCAACGGACGGCCCGGACGCATGGCCACACGCCAGAAGGCCATGTCGCCAAGCTGCTGCATCACGGCGCGCGTGTGGTCGGCGGCGCCCACGCTCACGCCGCCGCTGGTGATGATGGCGTCCGCCTCGCTGGCGGCGCGTTGCAGCGTGGCGGCGAGGGTGGCCGGATCGTCGCGCACCAGGCCCAGATCGATCACCTCGCAACCCAGCCGCGTGAGCAGGCCGAACACCGTGTAGCGGTTGCTGTCGTACACGGCGCCTTCGCGCGGCGGCTCGCCGAGGCTCAGGATTTCGTCGCCGGTCGAAAAGTAGGCCACCCGCAGGCGCCGCAGCGCGGAGACGGAAGGCAAGCCGAGGCTCGCGACCATGCCAAGGGCGGCGGGCGATAGGCGCTCGCCACGTTTCAGGGCCGGCTGGCCCTGCATCAGGTCTTCGCCCGCGAAGCGCCGGTTGTCGCCACGGCGAAGCACCCTGGCGGGAAAGCTCACGCGGTCGCCATCGACCTTGCAGAACTCCTGCGGTATGACGGTGTCGAGCCCCTCGGGCATGACCGCGCCCGTCATGATGCGAACCGCATCGCCGGCACCCAAAGCGCCGCGCCAGGCCGCGCCGGCCAGTGCCGTTCCGACCACGCGCATTTCGATGGATGCATCGGTGGGCGCGTCGTCCCGCAGGATGGCGCCGTCGAAGGCAAAGCCGTCCATCGCGGAGTTGTCGTGCGGCGGCACGCTGACCGGCGAGATGATGTCTTCGGCCAGCACGCGGCCGAGGGCCTCGCGCACCCCGACCTCTTCGCGGTCCGACACCACGGCGGGTGCCACGAGTTGCGCCAGAAAAGCCTGGACTCCGTCGACGCTCAGGGCCTGGGGGTCATAGCCCGCAAGGGCGGCGGCAATGTCGGCGATGCGGCTCATCGGTTTTCTAGGGCGTGCAGTTCGGCCAGCGTGTTGGCGTTGAAAAAAGCATCGGGCGCATCGCCGGGCCGGTCGAAGGGCACGAGCACCGTGCGGTGCTGCGCGGTCCAGGCGTCGATCTTGCGGCCGCCAGACTGGGTGAAGTTCACCAGGCTTTCGAGCAGTGCCGTGTGCAGCAGGCAAAACACCGGCTGCGGGCGCAGCACCGGCGCCGAGCCGGGTTCGGCGGCGGTTTCGGGTGCGCTGACCATGGCGATTTCTGCGTTGTCGGCAACGAGCGCTTCGGCCATCCGGCTCGCGAGATCGAGCGGAAACAGCGGCGTGTCGCATGGCACCGTGAGGAGATAGGGCGTTTCGCAGCGCTCGAGGCCGGTCAGAAAACCCGCGAGCGGACCCGCGTAGTCGGCCAGGCTGTCGGGCCAGACCGGAACGCCGAACGACTCATAGGCCGCCAGGTTGCGGTTGGCATTGATCATCACCTCGCCGACCTGCATGCCCAGGCGCAGCACGGCATGCATTGCGAGCGGCGAGCCGTTGAAGTTCTGCAGGCCCTTGTCGACGCCGCCCATGCGCGAGCCGCGGCCGCCGGCCAGCAGCAGGCCGGTGATCTCGCCGGGGGAAATGGGGTCTTGTGTGCTTGGAGTCATCCGCCGATATAGCTCATTTCGACGCGTCTCGGCGCCTTGTCGTTGGTGTCGTGCTCGGCGCTTTCGGGGCCGCGAAGCGCGCGCAGTTCGGAATAGCGGTCGGCGCGGCCTTGCCAGATGTGGCCGATGGCGGAGCTGATGTCTTCATCCGTGGCCGTGCCGCGCAGCAGGGGCCGCAGGTCGTGGCCCGCGCTGGCGAAAAGGCAGAGATAGAGCTTGCCCTCGGTAGACAGGCGCGCGCGGCTGCAGTCGTGGCAGAAAGCCTGGGTCACGCTGCTGATCACACCGACTTCGCCGCCGCCGTCGGCATAGGCCCAGCGCTGTGCGGTTTCGCCGGGCGCACTGGGCTCGAGCGGCACGAGCGGAAACTCGGCGCCGATGCGCGCGATGACCTCCGCCGAAGGCAGCACCTCGTCCATGCGCCAGCCGTTGGTGGCGCCCACGTCCATGTATTCGATGAAGCGCAGCACCACCTTGCCGCCGTGGTTGTCGCGAAAGTAGCGCGCCATCGGCAGGATTTCCTGCTCGTTGGTGCCGCGCTTGACCACCATGTTCACCTTGATCGGGCCGAGCCCGGCAGCCAGCGCCGCCTCGATGCCGGCCAGGACGTCGGCCACCGGAAAGTCGACGTCGTTCATGTGGCGGAACACCGCGTCGTCGAGGCTGTCGAGGCTCACGGTCACGCGCTGGAGGCCGGCGGCGGCCAATGCTGCCGCCTTGCGCTGGAGCAGGGAGCCGTTGGTGGTGAGCGTAAGCGCGAGCGGTTCACCGGCCGGCGTGCGAAGCTCGGAAAGCTGCTCGATCAGCCCCTCGATGTTCTTGCGCAGCAGCGGCTCGCCGCCGGTCAGGCGGATCTTGTGCACGCCGTGGGCCGCGAAAAGCCGCGCGAGCCGCGTCATTTCTTCGAAGCTCAATAGCGCGCTGTGCGGCAGGTATTGGTAGTCCTTGTCGAATACGTCCTTCGGCATGCAGTAGCTGCAGCGGAAGTTGCAGCGGTCGGTCACGCTGATGCGCAGGTCGGTCAGCGGCCGGGCGAGGCGGTCGAGCAGGTGGCCCGTGGCGGGCACGGCAATCTCCGGCACCGAAACCGCCGGGCGTGCGCGGCCGATTTCGGAGAGTGGAATGACGGTTGTGCTTTTGCTGTTCATGGGGCAGCAGCCAATTTACTCCATCGGGGATGGGCCGAGCCGTACAGGGCTACTCGGAAAGGCCGCTAGACGCAGCGCGCGCCGTCCACTTCGATGCACACGCCGCTGATGAAGGCGGCTTCGTCGCTCGCGAGGTACAGCGCGGCGTTGGCGACGTCGAGCGCGGTCGAGAAGCGGCCGAGCGGAATGGTGGCGCGGAACTTGGCCTTGCGCTCTTCGGTGAGCGGTCCGCCTGCGAATTCGGCGGCCAGGCCGGTGTCGGGGTTGAACACCGGGTTGATGCAATTGACGCGGATGTTGTCGGGGCCGAGCTCGGCGGCCAGCGACTTGCTCGTGGTGATGACAGCGCCCTTGGAGCCGTTGTACCAAGTAAGGCCCGGCCGCGGACGCACGCCGGCCGTGGAGGCGATGCTGATGAACGAGCCGCCGCCGTTGGCTCGGAATGCCGGCACCGCGTGCACGGTGGCGAGGTAGATGCTCTTCACGTTGACGGCGTAGCACTTGTCGAACTCGTCTTCACTGACTTCGAGGGCAGGGCGGTTGCGGTGCGTCCAGCCGGCGTTGTTGACCATGGCGTCGAGCTTGCCGTGGCGCTGCACCGCGGCTTCGACCAGGGCCTTGACCTGGGCCGACTGCGTGACGTCTGCCGCGAAGAACGAGGCCCTGCCACCGTCGCGCAGGATCGCTTCGACCACCTGCTGGCCGGCTGCCGGGTTGATGTCGTTCACGAGCACTTGGGCGCCTTCGGCCGCGAGCCGCTTGGCGATGCCTTCGCCGATGCCGCCGCCGGCACCGGTCACGATGATGGATTTGTCCTTGACGCGCACGCTGTGTCTCCTCAAAAAGTGCAGCGGGGCAGTGTATCGGGCCATGGCGCCGAGCGCCTGCGCACGGCGCTTTTGCGCGGCTCGCCCAGCGCCGGCTGGACGAAGTTGTTGAGAATTACTATCATCCAGATGCCTGAGTACGCAGCACTCGAATTGACGCAAAGGGCTCTTTCAACCCAAGGAGCTTGCAAATCGTGCTTTACACGCAGCGCACCGATTTTTCGGCACGCCAATGGATCGGGCTGGTGATCGTCTCTGCCGGTGCGCTTGCGCTGGCCTTCCGGTTTTACCAGTTCGTTCGTACAGACCCGGTCGTCTGGAGCGCCTTGCTGGGCGGTTCAGTCGCCGCGCTCGCTACCGCGCTGGGCACGCTGCCGGTGCTGTTCTCGCAGAAGCTCCCTGACCGGCTGCAGGACACGCTGTTCGGCTTCGGTGCCGGCGTGATGCTGGCGGCCTGTGCTTTTTCGCTGATCATTCCGGGCCTTGACGCGGCGCGAACGGCCGGCATGTTCGGAGGCGGCAGCTGGGCCGCGGGCGGCGTGATGAGCTCGGCCATTTTGCTGGGCGGCATCGCCTTGATGCTGCTGGACCGCGTGCTGCCGCACGAGCATTTCATCAAGGGCCCCGAAGGACAGACCGCGCACAGGTTGCGGCGTACCTGGCTCTTCGTGTTTGCCATTGCGCTGCACAACCTGCCCGAGGGCCTGGCGATCGGCGTGGGCTATGCAGCCGGCAACGGATTGCGAGCCGACGCGCTGGCCACCGGCATTGCCATCCAGGATGTGCCCGAAGGCCTGGTGGTGGCCGTGGCGCTGCTGGCCGCGGGCTACAGGCGCGGGTTCGCGGTCTTCATCGGAATGGTTTCAGGGGTGGTCGAACCCCTTGGCGCGGTGCTCGGCGCTGCCGTGGTGGGCCACTCGGTCTTGCTGCTGCCTTGGGGGCTGGGCTTTGCGGCCGGCGCCATGCTGTTCGTGATCAGCCACGAGATCATTCCGGAGTCGCACCGCAAGGGGCACGAAAGCTTCGCGACCAGCGGGCTGATGCTCGGCTTCGTGCTGATGATGCTGCTGGACACGGCGCTGGGGTAGCCCCTGGCAGCCGTGGCCGGAGCTTTCAGCCGTGCTTGATGGCGACGGTCTTGAGGGTGGTGAAGCCGTAGAGCGCTTCAAAGCCCTTTTCGCGTCCGTAGCCTGAGGATTTGACACCGCCGAAAGGCAGCTCCACGCCGCCGCCCGCGCCGTAGTTGTTGATGAACACCTGGCCGCTGCGCACCCGCTTGGCCATGCGGAACTGGCGCGCGCCGTCGGCTGTCCACACGCCGGCAACCAGGCCGAACTGCGTGGCGTTGGCGAGTGCCACCGCTTCGTCCTCGTCGGCGAACTGCATCGCGGCGAGCACCGGGCCGAACACTTCTTCCTGCGCGAGGCGGTGGGTCACCGGCACGTCGCGCAGCAGGGTGGGGGCCTGGTAGAAGCCGGTTTCGGGCGCTTCATCGACCACGACGCCGTGGGCCACCATCGGAATGCCGGCCACCTGGGCGTCGCTCAAAAAATCCCACACGCGTTGCTGCTGCGTCTGGCGGATCAGTGGACCGACGTCGAGGTCCATGGCCGCGGGGCCGACGCGCAGGGCCTCGAAGGCGTGGCCGAGGCGTTCGAGCAGCGGCTCGTAAATGCCGCGCTGGATCAGCACGCGCGAGCCGGCCGAGCAGGTCTGGCCGGCGTTCTGCACGATGGCGTTGATGATCACCGGAATGGCCGCGTCCAGGTCGGCGTCGGCAAAGATGATCTGCGGGCTCTTGCCGCCGAGCTCGAGCGTGACCGGGCAATGCCGCTCGGCCGCCACCTGCTGGATCAGCGTGCCGATCTTGGGGCTGCCGGTAAAGCTGATGTGGTCGATGCCTTCATGCCGCGCGAGCGCGTCGCCCACTTCGTGGCCATAGCCCGTCACGATGTTGAGTGCGCCGGCCGGAAAGCCGACTTCTGCCGCGAGCTGCGCCACGCGGATCAAGGAAAGGCAGGCGTCTTCGGCCGGCTTCACCACGCACACGTTGCCGGCCGCCAGGGCCCCGCCCACGCTGCGCCCGAAGATCTGCATCGGGTAGTTCCAAGGAATGATGTGGCCCGTGACACCGTGCGGCTCACGCCAGGTGAACACGCTGTAGCCGTCCTGGTAGGGAATGGTCTCGCCGTGCAGCTTGTCGCAGGCGCCGGCATAGAACTCGAAATAGCGCACCAGCGCCACCGCGTCGGCGCGCGCCTGCTTCACGGGCTTGCCGCAGTCGCGCTGCTCGAGCAGGGCGAGTTCGTCGACGTGCTCGGCAATCTTCTGAGAGAGCTTGTAGAGCAGGCGGCCGCGGTCGGCCGCGCTCACCTTGTGCCAGACGCCCTCGAAGCAATCGCGCGCCGCGCGCACGGCGGAGTCGATGTCGGCGGCGTTGCTGCGCTGGATTTCGTCGAAGGGCTGGCCGTCGGACGGGTCGAGCACTTGCAGGGTGCGGCCGGAGGAAGACGGGACGTCGGCGTTGGCGATGAAGTTGAGTTGCATGGGACGGGATTTTGCGCGAAGCGCGGCAAACCCGCCGCCGCACACTGCTACTTGGGCGAACCCGGCCGGGGTAGCGCCCGAACCGCGTTGAGCATGCGCTCCACGTGCTTGTCCGGATTCAGGTTCTGGTAGTAGTAAGCCACCGTGCCATTCGGCGCAATCACATAGGAGAGGCGGTTGGCAAAGTCCGGCCGCGTCTGCATCAGGGCGTCGAACCCGTTGATGACCGTCTTCGATTCGTCCGAGGCCACGGGAAAGCGGCTTTGGCACGACTTGACCGAGAACTTCGAGAGCGTGTCGATGTCGTCGGCCGAAACACCGATGACGGTGGCACCCAGCGCAGTGAACTGGTCGATAGCTTCGGCGAACGCATGCGCTTCGATGGAACAGTCGCTGGAGTCGGCCGCCGGAAAGAAGTACAACACCACCGGCCCCTTGGCCAAGGCTTCGGCCAGCGAATAGCGGAAGGTCTTGCCGCCGAGCGCGGCATTGGCGGTGAACTTGGGTACCGGGTCGCCGATGTCGAGGGCGGCGCTGGCGGGGAGCGCCATTGCGGAGGCGACCGACATCAGTGCGATGCGTGAGAGGATCGGTCGTGCCATGGTGTAACTCCGAACAGGTGTTGAACGAATTCTAGGATGAGAGAGCATTTCAGGAGGGCCGGAATGAAACCGGCGGGCGCCGGCCGGCGTATCCATGGCAGTGGCCAAGAAAATCGAAGAAAACCAAAGGGGAAACCGATCCATCATCATGAATGCCTGGTCTCGACTTCTTCGAATTTGCCTTGCGGGCGTGATGATCGCGTCGCTGGGAGCCTGCGGCTCGCTGCCGCCGGCGCGCGAGCGGGCGGCGGTGACTGCGGATGCAGCCGATCCATCCACCACGCTGGCAAAAATCGTGGCGGCCTCGACGCCGCCCGGGGAGCATTCGGGCTTCCGGCTGATGCCGCTTGGCGTGTATTCGCTGGACGCGCGCATCCAGCTTGCGCAGCGCGCCCAGCGTTCGCTGGTGGTCCAGTATTACCAGCTCGAGAACGACGCCACCGGCCGGTTGCTGATGCGCTCGCTGCGCGAAGCGGCGGCGCGCGGGGTGAAGGTGCGCTTGCTGGTGGACGATCTCTACACAGCCAGGAGCCAGCAGCTGCTGCTTGCGCTCTCGCACACGCCCAACGTGGACGTACGGCTGTTCAACCCGTTCTGTTGCGGGCGCAACGGATTTCTATCGCGCTTCGTGGCATCGCCGCATGAAATCGGGCGGCTCAACCACCGCATGCACAACAAGCTCTTCATTGCCGACGGGGTGATGGCGGTAGTGGGCGGACGCAACATTGCCGACGAGTATTTCGTGCTGAGCGAGGCGCAGAACTTCATCGACATGGATGCGCTGGTGGTGGGCAAGGTGCTGCCGCAGCTCGAATCGATCTTCGATGCCTACTGGAACAGCAAGCAGGTCTGGCCCGTGGCCGACATCGTCCGGGGCGAGGGCGGCCGAACGCCCACCGGCGCCGACTTCGACGCCTGGATCGGCATGGCGGCGGCACCGCCGAGGATCGTGCTGCCGCCCTCCGACATCCTGGGCTACGGGCCGATTGCCGAAGAGCTCGATGGCGGCCGCATGGGGCTTTTGTGGGGCGAGGCCCGGGCCATTGCCGACCCGCCCACCAAGCCGACCACCATGACGGCAGACGAGGCCATTGCCACCAGCGTGACGATGCAGGTCTGGACGCTGTTGATGGACGCCAAGATCCAGGTCGACCTGACCTCTCCGTACCTGGTGCCCGGCGAGCGCGGCATGGCGGCCTTCGAAGACCTGGCAAAGCGCAACGTCAAGCTCACGCTGCTCACCAATTCGCTGGCCGCCAACGACGAGCCGCTGGTGCACACCGGCTACGCCCGCTACCGCGAGCGGTTGCTCAAGGGCGGGGCAGACCTGTACGAACTGAGCCCGCAGCGCACCACCGCGGGCGAGCGCTTCGGCATGTTCGGCAAATCGCTGGGGCGGCTGCACTCCAAGACGGCTGCCATCGACAAGACGCGCATTTTTATCGGCTCGATGAACCTCGATCCGCGCTCGGCAAGCCAGAACACCGAGATGGGCCTGGTGGTCGACAGCCCGCAGTTGGCGCGCGAGATGCTGCGCGTCATCAACATCAGCAAGCTGCAGAACTCGTACCGCCTGCGCCTTGCCAAGGACACCGGCACGCTGCAGTGGCTCACGAGCGACGGAGAAAAGGAAGTCATCCTGACCTCGGAACCGGAGTCGACTTTCTTTCAACGGCTCCATAACCTGATCATTGCGCCTCTGGTTCCCGAAATGCTGCTGTAGCCTCGGGGGATGGCGCAAACCTTTACAAATTTGTCCGCTCTCCAGGTGATGTGCTGGGGGCTGGTGTTTTTCGGCTCGATCTACCTGGGGTTCGGCGCGCTCAATTGGCTGTTGACCCGTCGGGCGCTGCCAGTGCTCGCGATCGGGCGGGTGCTCGATCCGCGTCCGTTGCAGCCAGGGCAACTGCGCCGCGAACTGACGCAATCGGGCGTTTCGGTGCTCGTTTTCGGGCTCGGCATGGTGTTTCCATGGGGTTTGCTTCAGCTGGGCTGGGCGCGGCTCGATGCCGATGCGAGCTGGCGGCAGATCGCGGTCGAAATCCTGGTGCTGGCGATCTGGAACGACGTGCACTTCTGGGTCAACCATCGTTTGCTGCACACGCGGTGGCTGCGGCGCTTTCACGGGCCGCATCATCGCTCGGTCGTGACCACGCCGTGGGCCACGTACAGCTTTCATCCGATCGAGGCGGCGATGCTCGGCAACGTGATCCTGCTGCCGATGCTGTTGCACGACTTCAGCTTCTGGTCGCTTGCATCAGTGCCGCTGTTCAGCCTGTTCTTCAACAGCGTCGGCCACTCGAACTACGACTTTTTTCCCAGGGCTTCATACAGCCACTGGTTTGCCGCGAGCCGTCGGCACCATTTGCACCACGCCTGCCACAGCGGCAACTACGGCTTCCAGTTCACGTTCATGGACCGGTTGTTCGGCACGCGCATTGCCGCCGACGCGGCCGAGCCGCATTTCCAGGCTTTTCGCGAGAAGCAGCAACGTCAACAGCAGCAGCATGGCACGCCGGCCTGACGCGCCGCGCCGACCGGCCCGGCTGCGCCATTGGCGCGATTGGCAGAGTCTTGCGTATCTGGCGGCACTGCCGGCGCTGGCGACATGGCAGTGGGTGAATGGCTTCGCCGTGCTGCTCTACGCGCCGATGCTGTTCCTCACGCTTGGCGTGGGCGTGATTCACCACAACCACGTGCATTTGCGCACGTGGCGCGGGCGGCGCATGAACCGGCTTACAGACTTCTGGATCACGCTGCTGCAGGGACACCCGACCTTCGTTTTCTGGCCCGCGCACGTGGCCAATCACCATCGCCACCGGCATGGGCCGCGGGACGTGGCGCGCACCTATCGCTTCGGCGGCGACACCAACCATTTGCGGGGCTACCTGCTGCATCCGTTCCAGGCGGTGTGGGTGCTGATACCCGTGTTCTTCGGCTGGCTCGGGCGGCTTCGCCGGCACCGGCCGGGGCCTTGGCGTTATTGCATGGCGCAATACGCGCTGTGGCTCGGCAGCTGGAGCGCTCTGCTGCTGCTCGACTGGCGCAAGGCGCTGCTGTTCGTCATCGTGCCGCAACTGCACGGGCTGCATTGGCTGCTGGCCACCAACTATCTGCAGCACGCGCACGCCGACGGACGCAGGCCCGCGCCGAATGCGGAAGCGGGAGCGGGAGCGGACGCAGAGGCGCGGTGCGATACCGCGGGTACCCGCCTGAACTACGCACGCAATTTCGAAGGGCTGGTGAACCCTTTGCTGTTCAACATAGGCCTGCACACCGCACATCACGAGAACCCGCATGTCCACTGGTCCGAGCTCACGCAATTGCACCGCACGCGTTACCGCGCGCAGGTCGATCCCGCGCTCAACGAGCAAGGGCTGGTGCCCTACATGGTTCGCGTTTTCGTGCTGGGAGCGCTGTGGCCGCGTTTTCGCAGCCGCTCGCTGATGTCATCTGTGCCTTTCGTGCCGCCCGAGTCTTCAACCCACTGAACCATGCCTGTTCCATTTCAACGCGTCTACATCGAGAGCGCCGGCTATTACATGCCCGGCGAGCCCATTCCCAACGAGCGCATGGACGCCTACATCGCGCCGCTCAATCGCATGTCGGAGCGCATCAAGCGGCGCATCCTGGCCGAGAACGGCATCCTCACGCGCCACTACGCCATCGACGAGGAGGGCGTAACGCGCGAAACCAATGCGCAGCTGGCGGCGGGCGCGATCCGCGATTGCCTGCAGCGCGGCGGGGCCGAGCTGTCGCGCGTCTCGCTGCTGGCCAGCGGATCTTCGGGCGGCGATACGCTGATGCCGGGCTTTGCCAACATGATCCAGGGCGAGCTCGCTGCGGCGCCGATGGAAACGTTGTCGGTGCACGGCATCTGCGCCGCGGGCGTGTCGGCCATCCAGTCGGCCGCGCAAGGCATCGAGCTGGGCGCGCACCGCACCGCGCTTGCGGTGGCCAGCGAAATGCCGTCGCGGCTTTTCAAGCGCTCGCGCTTCGCGGCGCGTGGCTATGAAACCGACTTCGATTCGCACTTTCTGCGCTGGATGCTCTCCGACGGCGCAGGCGCGCTGCTGCTCTCCGACGGCACGCCTGGGCTGGCCGGCAACCCCGGGCTGCGCCTGCGGCTGAAATGGGTGCACCAGCGCGCGTTCTCGGGCGACTACCCGGTGTGCATGCAGCTGGGCCTGACCGAAGACCGCGCACGCGGCCATCTCGATTTCGGCTCGTGGGCCGAGGCGGAAGCGGCCGGTGCCCTGTCGCTGCGGCAAGACATTCGGCTGCTGCCGCACCTGTTCGACATCGGCATCCACGAATACGCGACGCTGGTGCGTGATGGATGGGTCGATCCGAAGCGGGTCGACCACTTCCTGTGCCACTACTCGTCGGAAAAATTCATTCCCGTGGTCGAAGACCTGATGACCAAGGCCGACCTCGCGATTCCGCGCGAGCGGTGGTGGAGCAACCTGGCCTGGCGCGGCAACACCGGTGCGGCGTCGATCCTGATCATGCTGTCGGAGTTCTTGCACACCAAGACGCTGAAGCCCGGTGAGCAGATCTTCTGCTACGTGCCGGAGTCGGGGCGCTTCATGGCCGCCTACATGCTGCTGGAGGTCGAGGCTGCCGATGCGCCTGCCCAGGGGGTGTCCGGCCCTCGCGTGGCCGCCGAAACAGCGCCCCCCGATGACGGGATCGCGATTGCGCCGCCGCACGATCCGGCCGCCGCACCCGAAGGCCTGGGCGCACTGCTGACCGAGCTGGCCGGCATCTGGCACGACTACCGCTCCAACGTCTGGCGCACGCCGCTGATCCGCCAGATCCGCGAGCGCCGCTTTGCACTGCCCGACTATCTGAACTGGATGGAGCAGTGGGTTCCGCAGGTGCGTGAAGGCAGCCGCTGGATGCGCGAGGGCGCCGCTTCGCTGACCGGGCCGTACAAGACCCTCGCCGCGCTGATCGACGTGCACGCGGGCGAGGAACAAGACGACTTCAACATTCTCTTCAGCGACTACAGAAAGGCCGGCGGCACGGTGGCGGAGATCGGCGACCTGCGCCGCAACCCCGGCGGGGAGGCGCTCAACGCCTACCTGCACGGCCTGGCCGCCACGCGCGACCCCATCGGCTTGCTGGGCGCGATCTACATCATCGAAGGTACGGGCCAGCGCATCGTGCCGGCGCTGCTGCCGCTGATCAAGGCCGGCCTGAAGCTGCCGCCCGACGCGTTCCGCTTTCTCGAGTACCACGGCCACAACGACGAGAACCACCTGAACCGATGGCTCGCCGCCGTCGAGATGGTGATGGCTGTGGAAGCGGACAAAGACGACCAAGGCGGCAAAGGGCAGGGCCGCGCAGCCCGACAGATCATCGACACGGCGCGCCACACGGCCGCGCTGTACCTGATGCAGTTTCAGCACATCACGGAGCGAATGTCACATGAGCCGAACGCCTGATTTTCTCGCGCAGGGACACGACGAGCGCGACCCCAGCCCCTGGCTCGCGCTATATCTCGACCAGAGCACGCCGCTGCCCGACGAGGTGAAGGCGGCATGGTTGACCGATTCGAGCTCGGGCTCGCGCCAGTACCTGCTGCCGTTCCTGCGGCCGGTGGCGCGGCTGACGATCATCCTCATTCAGGTGGTGAAGGTGTTCGTGCCGCGCAACTGGTCGCATTCGAAGCTGCTGCACCGGCTGCTGGCCTGGGGGCTGAAGCGCTTCGTGTCGCCGGAGGCGAACTGGCTGATCCTGCGGCATTTCCATCTGGGCTCGCAGGTGCTGAGCTTCATCGGCCGCAACTCGCCCGCGCCGGTGGGTACCTCGCCGCTGGAGCCGGCCGACATCGATGCGCTCAAGGACGAGACCTTCCTGAAGCACGACTTGAACCTCTTCAATTTCGTGATCCGCCTGAACCAGGCGTTGCGCGACCAGGGGCTGGTGCTGGGCAAGGCGCCGAATGTCGATTTTTCGATGATCAAGGACCCGGGGTTGCGGCTTTCGGATATGCCGCACGGCAAGCTCAATTTCCTCGACCTGCAAAGTGCCATCGAGCTTTTTACGCCGCTTTATCAGTTGATGCTGACGGATAACGACTTTTGGCGCGCGGCCAATTCCCTTCAGCTCGACGAAACCATCGGCATCTACGCGGCCACCGTGCTGGGCGCCCCCGAGCATCTGATTCTGGTGAACAACAAGCATCCGCTGGTGCCGCTTTCGACGCTTCGGGCGGGGCACCGGCTGGTCATTCACGGGCTTTCGACGGAAATGCTGCACAGCCTGCTTCTGCGCATGCAAGCCGCGCATAAGGCAAGCTCCGAGGCAACCCCCGCACGGGAGGAGGCACTTGCATAAAGCGTATGCTGCCCCCAGATGGAACCCATGAACACGACCCACAATCCGTCTTCCAAGACCGATCTGGCAGTGACCCACGTGCTGGCTCAACTGCTGGAACGGCTCGAGCACAGCACCGTTCCCGTCGGTGCGGAACAATACCGCTCGGTGGTCGAGCACCTGGTGCACGAATTCAGCGACGTTGAACCGGGCGCCGACCTGGGTCGCCTGCTCGACGCTTATCCGGCCGCCGCCGAGGTGTACGAAAATCTCAACTATCAACACGCCGGCCTGTGCCGCTCGGCGCTGGATGCGGCGCTTGCAGCCGAAGTCCGCGCTAGAGATGTCATTGCACGCGCCATGCGAAATACCGAACCCAAAAAGGACAAAGCCGATGGCCAAAGCTGAGGTGAAGACTGCCGTCGTGGCCGATGGCTTGCGTTACAAGTCGAAAGCACCGGGATCCCCGTTCCGCGCCTCCGCGTCGTTCAGCGGGGCGACCATGTCCTGCTTCATGTGCGGAAAGCACCGCGTACGGTCGCAGCTGCGCACCCGCCAGGTGCTTGGCAAGTCGCAAACCGTTTGCGCGCCTTCGTGCAAGGCGCTCGACGAATCGCTCGAATAGTTCGGCACGGCCCGGCTAACAGGGCCGTGCGACGCTTTGGCGACATGCCCGAGCACACGCGTTGCAGATTTCCTTCCACATTTGCCGCAATCGATATACAGTTAGACACAATTGATGCAAGTAATTGCAGTCAATAAAAAGTTCTAATTTGTAGTCGACGCCAATGATTTTGTATAGGCAAGGCGCCCAACGCCCGGGCGACGTGCGGAAGGACCTGCGATGAATAAGTCACGTCATGTTGTCATGCAGGTGGTCAAGCGCTCTTCCGGCAGCGCGACGCACCATGTCGAATTCTTCATGGACAACATCTTTGCCGAGCGCCTGCGGCAGCTGCGCTCGCTGGTGCCGCCGCTCGGCAGCCTCAACAAGCAGCGCGACCTGGTGATCGACAAGGTGCGGGTGCGGCTTCCGAATGCCATCTGGCGCACCGGCAGCCATGTCGACAGCGGCGTCGAGGGCTCCTGCATCGTGATTGCCGCGGAAGGCTCGTTCAACTGCGGCGGCAAGGACCGCAACACCCGCGAGAAGCTGGTGACCTACAACTTTTCGATTTCGCGCCTGATCGACTTGCACGCCGAACGCCCCGACAGCGAAACCCTCTATATCCGCGATGGCACCTTTGCCAACGACGAGCCGGCCGAGTCGGCCGCGGGCCTGTGGGTTGCCTCGTTGAATGAACTGGAAGCCGTGATGCGCGTTCCGGATGCCCCGTCAGACTTCGACACCCTGCACGACTTGACGATGCGCCCCGAGCAGCGGGCGGCCATCAACCCGCCTACGCACCGGGCCAGCTTCTACTGAAGGCAACCAGGCCATCGGCAGCCCGCCAGCCAAGCCATCAGGCCGGCTTGGCCTGCGCCGGATCGTAGAAGAATTCTTCCTGGGCGATGCGCTCGCCCTCCCAGCGTTGCCAGGCGAGTTCTTCCATGCGCATCGCCTTTCCGTTTTTGAAGCGGAAGTCGAAAACCCACCGGATCACCACGTGGTCTCCGTTCACGAGCACGGGGCGCACGCAACTCGAGACGACCGAGGCCGTGCGCTCGAGCACCGCCTGCTCGTGGGCAACCAGCGTGCTGCGTCCGCGCCGGGGCTCGGACTGGTTCTCACGCATGGTCGCGTCTTCGGTGTAGTAGTTCTCGATAGCCTCGGCATGCGCGCCGCTTTCGACGGCGGCAATGAAGGCTTCGAGTCTTTCCGCGGAGGGCATCAGGTCTTGACCTTCATTTCACGGCGCCTGAAGCAACCGCTGCCGGCGGCGTTGCAGGGGCGGCCGGTGCGGTTGCGGCAGGGGGCGTTTCGACCTTGTGCGGCATGGCCGCCGCCGCATCGCCGCCGTGGAACTTGACCACCAGCGGCACGATCAGCAGCGCAACGATGTTGATGATCTTGATCAGCGGGTTCACAGCCGGGCCGGCCGTGTCCTTGTAGGGGTCGCCCACGGTGTCGCCGGTGACGGCCGCCTTGTGCGCCTCGGAGCCCTTGCCGCCGTGGTGGCCGTCCTCGATGTACTTCTTGGCGTTGTCCCATGCGCCGCCGCCCGTGCACATCGAGATGGCGACGAACAGGCCCGTGACGATGGTGCCCATCAGCAGGCCGCCCAGCGCCTTCGGCCCGAGCAGCAGGCCGACCAGAATCGGCACCACCACCGGCAGCAGCGATGGAATCATCATTTCCTTGATGGCCGCACCGGTCAGCATGCTCACGGCCTTGCCGTACTCGGGCTTGCCCGTGCCTTCCATGATGCCGGGGATTTCGCGGAACTGCCTGCGCACTTCCTCGACCACCGCGCCGGCTGCGCGGCCCACGGCTTCCATGGCCATGGCGCCGAACAGGTAGGGAATCAGGCCGCCGATGAAGAGGCCGACGATCACCATCGGGTCGCTCAGGTTGAAGCTGATGTTCAGCCCGAAGCTCTCCAGCTTGTGGGTGTAGTCGGCAAACAGCACCAGCGAGGCGAGGCCGGCCGAACCGATGGCGTAGCCCTTGGTCACGGCCTTGGTGGTGTTGCCGACCGCGTCGAGCGGGTCGGTGATATCGCGCACGCTGGCGGGCATCTCGCTCATCTCGGCAATGCCGCCGGCGTTGTCTGTAATGGGGCCGTAGGCGTCGAGCGCCACCACGATGCCCGCCATGCTGAGCATGGCCGTAGCGGCCACCGCAATGCCGTACAGGCCTGCGAGCGTGTACGAGGCCATGATGGCAACGCAGACGAAGATCACCGGCCAGGCCGTCGAGCGCATCGAGACCCCGAGGCCCGCGATGATGTTGGTGCCGTGGCCCGTGGTGGAGGCCTGCGCGATGTGCTGCACCGGCTTGTACTGCGTGCCGGTGTAGTACTCGGTGATCCACACCAGCGCGGCCGTGAGCGCCAAGCCCACGAAGCAGGCGCCGAACAGCTTGAGCTGGCTGCCGCTCGGGGCAATGGCGTTGTCGGGAATGAGCCAGCCCGTGACGAACCAGAACGCAATCAGCGACAGGACGCCCGCCACCGCCAGGCCCTTGTAGAGCGCCGGCATCACGTTGGTCATGCCAGGCGATGCCTTGACGAAGAAGCAGCCGATGATCGAGGCGATGATCGACACGCCGCCCAATGCCAGCGGATAGAGCACCGCGTTGACCGGCGCCGCCGTGACCATCAGCGCACCCAGCACCATGGTGGCGATGAGCGTGACGGCGTAGGTTTCGAACAGGTCGGCCGCCATGCCGGCG
Organism: Variovorax paradoxus; assembly: GCF_040544635.1. Classification (GTDB taxonomy): domain Bacteria; phylum Pseudomonadota; class Gammaproteobacteria; order Burkholderiales; family Burkholderiaceae_C; genus Variovorax; species Variovorax paradoxus_R. The sequence continues at coordinate 58,648 of NZ_JBEPKJ010000004.1, forward strand.
CAGTCGCCGACGTTGTCGCCCACGTTGTCCGCAATCACGGCCGGATTGCGCGGGTCGTCTTCCGGAATGCCGGCTTCGACCTTGCCCACCAGGTCGGCACCCACGTCGGCGCCCTTGGTGAAGATGCCGCCGCCCAGCCGCGCGAAGATCGAGATCAGCGAGGAGCCGAAGGCGAAGCCGATCAGCGGATTGAGAATGGCCGAAAGGCTGCGGTCCGGCGTGAGGTTGCCGTTACCCGCCAAAAACCAGTAGAAGACCGAGACGCCCAGGAGGCCCAGCCCCACCACCAGCATGCCCGTGATGGCGCCGCCGCGAAACGCGACGTCGAGCGCCGGGCCGATGCCTTGCGTGGCCGCTTGCGCGGTGCGCACGTTGGCGCGCACCGACACATTCATGCCGATGAAGCCGCAGGCGCCCGAAAGCACTGCGCCCACCACGAAGCCGACGGCCGTGGTCGCGTCGAGAAAGATGCCGATGAGAATGGCCAATACGACGCCGACCACCGCGATGGTGGTGTACTGCTTGGCGAGGTAGGCCGATGCGCCGGCCTGGATGGCCGCCGCGATTTCCTGCATTCGCGCGTTGCCGGGGTCCTTGGCGAGAATCCAACTTCGAGCCCAGAAACCGTAGCCGACGGCCACGAGGCCGCAGACGATGGCGAGTATCAGGGGGGTGTTGCCGATCATGCTTTGCTTCTCCATTCGTTCGTTGTGACTTGTGGAGACGGACAGCATGGGTCCTGCGCGCAACGCGTACGGGACCCAGGTTTTCCGTCGCGTTGCTTCCTCGAAGCTCGCTGCACCGAAGTGCGGAGCCGATTGGCCAACGGGTGCAATTTACAGGCAAATACAGGAACGTGTGCGATCGTGCCGTGACACGGAAAGTAAACTCCGGGTTTGTCCCCATCTCCTCTCATACTTTTCAACTACTCGAAAACGTCATGTCCTTCGACAAAGTCTCCCCCGGCAAAAACATTCCCGACGCCTTCAATGTCGTGATCGAAATCCCGATGAACGCCGACCCGATCAAGTACGAAGTCGACAAGGAATCGGGCGCGATCTTCGTCGACCGCTTCATGACGACCGCGATGTACTACCCGGCCAACTACGGCTACGTGCCCCAGACACTGTCTGGCGACGGCGACCCGGTCGACGTGCTGGTGATTGCACCGTACCCGCTGCTGCCTGGCGTGGTGGTGCCGTGCCGCCCGCTCGGCATCCTGATGATGGAAGACGAAGCCGGCGTGGACGGCAAGGTGCTGGCCGTGCCCACCGACAAGGTGCTGCCGATCTACAGCCACTGGAAGTCGGTGGATGACGTGAACCCGATGCGCCTGAAGGCCATCAGCCACTTCTTCGAGCACTACAAGGACCTGGAAGCCGGCAAGTGGGTCAAGGTGCTGGGCTGGGAAGGCATCGACGCCGCCAAGAAGGAAGTCGTCGACGGCATCGCTGCCTACAAGAAGTAATCGCTTCTGTTCGAGGGGCGGGCGCCGTGCAGAGGTGCTTCAGCCCTGCACCGCGTCTCCGGCCAGCCGCATCCACTCGCGATTGACGGAGCGTGCGTGCGAATTCCAGTGGCGCGCAGCCTGCTGGAGTTCGTTCCATCGGCGCTGCGCGCCGGCGGTGTCGCCCTGCTGGGCCAGCCAGGCGATGTAGCGGGCGCGAGCCTCGACGGTGTTGTATTGGTTCAGTGCGGCCTCGAAGGCCTCGCCTGCTTCCGCATGGCGGCCATCGGCGGCGAGTGCGCGGGCGGCGAGCACGGCGACCTCGTCCTTGCGGTAGTCGTCGCGCGCGACGCGCAGAGTCTGGATCACCTGCAGCGCGTCGCCGCCGGAGGCCGGGCCGCCAGCCGCGAGCAGGGCACTGGCGAGGCCGAATTGCAGCTCGGGATCGGATGCAAGCGGACCCTTCAGGGCGTCGCGGTAGTGCTCGACCGCGTCCGCAGCCTGGCCCTTGTTCAAGGCGGCCTGGGCAAGGCGGAGCTTGTTCTGCGCCGTCGGAGCCAGGTCGTAGGCCTCGGTGGCCGCGCGGTACTCACGCTCGGGGTCGATGAAGCCGATGGCTGCGCTCGCCACTTTGCCCGCGGTGCGCTGTATGCGCGAGGCGGGCAGGTACTCGGCCACGAAATACACGATGCTGCCCAGGATCGGAAAGCTGAACAGGATGATGAGCCAGTACATCTGCTTGCCATGGCGCATCGCATGGACGGCGAAGAACAGCGCAATAAGGATGTGCAGGCCCAGTCCGACGAATGGCATCGGTTTCTTTCTGTTGTTGGATGTTGGGCGCGTTTATATCAGCCCCGGATGGCAGCGAACCGACCGCAATCCGCTGGGCCTCAGCCTGCCTTGAATGGGCTGCGTTCGCCCAGGTGGTCCATGTAGTTCTCGATGCCTTCGCCCTCGCGCTCGAGAAAGCGCTCGACGGCGTCGGCGAACGCCGGGTGCGCCAGCCAGTGGGCGCTGGTGGTCTTGACCGGCATCAGCGCGCGCGCCATCTTGTGCTCGCCCTGCGCACCGCCCTCGAAGCGCCTGGCGCCGTGCGCAATGCACCAGGCCAGCGGCTGGTAATAGCAGGCTTCGAAATGCAGGCAATCGACGCGTTCGAGGGCGCCCCAGTAGCGGCCGTAGGCGACCAGTGCGTCGTCATCGTGGGTGGACAGCGCGATCAAACTCGTGGCAATGGGCTTGCCCTCGCGTTCGGCGACGAACAGCAGCCAGGCTTCGGGCATGGTGTCGGCCATGCGCTGGAAGAAGTCGCGCGAAAGGTACGGCGGATTGCCATGCTCGCGATAGGTGCGTGCATAGCAGCGGTAGAAAAAGTCCCAGTCCGATGATGCGATGTCGGGGCCGCGCGACCAGCGAAAGGTCACGCCCGCGTCGGCCACCTTGCGGCGCTCCTGGCGGATTTTCTTGCGCTTGTCATGGGAGAGGCTGGCGAGAAAGGATTCGAAATCCACGTAGCCGGCTGTTCCATCAAGCCTGGCCGGGGCTGCATTCGTCCAGTGAAACTGCACCGTGTTGCGCAGCATCAGGCCCGCTTCGGTGCAGGCGGCAATGTCGGCCTCGGCGCCGAACAGCAAATGCAACGACGAGAGTTCTTGCGTTTTGCACCAGGCCAGCAAAGCCTGCACCAGCAGCGTGCGGCTTTGCGCATCGCGGGCCAACAGCCGTGCGCCAGGCACCGGCGTGAACGGCACCGCCACCACCGCCTTGGGGTAGTAGGCAAGCCCGTGCTGCTCGTAGGCATTGGCCCAGGCCCAGTCGAAGACGTATTCGCCATAGGAGTGGGTCTTGATGTAGACCGGGCAGGCCGCCCGCAGATCGTCTCCGCACCAAAGCGTGAGGAACTGCGGCGTCCATCCGCTTTCGGGCGACGCGCTGCCGCTCTCATGGAGCGCCGCGAGGTATTCGTAGCGCATGAAAGGCGACGGTTCGGCCTCGGCGGCGAGCAGCGCGTTCCATGCGTTCGGGCCCAGGTCCGACAGCGACGCCATCACCCGAATGACATAATCGTTCAAGCCTTTTTCTTCCTTCCGTATGACGCTCAAGCTCGCCATCGCGCAACTCAATTTTGTGGTGGGCGACCTCGCCGGCAACGCGAAAAAAATCGTCGATGCCGCGCGCCAGGCCCATGCAAAGGGTGCGCGTCTTCTGCTGACGCCCGAACTCTCGATTGCCGGCTATGCGGCAGAGGATCTTTTCCTGCGTCCCGCCTTCACCGAAGCTTGCGATGATGCCGTGAAAGGCATTGCCGCCGCGCTGGCCGATCTCAAAGACATGGTCGTGGTGGTGGGGCATCCGACGGGCGGCAGCCTGCGCAGCCGCTCGGTGGCGGTGCAGATGCGCTACAACGCCGCCAGCGTCCTCAAGGAGGGCCGCATCCTGGAGACCTACGCCAAGCGCGAACTGCCGAACTACCAGGTGTTCGACGAGCGCCGCTATTTCACGCCGGGGCAGGGCACCTGCGTGTTCGAGGCCGGCGGCGTCTCGGTGGGCGTGCTGATTTGCGAAGACGCGTGGTTCGACGAGCCGGCCGAACTGGCCCGCGCCGCGGGTGCCGAACTGCTGGCCGTCATCAACGCCTCGCCGTACCACGTCGGCAAGGAGGGCGAGCGCGTGGCGCGAATGGCCGACCGCGCCCGCGCAGTGGACCTGCCGCTGGTCTATGCGCATCTGGTCGGCGGGCAGGACGAAGTGGTTTTCGACGGTGCGTCGTTCGCGCTGCAGGCTGATGGCGCCTTGGCCATGCAGGCCGAGAGTTTCAAGGAGAGCTTGGTTTTCATGCAGCTGGAGCGCCCGTCGCAAGGCGGCGCAGGCATCGGCTTCGTGGCTGAGCCGGAAGCGGTCGCGCCGCCGCGCGATGCCGGAGCCCAATTGTGGGATGCACTGGTACTGGGCGTGCGGGACTACATCGGCAAGAACGGCTTTCCCGGAGCCATCCTGGGGCTCTCGGGCGGCATCGATTCCGCATTGGTGCTGGCGATTGCGGTCGATGCGCTCGGCAAAGACAAGGTGCGCGCCGTGATGATGCCTTCGCCTTACACGGCCGACATCAGCTGGATCGACGCGCGCGAGATGGCAACCCGCCTGGGTGTGCGGTACGACGAAATCTCGATCAAGCACACCTTCGAATCGTTCAAGGGCGCGCTGGCCGAAGAGTTCAAGGGGCTGCCCGAAGACACGACCGAGGAAAACCTCCAGGCCCGCATCCGCGGCACGCTCCTGATGGCGCTGTCGAACAAGTTCGGCTCGATTGTTCTCACCACCGGCAACAAGAGCGAAATGGCCACGGGTTATTGCACGCTGTATGGCGACATGGCCGGGGGCTTCGCGGTCATCAAGGACCTGCTGAAGACCACCGTGTTCGCGCTGGCCCGATGGCGCAATGCCCACGACCCATACGGCACCGGCGCCTCGCCGATTCCCGAACGCATCATCACGCGGCCGCCCAGCGCCGAATTGCGGCCCGACCAGACCGACCAGGACAGCCTGCCGCCGTACGACATCCTCGACGGCATCCTGGCACGCTACATGCAGGACGATGAGGGCATCGACGAGATCATTGCGGCGGGTTACGAACGCGCGGTGGTCGAGCGGGTTGCGCGGCTCATCAAGATCAATGAATACAAACGGCGCCAGGCGCCAGTGGGCATTCGGGTCACCCATCGCAGCTTCGGCAAAGATTGGCGTTACCCTATCACCAGCAAATTCAACGAAACCGCCGGAGCGCAAAAACCATGAAGCAGATCACCGCCATCGTCAAACCCTTCAAGCTCGAGGACGTGCGCGAAGCCTTGGCCGAAGTGGGTGTCACCGGCCTGACCGTGACCGAAGTCAAGGGCTTCGGGCGCCAGAAGGGGCACACGGAGCTCTATCGTGGTGCGGAATACGTGGTCGACTTCCTGCCGAAGATGAAGGTCGAAGTGGTCGTCAACGAGGGCGACGTGGAGCGCTGCATCGAAGCCATCGTCAATTCCGCGCGCACCGGCAAGATCGGCGACGGGAAGATCTTCGTCACGGAAGTAGAGCGCATCGTGCGCATCCGCACCGGCGAAGAGAACGAAAACGCTGTTTAAAGGGCCCCCACCGGCCTTGCCGAGGCTGACTAGAGGTTTTCAGCCAGGCGGTCGTCGCGGGGGTGGAGCGGCACTTCGGCGCGCAGCGCGGTGAGCAGTTCGGTGGGGTTGGTGCCGGTGCGAATCAGCCCCATCTGCCACTCGCCCATGAAGCCTTCGCGCACGCTGTGCGCCAGGAAGCCCAGCAGGCCGTCGTAGTAGCCGGCGGTATTCAGAATACCGGTCGGCTTGTCGTGGTAGCCGAGCTGGCGCCAGGTCCAGATCTCGAACAGTTCCTCGAAGGTGCCGATGCCGCCCGGAAGGGCGATGAAGGCGTCGGCGCGCTCGCCCATCATGGCCTTGCGCTCATGCATGGTGTCGACCACATGGAGTTCGTCGCAAAGCGTATTGGCCAGTTCCCGGTCGACCAGCGCCTTGGGAATGATGCCAACCACCCGGCCGCCGGCGTTGCGGGTGGCTTCGGCCACGGTGCCCATCAGCCCGGTGCGCCCGCCGCCGTAAACCAGTTGGCCGCGATGCTGGCCGATCCACTGGCCGACCGCTTCCGCAGCCTTGGAAAACTCAGCCCGCTCGCCGGGGCGCGAGCCGCAATAAACACAGATCGAAAATTCAGGATTCATGCCGCCATCATGCCTCGTGCGGCGGGCGCTTTCATGACGCGAAGTGCTGCCACAGCGCGGCCAGCCAGATGCCTCCGCAAAGGGTGAGCGACAGCAGCACGGCGGCGCTGCCCATGTCCTTGGCGCGCTTGGAAAGGTCGTGCCATTCGGGGCCGATGCGGTCGATGGCGGCTTCGACTGCCGTGTTGAGCAGCTCGACGATCATCACCAGAATGGCGCTGCCGGCGAGCAGGGCCACTTCGACCCAGCTGCGGCCCAGCCAGAAGGCGGCCGGAATCATCACGATGGCCATGACGGCTTCCTGGCGGAAGGCCGGCTCGCTCCAGCCGGCGCGAAGGCCGTGCAGCGAAATCAGGGTTGCGTGCCACACCCGCTCGAAGCCCTTGCGAGCCTTCTGCGGATTGACGGCGGGATCGGGGAGCTTGGGCAAGGCACTCATTGGCGGCTCATGGGCTTGGAGGTGATGAGCCGCGTGCCGGCCCAGGCGTCATGCCAGAACTGGCGCTCGGGATGGAAGCGGGCCAGCAATGCCCAGACGGCGATCCAGCCGAACAGCAGGACCAGCGTCTCGACCACCGGCACGCCCAGCAATGGGTGCAACGCCAGCGGTGGCAGCAGCCAGACCCAACTCAGTACGTAGCGCAGGAAGGCCCGCGGTTGGGTGACTGGGCGGCCTTGTTTGTCCACGATTCGAATGTTCCAGGTTTTCATGCCCAGCGTCTGGCCCTTGGACCAGAACCAGACGAAGTAGACGCCGAACACCACGAAGAGATAGGCAAGCAGCAGCGGGCGACGCGTGTCGTCCATGGCGTTGCGCATCTGACTGAGCGCGCTGAACAGCCAGGCCGACATCATGGCCACCGCAAACAGCAGCATGCCCTCATAGAGCCAGCACGCCATGCGCCGCCACAGACCGGGCACTATCGAAAGAGGAGCGCTGGTCGAAGAATCTGCGGGAGAGGAAGGGGAATTCGATTCCGAAACTTCGGGAGAAGGGGAAACCATCGAAATCTTGTTCAGGGGGGCGAGGACTGCTCGGTCGGGCGTCCCGCCGCAGCGGAAGGCGCGGAGCCGGATGGCGAGGCCGAAGGCGTCGGCACCTGCGCTTCGGGTGGAACCGGCGGCGACGCCGTGCCGGAGGAGGCAGGAGAGGGAAGGATGGACACGATGCCTGGAACCCGCTCGGGCGGTGGCGCCACCATGACGGCCGCGGATGGTGTAGCCGATGCGGCCGCCGAGACAGGCGGCGCCAGCAGAATGCGCGGCGTGTGCTGGCCGGTGGGGGTCACCGCCGGAACCGTGACCAGTTTTTGGGCGGGAACAGGGCGCACCGGAACGGCGGCGCCGCGCGGTTTGGTGGGGGCACGCTCCGCCAGTCGGCGCTTTTCTTCTTCGCTCAGCGCCTGGTACTGCTCCCATTTGGCCTTGCGTTCGTCGGCGGGCAGGCTCTTGACTTCTGCGAAGTTGAGGCGAGCCTGGGCCCGCTGCTGGTTGCTCAGGGCTGCCCATTCGATCATGCGGCTGTGCAGGGTTGTTCGGTCATCGGCCGACATGTTCGCGTAGTTGCGTGACAGTGCCAGCCATTTGCGCTTGTGCCCCGTGCCCAAGGTATGCCAATGCGCCGCGAGCGGCTGCAGCGCCTGTTGCTGCTCAGCGGTGAGTTCGCTCCAATACGGCTTGGTTGCCGAAGCAACTTTCGAGGCGGAGGGGTGCGAGGCGGATCCCGGTGCACCCTGCGCGGTATCGACGGCCGACTTGAGCGGCTCGGCGCGTGGTTGGGCGCTGGCCGGTGCCGGCCCCGTCAGGCCGGCCAGTCCGAGCACCGCCACGGCGAGTGCACCCGCCCAATTGACTGCGCCCGGCGTTTGCGGGCACATCGGTCGGGGCGTGGAAGTGCGGAAAACGGAGGGGCGTTGCATTCGTTCGTTCGTCAGGACTCAGTCGGACGCGCCATCCGACTTGAGAAACTGGGCGAACCCGGGGTCGGTGTAGGCGGCCGGAGGCAGGTCGTCGGTCAGCAGGGCGGAGTCGACATCGGCCAGCTCGCTGGCGCGGTCTTCGTCCTGCAGCACGCTGATGGTGATCAGCCCGGCGACCAGCGCGATCAGCGGAACCACCGAACCGATGCGGGTCCACCAGTTGCCGCCCATCGTGGCCACGTTGCCGGACTGGATGACCGTCGAGGCTGCACGCAACTGGGGAGCCTGCTTGCGCACCGCGACGGCCTGCGCCCGCGCCACGCGCAGCCGCTCGCCGATGTCATGCGGCAGCTCCTGGGTGCCGGCCGACAGCCGCGCAGCCACACGCTGGCCGAATTGGTCTTCGACGGCAAAAGAAGAGGTTGGAACCTTAGTGTTCATAGCGAAATTCCCTTGGCTTTGAGTGCCTTGCTCAGGGCGTGTACGGCCCGCGAACAATGGGTTTTGACGCTGCCTTCGGAGCAGCCCATTGCAGCGGCCGTCTCCGCCACATCCATTTCTTCCCAGTAACGCATCAGGAAAGCCTCGCGTTGACGACCCGGCAAAGCTGCGATCTGTTCTTCGATCTCGTGGAAGACCTGGGCGCGTCGGGTCGTGTCCTCGGCGCTCTCCGTTTCCCTAGAGTCGGTTGGAGAGACGAAGTTCTCCAGAAGATCGAAATCGCCGTCGTCGCCGGCGGCTTCGAAGTCGCCCAGGTTCGAAAACAGGGCGCGCCGGGTTTTTTGCCGGCGAAACCAGTCGAGCGTGCAGTTCGAAAGAATGCGCTGGAACAGCATCGGCAGCTCTTCCGGCGGCTTGTCGCCGTAGTGCTGCGCCAGCTTCATCATGCTGTCCTGCACGATGTCGAGGGCCGCTTCCTCGTCCCGCACGTGGTAGACCGAGCGCTTGAAAGCGCGTCGTTCGACGCTTTTCAGAAAGTCGGAAAGTTCTTGTTCAGTGGCCAAGCGAGAGGGGGCGCCGCGGGCGCCGCGTGGGGAATGGAGTGTCTGGAAGCGCTTATGTTTTCCGTCGGGGATTATGCCTTCCTGCCTTTTCGTGGCGGTTTTCGCGCGGAGGCTGGTCCATCAATGTCATAATTCGCATCGCAAGTCAAAAGGCAAACGGGTCACGGTCCGGCGGAACATCAGTCCGCTCATGGCTTTGGCCTCAAGTCCTGGCGCGACCCCACAAGGGTTGGCAAGGGGCACCCAAGGTTTTTCGTTCCCGAAAAAACTCCAAAGGTTGATCATGGAAATCTCTAAGGCGGAACTCGCTTCCGCAGCAGCCGCGTCCTCTGGCGCCGGCAATCAAACGCAAGAACTCATGGGCGCTGAAGTGCTGGTCAAGGCACTGCAGGCCGAAGGCGTCCAGTACATCTGGGGCTACCCGGGTGGCGCGGTTCTGTACATCTACGACGCGTTCTACAAGCAGGACACCATCCAGCACGTGCTGGTGCGTCACGAGCAGGCAGCCGTCCACGCGGCCGACGGCTATGCGCGAGCCACCGGCGAAGTCGGCGTGGCGCTGGTCACTTCGGGCCCCGGGCTGACCAATGCGGTCACCGGCATCGCGACCGCGTACATGGACTCGATCCCGATGGTGATCATCTCGGGCCAGGTACCCACCGCGGCCATCGGCCTCGACGCCTTCCAGGAATGCGACACCGTGGGCATTACCCGCCCCATCGTGAAGCACAACTTCCTCGTCAAGGATCCCAAGGATCTGGCCATGACGATGAAAAAGGCCTTCCACATCGCACGCAGCGGCCGTCCGGGCCCGGTGGTGGTGGACGTGCCCAAGGACGTCTCCTTCAAGAAGACCCCGTACGCCGGCTATCCCGACAAGGTCGAGATGCGCTCGTACAACCCGGTGCGCAAGGGCCACGGCGGCCAGATCCGCAAGGCGCTGCATCTCCTGCTGAATGCCAAGCGCCCGTACATCTACACCGGCGGCGGTGTGCTGCTGGGCAACGCCTGCAACGAACTGCGCACGCTGGTCGACATGCTCGGCTACCCGGTTACCAACACGCTGATGGGCCTGGGCGCCTACCCGGCGAGCGACCGCAAGTTCCTGGGCATGCTGGGCATGCACGGCACCATCGAAGCCAACAACGCGATGCAGAACTGCGACGTGCTGCTGGCCGTGGGCGCGCGTTTCGACGACCGCGTGATCGGCAACCCGAAGCACTTCGCGCAGAACGAACGCAAGATCATCCACGTCGACATCGACCCGTCGAGCATCTCCAAGCGCGTGAAGGTCGACATTCCGATCGTCGGCGACGTGAAGGACGTGCTCACCGAACTGATCTCGATGATCCGCGAAAGCACCACCAAGCCCGACGCCGGCGCGCTGTCCGACTGGTGGAAGACCATCGAGGCCTGGCGCTCGCGCGACTGCCTCAAGTACGACCGCGACAACAAGGACGTCATCAAGCCGCAGTACGTGGTCGAAACCCTCTGGAACATGACCAAGGACGCCGACACGTACATCACGTCGGACGTCGGCCAGCACCAGATGTGGGCCGCGCAGTACTACCGCTTCGACGAGCCGCGCCGCTGGATCAACTCGGGCGGCCTGGGCACGATGGGCGTCGGTATTCCGTACGCCATGGGCATCAAGCTCGCCAAGCCCGACTCGGAAGTGTTCACCATCACCGGCGAAGGCTCGGTGCAGATGTGCATCCAGGAACTCTCCACCTGCCTGCAGTACAACACGCCGATCAAGATCTGCTCGCTCAACAACCGCTACCTGGGCATGGTGCGCCAGTGGCAGGAGATCGAATACTCCGGCCGCTACAGCCACAGCTACATGGATGCGCTCCCCAATTTCGTGAAGCTCGCCGAGGCCTACGGCCACGTCGGCATGCTGATCGAGCGTCCACAAGACGTCGAGCCGGCGCTGCGCGAAGCACGCAAGCTCAAGGACCGCACGGTGTTCATGGATTTCCGCACCGACCCCACCGAGAACGTGTTCCCGATGGTCAAGGCCGGCATGGGCATCACCGAAATGCTGTTGGGTTCCGAAGATCTCTGATCGTCGGCGCATTCGCTTTTAAAACTCTTTACTGACGACGAATCTATTGCCCGCCAAGCCCGCGCATTACCGTGCACGGGGGAGGGCGGCGAAAAGAGGAGTCGCGCAAACATGAAACACATCATTGCAGTGCTGCTGGAAAACGAGCCGGGTGCTCTTTCCCGCGTGGTGGGCCTTTTCTCGGCCCGCGGCTACAACATCGAGTCGCTGACCGTCGCACCCACCGAAGACGCGAGCCTTTCGCGGATGACCATCGTCACCGCCGGCTCCGACGAAGTGATCGAGCAGATCACCAAGCACCTGAACCGCCTGATCGAAGTGGTCAAGGTCGTCGACCTGACCGAAGGTGCCTACACAGAGCGCGAACTCATGATGGTGAAGGTGCGTGCAGTCGGCAAGGAACGCGAAGAAATGATGCGCATGGCCGAGATCTTTCGCGGCCGCATCATCGACGTCACCGACAAGAGCTACACCATCGAACTCACCGGCGACCACGGCAAGAACGATGCTTTCTTGGAAGCAATCGACCGTAGCGCTATCCTCGAGACTGTCCGCACCGGTGCCAGCGGCATCGGGCGCGGCGAGCGCATCCTGCGCGTGTAGGGGGTGAAGATCCCCTCAGTTCCAATGTTCTAAACCAACACATGAGGAGAAGGTAATGCAAGACTTGCTGGGTTTCGAGAAGATGGTGACCCCGATCATCATTCGGATTCTGTACTTCCTCGGGTTGCTGGGCGTGCTCGCCGCAACGGTCGTTTCGTTGTTCCAGGGGCGCTTCCTCGCTGCCATCGGCATCCTCGTTTTCGGCGCGATCATGGTTCGCGTCTACAGCGAGCTGCTGATCCTGCTGTTCCGCATTCACGACAACCTCGTGTCCATCAACCATCAAATGAAGGACCGGAATCCCTCCGGCCAACTGTGAGTGAACGCACCCCCGCCCTGGGGGTGCTCGAGATTAAATAGGAAAGACGCATCATGAAGGTTTACTACGACAAGGACGCCGACCTCAGCCTCATCAAGGGCAAGACGGTCGCAATCATCGGTTACGGGTCGCAAGGTCATGCGCATGCGCAGAACCTGAACGACAGCGGCGTCAAGGTCGTGGTCGGCCTGCGCAAGGGCGGAGCCTCGTGGCCCAAGGTCGAGAAGGCTGGCCTGAAGGTCGCCGAAGTGGCCGACGCCGTGAAGGCCGCCGACGTGGTCATGATCCTGCTGCCCGACGAGCAGATCGCCAACGTCTACAAGAACGACGTTGCCCCGAACATCAAGGAAGGCGCTTCGCTCGTCTTCGCGCACGGCTTCAACGTGCACTACGGTTTCGTGCAGCCGCGCGCCGACCTCGACGTGTGGATGGTGGCTCCCAAGGCCCCTGGCCACACCGTTCGCAGCACCTACACGCAAGGCGGCGGCGTGCCCCACCTCGTGGCCGTGCACCAGGACAAGACCGGCAAGGCGCGTGACCTCGCGCTGAGCTACGCCACCGCCAACGGCGGCGGCAAGGCCGGCATCATCGAGACCAACTTCCGCGAAGAAACCGAAACCGACCTGTTCGGCGAACAAGCGGTTCTGTGCGGCGGTACTGTCGAGCTGATCAAGGCTGGTTTCGAAACGCTGGTGGAAGCCGGCTATGCGCCCGAAATGGCGTACTTCGAATGCCTGCACGAGCTCAAACTGATCGTCGACCTGATCTATGAAGGCGGCATCGCCAACATGAACTACTCGATCTCGAACAACGCCGAATACGGCGAGTACGTCACGGGCCCGCGCATCGTGACCGAAGAGACCAAGAAGGTCATGAAGCAAGTGCTGAAGGACATCCAGACCGGCGAATACGCCAAGAGCTTCGTGCTGGAAAACGCTGCCGGCGCACCGACGCTCATCAGCCGCCGCCGCCTGAACTCGGAGCATCAGATCGAAGTCGTCGGCGAAAAGCTGCGCGCGATGATGCCGTGGATCAAGAAGAACAAGCTCGTCGACCAGACCCGCAACTGATCCGCAAACGAAGTGGGCGCCGCGGCGCCCGTTTCCCGAGGGCCACCCGCTGGGGTGGCCTTTTTTCATGACGGGGCGAGCCACGCCCCTGAACTACACTGCGAACCCATGCGATTTACAGATCAAGATGCTATCGAATGGATAGCTGTTCGCGCAGTGCCCATGAGGGACGGAGGCAAATTCAATGCATGACGACACGGTTCCCGACGAGGTGCCGCCGCGCAAGCGCCGCAAGGGCATCTACATCCTGCCGAACCTGTTCACGCTCGCCGCGTTGTTCGGCGGCTTCTATTCGGTCGTGATGGCAATGAACGGGCGCTTCGATCTCGCGGCGCTCGGCGTGTTTGCCGCCATGGTTCTCGACAGCCTGGACGGCCGCGTGGCCCGCATGACCAACACGCAAAGCGCGTTCGGCGAGCAGATGGACTCGTTGTCCGACATGGTGTCTTTCGGCGCTGCGCCGGCACTCATCGCGTACGAGTGGTCGCTCAAGGGCCTGGGCCGCTGGGGCTGGATCGCGGCTTTTGTGTATTGCGCCTGCGCGGCACTGCGGCTTGCACGCTTCAACGTCAACACCGGGGTGGTCGACAAGCGCTGGTTCCAGGGGCTTCCGTCGCCGGCCGCGGCGGCTCTGGTGGCCGGGTTCATCTGGCTCATGACCGAATGGGGCAAACGGGGCGGCGAGGTGCTGTATCTCTCGTGGACGCAGATCACGTGGATCACCTTTGCATTCACGCTCTATGCCGGACTTTCGATGGTCACCAATGCGCCGTTCTACAGCTTCAAGGACGTGCAGATGAAAAAGAGCGTGCCCTTCGTGGTGATCGTGCTGATTGCCCTGGGCATTGCGGTCATCAACATCCATCCGCCCACGGTGCTGTTCGGCCTGTTCGTGGCCTATGGCCTGAGCGGCTACGTGGTCTACGCGTGGCGCAAGGCCAAGGGCCAGCAGGCGAGCGTGATCAGCACCTCGACCGAAGAGCCGGACGAGCGGGGCTTGCATAACTGACGGCGGCTTGTGCTACATTCGCAATCCTCATGACCAAGATTTCGCAGCTGGCCCTACTAGCCCTCCCTCACGGGCGGAGACGGTAGCGCACGCGCAAATCCCTCACCACGGCCCGTTCGCACCAGCAACGGGCCGTTTGTTTTTGGGGTTGCTGGTTGATTACCAACCATCACAGAGAAATCGACATGCTCAAGCAACCTCAAGCCAAATACCGCGCATTCGCCCCGATCGGCCTCAAGGACCGCACCTGGCCCGATGCCGTGCTGACCAAGGCTCCGATCTGGCTGTCGACGGATCTGCGTGATGGCAACCAGGCGCTGGTCGAACCGATGGACATTGCCCGCAAGATGCGCATGTTCGAGACGCTCGTGTCCATCGGCTTCAAGGAAATCGAAATCGGCTTTCCCTCCGCCTCGCAAATCGAATTCGACTTCGTGCGCAAGCTGATCGAGGAAGACCGCATTCCCGACGACGTGACGATCCAGGTGCTGACGCAGGCGCGCGACCACCTCATTGCGCGCACCTTCGAATCGCTGCAAGGCGCGCCGCGCGCCATCGTTCACCTCTACAACGCGGTTGCCCCGGTGATGCGCCGCGTGGTGCTCGGCATGGACGAAGACCAGATCGTCGAGCTGGCCAGCAGCCATGCGCGCATGTTCAACGAGTTTGCTGCGAAGCAGCCGGCCACGAAGTGGACCTTTCAGTACTCGCCCGAAATGTTCTCGGGCACCGACGTGGTGTTCTCCAAGCGCGTGGTCGATGCGGTCACGGCGGTCTGGGCGCCGACGCCCGAGCACAAGTGCATCGTCAACCTGCCCACCACGGTCGAGCATTCCACGCCGAACATCTTTGCCGACATGATCGAGTGGATGCACCGCAACCTGGCGCGGCGCGATTCCATCGTGCTGTGCGTGCATCCGCACAACGACCGCGGCACGGGCACCGCAGCCGGCGAGCTGGCGTTGATGGCGGGCGCCGAGCGCATCGAAGGCTGCCTCTTCGGCAACGGTGAGCGCACCGGCAACCTCGACCTCGTGAACGTTGCGCTCAACCTCTACACGCAAGGCGTTTCGCCCGAGCTCGACTTCTCGAACATCGACGAGATCCGCGCGACGGTCGAGCACTGCAATCAGATCCCGGTGCATCCGCGCCATCCGTATGTCGGCGACCTCGTGTACACCTCGTTCTCCGGCTCGCACCAGGATGCGATCAAGAAGGCCTTTGCAGCCCGCAAGGAGGGCGACATCTGGGACATGCCGTACCTGCCCATCGATCCGAAGGATGTGGGCCGCAGCTACGAGGCCGTGATTCGCGTCAACAGCCAGTCGGGCAAGGGCGGCATGGCCTACCTGCTCGAGAGCGAGTACGGCCTCGAGATGCCGCGTCGCCTGCAGATGGAGTTCATGCAGACCGTGCAGCGCGTGATGGACGTGGCCGGCAAGGAGCTCACCGCGGCCGACCTCTGGCAGCTGTTCGTGCGCGAATACGGCATCGAGGCCGCGCACTCGTTGCAGCACCGCGTGCTCGAGGAAGAAGGCGAGGGCGCCAGCGCCTCCGTGGTGCTGCGCGGCAACCTGCCATGGAACGGTGAAATCCGCGCCATCGAAGGCCGCGGCAACGGGCCGATCGACGCCTTCACGCAGGCCCTCTGCAAGGCCACGGGCCACACCGTGCGCGTGATGGACTATCACCAGCATGCGATCGGCGCGGGCGCCGATGCCAAGTCGGTGGCGTACCTCGAGCTGCGCGTGGACGAAGCCCAGACGCTGTTCGGCGTCGGCATCGATGCGGACGTGATCTCGGCATCGCTCAAGGCCATTGTCTCGGGCGTGCAGCGCGCGCGGGGCCGGGGCGCGCACAGCGCACAATCGGTGGTTGAGCTCGCCTGACGCTGTCCGCCGCCGTACGCGCAAGGTGCGAAACGACCAAAAGGAACAAAGGAGTCCACGATGACCGACCAACTCATTATTTTCGACACCACCTTGCGCGACGGCGAGCAATCGCCCGGCGCTTCGATGACGCGCGACGAGAAGCTGCGCATCGCCAAGCAGCTCGAGCGGCTCAAGGTCGACGTCATCGAGGCCGGTTTTCCCGCCAGCTCGAACGGCGATTTCGAAGCCGTCCGGGCCATTGCGAACGCCATCAAAGACTCGACGATATGCGGCCTCTCGCGCGCCAACGACCGCGACATTTCGCGCGCGGCCGAAGCGCTCAAGGGCGCGGCGCGCGGGCGCATCCATACGTTCATCGCAACCTCGCCGCTTCACATGGAAAAGAAGCTGCGCATGTCGCCCGACGAGGTGCATGAGCAAGCCAGGCTCGCCGTGCGCTTTGCGCGCAACCTCGTGGCCGACGTGGAGTTCAGCCCCGAAGACGGCTACCGCAGCGACCCTGACTTTCTCTGCCGTGTGCTCGAAACCGTGATCAACGAGGGCGCCACCACCATCAACGTGCCCGACACCGTGGGCTACGCCATTCCCGAGCTCTACGGCAACTTCATCAAGATGCTGCGCGAGCGCGTGCCCAACAGCGACAAGGCGGTCTGGTCTGTGCATTGCCACAACGACCTCGGCATGGCCGTGGCCAATTCGCTGGCGGGCGTGAAGATCGGCGGCGCACGACAGGTCGAGTGCACCATCAACGGGCTGGGCGAGCGTGCGGGCAACTGTTCGCTCGAAGAAGTCGTCATGGCCGTGAAGACCCGCAGGGACTATTTCGGCCTGGACCTCAACATCGACACCACGCACATCGTGGCCGCGAGCCGCATGGTGAGCCAGACCACGGGCTTCGTGGTCCAGCCCAACAAGGCCGTGGTGGGGGCCAACGCTTTCGCGCATGCCTCTGGCATTCACCAGGACGGCGTGCTCAAGGCGCGCGACACCTACGAGATCATGCGTGCCGAAGACGTGGGCTGGGCCGCCAACAAGATCGTGCTCGGCAAGCTCAGCGGGCGCAACGCGTTCAAGCAGCGCCTGCAGGACCTCGGCGTGACGATGGGCAGCGAGGCCGACATCAACGCCGCTTTCCTGCGCTTCAAGGAACTGGCCGATCGCAAGTCCGAAATTTTCGACGAGGACATCCTTGCGCTCGTCAGCGCCGAGGAACTGGCGCACGTTGATGAACAGTTTGCTTTTGTCTCGCTTTCGCAGCACAGCGAAACCGGCGAGCGCCCCCAGGCCAAGGTCGTTTTTACCGTTCAGGGCAAGGAAGTCACCGGTGAATCCGACGGCAATGGCCCGGTTGATGCTTCTCTGAAGGCCATCGAATCGCTTGTAAAAAGTGGCGCGGAGATGGTGCTTTACTCGGTTAATGCCATCAGTGGCTCGACAGAAAGCCAAGGAGAAGTTACAGTTCGGTTACAAAATGCAGGGCGGGTGGTGAATGGAGTAGGTGCGGACCCCGACATCGTGGTCGCATCGGCTAAAGCTTATTTGAGTGCGCTCAACAAGTTACAGAGCCAAGCTGAGAGAGTGGCGGCACAAGGTTAGGTTTACGAGTGATCCTTGGATTCGATTGAAGAAAAGGACGCAAGTAACTGATATTGCGTGTCTTTTTTGATTTGGATACACTGCGGTTCTCATTTTGCCGCTGGAGATTTATTAATGCCCGAAACCCGCCCCCGCCGAGTTTCCAGCCAGCGGTTCTTGCCCGCAGTCAAATTCGTCGCCGTCGCGCTCTGCGCCACGGCGTTTTTGCTGTCCGGTGCACAGGCCGCCAAGAAGGAAAAAACAACTGTCGCCAAGACGTCCACGGCCAAGAAGGCCGCAGGACCCGTGCCAGTGGAAGTCAAGCGTTCGGCCAAGGCGCCGCGCGCTGCCGTTGTCGCCAAGCGCGGCAGCAAGGCCGATCGAAGCGAAAAGGTCGTTCGCGGTGGCCGCAATGTAGTGGCCAGCATCCGCCAGAAAAACGGCAAGACCGTGGTTGCCGTGCAACGCCGCTCGGTCGTTCGTGTCGAAACGCCGGCACGCCAGTCGTTCGGCCAGTTGGCCGGCTTGCACGGAGCCGAGGACGTGCTCGACCTGAAATCGAGCGTTGCGCTCGTGATCGACCAGGACACGCACGAAGTGTTGTTCAGCAAGAATGACCATGCGGTGCTCCCGATTGCATCGCTCACCAAGCTGATGACCGGCTTGCTCATCAGCGAAGCCCATCTTCCGAACGACGAGCTGATCACCATCACCCAGGACGACGTCGATACCGAAAAGGGCAGCCGTTCGCGGCTGACGGTGGGCACCACGCTCGCACGCGGCGAGCTCTTGCACCTGGCCCTGATGTCGAGCGAAAACCGCGCAGCGCATGCGCTTGGCCGTACCTACCCGGGTGGTCTTGCAACCTTCGTGAGCATCATGAACGCCAAGGCAAAGATGCTGGGCATGAAGGACACGCGCTACGTGGAGCCCACCGGCCTGTCGAGCCGCAACCAGTCGAGCGCGCAAGACCTGGCACTGCTCGTCAATGCCGCTTATTCGGACGCCACCGTGCGCTCGCTTTCGACCTCGCCTGAATACCAGGTCGAAGTTGGCAATCGCGTGCTGCAGTTCAACACCACCAACCGTCTCGTGAAGAGCCCGGACTGGGAAATCGGCCTGCAGAAGACGGGCTATATCTCCGAAGCCGGCCAGTGCCTCGTGATGCAGGCCAAGGTGGCCGGGCGCAAGCTGATCATGGTGTTCCTGGATTCGGCCGGCAAATTCAGCCGCATTGCCGACGCCGAACGTGTTCGCCGCTGGGTCGAGGCTACGCATGCTTCCACGGGTTCGCCGGCCGCGTCGCGCAGCAACGCGGCGTACCAGGTCGCTGGCTGAACACAAACGAACGAACAGCCCTGAGAAGGGCTGTTCGAGAGGCGCAATAGAGGGGCTCTGATCCCCGTACCGCTGCTCAGGCGGTCGCTGAAGAGCCGCTGTCGTTTGCGCTGGCTGCAGACCCGATGGGTGCAGCGCCGGTCGCGTCCTTGTAGCCAAGTGCCCCGGAGATTTCATTGGCCGTGGCCTGCAGCTTGGGCAGCCATCCTTCGTCGAGTCGGTCTGCCGGCGCGGAAATCGACAGCCCCGCCACCAGCTTGCCCTGGTCGTCGTAGATGCCGGCGGCCATGCAGCGCACCCCCAGCTCCAGTTCCTCGTTGTCGCGCGCAATGCCGTATTGGCGTGCTTTCGACAATTCGCGTTCCAGTGCCGGTAACTGGGTAATGCTGTTGCGCGTGTGGCCCGCCAGGCCGGTTCGCGTGGCATAGCTGCGCACGCGTTGCGGATCGTCCGCCGCCAGGAACAGCTTGCCGGTCGAAGTCAGGTGCAATGCGGCACGGCCGCCGATGGCACGCACCACCTGCATGCCCGAACGCTCGCTGTACGAGCGCTCGATATAAACGATTTCGTCGCCCTGCCGCATGCTGAGGTTGACCGGCTGCTGGGTGAGCTTGTGCAGCTCGCGCATCGGCCCCAGGGCGGCATCGCGCACGTTGAGCCGGCCCTTGACGAGGTTGCCGAGCTCCAGCAGCCGCATGCCGAGCCGGTAGCTGCCGGCCTCGGGCCGGTCGACGAAGCGGCCGACCGCCAGGTCGTTAAGAATCCGGTGCGTGGTGGAGGGGTGCAGTCCCGTCTTCTCGCTGATTTCCTTCAGCGAAATGGCCTCCTCGCGGGAGGCGAGCACGTCGATGAGCGCGAACATGCGCTCGATCACCTGAATGACTGGAACGGCAGGAACGTCGGATTGGTTTTTTCTCATGGCGCGATGCGGTATGGACCGAGCGCCATTTTACCTTGTGAAATCGTTTGGCGCCTGCCAGTGCCCGTCGATCAGGACTTCGTGGGGGGCGAAGCGCGCCTTGTAGTTCATCTTGGCGCTGCCTTCGATCCAGTAACCCAGATAGACGTGCGGCAGCCCGAGCTTGCGGGCCTGCTCGATTTGCCAGAGCACGCTGTAGGTGCCGTACCCCGCGCTGTCCTCCGGTTCGTAGAACGTGTAGACAGCTGAAATGCCGTCATTCAGCACGTCGAGGATCGAGACCATCTTCAATGCGCCCGCACTGCCGTCGGGCAGCGTCTCGCGGAACTCGACCAGTCTCGAATTGACCCGGCTCTGCAGCAGGAACTGGGTGTACTGGTCGATGCTGTCGTGGTCCATGCCGCCGCCGGCGTGGCGGCCATTCTGGTAGCGAAGATAGAGCTGGTAGTGCTCGGGCACGAAGCACAGCTTGAGGACGCGCGCGTGCAGGTCCTTGTGCTGTTTGACAGCCCGGCGCTGGCTGCGGCTGGGCTGAAAACCGTTGACGAGCACGCGCAGCGGTATGCAGGCGCGGCAGCCGTCGCAGTAGGGCCTGTAGGTGAACATTCCGCTGCGCCGGAAGCCGCTGAGCACCAGGTCCGAGTAGGCGTCGTTGTGGATCAGGTGGCTGGGCGTAGCCACCTGCGACCGGGCCTGGCGATCGGGCAGGTAGCTGCAGGGATAGGGCGCCGTCGCGTAGAACTGCAGCGTGTGAAGCGGAAGATCCTTGAGGTGCGTCACGTCGATTGAGAAGGCCGCGTGGAAAGGAGTTCTTTCCAGTATACGGGCTCGAAATGCCATCGTGGCCCCTGTTGTTCCCGGGCCTTGGCCACGTGCGCCACGAAGCTCTTGCGCGACATTTCGCGTGCGCCCAGGCTCGCGAGGTGAGAGGTGTTTTGCTGGCAATCGATCGTCTTCACCTGGAAATGGCGGCACAGGCACACCAAGGCCGCCAGGGCGATCTTCGAGGCATCCGGGCGGCGAGTGAACATCGATTCGCCGAAAACCGCGCGCCCCAGCCCCACGCAGTAGAGGCCGCCCGCAAGCTCGCCGTCGATCCAGGTTTCCACGCTGTGCGCGTGGCCGGCCCGGTGCAGCGCCAGGTAGGCGTTCACCATGTCAGGCACGATCCATGTACCCGACTGCCCGATGCGCGGCGACTGCGAGCAGGCCGTGATGACCGCGGCAAAGTCGTGGTCGATACGCACTTCGCAGCCCGGCGTCTGCGCGAAACGGGCCAGGGTCTTGCGCAGCGATCTGTGAAGCTTGAAGTCGGCCACCTGCAACACCATGCGCGGGTCCGGGCTCCACCAGAGAATCGGCTGGTCTTCGCTGAACCACGGAAACACGCATCGGCCATAGGCCTGCATCAGGGTGTCGACATCGAGTGCCCCGCCGGCCGCAAGCAGGCCAGGTACGGGGTCGGCCTCACCCCAGGCGGATGCGGGGTCGGGCAGTGCGTCGCCGGGTTCGAGCCAGGGCAGTTGTTGCATAGCCATAGGTATACACGGCTTCGCGGCGAGCTTCATCCGGATGGGGGAAAATGGCCGCTCTCCGGCGGTTTGCAAACGATTGCTGTCCGCAAGCCACAGGCTCCTGCATGCAAAAGCGCACAGGAATATCGGGAGCCCATATAGTCTTGCGTCGTCCGTTTGCAACGGAAGACGCACTCCACAGACCCATAGCGGACCCGCCAGGCCGGCGTTGCCTTGCGGGGGGCCAGCCCAAGAGGACCACGTTGACCACTGAATCCAACCCCACGCGTTTCGGCAGCGGCCAGGCGGTTCGCCGCCTCGAAGACGAGAGCCTGCTGGCCGGCGCAGGCCGCTACACGGACGACGTCACCCTCCCTGGCCAGACGCATCTCGTCTTCCTCCGGTCTCCTTATCCGCATGCGCGCATCGTGTCGGTCGACACGGCCGCCGCCGCGGCCATGCCCGGCGTGCTGCGCGTGATTACCGGTGCCGAACTGGTCGAAGCGGGCGTCCAGCCGATGCCCGGCGCCGCCGGTTTCAAGCGTGCCGACGGCAGCGACTGTGCCAGCCCGCCGCGTTTTGCCATGGCGCACGAGCGAGTGCGCTTCGTCGGCGAGGCGGTGGCGGCGGTGGTGGCCGAAACAGTCCAGCAGGCACGCGATGCCGCCGAGGCCGTGATGGTCGACTACGACGAGCTCCCGATGGTGGTCGACCTCGCCAGCGCCACCGCCGACGGCGCGCCGCAGCTGTGCAACGAGGCCACCGGCAACATCGCCGCCGAAATGAAGCACGGCAGCAGCGATGCCGCGACGGCAGCCTTTGCCAAGGCCAGCCATGTGGTCGCGCTCGACGTGGTCAATCAACGCGTCGTTGCGCTGACCATCGAGCCGCGTTCGGTGCTCGCGGCCTATGACGGCGAATCCGACCGCCTCACCATCCGCATGAGCACGCAAATGCCCTCGGGCGTGCGCGACTCGGTCTGCGCCGCCATCGGCCTTGCGAAGGAAAAGGTGCGCGTGGTGGTGGGCGACGTCGGCGGCGGGTTCGGCATGAAGACCGGCGCCTATCCCGAAGACATTGCCATCGCTTTTGCCGCGCTGCAGGTCAAGCGCCCCGTGAAGTGGGTGGCCGAGCGCAGCGAAGAATTTCTTTCCAGCGCGCACGGCCGGGACATCGAGGCCAGGGCCGAACTCGCGCTCGATGCCGACGGAAAGATCCTTGCGCTGCGCATCAAGACGCTGGCCAACGTGGGCGCCTATGCCACCGGCACCGGCGTTGCGATCCAGCTGCTGATCGGCCCCTGGGTGCAGACCAGCGTCTACGACATCCAGACCATCGACTTCCATTTCAAGGCGGTGCTCACCAACACCGCACCCACCGGCGCCTACCGCGGCGCAGGCCGGCCCGAGGCGATCTTCACCATCGAGCGGTTGATGGACGAGGCCGCGCGCCAGACCGGCATCGACCGCGTCGCGCTGCGCCGCCGCAACTTCATCCGCCCCGAGCAGATGCCCTACAAGAACCCGATGGCGCAGACCTACGACACCGGCAAGTTCGAGTCGGTGATGGACCAGGCCCTGGCGCTGGCCGACTGGCAGGGTTTCGAGGCCCGCGCAGCCGAGTCGACACGGCAGGGCAAACACCGCGGCCTGGGCATTGCCACCTTTCTGGAATGGACGGGCGGCAACGTGTTCGAGGAGCGTGTCACGGTCTCGGTACAGGCCGATGGCGTGATCGAGGTGTTCTCCGCCGTCAACGCCATGGGGCAGGGCATTGCCACCTCGCTGGCGCAGCTGGCGGTCGATGCCTTCGGCGTGCCGATCGAGAAGGTGCGCGTGGTGCTCGGCGACACCGACCGCGGCGACGGCTTCGGCAGCGCCGGTTCGCGCTCGCTGTTCACCGGCGGCTCGGCCGTGCGCATCGGCGCCGAGCGCACCATCGGCAAGGCACGCGAGCTCGCGGCGCAGGAATTCGAAGCCTCCGTCGACGACATCATCTACAGCCGCGGCGTGTTCAACGTGGCCGGCACCGATCTCGAGCT
The DNA here is from genome assembly GCF_040544635.1 of Variovorax paradoxus. Taxonomy (GTDB): domain Bacteria; phylum Pseudomonadota; class Gammaproteobacteria; order Burkholderiales; family Burkholderiaceae_C; genus Variovorax; species Variovorax paradoxus_R. Next base: position 82,119 of record NZ_JBEPKJ010000004.1, read on the forward strand.
CGACCTGTTCGCCCTGGCGGACAAGCAGCCCGGTCGCGAAATCTTCGTCGACTCCACCAGCACCGTGGCTGGCCCGACCTGGCCCAACGGCTGCCACATCTGCGAGATCGAAATCGATCCGCCGACCGGCGAGATCAGCGTGGTGGCCTACAGCTCGGTCAACGACGTGGGCCGCGTGATCAACCCGATGATCGTGCGCGGCCAGCTCGAAGGCGGCGCGGTGCAAGGCATCGGCCAGGCGCTGTACGAGCAGGTGGTGTACGACAACGAAACCGGCCAGCCCGTCACCGGCAGCCTCATGGACTACGCCGCACCTCGCGCCGATATCGTGCAAACCATGTTCCACATGGAGATGGACGAGTCGACGCCCTGCATCAACAACCCGCTGGGCGTGAAAGGGGTGGGCGAGCTGGGCACCATCGGTGCCACGCCGACCATCGTCAACGCGGTGGCCGACGCCTTTGCGCGCAACGGCTTTGCGGCCAGCGCGCCGCACCTGCACATGCCGCTGAGTCCGGCGCGTGTGTGGCAGGCCATGCACACGGTGGATTGATCTTCAAACCCCCCGGCGCTCCGAAGGCTCAAAGGCGCGCGCACTATGCAGGCCACCACCGAACTGCAGACCGACGCCATCCGCGTTTCGAGTTACCGCTGCGACGCGGAGCCCGGTACGCGGCCGTTCACCGAGATGCACACGGACTATTCAGTCTCGTACGTGCGCAAGGGCAGTTTCGGCTACCGCACACGCGGCAATGCCTACGAACTGGTGGCCGGCTCCGTGCTGGTGGGCTGCCCGGGCGATGAATACGTTTGCACCCACGACCACCATGTGTGCGGTGACGAATGCCTGGCGTTTCATCTGTCGCCCGGCTTTGTCGACCTGATCGGCGGCGACCAGCGGACCTGGCGTACGGCGGGGCTTCCGCCGTTGCCCGAACTCATGGTGCTCGGTGAACTCACGCAGGTCGCGACGGAAGGCCGGAGCGACGTCGGCCTGGACGAATTGGGCATGTGGTTCGCCAGCCGTTTCGTCGAGGTGGCGAGCGGACGCGGCAAGCCGGAACCGCGGCCAGCCGCGCCACGCGACAGGCGCCGCGCGGTCGATGCGGCCATGTGGATCGATGCGCACTCGCACAACGACATCGGCCTGGAGCGCGCGGCCTCCGAAGCCGGGCTGAGCGCCTTCCATTTCCTGCGCCTGTTTTCGCAGGTGCTCGGCGTCACGCCGCACCAGTACCTGGTTCGCTCGCGGCTGCGCCATGCGGCACGCCTGCTGGCGGACGACGACCGGCCCGTGACCGACGTGGCCTTCGATGTGGGCTTTGCCGACCTGAGCAACTTCGTTCGCACCTTTCACCGTGCGGCCGGGGTGTCGCCGCGGGGCTTTCGCCAGGCGGCCAAAGGCGATCGCAAGATTTTCCAAGACCGCCTGGCAGCCCTGCTCGATGATGACCGCCTGATTCATTCCTGAGGCGAACGGACAACCATGGCAACGATCTACAAGGAATTCATCGTCGAAGCCGACGCGGCCCAGGTGTGGGATGCGTTGCGCGACTTCGGCGCCGTGCATACGCGCCTTGCGCCCGGCTTCCTGACCGACTGCAAACTGGACGGGAATGGCGCCCGCATCGTGAGCTTTGCCAACGGCCTGGTGGCGCGCGAGCTGCTCGTGGGCATCGACGAACCAAATCGCCGGCTGGCCTACACCATCACCGGGGGCCAGGCCCGCCACCACCATGCATCGGCGCAGGTGTTTGCGCACGGCGAAGGGCGCTCGCGCTTCGTCTGGATCACCGATGTACTGCCCGATGAACTCGGCGCCCACATCGCGCCGATGATGGACCAAGGCGGCCTGGCGATGAAGAAGACGCTCGAAAAGTAAACCTCGGCGCCGCCAGCCGCTCCTAGAAATCTTCGAGCGGCAGGCCCACGTAGTTCTCGGCCAGCGCGGTGGAGGCGGCGTGCGAATGCACCAGGTAGTCGAGCTCGGCCTCCTGGATCTTCTGGCCGAAGGCGCCAGTCTCGGGGAAGCGATGCATCAGCGAAGTGAACCACCACGAGAAGCGCTCGGCCTTCCAAACCCGGCGCAGGCAGAGGTCTGAATACCGGTCGAGCGCGGAGGGCGTTGTTTCGCCGTAGAAGATCTCGAGCGCGCGCGAGAGATACCCCACGTCGGCCGTCGCAAGGTTGAGCCCCTTGGCGCCGGTCGGCGGCACGATGTGCGCGGCATCTCCGGCCAGGAACAGCGAGCCGAAGCGCATCGGTTCGGCCACGAAGCTGCGCAGCGGCGCAATGCTTTTCTCCAGCGAAGGTCCCGTCACCAGCCGGTCGCGGGCCTCGGGGTCGAGCCGCGCACGCAGCTCGTTCCAGAAGGCCTCGTCGCTCCAGTTCTCCACCCGCTCCTCGGTCGGCACCTGCACGTAGTAGCGGCTGCGCGTGGCGCTGCGCATGCTGCACAGCGCAAAGCCCCGCTCGGTGTTGGCGTAGATCAGTTCGTGCGACACCGGCGGCACGTCGGCCAGCACGCCCAGCCAGCCGAAGGGGTAGACCTTCTCGTAGGTCTGGATGGCGTCGGCAGGCACGCTGGCGCGGCTCACGCCGTGGTAGCCGTCGCAGCCAGCGATGAAGTCGCACTCGATCTCGTGCGTTTGCCCGTCTTTTTCGTAGCGCACGCGCGGGCGCTGCGAATCGAAGTCGTGAAGGCTGACATTGGCCGCGCTGTAGATGGTGGCAAGGCCCTCGGCCGAGCGTGCTTCCATCAGGTCGCGTGTCACCTCCGTCTGGCCATAGACGGTGACCTGCTTGCCGCCCGTCAGGCCATGCATGTCGATGCGATGCCGCGCACCTTTGAACAGCAGCTCGATGCCCTCGTGCGGCAGCCCTTCGGCCTTGGCGCGCGCATCGACGCCGGCGCGCGCCAGAAGATCCATGGTGACCTGCTCGAGCACGCCCGCGCGGATGCGCCCCAGCACGTAGTCGCCGCTCTGGCGCTCGACGATGATGTTGTCGATGCCCGCCTTGAAAAGCAGTTGCCCGAGAAGCAGGCCGGCCGGGCCCGCGCCGATGATCGCGACCTGTGTGCGCATGTTCGTGTCTCCGATAAGGTTTCCCGGAGCGTAGGGCGTGCGCGGTGCGCCGGCGCACCACTTGGCGAGGCTCTGTGCGATCATGCGAACGGCTGCGCGATCATCGCGCAACACTTCGTACCCTGACCAGATGACCATCGCCAAAGCCGACTTCATCGAGGGCATTGCCAAGGGAATGGCCGTGCTCGAGAGCTTCGACACCGAGCGCCAGCGCCTCAACGCCACGTTGGCGGCCGAGCGCGCGGGCCTCACGCGTGCCGCCGCCCGCCGTCACCTGCTGACGCTGGCCCACCTGGGCTATCTGGAGACGGACGGCAGCTATTTCTGGATGGCGCCCAAGGTGCTGCGGTTTTCGGGCAGCTACCTGGCTTCGTCACGCCTTCCGCGCGCACTGCAACCCACGCTGAACCGGCTTGCGGCGCAAACGGGGGAGTCTTTCTCGGCCGTGGTACTCGACGGCGAAGAGGCGGTCATCATCGCGCGCAGCGGCGCCTACGGCACGCCGACCCGTGTGCTGGCTTACGGCCTGCACCTTGGCGCGCGCTTGCCGGCCCACGCAACATCGACCGGACGGGTACTGCTCGCGGCCATGGCGCCGGCCCAGTTCACGCAATGGCTCAAGGGGCGCCACCTTGCGCGGCTCACGCCGCACACCACCACCCAGGCGCGCGGCCTGCGCCAGCTGATCTCCCGCGTGCGCAAGGACGACTACTGCTTTGCCAGCGAAGAGCACGAGCTCGGCGTGCAGGCGCTCGCGGTGCCGCTGCGCGACATGCAAGGCCGCACCGTGGCCGCGTTGAACGTGGTGCTCTCGGGCACGCGCTATCAGGAGGAGACGCTCCAGCGCGACATGCTGCCGCTGCTCTTCGAGGCGGCGCGCGAGGTCCGGTCGCTGCTGTGATCTGAACTTCCGCACCGCTGCCGCCTCGAATCCCGAAACGGATCACAACAACCATGCGACTCCTGCTTCTCGAAGACGACGTGATGATCGGCGAGGCCGTGCTCGACCTGCTGCGGGCCGAGCAATATGCCGTGGACTGGGTCAAGGATGGCGATGCAGCCGAGTCCGCATTGCGCGCCCAGCAATACGACCTGGTGCTGCTCGACCTGGGCGTGCCGCGACGCGACGGGCTCGAGGTGCTGCGCAGCCTGCGCGCCCGCAAGCAGCGCATGCCCGTGCTGATTGCCACCGCGCGCGACTCGGTGCAGCAGCGCATCGAAGGGCTCGATGCGGGCGCCGACGACTACGTGCTCAAGCCCTACGACCTGGACGAACTTCTCGCCCGCATCCGGGCCTTGCTGCGCCGTGCCGCGGGGCGCGCCGAGCCGGTGTACGAGCACATGGGCGTGAGCATCAACCCTGCCACGCGTGAAGTTTCCGTGGCCGGCCAGCCGGTGATACTTTCGGCCCGCGAATGGGCGGTGCTCGAACCGTTGATCGCGCGACCCGGCATGGTGCTGTCGCGCGCCCAGCTCGAGGAAAAGCTCTACAGCTGGAAAGACGAAATCAGCAGCAACGCCGTCGAGGTGTATGTGCACGGCCTGCGCAAGAAGCTGGGCGCCGAGCTGATCCGCAACGTGCGAGGCGTGGGCTACATGGTGCCGAAGGCATGATGCGCGCGCTGACCGGATCGCTGCGCGCGCGCCTCCTGTGGTTTCTGCTTGCAGCCATCGTGCTGGCCGCCGGGGCGCAGGCGGTCGTGGCCTACCGCACGGTGCTGAAGGAAGCCGACGACATCTTCGACTATCACATGCAGCAGATGGCGCTCTCGCTGCGTGCCGGGCTGCCGCCGAGTGCGGCCGTCGGTGGCATCGGCAGCGGCGAGCAGAACTTCGAGTTCGTGGTGCAGGTGTGGACCGCCGACGGCGTGCGTATTTTCGAATCCGCCGAGCAGGCCGCATTGCCGCAACTGGCGGTGCTGGGTTTTGCCGACGTGCGTGCGCGCGGCACCACGTACCGCGTGTTTTCGATGCAGACGAGCGGGTTGGTCATCCAGGTGGCACAAGACATGGCGGCGCGGCGCAACATGGCCGGCGCGTTGGCGCTGCGCACTATCGCGCCGGTGGCGTTGATGGCGCCGCTGCTCATGCTCATCGTCTGGTGGGTGGTGAGCCTGTCCCTCGCGCCCGTGGCACGCGTGCGCAAACAGGTTGCATCGCGGCAAGCCGACGATCTTTCCGCCGTGAGCGAAGAAGGCCTGCCCGACGAAGTGCGCCCGCTGGTGCAGGAACTCAACCTGCTGTTCGACCGGGTGCGCCACGCCTTCGATGCGCAAAAACACTTCGTCGCCGATGCGGCGCACGAGTTGCGTTCGCCGCTCGCCGCCTTGAAGCTGCAGGTGCAGGGCTTGCAGCGCGCGCCCGATGCTGCCGCACGCGACGTGGCTGTGAGCCGGCTGGTCGCGGGCATCGACCGCGCCACGCGTCTGGTCGAACAGATGCTCGCATTGGCCCGGCACGAGGCCAGCATGGCGGCCGGCGCAAAGCCCGAGCCGGTCGACCTTGCCGAAGTCGCGCGCCTGGCCATTTCGGATGCCGTTGCGGCGGCACAGGCACGACGCATCGACATCGGCATTTCGCATGCCGATGCGGCGGTGGTGAACGGCCAGCCCGAAGCGCTGCGCATGATGCTGCGCAACCTGATCGACAACGCCGTCAAGTACACGCCGGAAGAAGGGCGCGTCGACGTCGGCATTGCGGCGCTCGGCTCGACGGTGGAGCTCAGCGTGGACGACAGCGGGCCCGGCCTGCCCGAGGCAGAACGAGAGCGGGTGCTCGACCGCTTCTACCGCTCGGGCGAGCCGCAGGCGCCGGGAAGCGGGCTCGGCCTGGCCATCGTCAAGTCGATTGCCGACCTGCACGGCGCCACGGTGGCGCTCTCCACCTCTCCGGGCCTTGGCGGCTTGCGGGTGCTGGTGCGCTTTCCTGCCAAGGCCTGAGTTCTTTTCAGGCCCGAGCCGCGGTTTAAGCCGCGCTTAAGCCAGTGCACCGACATTCCTTTCATCGTGTTTGCGTGCAGACGCATTGAAAGGAAAGCTAGAAATGAACACCCGCCTGACTTCTCCCCACGCCCTGGTTCTTGCCCTGGCGACCGCCGGGGTGATCGGTGCCGTCGGTGCCGGCGCCTACACCAGCGCCGTGAGCGCCCCGACCAACGCCACACCCATCGCCGCAGCCCCCGCAATGGTCACGCTGCCCGACTTCTCCACCATCACCACGCGCGACGGCCCCGCGGTGGTCAACATCAGCGTGACCGGCACCGCCAAGGAATCGGACGCCGAAGCCGCGGCCGAGATGCAAGGCATCGACCCGGACGATCCGATGTTCCAGTTCTTCCGCCGCTTCCAGGGCCAGATGGGCCCGCGCGGCCAGCAGCGCGACGTGCCGGTGCGGTCGCAGGGCTCGGGCTTCATCGTGAGCCCCGACGGCCTCATCATGACCAATGCGCACGTCGTGAAGGGCGCCAAGGAGGTCACCGTCAAGCTGACCGACCGCCGCGAATACCGCGCCAAGGTGCTCGGCGCCGACGCCAAGACCGACATCGCCGTGCTCAAGATCGACGCGAAGAACCTGCCCACGCTCGCCCTGGGCAACACCAAGGACCTGAAGGTCGGCGAATGGGTGCTGGCCATCGGCTCGCCCTTCGGTTTCGAGAGCACGGTCACCGCCGGCGTCGTGAGCGCCAAGGGCCGTTCGCTGCCCGACGACAGCTACGTGCCGTTCATCCAGACCGACGTGGCCGTCAACCCCGGCAACTCGGGCGGGCCGCTGCTCAACACGCGCGGCGAGGTGGTGGGCATCAACTCGCAGATCTACAGCCGCAGCGGCGGCTACCAGGGCGTGTCGTTCGCCATTCCCATCGATGTGGCCGTGCAGGTGAAGGACCAGATCGTAGCGACCGGCAAGGCCACGCATGCGCGCCTGGGCGTGGCGGTGCAGGAGGTGAACCAGGCCTTTGCCGACTCGTTCAAGCTCGACAAGCCCGAAGGCGCGCTGGTGTCGAATATCGAGAAGGGCGGCCCCGGCGACAAGGCCGGCCTGAAGGCGGGCGACGTGATCCGCAAGGTCGACGGCCAGCCCATCGTTTCGTCGGGTGACCTGCCCGCCGTCATCGGGCAGCAGACGCCGGGCAAGAAGGTCACGCTCGAAGTGTGGCGGCAGGGCGAGCGCCAAGAGCTTTCCGCCAAGCTCGGCGATGCGAGCGACAAGCCGACGCAGGTTGCCAAGAACGACAGCGCCGCAGGGCAGGGCAAGCTTGGCCTTGCGTTGCGCCCCCTGCAGCCGCAGGAGAAGCGCGAAGCCGCGATCGAGAACGGGCTGCTGGTCGAAGACGTCGCCGGGCCATCCGCCATCGCCGGAGTGCAGGCGGGCGACGTGCTGCTGGCCATCAACGGCACGCCCGCCAAGAGCCTGGAACAGGTGCGGGAAGTCGTGGCCAAGGCCGACAAATCGGTGGCGCTTCTGATCCAGCGCGGCGAAGACAAGATCTTCGTGCCGGTTCGCATCGGCTGAGGCCCGCCGTCAGGCCATCAGAGCTTTAACGCGAACCATGAGTTCATCGACCGGCGGCCTTTCGGCGCACATCCTGCCCACGTCGGCCACCATGATCGGCGTGTGCATGACGGTGATGTCGATCGGTCACCTGGGCCCGCGCGACGACATGCGGCTGCTGATCGACCGCATGCTGGCCATCGACGCACTGGTCTTTCTGGCCAGTGCGCTCCTGTCCTTCATCTCGATGCGGTCGCGAAAGTCGGGGGTTCGCCTGGAAGCCTAGGGCGAGATGGTTTTCATTGCAGGGCTCGCGCTGCTGGCGCTGGGCGCCGTAACGCTGGCGTTTGCCTTGCGCTGAGCGCGCGGCTCAGGACTCTTTCTTGCCGGTGTCTTCTTCGGGGACTTGCGCGTCGAGTTCGTCCTTGATGCCTTTGTCTCCGCGAAGAGCCAGGTAGAGCACGGCGCCGAGGCCAATTACTACGACGAAGATCACAGCGAAAAAGCCTCCCCCGAAGGTCCACCACCAGAACAAACCGCTTGCAACAAGAAGCAGCGCAACCAAGAGTAAAAGATTCAAGTGCATGGACCAAGCCGATAGTACATTGGCGGTAATGTACGCGGCGTTACTGTTTGGCGGCTGACTCGAACTCTGGGATATACCCTGTTTTCGCGATATTTCGCTTTGCACCCCGTGAGCTGTGCCGGCCTGCCAAGCGGGCGGCAGCGGTTTCACGGCTTGTGCGGCGGCGCGATGTCATGGACTTCGCGCAGGTTTTCAAGTTGCTCTTGTGCCACGCGAAAGCACTCGCGAAGCTGCTCCGCCGTCGGCTCCGGATAGCCCGGCGGCGGTTGCAGCGCGTTGCCAAGACGTTCCCACGCTGCTTCCCAGGCAAGCTTTGCAATGGCGCGGGTATCCGAAGACCTCGACATCATCTTCCTCCGGTTTTTTTTGATCGCATCCATGATGTGGGCGAGCTGCCGTGATTCAAGAGCAGCGCGTAGCACTCCATCGATGGGTCTTCTGCGGCCCGCTCCTACATGCATCCGCAAGCGAGCTGTCCTACGGTGTTTGAAGAAACACCGGAGGTGCACATCATGCCGCGCACGCGCAAACCTTTTCACCCCTCAGAAGACCCCAAACTCGCATCCGACGACCCTTCGACGGTAATCCCGCCGAAGGGACACCGCAACAGAGATATCGATACGGTGAAAGCGACCGCCGGGTCGGCGGAAGAAGAAGCCGTCGGCGAGCAGACGAATTCGAAGGTGGGGATGAGCCACTCGTCCCAGACCGGAAGGATCTGACCGGGGCGAACTCGCGTCTACCTCGAGGCGCTGACCGAGGCCCCCGACGGCAGTGGAAGTTCTGACTGCCCAGCCGCCGTTGCCGCGCGCTCGCGCTGTACGGCAAGGTGCAAAAACGCAAGGGTGAAGATCACCGCAGCCATCGCTGCAATCACCCACAAGATGGCCCGTGCAGACTGCGAATTCTGGCCGTTTCCCTTTTCACGATCGTCCATCTCAACCTCCGTTATCGAGAAACCGGATATTTGAGATGTTTCAAAATCGCAGATGTCAGACGAAGGCGCATCTTTTTGTGACGCTCAAGTCGATGATCGACTTCTATCCATGGGGCGGGGGCGGGCCTGGTGAGTGAGGCCCCCGCTCCCCGGGGTTCAGCGCCCCCCGAACACCTCGATCTCGACGCGCCGGTTCGGTGCCAGGCAATCGATGAGCGCCGCTCGCGAGGTTTGGGCGCATTGCACCTTCGGCTCGGACTCGCCCTTGCCTTGCACTTGCATGTTCTGCGGCGCCACACCGGCCTGCACCAGATAGTCGCGCACCGTGTTCGCGCGAGCCAGCGACAACGCGTTGTTGTAGGTGTTGCTGCCGAGGCGGTCGGTATGGCCCGTCACCTTGATGGCATCGAACGTCTTGACGCTCTTGATGTCGCCCGCCAACGCGTCGAGCTTGCGGCGCCCTTCGGGCAACAGGTCAGCCAGAGCGCCGCCGTCGAAACGGAACAGGCCATCGGCGCCGAGCGTGATCTTGCGCGGCGCAGCCGGGGCCGGCCCGGCCGGCCGTTCGGCCGCCTGCACCGGACGAGCCGCCAGCACGTCGCCGCAACCGGCCGGCAGCCAGTGGAAGGTCTGCGCCTTGTAGTCCTTGTCGAAAATCGCCTTGTACTGGCAGGTGGTGACCCCGCCGCCGGCCTTGCGGAAATGAAAGATGTAGTCCCACTCGCGCGGGCCCGCCAGGCCTTCGCGGAAGTGCGGACGGCCGAGCAGGTCGTACAGCTGGTCCTTCGTGACGCCCGGCGCCACGGCGCGCAGGTTGTCCAGGTTGGGGAACGTGCCTTCCTTGAGCCAGGCGTCATTGTCGATGCTCGGGAAGACCACTTCCGTGGCCTTGCCGTCATCGGTGATGCCCTTGCTCACATAGGAGCTGCAGCCCTGCAGCACCAGCAGTGCCGCGGCTCCCGCTGCAATGGCCGAGAAGCGATGGAATTGCGTTTTCGTCATGATGTTGTTCCTTTTTTCTTGTGCACTCGGCTTACCAGTGGAAGCCCGCGCCGGCTGCCACGCCGATCTTTCCGCGCGAGTTGGCCGAGCCGCTGAACTTCACGACCCAGCGACCGTTGTCCGAGAGCTTTGATACGCCGAGGGCGAGGGCGGCCTGACCGTCGAAGCCCGCCACGCCCGCGGCCACCATGCTCTTGCCTGGGATGTAGGCCTGCGGCATGTTGGCCATTGCCATGGCGCCGGCGGCGCCTGCGCTGGCGTCCTTGGCGATGCTGCGGATCTCGCTGCCAAGGCCGTTGACGCGCGCATCGGTGTACGCGTTGGCGCCGGCGATGCCGCTGTTCAGCTGGTTGACGTTGACGGCGTCGGTACCCGCAACACCGGGTGCCACGTTGTGCACCGTGACCGGGCCGGTCGCGTTGCTGCCGCCCATGCTCACGCTGTTGTAGTTGATCGAACCGTCCGGGTTGGTGTCGTACTTGACGGTCGACTGGTCGATCACCGCCACCACGCCCTGTACCCCGCGCAGCTGCGAGACATTGACCGCATCGCTGTCGGCCGAGCCCGCGGCCACGCCGGTGATCTGGCGGAACTGTCCGTTGGCCGCGTCGCCCACCGACACTGCTGCCAATGTGCTGGTCGTCGCGCCAATGGCGATGCGTTGCGAGTCGGTGGCCGTGGGCGGTACGAAACCGGCCACGCCTGCCGCTGTGGAAGCCACCGAGCCCGCGCCCAACGCCACGCCGCCGGCCTGTGTCACGCTGCTGCCCGCGCCCAGCGCCACGCCCTGAACTCCAGCCGCCGACGCGTTGGTGCCCATGGCAATCGAGTCCGCCAGATGTGAAGTCGCACCTTGGCCGATGGCAATGCCGCCCGGCGCGCTCTGCTGCACGATGGCACCGTTGCCGATGCCGACGCCGTTGTTGCCGTTGACCACCGTCTGCGGCCCGACCGCCACCGATTCGGCGCCGATGGCCAGCGAGTCCGCCGCCGTGGAGTTGGCGTGGAAATACTGGATCGGGGTGACTGCAAACGATTGCAGCGCGCCGCTGAGCTGCCGCACGGTGACCGCGTCTTGCGACTGCGTGCCGTCTGCAACATTGGTGATCTGGCGGTACGTGGTGGCGCTGCCGACCGAGAGCGCGCCAAGCAGCGTGCGGTCGGTGGTGTTGTATTCGATCAGGCTGCTGCCGGCCGGGATGCTGCCGGTCGAGGGCGCCACGAAGCGGTCGGAAACCGAGCCCGAGCCGAGCGCAACGCCTCCGTCGACCGTGGCGCTGGCGCCGAGGCCCTGCGCAATGCTGGCCACGCCGCTCGCGGCCGCGTCCTTGCCTGAGGCGATGGCGTCGGCGGCTGTCGCGCCTTCGTTGGCCTCGTTCCCACCGCCCGTGGAGCTGACGCTGTAGTACCGGGTCTTGTTGGCCGTGACCGTGCTGCTCAGGTTCTCGATCGACTGGTTGGTGGCGAACAACTGGCTGCCGTTGATGGCGTCGGTCGAGGTGCCGGAAATGCTGCCCGCCGCCACATTGGTGATGGTGCGTTCCGCACCCACCGCGCCCACGCTGACCGTGCTCGCCGGTGTGGCTCCGGCGAAGACGTAGGACTTGCCGTCGATCACGATGCCGCCCGTGCCGACGGCCGCGGTCGTCGTAGAGCCCGAGCCGAGCGCCACGTCTCCTGCATTGTTGGCCACCGCATTCGGGCCGATGGCAACGGAATTCGTCCCCACGGCCTTCGAGTCGGGCAGGACGGAGTTCGCGTGGAAGTACTTGATGCCCGCGCCGTTATTGATGTCGCCGATCTGGCTGTTGATGTTGTTGATCGAAGTCGTGTTCGCCGTCACCTGCTGATTGGTGGCGAACAGCTGCGAGCCGTTGATGGCATCGGTCGAGTCGATCGCGAGCCGTCCGGCCGCCACATTGGTGATGGTGCGCTCTGCATTCAGCGCACCCACGCTGACCGTGCTTGTCGGCGTGGCCCCAGCGAAAACATAAGGATTGCCGCCGATCGTGGCGCCCGATGTGCCGACTGCCTTGGAGGTCGTGGAGCCGAAGCCCAGCGCCACATCGCCTGCGTTGTTGGCCACTGCGTTCGGGCCGATGGCGACGGAATCCGTGCCCAAGGCCTGCGAGTCGGGCAGGGTGGAGGTGGCGTGGAAGTACTTGATGCCTGCGCCGTTGTTGATGCCGCCGATCTGGTTATTGAGATTGGTGATCTGGGTCGAGTTCAAGTCCACCTGTTGGTTGGTGCCGAACAGTTGCGAGCCGTTGATGGCATCGGTCGAGGTGCCGGAAATCCTGCCGGCCGCCACGTTGGTGATCGTGCGTTCCGTCCCCGGCCCGCCAACGCTGACCGTGCTCGTCGGATTGATGCCGAAGAAGTTGTACGGATTGCCGCCGATCACAATACCGGTCGTCGCGACTGCCGTGTCTGTCACCGAGCCCGAACCCAGCGCCACGTCACGCGCGTTCTTGGCCACCGCCGTATCGCCAAACGCAACCGCGCCCGCGGCCAGCGCGCTGCTGGTACTGCCGATCGCGACGCTACCTTGGCCGACCACGGTGTTCTGGTAGCCGATGCCGACCGCGCCTTGCGCCGCCGTGCCGGCCACGCCCACATCCTGGCCGCCGCCGCCAACCTTGTTGGTGTTGCCCATTGCCACGGAACCGTTGCCCGTGGCCGTGTTGTCCATGCCGCTCGCAATCGCGCCGTCGCCGGTCGCGGTGTTCGGGTCGCCGATCGCCACCGCGCCGTTGCCGCTGGCTACGTTGCCGGAGCCGATGGAGACCGAGCGGCCCCCGGTGGCGGTGGCGTTGGTGCCGATTGCAACCGCCTCGGCAGTGTTGGCAATCGCGGAAGTACCGATGGCGATCGCGTTGCCTGCGCTCGCATTCGCGTTCAAGCCGATCGACGTCGTCGCGTTGGCCGCGACGCCGATGCCCGCGTTGGTGCCGATGGCGACGTTGTCGTTGCCGCTGACCAGGCTGCCTGCCGCAGCCTTCAGGGTACCGTCGTAGGCGACCGAGCCGTCGCCTGTGCCGAAGGCGAGGTTGCGCGTTCCCGTGACGCCCGAACCCGCGCCACGCATCACGCTCGCAATGCCTCCGCCGATGGCGGTGTTCTGTGCACCAGTGACCAGCGCTCCGGAGGCAATACCTACTGCGACCGAACCCGTGTTGGCAATCGTCGAGCCAGCACCGGCACCTTGGCCGACCGAAACTGTGCTGGTCCCCATAGCAAGCGCCTCTGCTCCGAGTGCAAGTGAACTATTGCCCAGCGCTCGGGCGCCGTTGCCGACAGCGGTGGCTGCGTCGCTGGTTGCCGTTGCCAGGTGTCCTAGTGCAACGGCATCCGACGCGGACGCGGTAGCCTCATGTCCCAATGCCGTACTGCGGTCTCCGCTTGCGACGGACTTCCAGCCGCCGGCGAATGCAGTAGCGCCACTGGCCGTGGAACTGACACCCAGCGCCGTGGAATTCCCTCCCGACGCAACGGCGAAGGTGCCCAGCGCGCTGGCGCCAGCTGTGGTGGCCTCGGCGTCGACGCCGAGCGCTACCGAGTTGACCCCGCTTGACACTGTGCCTTGGCCCAGCGCCATCGCGCCGCCAGTGCCTGAGGCTGCCGCGTTCAGGCCAATAGCAACCGAGTATTGTGCCGACGAGACGGATTGACCGCCAATGGCGATGGCATCGGCGTTCGACGCGAGAGCGCCACTGGTGGCATTGCCGCCGATTGCCAGCGAACCGACGCCGGTGGCCTGTACGGCTGTTGCTGCGCTGATGCCACCCCCGCCGAGTGCTGTCGCATAGCCGACAGTGGCAGCGGCTTGCGCGCCCAAGGTAACGCCCCTAAGTCCAGCTGCTCTCGACTGTATGCCGATACTGATGGCTCCCTCGCCGCTGGAGATGACATCCGTACCGATAGCAATCGCCGACTCGGCGGACGCTCCGGTTCCAACGGTGCGGGAACCCAGGTAAATGGCGTTGGTGGCTGAGGCAATGGCATTGATGCCGAGACTCGTGGCATTTATCCCTGTACTTGAGGCGTTGAAACCTATGGCAGTGGCTCCGCCGAAAGTCGCTTGGGACTGTTGGCCCGCGCATGTCGCGCTGCCGCTGTAGGAGTAGTAGGGCGCCCCAGCGCAGAGCGCCTGCGCCTGTGCCCAAGAACCCCATCCCAAACCGCTCATCGCCAGCAGCGCAGTCAGAACCCCCCTGCGCAGGCGTCCCGGCGGGAGCGATGCAAGCGCGCTACCCACCGCGGAACCTGCCACGCAACTTCCGCTGCGCTTGCCTCTAGCACTGGTGGTCTCCGGCGCCGCAACCCAGGCCCCGAGGGAGTCATTCCAAAGCGAGCGATAAGTAGTGTTCATTTGCCCCATCCATGCGTATAAAAGTTCTAATGAACGACCGTTGGTCGCTCAACATTTGCAAAATTATGAAATATCGTTTTGCAAACAAATCTTAAAAGAGGGGCAAAGCGTTGCAACTGTTAATGTCTCATTTTGGAGTCACCTTGTTGAATTGATAATAAATTTCAATTGTGAATCTTTTGTTCATAGTAATATAAAGTTACTAATAGAATTAAGTTCATACATGCACCATTTTGGAGTTTGTAGAGATGGTTGTCGTTTAAGAGGCGTCGCTTCTTGGTGCATACGATGCGACCAGACAATGCCGAACGACCGACCGTCTGACGCTGCACGAACTTGCCTCAAGGATGCTGCTGCGCAGGGAAAGGGGGTCAGCCGCCAGTCAGTTACTGATGATCAAAAGCAGATCAATGCATTGCAAATATGCAATCGATATGCTGTTCCAACGTCTGTCTTTGGAGTTTTATTTTTGCTTGTGCCCAACATCTTCTAAAACATGCCAAAGATGAGTTGCGCACACACATCGAAATCAAAGCACGGCTTCGAACCCCTCGGAAGGTGTTGCCAGATGTGAACTTCCGATTTCAGCTGGACGCGATTGGCTAAATGAAAGCAAGAAAACCTCAATTGATTCGAAGCTCGGACTGCGCATGTCCGCTGGAATCCAAATTACTGCGATGCGGCGTGGGGGTAGCGTGAGCATCCGGCGATCATTCCGCTGCGCTCAAGCGGCGGCCTCTCCCGGGCGGAGCAGGGGCTGTACAAACATACAGTACAATCGGCGGGCTGGTCTCTGGCCCGGAAGTCGGTCACGTCCAACAGCCTGGCCGGCGCTCCGAACCTACTTTGCCGTTGCCCCGATCCTTGGTTTCTTTCCTCTCGGGGCCCTTGACGTGGCGACATCGTCAGGGCTTCCGCCCAGCCTTCGGGCTGGGCTTTTTTTTGCCCGGCGGGCGACGAGATCGCCCGCCGTCCGTCAGAACGACCAGTTCAGGTTGACCTTGAACCCATGGTCCTGCAGCCGGTCTCCAAACTGGCCCGAGTACGAGGCGTTCAATGCCAGGTTGGGGCGCAGTTGCGTTTCAATGCTGGCCTCCAGCACCGCCACGTCCTTGGCCTGCGGAATGCCTGAGAGCGCGGACGGCATGAGTGCAGAGTCGCTCGCGCAAATGCCTACGGCCGAATGACGATCTGAGGCTGTATGACGACGGTGGGAGGTTCTACGGGCTGTGGCGCCGCATAGTAGGGGCCGTCATATTGCCGAGGGCGTGCCGACCGTTCTTTGCACTTTCGCTCCTCTTTGTATTCGCCGCCTTTTCCCCACTTGCGCTCGACCTTGCACCGGCCGTCCCAATACTCTTCCTTGTGTTCGCGCTTTCCGTGGCGCCCCTTGCCGTAGCCATGGCCGCTTTCGTCTTTGTGCGGGTCCGCCAAGGCGGGTGCAACCAGGCCACCGGCCAGGAGGGCAGCGAGGGCCAAGGGGCGTAGCAGGTATTTCATGACGAACTTTGAAATGTGATTTGTTCCCATATCCTACCTGCTGCGGGATTATCGTCTGACAGGGCGAGGAGGGCACCGCGATACCTTCGAGTTCTCCCTGAAAGGAGCGATGCGGGCAAGCGTCAGCGTCGAGAAAAAACGCATCCAACGAGGTTCAGCCATGCCCTTGTTCTACCTGCTATACCTGCAGAACGTTGCCCTGCCCAAGGTGGTGACGAGACCCGAAGACGTTCAGTGTGTGAGCGTGTTGAAGGCCACTGGGCTTGTCGAAGCGGACATAGCGCCCGCATCGGACTCAGGAGGCAAGTACCACATTGCCCGAACAGCCACCGTGACGCGCATCACCGAGGACGGCATTGCGGAAATCAACAGGATGCTCCACGAACCTCGGCGAACGGCAAGGACGCTGCAGATAGCCAGGAACAAGATGCGGCGTTCTTTGTTGGCTTGAGCGTTCTGGGTATCTGGCGATTGCCAATAAGCCAACCCAGAAAAGGAAATGCCCCGTTACCTTGTGAGTAACGGGGCATCCAGAGGCCTCGCGGCATGTTTTGGCTCCTCGACCTGGGCTCGAACCAGGGACCTACGGATTAACAGTCCGGCGCTCTACCAACTGAGCTATCGAGGAACAAGCCTCAGATTATAGCGTGGTTTTTTGAGCCTTTCGAGCGCACGAATACGGCCGCCATAAATTTCTGCAGATTTTCTTGAGCGTCGTTCAGAGCGACACGCTCAAGCCGAGACGCAGCGTGCGCGGCGCTCCGGGAAAGAGGTAGACATGGCCGAACTGGTAGGGCGATTCTTTCCAGTAGCGGCGATCGAACACGTTGTCGACGGCAATGCTCCAACTCGTCTGAACGCCGCGCAGCTTGGTGTCGTAGCGCAGCACCGCATCGACACGCGTCCATGAAGGCAGCGTGATCGAACCATCGGGCAGCACGTTGCGCCGGCCCTCGTGCGAAAGCTGTCCCAATACCTCGAGGCCCGGCACCGACGCGACCCGGTAAGCCGCCTGCGCGCGCAGCACTTGCTTGGGCACATTGGTGGGCCACTGGCCGTTGATGGCGGGCTCGGCGGTGCTGCCGCGGCGCTTGGCATCCATCAGTGTGACGCTGCCGCCCAGACGCCAGGGGCCTGCATTCCATTGCGCGCCCGCCTCGAGCCCGCGGTGCACCGCGCTGCCGTCATAGCGGCCATCGCACGGTGTAATGAAGAGCCGGTTGCAGGCATCGAGATTGGTCATCGGCCGTTTGATGTCGAACCATGCGAGTTGCCAGTTGAAGACATCGCTGCCGCCCTTGAGTCCCAGTTCCCACTGGCGTGACGTCAACGCTGGCAATGCTTGGCCGGCGTTGCTGTACTGGTCACCCCTGTTCGGCACGACCTGTGATTCGACGCCCTTGCCCCAGCTTCCGTAGGCGAGCAATCCAGGCTGGATGGCGTAGCTGACAGCAATCCATGGCGTGGTCACGCCTTGCTTGTAGCCCGTCGGGTTCGAGCCGTCGTTGCCGATGCTGCTTCGATCGAGCCGCGTATGGCGCGCGCCGAGCCAGGTGGTGAAGCGGTCGTTCCAGCGGATCGCATCCTGCACCGAGAGTTCGGTCGAACGCTCGTCGCGGTTGGCCTGCGGGGTGACGGCGTCGGGGTTCGGCTGCACCACGGCCGTGGCCCAGATGTTGCCGGTGCCGACGTAGTTATAGGCCTGGTTCTGGAAGCGGTTGCGCACGCGGCTTGCGAGCAGGCCGAAGCCCAGCTCGTGCCGCACGCTGCCGGTCATCACGTTGCCCTTGAGGTTCAGGCTGCCGGCGGTTTGCGTGCGCCGCTCGTTCTCGCTGCGAAAGTCGTAGAAGTCGAAAGTACCGTCGGAGCAGTAGCGGTCGTAGTTGCCCTCGGCGCCGCAGCCGAACGCGTAGGCCAGCCGGTCATCGCTCTTGAGCCGCTGCTGGCCAAGCTGCGCGCTCCAGCGCCAGTCGGCATTGAGCGCCTGGCTGAAGCGCACGCTGCCGGTGAGCGCATTGAATTCCGAAGGCTGCGACCACGGCTGGTTGTTGAGGTTGATCTTGGGATCGACCGGCGTGGGCAGCGTGTTGCCGAGCAGGCTGAATCCGTTCTGGCTCGGCTGCGTCTTGTGGCTGCGCTCGATTTCGAACTCGAGCACCGAGTCGCGCGTGATGCGCCAGTCGCCCGCGAGCGAGAACATATTGCGGTTGCCGTCGAGGTTGTGCGTGAGCGGCTTGAGGTTTTCGCTCGCCACGTTGAGCCGATAGCCGAACTCGCGGTTCGCGCCGAAGCGCCCGCCCAGGTCGAGCGCACCGAGCACGCTGCCGCGGCTGGTGGTTTCGAGGCGCAGCGTACGCAGGTCTTGCTCGGTCGGCCGCTTGACCACGTAGTTGACCAGGCCGCCGGGGGCACTGGTGCCGGCCTGGATGCCGCTGGTGCCGCGCAGGATCTCGACACGCTCCTTGTTGTCGAGCGGAATCGATGTCTCGGCGCTGATCGGCAAGCCTTCGCGCCGGTAGTTGAAGCGGTTGTCCAGCACGAAGCCGCGCACGGTCAGGTAGTCCCAGTAGCCGGCCGAGTTGTAGGCATCGGTCACCGAGGCGTCGAACTGCGTCAGGTCCGCGAGGCGGCGCGCACCGCTCGTGCGAAGCTGCGTGCTGTCGATCACCGTGGCCGAGAGCGGCAGCTCGCGCAGCGGCACGTCGCCGAAGCCGCTCACGTCGGCTTGCGGTGCCGCATTGCTTTCGTTCACCGTGATGGCTGGCAACTCGGCTTGCTGTTGGGCATGCGCGCCGCCGGTGGCCAGGAGGAAGGCGGCGGCCATTGCGCGCGAAACGGGCGACAGCGGCCATGCGGGAAAAAGGAACTGCTTTGTTGTCATCTGGTTCTGTTCATGCGGAGGCTGCGTTCATGGCGGCCATCCATTGCGCGGCCGTGGCCTCGGGGTCTTCTGCGGTGACAAGCGCGCGCACCACGGCGACCGAGCCGACGCCGGTGGCAAGTACCTCGGGCAGGCGCACGGCATCGATGCCGCCGATGCCCACCTGCGGGTAGCCGCGCAACAGGCGCGCATACGCCCCGAGCCGTGCCACGCCCTGCGGGGCCGTCGCCATCTTCTTGAGGGTGGTCGGGTACACCGCACCCATGGCGATGTAGCTCGGGCTCACCGCATCGGCACGCACCATCTCGGCATAGCCGTGGGTGCTGACGCCGAGCCGCGGGCCCGCATCGCGGATCTGCCGCACCTGCGCGGGCGCGAGCGCATCGAGATCTTCCTGGCCAAGGTGCACGCCGTAGGCACCGGCGGCGATGGCCGTTTGCCAGTGGTCGTTGATGAACAGCAGTGCGCCCGTGCCGCGCACGGCTTCGACGGCGGCATGCACTTCGCGTTCGACGGCGGCTGCGTCGTCCGACTTGAAGCGCAGCTGCACCGTGGGGACGCCGGCGCGCGCCATGCGGCCGACCCATTGCGCATCGGGCAACACGGCATAGAGGCCGAGCCGGTCGGGGCAGGGCGCAAACGCGTCGTCGCGCGCCGTGGGGGGGAACGCACGCATGCCGAAGTCGGCAGGCGTCTCGGGCCAGTGGTTGGCATCGAATGCGCCGGTTCGCACCGTCTGCGCCCACCACGCTTGCGCGAGGCATTCGGCGTCGATGTCGATGAAGCCGAGCGCCGTGCAGGCCTGCTTCGCGCCGCGATATACCGGGTCGTCCGAGGAAAAGCTGCCCGCCGAAATGGCCGCGGCCGTGATGGCACCGAAGCGCAGCCCATGGGCCGCGACGATGGCATGGGCAACAGCGCGAGGGTCGGTCAAAGCGGTCATGCTGCGTGATGCCAGAAGGGCGTTCCGAGCACCGGCGTGCTCGGCTGCGCGGAGTCTTGTGCGGCCATGGCGCCGGAACGATGGGCGGCGCGGCCGGCCTGCACGGCGTCTGCAAAGGCGCCGGCCATCGATACCGGGTCTTGCGCCAGCGCCACTGCCGTGTTGAGCAGCACGCCGTCGTAGCCCCATTCCATCACCTGGCAGGCATGCGAGGGCAGGCCCAGGCCGGCATCGACCAGCATCGGCACGCTCAGCCGCTCGCGCAGCAACTGCAGCGCGTAGGGGTTGACCGGTCCACGGCCGGTGCCGATGGGTGCTGCCCACGGCATGACGGCCTGGCAGCCGACATCGACCAGCCGCTGGCACAGCACGAGGTCTTCGGTGCAGTAGGGCAGCACCTGGAAGCCGTCGCGAATCAGTTGCGATGCGGCATCGACGAGGTTCAGCGTGTCAGGCTGCAGCGTGTAGTCGTCGCCGATGAGTTCGAGCTTGATCCACGGCGTATCGAAGAGCTCGCGCGCCATCTGCGCGGTGGCAATCACTTCCTGCACGCTGTGGCAGCCGGCGGTGTTGGGCAGCACGGGCACCGCGAGGCGGCGCAGCAGTTCCCAGAAACCGTTGCCGCTATCGCTGGCGCCCGGGCTCGCGGACTGGCGGCGCAGCGAAGCGGTCAGCATCGCAGGCTTGGCGCGCTTCACCGCGGCTTCGAGCAGGTCCGGTGAGGGGTACCGCGCGGTGCCCAGCAGCAGGCGGCTGTGAAAGGTCTGGCCGTAGAGAACCAGCGGATCGTTGTCCGGAATTGAAGATGCGGTCGTCATGGTGTGTGTTGTCTCCATCTCTGTGGGTGCTTGTTCAGCCGCCGGTGACGGGGCGGATGACCTCGATGCGGTCTTCGGGCTGCAGCGCGCGCGCTGCGTGGGCCGAGCGCGGCACGAACTCGCGATTCACGGCCACCGCGAACGGCGGCACGGCATCGAGTGCGGCCAGCGCGTCGATCACGGTGGCGCCGTCCGGCAGCGTGTAAGGCTTGTCGTTGATCAGGACGTTCATCGTCATGGGGGGGAGGTCTCCAGCCCGAGCTTCTGCGCCAATGCCGAGCGGCCGTGCACGAGCAGTTCCATCGCGGCGTCGAGCACAGCGGGCGCGATCATGAAACCGTGCCGGTACAGGCCGTTGATCTGCAGCACGCGCGGTTGAGGTTGCCGGATTGCGGGCAGGTTGTCGGGCAGGGTGGGGCGGCACTGCGTTGCAATCTCCAGGATGCGTGCCTCGGCGAAGCCGCTGTGCACCGCATAAGCCGCGCTCAGCAGCTCGAGCGTGGAGCGCACGCTGGCAGGCGACATGTCGTCCGATTCGATTTCGGTCGCGCCGATCACGAACACGCTGCCGGGCTTGGGCGCGATGTAGAGCGGGTAGCGCGGATGCACCAGCCGCGTGGGCCGCTGCAGTGCCACCTCGGGCGCATGCACGCGAATGACTTCGCCGCGCACGCCGCGCAGTGCATTCCACTGAGGTTTGGCGCCGAGGCCCCGGCAGTCGATCACCCAGTCGGGCTGGCCCGGCGCGTCCGGAGAAAAATCTTCCGGTGCGCGTGGCGACTGCCAATGCAGTTTCACGTCGGGGCTGGTTTGCAGCGTAGCGAGCAGGGCGGCAAGCAGCGCGCGGTTGTCGAGCTGGCCTTCGCCCGGAAGAAAGAGCCCTTGTGCGAAGCGCTGGCCCAGCGAAGGTTCAAGCGCGGCAATGCCGGAGCCGTCGAGCGTCTGCATCGCGGCGAGTTCGGGCACCTGGGCGCCGGTGCGCGCCAGCACGCGCGCGAGCCGCGTTGCCTCGGCGGCATCCTGCCGGTGCCACAACACCAGCGTGCCTTCGCGCTGAAAGAACACCGGCTGCGCCAGCGGCGCCAGCAGTTCGGGCCAGCAGCTCAACGCGTACTGGCCCATGCGAACGACAGACACCGGCGCCACGGCCGATTCGGCCAGCGGCGCGAGCATGGCGGCAGCCACGCGCGCGGCCGCGCCTTCCGCCTCGGGGCTGCCTGCTTCGAACAGCTCGACCTTGCAGCCGGCCCGCGCCAGCGTGACCGCGAGCAGGCGGCCCATGAGGCCTGCGCCGAGGATGGCGGCCGATTGAAACGGAAGGCTCATGGTTTTGCTCCTTCCCCCTCTGGGGGAAGGTCGGGATGGGGGCAGCCAGAGCGCCCGATGCATACGCCGCTTGCCCCCACCCCAGCCCTCCCCCGGAAGGGGAGGGAGCAAGGCAAGGCGAGTCGTCGATAATTTTCGCCATGACCCAAGCTGCACATCCCGCTGCGCCGCAAGCGCCCCTGCGCTATGCGCGCGTGCTCTCGATCGCCGGCTCCGACAGCGGCGGCGGTGCCGGCATCCAGGCCGACTTGAAGACCTTCGCGGCCCTCGGCTGCTACGGCATGACGGCCATCACCGCGCTCACCGCGCAGAACACGCTGGGCGTTTCGGGCATTCAGGGCGTGCCACCCGCATTTCTCAAGGCGCAGATCCAGGCGGTGGTCGAGGACATCGGCGTCGATGCGGTCAAGCTCGGCATGCTGCATGCGCCCGAGGTGGTCGACGTGGTGGCTTGGGCCATCGATCACTATCGGCTGCCCAACGTGGTGCTCGACCCGGTCATGGTCGCGACCAGCGGCGACCGCCTGATTGCCGCCGAGACGGTGCAGGTGCTGGTGCGCGAGCTGTTCCCGCGCGCCATGGTGGTGACGCCCAACCTCGACGAGGCCGCCTTGCTCATCGGCCATGCCATCGACGGCATCGATGCGCTCGACGATGCGGCCGAAGAATTGCTGGCGCTTGGCGCACAGGCCGTGCTGCTCAAGGGCGGCCACTTGCCCGGCGACGAAGTGGTCGACGTGCTGTTGGGGCGCGGCGGCGTCCGCAGGCGCCTGGCCTCGGCCCGCATCGCGAGTCGCAATCTGCATGGCACCGGCTGCACGCTGTCGTCCGCGATTGCCGCGCACCTGGCGCTGGGCCTGGCGTTGCCCGAGGCCGTGGAGCATGCACGCACGTTCGTGCTCGGCGCCATGGCCGCCGGTGCGAACGTGCGCATCGGTGCGGGACACGGTCCGCTCAACCACGGCTTTGCGCCAGTACCGACGCACCGCCTGCCGTTGTAGACGTCGGCTTGGGCCGGCTGATCCACGCCAGCAGGAAGGTGGCTGCCAGCGTCGGCAGGGCAGAGCCGAACTGCGGCGCCCACCTGGCCGCAGCGTGATAGGCCGCAATGCCGGCAATCCAGATCAGTGCCGCGCCAAGGTCGACGCGGCGGTTGCCGACTGATGCAATGGCCTGGCCTGTACCCAGCCGTCCCAGGATCACGCCGTAGAGCGGCACGAACACCGAGCTCAGCAGCAGCAGGAAGGGTTCGAGCGTGTGCATGGGCAGCACCAGTGCGAGGGCAATGCACAGCACGGCCAGCAGCAGGCCCCATCGCTTCACGCTCCAGCGCGGCAGCAGACTGTGCGTCGACACAGCACCCGAATAGACATCGCCGTATGCGTTGTCGAGCTCGTCGATCAGGATCAGGCCCAGCGCCACCAGCCCGCCCTGTGCGAGCAGCAGTGCGGTGACCAGGCCCGTGCCCGGTTCGGCCACGCTCACCACCATCACGCCGAGGGCATAGCACCAGATGTTGGCCAGCGCGTAGCCCAGCCAGGTGCCGCTGAATGCACTGCCGAGACCACCCTGTCCGCTGGCATTGCGCTTGCCGTGGCGGGCATAGTCGGCCACCAGCGGCAACCATGACACCGGCATGGCGATCACGAGGTCCAACGCGCCGAACATGCCCATGCCGCCAGCACCCGGCCGCGCCCAGAAGGCGTCCAGCCCCTTGGCCTGGAGCCGCGTCGCGAACTGCCAGGTGAGCCAGAGCAGAGAGAGCACGACCAGCGGCAGGCCGAAGCGGCTGACGAAGCGCCGCACCAGCTTGACCATGGAGCCCGCCAGCAGCGCCAGCAGCACCGCGCCCCAGAGCAGCGTGGTGAGGGCGCCGCCCAGCGGCCCGGTGAGCGTCAAACCGAATGCCTGCTGGCCGATGGCCTGCGTGCCCTCGCGCATGATCACGAGCTCGAAAGTGGTCCAGCCCACCAGCTGCACGATGTTGAGCAGCACCGGCAGCCGCGCGAAGGCGCTGCCGTAGGTGGCGTGCATCAGCCCCGCGCTTGCGAGGCCGGTTTCGCAGCCCAGCCGCGCAGTCCATGCCAGAAGCCCCGCGCCGAGCAGCGAGCCCAGCACGATGGCGATGGCCGCATCGCGCGTGCCCACCGCTGGCACCAGGTAGGCGCCGATCTGCATCACCAGCAGCCCGACGCCCAGGCTGAACCAGAGCGAAGCGTGGTCGTGCCAGCCGAACACGCGCTGCGACGCGGGCAACGGCGTCAGCGCCTCGTTGGCGGAAGAAAAACTATCGTCGTGTGCCATCCAGTTGCTCCAATGCAAAAGGTTTGGCAGGTGGGCGAGGCTCCGGCGGCGGAGCCATCGCGCGAGACAACGCGACAGGCCGCCGGACCAGCTTCCCTGCGCGAGGATTACCTCAGTCAGGTTCAAAGGGACTCTCTCAGTCAGCCCCGGAACGGATTCCGGTTCGACACCCCTAGCGGTGGTGCTCCGCGCCGTGGCGCAAAGCGGAAACTATTGTACGAGCCTGCGCGCGAAAGCTTCCAAACCATCGATGACGATCTGGATATGCCGCTCGAAGCTGCTGTCCAGCGGCACGGTGCTGCCGTTGTCCCAGCGCACGATGAAGGCCTGGTTGGCCAGGAGCGGCAGGTTGCGCGTGAGCACCGGGTGATCGAGCGGGCGAATGGTGTGGACGCGCTCGCGCAGCTCCTCGGCCCAGGCCTGGGTGTTGTCCGAGGGCAGGGGGGAGAACTCCATCGTCACGAAGCCGAGCATGGCCGCGATCACGCAGTTGTAGGCCTCCAGCAGCGGCTGTCCCTCGAATCCGGCCTCGACCAGGGCCGCGAGCACGCCTTCCACCAGCTCGATGGGCAGGCTGCCGTTCGACACCAGTTGCGCACCCAGCAACTGCGCCACGTTCGGGTGGCGGCGCACCGCGGCGCGGCAGCGGCGGAACAGTTGCGCGATCCATTCCTGCCAGGGCTGCTTGCCGGGCGGCGGCGTGACGTCGGCCATCACCATGGCGGCCACTTCGGCGAGCAGCGCCTCGCGCGTGCTCACATGCCAGTGCACCGTGGCCGGATAGACGCCCAGCCGCGCCGCGATCTCGCGCATGCTGAAAGCGCCGAGGCCGAACTCGTCGATGTGCGCCAGGGCGGCTTCGGCAATGCGCCGCTTCGACAGCGCGCCGCCGCCGGCGGGCCGGCCGGCGGTCTTGGGTTTGGGCTCGGAGGCGGTTTTTTTCATGGATGCTGCCATTGTGCGGCGGGGAAATTGATTGTATAAATAATATTAATTGAGCACTGATCAATTAATCGAAGCCGAAAGCCTGCCATCCCACGTTCGAAGGACCAGCCCATGACCGACGCCGCAATCGACCAAGCCCTTGCCGAGGCGCATCAACGCTTCACCGACGGCAACCCCGCGAGCCGGCGCCAGTTCGAGGAGCAGGCGCGCTACATGCCTGGCGCCAACAGCCGTTCGGTGCTTTTCTACGCGCCGTTTCCGCTCACCATCGCCAAGGGCGAGGGCGCGGCACTCTGGGATGCCGACGGCCACCGCTATGCGGACTTCATCGCCGAGTACACGGCCGGCGTCTACGGCCACTCGGCGCCCGAGATCCGCGATGCCGTCATCGAGGCGATGCAAAGCGGCATCAACCTCACGGGGCACAATCTGCTCGAAGGACGGCTCGCAAAGACCATCTGCGAGCGCTTCCCGCAGATCGAGCAATTGCGCTTCACCAACTCGGGCACCGAGGCGAACCTGATGGCGCTCACGGCCGCGCTGCACTTCACGGGAAGGCGAAAGATCGTGGTGTTCTCGGGCGGCTATCACGGCGGTGTGCTCGGCTTCGGTGCCAAGCCCTTGCCGACGACCGTGCCCTTCGACTTCCTGGTGCTGCCCTACAACGACGCGCAGCTTGCGAGCGAGCAGATCGCCAAGCACGGGCCGGAGATCGCCGCCATCCTGGTCGAACCGATGCAGGGCGCGAGCGGCTGCATTCCGGGGCGCCTCGACTTCCTTCAGGCACTCCGCGATGGCGCGACGAAGGTCGGCGCGCTGCTGATCTTCGACGAGGTCATGACCTCGCGCCTTGCGCCGAACGGCCTCGCCAACAAGCTGGGCATCCGGTCTGATCTCACCACACTCGGCAAGTACATCGGCGGCGGCATGTCGTTCGGGGCCTTTGGCGGGCGTGCGGACGTGATGGCGCAGTTCGATCCGCGCACGGGCTCGCTCACGCATTCGGGCACCTTCAACAACAACGTGATGACCATGGCGGCCGGGTATGCCGGCCTCACGAAATTGTTCACGCCCGAGGCGGCCGGCGCGCTGGCCGGGCGCGGCGAGGCGATGCGTGCGCGGCTCAACGAGCTGTGCGCGAAAGAAGCTGTGGACATGCAATTCACCGGCGTGGGCTCGCTGATGAATGCGCATTTCCTCCGAGGAGAAGTGCGGCGTGTGGACGATCTGGCGGTGGTTGACGGGCGTCTGCGCCAACTGCTGTTCTTCCACCTGCTGGGCCAGGGCATCTATGCCTCGCCGCGGGGCTTCGTCGTACTGTCGCTGCCTTTGCCGGATGCGGACATCGACCGCTTCGTCGCCGCCATCGGCAGCTTCATTGGCGAGTATCGGGCGCTGCTGCCTAGCGCGGAGTAGTGCCGGCCACGCCCAGCAGCTCATGCAGCCGCGTGCTGGTGGTCGTGTACTGCAGCGGCACGGCCTTGCCGGGGAACACGATCGCGGTGGCGCCCCAGGCGGCCAGCGTGGCCTCGTGGAAGCCGCAGACGATGAGCTTCTTCTTGCCCGGGTAGGTGTTGATGTCGCCCACCGCGAACACGCCGCGTTCGCGGGTTTCGTACTTTTCGGTGTCGACCGGCACCTGCTTGCGTTCGAGCTCCAGGCCCCAGTCGGCGATGGGGCCGAGGCGCGGCGAAATGCCGAGGCAGGCGACCAGCGCGTCGAGCGGCAGATCGACAGTCGTTGCGTCGGGCGTCGTGATCTGCAGCTGCTTGCCGTCGAAAGCGGTGGGCTGTCCGACCTTGAACGCCAGCTTGCCTTCTGCCGCCAGCGCACGCATGGAAGCGGCAGTGCCTTCGTCGGCCTGGAAGCCGTCGCGCCGGTGCACCAGCGTGACCTGTTTGGCAATGGCGGTGAGAGCGATGGCAGTTTGCAGTGCAACGTCGTCGCCGCCATTCACCACCACCGTCTGTCCCGCAAAGCGGTCCAGCGAATCGGGGTGATAGAAAAGCGAGCTGCCTTCGAACTGCGCAATGCCTTCGATGGCAATGCGCTTGGGCACGAAGGCGCCGACGCCGGCCGCAATGAACACCGTCCTGGCCAGGAAAGCCTTGCCCGCCGAGGTCGTCAGCAGCAAGCGCCCATCGGCCTGGCGGGCGAGGGTGGCGACCTGTTCGCCGAAATGAAACTGCGGCTTGAACGGCGCCACCTGCTCCAGCAGCGATTGCGCAAGATCGCGCCCGCTGGTGACCGGGGTGCCCGGAATGTCGTAGATCGGCTTGTCGCCGTAGAGCGCCACGCACTGGCCGCCCGCGGCGGGCAGCGCATCGACGATGTGGCAGGAAATCTCGAGCAGGCCGAGCTGGAAGGCCTGGAACAGCCCGACCGGACCGGCGCCGATGATGAGCGCGTCGGTTTCGATGGGAGCCGGGCCTTCGGGGTTCAACGGACCAGTTCGCCGATCTTGTCGGTCTTGTCTTTCCACTCTTCGGCGTCGGGCAGGGCCGGCTTGCGCTTGGTGATGCTCTTCCAGCCGTCGGCCAGCGCGAGCTCGGCATTGAGCTTGATGAAGGCGATCTGGTTGGCCGGGAGGTCTTCCTCGGCGTAGATCGCATTGACCGGGCATTCGGGGATGCAGACCGCGCAATCGATGCACTCGTCCGGGTCGATCACCAGCATGTTGGGACCTTCGCGGAAGCAATCCACGGGGCATACGTCCACGCAGTCGGTGTATTTGCAGCGGATGCAGGCTTCAGAGACGACGTGGGTCATTTGTCTTTTAGCGTCAGTGTGAGGTCGGGAAAACCCCAGATTTTAGGCCTTTGCGGCGGCAGGCTGCACGAGCACGGCAGCAGCGGTCTTGTGAGTGGCCGTATCGACCAGCACCAGCGAGCCCAATGCCCGCGATTGCGTGAAGGGCAGAACGGCCAGCGGCTGCTGCAGCGCAAGCACCACGTCGCCGATCGAATTGGCCTCCAGCTGCGTTGCCGGCTCGGATTCGAGCGTGGTGATGTTCACGCGATCGACGATGCGCGCCACCTTGGCTTTCACCCAGCGATGGCCCTGCAGCGCCCAATAAACACGGCCCGCAACCAGCGGCTCATCGTCGAGCCAGGCCACGGTGGCGGTGATTTCGCGTACCGGCTCGAAGGCCTCGGGCGCCAGCAGCCAGTCGCCGCGCGACACATCCACTTCACGGTCGAGCACGATGCCGGCGCTGTGGCCCGCATGCACCGCCTTCGGCTGGCGCGTGTGGCTCAACACCTGGGCGACGGTGGCGGTCTGGTTGCTGGGCAGCACGGTCACGCGCTGGCCGGGTTCCACATGGCCCGAGGCCACGCGGCCCCAGAACACGCGGCGGCCCTGCGAGGTGTCGGCCGAGGAAGAGAATTTTTCGACCCATTGCACCGGGAAGGCGAAGGGCACGGCCTCGTCCTGCACGGTCAC
The DNA here is from genome assembly GCF_040544635.1 of Variovorax paradoxus. Classification (GTDB taxonomy): domain Bacteria; phylum Pseudomonadota; class Gammaproteobacteria; order Burkholderiales; family Burkholderiaceae_C; genus Variovorax; species Variovorax paradoxus_R. The sequence continues at coordinate 110,754 of NZ_JBEPKJ010000004.1, forward strand.
CGGCAGCTCCTCGAGCAGTTCGAGCAGGCTGGGGCCTTCGTAGCCCACCCAGTCGGCATGGCGCGTGGCCACGTTCCAGCCCTTGAGGGCCGAGATCGGCACGATGGCGGCCACCTGCACGCCGGCCGCTTCGGCAAAGGCGTTCAGCGCGGTCGAAATGCGCTCGAAGGCCAGGGCGGCATCGTCGATGGCGTCGAGCTTGTTGACCGCGAACACGATCGACTGCACACGCAGCAAGTGGGTCAGCAGCGTGTGGCGGCGGGTTTGCGGCAGCAGCTCGCGCTTGACGACGGTGCCGTCTTCCACCTCGGCGGCCCACGCCAGCTTGGTGGCATCGACCAGCACCACGGCGGCATCGGCGGCCGAGGCGGCGGTGACCATGTTGCGGGTGTACTGCTCATGCCCCGGCGCGTCGCCGATGATGAACTTGCGCTTGGCGGTCGAGAAGTAGCGGTAGGCCACGTCGATCGTGATGCCCTGTTCGCGCTCGGCCGAGAGGCCATCGGTGAGCAGGGCAAGGTCGGTTTCGCCGCCGCGCTGCACGCCGGCCAGCTGGTCTTGCAGCACGGTCTTGCTGTCGACCAGCAGGCGGCCGATGAGCGTGCTCTTGCCGTCGTCGACCGAACCGCAGGTGATGAAGCGCAGGGCGGTGCCGGTGTCGCCGTGGATTTCGGCGGTAGCGGGGTTTGCAGTGGTCGTTGCGCTCATCAGAAGTAACCGTCTTTCTTTCGTTTTTCCATCGACGCTTCGGAGGTCATGTCGTCCATGCGCGTCGCGCCGCGCTCGCTGACTTCGACCGACAGCGTTTCGAGCACCACGTCGCCCGCATCGGCTGCGAGGCTCTCGACCGGGCAGGTGGTCGTGATGTCGCCCACGGTGCGAAAGCGCACGTCGCGCACTTGCACCGTTTCGCCGTCGCGCGGCGGGGTGAGTTCGGTCACCGGCACCAGCAGGCCGCGGCGCTCGACCACTTCGCGCTTGTGCGTGTAGTAGATCGACGGCAGACCGACGTGTTCGCGCTCGATGTATTGCCACACGTCGAGCTCGGTCCAGTTCGAAATCGGGAACACGCGGAAGTGCTCGCCCGGTGCCAGTCGGGTGTTGAACAGCGTCCACAGTTCGGGGCGCTGGTCCTTGGGTTGCCATTGGCCGAATGAATCGCGGTGCGAAAAGATGCGCTCCTTGGCGCGCGCCTTTTCCTCGTCGCGGCGGGCGCCGCCAATCAGCGCGTCGAAGCGGAATTCTTCAATGGCTTCGAGCAGCGTGACCGACTGGTGCGCGTTGCGCGACTCGCCCGGGTGCGCCAGGCGCACGGTGCCGCGCGCCATTGAGTCTTCGACGCTGCGCACGATGAGCTCGGCGCCCAGCTCTTTTGCGCGCTGGTCGCGGTAGGCTGTGACTTCGGGGAAGTTGTGGCCCGTGTCGATCATCAGCAGCGGGTACGGAATGCGGCCGACGCCGAAAGCCTTTTCGGCGCACTTCAGCAGCACCAGCGAATCCTTGCCGCCCGAGAACAGCAGGGTGGGGCGCTCGAAGGCGGCTGCGACTTCACGCAGGATGAAGATGGTTTCTTCCTCGAGCGCATCGAGGTGCGTGTTGGACAGGTGCGCAGGGGAATGCATCGAGGGCTGCAAGAGTTCGGCTTCGGTACGGGCGTTCATCGGATGGGGCTTTAGGTGAGGCGTTGGCTCTCAGTGCGAGAGATGCAATCCGCACTCGCGGTTGTCTTCGCCTTTGGTCGGGTCCACGTAGTCGAAGTTGTTGGGCAGGCCATGCGCTTCGCAGTACTCGTACAAGTCCTTGGACGACCAGTGCAGCAGCGGCGCAACCTTGATCAGGCCATCGGGGTTGACGCTGACCGGGTCCATCTGCGCGCGCACGGCCGTGTCGGTGGCGCGTAGCGCGGTAAACCACACCTGGGGCGCCGTTTCGCGCAGCGCGCGGGCAAAGGGCTCCAGCTTCACTTCTTCCGTGAAAGCGGCATGGCGCGGATCGTCGAGCGCGGGCGTCGGGCCCTCCACCGCTTCGCGATGCGCACGCGAGCGGCGCGGCAGGTAGATGTGCAGATCCAGGCCCAGCTGCTTGGTCACCTCGTCGGCAAAGCGGTAGGTCGCCTCGGTGTTGTAGCCGTTGTCCATCCAGACCACGGGAACATCACGCTTCGCGCGTGTGACCATGTGCAGGATCACGGCCTCGAAAGGACGGAAATTGGTGGTGACGATCGCGCTCTGGCCCAGGCCGATTGCCCAGTCCACCAGGCCCTCGGCGTTGCGGCCGAGCTCGGTGTTGATGCGTGCGAAGTCGATGTCCGTGGCAATGCTCATGTCGAAGGTTCCTGTGCGGACTCAGTTGCTGGCCGCAAAGTGCGGCGCCGGCTGCACCGCGTCGCCCTGGTAGAAGGCGGCAAAGCGGTCGAACTGGCGCTGCGCGTCGGAGGCGTCCACGCCTTCTTTCAGCACGGCGCTGGAGAAACCGGTGCGTTCCATCTGCACCAGCTGGTCGATCAGCACATCGCCGGTGGCGCGGATGTCGCCCTTGAAGCCCAGGCGGCGGCGCAGCAGAAAGGCCTGGCTGTAGGCACGGCCATCGGTGAACTTCGGAAAGTTCAGGTCGATGCGCTCGATGTCTTCCAGGCACACCTCGATGGCGAGCGGATCGGCATCGTTCGGCAGCTGCAAGACCTTCGGGTCGCCATCGTCGATGTGCTCTTCGGCGGCCAGGATGTTCAGTTTGCGGTTCATGCTGCTTCCTCCACCTTGAACCGTGCACCGTTGGCCGCGGCCTTGAACGGGTCGTGGCCGACGCGGCGCAGGGTGTCGATGAAGGTCTCGCCGCGTCCGTCGATGGTCAGGCGGGTGTCGCGGTAGGTGGTGAGCACCGCCTCGATCACGCCAGGCACTTCGGCCGCCGAGAACGAGGGGCCCACGGCCTTGCCGGCCTGCGGCGTGCCGCTGAGCGCGGACCCGTCAGAGCCGCCAAGAGTGACTTGGTACCACTCCTTGCCGTCCTTGTCGACGCCCAGGATGCCGATGTGGCCGCTGTGGTGATGGCCGCACGAATTGATGCAGCCGCTGATGTGCAGGTCAATCTCGCCCAGGTCGTCGAGTTCGTCGAGGTCCTGATAACGCTCGGTGATGGCTTCGGCGATGGGAATGGAGCGGGCGTTGGCCAGCGCGCAGAAGTCGCCGCCGGGGCAGGCGATCATGTCGGTGAGCAGGTGCACGTTGGCGCTGGCAAAGCCGGCCGCGCGGGCGGCGAGCCACAGCGCGTGCAGGTCTTCGGCATGCACCCAGGGCAGCACGATGTTCTGGTCGTGCGTGACGCGGGCTTCGCCGGCCGAGAAGCGGTCGGCCAGCACGGCGAGCGTGTCGAGCTGGTCGGCCGAGGCATCGCCGGGCGCCTGCTTCAGGCGCTTGAACGACAAGGTGACGGCGCGCAGCGCGGGGTTCTTGTGCGGGGCCACGTTGCGGGCCAGCCAGCGGGCGAACTGCACGTCGTCCGCGGCGTGGGCGCGCAGCTCGGCGTCGGTCTTCTCGGCGCTTTGCAGCACGCGGGTGGCGAGCGTCGGCGGCACGAAGGAGGCGGCCACGCGGTCGTACTCTTCCTGCGTGATGGTGTGCGGTGCGCCGTCGTGCTCGAGGATCTGCTTGTACTCGGCCTCCACGTCGTCGATGTAGCGCTGGCCTTCGGCCTTCACCAGAATCTTGATGCGCGCCTTGTAGATGTTGTCGCGGCGGCCGTAGCGGTTGTAGACACGAATCACCGCTTCGAGGTAATTCATGATCTGCTGCCAGGGCAGGAACTCGCGCAGCACGGTGCCGATGATGGGCGTGCGGCCCATGCCGCCGCCGACTTGCACGCGGAAGCCGATTTCACCTGCCTCATTCTTCACGACATGCAGGCCCACGTCGTGCCAGCCGGTGGCGGCGCGGTCTTCGGTGGCGCCGGTGATGGCAATCTTGAACTTGCGCGGCAGGAACGCGAACTCGGGGTGCAGCGTGCTCCACTGGCGCATGATTTCCGCGAACGGGCGCGGGTCGGCAATTTCGTCGACCGCGATGCCGGCACGCTCGTCGCTGGTGATGTTGCGAATGCAATTGCCGCTGGTCTGAATGCCGTGCATGTCGACCGAAGCCAGCAGGTCCATCACGTCGGCCGACTTGGCCAGCGGAATCCAGTTGTACTGGACATTCTGCCGCGTCGAGAAGTGGGCGTAGTGCGTGGGCAGCTTGTGGGTGCCGAGCAGGCCCTGGGTTTCCAGCGCCTTCTTGTAGACCTCGGCCTCGGGCTCGTCGTACTCGCGGGCAATGCGGGCCAGCACACGCAGCTGGCGGCTCGAAAGCTCGCCATAGGGCACGGCCACGCGCAGCATCGGCGCGTAGCGCTGCACGTACCAGCCGTTTTGCAGGCGCAGGGGGCGGAACTCGTCTTCGTGGAGACGGCCCTTTTGCCAGCGCTCGAGCTGGTCTCTGAATTGGGCTGCCCGTTGATGGACGAACTGGCGATCGAAGTCTGTGTATTGGTACATCGTGAGTCTTGAAGAAGTGCGGTGCCGCACGTCCAACGGGGCGCCCCAGCAAGAAGCCGAGATTCTGAAAGCACGCCTTATGGAAGCAAACTATTTTTTGGTTCGCGCCTTATGCGGATAAGCTTATTCTCCAATGCCCATGCGGGTTTGCGGGCGGTTGAATGCTTATTCTGGATAAGGCCGGGCACCGAAAACGGGGCTCCAGACCGTTGATTCTAGGAAGCCCGCGATACAGCGGTTACGCCGCAAGCCTAAACCGGCGCGGCAAGATGGTTTCCAATCGGCCCATGAATTCGAGACAAAGAATGGCCTGCGCGCCGCGCATCGGGCTTGTCGCCGTCCTGTCCCTGATTTACTCCGCAAGCGCGTTCGCTGCCGGCAGTGCCGCCCCCCGCGCGCTGTCCGAGGTGGTCGGCGAGGTGGTCGGCGAGGTGATCCGGCCGTTGATGGAGGAGCAGAAGATTCCCGGCATGGCCGTGGCGGTCACCGTGCACGGACAACGCCATGTCTTCAACTACGGCGTGGCGTCCAAGGAAAGCGGGCAACGCGTGGGTGACCGCACCCTCTTCGAGCTGGGCTCGGTCAGCAAGACCTTCACCGCAACGCTCGGCGCCTGGGCGCAGGCGCGCGGCACGCTGGTTTTTTCCGAGCCCGCCAGCAAATACTTTCCCGAGCTGGCCGGCAGCCAGTTCGACAGCGTTCGCGTGCTCGACCTCGCCACCTACACAGCCGGTGGCCTGCCGCTGCAGTTCCCCGACGGTGTGAACGATGCGCGGCAGATGACCGCGTATTACAGGAACTGGCGCCCCACGGCAGAACCCGGCGCGCAGCGCCTCTATTCGAACCCCAGCATCGGCCTGTTCGGCGAACTGGCCGCTCGCAGCATGCGCGAGCCCTTTGTCAGCCTCATGCAGAAGCGCTTGTTCCCGGCGCTCGGCCTCTCGCACACTTACATCGAGGTGCCGGCAAACGAGATGCCCAACTACGCGTGGGGCTATTCGAAGGCCGACAAGGCGGTGCGCGTCACGCCGGGCATGTTCGACGCGCAGGCCTATGGCGTGAAGAGCACCGCTGCGGACATGTTGCATTTCGTCGAGATGAACATGGAGTACCGCTCACGCCCGGCCGGTCCGTTGCACCGCGCGATCGCAGCCACGCACACGGGCTACTACAAGGTCGGCGACATGACGCAGGGGCTGGGCTGGGAAATGTATGCATGGCCGACGCCGCTGGACCGCTTGCTGGCCGGCAACTCGGAAGAGATTTCGCTCAAGCCCAATGAAGTGAAGCGCATCGAGCGGCCCGTGCAAATGCGTGATGAGCGCGATGAGCGGGATGAGCGCGACGACGTGCTCGTCAACAAGACCGGCTCGACGAACGGGTTCGGGGCCTACGTGGCCTATGTGCCATCGAAACGCATCGGCATCGTGATGCTTGCGAACCGCAACTACCCCAACGCCGAGCGAGTGAAAGCGGCGCACCGCGTGTTGAGTGCGATGGCTGCCATGCCCTGAAACGCAGGCAGCTTTCAGCGCAGCATCGACGACATCGCGGAGCAGCAGTTCAGCATTCGCACCGCCGCCTCCACCGTGGCGGCCGTAAAGCGCAGCGTGACGCCATCGACGCGCTCGAAGGTCGGCCATTGGCAGAACAGGTCGGCCATTGCGGGGGATTGCGTACGCAGCGTGACGGACTGTGTTCCAGTGAACACCAGGGGTTTGCAAGCTGCGCGCGCGGCCAGGCCTTCGGCGACACCCTTGCGAATTGCGGCACGCGCTTGTTCAGGGGACAGCGATACACCGCTCGTGAACCCCGTCGCGCGCTTGGTCTGCACGAACGCGGCATTCGGGAAGAGGGCGCGGTTCTCCTCGATGAACGCGTCGTCGCCGCTGCCCATGACCACGGGCACGCCGTATTCACCGGCCAACGCACCGTAGAGTCCGGCCTCGCCGTACTCCACGCCGTTCAGCGCGATGCCCGCGAACGCAAAGCTGTTGATCGTGTGCGCAAGGATGCCGCGGCCCTGCGCGCGCGAGTGATAGCCGATCATGCACAAGGCGTCGACGCCTTCATCCACACCCGCAACCATGCTGAGATACCGCGGCTTGCCCTGGATCACGCGCGCACGCGCATCGAGCAGGTCGGGCGGCATGTTGCGAAAGCCGCCGTGCGAATCGTTCACCCACACCTCGGTTGCACCTGCGTCGAACGCACCGGCCACGGCCGCGCTGGCCTCGTGCGCCATCAAGAGCCGGGCGCGTTCGAATTCGCCGTTGCCCGCGCGCGTCTGCTCGGGGTGGTAGACGCCGGCCACGCCTTCGATGTCGGTGGAGATCAGGACTTTCATCTTTTGTTTTTTTTCAGTTCAGAGGGCCGAAGGCGGCAGCAGGTCGTGCAGCGCGGGCCGGTGGTTGCCCTCGCGACCCGTGACCGGCGTGGCACGCCACAGCGCATGAAGAATGGCTTGCTCGGTGCTGTCGGCCGCCGCTTGAAAGAGACCATCGAGCAGCCCGTCGTGCACCATGGCCACCGCGGGCATGGGCCGCTCGACGCCATCGGGCACGGTGTAGGCGGTGGAGAAGGCCAGCACGATGTCCCCGCTGCCGTGGCCGAAGACCGAGCCTGTGCGTGCGAGGCCCGCGCCGGCACGCAAGGCCAGGCGTTTGAGCTGGCGCGCATCGAGCGGAGCATCGGTGGCGATCACGATGATGATCGAGCCTTTCTCCGCATCGTTCGCGATGTTCCCGGCGCCGCGCGTGCCCGGCAGTCTGCCGAGCCGCTCGCCGACCGAATGGCCGGCCAGCACGAGTTGAGGTTGCCGCCCGTAGTTGGCCAGCACCAGCGCCCCTACGGTGTGCACTCCAGAGTGCGCCGAAACGCACCGCGACGCGCTGCCGACGCCGCCTTTGAGTTGGAAGCTGGACATGCCGCGTCCCGCGCCGACAGATCCTTGCGCGAACTCTTCGCCGGCGTGGTCGTAGGCCCGGAGGTAATCGGCCTCGCTCACCGCCATTCGCTGGATGTCGTTGAGAAACCCGTCGTTGCACTCGAAGACCAGCGGATTGACCGTTGGCAGCGAACGGCCGCATTCGGGATTGGCTGCCACGCAATGGCGGATCTGCGCCGTGGCCACCGTGCCGACCGAGAAGGTGTTGGTCAGCGCAATCGGTGTTTCGAGCACGCCGAGCTCGGCGAGCTGCACCAGCCCCACGCTCTTGCCGAAGCCGTTCAGCACCACGGCCGCGGCCGGCACCTTGTCGCGGAACGGATCGCCGGCGTGCGGACGGATCACCGTCACGCCGGTCTGCACGGCGCCGTCGTCCAGCGTCTGGTGGCCGACCGTGACGCCTTCGACATCGGTGATGGCGTTGCGTGAGCCCTGGAGCAAATTGCCGATGTAGGGCACGGTGGTCGATGACATGAAGGAGGAAATTTACTCGCGGTCGATCTTCGGGTCGAGCGCGTCGCGCAGCGCATCGCCCAGCAGATTGAACGCCAGCACGGTGAAGAAGATGGCCAGGCTCGGGAACAGCGCCACGTGCGGCGAAGTCACCATGTCGGCGCGCGCTTCGCTGAGCATCGCGCCCCATTCGGGTGTTGGTGCCTGCGCGCCCATGCCGAGGAACGACAGGCTGGCCGCCGTGATGATGGACGTGCCCACGCGCATCGAGAAATACACCACGATCGACGAAATGGTGCCCGGCAGGATGTGCCGCACGATGATGGTCCAGTCCGACGCGCCGATGCTGCGCTCGGCCTCGATGTAGGTCTGCTGCTTGAGCACCAGCGTGTTGCCGCGCACCAGGCGCGCGAACGCGGGCACGCTGAACACCGACACCGCCACCACCACGTTGGTCATGCTGCTGCCGAGGATGGCGACCACGCCGAGCGCAAGCAGAATGCCCGGGAAGGCGAACAGCACGTCGGAGATGCGCATCACGATGCGGTCCCACCAACCTTCGTAGTAGCCCGCGAGCAGGCCGAAGGCCGTGCCGATGAAGCCGCCCACCAGCACCGACAGGAAGCCGGCCATCAGCGAAATGCGCGCACCCATCAGGATGCGGCTGAAGATGTCCCGGCCCAGCGGATCGACACCGAACCAGTGCGTGGCCGTCGGGCCGCTGTTCAGCATGTCGTAGTCGAAGAAGTTCTCCGCGTCGAAGGGCACGATCCACGGCGCGAACACCGCGATGAACACCAGCAGCAGCACGAAGACCGCGGCCACGATGCCCACGGGCTGCTTCTTGAAACGGCGCCAGCATTCGCCCCAGGGCGTGCGGACCTTGCCCGCGGTTTGAACCGCCACGATAGGCGGAGTGATCGTTTCGGCAGACACGCCGGAAGCTTGCGTCATGTCGGCTGCCTCACTTGTAGCGGATGGTCGGGTTGATGTAGCCGTACAGCACATCGACCACGAGGTTGATCAGGATGAATTCGAGCGAGAACAGCAGCACCAGCGTTTGAATGACCGGGTAGTCGCGCATCTGCACCGAGTCGACCAGCAGGCGGCCGAGGCCGGGCCAGTTGAACACCGCCTCGACCAGGATCGAGCCGCCCAGCAGAAAGCCGAACTGCAGGCCCATCATCGTGACGACGGGAATGAGCGCGTTGCGCAGCGTGTGCTTGAACACCACGCCGTATTCGGCCACGCCCTTGGCACGCGCGGTACGAACAAAATCCTCCTGGATCACCTCGACGAACGAGGCACGCGTGAAGCGCGCCATCACGGCGGCCACCGCCGCACCCAGCGTGATCGAGGGCAGGATGTAGTGCTTCCAGGTGGCGGCGCCGACGGTGGGCAGCCAGCCGAGCTGAACCGAAAAGATCTGCATCAGCAGCATGCCGAGTGCAAATGCAGGAAAGGAGATGCCCGACACCGCCAGCGTCATGCCGAGCCGGTCGGGCCATTGGTTGCGGAACACCGCGGAAACAATGCCGATGCCCATGCCGAAAATCACCGCCCACACCATGCTGGTGATGGTGAGCATCACCGTCGGGAAGAAGCGCTCGCCGATCTCCGTGGACACCGGCCGCCGCGTCCGGATCGATGTGCCGAAGTCGCCCTGCAGCATGTGGGTGAAGAAGCTCACGAACTGCTGCGGCAGCGGCTTGTCCAGGCCCAGCTCCGTGCGCACCATGGCCACGGTCTCCTCGTTGGCGTCCTGGCCGGCAGCAAGGCGCGCCGGATCGCCGGGCAGCATGTGGACGAACAGGAACACCAGCACCGCCACGATGAGCAGCGTGGGGATCAGGCCCAACAGTCGTTTGAGAAAGTAATTCAGCATGGCATACAGACAGTCAGCCCTCGTCGGGGGACACCGCGGAACCGGCTTTGCCGGGCCGCTGGTGTCGCCCCCTTGAGGGGGAGGCGGCTACACGAAGTGAGCCGCTTCGGGGGTGGTCTTAGTCCTTTACAGCGATAGCGTCGATGTTGATGTTGCCGTCAGGCATCACGAACACGCCCGACAGGCGCTTGGAGTGCGCCGAGAGGTTCTGCTCGGTCACCAGCGGCACGCGCGGCAGGTCCTTGCGGATTTCTTCCTGCGCGGTCTTGTAGAGCGCGGCCTTTTCCTTGTCGTCCACGGTAATCAGGGCCTTGGCCAACGCGTTGTCCACTACCTCGCTCTTGTAGAACGACATGTTGTTCAGCTTCGGCGACCAGGCTTCAGAGGCGAAAAGCGGGCGCAGGCCCCAGTCGGCCTCGCCGGTCGACGAAGACCAGCCGGTGTAGTACATGCGCACCTTGGCCGTCTTGGCGTCGGGCCATGCATCGACCATCTCGGTGCGCTGGCCCACTTCGAGCGCCTGCACCTGCAGCTTGATGCCCACTTGCGCGAGCTGCTGCTGCACGAACTGGATGGTCTTCTGGCTGGTCGTGTTGTTGTAGGCGCTCCACAGCACCGACTCGAAGCCGTTCGGGTAGCCGGCTTCGGCCAGCAGTTCCTTGGCCTTCTTCACGTCGTAGGGAATGGGCGCCATCTTCTCGGCAAACTTCACGCCCTGCGGCAAAACGCCCTGCGCGGGGAAGGCATAGCCGCCGAACGCGACCTTGGCCAGCGCTTCCTTGTTGATGGCATAGCCGATGGCTTCGCGCACCTTCGGGTTGTCGTACGGCTTCTGCAGCATGTTGAAGGCCAGGAAGCGCGTGATGATCGAAGGAATGGCCACCACTTCCAGCTTGTCGCTCTTCTTCAGCAGCTCGGCTTGCTCGTAGGGAATCGGGAACGCGAAATCGGCTTCACCGGTCTGCAGCATTGCGGCGCGGGTGTTGTTCTCGAGCACCGGCTTCCACTGCACCGTGTCGACCTTGGGGTAGCCCTTCTTCCAGTAGCCGTCGAACTTCTTGGCCTTGACCGCTTCGGTCTGCTTCCATTCGACGAACTCGAAGGGGCCGGTGCCCACGGGGTGGAAGGCGATGTCCTTGTTGCCCCACTTCTTCAGCGCCGTGGGCGAGATCATTGCGGCCGATGCATGGGCCAGCGAGTTGATGAAGGGGCCGAAGGGCTCCTTCAGCGTGATGCGCACGGTGTTGGGGTTGAGCGCCTCGACCTTGCTCACGCGGTTGAACTGGTTGTAGCGCAGCAGCTTGTTTTCCTGGTTCAGCACACGGTCGAGCGTGAACTTCACCGCCTCGGCGTTGAAGTCGGTGCCGTCGTGGAACTTGACACCCTGGCGCAGCTTGAGGGTGTAGACCAGGCCGTCCTTCGACACTTCGTAGCCTTCGGCCAGCACGTTCTGGACCTTCAGGTCCTTGTCGAACTGGAACAGGCCTTCATAGAAGGTCTTGGTCACGGCCGTGGTGATGGTCGTGTTGGTGTTGTACGGGTCGAGCGTTTCGGGCTGGTAGCCGATCGACAGCACCGCGTCTTTCGCGGCCATTGCCGTGCCGGTCATCGCCAGTGCGGCCAGGCCCAGCAGTGCCGATGCCCATCGCAGGGAGGAAGAAGATTGCTTCATGGAAAAGAAACTCCAGTCGGTTCGAGAAAAAAGCAGGAGGGCCTGCGGGTTGAAAAATCAGTTGGCGCCGTCGATGGCGTAAAAAATCAGAAGGCCCCGCCGATGGCGTGCCGTGCCACGAAGTGGCCGGGCGCAACCTGCACCAGCGGCGGCACGTCGGGCTCGTCGCCCACCGCGCGGATCGGGCTCGGGATCTCGCCTTCGAGCAGCGCGCGCGGCTTGTGGCGGCGCGACGGGTCGGCCACCGGCACTGCGGCCATCAGCTTGCGGGTGTAGGCGTGCTGCGGTGCTTCGAACACGGCGCGGCGCGGGCCGATTTCGACGATCTGCCCGAGGTACATCACGGCCACGCGGTGGCTGATGCGCTCGACCACGGCCATGTCGTGCGAGATGAAGAGAAACGCGACGCCCAGCTCGCGCTGCAGGTCGAGCATGAGGTTGACGATCTGCGCCTGAATGGAAACGTCGAGCGCCGACACCGATTCGTCCGCCACCACCACCTTGGGATTGAGCGCGAGTGCGCGCGCAATCGCGATGCGCTGGCGCTGTCCGCCCGAGAACTCGTGCGGATAGCGCTGCGCAACCTCGGGCGGCAGGCCGACCTTCTTCAGCAGCCAGTCGACGCGCTGTTGCGCCTCGGCGCCCTTGGCGATGCCGTGAATCAAGAGCGGCTCCATGATCGAGAAACCGACCGTCACGCGCGGATCGAGCGAGGCGAACGGGTCCTGGAAGATGAACTGGATATTGCGGCGCAGCGCCTGCAGTTCGCGCGTCGGCAGCTCACGGATGTTCTGGCCGCCGAACTCGATGGCACCGCTCTGGCTTTCGACCAAGCGCAGCAGCGAACGGCCGGTGGTCGACTTGCCGCAGCCCGATTCGCCCACCAGCGCCAGCGTTTCGCCGGGGTAGAGGTCGAAGCTGATCTTCTCGACCGCATGCACGCGGCGCTTCACGCGGCCGAAGAAGCCGCTGCGCACGTCGAAGCGCGTCACGAGGTCGCGCACGCGCAGGATCGGGCCGGCTTCTTCGCGCACCGTGGTTTGCGGCGTGGCGTCGCTGACCGGCACGGCGTCGGGGCTGCCTTCGGTGCGCAGCAGTTCGAACTTGGCGGGCAGGTCGGTGCCTTGCATGGCGCCGAGCTTGGGCACGGCCGACAGCAGCGCCTTCGTGTACGGATGCTGGGGGGAGGCGAAGACCGTGTCGGAACTGCCTGCCTCCACTTTGTCGCCGCGGTACATCACGAGCACGCGGTCGGCAATTTCGGCCACCACGCCCATGTCGTGCGTGATGAAGAGCACGCCCATGTGCATCTCCTTCTGCAGCTCGCGAATGAGCTGGAGGATCTGCGCCTGGATCGTCACGTCGAGCGCGGTGGTGGGCTCGTCGGCAATCAGCAGCTGCGGCTTGCACGAGAGCGCCATCGCGATCATCACGCGCTGGCGCATGCCACCCGACAGCTGGTGCGGAAAGCGGTCGAGCACGTTGCGCGCTTCGGGAATGCGCACCAGCTCCAGCATGCGCAAGGCCTCGGCGCGCGCGGCCGCGTTGCTCTTGCCCTGGTGGATGCGGATGGCCTCGGCAATCTGCTCGCCGGCGGTGAACACCGGGTTCAGCGAGGTCATCGGTTCCTGGAAGATCATCGCGATGTCCGCGCCGCGGATGTTGCGCATCTCGGCGTCGCGCGCCTGCGCCAGATCGAGCACCTCGCCGTTGCGGCGGCGGAACGCCATGCGCCCGCCGAGGATGCGGCCGCCGCCGTGCTCCACCAGCCGCATCAGCGCGAGCGAGGTCACCGACTTGCCCGAGCCCGATTCGCCCACCACCGCAAGCGTTTCGCCGTGGTCGACGTGGAAGGAGAGGTTCTTGACGGCATCGACCGTGCGCTCGGAGGTCGAGAAGCGCACGGTGAGATCGTCGACGGCGAGAACGCGGCCGTCCGGCAGGGCGAGGGCAGGGGTAGACATGGGAGTGCGAGGGAAAGAGGGCGCGGGCGTGTCAGGCGAAGATGGCGGTCACGGGGGCTTCGTCGCCGCGTGCATGGCCGCGGTACATGCCTTCGGTGTTGAAGGCGAGGCTCAGGTTGCCGTGGAGGTCGACGGCGATCAGCCCGCCGGTGCCGCCGATGGCGGGCAGCGATTGATGCACCACGGCATGCGCGGCGGCTTCGAGCGTCGCGCCGCCGTAGGCCATGCGCGCGCAGATGTCGTAGGCAGCCGCAACGCGGATGAACATTTCGCCGCTGCCGGTACACGAGACGGCAGCGGTGCGGTCGTCGGCATAGGTGCCGGCGCCGATCAGCGGCGAATCGCCGATGCGGCCGACGCGCTTGTTGGTCATGCCGCCCGTCGACGTGGCGGCGGCCAGGTGGCCGTTCATGTCGAGCGCCACGGCACCCACGGTGCCGAACTTCTTGTCTTCGTCGAGCGGCGGCGTCATGGCCGCGCCTTCGTGATCGGTCACCACGCGGCCGGTATCGCGCACGCGGTAGAGCTGCTGGCGGCGCGCTTCGGTCGAGAAGAAAAAGGGTTCGACCATTTCGAGCCCGTGATCACGCGCGAAGGCTTCGGCGCCCGCGCCGGCGAGGAGCACATGCGCGCCGTCTTCGAGCACGGCGCGCGCGGCGCGCACCGGGCGGCGCACGTGGCACACGCCTGCAATGGCACCGGCGGCGAGCGTTGCGCCGTCCATCACGGCGGCGTCGAGCTCGTGGGTTTCCTCGTGCGTGAAAACCGCGCCGTGGCCGGCGTTGAAGAGCGGGCACTCTTCGAGCATTTCGACGGCCAGGCAGGTGGCGTCGAGCGCGGATGCGCCCTTGAGAAGCGCCGATTGCGCGGCGCGCACGATGTTCTGCAGCGCGTCGTGATAGGCCTGCGCCTGCGCCGTACTGGTCGTGGCGGCGCTGATGGTTCCGGCACCGCCATGAATGGCGATGACGGGGATGCTGTTGTTCTTCATCGGGAAGCTTTCTTCTTTTTCTTGTGGGTGCCGGCCGGGGCGGCGCTGGCGAGTTGCGCGGAGGAAAAGTCCGCCCGCGGCAGGCCTTGCGCGCCGTGCAGCCAGGGCCGCACGGCCTGCAGGATGCGGCTCGCGGACTGCACCGCGCGGGGCGCGCGCAGCGCAACCGCGCTGGTCAGCGCCTCGATCAATGCCAGCACGCTGGTTTCGCAGTTCGGCCGGTAGCTGGTTTCGGTCTGGCAATAAAGCGCCACGTCGGCCAGCGGCGCCAGCGGCGAGCTCGGGCGATCGGTCAACGCCAGCACGGCGCAGCCCTGGCCCTTTGCGATCTGCGCCAGCGCCACCGTGTCCGTGAGGTAGCGCGGAAAGGTCAGCCCGATGAACAGGTCCTGCGGACCCGCATGCGTGAGCGTGCGCGCCGCATGCGTGACGCCGCTGACGCTGGAGAGCATGCGCACGTCGTTGCAGCTGCCGTCGAGCCCGTGCTGCAGCAGGCCCGCAAGCCATGCGCTGGCACCGAAGCCGCCGATGAAGATCGAACGCGCCTTCAGGATGCGCTGCACCGCGGCCTCGCAGGCGGCGTAGTCCAGCGACTGGCGCGTGGCTTCGATGTTGCGGCGGCTCTCGTCGAGCGCGGTGGCAAACACTTCGGCCACCGTGGTCGGATGTTCGAGATTGCCGCGCAGGCGTTCCACCGGCGCCACCAGCGATTCGAAGCCGCGCACGAGCTCGGCGCGGAAGGTGGCGTAGCCGTCGAAACCCAATGCCCGGGCAAAGCGGTTGGCGGTGGCAACCGACACCCCCACCACCGCGGCGAGCTCGTCGATCGGCAGCGTGGCGACCTGCAGCGGATGCTCCAGCACGTAGTCGGCCACCTGGCGGTGCGAGCGCGTCAGCCGCGGCAGCGCCTGCGCAATGCGCTGGGCCACGGTGGTGCCAGTGGTGTCGACGTTGGTGCTCATTCGTGGGGCCGTGCACTCCAAAGGGGGTGCTTTATGTAAATCAGTTTTCAAATATAAGACAAAAAAGAAAATTTTCTGTCATTTTTGATCGAATGAGCAAATTTCGGGCCCGCGAGGGGCCGATGTGAGAGAGGCGCGGAGATTGCCGGCCTGAGACTAGGCGGAGCTTTTTTCCATGAACACGCTGAACGGGTCGTCCGGGTAACTCCCGAACGGCCCTCGCTTCACGTAGCCCGCGCTGGCGTAGAAAGCCAGCGCTTCCGGCTGGCTGATGCCGGTCTCCAGCGCGAATCGCGTGCATCCCTTGCCGAGCGCCTCGGTTTCGAGAAAGGCCAGCACCCTTGCGGCAACGCCTTGTCCGCGGTTTTCCGGCCGCACGAACATCCGCTTGAGCTCGCCGTATGCGGGCTCCAGCACCATGGCGCCGCAGCCCACGGCCGCTCCGTGCTCGTCGCGCGCAACCGCAAACAGCACATGCGCCGCCGAGAGCGCGGCAATGTCGATGCCGTAGTGGCACTCGGGCGGATAAAGCGGCTTCTGGTAGGCGTCGAGCGCCTCTATGAGCCGGACGACCTCGGGCTGGTCGGGGTGTTCGAGAGCAATGTTCATGCGGAGGCTTCTTTGGATCCGGCGAATCTTATTGAATCCCGGATGGGCGTCGACCTCCCATCGGCGTTCGCCGGTGCTACCGCGGGCGCGCCACAGGGGCAGCGCTGTCGACGGCTGGCCTGCCGTCGAGCGCCAGGGTGGCGTTGAGCACCGCGAGGGCGTCGGCTGTCAGCGTGCCGTTCGCCTGGCGCAGGCGCAGGTCGCCCAGCAGTACGTTGTAGCGCGCCAGCGCCAGATCGCGCTTGGTCTGGTACAGCTGGCTTTGCGAATTGAGCACGTCGATGTTGATGCGCACCCCCACCCGGTAGCCCATGCGGTTCGCGTCCAGCGCCACCTGGCTCGACGCTTCCGCGGCCTCGAGCGCCTTCACCTGGCTGGCGCCCGACACCAGCCCGAGATAGGCGGCACGGGTGGAGACCGAGACGCTGCGGCGCGTGTTCTCGAGCGAGGCGCGCGACTGGTCTTCGAGCGCCAGGGTTTCTCTTACGCGGTTCTCGGTCGCGAAACCGGCGAACAGCGGCATGTTCAAGACCACGCCGATGCTGGCCCCGGCCACCCGCACCTTGTCGGCCGAGGCGGTGGGGGAGTTGCCTTGCGGGTTGGTGCTGACGTTGTAGCCCAGCTGGGCATCGATCGTGGGCTTGTGCCCGGCCTCGGCCTTGCGGATCTCGAGCGTTGCAACCTCCACCGCAAGGGCCGCCTGAACGATGGCCGGATGCGCGGCCTCGGCCTGCGCGAGCCAGGCATGCACATCGCCCGGTGTCAGCACGGGCAGCACAACCGGGGCGGCAAGCGGCGTCGGCACGCTGCCGAGCTGCCCGACGAGCTGGTCGAGGACGAGCTTCTTGACCTGCAGGTCGTTCTCGGCGGCAATCTCCTGCGCAATGACGAGGTCGTAGCGGGCCTGGGCTTCGCGCGCGTCGGTAATGGTCGAGGTGCCGACTTCGAAATTGCGCTTGGCGAAGGCGAACTGTTCCGCGACGCCGATCTTCTGCGCCCGCACCAGCGCCAGGCTGTCCTGGCTCGCGAGCACGTCGAAGTACGCCTGGCTCACGCGCACGATGAGGTCCTGCTCGGCCAGGGTCAGCTGCGCCCGGGCCATCTCCTCCTGGCGCTTGCCTTGCTCGTAGGTCGCCCAGTTGGCAGGTCGATACAGGGGCTGGATCAGGTTGACGCCCACGTTCCGCGCACTGACGCCACGCGTGAACGTGGCGTTGCCGGCGGACACGTCCTGCTCGGTGAAAGAGGCCCCCGCCGTGAGGTTGATGACCGGCAGCACACCCGCGCGCGCCTGGGCCGCCCGCGCCACGCTGGCGTCGTACTGGGCGCGTGCGCCCTGGAAGACGGCGTCGTAGCTGCGCGCCGACTGGTAAAGCGCGGCCAGGCTCTGTGCGGATGCCGGCGCCGCGGCCAGCGCCAACAGCAGGGCCAGCGGCTTGCTTGCCGATGCAGCGCAACGCGAGGCTTTCATTTTTGTCTCCTCCGGACATTGATCTTCTGCGGACCGGCGTCACCCGCTGAAGACTGTGCCTGCGTGTGCAGGAGGCTTCGGCGTGTCGATTGAAATTACTACCAATTGCTTAAGGAAATCTTAAGAGTCGGGGCAAAGACTCGTCTGTGGCGGAAGTAACGCTTTTAACTATTCCCACTTACCCACCAGAGGAGCCGCGCCATGTCAGTCACTGTCAATCAAGCAGACCTCGAGTTCATCCTTGCCCAGATCAAGCTCTCCGAGGCGCATGCCGCGGGGCAGCCGTTGTTCGGGCCCGGTGGCCTGGTGCCCGCGTACAACGTCAGCTGGGGTCTGCGTACGGTCGATGGCACGTACAACAACCTGCTTCATGAAACGTGGGGGGCGGCAGACCAACAGTTCCCGTCGCTGATGGACCCGGTGTACCGGCCCGCAGACGGCACGCTATTCGATCCCGACGGCCCCGGCCCCGCGCCTGCAATGCCGACGTCGGCGACCTACACCCCGAGCAACAACCCGAACTCGCTCGTCTTCGACTCCAGCCTGCGCACCATTTCCAACCTGCTGGTCGACCAGACCCTGGGCAACCCGGCCGCGATCCTGACCGCGCTCGACCGCGCCGGCTCGGCCGACTCCATGGCCGACCTTGCGGCCATCACCGTCATCTATCAGGCCTTCAAGCCCGCTTCCGATGCCGAGTACCAGGCCCGCGTCGTGGCGCAGAACGCCCGTGCCGCTGCGGAGGAACTCGGTGATGGCGACCCCAACACGCCCCCCACGCCGGCAGAGCAGGCTGCCCTCGATGCCGCCGCCGCCGCGGAGGCGGATCATGCAGTGACGGTCACCGCGCTGGAAGACGCCCGCGCGGTGCGCGACGCCGCCGTCGCGCCCTACGGCATCGTGATGGAAGGCGACAACGTCAGCCTGCCCAACATCTCGCCGGACGTCGGCCTCTCGGCCTCGTTCAATTCATGGTTCACGCTGTTCGGCCAGTTCTTCGACCACGGGCTCGACCTCGTCAACAAGGGCGGCAGCGGCACGGTCTTCATTCCCCTGCAGCCGGACGACCCGCTTTATGTTCCCGGCAGCAACACCAACTTCATGGTGCTGACGCGCGCCACGGTGTCCGCCGGGCAGGACGGCATCATGGGAACGGCGGACGATGTCGGGCCGGTGAACACCACCACGTCCTTCGTCGACCAGAACCAGACCTACACCTCGCATTCTTCGCACCAGGTGTTCCTGCGCCAGTACGAGTTGAATGACCAGGGCGTGCCGGTTGCAACCGGCAAGCTGATCGAAGGCGCAAACGGCGGCATGGCGACGTGGGGCGAGGTCAAGGCGCAAGCCCTGCTCCTGGGCATCCAACTGACCGACTTCGACGTGGGCAGCGTGCCCTTGCTCAGAACGGACCAGTACGGCAACTTCATTCCCGACCCGGTGACCGGGTTCGCGCAGGTCATCACCGGCATCGGCGTCGATGGCATTCCGAACACGGCCGACGACATCGTCGTCTCCGGCACGCCGGGCAGCCCCGTCAACCCGACGACGGCGCTTGCGCTTCGCACCGGCCATGCCTTCCTGGCCGATATCGCGCATGAAGCCGTTCCTATCGGCAAGATCGCCGACGGCGACATCACCATTGGCCTGGGCAACCCGGGCAATGGCGACACCGAGTACGACAACGAACTGCTCGACGCCCACTTCATCGCCGGCGACGGCCGCGTGAACGAGAACATCGGCCTGACCGCCGTTCACCATGTTTTCCATGCCGAGCACAACCGCATGGTCGATCACAACAAGGAAGTCATTCTTTCCACCGCGGCGGGCGGGGACCTGGCTTTCTTGAACGAATGGCTGCTCGAAGACGTTGCGGCCTTGCCGGTAGACCTCAGTACGCTGGTCTGGGACGGCGAGCGCCTGTTCCAGTCCGCCAAGTTCACGACCGAGATGCAATACCAGCATCTGGTGTTCGAGGAGTTTGCGCGCAAGGTGCAACCGCAGATCAACCCGTTCGTCGTTCCCGACGGCTTCGACGTCACGATCGATCCGTCGATCGTCGCCGAGTTTGCGCATGTGGTGTACCGCTTCGGCCACTCCATGCTCACCGAGTCGATCGATCGCTTCGATCCGAACTTCAACCCGCAGGACATCGGCCTGATCGAGGGCTTCCTCAATCCGGTGGCGTTCGACTCCGGCCATACCATCACCGACGACATTGCCGCTGGCGCGATCATCCGCGGCATGACGCGGCAGGTCGGCAACGAGATCGACGAGTTCGTGACCAGCGCGCTGCGCAACAACCTGCTGGGCCTTCCGCTCGACCTGGCGACCATCAACCTGGCGCGGGGCCGCGACACGGGCGTGCCGTCGCTCAACGCCGCCCGGCGCGAGTTCTACAACGCGACCAACAACGCCGCCGAGCTCCGGCCCTACGACAGCTGGGTCGACTTTGCCGGCAATCTCAAGCACGAAGCGTCGATCATCAATTTCATCGCCGCCTATGGCACGCACCAGCTCATTACCGGGCAGACCACGATCGAGGGCAAGCGCGACGCGGCGCTGACCATCATCACGGGCGCTTCGGTCGGCGGACTGCTGGTACCTGAAGACTCGGTCGACTTCCTCAACGGCACCGGCGCCTGGACCAGCAACGCCAATGGCGTCACCATCACCGGCCTGGACAACATCGACCTGTGGATCGGCGGCCTCGCAGAGAAGATTCTTCCGTTCGGCGGCATGCTCGGCTCGACCTTCAACTTCGTGTTCGAGAACCAGATGGAGAGCCTGCAGAACGGCGACCGCTTCTACTATCTGCAGCGGCTCGACGGCCTGCACCTGTTCGGCGAAATGGAGAACAACTCGTTCGCTGAAATGATCATGACCAACACGAACGCGACGCACCTGCCGTCGGACGTGTTCTCGACGCCGGGCCTGGCGCTCGAGGTGGACATCACAAGACAGTTCAACGACCTGGATGGCGACGGAGACCTCGAGAGCACCGACCCGGTAGGCGGCGGCATCCTGACGCCGCTGGTGGTTCGCAACAACCCCGCCACGGTCGGGCCGGACACCAACTACCTGAAGTACACGGGCGACCAGCACGTGGTGCTCGGCGGTACCGAGGGCAATGACATCATCATTGCGAGCGAGGGCGACGACACCATTCATGGCGACGGCGGCAACGACAACCTCGAAGGCGGCGCCGGCAACGACATCATCAATGCGGGAGCGGGCGACGATATCGTCAGGGACCTGGGCGGGGACGACAACATCAAGGCGGGCGACGGCAACGACGTGGTTCACGGCGGCCCGGGCCTCGACCTGATCATGGGCGGCAGGGGGCAGGACTTCATCGTCCTGGGCACCGACGCGGGCTCGGAAGTCTTCGCGGGCGAAGGCAACGACTTCATCCTGGGCAGCAAGAATGCCGAGCGCATTCTGGGCAACGAGGGCGACGACTGGATCGAGACCGGAACCTTCGACGGTGCGCCCGGCGACAGTTTCGACGAGATCTTTGCAAAAGACGGGATCGTCGGCCACGACGTGTTCCTGGGCGACGGCGGCTTCGACGAGTTCATTGCCGAGGGCGGCGACGACATCATGGTGGGCAGCCCCGGCCGCGGCAAGCTGGCCGGCATGTCGGGCTGGGACTGGGCGACCTACAAGGACAACACCGCCTTCGTCAATGCCGACCTGACACGCGCCATCGTGTTCGACGAGAACCCGACGCCGCCCCAGAACGGAACGCTGGATGCCTACGAATCGGTCGAAGGCCTTTCGGGCACGCGCTTCAACGACGTGCTCACCGGCGCCGACACCATCGCCGACGAGCGGCTTCCGTTCGCGCAGGGCGGCACGGAGGGCTACACCGGCAGCCGGCTCGATGCGGCAGGCATCGCCCGCATCGCCGGCCTCCAGGCCGTGCTCGGCGCCGGCGTCACCAGCTTCATGGCGGGCGACATCATCCTCGGCGGTGACGGCAGCGACCTCATCATGGGCCGCGGCGGCGATGACATCATCGACGGCGACAAGTGGCTCGACGTGCAGATCGGCGTTTACGCCACCAACGACCCCAACCATACCGGCACCCCCATCGCGCTGCACAACAGCATGAAGACGCTGGTCAACAGCATGTTCGCGCGAGATATCAATCCCGCGCAGCTGGCCATCGTCCGCTCGATCAAGTCAGACGGCGACAACGTCGCGGACATCGACACGGTCGCCTACCTGGGTCCGCTGGCCAACTACGCCTTCGGCTCCACCGCCGACGGCAGGCTCACGGTCACCGACATCGGCATCGACCCGATCGAAGGCACCGACACGCTGAGCGGCATCGAACGCCTGCAGTTCACGGATGCCACCCTCACGATCGTCGCCGGCACTAACGGCGATGACGTGCTCAACGGCGGCGAAGGCAACGACCTGCTGCTGGGCTTCGGTGGCAACGACACGTTGAACGGCAACGGCGGCAACGACGTGCTGATCGGCGGCGCGGGCGCCGACACGCTCAACGGCGGCGCGGGCAACGACCAGCTGAGCGGCGGCATCGGCAACGACGTGCTCAACGGCGGCCTGGGCGACGACACCTACACCTTCGGCCTCGCGGACGGCAGCGACACGATCAACGAAGGCGTCAGCGCGACGAGTGGCGGCACCGCCGACCGCATCGTCATCGTGCCGGGCGTGCTGGATCCTGTCGCCGGAACGCTCAACCCGATCACCGGGCTCAATGCCGCGGACAACAACACCAACACCGCCACCGGTAGCCTGGTCCTCAACTTCAACGGCCAGACGGTCACCGTCGCCAACCACTTCACAGGCAACGTGGCCGGCACCGGCGTGGAGCGCATCAACTTCGGCGATGCCACCTTCGAGGGTTACCTGCTCGGCACGGAGGACTACCTGGTGAGCCGGCTCGACCCCACGGGCGGGGGGCGCACCATCAACCTGGCGGCCTCGATCGTCAATAACTTCATCGCGGGCGAGAACGGCACCGATGACGTCATCACTGGCGGCAGCGGCAACGACCTGATCTTCGGCGGCACTGGCGACAACGAACTCAACGGCGGAATCGGCGACGACCTGCTGGTGGGCGGCTCGGGCGTTGGCGACAACGACGTGCTCGACGGCGGCCTGGATGCAGACACGATGGTCGGCCTGGCCGGCAACGACACCTACATCGTGGACGACTTGGGCGACGTGGTCGTGGAGGCGGCGGCCGCCGGAACGGACGAAGTGCAGACCGAGATGGCCGCCTACTCGCTGGAGCTCGTCGCCAACGTGGAGAACCTGACCTACACCGGCATCGACGCCGACCCGTTCGTCGGAACCGGCAACGCCCTGAACAACGTCATCAGCGGCGGTGACCTCGCCGACACGCTGAGCGGGCTCGGCGGCAACGACACCTTGAACGGCGGTCTGGGCATCGACACGCTCCTGGGCGGCGACGGCAACGACACGCTCAACGGGGGCGACGACGACGACGTGCTGACCGGCGGCATCGGCAACGACGCGCTGAACGGCAACGACGGCAACGACACGCTGGACGGCGGCATCGGCACCGACGCGATGAACGGCGGCGCAGGCGACGACACCTTCCTGGTGGACAACACCGGCGACACCGTCATCGAGGGCGGAGGCGGCGGCACCGATACCGTGCAGTCGACCGTCACCTACACCATCACCGATGCAGACGTCGAGAACCTGACCCTGCTGGGCACCGGCAACATCAACGGCACCGGCAACGGGTCGGCCAACGTGATCACCGGCAACGCCGGCAACAACGTGCTGACGGGCGGCGGCGGCAGCGATACCGCGAGCTATGCCACGGCGACGGCGGGCGTCACGGTGTCGCTGGCCATTGCCGCGGCGCAAGCCACCGGCGGGGCGGGCAGCGACACGCTCTCGAGCATCGAGAACCTGGTGGGCAGCGCCTTCGCCGACTCGCTGACGGCGAGCGGAACCGCGGGGCTCGGCGTCGTCAACCTCCTGAGCGGCGGAGAGGGCAACGACACGCTGAGCGCGACGATCGACAACGTGCGCGACACGCTCGACGGCGGCGCCGGCACGGACACCGCCAACTACTCGGCCTACACGGCGGCACTCACGGTGAACCTGGGCGGGGCGGCGCCGATCGTGGTCGGTGGCTCGGGCAGCAATGCGGCCAACTCCGACGTGCTGGTGTCTGTCGAGAACTTCACCGGCGGCGCCGGCGCCGACACCATCTCCGGCAGCACGGCCGCGAATGTCCTGAACGGCGGCTTGGGGAACGACACTTTCACCTATGCGATTGGCGGCGGCGCCGACACCATCGACGGCGGTGGCGGCAACGACACGCTGAACATCACGGGCGTGGCGAACAACGATGTCCTGGATGTCGTCTACAACGGCGCCATCACCGGCTTCGAAGGCGCCACCGTCACCGGCGTCGAGTCAATCAGCGCCAACCTCGGCGGCAACGCCGACACGCTGTCGTACGGGACCTCCGCAACGCCTGTCACGGTCAACCTGGCGACGGGTGCGGCGTCCGGCTTCACGTCGATCGCCAGCATCCTGAACGTGACCGGCGGATCGGGCAGCGACAACCTGACGGGCAATGCCGGAGCCAACACGCTCAACGGCGGAGCGGGCAACGACACCATCAACGGCGGGGCCGGAGGCGACATCCTCATTGGCGGGATTGGCGCCGACGTCATCAACTCGGGGGCGGCGAACGACAACGTCCAGGACATCTTCAGGTTCAGCGCGACCAATGAGTTCGGCGACGTGGTCAGCAATTTCGACGCCAATGGGCCTACCGCGGCGGGAGACGACCGGATCGAGTTCACCGGGGCGCTCAACACGGCTTGGGACGACGGCAACAACAACGACAACTTCCTGTTCGGGACGGGGAACGGTGCTGGCGGCACGGTGAACGTCACGGTCGGGCAGGGCAACGGCGACATCGAGGCGCTGCTGCTGACCGGCGTCGGAGGCGAAGGCGTGACGACGGCGAACCTCGGCAACGCAGCGGCGGTGTCGGCGGCATTCAACGCCGAGTTCGCCATCACCGCGGGCGCCGGCGAAGACGCGCTGCTGGTCATCAACGACACCAACGGCAACAGCTTCTCGCTGTGGCAATGGGTTCAGGCCGGCGGAGGGGAGACGTCTGCAGGGGAACTGACGCTGATCGGCACCTTCAGCGCCAATGCGGCGGTGGTGGCGGCCAACTTCGACTTCGTCTGAACGGCATGGCAAGGCACGGAGCAGGGCGCGCAAGCGCCTTGCTCCGCATACTGGAGGAGACAAGAACATGAAGCCGATCTGGACCGAGATGAAGCCACTGTTGTTCAACATGGCGCTCTTCTCGTTTGTCATCAATCTGCTGTACCTGGTGCCTGCGCTGTTCATGCTGCAGGTGTTCGACCGGGTGATTCCCACCAACAGCCGCGAAACGCTGTGGGTCTTGCTGGCGGGCGTCGGCGCTGCGCTGGCCATCTTGTTCGTGCTCGACTACGTGCGGCTGCGCTTGCAGCACCTGAGCGGCACCATCGTCGACGAGCGGCTCTCGCCGCCTGTGGTGCATGCGGTCGTTACCGCCACCGCCCGTTCGCCGCTGAATGCGCGGCCGGATGCGATGCGCGACATCGCCACGCTGCGAGGCCTGTTCTCGGCCAACGGATTGACGGCGCTGATGGATGCGCCGTGGATCGTGGTCTATGTGGCCGTCATCGCCTTCTTCCACCCGGCCCTGGGCCTGGGTGCCGCGGGCGCCGCCATCGTGATGATCGGCCTGGCCTGGCTCAACGACCGGATGAGCCGCAAGGCGCTGGATGCGGTGCAGAAGGAAACGCGCAGCGCGTCGCGCTACGTGGAAGGATCGCTGCGCAACGCGGAGGTTCTGCAGGCCATGGGCATGACCGAGCGCCTGCTGGGCCGCTGGCGCAAGCAGCAGGACGAGGCCTTGGCGCTGCAAGGCAGCACCAGCCATTCGAGCGTGATGTTCAGCGCCGCCTCGCGGTTTTTGCGCCAGGCCGTGCAGGTCATGATGATGTCCATCGGCGCCTACCTGGTTCTCACGCAATCGGCTTCGGCGGGCGTGATGATCGCCACCACCGTCCTGCTCGGCCGCGCGTTGCAGCCGGTGGAGCAGATCGTCGGCAGCTGGCGCGTGCTGAACGAAGCGCGCTCGGCCTATCGCCGCTTGCGGGACCTGTGCGGCCACCTCGGCAAGGACGAGCCGCACATGTCGCTGCCCCGGCCGGTCGGCCAGTTGCGGGTCGAAGGCGTCTCGCTGCGGCTGCCGGGCACGGAGAAGCTGGCGCTGACCGGCGTCTCGCTGAACCTCGCTGCCGGCGAAGCACTGGCCATCATCGGGCCGAGCGCCGCCGGCAAATCGACCCTGGCGCGCCTTCTGACGGGCATCTGGCAGCCGACCATCGGAACGATCCGGCTGGACGGCACCGACCTGTCGACCTGGTCCCGCCGCGAACTCGGGCCCTGGGTCGGCTACGTGCCGCAGGACGTGGAGTTGTTCGACGGCACGGTGGCGGACAACATCGGCCGCCTCGCGGAGCCGGACGCCGAAGCGGTCATTGCCGCCGCCAAGCGGGCCAACGCCCACGACATGATCCTGCAGCTGCCGCAGGGCTACGACACGCCCATCGGCGACGGCGGCGCGCGGCTGTCGCCGGGGCAGCGCCAGCGCATTGCGCTGGCCCGGGCGATGTACGGCGACGTACGCCTGGTGGTGCTCGACGAGCCGAATGCGAGCCTGGACGCCGAAGGCGAAATTGCGCTGGCGCACGCCCTCAGCAGCCTGCGCGCCGAGGGCGTGACCTCGATCGTGGTGACGCACCGCCCATCGTTGGTCGCGCACGTGGACAAGATCCTCATCCTCGAGGCTGGGCAGGTGAAACAGTTCGGGCCTGCCAGCGAGGTGATGAAGGCGATGCAGAAGCAATCGCAAGCAGCAGTCGCCGAACGCGAACGTGAACATGAACGCGAGCGCACGGCATAAGACCGGAAAAGGCAGGAACATATGACGCACGCACAAACGCTCCCACGCGTCGGCATGGCGCCGAAACGCAAGACCAGCGAACAGCAGATCAGGCGCCTCATGAACATGGGCCTGTGGACGGTGCTGGGCATCGTCATTCCACTGGGCGTGTGGGTCGGGCTCGCGCCGCTGGCCATGGCGGTAGTGGCTCCGGCGCACGTCAAGGTGGACTTGAACCGGCGGCCGGTCCAGCATCTGGAAGGCGGCATCGTGCGGCAGGTTCTCGTGCGCGACGGGCAGGTGGTCAAGGAGGGCGAACCGCTGGTGGTCATCGGCGACGTGGGCGTGGACGCCGACCGCAACCGGCTCACCTATCGCCTTGCGGTGGAGCGCACGTCACTGGAGCGGCTGGACGCGGAGCAGCGCCGCGCCGAAAAGCTGGTGTTTTCCGAAAGCCTGCAGGCAGAAGCGCGCAAGGACACGCGCCTGCAGGATGCGATGGCCAAGGAATCGTCGCTGTTCAATGCGCGCCGGCATTCGCTGCACAGCGAACTGGCGCTGATGCGGCAGTTGCGCCAGAGAGTGCAGCAGGAAATCGGCGCACTGGAGGCACAGGGCAGCAAGGCGCAGGAATCCCTGGCCCTGCAGCACCGCGACCTCGACGCCAATCGCGGCCTGGTTCAGGAAGGCTTCGTCTCGACGGCGCGGATCAACCAGATGGAAGCATCGGTGGCCGACTACACCTCCAAGCTGGAGGAACGACGCTCCGAACTCGCGCGCGGCCACGGGCGGCTGATCGATGCCGACATCAAGAGCAATTCGATCGTCAACGAATACCTTCGCTCGGCGAGCGACCAACTCAAGACGACGGTGGCGCGGGTGAGCGAGATCGAACAGGAACTGCGCAAGTCCGACGATGCCACGACGCGCCAGGTCGTGCTGGCGCCGGCAGCCGGCGAGATCATCGACCTGAAGTTCACCTCGCCGGGTTCGGTGGTGCGGCCCGGCGAAACCATCGCCGAGATCGTGCCGAGCAACACGGCGCTGATGATCGAGGCGCAGATACGCCCCGAAGAAGTGAACAACGTCCTGGTGGGGCAGAGCGCCCGCATCAAGTTCACTGCCTTCAAGTACCGCAACGCCACGATGGTGATGGGCAAGGTGACCTATGTATCGGGCGACCGGTTCACCGACAAGTCCACGCAGATGCCGTACTACAGCGTTTCCATCCTCGCCGACTCCGAGTCGGTGAAGGCGGTGGGCGACCTGAAGATGCAGGCCGGAATGCCGGCCGAGGTCTATATCGACGGCGGATTCCAGACCGCGCTTCAGTACCTTCTGGACCCCATTACGTCCACATTGCGCAGGGCGGCAAGGCAGATGTGAACCACTTCGCTGCGTTCAGGCGCGGGGGCTCCCGAAGCCGTCGCCGGAAACCGGACCTCGGCCCGCAGGCCGCCCAACGGCGACTTGAGCAGGCGCACCGGCGCGTGGTGCGCCTGGGCCACTGCGTGCACGATCGACAACCCGAGCCCGACGCCGTGTCCGTCGACGCGACCGAGACGATTGAAGCGCTGGAACGCCTCCGCATGCCGGCTGGCGGGAATGCCGGGGCCGGAATCATCGACGGTGAGCACAACGGCCTGGCGGCTGCGCGTGCTGCCGATCTCGATGCGCCCGCCGGTGGGGGTGAAGCGAATCGCGTTGACGATCAGGTTGCGCATCAGCAAGTGCAAGCCGAGCTCCTCGGCGAGCAGCTCCCGTACCTCGAATCGCGTTTTCAGCGAGAGATCGCGCTGGGCTGCCGCAGGACCGAGTTCGGACATCACGTCTCGGTAGATTCCTTCCAGGCTCACAGGGTCCAGGGCATGGCCGGTCACAGCAAGACTGTCGATGCGGGCGAGGTCGAGCAACTGATCGAGAAGGTAGCTGGCCTGATCGATGCCCGACATCAGGCCACGCAGGGAAGCCGACAATTCTTGCGGCGAACCGGCCAGCGTGGCGGCCAGCTGGGCCTGCGCGCGCAGGCCGGCCAGCGGCGTGCGCATCTCGTGCGCGGCAATCACGGTGAAGTCGCGCTCGACCGACAACGCCTTCCTGAAACGGTCGAGCAATGTATTGATGGAATCGACCATCGGTCTGAGTTCGGTAGGCGGGTCCACGGCATTCAGTTCCGTGAGGTCGAGCGCGTGGCGTTCCCGAAGCTGTGAAGCATAGCCCTCGACAGACCGAAGGGCACGGTTGAGGAACCACCAGGCACTCACGAAAATCAGCAAGAGCGGAATCGCCAGGAAGGAAAGAAAATAGCCGGTGATGGTGCCGATCGCGCCCTTGCGGTAACCCACGCGTTCCGCGATCTGGACGACCATGCCGCCCTTTTTAGCTGCTTCGGAATACGTCCGAACGCTCTCGCCATCCACATTCGCCTTGCCGAAGCCGCGCTCTGCGAGCGGCCGCATCGGGACGCCCGAAGGTGCCCTGTGGCTTTGAAGAAGCAGCCGTCCGTCGGGTGACCATATCTGATAGTGGTAGTGCGTGCCGAGCGTGTCGCCGGTTTCGTGGACGCCGTCGTCGTGTCCCTCCGCGGAGATTTCGGCGATCTCGTGCTCCGCGAACGCCAGTGCCGTGTGCGCCAGTGCAACGAGGCGGGCATCGAGCACTTTCTTGTCGGAGAGGTGGTCGGCCCTGTACATGGCGGCGGCCGCCGCCAGCAGGGTTGCGGCACATACGAAGAGCACGAGCGCCGCCAGCCGGCGGCGCAAGGACCACGGGGTGCCCGACCGCTTATTCATTCCAGCTCTCGGGTCCGAGCTGGTAGCCGACGCCTCGCACCGTGAGGATGAGTTTGGGCGAGAACTTGCGCCGCAGGAAATGGACGTGGACCTCGACCGCATTGCTCTCGACCTCGACGTCGAAGGTGTAGAGCGCCTCTTCGAGCTGGGAGCGCGAAAGGACCTGGTTCTTGCGGCGTACCAGAATCTCCAGGAGCCAGAACTCCTTGTTGGTCAGCGGAATGACGTTGCCATGCAGCGTTGCCATGCGATGGGAGGGGTGCAGCTTCAGCGGGCCGTGCGCCGGCTCGGCGGCGCTGGGCGTCTTGCCGTTGGCGCGGCGCAGCACGGCCCTGACCCGGGAGGCCACCTCGTCCAGGTCCAGCGGCTTGATCATGTAGTCATCGGCACCCATGTCGAGCAGGCGCACCCGTTCCCGGATGCCGCAGCGAGCCGTGATCACAATCACCGAGATGGGGATGCCGCGCGTTCGAATGCTCTTGAGCAATATGTCTCCGGTGACGTCGGGCAAACCGAGGTCAAGGAGCACACAGTCGTAGGTGCAGGACGCGAGCGAGGAGAGAACGTCTTTCCCCAGGCGATTCCAGTCCACGGCGTAGCCAGTTCGAACCAGGCCTTTGTGAACGGCGCTTCCAAGCAGTTCGTTGTCTTCGACCAGGAGCAGGCGCATGTGGCACCGACTTGAATCAAACGCCGGTCAGCCCGGACGCGGGGCGGGGCTGGACGAGCGAGGCTTGCCCCGGGGCGAGCCAGCGCAATCCTGTTCGAAAGAGGACTTTCGAAGCCATTCTTGTCTCCTCGCCCATTGATCTTTGCTGGGTCGATGTCGGCTCTCCGGGGGCGTCTGCTTGCGCGGGTGGCCGGCGGGGGTCAAGTGCCGGATTGCGTTACGCAACCGGCGGTATCAATGTATAGATGGATAAGCGAAATAGCAACTTTTTTCCTACACCTATTACTCAACTCGGCGTAAGTCCGAGCACCCAGCGCTTGAAGTGCTCCAGCGCCCCTGAGGCGGGCGGGCCTTCGGGATAGGCGAAGTAGTAGCCCTGGCGCACGTCCAGGTGCCGGTCGATCGGTATCACGAGTTCGCCGGTTCGCAGTTCGCGTTCGATCAGGATGCGCGGCGCGAGGCCGACGCCCATACCGGCCGCCGCGGCGGCAGTCACCATCGTGAAAAACTCGTAGCGCGGCCCGCGCGAGGCGTGCACCGTGTAGTCCCAGCCTTGATGCGCATACCAGTCGCGCCACGCATGCGCGCGCGTGCTCAGGTGCACATGGCGGCAACGCGCGAAGGCCGATTCGTCCCAGAGGCCGTTGGCATCGCGGAACGCCGGGCTGCAGACAGGAACCATCTCGCCTTCGGAAAAGATCAGCCCGCCCTGCGTGCTGGGCCAGAACTGGTCGCCGAAATAGATGGCCGCGTCGAAGGCGTTTTCCTGGAAGGAGAAGGGCTGCGCCCGCGCCGAGAGGTTGACGGTGATGTTGGGGTGCTGCCGGCTGAAATCGGGCAGCCGCGGAATCAGCCATTGGGTGGCAAAGGTGGGCACCACCGCCACTTCAAGCACAAAACCCATGTCGTGGCCGGCGCTGATTTCCAGCGTGTCGCGCCGGATCTGGTCCAGGTGCCGGCGGATGCGCGCGGCGTATTCGCGACCGGTGTCGGTGAGGGTGAGCCGCCGGCGCACGCGCGAAAACAGCGGCACCCCCAACCGTTGCTCGAGCGTGGCCACCTGCCGCCCGACGGCGCTTTGCGTCAGCGCCAACTCGGCCGCGGCCCGGGTGAAGCTCCCCAGGCGCGCCGAGGCCTCGAAGGCTTGCAGCGCCCCCAGATTGGGAATGTCTTTTCTCATCGTTGCTATTCTGCGTGCGGGTCTCGCGGTTTTTCCCGGCGCTTGTAAGAATGGGCCTGTGGGCGAGCAGCAAGAAAGGGATTTCATGCGTCGTGTGGTGATCATCGGCGGCGGGGCCATCGGCTCCGCCATTGCCTATTTTCTGAACCAGGACCCGGGGGAGGAGCCGTTCGATGTGACCGTGGTCGAGCGCGATTTCTCCTACACACAGGCGTCGTCGGCCTTGTCGGCAAGCTCGATCCGGCAGCAGTTCTCCACCGCCATCAACATCGAGATGTCGCTCTACGGCATCGAATTCTTCCGCCAGCTTGGCGAAACCCTGCGCGTGGGCGACAACGTGCCCGACATCGGCCTGGTCGAACCGGGGTACCTGTACCTGGCTTCGCCGGAAGGCGTGGATGTGCTGCGGGAGAACCATGCGACGCAGAAGGCGCATCGTGTCGACGTGATCTTGATGAAGCCCGAACAGCTGAAAGCCCGCTTCCCCTGGATTTCGACCGAAGGCATCGCGCTGGCTTCGCTGGGTCTTTCGGGCGAGGGCTGGTACGACGGCTACAGCCTGCTGCAGGCATTTCGCAAGAAGGCCATCTCACAGGGCGCGCGCTATGTGCAGGCAAAGGCAACCGGGCTGCAGCGCAGCGGCCGCGCGCTGACGGGTGTGGAGCTCGACATCGGCGACGCGCTCGAGGCTGACGTGGTGGTCAACGCAGCGGGTGCCTGGGCCGCAAAGGTGGCTGGCTGGGCTGGCATCGATCTGCCGGTGCGCGGGCGCCGCCGCATGGTGTTCAGCTTTTCATGCCCCGAGACCTTGCCGGGATGCCCGCTGATCATCGACACATCGGGCATCTGGCTGCGCCCCGAAGGCCGGCGGTTCATCTGCGGCTTTGCGCCGCCGCAGGACAGGGACCGCGACGACGCGCCGCTCGAGGTCGACTACCGCGTTTTCGACGATTTCATCTGGCCGGCGCTGGCCGCGCGCGTGCCGGCGTTCGAGGCCATTCGCATGACCGGTGCATGGGCCGGCTACTACGAGATGAACGTGTTCGACCACAACGCGATCCTCGGCCTGCATCCGGACTGCGACAACTTCTACTTTGCCAACGGCTTCTCGGGGCACGGGCTCCAGCAGTGTCCCGCAGCGGGGCGCGGCGTGGCGGAACTCATTCGCTACGGCGAATACCGCAACCTCGATCTGTCGCCGGTTTCGTTCGCGCGGATTCTCGAGAACAGGCCGTTGCTCGAGAAAAACGTGATCTAGCCGGAGGCCGGGCAGAGGCGTACGATCGCTCGCAAGCGAGGGTCACATCATCATGACTGCACAGGCATTGATCGATACCGCGCAGGCGCTGGTCGCCGGCGACAAGGGTTTGCTGGCAATGGACGAGAGCAACGCCACCTGCCACAAGCGCTTTGCGAAGCTGAACATTCCCCAGACCGAGGAGGCACGCCGCAGCTGGCGCGAGCTGATCGTGACCGCGCCGGGTCTGGGCGCATGCATCAGCGGCGCGATTCTTTTCGATGAGACCATCCGGCAGCGAACGAGCGCGGGCGCGTCCTTTGTCTCGGTGCTGGAGGGAGCGGGCATCATTCCCGGCATCAAGGTCGACACCGGCGCGAAGCCTCTGGCGGGCCACCCCGGCGAGACGGTGACCGAAGGCCTGGACGGCCTGCGCGAGCGGCTCGCCGAATACGCCGGCATGGGCGCGCGCTTCGCCAAATGGCGCGGCGTCATCACACCCGGGCCCGGCTTGCCCAGCCGTGCGTGCATCGAGGTCAATGCCCATGCGCTGGCCCGCTATGCGGCCTTGTGCCAGGAGGCGGGGCTGGTTCCCATCGTCGAGCCTGAAGTGCTGATGGAGGGAGACCATTTCCTCGCACGCTGCGCGGAGATCACGGAAGAAACGCTGCATGCGGTCTTCGTTCAATTGCGTTTGCAGGGCGTGTTGCTGGAGGGCATGCTTTTGAAGCCCAACATGGTCTTGCCCGGCCAGGCCTGCCCGATTCAGGAGAGCGTGGACGAGGTTGCCGATGCCACTGTGTCGTGCCTGCTGCGCACCGTGCCTGCTGCCGTGCCGGGCATCGCATTCCTCTCGGGCGGCCAGTCGGCAGAGCTTGCTTCGGCCCGGTTGAATGCCATGAATGCGCGGTTCGCATCGCGGCTGCCCTGGGCGCTGGCGTTCTCGTACTCACGCGCCGTTCAGCAGCCGGCGCTGGACGCCTGGAAAGGCGATGCCGCCAATGTCGGATCAGCGCAGAAAGCGCTCGTGCACCGTGCCCGCTGCAACCAGGCCGCGCGCCGCGGCGACTACGACGCGCTGGCGGACGCACCGAAGCCCGGCTGAGTTCATCCGCCTTTTGCTGGGTTCACCAGCACAGGCGTCGACCGGTAGCTCTCCGGAAACAGCTTCTTCAGGTTTTCGATCTTCGGCATGTCGTGGATCACGATGTAGCCGTACCGCGGATGGCGCGTGAGGAAGTCCTGGTGATAGGCCTCGGCCGCATAAAAGGGCTTCGACATTTCGATGGTGGTCGCCAGCGGCTTGCCGAAGGTCTTGGCCTGGTTCAGCTGCACGATGTAGTCCCTCGCAACGCGGGCCTGTTCGATGTTCTCGGCGAACACGGTGGAGCGGTATTGAGGGCCTGTGTCCGGCCCTTGCCGGTTCAGTTCGGTCGGGTCGTGCGCCACCGAGAAATAGATCTGCAGCAACTTGCCGTAGCTGACCTGCTGCGGGTCGTAGGTGATACGCACCGACTCCGCATGGCCGGTTTGGCCGGAACCCACGCGGTCATAGCGTGCCGTCTTCGCTTCGCCGCCGGCATAGCCCGACACGGCGTTGTTCACGCCCTTGACGCGCTGGAATATGCCCTGCACGCCCCAGAAGCAGCCGCCGGCGAACACGGCGGTTTCGTATTTCGTGGTGGGCGAAGGCATGACGTCGACCTTGGGCGCCGGCACGCGCCGGGCCGGCTCGGCGAACGAAGACGCGGCGGGCCAGGCCAGCGCCGCGGCAGTGAGTGCGGCTGCGGTGAATGCGAGGGTTCTCATGTGCTGTCCCGTGCGAGTGAGTCTTCGATGCCAGGCCGATGGGAGCGACATTGCCGCCGATCGTGGCGTGCGTCAATGCCGCGTACCCGTGCCTCTTTTATCGACGTGCCGGTTCAGACGCTCGACCGGCGCTTGCACGCCGGCCGGAATCCATCGCGCGGTTTACGGCGGGCAGGGGCGCGCCGCCGCCGCACCCGGCCGCGTCGCCTGGCTGGTGCCGCTTTCGTCCACCGTGCCAAGAGGTCGGGTGAAGGTGCAGCCATAGGCCGGATCCGCCACCGTGGCAGCTGTGACCACGTCGTCACCCGCCGGCTTCACGCCATCGCGCTCCCACTTGATCATGGCGTCGAAGGCTTCGGCCTGCTCCGCGATCGTGAAGTCGCAATGAGAGATGCCGCGCACGGCGCGCTGTACCAGCCAGTCGCTGTTGCCCTTGGCCGCAACGCGCTGGTGGTAGATCTGCTGCATGCTGAAGGGCACGTACAGGTCGCCCAGCGTGTGCAGCGAGACCACCGGAATCTTGAATTCGCCGTTCGCCTTGGGGATCCAGCGCAGGCCGTCGGTGCGCAGCCGGTTGGCGTCGGGCGCCGCGGTGAGCTTGAGCACCGACGAGTTCAGCGCGGTCGTTCCCGGCACGTCGCCGTCGATGGTGTAGGTGAAGCGGTTGGTGTCGAGCGTGCTCTTGTTCAGGATGCCGTTGACAGTGCCGTCGCTGCCGAACACGCCCCAGACCGCCGCGAACGAACCGCCCTGCGTGAACCCGAGATCGAACATCGGCCGCTCGCCGCCCGTGAGGTTCTTCACCACCGATCCGAACTTCAGGCCGGTGGCCGTGGGCGTGCCCGGGAACGCCGTGTAGAGCGTGCCCGTGACCTGCGTCCTGATGTCCAGCCAGTTGACGGTCGGGTACTTGGGCAGACCTGCCAGTGCCTGTGCGGCGATCTGTGCGCCTGCAAAGTAGTCGAACAGCTCGGTGTCGCCGACCACGCCGCACATCGGCACCGCGCCGTTGTACCTGACCTTGTGGTTGGCCGTGGCGAAAGCCTCGTCCTCGATGGCCGCCGCCGTGATGTGGCCGCCCATTGAATGGCCCGTGATGTAGATTTTTGAAGGCGCCGCAAGCTCGCGGCCGTTGGCCTTGGCAATGGCGTTGAACTGCAGGGCCAGCGCGTTGGTGTCTTCCACCCCGGCGCGCACGTCATAGAAATTCTTGCTGTAGCTCGAGGCGGCCCAGGCATAGCCGTTCTGGAGGAGATAGCGGCGGATCGATGGGTTGCTCACCACCAGCAGATTGACGTCGCCGGCATATCCATGCGCGTACATCACGAGCTTGCCGTTCCAGTTGGCGGGCACCTCCACACGGTACTGCGCGCCTCCGAGCATGCCGGCCCAGCGGCTGGTGGTGGCGTTGTCGACGCTGTCGCTTGCGTCGGCGGCGAGGGCGGAGAAAGTGGTGGCCGACGGGTCGGCGGGCGCGAACGAGTTGCGGCTGTCCTGCAGGCGCGTCTCTTCGGGCGGCGGCGGCGGAGGAGGAGGGGGCGGCGCTGGGGCCGGAGCCGGCGGCAGCGGGGTGAACGCAAAGCCGCCCCCACCGCCACCACCGCCGCCGCCGCAGGATGCGACGGCAAGGCTGGCTGCAAGGGCAAGAAATGTCAGGCGTGCGGAATGCATGGGATCCGTTCTTGTGGTGTTGGGAAGAAGAAGCCCGGCGCAGCGGTGCATCGCCAGGCCGTAGAGAACGACCGTGCTATTTCACTGGACCGGCGGCGCAGCGTAGGGGCGTTGCCGGGCGCATCGGCCCGGGCTTTCCCGTAGCTGCTATCTCGTGCGCGACACCAGCGCCATGCCGGCGCGCGGCGGCCTCACTCCTTGCGGCGCGTGACCACCACCGTGGCCTCAAGACCGTCGTAGGCCTCGGCGTCGCCATACCAGCTGCCGGAGATCGGCGCGGCCTGAGCCGGGTCGCGCGTGACGCCGACACGGATCAGCTGGCCGCTGCCCATGAGGTTGTTGGTCGGGTCGAACGCGAGCCAGCCGACGCCCGGCAGGTAGGCCTGCAGCCATGCGTGCGTGGTGCCGGCACCGGTCATCGATTCGCCGGGCGACTGGGCTGCACGGTCGAGCGCTGCGTCGTAGATGTAGCCCGAGACAAAACGGGTGGCAATGCCCAGGCGGCGCGTGGCTTCCATCATCAGCAGCGCGTAATCACGGCAGCTGCCGCTGCCGAGCGCCAGCGTCTGCAGCGGCGTTTGCGTGCCTTCCTCGTCGCGCGCCTTGTATTCGAGGCTTTGGCCGATGTGCGCGTTCATGCGCGTGAGCACTTCGCGCGTGCTGTTGGGCTTGTCGGTGTGCAGGAACTGGTGGGCCCAGCGGATCAGCGTGCCGTTCGCGTCATCGTCATGGTGCGGGCGCAGGTAGTGCTCGAGGTCGAGGCGCTCCTGCACCGAATAGGCAAAGGGCAGGAATTCGGCCGCCGGGTCGAGCGCGAGCTGGTCTTGCTGCGCCGGCACATGCTCGATGGTGAAGGAGCACACGATGCGCAGCTCGGTGGCCTCGCCCATGGGCTGCACCAGCGCGACCGAGTTGGAATGCGGGTCCTGGATCAGCCGCGTGAACGACTGGGGGCTGACCTGCAGGTCGGTGGCCAGCACCCGCAGGTCATGGCTGTCGCGGGGCCGGAACATGACGCGGTGCAGCCCGAAGGTCACCGGTTTCTTGTAGCGGTAGACGGTGGTGTGCGTGATGTCGTACTGAATGGCCATGCGGTGCATTCTCACGTGTCGGCGGGGCGAGCGGTGGCTTTCCGTCGGCTTGCCGCGGTCCTATGCCGCAGAATCGGCGCCCGAACGGCCTTTACCACCGCATCGACGCCACACACATGTACTCCGCCACCTTCATTTTTGCCAAGAAGCAGTTCGACGATGAATTCCATCGCCTCGACCAGAC
The DNA here is from genome assembly GCF_040544635.1 of Variovorax paradoxus. Lineage (GTDB taxonomy): Bacteria > Pseudomonadota > Gammaproteobacteria > Burkholderiales > Burkholderiaceae_C > Variovorax > Variovorax paradoxus_R. The sequence continues at coordinate 147,850 of NZ_JBEPKJ010000004.1, forward strand.
CATTGCGGCCGCCGCGAAGTCGCTGCCCGGCTACTTGGGCGAAGAAACCTGGGAGAACGCGGGCAACGGGCTGGTGTCGAACGTCTACTACTGGGATTCGCTCGACGCGCTGCAGGCGCTCATCCAGCACCCCGTGCACCAGCAAGCCAAGGCGGCGCAGGCCAACTGGCTCGACGGCTACAAGGTCGTCATCGCCGAAGTGGTGCGCGTCTACGGCGACAGCAAGATCGACCACATGCTGGCGCCGGCCGGCAACGCTGGCACCTAGGGCGCGGTTCTTTCGGTGCCGAGGGCCTTTGCCAGGTTGGCGGGCAGCGGCAGTGGCTCGCCGTGCCATTGCGCGGCCAGCAGTTCGGCGCACAGCGCCGCAAAACTGAGGCCGCGCGAACCGAGCGCGGTGCAGGCCCAGAGGCCGGCATCGGCCAGCGGGCCGACCAGCGGGCGGCGATCGCCCGAGGCGCAACGAACGCCCACCCACGTCTCGGCCTCGCCATGCTCGAAAGCCGGTGCCAGCGCTGCCGCGGCGCCGGGGTGCAGGCGTTCCAGGCGCTCCCGGTTTGCATCGGCATCGGCCGCCTGAGGGGCCAGGTTGGTGCTGTCGCGGTCGAAGGTGGCGCCGGCGAGCCAGAGCAGGGCGCCTTCATTTTCGGGCACGCGGGCAATCAGATGGCCGTCGCCGTTGAGCGGCGTGGCGGGCAATGCAAGGTCGTCCGCCATGCGGCCCCACGCGACTTGCCCGCGCACCGGCTGCAGCGGAAGGCTTGGTGCGAAGCGGCCCGATTCGTAGCCCGCTGCAACGACCACGCGATCGGCTTCGGCCAGCAACCGGTCGGCCGCATCCAACAGCTGCCAGCCCACCGCGCTGCGTGACAGGCGTGCGACCGCCGCGTTGCCGCGAAACTCGATGCCCGGCTCGCGCAACCACGCTTCAATCAACCTGGAGGGGCGCACCCAGCCCGCGCGTGCATGCCAGAGCGCGGGCGCGTCGGCCGACAAGCCGGCACTCGACAATTGCGCGGCGCTGGCGGGCCACGACTCATTCGGGCCGTTTTCGCTCCACCCGGCAGGCACGCGCGTGTCACCTTCGGGCCGGCGCTCCAGCACGCCGCTGGCGCGCCAGTCGCGGCCTTCTTCCAGTAGCCGGTCCAACTCCAGCCAGGTGGCACGAATGCCTGCGCGCGTAAGCCGCGAAAGCAGGGCATCGTCGGGCGAGACATGCGGTGCCAGCACGCCGACCGGCAGGCCCGAAGCGCCGGCGGCAGGGCGGTCGGCCGCATCGAACACGGTGACCTGCCACCCGCGCCGCGCGAGGCTGGCGGCAACGGCCGCGCCGGCCAGCCCGGCACCGATGACGGCACAGCGGCCCGGCGCCTCCACGTTCTCGGGCGCAGGACCGCGGCGGCGCACCGTCCAGGCAGGCGCGAACACGCCGGCGAGGCAGTCGCGCTTGGGCGGCAGGCCCGGGCGCCTTTGGAGCTGGAAACCGTTCTGCGAGAGCGTGTCGCGCACCGCCCGGGCATAGGTCCAGGTGGCGAGGCCGGTGCCCTGGCGGGCAAAGCGCGACACGGCCTTGAGCGTGTCGGGCGACCACATGGCAGGGTTCTGCTCGGGGCTGAAGCCGTCGAGAAAGAGGCTGTCGGCCTCGAAACGCTGCGCGCGCAGCATCGGTTGTACATCGCCGATGCACAGCGTGAGCAGTACGCGGCCCTGGTCGAATGCCAGCCGGTGAAAGCCCGGCAGCAGCCCGTGCCACTGCGCGGCCAGCTCCTCGGCCAGCGGCATCAGCTCCGGGTAGGCCACGGCGGCGCGCAACAGATCTTCAGGCCCGACCGGGTGCGCCTCGACCGAGACGAAGTGCAGCATGCGCGGCCGGTTCGCGTCCGCGCGCCACGCCTGCCAGGTTGTCAGGAAATTGAGGCCCAGCCCGAAGCCGGTTTCGAGAATCAGCCATTTCGGCCGTCCAGACCATGCCTCGGGCAGGCCGCAGCCGCCCAGAAACACGTGGCGCGCCTGCGCCAGTGCCCCGGTTTCGGTGTGATAGATGTCGCCGAAGCGCTCGCTGTACGGCACGCCATCGGCGCGCCAGGCGACGGGCTCGGCGGCCAAGGCGGCTTTAGTTGGACGGCGGAACGTAGCCCTGGGCGACGTCGGCGCCTTCGCCGAAGAAGTGCTTTTCCATCTGGCGGGCAAGGTATTGGCGAGCGCGCAGATCGGCCAGATTCAGCCGGTTTTCATTGACCAGCATCGTCTGCTGCTTGAGCCAGGCGGCCCAGGCCTCTTTGCTGACGTTCTCCCACAGGCGCTTGCCCAATTCTCCGGGATAGGGCGGAAAGTCGAGCCCTTCGGCTTCTTTGCCGAGCTTGATGCACTGAACCATGCGTGCCATTTTTGATTGCCTCTGGTGGGGAAAGCGGTTGCTTAGTTGATTTTGCTATTTAGAACTGAGAACTCGGTCGTTCCAGTTTCTATATGTCGTATTCAGAATACGCAGCTTCATCGATATGCCTTTTTGAGTAAGACACCATGAGCCTTCGCCGCGACTTTATCAAGCTTTCCCTGGGTGCCGGCGTGGCCGGTGCCATGGCCCTGACGGCGTTGCCGTCGTTTGCGCAGGGCGCGGGCCCGGTGACGCTGCTCAACGTGTCGTACGACCCGACGCGCGAGCTGTATGTCGACTACAACCGCGCCTTCGCCAAATACTGGAAGGCAAAGACCGGCCAGGACGTGAGCATCAAGCAGTCGCACGGCGGTTCGGGCAAGCAGGCCCGCTCGATCATCGACGGCATCGATGCCGACGTGGCCACGCTGGCGCTGGGCGGCGACATCGACGCGCTGGTCAAGCATGGCGGGGTCGTCAAGGAGGGCTGGCAGAAGCGCCTGCCGCAGAACTCGGCACCGTACACCTCGACCATCGTGTTCCTGGTGAAAAAGGGCAACCCCAAGGGCCTGAAAGACTGGAGCGACTTGGTGAAGCCCGGCGTTCAGGTGATCACGCCCAATCCCAAGACCTCCGGCGGTGCCCGCTGGAACTACCTGGCCGCATGGGAATTCGCCAAGCGCAAGTACGGCAGCGATGCCAAGGCCAAGGAATTCATCGGCAGCCTGTTCAAGAACGTGCCCGTGCTCGACACCGGCGCGCGCGGCTCCACCATCACCTTCGTGCAGCGCGGCGTGGGCGACGTGCTGCTGGCCTGGGAGAACGAAGCCTTCCTGGCGCTGAAGGAATTCGGCACCGACAAGTTCGAGATCGTGGTGCCTTCGATTTCCATCCTGGCCGAGCCCACTGTGGCGGTGGTCGACAAGGTGGTCGACAAGAAGGGCACGCGTGCCGTGGCCGAGGAATACCTCAAGTACCTGTATTCGGACGAAGGCCAGGACATTGCGGGCCGCAACTTCTACCGGCCGACCTCGGAGAAGGCCAAGGCCAAGTACGACAAGCAGTTTCCCAAGCTCACGCTGGTCACCATCGACGAAGCCTTCGGCGGCTGGGCCAAGGCCGACAAGGCGCATTTCGCCGACGGCGGCTCGTTCGACCAGATCTACAAGTAAGACAACAAAGAAAGCCTCTTGTGTCCGTTCTCCTGATTGCTGGCAGCCCTTCGGCGCCGTCGCGTTCAACCGCCTTGCTCGAGGCCGTGGGCGAGCGGCTGGCCGGTCGCAATGCGCAAATCGAGCGGCTCGCCATCCGCGATCTGCCGGCACAGGCGCTGTTGCTGGCCGACTGGGACCACCCGGCCATCGAGCGCGCCATTGCGCAGGTGGCGCATGCGCGGGTGGTCGTGGTGGCAACGCCGGTCTACAAGGCGGCCTACAGCGGCGTGCTCAAGGTTTTTCTCGATCTGCTGGCGCAGAACGCGCTCAAGGGCAAGACGGTGCTGCCGCTGGCCACCGGCGGCAGCCCGCACCACATGCTCGCGCTCGACTATGCGTTGCGGCCCGTGCTGCATGCGCTCTCGGCGCGGCACATTCTTCCGGGCGTCTACGCGACCGATTCGCAGATCACGCTGACACCGGAGAACGCCTACCAGGTGCATGCCGACCTGGCCGAACGGCTCAACGAAGCCGTCGAAGTGCTGGCGACCGAAGGGCTGAAGCTGCCGGCAACCCACGGCTTCGAACCGGTGCCGTTTTCCCGCGTGCGATGTAGCGTTTGACGGGTTCTCCGTCGAACCCGCCTCCGGCCAGCCCCATTTCCGTTCCCGTTTTTTTGATCGCCTGTACGCGGCGAGGGGACAGCTTTGCCCAAAGGAACCCACACGTGAATCCCGTTGCCACCGAAGACTCCGTGCTCGACACGCCGCCTCGCTCCATCTGGCATGCGTTGCGAGACCTCGCCATCAGCACGGTTGTAGTTACAGCCGTTGCGCTCATCGTCGGCTTCATCTCGGCCTGAGCCGGGTTTGCTCCTCCGCATACGAAAGAACAACCTCATGACTTCCATCTCCATTCCGCGCCGCCGCCTGCTGCAGGGTGCCGCCGCCGCGGTGGCTCTGCCTTCGCTCGGTGCACTGGCCCAGGCGCCGGCGCGTCAGTTCCGCATCGGCAAGCAGAAGGGCCTGCTCAGCATCCTCAAGGGCCGCGGCACCCTCGAGAAGCGGCTCGCGCCGCTCGGCGTATCGCTCAAGTGGACCGAGTTCACCGCCGGCCCGGTGCAGCTCGAAGCGCTGAATGTCGGCTCCATCGACTTCGGCGACGTGGGCGAAGCGCCGCCCATCTTTGCGCAGGCCGCGGGCGCGCCGCTGGCCTATGTGGCGGCCACGCTGCAGCGCCCGCAGTCGGAAGCGGTGCTGGTGCCCAGGGGCTCGGGCATCAAGACCGTGGCCGAGTTGAAGGGAAAGAAGATTGCTCTCAACAAGGGCTCGAACGTTCACTACTTCATCGTCAAGCTGGCCGAGAAGCACGGCCTTGCGTACAGCGACCTGAACCTCGTCTACCTGCCGCCAGCGGATGCGCGCGCCGCCTTCGAGAAGGGCTCGGTCGACGCATGGGTGATCTGGGATCCGTTTCTTGCGGCCGCCGAAAAGTCGCTCGAGGCCCGCGTGCTGGCCGACGCGACCGGCGTGGTGGGCAACCGCTCGTACTACTTCTCGTCGCTCGACTATGCGGCGAAGAACGCCGACGTGCTGGCCATCGTGACCGAGGAGATCGGCAAGATCGACGCCTGGGGCACCGCCAACAAGAGCGATCTTGCCGCCGAGCTGGCCGCCCTCTGGGGCCTGCCTAAGCCGGTGGCCGACCTGACGGTGGCGCGCGCGGTCTACGGCACCGGCCCCATCACCAAGGCCATCCTCGCCGAGCAGCAAAAGATTGCCGACACCTTCTTCGACCTGAAGCTGATCCCCCGAAGGATCAGCGTGCTCGAGGCCGCTCCGGCGGGAATCGCGTGACGCGGGAAGCCTTGCACCTTCGTGCCGCCGGCGTGCTTGCCACGACCACGCGCGCCTGGGGCATTTCGCAGCAGCCGCGGGCCGGCCGTGCCCGTGCTGCGTTGCCGCGCCTGCGCTTTGCGCTGCCCCGCGTGCGCGGCTTTTTCTTTGCCATCTGACGCCGGACCCAACCGACGGAAAGAAGACATGCAAATATTCTGGTTTCTCCCCACCCACGGCGACAGCCGCTATCTCGGCACGACCGAAGGCGCGCGCCAGGTCGACCTGGCCTACCTTCAGCAGATTGCCGGCGCCGCCGACAACCTCGGCTATGAAGGCGTGCTGATCCCCACCGGCCGCTCGTGCGAAGACCCCTGGGTGATTGCATCGAGCCTGATCGGCGCGACGAAGAAACTCAAGTTCCTGGTCGCGGTGCGGCCGGGCCTGCACCAGCCCAGCCTGGCTGCGCGCATGGCAGCGACCTTCGATCGCCTCTCGGGCGGCCGCCTGCTGGTGAACCTGGTCACCGGCGGTGACCAGGCCGAGCTCGAAGGCGACGGCGTGTATCTCGACCATGCGGCGCGCTATGAGCAGTCGGCCGAGTTCATTCGCATCTGGCGCGAGATTCTTGCGCGCAGCCATGACGGCCAGCCCTTCGACTACGAGGGCCGGCACCTGAGCGTGAAGGGCGCGAAGCTGCTGTTTCCGCCGGTGCAGAACCCGCATCCGCCGGTGTGGTTCGGCGGCTCGTCGGCTGCCGCGCACGAGCTCGCGGCCGAGCAGGTCGATGCCTATCTCACATGGGGCGAGCCGCCCGCCGAGGTGGGCAAGAAGATTGCCGACGTGCGCAACCGCGCCGCGCGCAAGGGCCGCAAGGTCGAGTTCGGCATCCGGCTGCACGTGATCGTGCGCGAAACCGAAGAAGCCGCCTGGAAGGCCGCCAACGAACTGATCAGCCGCGTGGACGATGACACGGTGATCCGCGCCCAGGCCGCCTTTGCGCGCATGGACTCCGAAGGCCAGCGCCGCATGGCCGCGCTGCATGCGGGCGGGGCCAAGCGCTCCCGTGCCGATCTGGAAATTTCGCCCAACCTCTGGGCCGGCGTCGGCCTGGTGCGGGGCGGCGCGGGCACCGCGCTGGTGGGCGACCCCAAGACCGTGGCGGCGCGCATCGAGGAATACGCGGCGCTCGGCCTCGACAAATTCATTCTCTCGGGCTACCCGCATCTCGAAGAGGCCTACCGATTTGCAGAGCTGGTGTTCCCGCTGCTCTCCCGCAAGGCGCAAACGCGGCTCGCGGGCGGCTCGCTGAGCGGGCCCTTTGGCGAAGTCGTCGCCAATCTCGATGCGCCTTCGCGCTTCGCATCCCAAAGCTAAGGACCATCATGACCGAACAAGTGCAGGAACTGCCGGCGCTCGCGCCTTCGCGAGAGAGCGCCCCCGGAGCGCTCAAGGCCTTCGGCACCAACGTGGCGGGCCGGCTGGTGCCGTGGCTCGTGCCGGTGGGGCTCATCGTGCTCTGGCAGATTGCTTCATCGCTGGGCTGGCTCTCCACCCGGGTGCTGCCGGCGCCGGTGGACGTGCTCAAGGCGGCCTGGGGGCTGGCTGTTTCGGGCGAGCTCTGGACGCACGTCAAGGTCAGCGCCGGCCGCGCGCTTTCCGGGCTTGCCATTGGGGGCGGAGCGGGGCTGGTGCTGGGCCTCTTGACGGGCTCGGTGAAATTCTTCGAGACGCTGCTCGATTCGACGATTCAGATGGTGCGCAACATTCCCGCGCTGGCGCTCATTCCGCTCGTGATCCTGTGGTTCGGCATCGACGAGTCGGCCAAGCTGTTCCTCATCTCGGTGTCGGTGTTCTTTCCGATCTACCTCAACACCTTTCACGGCATTCGCAACGTCGATCCGCAGCTGATCGAGATGGGCCGCACCTATGGTCTTTCTCGCTGGCAGCTGTACCGCGAAGTCATTCTGCCGGGCGCGCTGTCGTCCATTCTGGTGGGACTGCGCTTTTCGCTCGGGTTGATGTGGGTGATTCTGATCGTGGCCGAAACCATCTCGGCGCAGGCCGGCATCGGCTATCTCACGATGAACGCCCGCGAGTTCCTGCAGACCGACATCGTGCTGGTGGGCATCCTCTTGTATGCGCTGCTCGGCAAGCTGGCTGACCTGTTCGCGCGCGGGCTGGAGCAGTGGTGGCTGCGCTGGCATCCCGGCTACCAGAAGAAGCCGAAGTGAGAGCAGGGCAAATGACCACACATTCCACGATTTCGCGCCGCACGGTGGTTGCCGGGCTGGCCGGCCTGGGCGCACTCGGAGCGGGTGCCGCGCTGGCCCAGGGCACGGCCGCAAGGCCCGTGACGGTGCGGCTCGGCTACCAGAAGTCTTCGACGCTGATTGCGGTGCTCAAGGTGCAGGGCGCACTCGAAAAGCAGCTGGCTCCGCTCAACGCCACGCTGAGCTGGCATGAGTTCACCAGCGGCCTGCCGCTGCTCGAGGCGCTGAACCTCGACAACCTGGACATCAGCGCCGACGTGGCCGACACCGTGCCGGTGTTCGCGCAGGCGGCAGGCGCCGACCTGACCTTCGTCGCTCAAGAGGCGCCTTCGCCCTCTGCGCAGGCGATTCTGGTGCGCGAAGATTCGCCGCTCAGGTCGGTGGCTGACCTGAAGGGAAAGAAGGTCGGTTTCGCCAAGGCGGCCGGCGCGCACTACCTGCTGATTGCGGCGCTGGAGAAGGCTGGCTTGTCTTTCAGGGACATCGATCCCGCCTACCTGACACCGGCCGATGGACGGGCCGCTTTCGAGCGCGGTGCCATCGACGCCTGGGTGGTGTGGGATCCATTCCTTGCGGCGGCGCAGCGCCAGGCCAAGGTGCGGATTCTGGCCGACGGCACGGGCATTGCCTCGTACCAGCGCTACTACCTTGCCAGCACCAAGTTTGCGAAGGCACGTTCGGATGTGCTGCGCGTGGTGTATGCCGAGCTGGAGAAAACCGGCAAGTGGGTCAAGCAGAACCCGAAGGAAGCGGCAGCGTTGCTGTCGCCCGTGTGGGGACTGGATGCCGCGACGATCGAACAGGCCAACGCGCGCCGCAGCTACGCGGTGCGTCCGGTGCTGGCCGAAGCACTCACCGAACAGCAGCGCATCGCGGATGCCTTCTTCGCGGAAAAGCTGTTGCCAAGAAAGATCAACGCGCTCGACGTGGCGCTGTTCCAACCGAGCCTTAAATCATGAGCGCCGTTCTGAAAGACATCCAGCAAACAGCCATCGCCGGCGGCGTGCGCCTCGAGGCGCGCGGGTTGCACAAGCGCTACGGCGAACGCGAGGTGCTGCGCAACACGCAGCTCACCATCGAGCCGGGGCAGTTCATCGCCATCGTGGGGCGCAGCGGTTGCGGCAAGAGCACGCTGCTGCGGCTCATCGCCGGGCTCGAGGAAGCCACATCCGGCGGGCTCTATACGGACGGCAAGGCCATCGACGGCCTGCACGACGACACCCGGATCATGTTTCAGGAGGCACGCCTCTTGCCCTGGCGCCGCGTGCTCGACAACGTGACGCTGGGCTTGCCTGGCGAAGCCAAGGCGCGCGGCAAGGAGGTGCTCGCGCAGGTGGGCCTGGCCGACCGCGAGAACGAATGGCCGGCGCGCCTCTCGGGCGGCCAGCGGCAGCGGGTGTCGCTGGCACGGGCGCTGGTGCATCACCCGCGTCTTCTTCTGCTCGATGAACCGCTGGGCGCGCTCGACGCGCTTACCCGCATCGAGATGCACCGGCTCATCGAGAACCTCTGGCAGCGCCACCGCTTCACGGCGCTGCTGGTGACGCACGACGTGCAGGAAGCCGTGGCGCTTGCCGACCGCGTGATCCTGATCGAGGACGGCCGCATTGCGCTCGACGAAAACATCGCGCTCGCCCGGCCGCGCTCGCAAGGCGACCCGGCCTTCGCGGCCATCGAAAAACGCATTCTCGACCGCGTGCTGCAGAAGGCCGGAGAAGCAGAGCCCGCCGAGACTGACGCACGCTGGCTGCAGGCTTCGGCGCACACGTTGCGCTGGGCCATCTGAGCGTCGTTCATCCACAAAAACAGAAAGGCAGCTGCATGTCGCAGAACTGGAAATTCGAAACCTTGTCGGTGCACGCCGGCTATTCGCCCGAGCCGACCACGCGCGCCGTCGCGCCGCCCATCTATCAAACGGTGGCCTATGCCTTCGACAGCGCGCAGCACGGCGCCGACCTGTTCGACCTGAAGGTGCCGGGCAACATCTACACTCGCATCAACAACCCGACGCAGGACGTGCTCGAACAGCGCGTGGCCGCGCTCGAAGGCGGCATTGCGGCGCTCGCGCTGGCCTCGGGCCAGGCGGCGGTGACCTATGCGATACAGACCATCGCGGAAGCCGGCGACAACATCGTCAGCAGCACCGCGCTGTATGGCGGCACCTACAACCTGTTCGCGCACACGCTGCCGCAGTTCGGCATTACGACGCGCTTTGCGGACCACCGCGATCCAAAAAGCTTCGAGAAGCTGTTCGACGATAAGACCAAGGCGGTGTTCGTCGAATCGCTCGGCAACCCGGCTGGCAACGTGACCGACATTGCGGCCATTGCCGACATTGCGCACCGCCACGGCGTGCCGCTGATCGTGGACAACACCGTGCCTTCGCCGTACCTGAGCCGGCCCATCGAACATGGCGCGGACATCGTGGTGCACTCGCTCACCAAGTACCTGGGCGGACACGGAACCAGCATCGGCGGCGCCATTGTCGATTCGGGCAAGTTTCCATGGGCCGAGCACAAGGAGCGCTTCAGGCGCCTGAACGAGCCCGACGTGAGCTATCACGGCGTGGTCTACACCGAAGCGCTTGGCCCGGCCGCCTACATCGGCCGCGCGCGCGTGGTGCCGCTGCGCAACACAGGCGCGGCCATCTCGCCGTTCAATGCCTTCCTGATCCTGCAGGGTATCGAGACACTGGCGCTGCGCATGGACCGCATCAGCAACAACGCGCTCTCGGTGGCGCAGCATCTCAAGACCCACAAGGCCGTCAACTGGGTCAACTACGCGGCTCTCGAAGACCATCCAGACCATGCACTGGCGAAGAAGTATTTCGGCGGCAAGTCGAGCGGCGTGCTCACGTTCGGCATTGGCAGCGGCCGTAAGGGCGGGGCGAAGTTTCTCGATGCGCTGAAGCTCTTCACGCGGCTCGTGAACATCGGCGACGTGCGCTCGCTGGCCACGCATCCGGCTTCGACCACGCACCGGCAGCTCTCGCCCGAAGAGCTTGCGCGAGCCGGTGTCACGGAAGACACCGTGCGCCTGTCGGTCGGTATCGAGCACATCGACGACCTGCTGGCCGACCTCGACCAGGCGCTGGCCGCCGCGGTCGCCTGAGCGCGTCGCTTCTATTTATTCGCCCTTCCGAATCATTCGTTCAACCTGAAAGAGAAAGCAGCACCATGTCCATTCAAGCCATCAACGTACGCAACCAGTTCAAGGGCAAGGTCCGCGAGATCATCCGCGGCGACGTCGTTTCCGAAGTCGATGTCGAAACCGCCTGGGGCATCGTCACCTCGGTCATCACCACGCGCTCGGTCGACGAGCTTCAGCTCAAGGTGGGCTCCGACGTGGTGGCGCTCGTGAAGTCCACGGAGGTTTCGATCGCGAAGCTCTGACGGACCCTCGGGCTTGCGAACACCCGGCGCCGCCTTGGCGCCGGGTTTTTTTCATATCAGCCAGCGATTGGCACCAGCCGCGGTGCGCGAAGAACAGGTGGAGCTCGTCGAGTGAGTGGTCGAGCCAGTCCGAAGGCTTGTACGAGAGGCCCGTGCTCTCGACTTTCACGCCGAGTCCGCCCGCGCGCAGCAGGGCTGCGCCGGCGCGCATGAGCGATTCGGCGTTCTGCCGGCTGCCGCCCAAGCCGACAAGATAGACCACCGACCGGTGCCCGCCGATGGCCGCCATCTCGGGAGTGGTTAGGGTGGAATGGGCGCCCATTCTGCTGGAAGGCCGATGACGGCCCAACGACCGCATGGTTGTTATGAGCCGATTTCACGGTTGCCGTGCTTTGCCCGCTACGCTCCTGCCGTGGCGGCCGTCGCCCAGCCTGTCATCAACCCTGTCACCATCGGCCGACACCGACCCATTCACATTCCCGGGAGTACCTCATATGGCCCAATTCGAAGTAAGCGACATCGTCCGAGCGCTGCACGCCGTGCGCGACGAGTGGCGCGACTCGCAGCGCCGCTCGCGCGAGCCCGGCATGCGCGAGTTTCCTTCGCGCGACGCGCTTGCGCAGGTCATCGATTCCCTCAAGGGCGCGCTGTTCCCGATGCGGCTGGGCCCGCCCGACCTGCGCCACGAGAGCGAGGATTTCTACGTCGGCCACACGCTCGATTCCGCGCTGCAGGCGCTGCTGGTGCAGGCGCGGCTGGAGCTCAACTACAACGCCCGCCACGAGCCGCGCCCCTCGAGCGAGGTCGAGGCCGCCGCCACCGAGGCCATTCGCCAGTTCGCGAATGCGTTGCCGGGTTTGCGCCGCCTGCTCGACAGCGACGTGCTCGCCGCCTACCAGGGCGACCCGGCGGCGCGCAGCGTCGACGAGGTGCTGCTGTGCTACCCGGGCGTGCTCGCCATGATTCACCACCGGCTGGCGCACGAACTCTACAAACTCGACCTGCCGCTGCTGGCCCGCATCGTGGCCGAGCTGGCGCATGCGCAGACAGGCATCGACATCCACCCCGGTGCGCAGATCGACGCGGGCTTTTTCATGGACCACGGCACGGGCGTCGTCATCGGCGAAACGGCGGTCATCGGCAAGCGCGTGCGGCTTTACCAGGCCGTGACGCTGGGCGCCAAGCGCTTTCCGACCGACGCCGAGGGCAATTTGCAGAAGGGCCTGCCGCGCCACCCGGTGGTGGAAGACGACGTGGTGATCTACGCCGGCGCCACCATCCTCGGGCGCGTGACGCTGGGGAAGGGCGCGGTCATCGGCGGCAATGTGTGGATTACCGACGACGTGCCCGCAGGCGCGAGCGTGACGCAGGCCAGCCTGCAGAACGCGCCGAAGACCGGTGCGCCATAGGAGCGCCACCGGAGCGCGGGCGTTGCCGGCCGCGCTATGCTTCGCCGTTCCAATAATGTTGCTTGCCCCCGCATGTCCTTGCCTCAAGCTACTTCTTTCCCCGCTTCTCCCGCGTCCGCGGCCGACGAGTCCTGCGACGTGCTCGTAATCGGCGGCGGCCCCGCGGGCTCCACGATTTCGGCGCTGCTCGCGCAACAGGGCCGCAAGGTGGTGCTGCTCGAAAAGGCGCATCACCCGCGTTTTCATATCGGCGAGTCGCTGTTGCCGGCCAATGTCGAGCTTTTCGACAAGCTCGGCGTGCGCGACCAGGTCGAGAAAATCGGCATGCCCAAGTTCGGCATCGAGTTCGTCTCGCCGGACCATGAATACCGCAGTTATGTGGACTTTGCCGAGGGCTGGGACAAGTCGCTCGATTCCGCCTGGCAGGTGCGCCGCTCGGAGCTCGACGAACTGCTGTTCCGCAATGCCGCCACGCGCGGCGCGCAGACGCTCGAGGGCTGCAAGGTGCGCGACGTGGCGTTCGATACCGACGGCGCCACGGTGCAGGCCGAAATGGACGATGGCGCCAAACGCAGCTGGCGCGCGCGCTTCGTGGTCGACGCCACCGGACGCGACACGCTGCTGGCCAACAAATTCCGCTGCAAGGAAAAGAACCCCGAGCACAACAGCACCGCGTTGTTCGGCCACTTCACCAATGCGGAGCGGCTCGAGGGCAAGAAGGAAGGCAACATCAGCATCTGCTGGTTCCCGCACGGCTGGTTCTGGTTCATTCCGCTGGCCGACGGCACCACCAGCGTGGGCGCGGTCTGCTGGCCGTACTACCTGAAGACGCGCGACAAGCCGCTGAAGGATTTTTTCTACGACACCATCGCACTTTCCCCGGTGCTGGCGGATCGCCTGAAAAACGCGACGCTGGTCGACGACGCGGTGCACGCCACGGGCAACTTCTCGTACTCGAGCACCCACGCCACGGGCGACCGCTACCTGATGCTGGGCGATGCCTTCACCTTCATCGACCCGATGTTCTCGTCGGGCGTGTACCTGGCCATGCACAGCGCTTTCGACGGCGCCGAGCTTGTGGCCACGGCTCTCGACAAGCCGGCCGAACTGGCACCCGTGCGCAAGGACTTCGAAGCCATGATGCGCAAGGGGCCGCGCGAGTATTCATGGTTCATCTACCGCGTGACCAATCCGACGATTCGCGACATGTTCATGCATCCGGGCAACCCGTTCCGCGTGAAGGAAGCGCTGATGTCGCTGCTGGCCGGCGACATCTACCGGGGCACGCCGATGTGGCGGGCACTCGGCATGTTCAAGGTTCTCTACTACTTCATCTCGGTCACCCACATGCGCCGCACGTGGGAGGGATGGAAGCGGCACCGCTTCAACATCCGCGACGCGGGCCCGCTGAAGGGCGAGACGATTCTCAAGTCGGACTAGCGGCCCGCGTGGCCCACGCGGTGCGCGAAGCGCGCAGCGTTGCCACGGCATGCGCAACGCCCGGGACGGGACTCGCGAGCACCTCGATGCCGAGGTCTGCCAGCTCGCTCGCGACGGGGGCCATCGAGGCCTGTGCCAGAACCACGGCGTCGGCCCCGACGGCGGCGCTGCGAATCGCGCTGGCCAGCATCTCGATGTAGCGGGCGGTGTCGCCGGCCTCGAAGTGCACCCAGGCCCCTTCGACGAGGAGCACGCTCGGCCTGACGCCGACGCCGGCCTGCGCGGCGGCCGAAAGAATCAATGCGGTCGTCGGCTCCAGCGTGCTTTCGAGCGCCGCTGCAATCAGCACGCGCGGGCCGGCGCGCACGGCGCGGTCGGCCATCGCGCGGTCGATGCGTTGGGCTGTGAAGGCGCCGCCGGTTGCGGTTTTTTCCGCGATGCCGCCGATGGTCGAGCAGGTGCATGCGACGACCGCGGCACCATCGGATGCGGCCTCGCGCATGGCGTCGTGCACGCGCGCGGCCAGCATCGGGTTGTCGATGCCTGTGGCGCGTGCTTCGTGCAGCAGTTCTTCCATCACCAGGTGGCGCACCTCCAGTTCGGGCGCAATCTCGCGGGTGAGCCGCGCGAAGGTCGGCACATGAACTTGTGCGGTGTGGAGGAAAGCGATGGCGTCGGTCATCGGGGAACCCTCGTCAGGTGGCTTGTCGGGCGCGCTGCGCCTCATAGGCTTTCAGGTGAACGTAGGCGATGCGCAGCACCGAAGGCGTTGCCGAACGGCCTGCCGGTGCGCGGCCGAGCAGGTCTCCCACGATGTGGTCGGCCTCGACTGGCGCGCCGCGCACGATGTCCTTGTACATCGATGCGGTCATCGGCGAGCCCGGCGCCGTCATGATGGCGCGGCCGCGCTCGAGGGCTGCAGGGCGCGGTGCGAAGCCGTTGTGCGCGGCAATGGCGCAGCATTCGTCGAATATCGCAAGCGCCACATCCTGGCCGCCCGCGCTTGCGATGTCGCCGATGGATGCGCGCATCAGGCTCGTGAGGCCGGCTGCCGAGGCAATGAAGACCCATTTCTCCCACATGTCCTGCGAGATCGTCTCACTTGCGGTGGCACTGAACTTCGCGCCCGCGAACTGGGCTGCGATGGCATCGACGCGGGCCGAACGTCCGCCGGCGCGCTCGCCGTAGCTCAGGCCGTGCATGTCGTTGAGATGCAGCACGCGGCCTTCGTCGTCCAGCGTGGCGGAGATCATGCAAAGGCCGCCCAGCACGCGCTCGTCGCCGAAGCGGGCAACCAGGCGCTCGATGTGATTCATGCCGTTGAGCAGGGGGAGAATGACCGTGTTCGGCCCGACCGCCGGTGCGAACGACTCCATGGTCGAGTCGAGGTCGTAGGCCTTGCTGCCGACCACGATCACATCGAACGGCGCCTTGATGTCTTCTGCCAGCACGTGCGGCGGCGAGGGCAATTGCAGATTGCCGAACGGGCTCTGGACCACCAGCCCTGTCTTCTCGATTTGCGCCGCGCGCCGGGCGCGCAGCAGAAAGGTCACATCGCGTCCCGCCTCCAGCAAACGGCCGCCGAAATAACCGCCGAGTGCGCCGGCACCCACCATCAAGAATCTCATCGTGCATTGCTCCTGGATCGAAAGAACCGGAACGATGATGCCTTCGATTGGAAGCGCCTGCTTGGGGCGCCGAAAAGGCGGGCGCGATGGAAGAGCTTTTCTGGAAAAGGTCTTGGGCGCTTCGCATAATGGTTTTCGCTATTTGGATTCCCTTCACTCATCTCAAGGAGCTTCATTCATGAGCCAGACCCGAATTGCCGTGATTGTCGGCAGCCTTCGCAAGGATTCGTACAACCAGAAGCTGGCCCTTGCACTGGCGCATCTTGCCCCTTCGGACTTCACGTTCGAGCATTTGCGCATCGACGATCTGCCTCTGTACAACCAGGACGACGACGGCAACCCGGCACCTTCGGTGAAGCGGCTCAAGACCGAGATCGCGGCAGCTCAGGGCTTGTTGTTTGTTACGCCCGAATACAACCGCTCGATGCCCGGTGTGCTGAAGAATGCGATCGACCACGCTTCGCGCCCCTACGGGCAGAGCGCCTGGGCGGGCAAGCCTGCGGGCGTGGTGGGCATTTCGGTGGGCGCCACCGGTACCGCGCTGGCACAGCAGCATCTGCGCAATGTGCTGGCTTACCTCGACGTTCCAACGTTGGGTGCGCCGGAGATATTCCTGCAGTTCAAGGACGGCTTGTTCGATGACAAGGGCCACATCGGCAACGAAGGCACGAAGAAGTTCCTGCAGGGGTGGATGGACAAGTACGTGGCCTGGATCAAGAGTCACGCGGGGGTTTGACGAACTGGCTCTTCTCGCCGCCCAACGAAAAAAAAGAGCCGCCCACAGGGGCGGCTCTTTTTTTGAGGAAACCGAGGTTCAAGCGGCTTGTGCCACGTCCTTCTGGTTGGCGGCTTCGGCAGTTGCCGTGAGGATGTCGGCGCGCGCGGCAGCCAGCGCGGCGGCCTTGGGTGCATCGCCCATGGCCAGGCCTTCGGCGCGCACGAAGCGCACGTCGGTAATGCCGAAGAAGCCGAGGATCGCCTTCAAGTAGCTCTCTTGATGCTCCATGGCCCGGCCGCCTTCGGTGGTCGAGTAGATGCCGCCGCGGCTGGACGCCACGATCACGGTCTTGCCGCCGGCCAGACCCACGGGGCCCTTGTCGGTGTATTTGAAGGTCCGGCCGATCTGGGCGAGGCGATCGATCCAGGCCTTGAGCTGGGTCGGGATCGAGAAGTTGTACAGCGGCGCGCCCACCACGATGACGTCGGAGGCGAGGAATTGGCTCACGAGCTTTTCGGAGAGCTCGTTTTCGCGCTGCTGGGCTTCGGTTGGCTGGGCCTGCACGCCCGTCTTGATGCCCAGCGCGTCGGCGCTGAAATGCGGCGGAGTGTTCACTGCGAGGTCGAGATATTCGACCGTGGTGTCGGGATGCGCGGCTTTCCACGCGGTCACGATCTCGGCCGTGAGGAGGCGGGAGGTCGAGTTGGTACTCAGGATGCTGGAATCGACGTGGAGCAGTTTCATGGTGAATCGCTTTCGTGTGGCGGTCGACGCTCAAAAGTGGCCGACGATGTGAGAATTCTATTTTTGATGCGAGTTGGCGATAAGTAGCCAGAATTCAACTACATCGTTCCATATGCGGGACAATGGTGCCATGCAAGACCTCAACGACATGGTTTTCTTCGCCGAAGTGGCAGAGCGGGGCGGCTTTGCCGCAGCCAGCCGTGCGCTCGGCATTCCCAAATCGCGCCTGTCGCGCCGCGTGGCGGAACTCGAGGAGCGGCTCGGCGTGCAGCTGATGCAGCGCAGCACGCGGCGGCTGTCGCTCACGCCCGCAGGGGAGATCTACCTGCGGCATTCGGCGGCCATGCGAGATGCGGCGCAGGCCGCCGCCGAAGCGGTGGCGCAGGTGCAAACCGAGCCCAGCGGTACGGTCCGGCTGAGCTGCCCCATTTCCATTGCGCACAGCGGGCTGGGCCAGTTGCTGCCCCGGTTCATGGCGCTTTACCCGGCCGTGCGGATCGACTTGCGGGTGATGAACAGGCCGGTCGATTTGATCGAGGAGGGCATCGACATCGCGCTGCGCGTGCGCCCGGCCATCGAGGACAGCACGACGCTCGTGGCCAAGGTTCTGGGAACGAGCCGCGGGGTGCTGGTGACCACGCCGGACCTGTTGAAACGCCAAGGGCCGGTGAACACGCCGGCCGACCTCGCGCGGCTCCAGACCGCGGCCATGTCGGCCAACAGCGAGGGGCGCAGCGAATGGCGGCTCGAAGGCCCCAAAGGTGAGATTTACGTGCACGTTCATAACCCGCGCTACGTGGCGGACGATCTCACGACCCTGCAGTTGGCCGTGCTCGAGGGCGCGGGCGCGACCTTCTTGCCCGGCTACATGTGCCGCGACGACGTGGAGGCCGGCCGGCTCGTGAGGGTGCTGCCGGACTGGGGGCCGGCGCCGGTCATTGCGCACATGGTTTTTCCGGCCCGGCGAGCGCTGGTGCCGGCAGTGCGCCGGTTGATCGATTTCCTGGCCGAACACCTGCACGGGAGCGAATCGGGGATGTACTAGCTGCTGACTGGCCTGGGCCAAATAGCCTGGCTGGCTGCTTCTTATGCGAAAAACGCCATAACCAAACAAGTAGATATTCGTTTGGCATTGAAGCGGCCCTTCGCACAATCCCAGGTCCCATCCAATTCAAGGAGCGACCATGGCGACCCTGCGACTCGGCGACACAGCCCCCAATTTCACCCAGGACTCCAGCGAAGGCCCCCTCGACTTCTATCAGTGGGCCGGCGATTCGTGGGTGGTGTTCTTCTCGCACCCGGCCGATTTCACGCCTGTGTGCACCACCGAACTCGGCAAGACCGCGGCGCTGTCGGGCGAGTTCGCCAAGCGCGGCGTGAAGCCCATTGCGCTGAGCGTCGACCCGGCCACCAAGCACAAGGAATGGATCGGCGACATCAACGAAACGCAGAACACCACCGTGAACTTCCCGATCGTGGCCGACCACGACCGCAAGGTGGCCGACCTGTACGACCTGATTCACCCGAACGCTTCGGCCACCGCCACGGTGCGCAGCGTGTTCATCATCGATCCGAAGAAGGTGATCCGCGCAACCATCACGTACCCGGCATCGACCGGCCGCAATTTCGACGAAATCCTGCGGGTGATCGACTCGCTGCAGCTCACCGACAGCCACAAGGTGGCCACGCCCGTGAACTGGAAGGACGGTGACGACGTGGTCATCATCCCGAGCATCCAGGACCCGGCCGAACTGGCGGAGCGTTTTCCGAAGGGCTTCAAGGCCGTGAAGCCTTATCTGCGCATCACGCCGCAGCCCAACAAGTAAGCGGGCAGGGCAGCGGCGCAATGCAGACTTCCGTGATCATCGTGCCCGGCTGGCGCGACTCCGGGCCCGGCCATTGGCAGAGCCTGTGGGAGGAGCGCATTCCGGGCGCGGCGCGGGTGGTGCAGGACGACTGGGCCTCGCCCAAGCGCGAGGCCTGGGTGGCCACGCTGGCCAGGCTGGTGCTCGAGAGCCCCGGCCCGGTGGTGATTGCCGCGCACAGCCTGGGCTGCATTGCCACGGCGCACCTGCCGGCGGAGGCGGCGGCGCGCATTCGCGGGGCGCTGCTGGTGGCGCCGGCCGATCCCGAGCGCCGGGCCGTGCTGTCCGACTTTGCGCCCGTGCCGTATGCGGCCCTGCCGTACCGTAGCATCGTGGTGGCGAGCAGCAACGATCCGTATTGCCCGATTCGCCTGGCCGGCGCATATTCCCGCGCCTGGGGCAGTGAGTTTGTTCGCATGCAGAATGCGGGCCATATCAACATCGATTCGGGGCATGGAGACTGGCCGCTCGGCCTGGCCTTGCTCCAGTCGTTGACCGACGAGCCCGCCGCATGGCCGGCGGGCCGTGAATTTTCAGAAACCTTGGCAACTTCATGACTTCCAGACTCAAGACCTTCGCCGCCGTGCTCGCGTTGGCATCTTCCGCATTCGCAGGCAGCAACGCCTTTGCCCAGGGCACCACGCTGCTGAACGCCTCGTACGACGTGGCGCGCGAGTTCTACAAGGACTACAACGCGGCGTTCGTGGCCCACTACAAGAAGACCACCGGCAAGGACGTGAAGATCGACCAGTCGCATGGCGGCTCCAGTGCCCAGGCACGCGCAGTGGCCGACGGCCTCGATGCCGACGTGGTCACCATGAACACCTCCACCGACATCGACTTTCTGGCCAGCACCGGCGTGGTCGCGAAAGACTGGAACAAGCAATTCCCTGAAAACGCATCGCCGACCACCTCGACCATGCTGTTCCTGGTGCGCAACGGCAACCCCAAGGGCATCAAGGACTGGGAAGACCTGGTCAAGCCGGGCGTGCAGGTCGTCATCGTCAACCCCAAGACCGGCGGCAACGGGCGCTACGCGTACCTTGCGGCCTGGGGCTACGTGAAGAAGAAGGGCGGCACCGACGCCCAGGCGGCCGAGTTCGTCGGCAAGCTGTTCAAGAACGTGCCGGTGCTGGCACGTGGCGGCCGCGACGCGACCACCGCCTTCCTGCAGCGCAACATCGGCGACGCGCTGATCACCTTCGAATCGGAAGTGGTGTCGATCGACCGCGAATTCGGCTCGGGCAAGGTCGACTCGGTCTACCCGTCGATCAGCATCGTGGCCGAGAACCCGGTGGCGCTGGTCGAGCGCACGACCAAGAAAAAGGGCACCGGCGAACTCGCCAAGGCGTATCTCGACTGGCTCTATTCCGAAGAAGCGCAGGAAATCGCGGCCAAGCATGCGCTGCGCCCGCGCTCGCCGGCCGTGCTCAAGAAGCACGCCGCCACGTTCAAGCCGCTGCAGCTCTTCACCGTGCAGGAACTGTTCGGCAGCCTCGGCGATGCACAGAAGGTGCACTTCAACGACGGCGGCCAGTTCGACAAGCTCTACACGCCCGGCGCAAAGTAAATGAGCGGCGCTGTTTCTTCGGCGCTCCCGTCCGCGGGAGCGCCGCTTTCGCATGTGAACCGGGCAGGGGGCTCCAGGCGGGTGCTGCCGGGCTTTCACATCACGCTCGGCTTCTCGATCTTCTATCTCTGCCTGATTGTTCTGATCCCGCTGTCGGCGCTGGTCTTCAAGACCTTCACGCTGAGTTGGGAGCAGTTCTGGGTGGCCGTGACCGCGCCGCGCGTGATGGCCTCTTACCGGCTCACGTTCGGCGCCTCGCTGATCGCTGCACTGGTGAATGCGGTGTTCGGCCTGCTGGTGGCCTGGGTGCTGGTGCGCTACAAGTTTCCGGGCAAGCGCATAGTCGATGCATTGGTCGACTTGCCGTTTGCGCTGCCCACGGCGGTGGCCGGCATCTCGCTGACCGCGCTGCTCGCGGGCAACGGCTGGATCGGCCAGCTGCTCGAGCCGCACGGCATCAAGCTGGCGTTCACGCCGGCCGGCATCGTGATTGCGCTGATCTTCATCGGGCTGCCCTTCGTGGTGCGCACCGTGCAGCCGGTGCTGGAAGACGCCGAGAAAGAGCTTGAAGAAGCAGCCACCTCGCTCGGTGCGACACGCCTTCAGACTTTCACGAAAGTGATCTTTCCGTCGATTGCGCCCGCGCTGTTCACGGGCTTTGCGATGGCTTTCGCGCGGGCCATCGGCGAATACGGCTCGGTGATTTTCATCGCCGGCAACATGCCGATGATTTCGGAAATCACGCCGCTCATCATCATCGGCAAGCTCGAGCAATACGACTTCGCCGGCGCAACCGCGGTCGCGCTCGTGATGCTGGTGATTTCGTTCATCCTGCTGCTCGTCATCAACGGCTTGCAAGCCTGGCAGCGCCGCCGCGCAGGAGCTTGAGATGAGCGCCCCTTCCAAAATCATTCGCCGCGCGCAGGCCGGCACCACCGAATCGCCCTGGGTGCGCTGGCTGTTGATCGGCCTTGCGCTCGCGTTCATGTTCCTGTTCCTGGTGCTGCCCCTGGCGGCCGTGGCAACCGAGGCCTTGCGCAAGGGACTGGGCGCCTACCTCGAAGCGCTGAAGGAGCCCGACGCCTGGAGCGCGATTCGCCTCACGCTGATCACGGCCGCCATTTCGGTGCCGCTGAACCTGGTGTTCGGCGTTGCCGCGGCGTGGGCCATTGCCAAGTTCGAATTCCGCGGCAAGGCCTTTCTGACCACGCTGGTCGATCTGCCGTTTGCGGTGTCGCCGGTGGTGGCGGGCCTGATCTACGTGCTGGTGTTCGGCGCGCAGGGCTGGTTCGGTCCATGGCTCGCGGAACACGACATCAAGATCATCTTCGCGGTGCCCGGTATCGTGCTTGCAACGGTGTTCGTGACCTTTCCGTTCATTGCGCGCGAACTCGTGCCGCTGATGCAGGCGCAGGGCACCGACGAAGAGCAGGCGGCCATCGTGCTCGGCGCGACCGGCTGGCAGACCTTCTGGCGCGTGACGCTGCCCAACATCAAGTGGGGGCTGCTGTACGGGGTGATTCTTTGCAACGCGCGCGCCATGGGCGAGTTCGGCGCGGTGTCGGTGGTCTCGGGCCACATCCGCGGGCAGACCAACACCATGCCGCTGCACGTGGAAGTTCTCTACAACGAGTACCAATCGGTGGCGGCCTTTGCCGTGGCCTCGCTGCTGGCCATCCTGGCGCTGGTCACGCTGGTGATCAAGTCGGTCATCGAATGGCGCCACGAGCGTGAAATGAAAGCCATCGCCGAGCTGCCGCCCGAGCGGCCTCCGGAACCCACGGCGGCCTGAGAGAGAGAAAGAACAAGATCATGAGCATCGAAATCCGCAACATCAGCAAGCAGTTCGGCGACTTCCGGGCGTTGAACAACGTGAACCTCGACGTGGAGTCGGGCGAGCTCGTCGCACTGCTCGGCCCGTCGGGCTGCGGCAAGACCACGCTGCTGCGCATCATCGCGGGGCTGGAAACGGCCGACACCGGCAGCATTCTGTTTTCGGGCGAAGACACCACCGACGTGCATGTGCGCGAGCGGCAAGTGGGCTTCGTGTTTCAGCACTACGCGCTGTTCCGCCACATGACGGTGTTCGAGAACGTGGCCTTTGGCCTGCGCGTGAAGCCGCGCAAGGAGCGCCCGAGCGAAACGCAGATCAAGCAGAAAGTGACCGACCTGCTCAAGCTGGTGCAGCTCGACTGGCTGGCCGACCGCTACCCCTCGCAACTCTCGGGCGGCCAGCGGCAGCGCATTGCGCTGGCGCGTGCGCTGGCGGTGGAGCCCAAGGTGCTGCTGCTCGACGAACCCTTCGGCGCGCTCGACGCCAAGGTGCGCAAGGAGCTGCGCCGCTGGCTGCGCCGGCTGCACGACGAGCTGCACGTCACCTCGATCTTCGTCACGCATGACCAGGAAGAGGCGCTCGAGGTGGCCGACCGCGTGGTGGTCATCAATAAGGGCCGCATCGAGCAGGTCGGTTCGCCGCAAGAGGTGTGGGACCAGCCCGCAAGTCCTTTCGTCTACGGTTTTCTGGGCGACGTGAACCTGTTCCATGGCCGGGCCGACAACGGCGCGGTGCAGCTGGACGGCATGCGCCTCGACTCCCCGGAGCACAGCGGTGCGCGCGACGCGAAGGCCATGGCCTATGTGCGTCCGCACGATTTCACCGTGGAGCGCTACACCTCCGGCGCGACCGGCATCGTGGCGACCTTGTCGCGTGCCATCGTGGTCGGCCCGATCGCGCGGCTGGAACTTGAGCCCACCGAAACGAATCCAGATAATCCGGGCTCCGGAACCATCATCGAAGCGCAAATCCCTGCGCAACAGTTCCGTGAACTGGGCTTGAACGAGGGCGACACTGTCGTCGCCACACCGCGCAAGGCCCGGGTGTTCGTAGAAGAAGATTGGGTTTCCCCTTGATCGATTGGTACTTCGGCGCGCCGCGCCGCGCGTATGGGCTGATCTGCCTGGCCTGCGTTCTCATGCTGGCCTTCGGGCTCTACCTGCAGCACGTGGTCGGGCTCGAGCCTTGTCCCATGTGCATCGTGCAGCGGTATGCCTTGGTGCTGGTGGCGCTCTTCACCGGGCTGGCCGCCGTGTTCCGCAGCCGCGGCCTTCAGGTGACGGGCGGGGTGCTGGCACTGGTGTCGGCCATCGGCGGCGCCTACACGGCCGCCGCGCAGAGCTGGCTGCAGTGGTATCCGCCCGAGGTCGTGTCATGCGGGCGCGACCTGTACGGAATGATCGAGACCTTTCCGCTCAAGCGGGCGCTGCCGATGATCTTCCGCGGCGGCGGCGATTGCTCGAAGATCGACTGGTCGCTGTTCGGCCTGACGCTGGCGAACTGGTCGTTCGTCGCCTTCTTCGTTCTTGCGGTCCTGCTGCTTGTGCTGATCTTCCGCAAGCGCCCGGCTGTGCGCTGAGCCTGAAGGTTACAGCGGCAGGGTATCGAAGGCAGCGTAAGCGGTAGCCAGCCAGGACTTCACGCGCTGGCGTTCCAGGATGCCGAGTGCGTGGGGCCCTTCGCGGTCGTTCACGGCCTTCCAGAAGCTGGTGTTCTGCGCATCGATCTTGCGCATGCTGGCCTCGTGCAGGCGCGGCAGCGTGATCACGCGGGCGCCGTTCGCGGTCGCCTTCGAGAGCGATTGCGACGCGAGCAGCATGCCGAAGTCGCTGCCACGGCCGTAGTTCTGCACCACGATGTAGTTGGGCCGGTTGCCGAAGGTGTCGATCAGCGTGCCGAGCAGGTCGGTGGAATCTTTGCCGTCGTCCAGCACGTGCCAGAAGTTGACGGCCACGCCCAGTTCGACGAACACATCGAACAAGTCGGATTCCTTGATCCAGCGCGACAGGGGCGCCAGTGTCTGGGCCGCGAGATCGACGATGACGCTTTGCTGCGGATTGGTCTCGAAACCGTTCACCACGGTGTCCAGCCCCTCGAAGCTGTCGACCACGATGGGCGACGCAAATCCTTCGTAGAAGCGGGTGAACGAGCTGTGCGAACGGTCGGTGTCAAAGCCCGTGAAAGGCCGGCTGTGGTCGATGAAGTACTGCGCCAGCACGCGCGCCGTAACCGACTTGCCGACACCGCCTTTTTCGCCGCCGATGAAATTGATGGAGCTCATGAGTTGCTGCTGCCTCGAATGGGTTGAGGGGTGAAGGGCTGAATCATTCTAGGGGCCGTGTTTTCTTTTTCTATTTGCCGCGCCTGGCCATGCCTTGCAGCAAGGGGTGTGCCTGCAAGCGCTGCTGCAGCCGTTTCTTCCACGCGGCGGGCAGCGTCGATGCCTCGATCATTTCGGGCCACTGGCTGCGCGCGAGCCGCGCGGTATCTGCGACGACGCGCCGGACCAGCGGTTCGTGCAGCCCGGTCGAGAAGCAGAAGGCACGCACGTTGGCGGGCGTGAACAGGGCGGTGCGTTTGGGCGCGGCGCCTCCGCCCGCTGCGGGCAGAAGAGGGAGGGCGTGGCCGTCGACGCCCTGGAGCGCGGCATACGCCACGATGTCGTAGGCCGGTGCCAGCCGCGGCGCGGTGCCGTCCGGATAGATCACGCCGAAATTCTTCAGGTGCGCATCGGGGTTCCCGAGCAGGTCGTTCACCACAAGGCGCCGCACGAGTTCGAGCACGGCCTCTTCGCCCAGCGACGGAAAGGCGCGCATGGCAAGCGCCATGTCGAGGTAGCTGGCGCTGTACTTGTGCATCGGGTCGACGGCGAGCACCTGCGCAAAGTCTTCGAAATGAATGCGGCGCGCGCCTTCGCGGTCGAAGCGCGTCACGGCCAGGAATTCGGGTTCGTCGGGCAGCGCATAGCTGTGCTCGGCCGCAATGGCGGAGAGCGGTGCAAGCTCGGCATGGCAGATCTCGACGCCGGCCGCGCCCGCCAAGCGAAGCGAGAGCATCTCCAATTGCGGCATGTGAGGACGTCCGGCCATGGGCAGCTTGGCGATCACGCGCGTGCTTGCGCCGGCACGCGTCCGCGCCACGTAGCGCCCGCCTTGGCGCCGCAGCCCCAGCTTGGGCTGCACCCCCGACACCGAAATGCCCTGCGGCATGGGCAGCTCGACCACCGACATCTCGAGCGCGTCCTGGTCCTGGGTGATGAGCCGCTGCAGCGTGCCGCGGTCGACCGAGACCGGCCGGGCGCTCACCGCGCCGGGGAGGTCGCCGCCGCAAGCCGCGAGGAGTTCGAAATGATCGTTCTCGCGGCAGCCGCGCAATTGGGCGATGTGGCTTCGCAAGACGCCTTCAGGCAAGAGGTTCTGGAAGAAGCGCGGCAGCTGGCCGCCCTGCGCGTTGAAAAGCGGGTTCTTCACGTCGCTCCACAGGGCCGCCTGCGCCGCGGGATCGCTCGCCACCATGGAAAGCGACAGCACCTCCGCGGGCGGCGCGGCGACCAGTTCGGGCTCCGCCACGAACCGGCACAGGTCCGCGTACTGAAAGAGCTTGCCGAAGCGGCGCGTGCCCAGCGAGATCTCGAGGATCTTGACGTTCATGGCGAGCGGCGCTTGTTGGTGTATGGCGGCGGGGAGGGTGCCTGCGCGACCGCATGGCCCACACGGGTGGCAACGGGGCGGTAATCAGGATCGGCGGCCGTGCTTTCGCCGAAGCCCTTGGGCGCGAGCTGCAGTTCGAGGCCGATGGCATCGACCAGCGCCAGCAGCGACGAAAGCTGCGGGTTGCCCTTCAGGCTCAGCGCATTGCGCACCGAGCGCTCGGTCAGGCCGGAGCGCTGTGCAATTTCCGCGTTGGAAAGGCCGGCGGCGTCGCGCCGGGCCGTGAGGGCGGTGATGAGTTCCTGCTTGGTCACGGAAACATATTACCGTAAATCGCTATTTGGGAAATATATTTCCTTGCAGTGACCGTTGCCTTATCTGGGTATCAGCGTGAAGAAGGGCATGACGACGCCCATGATCCAGTTCTGCCCGAAGTCGAGCGCGGCGCGCCGGTATTTCTCGTCGGCCTGGGCGGCCAGCAGGTCGAGCCGCGCCACCACCTTCGACAACTCGCGGTCGGCCACGAGGTTGCGGCCGCGCTCGCTGATTTCGGTGGCCAGCAGCAGGGGCTGGCCGTCCGGGCCGGTTTTCGACGAGATCAGCCAGAGCGATATTTCGAAATTGCGCGCGGCGCGGTAGCTGTTCTCGGCGTTGACGCCGTCGAGCATCGTCTGGTCCCAGGTGTCGCCATTGGCTTGCTTGAGCATGGATGCCCAGCCAACGACCAATGCCGCAACCCGGTCGCCCTGGTAACCCTGGGGGCTGGTGTCGAAAGCCAGGCGGATGGCATCGATGCCGGTGGCGCCGCGCAACTCGGGCAGCGCGGGGCCCGTCAGCACTGCGTCCCAGGCGCGTTGGGCAGCCGCTTCGACGCTCGCCGCCGATTTGCGCCATTCGCGGGGATTGCGCCGGTACAACGTGGTTTGCACGCGCCGGATCGATTGCAGGTTGTCGCGCAAGGAAAGGTTGGCAATGCGGTTGGCGCTGGATTGCAACCATTCCTGGTTGGCATAAGGCTCGGCGCGCTCGGTGGAACGGGTGGCCGCACAACCGCCCAAGCCCAGCAGGGCAGCCGCTCCGGCCAGCAGGTAACCGCGGCGCGCGGTGAAGGGTAAAACCAGGGAATCGCTCATGCCCTGACGTTATCATCCACAGCTGGGGCGGCGGCCTGCTTCAAGCGGCGGGCCCGTGCAATTTTCCTTACAAATCAATACCTTGGCGCTATGCCAAGGCAGGCCGACAAGTCGTGCGTCTCAATTCCATCAAGCTTTCAGGCTTCAAGTCGTTCGCCGAACCGACCAACTTCCTGCTGCCAGGCCAACTGGTCGGCGTTGTCGGGCCCAACGGTTGCGGCAAGTCGAACATCATGGATGCGGTGCGCTGGGTGCTGGGCGAGTCGCGCGCATCGGAACTGCGCGGCGAGTCGATGCAGGACGTGATCTTCAACGGCACGACCACGCGCAAGCAGGCCAGCCGTTCGAGCGTGGAGCTGGTGTTCGACAACGCCGACCACCGCGCGGGCGGCCAGTGGAACCAGTTCGGCGAAATCGCCGTGCGGCGCGTGCTCACGCGCGACGGCACCAGCAGCTACTACATCAACAATCAGCCGGTGCGCCGCCGCGACGTGCAGGACGTGTTCCTGGGCACGGGCCTCGGCCCGCGCGCCTACGCCATCATCGGGCAGGGCACGATCAGCCGGATCATCGAGTCCAAGCCTGAAGAACTGCGCCTGTTCCTGGAAGAAGCGGCGGGTGTTTCCAAGTACAAGGAACGCCGGCGCGAAACCGAGAACCGCCTGGGCGACACGCGCGAGAACCTGACGCGCGTCGAAGACATTCTTCGCGAACTGAACGCGAACCTCGAAAAACTGGAAAAGCAAGCCGAGGTGGCCGCGCGCTACAACACGCTCCAGGGCGAAGCTACGAAGAAGCAGCACCAGCTGTGGTTCCTCAAGCGCAGCGAAAGCGACGCCGACCAGGCCAAGATCAAGGCCGATTCGGAAAAGGCGATCAACGACCTGGAGTCGCGCACGGCCGACCTGCGCCGCATCGAATCCGAACTCGAAACCGTGCGCCAGGCCCACTACGCGGCCGGCGACCAGGTCAACCAGGCCCAGGGCAAGCTCTACGAAGCCAGCGCCGAAGTCGGCCGCCTCGAAGGCGAAATCCGCTTCGTGGTCGAAGGCCGCCAGCGCGTGGAGCAGCGGCTGGTCCAGTTGCGCGAGCAAATGGGCCAGTGGGGCCGCCGCCGCGAAGAGGCCGAGGCCGAAATCGAAACGCTCGCAGGCCAGGGCGTCGATGCCGAAGAGCAAGCCGTCATGCTGGCCGCGCAACTCGAAGAGCACGACGCGCGCATGCCCGAGCTCGAGGAAGCGCAGCAGCGCGCGCAGGACGAGGCCAATGCGCAGCGCGCCGCCGTAGTGCAGATCCAGCAGCAGATTCAGGTGCTGGCCGCCGACCAGCGCAACATCGAAGACCAGAGCCGGCAGCTCACGCAGCGCGGCGAACGCCTGCGCGCCGATCAGAACGCACTGGCCGCGCCGGACGAAGCCCGCCTGCAATCCATGCAGGAAGAGCACGCCGCTGCGCAGGAAGCCGCGAGCGAAGCCGAAGCCCGTCTGCACGAGTTGCAGGAATCGGTGCCGCAGCTCGACGACGACCGCCGGGCGAAGCAGCAGGCCGTCAATACCGAGAGCGGCCGGCATGCCGAGCTCTCGGCACGGCTCGAAGCGCTGCGTGCCCTTCAGGAAAAGGTCAAGACCGACGGCAAGCTCGCGCCCTGGCTCGCCAAGCACGGCCTCGAAGGCATGCAGGGCCTGTGGAGCCGCATTCACATTGAGCAGGGCTGGGAAAACGCGCTCGAAGCGGCGCTGCGCGAGCGCCTGGGTGCGCTCGAAGTCAGCCGGCTCGACATGGTGCGCGCCTTCGGCAACGACGCGCCGCCCGCCAAGCTGGCGTTCTACAGCCCGCCCGAGGCCGGGGTGCCGGAAGGTGCCGGCACGCTGCCTCGGCTGTCGAGCCTGCTGCGCCTGAACGATGCGGGCCTGCAAGCCTTGCTGACCGACTGGCTCCACGGTTGCTACACGGCCCAGAGTTTCGAAGAAGCGCTCGCCCAGCGCGCTACGCTGAAGCCGGGCGAAGTCATCTACGTGCAAAGCGGCCACGCCGTGTTCTCGCACAGCGTGAACTTCTACGCCCCCGATTCCGAGCAGGCCGGCCTGTTGGCGCGCCAGCAGGAAATGGAAAACCTCGAGCGCCAGCTGCGCGCCCAGACGCTCATCAGCGAAGAGGCGCGCACGGCCTTGGTCCGTGCTGAAGCCGCCTACGCCGATGCCGCGCAGCGCCTTGTGACGGCGCGCCGCGAAGCGGCGGATACGCAATCCCGCGCGCATGAATTGCAGGTCGAGACGCTGCGCATGACGCAACTGGCCGAGCAGACGCGCGCGCGCAGCGAGCAACTGGCTGCCGACCTCGCCGAGGTCGATGCGCAGCTCGAGGAACTGCAGGAAAAGCGCATGGCCGCCGAAGGCCGCTTCGAAGAACTCGACATGCAGCTCGCCGATAGCCAGGAGCGCCACGCCCAGCTCGACGAGCGCGTCATCGAAGCCGGCCGTGCATTGGCCGCCAGCCGCGAACAGCACCGCAGCCTGGAGCGCCAGGCGCAGGAAGCGACTTTCTCGCAGCGCACGCTCGAAGCCCGCCGCGGCGAGCTGAGCCGCGCCATCGAAACTGCATCGCAGCAGGTGGTGGCCCTTACCGATGAAGATGAGCGCGCCAGAACCGAACTCGGCCGCCTGTCCGATGCGGCAGCCCAGGCCGGGCTGCAGGACGCGTTGGCACTCAAGCTCGAGCGCGAAGGCGCCCTGGGGGCCGCGCGCAGCCAGTACGACGACCTCACGCTGAAGCTGCGCGCCAGCGACGAGCGTCGCCTGCAGCTCGAACGCGAGCTCGATCCGCTGCGCCAGCGCATCACCGAATTCCAGCTCAAGGAACAGGCCGCGCGCCTGGGCGTGGAGCAGTACCAGCAGTTGCTCGATGACGCGGGCGCCGATCTCGAAGCCGTTGCGCAGTCGATCGAAACCGACAAGGTGCGCCTCACGGGCCTGCAAAGCGAAATCGACCGCCTGAACCGCGAAGTGGTCGCGCTGGGCGCCGTCAATCTGGCGGCACTGGACGAACTCGCCATTGCCAGCGAGCGCAAGACTTTCCTCGATGCTCAATCGGCCGACCTGAACGAAGCCATCGGCACGCTCGAAGACGCCATCCGCAAGATCGACGGCGAAACGCGCGAGCTTCTCGGGGGCACCTTCAAGATCGTCAACGAGCACTTCAGCCGCATGTTCCCCGAGCTGTTCGGCGGCGGCAACGCGCGGCTGGTGATGACGGGCGATGAAATCCTCGATGCCGGCGTGCAGGTGCTGGCGCAGCCTCCCGGCAAGAAGAACCAGACCATTCACCTGCTCTCGGGCGGCGAGAAGGCGCTCACGGCCATTGCGCTGGTGTTCGCAATCTTCCAGCTCAACCCGGCACCTTTCTGTCTGCTCGACGAAGTGGACGCGCCGCTGGACGACGCCAACACCGAACGCTATGCCAAACTCGTGACCGCCATGAGCCGCGAAACCCAGTTCCTCTTCATCAGCCACAACAAGATCGCCATGGAAATGGCTGAACAGCTGATCGGCGTCACCATGCAGGAGCAGGGCGTGTCGCGCATCGTTGCGGTCGACATGGAATCGGCCGCCTCGATGGTCGAAGCTGCTTGAGCGAGCAGCGCGCATGAGCAATCTCACTCTCGCCCTGGCCATCCTCGGTGGCCTCGTTCTCGCGGCCGTCGTGGCCTACAACACCGTCACCTCGCGCCGCAATGCGCCGCGGCAGCCCGACGCCGCCGGCGGTGAATTGTTCGATGACGATCATTCGCCGTCTTCCCCGGCCGGCGGCATGGAGCCGATGCTGCGCGTCGATCCGCACCAGATGCCGCCGGGCCAGGAGCGCCACGAACCCTTGTTCGACCCCGATTTGCCCGCGCCCGGCGCCAGCCCGCTCCCGACCGCTGAGCGGCGCGGCGGGCTCGATCCACTCATCGACGTGATCGCGCCGGTCTCGCTGGACGGGCTCGCATCGGGCGATGCGGCCATTGCGGCCATGCCGCCGACCCGTCGCGCGGGCAGCAAGCCTGTTGCCATCGAAGGCCTGAACGAGCACACCGGCCAGTGGGAGCCGCCCGTGCCCGGCCAGCGCTACAGCGCATTCCAGGTGGGCGTGCAACTCGCCAACCGCACCGGCGCGCTCAACGAGATCGAATACTCCGAATTCGTCGTCAAGGCGCAGGCCTTTGCCGATGCCGTCAACGGCGCGCTCGAGTTTCCTGAAATGCTCGACGAAGTGGCGCGTGCGCGTGAGCTCGACCAGTTCGCCAGCGCGCACGACGCCCAGCTCGGCTTCGTGCTGCGCGCGCTGCACGCGGCCTGGAGCCCCGGCTATGTACAGCAGAACGCGGCCCGGCTCGGGTTTGTGGCGGGCATCATTCCCGGCCGCATGGTGCTGCCGACCAGCGAAGTGGGGTTGCCGCCGATCCTCGGGCTCTCGTTCGACACCCAGGCCGCGCTGGCCGACGATCCGGCGCAGTCGGCCATCCGCGAGCTGAGCCTGAGCCTGGACGTGCCCCAGGTCGACCGCGCCGAGCAGCCGTTTCGCCGCATGCGCGAAGCCGCCGCCACGCTGGCGCGCGAAATGGACGGCGTGGTAACCGACAGCGACGGACAGTTGCTGCGCGAAGAAACCATGGACGTGATCGGCGCCGACCTCGAGCAGCTCTACGACACGCTCGAGTCGCGCGACCTGGCCGCCGGTTCGCCTTTGGCGCGACGCCTCTTCAGCTAGCTGATCCGATTTCTTCGGGAGACACCCATGACAACGCGCGACGAAGCGGCACGCGAAGCCGCCGCACTGAGCGAACTGCTCCACAAGCACGCCCACCTCTATTACGTGCTCGATGCGCCCGAACTACCCGACGCCGAGTACGACAAGCTGTTCCAGCGGCTGCAAGCCATCGAGGCGGAGTTTCCCGATCTCCGCACACCCGATTCGCCCACGCAGCGCGTCGGCGGCAAGGTGCTCGACGGCTTCGTGAAGGTACGCCACAAGGTGCCGATGCTGTCGATTCGCACCGAGACCGACATCACGCCCGGCGGCGCCAGCGCTTTCGACGCCCGCGTGCGCAAGGAGTTGGGCCTGCCCGAGGACGGGCCGCAGGTCGAGTACGTCTGCGAGCTCAAGTTCGACGGCCTGGCCATGAACCTGCGCTACGAGAACGGCGTGCTGGTGCAGGCCGCAACGCGCGGCGACGGCGAGGTGGGAGAAGACGTCACGCAGAACATCCGCACGGTGCGCGAGATTCCGCTGCGGCTCACCGGCAAGGCGCCCCCCGTGGTCGAAGTCCGCGGCGAGGTCTATATGAAGCGCGCCGACTTCGACGCGCTGAATGATCGCCAACGCGAGAAGATCGCGGCCGGCCAAAAGAACGAGAAGCTGTTCGTCAATCCGCGCAACGCGGCGGCCGGTGCGGTGCGCCAGCACGATCCAGCCATTACTGCGGCGCGTCCGCTGAGCTTTTTTGCCTATGGCCTCGGCGAGGTGACGCCGGCCAGCGAAGGCGGACCGGATTTTCCGACCCAGTTCGATTGGCTGCAGCAGTTCGACGCATGGGGATTCCCGGTCGCCAAGCAGACGGCGCGCGCGAGGGGTGCGATTGAATTGATTGCGTTCCACGAGAACATCGGTCGCCAGCGCGATGCCTTGCCCTACGACATCGACGGCGTCGTCTACAAGGTCGACGGCATCGAGCTGCAGCGGCAACTCGGCTTCGTTTCGCGCGAGCCGCGCTGGGCGGTGGCGCACAAGTACCCCGCGCAGGAACAATTCACCGAGGTGCTCGGCATCGAGGTGCAGGTGGGCCGCACCGGCAAGCTCACGCCGGTGGCCAAGCTTGCGCCGGTGTTCGTCGGCGGCGTAACCGTGACCAACGCCACGCTGCACAACGAGGACGAGGCCCGCCGCAAGGACGTGCGCGTGGGCGACAAGGTCATCGTGCGCCGCGCCGGCGACGTGATTCCCGAAGTGGTCGGCGTGGTGCCGGAGAGCCTGGCCAAGCCCGACGCCGAGCGCGGGCCGCTGTTCACCATGCCGCGCCAGTGCCCCGTGTGCGGATCGGAAGCGTTGCGCGAGGAAGGCGAGGTCGACTACCGCTGCACCGGCGGCCTCTTCTGCGGGGCCCAGCGCAAGGAAGCCATCCTGCACTTTGCGGCACGCCGTGCGGTCGATATCGACGGCCTCGGTGACAAGCTGGTCGAGCAATTGGTCGATGCCAACCTGATCCGCACCTTGCCCGACCTCTACAAGCTCGGCTTCACCACCTTGGCGGGCCTGGACCGCATG
Source organism: Variovorax paradoxus (assembly GCF_040544635.1). Taxonomy (GTDB): domain Bacteria; phylum Pseudomonadota; class Gammaproteobacteria; order Burkholderiales; family Burkholderiaceae_C; genus Variovorax; species Variovorax paradoxus_R. The sequence goes on from NZ_JBEPKJ010000004.1 coordinate 181,175, forward strand.
GCCGAGAAGTCGGCCAAGAACCTCGTCGATGCGCTCGAAGCCTCGAAGAAAACCACGTTGCCGCGCTTTCTGTTCGGGCTCGGTATCCGGCATGTGGGCGAGAGCACCGCCAAAGACATGGCCAAGCACTTCGGCAAGCTCGACGCGATCATGGACGCGACCGAGGAGCAGTTGCTCGAGGTCAACGACGTCGGCCCGGTGGTGGCGCAAAGCCTGCGCACCTTCTTCGACCAGCCGCACAACCGCGAAGTCGTCGAGCAGCTGCGCGCCTGCGGCCTGACCTGGGAAGAAGGCGAACCCGCCGCCCGGGCACCCAAGCCGTTGGCGGGACTGACCTTCGTGATTACCGGCACCCTTCCTACGCTCAGCAGGGACGAAGCGAAGGACAAACTGGAAGCGGCCGGTGCCAAGGTGGCCGGCTCCGTCAGCAAGAAGACGAACTACCTGGTTGCGGGCGAGGAAGCCGGCAGCAAGCTCGACAAGGCTCGCGAGATCGGTGTGAACGTGATCGACGAGGCGGGTATGCTGGAGATACTCGCCAACGGGGTGCCGGGCTGAAGAGTGAAAGCGTGGCGTTCTTACCGCCGGTTACGTGACTTCACATCAGCGCAGTCAACAGGGGCTACAAGCTGGCGTTGAAGACAAAAGGCTGACAAGGAGTCCCTTATGCAGAAAATTCGTGTTCTCGGTACCTGCGTCGCCATCGGCGGCTTCGCGCTGCTCGGCGGCTGCGTGGCTGTTCCTGGCGACCCTTACTACAGCGGGGGCTATTCGCAGCCGTATTACGACAACCCGGTGGTCGTTCAGCCAGCGCCCGTCTACATCGAGGGCGGCGGCTACTACGAAGGTCGCCGGCCTTACTACGGCGGGCGGCCCTATTACGGTGACCGGCCGCACTATGGCCGGCCAGGCTATCCGGCGGTGCGGCCGGGTTACCCGGTGGCGCGCCCGGGCTGGGGCGGCGGTGGCCGGCCGCCCGGTGCCGGCGCGATCGTGCCGCCGACCGGGAATACCGGCGTTTCGCCATTGCCGCAGTACCGCACGCCGCCGCCTAGCGGCCGCTCGCGGCTCTACACGTCGCCCGACTCCAAGACTCAAACGCCTCCCTGATCGGAGCGACGGCGGGCGACCCAGCCTCAGCGCACGGCTGTCGCGATAATCTCGCCATGGCCATTCGCGAAATCCTGAAAATGGGCGACCCCCGGCTGCTGCGCGTTGCGCAGCCGGTGGCTGCCTTCGACACCGACGAACTGCACCTGCTGGTGCGAGACATGTTCGAGACGATGCTTGCGGTCAACGGCGCCGGCTTGGCCGCGCCGCAGATCGGTGTCGACCAGCAACTCGTCATCTTCGGCACCGATGTCGTCAATCCCCGATACCCCGATGCGCCGCCGGTGCCCCGCACCGTGCTGCTGAATCCCGTCATCACGCCGATCGGGGAAGAGGAAGAAGAGGGCTGGGAAGGGTGCCTGTCGGTGCCGGGCCTGCGCGGCGTGGTGCCGCGCTTCTCGAACATCCGCTATACCGGCTTCGATCCGTATGGCGATCCGATCGACCGGACCGCGAGCGGCTTTCATGCGCGCGTGGTACAGCACGAGGTCGATCACCTGCTGGGCAAGCTCTACCCGATGCGGGTGCGCGATTTTTCCCGCTTCGGCTACACCGAGGTCCTGTTTCCAGGGCTCGACGCCACCGACGACGACTGATAAAAAACGGCCGGTTCATCACCGGCCGCATGCGTTCAGTTGTATTTGCCGCCCAGGCCGAAACGGCCGCCGCCGAAGAGCGCAATGGCAATCGCCGAGAACAGGAACATGCCCTGGAGCTCCAGAGCCCAGCCGCCTTGGCCGTTGAGTGAGCCCAGGTCTTTCTGGTGCACGAGCCAGATGGCCACCAGCATGTTGAGGGCAACGATCAGTGCCGCCGGCCGGGTGAACAGCCCCACGATCAACAGCACGGGAGCGAGGATCTCGCCGACGTAGACCAGGTATGCCATGGCCGCCGGCAAGCCATGGGATGCCAGCATTCCGCCGATGCCGTCGACGCCCTTGCCGACCTTCGCAATGCCGTGCAGCAGGATGAGGATGCCGAGTGCGACGCGCAGAACGAGCTTGCCGGTGTCATCGGATTTGGTCATGAGCAGATTCCTGGTGAGAGTGATTGAAGGGCCGTATGTTAGTGAATGCAGCGGGCAAGAAAAGCCCGGAGCAGGCGGCCGGTGCGGCATATGCATCCAACTGCCCGTTCTTTGGCAGAGTAGCGCGCAGCCCCGTACACTGCCTTTTGCTTGTTGTTGAGGAGAACACACCAATGAAAAACCGATTCCGTCCCGCGCTGGCCGTTGCCGCGTCTGTCGTCGCATTCGCGGCCGCCGCGCCGGCCTTCGCCGGCAAAACCCTCGATGCCGTCAAGCAGCGCGGCACCGTGAAATGCGGCGTGACGAACGGCGTAGCCGGCTTTTCCGCGCCCGATACGCAGGGCAACTGGTCGGGTCTGGACGTGGACACCTGCCGCGCCATTGCCGCCGCCGTGCTGGGCGATGCGAAAAAGGTCGACTTCGTACCGCTCAATTCGCAGCAACGCTTCTCGGCACTGCAGGCCGGTGAAATCGACATCCTCGCGCGCAACACCACGTGGACGCTCACCCGCGATGCTTCGCTCGGCTTCAACTTCACCACCATTACCTATTACGACGGCCAGGGCTTCCTGGTGCCGAAGAAGCTCAAGGTCACCAGCGCCAAGCAACTCAAGAACGCGACCATCTGCACGCAGTCGGGCACCACCAACGAGAAGAACGTGTCCGACTACTTCCGCGCGCAGAACATCCCGGTCAAGACCGTGGTGTTCGAGAGCTTCGAGGCTTCCTTCAAGGCCTTTTTCTCGGGCCGCTGCCAGGCTTTCACCACCGACGCGTCGGCGCTCGCGGGTCTGCGCAACAAGGAAGCGCCGAACCCCGACGACTACGTCATCCTGCCCGAACTGATCTCCAAGGAGCCGCTTGCGCCGCTGGTGCGCCGTGGCGACGACGAATGGTTTGCCATTGCCAAGTGGGTGCCCAACGCGCTCATCGAGGCCGAAGAGTTCGGCGTCACCCAGGCCAATGCCGATGAGCTCAAGGCCAACAGCAAGGACCCGGCGCAGCAGCGCCTGGTCGGCACCGGCGAAGACCTGGGCAAGCTGCTGGGCCTCGACAAGGATTGGTCGTTCCGCGCCATCAAGGCCGTGGGCAACTACGGGGAGATGTTCGAGCGCAACGTCGGGCCGAAATCGGTGCTCAAGCTGCCGCGCGGCTCGAACAACCTCTGGAACAAGGGCGGCCTGATCTACGCACCACCCGTTCGATGAGCCGGGAAGCCTCGCGCCGCGGCGCCTGGCTGGCCTGGGTCGTCCAGGCGCTGCTGGTACTGGCCGTCGTGGCCTGCGCCGTCTGGGTGGTGAACCATGCGCTCGAAGTCCTGCGCTCGCGCGGGGTTCGTTCGGGCTTCGACTTTCTGACCGAGCCCGCGGGTTTTTCCATCAGCGAAGGCTGGCTCGACTTCGATGCCAGCCAGCCGTTCTGGCGCGCCTTCCTGGCGGGCCTGATCAACACGGTGCGGGCGGCGGTGCCCGCCGCCATTTTCTCGGTCGTGCTCGGCACGCTGATCGGCATCGGCCGGCTCGCGCCGCACGTGCTGCTGCGCGGTATCTGTACCGCGTATGTCGAAGTGCTGCGCAATGTGCCTTTGCTGGTGCAACTGCTGATGCTGGCTTTTGCCATGGCCAATCTGCTTCCCGATCCGACCGAGCCCGTCAGGCTGATGCCGGGCGTCTGGCTCAGCAAGGGCGGCCTCAGCGTGCCCTGGCCCGCCACGGGCGAGGGCGGTTGGTGGCCGACGCACTTCGAATGGCCCGAAAAGGGCGACTTCGGCGTGAGCGGCGGCGCGGCGCTGAGCCCCGAATACGTGACCATCGTCGCGGGCCTGTCCTTTTACTCAGCGGCCTTCGTGGCGGAAATCGTGCGCGCCGGCATCCTGTCGGTGTCGCAGGGGCAGGTGCTGGCCGGGCAGGCGTTGGGGCTGACGTCGGTGCAGCAATTGCGCATCGTGATCCTGCCGCAAGCGCTGCGGGTGATCGTGCCTTCGCTCACCAACCAGCTCCTCAGCTTGACCAAGAATTCATCGCTTGCGGTGGCCGTGGGCTATCCGGAACTGGTGTCGGTGGCCAACACCACCATCGGCTCGAACGGCCGGGCCTTCGAGTGCATCGCGATCATCATGGCGGTGTACCTGCTGCTCTCTCTCATGATCTCCTTCGGCATGAACCGCTACAACGCGCGCGTCGCATTGCGAGGCTGGCGATGAGAAACATCGCGCAAGGGCCCATCGCGTGGCGCAGCGAACTTTGGGGTTCGCCGCTGCGGGCGCTGGCCACGATGCTGCTGCTTGCGTTGCTCGCGTGGGGCGGTTTCCATGCCGTCGAATGGGGCGTGGTGCACGCGGTATTCCGGCCCGACGCCGAGGCCTGCCGCGCGGTGCAGCACGGCGCCTGCTGGGGCGTGGTGGCCGAGAAGTGGCGGCCGATGCTGTTCGGCCGCTTCCCCTATGAAGAGCAATGGCGCCCGGCCATTGCGGTGGTCGTGCTGTCGGCCGTCACGGTGCTGAGCGCCCGGCCGCGCAGCTGGCGCTGGTGGCTGGTGCCGCTCTGGATCGTGGCGCTGCTGTTGTTCGCGCTGCTGATGAGCGGTGGCGTCGCCGGGCTCAGCCATGTGCCGACCAGCCGATGGGGCGGCTTGCCGCTCACCATCGGCCTTGCGGTGGTGGGCCTGGCGCTGGCCTTTCCGCTCGCGCTGCTGCTTGCATTGGGCCGTCGCTCGGGCTGGCCGGTGGTTCGCACGCTGAGCGCAAGCTACATCGAACTGGTGCGTGGCGTGCCGCTGATCTCGGTGCTGTTCATGGCCTCTTTCCTGCTGCCGCTGCTGTGGCCCGCGGGTTGGCAGCCCGATGTGCTGGTGCGCGTGCTGGCGGGCCTGACGCTGTTCGTGGCGGCCTATCTGGCCGAGATCATCCGCGGCGGCTTGCAGGCCGTACCGCGCGGACAGACCGAGGTGGCGATGGCGCTTGGCTTCGGGCGCTGGCCGGTGCAGCGGGACATCGTGCTGCCGCAGGCCTTGCGGCTCGTGGTGCCGGCGCTGACCAACAACGTGGTGGGCACGCTGAAAGACACATCGCTGGTCACGGTGGTGGGTCTGTTCGAGCTGACCGGCGCATTGGGCCTGGCCCTGGGCGGCGACCCGACCTGGCGGCCGTTCTACCTCGAGGGGTACCTCTTCATTGCGGCGGTGTACTGGGTGCTGTGCTTCGGGCTCTCGCGCTACAGCGTGTGGCTGGAGCGGCGGCTGGGAGAGGGGACGCGCTGAGCGGCCGCGCGCCGGTTTTCATCAGCCTGCCGACAGCGCCTTGTCCACCACTTGCTGCGCCTCTTCGAGGATCCGCTCCAGGTGCTGCGCACCCTCGAAGCTTTCGCCGTAGATCTTGTAGATGTTCTCGGTGCCCGAGGGCCGCGCGGCGAACCAACCATTGGCCGTGACGACCTTCACGCCGCCGATGGCCGCGCCGTTGCCCGGCGCATGGCTCAGCACGGTTTCGATCTTGTCGCCGGCCAGTTCGGTCGAATTGATCTGCTGCGGCGACAGGCTCGACAGCTTTTTCTTCTGCTCGACCGTGGCTGCCGCGTCGACGCGGTCGGACACCGGCTGGCCCAGCGCCTGTGCCAGTTCCGCATAGCGTTCGCCCGGGTCGCGCCCGGTGCGCGCGGCAATCTCGGCCGAGAGCAGGGCGGGCACGATGCCGTCCTTGTCTGTGGTCCACGCCGAGCCATCGAAGCGCAGGAAGGTCGCGCCCGCGCTTTCTTCGCCGCCGAAGCCCAGCGACCCGTCCACCAGCCCGTCGACGAACCACTTGAAGCCCACCGGTACCTCGTAGAGCTTGCGGCCGAGCCGAGCCGTGACGCGGTCGATCATCTGGCTGCTCACCACCGTCTTGCCCACGGCCGCCTGCGCCGGCCATTGCGGCCGGTGCGTGTAGAGGTAGTCGATCATCACCGCGAGGTAGCTGTTCGGCTGCATCAGGCCCGAGCTGCGCGCGACCACGCCATGGCGGTCGTGGTCGGTGTCGCAGGCAAAGGCGATGCCGAAGCGGTCTTTCAGCGCGATCAGCTTGTGCATCGCGTCGGGCGACGATGGGTCCATGCGAATGCGGCCGTCCCAGTCGAGCGACATGAAGCGGAAGGTCGGGTCGACCTCCTGGTTCAGCACGGTGAGGCGCTTGAGCTTGTAGCGCTCGGCGATGGCCGGCCAGTAGTGCACGCCGGCACCACCCAACGGGTCGACACCGAGGTCGATCTCCACGCCGCGGATGGCGTCCATGTCGAGCACTTGGGCCAGGTCTTCGATGTAGGTGTTGAGGTAGTCGTGCCGGTGTGTGGTCGAAGCGCGCAGCGCCTGCGCGAGCGGCATGCGCTTCACGCCTTCGAGCCCGTTCGCCAGCATTTTGTTGGCGGCGGCCTCGACGGCGGAGGTGATGTCGGTGCCCGCCGGGCCGCCGTTGGGCGGGTTGTACTTGAAGCCGCCGCTTTCGGGCGGATTGTGCGAAGGCGTAATCACGATGCCGTCGGCCAGCCCGGTCGTGCGCCCGCGGTTGTAGACCAGGATGGCATGCGAGACGGCAGGCGTCGGCGTGTACTCGTCGTCCTTCGACAGCATCAGCTCCACGCCGTTGGCGGCCAGCACTTCCACCGCGCTGTTGAATGCGGGCGTGGAGAGCGCATGCGTATCGATGCCCAGGAACAGCGGGCCGTCGATGCCTTTTTGCTTGCGGTAATCGGCAATCGCCTGGCTTATCGCCAGCACATGCCATTCGTTGAAAGCGTCGTCGAAAGAAGAGCCGCGGTGCCCCGATGTTCCGAAGGCCACGCGTTGGGCGGGCACCGATGGATCGGGCCGGCCCGTGTAGTAGGCCGAGATGAGGCGCGGGACATTGACGAGCAGGTCCAGCGATGCGGGCTGGCCCGCGAGGGGATTGGTCTTCTGGCTCATGTCGGGTGTTGCCGTTCGAGTTGAATCAAGTCGACAACATCATGCCGCAGGATGCGCCTGCGAACGAAACAAGCGGAAAGCCCCTCAGGAGGCCAGCGCTTCCATCAAATCCGTCTCGATGGCCAGCTGTGTCTTCTGGCCCTGCAGTTCCGGTCCGCTGATCAGGAACGTGTCTTCCACGCGCTCGCCCAGGGTCGTGACCTTGGCGAGCTGCAGGTTCAGGTGATGCCGCGCGAGCACGCGTGCCACCGAATACAGCAGCCCCGTGCGGTCGCTGGCCGAGATGTTGAGCAGCCAGCGCTGTGCCTTGTCGTCGGGCAGCAGGCTGATGCGCGGCTTGATGGGAAAGCTGCGCACACGGCGCGACACCCGTCCCACACTGGGCGGGGGCAGGGGGCCGGCTTCGGTCAGCGTTTGCGCGAGGCCCGACTCGACCATGCTGATGAGATCGCGGTAGTGGTCGGGCAGGAAAGTAGTTACAACCTGGAAGGTGTCCAGGCCGTAGCCGTTGCTGGTGGTGTGTACTTTCGCGTCAAGAATGCTGAACGACGACTGGTCGAAATAGCCGCAGATGCGCGCGAACAAATCGGGCTGGTCGGGCGTGTACACCACCACCTGCAGCCCTTCGCCCACCGGCGAAAGACGCGCCCGCACGATGGGCGGCGCCTTGGGGTCGACGGGCACGTTGGGCGGCGGCACGAAGCGCGAAAGCTGCTTGGCATGCCAGGCGATCTCGGCCGCGTCGTGGCGCATGAAGTAGCCGACGTCCAGCGTCTCCCACAGCGCCTTGTGCGCTTCGAAGCGCTGCGCATGCAAGGCAAGCTGCACCAGCGCCTCGCGCTTGCGCGATTCGACCTCGGCGTCGGGGTCGGGCATGCGCCCGCCGAGCGCGCGCAGGGTGTAGCGGTAAAGGTCTTCGAGCAGCTTGCCCTTCCAGGCATTCCACACGCGCGGCGATGTGCCGCGAATGTCGGCGATGGTCAGCAGGTACAGGGCCGTGAGGTAGCGCTCGTTGCCCACGCGCTTGGCGAAAGCGCCGATCACCTCCGGGTCGCTCAGGTCTTGCTTTTGCGCCACCTGGCTCATCACCAGGTGTTCGGCCACCAGGAATTCGATGAGCTTCGAGTCTTCGCGTGCGATGCCGTGCTGCTTGCAAAAGCGCTGCACGTCGCGCGCGCCGAGCGTGGAGTGGTCGCCGCCGCGGCCCTTGGCAATGTCGTGGAACAGCGCCGCCACGTAAAGGATCCATGGCTTGTCCCAGCCGGCCGCGAGCTGCGAGCAGAACGGGTATTCATGCGCATGCTCGGCAATGAAGAAGCGCCGCACGTTGCGCAGCACCATCAGGATGTGCTGGTCCACCGTGTACACGTGGAACAGGTCGTGCTGCATCTGGCCCACGATGCTGCGGAACACCCGCAGGTAGCGCCCCAGCACCGAGGTCTGGTTCATGAGCCTGAACGCATGCGTGATGCCGTAAGGCTGCAGCAGGATGCGCATGAAGGTCTGGTGATTGACCGGGTCGTTGCGGAACTTGCTGTCCATCACGTGGCGCGCGTTGTAGAGCGCGCGCAGCGTGCGAGCCGACAGGCCCTTCACGCCGATGGTCTTCTGGTAGAGCAGAAAGGTCTCGAGAATGGCGTGCGGCTCGCGCTCGTAGAGGTCGTCGCTCGCAATCTCGATCAGGCCGGCGCGCTCGAAGAAGCGCTCGTTGATCGGCGTGTGCTGCTCGTCCATCGGCTGCAGCCGTTCCGCGATGTTGAGCAGCAGAATCTGGTTGAGCTGCGACACCGCCTTGGCCGCCCAGTAGTAGCGCCGCATCAGCGCTTCACTCGACTTGCGCTGCGATTCGCCCTGGTAGCCGAAGCTCGCGGCCACGGCGGTCTGCAGGTCGAACACCAGGCGGTCTTCGCGCCGGTTGGCAATCACGTGCAGCCGCGCGCGAATGAGCGAGAGCAGGGCCTCGTTGCGCTTGATCTGCTGTGCCTCGAAGGGGGTTGCCAGGCCGTTCTTGGCCAGGTCGTCCCAGCGGTTGCCGAACCCGGCGGCCTTGGCCATCCAGAGAATGGTCTGCAGGTCGCGCAGGCCGCCCGGCGATTCCTTGCAGTTGGGTTCGAGCGCGTAAGGCGTGTTGTCGAACTTCTGGTGGCGGTGCCGCATTTCCTGCGACTTGGCCATGAAGAAAGCCTGCGGGTCGATGGCCCTGGTGAAGCGGCGGCGAAAAGCCACGAAGAGCTTCTTGTTGCCCGCGATCAGCCGCGATTCGAGCAGCGAGGTCTGAACCGTGACGTCTTTTTCGGCCTCGGCCAGGCACTCTTCGACTGTGCGCACGCTGGAGCCGATTTCAAGCCCCGCGTCCCAGCAGTGCCCGATGAAGGCCTCGATGCGGGCCGGATCGATTTCGCTGGCGTGGCCTTCGGGCGGCAGCAGCAACAGCACGTCGACATCGGAATACGGAAACAGCTCGCCGCGGCCGAAGCCGCCCACGGCCGCCAGCGCGAGCGAATCGCCGAAATCGGCTTCACGCCAAAGTGCGCACAAGGTCTGGTCGGCCAGCGCCGACAACTGGCGCAGCACCGTGTGCACGCTGCGCGTGGGTGCGCGTGCAAAACGCAGGGTGTCGAACAGTGCGAGCTTCTTTGCGCGATAGGCTTCGCGCAGCGTTGCTACATCGATCTTGGCTGGTTCGATCACGGCTTTTTCCTGGGCCGTGCGCCGCTCGCGCGGCTCACGTTTTCGTGGAGGTGACGAACGATGGCAGGGGCGGGCTGCCTTCCGACAGCGTGAGCACCTCGTAGCCCGTTTCGGTGACCAGCACCGTGTGCTCCCATTGCGCCGACAGCGAATGGTCGCGGGTGACGATGGTCCAGCCGTCGTACTGGCCGCCCTTGAAGTCTTCCTTCACCTCGCGCTTGCCGGCATTGATCATCGGCTCGATGGTGAAGATCATGCCGGGCTTGAGCTCTTCCAGCGTGCCCGGGCGGCCGTAATGCAGCACCTGCGGTTCTTCGTGGAAGCGCTGGCCCACGCCGTGGCCGCAAAACTCGCGCACGATCGAATAGCCCTGGCCTTCGGCAAACTTCTGGATCGCATGGCCCACGTCGCCCAGGTGGGCGCCCGGGCGCACCTGCAAAATGCCGTGCCACATGGCTTCGAAGGTGATGCTGCACAGGCGTTTGGCCGCAATGGAGGCGTCGCCGATGATGTACATGCGGCTGTTGTCGCCGAACCAGCCGTCCTTGATGACGGTGACGTCGACGTTCATGATGTCGCCCTTTTTCAAGGGCTTGTCATTGGGAATGCCGTGGCACACGACGTGGTTCACCGAGGTGCAGAGCGACTTCGGGAAGGGCACGCTGCTGGCGCCCATGTAGCCCACCGTGGCCGAGGTGGTGCCCTGCTTGACCATGTACTCGGCGGCGAGCCGGTCCACGTCGTTGGTCGTGATGCCGGGCTTGATCAGGGGCGTGAGGTAGTCCAGCACCTCGGAGGCGAGGCGGCAGGCGACGCGCATGGCCTCGATGCCTGCTGCGTCTTTGTAGGTAATGCTCATCCCGGAATTATCCCATTCAGCAAGCTAAAATTCCGGGTTAACGCGGATGACCCCAGTCAGCGGTCTTCCGCCTCGATTCTTTGATTCCCAACGCGGCCCCAAGGCCCCATCGACCGTGACGCAGCCCGCACCTCAAGCCCTTCCCGTCGTAACCATGTTCGAGGGCGGCAGCGCACTCAGCGACTTTCGCGCGCGGCAACTGCTGCCCAAGCTGCAGGCGATCGAACCGCGCATCGAGGGCATCGCCGCCCGTTTCGTGCACCTGGTGGTCACCGACGCCGCGCTCGATGCAGCCGGCCGCGACCGCTTTGCGGCGCTCCTCACCTACGGCGAGCCGTTCGTCGAAGCCCCGGCCAAGGCCGGCACCTCCGTGGTCGTGACGCCCCGCCTGGGCACCGTATCGCCCTGGGCTTCCAAGGCGACCGATATTGCCCACAACTGCGGGCTTGCCCTTCGCCGGGTCGAGCGCGTCACCCAATACCACCTGAAGCTCAAGGCCCCGCTGATCGGCAAGGCGCCCGTGCTCGAGGGCGACGTGCTGGCCGCCGTGGCCGGCCCGCTGCATGACCGCATGACCGAATCGGTGCTGGCCACCGTGGAGCAGGCGGCCAGCCTGTTCAGCGAACTGCCGGCCCAGCCGATGGCGCTGGTCGACGTGCAAGCCGGCGGCCGCGCCGCGCTGGTGGCGGCCAACACAGGTTTCGGCCTGGCGCTGGCCGAGGACGAAATCGACTACCTGGTCGAAGCCTTCACCCGCCTGGGGCGCAACCCCAGCGACGTCGAACTGATGATGTTCGCGCAGGCCAACAGCGAGCACTGCCGCCACAAGATCTTCAACGCCCAGTTCACCATCGACGGCAAGGCGCAACCCCAAAGCCTGTTCTCGATGATCCGCCACACCGAGAAAGAGAACCCGCAGCACACGGTCATCGCCTATGCGGACAACGCCTCGGTCATGGAGGGCACGACCGTCGAGCGTTTCATCCCGGCTTCGGGCTCGCAAAGCTATCAAAAAGATAGCGCACTGAGCCACGTGCTGATGAAGGTCGAAACGCACAACCACCCGACCGCCATTTCGCCGTTCCCGGGCGCCTCGACCGGCGCGGGCGGCGAGATCCGCGACGAAGGCGCCACGGGCCGCGGCTCCAAGCCCAAGGCCGGCCTGACCGGCTTCACCGTGTCGAAGCTCTGGCCGGAAGAGGGCCACTACGGCAAGCCCGAGCACATCGCCAGCCCGCTGCAGATCATGACCGAAGGCCCGCTGGGCGGCGCCGCGTTCAACAACGAATTCGGCCGGCCCAACCTGCTGGGCTATTTCCGCGAATACGAGCAAACGGTGGCGAGCGACATCGACACGGTGCAGCGCGGCTATCACAAGCCCATCATGATCGCGGGCGGCCTCGGCAGCATCGATGCCACGCAGACCAAGAAGATCCAGTTCCCGGCCGGTTCATTGCTTATCCAGCTCGGCGGCCCCGGCATGCGCATCGGCATGGGCGGCAGCGCCGCCAGTTCGATGGCGACCGGCGCCAACGCGGCGGAACTCGACTTCGACTCGGTGCAGCGCGGCAACCCCGAAATCGAACGCCGTGCGCAGGAGGTCATCAACCACTGCTGGCAACAGGGCGCGGCCAACCCGATTCTCGCGATCCACGACGTGGGCGCGGGCGGCCTGAGCAACGCCTTCCCTGAGCTGACCAACGACGCCGGCCGCGGCGCGCGCTTCGACCTGCGCGCGGTGCCGCTCGAAGAGTCGGGCATGGCGCCGAAGGAAATCTGGTGCAACGAAAGCCAGGAGCGCTACGTGCTGGCCATCGCGCCGGAATCGCTCGAACAGTTCAAGGCCTTCTGCGAGCGCGAGCGCTGCCCCTTCTCGGTGGTGGGCGTTGCGACCGAAGAACGCCAGTTGCTGGTGGCCGACGAAGGCGCCGAAGTGCAACCCGTCGACATGCCGATGGACGTGCTGCTCGGCAAGCCGCCCAAGATGCACCGCGACGTGAAGACCGTCGCGCGCAGCTTCAAGCCGCTGGACCTCACCGGCGTCGATCTGCAAAAGGCCGCCATCGACGTGCTCTCGCACCCGACCGTCGCCTCCAAGCGCTTCTTGATCACCATCGGCGACCGCACTGTGGGCGGCCTGAGCCACCGCGACCAGATGGTCGGCCCGTGGCAGGTGCCGGTGGCCGATTGCGCCGTCACGCTGGCGGACTACAAGGGCTTTGCAGGCGAAGCCATGAGCATGGGCGAACGCACGCCGCTGGCCGCGCTCGACGCGCCGGCTTCGGGCCGCATGGCTGTGGCCGAGGCCATCACCAATCTGCTGGCCGCGCCCATCGAACTCTCGCGCGTCAAGCTGTCCGCCAACTGGATGGCCGCCTGCGGCGAGCCGGGCGAAGACGCCGCGCTGTACGAGACCGTCAAGGCCGTGGGCCTGGAGCTCTGCCCGGCGCTGGGCGTGTCGATTCCGGTCGGCAAGGATTCGCTGTCGATGCGCACCCAGTGGAAAGACAGCGGCGAGGCCAGGAAGGTCACGTCGCCGGTCAGCCTGATCGTGACCGCCTTCGCCTCGCTCGCCGACGTGCGCGGCACCCTCACGCCGCAGCTCGATGCCGATGAGGCCGACACCACGCTCGTGCTCGTCGACCTGGGCCGTGGCCAGCACCGCATGGCCGGCAGCATCCTGGCGCAGACCTTGAACCAGAGCGGTGATACCGTGCCCGACCTCGACGACCCGGCGCAGATCGTCGCGCTGGTCAACGCTGTGAACGCGCTGCGCGCCGACGGCAAGATTCTTGCCCTGCACGACCGCAGCGATGGCGGCCTGTTCGCCACCGCCTGCGAAATGGCTTTTGCCGGCCATGTGGGCGTGGCGCTCAATGTCGACATGCTGGTCACCGAAGGCGACGGCATCTCCGACAGCCGCATGGAAACCGGCGACGCCAAGAACTGGGCGCAGCAAGTCAGCGCGCGGCGCGAGGAGCTCACGCTCAAGGCGCTGTTCAACGAAGAGCTCGGCATGGTGCTGCAGGTGCGCACCGCCGAGCGCAACGACGTGATGCAGGTGCTGCGCGCCCACGGCCTCAGCGCCCACAGCCATTTCGTCGGCAAGACGCGGCCCGCGAGTTCGACCATGGATGCGGGCAAGGGCAAGCTCGAAGTCTGGCGCGATGCCAAGTCGGTGTTCAGCGCCACGCTGCACGACCTGCACCAGGTGTGGGACTCGGTCAGCTGGAAGATCGCCCGCGAACGCGATAACCCCGCCTGCGCCGATGCCGAGCACGCCGCAGCCGGCGATCCTTCGGACCCCGGCCTGCACATCTTCCTCCCTCTCCCTCCGGGAGAGGGCAGGGGTGAGGGCAGCAGCCTCAACGCCCCCGCCATCCTTCAGAGCCGCCCCAAGGTCGCCATTCTTCGCGAGCAAGGCGTCAACTCGCACGTCGAAATGGCCTACGCCTTCACCGAAGCCGGTTTCGAGGCCTACGACGTCCACATGACCGACCTGCAGACGGGCAGGGCGGACCTTGCCAACTTCAAGGGCGTGGTCGCCTGCGGCGGCTTCAGCTACGGCGACACCTTGGGCGCCGGCATCGGTTGGGCGCGCAGCATCACCTTCAACCCGAAGCTCGCAGAACAGTTCAAGGCCTTCTTCGGCCGCGAAGACACCTTCGGCCTGGGCGTATGCAACGGCTGCCAGATGTTCGCCGAGCTCGCTGACATCATCCCCGGCGCCGAAGCCTGGCCGCGCTTCACCACCAACCAGAGCGAGCGTTTCGAGGCACGCCTGTCGATGGTCGAGGTGCTCGAGTCGCCCAGCATCTTCTTTGCGGGCATGGCCGGCAGCCGCTTGCCGATTGCCGTGGCGCATGGCGAGGGCTATGCCAACTTCAAGCACCGCGGCGACGCAGCCAAGGCCATTGCGGCGATGCGCTTCGTGGACAACCACGGCAAGCCTACCGAGCAGTACCCGTTCAACCCGAACGGCAGCGCGGGCGGCCTGACCTCAGTCACCACGCCAGACGGCCGCTTCACCGCCGTGATGCCGCACCCGGAACGCGTGTTCCGCAACATCCAGATGAGCTGGACCGGCGGCGACAAGAGCGAGCAAAGCCCCTGGATGCGCATCTGGCGCAATGCGCGCCGCTGGGTGGGGTGAAAGAAAGCGCCCGAAAAAAAAGCGGCCTTCAGGCCGCTTTTTTCATGGGGCGGGTAAAGCCGCCGGACCTTATTCGATCCTGGCCTTCGCGCGCAGCTCTTCCTGGTATTTCTGCAGGCGTTGCTGCTGCAGTTGCTGCGTGATTTGCGGCTGCACTTCTTCCATCTTCGGAAGCTGGGCCTGGCGGATGTCGTCGACGCGGATGATGTGGTAACCGAACTGCGTCTTGACGGGCGTTGCCGTGGTCTCGCCCTTCTTGAGCTTGATCATCGCTTCCGAGAACTCGGGCACGAAGCTCGCGGGGTTGGCCCAGTCGAGGTCGCCGCCGTTGGCGCCCGAACCCGGGTCCTTGCTTTGCTTCTTGGCGATGTCTTCGAACTTGGCGCCCTTCTTCAGGTCGGCCATGATTTTCTTGGCCTGGTCTTCGGTTTCGACCAGGATGTGGCGGGCCTTGAATTCCTTGCCGCCGTTGGCCGCCACGAACTTGTCGTACTCGGCCTTGACGTCGGCTTCCGACACCGCATTGGTCTTGCGGTAGTTTTCGAACAGCGCGCGGATCAGGATGGCCTGGCGGGCGAGTTCGAGCTGGTTCTTGTAGTCGTCGGTGGCGTCCAGGCCCTGCTTCTGCGCTTCCTGCATGAACACTTCGCGCGCGACGATTTCTTCGCGCAGCTGGCCCTGCATTTCCGGCGTGACCGGCCGGCCGGCGGCGGCGAGTTGCTGTGCCAGCACGTCCATGCGTGCCTTGGGCACCGGCTTGCCGTTGACGATGGCTGCGTTCTGCGCCACTGCCGCCAGAGGAATCGCACCGAGCAGCGCTGCGGCCGCAACGGCCTGCAAGAGTTGTTTTTTCATGGAATGAATATCAGGCTGGAGGGGAAATGCGCGTGTAGGAAAAAGCGCGTGAAAAAAACGGAAAAGACGAAGAGAAACGGGAGGGGGCGGGCCGCCGCAGCGAAAGCGGCGTGGCATGTAACCAATCGAACGACTCAAAGCACTTCGATGGCAATGGCGTGCAGACCCTGCGCGATAAAAACCTGGAGGGCATCATACACAAGGCGATGGCGCGCCACACGGGGTTTCCCGGCGAAGAGGGGGGAGGCGATACGCACGCGAAAGTGGGTGCCGTACCCCTCCGCGTTGGCGCCCGCATGGCCTGCGTGGGCGCTGCTCTCGTCGATCACTTCGAGCTCCGTGGGCTGCAGCGCTTCGCGCAGCGCCGCTTCGAGGGCGTGCGCCGTCGGCAGGGGATGGGTTGTGGCGGTGCTCATTGGATGACCTTCGTGCTTTGCACTGCGGTGCGCGCTTGCTTGGGGCGGCCCGGCGCGGCGCTCATGCGGCGGGCTTGTCGTCGCTCTTGAGGTGCGGCGATATGTACAGGCCTTGCGCCACCAGGAACACGATGGGGAACACATAGCCCCAGAGCTTGAAGTTGACCCAGGCCTCGGTGGTGAAGTACGCCGCCACGTAGCCGTTGATTGCGGCCATGAAAAGGCAATAGCCGATCCACGCCACATTGAGGCGGCCCCAGATGCGGTCCGGCAGTTGCAACTGCGAGCCCAGCAGCATCTTGAGAAAGTTCTTCTTCAGCGCCCAGAGCGCGACGGCCAGCGCCACGGCCATTGCGCCGTAGAGAACCGTGGGCTTCCACTTGATGAAGCGGTCGTCATGCAGCACCAGTGTGAGCGTGCCGAACAAAAGAATCAGCACCAGCGTGGCCTTCTGCATGGCCTGCAGCTTGCGGTCCAGCGCATAGATGATGCCCATCTGCACCACGGTGGCGCCCATCAGCACGGCGGTGGCCGTGTAGATGTCGGCCATCTTGTAGGCGCCGAAGAAAAGCAGGATCGGAAAAAAGTCGAGGATCAGTTTCATGCGCTGGGCGGGAGCCGGTTGTTGGTTGTTATTTCTTCTGGAAGTCGAGCGAAGCCGAGTTCATGCAGTAGCGCAAGCCGGTTTCGGTGGGGCCGTCGGGAAACACGTGCCCCAGGTGGGCGCCGCAATTCGCGCAGACATTTTCCGTGCGCACCATGCCGTGCGAACGGTCGACGATGTTCTTGATGGCGCCCGGAACGGCTTCTTCCGAGAAGCTGGGCCAGCCGCAACCCGCGTCGAACTTGGTCGACGCCTCGAACAGCTTGGCACCGCAGCAGATGCAATGGTAGGTGCCGTCTTCCCAGTGCGCCTCGTACTTGCCGGTGAAGGGGCGCTCGGTGGCCGCGTGGCGCGTCACCTCGAAGGCCGCGGGCTCGGCGCCTTTTTCAGCGAGCACGGCTTTCCATTCGGCGTCGGTTTTCTGTACGGGAGTGGTCATGATGAACAGCTGATTTCAATCGTGGACGCCCAGTCGGGCGGGAAGCCGGCATAAGCGTCGGCACCGGGATGTTCTTCAAATGGGGTCTCGAGCAGGGTCAGCAAGGTTGCCACAGCCGAGAAGTCCTTCTGCGCAGCACCTTCGATGGCTTGCTGGCCCAGGTGGTTCCGCAACACGAATCTAGGGTTCGATTTGAGCATCAAATCGGCAGCCTGCGAGTGTCGGGCCTGCGATGGGGCCTGTGCATGCCGCTCCGAAAAAGATAGCAACCATGCATCGAAGCTGGCGCGGTCCAGGAAGAGGTCGCACACCGGTTCGGCGTTGCCGTCTTTCATGTGCTGCGACAGGCGGCGCCAGAAGATCGTGTAGTCGACCTTTTCGGCGGCCAGCAGCTTCAGCACGCCTTCGATGAGCGTACGGTCGCCCTCGGCCGAATCGGCCAGCCCGAGCTTGGCGCGCATGCGGCCCTCGAACTCGCGCGGGAACACCGTCTTGTAAGACTCCAGCGCGCCCACCGCAACTTCCTGGTCGCCGATCAGCGGCAGCAGCGCCTGCGCCAGGCAGAACAGGTTCCAGTAGGCCACGTTGGGCTGCTGGTTGAAGGCGTAGCGTCCGCTGGTGTCGCTGTGGTTGCAGATGTGGCGCGGGTCGAAGCCGTCCAGAAACTGGAACGGCCCGTAGTCGATGGTGAGCCCGAGGATGCTCATGTTGTCGGTGTTCATCACGCCATGGCAAAAGCCCACGGCCTGCCACTGCGCGAGCAGGGCGGCAGTGCGTTCGCTCACGGTTTCCAGGAAGGCTGCGTAGGCATTGCCGTTGAAGCGATCGGTGGTGCGGCAGGCCGGGTAGTAGTGGTCGATGACGTAGTCGGCGAGCGCGCGCAATTCAGCGTCGCGTTGGTTGGCGGCAAAGTGCTCGAAATGGCCGAAACGGATGAAGCTGGGCGCCACGCGGGTCACCACGGCGGCGGATTCGGGCTCTTCGCGGTACACGCGGGCGTCGGAACCTGTCACGCACAGTGCCCGCGTGGTCGGAATGCCGAGGCCGTGCATGGCTTCGCTGCAGAGAAATTCGCGGATGCTGGAGCGCAGCACGGCGCGGCCGTCGCCGCCGCGCGAGTAGGGCGTGCGGCCCGCGCCTTTCAGCTGCACTTCGAGGCCGCCCGCCGTTTCACCCAGCATGATCGCGCGGCCGTCGCCGAGCTGCCCGGCCCAGACGCCGAACTGGTGGCCGCTGTACACGGTGGCGAACGGGTTGGTGCCGGCGACCGGGAGGCTGCCCGTCAGCGCCGAGAGCGTGCTGTCCGATTGCCGCCAATCGGCCGGCAACCCCAGTTCACGGGCCACCGCCTCGCTGTGGCCCACCCAGTAGGGATCGGGCAGGGGCGTTGGCCGCAGGTGGGTGAGAAAGGCGGCGCCGAGCGCCTCGAAACCAGGCTTCCAGTGCAATCCCAGGTCCGCGACGTCCGTGTCTTCAGCAAGCAGGCTCATGCCCGGATTGTCCGGCAACGGGCGTAACCCCTTGCCGCGCGGGCCATCGGCGTTGGAGGCTGCTCAATGAGCGAGCGCCGGCGTGTCCCAGATCCGCGCCCGGTACTGCGCGGGCGGTAGCCCGAACCAGCGCTTGCAGGCGCGGAAGAAGTTGCTGCTGTCGACGAAGCCGAGCATGTCCGCCACGTCGGTGAGGGTATGGCGGTCTTCCGCCAGATACTGCTGCGCCAGCTCGCGGCGGGTGCGGTCGAGCAGCGACTGGAACGACACCGATTCCTCCTGCAGCCGCCGTTGCAGTGTGCGCTCCGCGAGCCCGAGGCCGGCAGCCACGTCCTGCCGGCGCGGTTCGCCTTGCGGCAGCCGCCGCGCGATCTCGGCGCATACCAGCGTGCTGGTGGTGGTCTGGCCGAGCAGGTTCAGCTGGTCGTCCAGCAGGTGCTCCTGCATCTCGCCGAGCGCCGGGTGGTGGGTGGGTAGCGGCATGGCCATGTCGGCCGCCGACAGCAGCAGGCGGTTGGCCGGCGCGTTGTAGCGAATCGCGCAGCCGAAGGCCTCCCGGTGCAGCCGGTCGTCGACCGGCGGCGCATAGACGAACTCCAGGGCCAGCGGCTGCAGCTCGCGTCGCGTGAGCCACTGGCACTGCATGAAGACGGTCAGCAGGGCGTATTCGACGCGCTGGCGCGGAATCGGGAGGCTGCCGCCGGTGTGTTCCATCACCATCCAGCAGCCGCGCGCCTCGGGCTGCAGCGAGAACGCGGTCGCGTCCGAGATCACCGCCATGTAGCGCGTGAGCCGGGTGAGCGCCGCGCCCAGGTCCGCGCTGCAGGCCATGGCGTGACCGACCGTGCCCAGCTTGCTGTGCGTGGCGGCCAGGTCGCGGTGCAGGCCCAGCGTGGGCTTGCCGGCGCGCGCCACCGCGAGTTGCCAGAGCACCGAGATTTCGTCGACCGGCACGCGCGCGTTCTGGCGGTGCAGCGAATCGGGGTCGAAGCCCGCGTCGCGCAGCAGCGAAGGCACGTCGAGCCCTTCGGCCTCGAACATCGAGAGCACGCCCTCGAGCCAGGCGGCCGAGCTGGTCCGAAGCTCCGGCTGCTGCGCGAAGCCCGGCCGGCGTTGCGGGCGGCGCTGGGCGTGCGGCATGGAGGCTCCTGAAGTCATTGATTTGGCGCGCTTGCGATAGCGAGGGAAACGGCGTGCGTTCCTAGAATTTTTACGGGTTCGGCGGGCCGGAGTATGGCCACCGGACACGAAGGCAGGAATTCCGATTAACCCGGTGTGGAGACAAAAAATGAATACGGCACTGACAGCAGCGGTACAGCCATGGCCGGAAAACCGGGGAGCGGCAGGAACGGCGACAGCGGCGGCGCGGGCGCTCGCCATGACGGCGTGCCTGGCCCTCGCGGCCTGCGGCGGCGGCTCTTTGGGTTCGTCGTTCTCGTTCCTGCCGGCCACTCCGCCTGCGCCGCCGCCACCGGCCGCACCACCACCGGCCGCACCACCACCGGCCGCGGACGGCCCCATGGTGCGCCAGACCACGGCCGGCAAGATTGAAGGCGTGGACGACAGCGCCAACTCGGGCACGTGGTTCTGGAAGGGTGTTCCTTTCGCGCAGCCGCCGGTCGGCGCGTTGCGCTGGCGCGCGCCGGTGGAGCCCGAAGCGTGGAGCGGCATCCGACCGGCCACGAAGTTCGGCAACGCTTGCCTGCAGATCGGCCGGCTTTTCAGCCCCGGCACCAACAACACCTATGACGCCACCATCGGCACCAACCTGGGCAAGCCGGTCGGCAGCGAGGACTGCCTGTTCGTCAACATCTGGCGCCCCGCCACGAGCGAGCAGAACCTGCCGGTGCTGCTGTTCGTGCACGGCGGCAGCAATATTTCGGGCTACACGGCCGATCCGCTCTACGACGGCGCCAGGCTGGCGAAGGCCACCAACGCGGTGGTCATTACCGCCAGCTACCGCCTGGGCATCCTGGGCTTCCTGAACATGCCGCAGCTGCGCCCGGGCGGCACCGCGGGCGACGACTCGGGCAACTTCGCGCTGCTCGACAACATGGCGGCACTGCGCTTCATCCGGGACAACGCCGCGAATTTCGGTGGCGATCCGGGCAACGTCACGCTCTCGGGTGAATCGGCCGGTGCCACCAACCTGCTGGCGGTGATGACCTCGCCGATGGCGAAGGGGCTGTTCCACAAGGCCTTCGAGATGAGCGGCGGGATTTCGCTCGCGAGCAACCTGCCGCCGGGGACGCTGCCTACGCTGGTCCCGGCATCCGTCTCGCTTGCGCAGGGCCAGTCGATCCTCGAGAAGCTGCTCGTGGCCGACGGCACCGCCGCCGACGCAGCCGCCGCCAAGGCCTACATCGGCACGCGCACGCCGGCGCAGATCGCCGACTACATGCGGGCGCAAGAGGGTGGCGCAATGCTGGCCACGGTGGTCGCCAACGGCCTGGGCGCCGTCGCACCCATTCCCGACGGCACGGTGCTCCCGGTCGATCCGATCGGCGCGATCGCGGCCGACAACTACGTCAAGGTGCCGATGCTCGCGGGCAACACGCGCGACGAGGGCAAGCTCTTCGCCTCGCTGCTGGGAACCATCGGCTTCCCCAAGCCGGGCTGGATCGTCACCGATGCCCAGCGCTTCTCGATGATGTTCAACTTCGACCCGGATGCGCCGCCCACGCTCACGGTGGCCGACATCATCGACCCGTTCTACCTCCCGGTAGACAAGCCGGCCACCGGCTACAACGCGGCGACCGACATCATCACGAAGGGCCTCTTCGAGGCCAACCGCGACAGCCTGCTGGACACGATGAAGATGCGCCAGCCGAACATCTGGCACTACCGCCTCGACTGGGCGCAGGAGCCCTCGCCGTGGAACGACGTGTACGGCGCGGCGCACGCCTTCGACCTGCCGTTCGTGTTCGGCAACTTCAGCGGCTCGCTGCTCAGCAACGCGATGGGCGGCAAGGCCAACCAGCCGGGCCGGCTCGCGCTGTCCAACGCCGTCATGGCCAGCGTTGGCGCCTTCATGCGCAATGGCAACCCGAACACGCCCGAACTTGGTGCAACCTGGGCGACATGGCCGTCGCAGCTGCGGCTCGACGCCACGCCCTCGGCGGCCGTGATCACGCCGGTGCAGGCCGTGCCATGAGCAAAGCGCCAAGGGTGCATCGGTGAGCCGCCGCGTTCGATCCGGCAGTGCGGGTTTGTGTCATTGTGGAAGTGGCCGAAGCTTGCGTGAATCCGTTGTTCGCAAGCTTTCATGAAGTCATTTCTTTTAGGAGTCCGTAGATGCTGGGTTTGATGCAAGACCAACCGCTTTTGATCTCGTCGCTGATCGATTTCGCCGAGCGCCACAACGGCGACGGCGAAATCGTCTCGCGCCGGGTCGAGGGCGACATTCACCGCACGACATGGAGCGGTATCGCATCGCGCGCCCGGCAGGTGGCCAATGCGCTGGACGGCGAGCAGTTGCTGTTCAGCGACCGCATCGCCACCCTGGCATGGAACGGCTACAGGCACCTGGAGCTGTACTACGGCGTGAGCGGCAGCGGTCGCGTGCTGCACACCATCAACCCGCGCCTGCACCCCGACCAGATCGCCTGGATCGCCAACCATGCCGAAGACCAGATGCTGTGCTTCGACCTGAGCTTCCTGCCGCTGGTGCAGGCGGTGCACGCCAAATGTCCCACGATCCGGAAATGGATTGCACTGTGTGATGCCGACAAGCTGCCGGTGGACAGCGGCGTGCCCAACCTCGTGAGCTACGAAAGCTGGATCGGCGCGCAGCCCACCGGCTACGAGTGGCCCACCTTCGACGAGAACTCGGCCTCGAGCATGTGCTACACGAGCGGCACCACGGGCAACCCGAAGGCCGCGCTCTACAGCCACCGCTCGACCATGCTGCATGCCTACGCCGCGGCCTTGCCCGACGTCATGCGGCTGTCGGCGCGCGACTCTGTGCTGCCGGTGGTGCCGATGTTCCACGTCAACGCCTGGGGCATTCCGTACTCGGCTGCGCTGGTGGGCTGCAAGATCGTGTTTCCCGGCCCGGCGCTCGACGGCAAGTCCGTGTACGAGCTGATCGAAGCCGAAGGCGTTACCTTCGCGGCCGGCGTGCCCACCGTGTGGCAGATGATGCTCGGCCACATGCAGGCCAACGGCCTGAAGTTCAGCAAGCTCAACCGCACCGTCATCGGTGGCTCGGCCTGCCCGCCGGCCATGATCACGGCGTTCCAGGAGAACTACAACGTCGAGGTGCTGCATGCCTGGGGCATGACCGAAATGAGCCCGCTGGGCACGCTGTGCACGCTCAAGAACAAGCACCTCTCGCTGCCGCCGGACGCGCAACTGCAGATCCGCATGAAGCAGGGCCGTGCCATCTTCGGCGTCGACATGAAGATCGTCGACGGCAACGGCAAGGAGCTGCCCTGGGACGGCAAAGCCTATGGCGACCTGCTGGTCAAGGGCCCATGGATCGTGAAGGAATACTTCAAGGGCGAGGGCGGCGATCCGCTCATTCGCGACGAGCAGGGACGCGGCTGGTTTCCCACCGGCGACGTCGCCACCATCGACGCCGAGGGCTATCTGCAGATTACCGACCGCAGCAAGGACGTGATCAAGTCCGGCGGCGAGTGGATCAGCTCGATCGAGATCGAGAACATCGCCGTCGCGCACCCGGCCGTCGCCATGGCCGCCTGCATCGGCGTGTACCACCCCAAGTGGGACGAGCGGCCGATCATCGCGGTCGTGAAAAAACCCAACGCGGAAGTCGCGCGCGAAGAATTGCTGAAGTTCTACGAGGGCAAGACGGCCAAGTGGCAGATTCCCGACGACGTGGTGTTCGTCGAAGCGATTCCGATCGGCGCCACCGGGAAGATCCTCAAGACCAAACTGCGCGAATTGCTCAAGGACTACAAGCTGCCGACCGCCTGACGCATCGCCCTGAACCCACCGCACTGTCGCGCACGCGATAGCAAGGCCGCTTCGGCGGCCTTCCTTCCGGGCAATCCCTGTGCGGCGAAGAAAAGGGCGCTTGTACGCTGGCATCCGCTTCATACCCGCCATTCATCCAGGAGACTCTTCATGCAATTTGCCATCAAGTCCGTAGCTGCTTGCGCCATGCTGGTGAGCGCCGCGGCCGCGTTCGCCCAGAAGGGCGAGACGGTCAAGATCGCCTGGCTGGACCCGCTGTCGGGGCTGATGGCCGCGGTCGGCACCAACCAGCTAAAGACCACGCAGTTCCTGGCGGAAGAGTTCAACAAGAAGAACGCCTCGGGCGTGAAGTTCGAGATCATTGCCATCGACAACAAGCTGAGCCCGCAAGAGACCACCGCCGCGCTGCGCTCCGCCCAGGACCAGGGTGCGCGCTACATCACCCAGGGCAACGGCTCGGGTCCGGCGCTGGCGATCATCGATGCCGTCGAGAAAAACAACGCGCGCAATCCGGGCAAGGAACTGCTCTACCTGAACTATGCGGCGGTCGACCCTGACCTCACCAACAGCAAGTGCAGCTACTGGCACTTTCGCCTGGACGCCGACACCTCCATGAAGATGGAGGCGCTGACCACCTGGATGAAGGACCAGACCGACATCAAGAAGGTCTACATCCTTGGCCAGAACTATGCGCACGGCGTGCAGGTGTCGAAGTTCGCCAAGGAAAACCTCAAGACCAAGCGCCCCGACATCCAGATCGTGGGCGACGACCTGCACCCGCTCGCGCAGGTGCGCGACTTCTCGCCGTACATCGCCAAGATCAAGGCATCGGGCGCGGACACCGTCATTACCGGCAACTGGGGCTCCGATCTGTCGCTGCTCATCAAGGCGGCGAACGACTCGGGCCTGGACGTGAAGTTCCTCACTTACTACGCATTCGGCACTGGCACCCCAACGGCCATGGGCGCCACCTCTGCCGGCAAGATCTATACGGTGGCCTATGGCCACTACAACATGGGCGGCGAGATCCAGAAACTGCTCGCAGGCTACAAGAAGAGGATGAACGACGACCTGACGCAATCGTCGATCTATCACACGTTCGCGCTGCTCGACGCCGCCTTCGTGCAGGCCAGGTCGACCGATCCGGTCAAGGTTGCGGCCGCGCTCGAGGGCATGAAGATCAAGAGCTTCAACGGCGAGGTCGAGATGCGCAAGGCCGACCACCAGCTGCAGCAGGGCCTCTACATCTCGCGCTGGGAGAAAGCCAGCGCCAAGTTCCCTTATGACGCCGAGAACACCGGCTACACCAACGTTCCCGTGAAGTACTACGAGTCGTATGTGGCGAGCACGCCGACGACCTGCCAGATGAAGCGCCCTTGAGCGTCTTTGTGAACGCATTTCCTACTCGTGGGTAGAAGCTGTCTACCCGCGGGTAGTAATTGGAGAAATGCGCTGTCGCCTGCGCGATAGAAACGGGCCTTTGCGGCCACCCCCTCCGGGCATTCCCTGAGGGGCGGGGCAGTGAACGCTTGTACGCTCGTGCAAGGCTTTTTGATTCGGTTTGACCAGGAGATATAGATCGTGAAGTTCGCTCTGAAAATCGCTACCGCAGCCATCCTTGCCGCAGCCGCCACCGGCGCTCTGGCCCAAAAGGGTGAAACCGTGAAGATTGCCTGGCTCGACCCGCTGTCGGGCCTGATGGCGGCGGTCGGCACCAACCAGCTCAAGACCTTCCAGTTTCTGGCCGAGGAGTTCAACAAGAAGAACGCCGCCGGCGTGAAGTTCGAAGTCATCGCCATCGACAACAAGCTCAGCCCGCAGGAAACCACCAGCGCACTGCGCTCGGCCATGGACCAGGGCGCGCGCTACGTGGTGCAAGGCAACGGCTCCGGTCCGGCGCTGGCCATCATCGATGCGCTCGAGAAGCACAACGCCCGCAACCCGGGCAAGGAAGTGCTCTACATCAACTACGCGGCCGTCGACCCCGACCTGACCAACAGCAAGTGCAGCTACTGGCACTTCCGCCTCGATGCCGACACCTCCATGAAGATGGAGGCGCTGACCGCTTTCATGAAAGAGCAGGCCGACATCAAGAAGGTCTACCTGATCAACCAGAACTACTCGCACGGCCAGCAGGTCTCCAAGTTCGCCAAGCAGAACCTGAAGGACAAGCGCCCCGATGTCGAGATCGTCGGCGACGACCTGCATCCGCTGGCCCAGGTGCGCGATTTCTCGCCCTACATTGCCAAGATCAAGGCCTCTGGCGCCGATTCGGTGATTACCGGCAACTGGGGTTCCGACCTCGCGCTGCTCATCAAGTCGGCCAACGACTCGGGCCTGAACGTCAAGTTCTACACCTACTACGCAGTGACGACCGGCACGCCGACCGCCATGGGCGCGGCTTCGGACGGCAAGGTGTACCAGGTGGGCTACAGCCACTACAACGCGCCGGGCCCGGTCCAGCCGCTGATGGGCGAGTTCAAGAAGAAGTTCAACGACGACATGTACACCACCGACATCTACACGGTGTACGCCATGCTCAGCGAAGCCTTCGTGCGCACCAAGTCGACCGAGCCCGTCAAGGTTGCGGCCGCCATGGAAGGCATGAAGTTCAAGAGCTTCAACGGCGACGTCGAGATGCGCAAGTCCGACCACCAGCTGCAGCAGGGCCTGTGGATCACGCGCTGGCAGAAGACCGACGCCAAGAACCCCTACAGCCCGGAGAACACCGGCTACACGCTGGCGCCGGTCAAGTTCTACGAGGCCTACGTTGCGAGCACGCCCACGTCTTGCCAGATGAAGCGGCCCAACAACTCGTGATCGCCTGATCGCGCGCTGACCGGTCGAGGCCCGACTTCACCACTCGGGCCTTTTTCTTTTTCAACCGACACGAAAGACCGATGAACGTCGAATTCTTCGTCATCTCGCTGCTCAACGGCGTCAGCTACGGGCTGCTGCTGTTCATGCTGAGCTCTGGCCTTACGCTGATTTTCAGCATGATGGGCGTGCTCAATTTCGCGCACGCCAGCTTCTACATGCTCGGCGCCTACATCGCCTACACCCTGTCGAACATCATCGGCTTCTGGCCCGCGCTCTTCATTGCGCCGCTGCTGGTCGGCCTGCTGGGTGCCGCCTTCGAGCGCTACAGCCTGCGCCGCGTGCACAAGTTCGGCCATGTGCCCGAGCTCCTGGTGACCTTCGGGCTTTCGTACCTGATTCTCGAACTGGTGCAGCTCGCCTGGGGCCGTTCCACGGTGCCTTACGGCCTGCCGACGCAACTGCAGGGGCCGCTGTTCTCGCTGTACGGCACGCAGTTTCCGAAGTCGCGCTCGTTCATCATGCTGGTGGCCGTGCTGATGCTCATCTCGGTGTGGCTGCTGCTCACGCGAACGCGCATCGGCCTGGTCATTCAGGCGGCGCTGAAGCACCCCGACATGGTCGAGGCGCTCGGCCACAACGTGCCGCGCATCTTCATGCTGGTGTTCGGCGGCGGCGCCGCGCTCGCGGGCCTTGCGGGCGTGGTGGGCGGCAACACCTACGTGACCGAACCTGCCATGGCCGCCTCGGTCGGCTCGATCATCTTCGTGGTGGTGGTGGTCGGCGGCATGGGCTCGCTGGCCGGCGCATTCCTGGCGTCGCTGCTGATCGGCATCATCCAGACCTTCGCGGTGGCCATGGACCAGTCGTTTGCCGGCGGCCTGCAGATGCTGGGCTTTACCGTGACCGACCAGACCTTCGGCTACGAGCTGCTCAAGCTCACGATCTCGCAGGTTGCTCCCATCCTGCCGTACCTGTTCCTGGTGCTGATCCTCATCTTCAGGCCCAAGGGTCTTCTTGGTACCCGGGAGGACTGACACCATGACGACGACCACACCCACGACCCCGACGCAGTACTACCGCTTCAAGCCCTGGAACATCGGGCGCTTCCTGATCTGGTCGCTGTTCGCGATCGTGCTGATCATCTCGCCGCTGGTGTTCAAGAGCAGCCTGGCGCTCACCATGCTCTCGCAGATGGGCTACCTGATCATCATCTGCCTGAGCTACAACATCCTGCTGGGGCAGGGCGGCATGCTGAGCTTCGGCCATGCCGTGTATGTCGGGCTCGGCTCCTTCCTTGCCATCCACGTCATGAACATGGGCGGCAAGGGCGGGCTGCAGATTCCGCTGGTGCTC
The DNA here is from genome assembly GCF_040544635.1 of Variovorax paradoxus. GTDB lineage: Bacteria > Pseudomonadota > Gammaproteobacteria > Burkholderiales > Burkholderiaceae_C > Variovorax > Variovorax paradoxus_R. Next base: position 208,865 of record NZ_JBEPKJ010000004.1, read on the forward strand.
ATTCCGCTGGTGGGCGGCCTGGCGGGCATGTTCTTCGCCATATTGCTGGGCTTCGTCACCACGAAGAAATCGGGCACCACCTTCGCGATGATCACCATGGGCATCGGCGAGCTCGTGGCCTCCATGGCGCTGATGTTCCCGAGCTTCTTCGGCGGCGAGGGCGGCATCACCACCGACCGCGTGTACGGACCGACCTTCTTCGGCCTCAACTTCGGCTCGCAGATGCAGGTGTACTACCTGATAGCCGTGTATTGCTTCGTTTGCACCGCGCTCATGTATGCCTTCACCGGCACGCCGCTCGGCCGCATGCTGAACGCGGTGCGCGACAACCCGGAGCGCGTGGAGTTCATCGGCTACAACACGCAGCGCGTGCGCTACTTCGCATTCATCATTGCCGGTTTCTTCGCCGGCATCGGCGGCGGGCTGGCGTCGATCAACTTCGAAATCGTGAACGCGGCCGACAGTCTGAGCGCCATCCGCTCGGGCGGCTACCTGCTGTTCACCTTCCTGGGCGGGGCGGTGTTCTTCTTCGGGCCGATCATCGGCGCGGTGCTGCTGGTGTTCGCGTCGATCTTGCTGTCGGAGCTCTCCAAGGCCTGGCAGCTCTACTTCGGCCTGGTGTTCGTGTTCATGGTGATGTTCGCGCCCGGCGGCATCGCCAGCCTGGTGATGATGAACCTGCGCGTCGCCAAGTTCGGCAAGTTCGACCGCTTCTGGCTGCTGTACGTCGCACTGGCGGTGGCGCTGGTGCCGGTGGTCGTCGGAGCCGCCGCACTCATCGAGATGATCTATCACATCCAGCTGAACTCGGCGCTCGGGCCCAACCTGAACTTCTTCGGCGTGACGCTCGACACCTCGGGCACGGCAAGCTGGCTCGGCGCCGCCGCGATCCTGGCCGTGGGACTGGCTGCGCTGGAGGTGGCACGCCGCCGTTTCGTGCGCGTCTGGGGCCAGGCGCAGGAAGAAATCGAAGCAGAAATCAAACGTCGGGAGGCGGCGTAATGAGCGCGCAAAACGCACACCATGCACTGGAACTGAAGGCGCTGCGCAAGAACTTCGGCAAGACCGAAATCATTCGCGGCGTGGACCTGGCCGTGAAGGCCGGGGAACGCGTGGCCATCATCGGCCCGAACGGAGCGGGCAAGTCGACGCTGTTCAACCTGATCAGCGGGCGCCTCACGCCCACCAGCGGCGAGGTGCTGCTGAACGGCCAGCGCATAGACGGCAAAAAACCCTTCGAGATCAACCGGCTGGGCCTGTCGCGCAGCTTCCAGATCACCAACATCTTCCCGAAGCTCAGCGTGTTCGAGAACCTGCGCTGCGGCGTGTTGTGGAGTCTGGGCTATCGCTACACCTTCCTGCGCTTTCTCTCGAACCTCGACGACGCCAACGCGCGCACCGAAGAGCTCATCAAGCAGATCGGCCTGGAGCGCAAGCGCGACGTGCACGCGGTGAACCTCACCTATGCGGAGCAGCGCGCGCTCGAAATCGGCGTGACCATTGCCGGCGGCGCCGGCGTCATCCTGCTGGACGAGCCCACGGCCGGCATGAGCAAGACTGAAACCTCGCACTTCATCTCGCTCATCAAGCACGTCACGGTCGGCAAGACGCTGCTCACGGTGGAGCACGACATGGGCGTGGTCTTCGGGCTGGCCGACAAGATTGCGGTGGTGGTGTACGGCGAGGTCATCGCCTTCGACACGCCGGCGGCCGTTCGCGCCAATGCGCGTGTGCAGGAGGCTTACCTCGGCTCTTCGGTTGCCGATGCACAAAGCCAAGGCCAGGGACACTGAAATGCTGAAGCTTCACGACATCCACGCCTACTACGGCAAGAGCCATGTGCTGCATGGCGTTTCCTTCAACGTCGGCGCGGGCGAAATCGTCGCGCTGCTGGGCCGCAACGGCTCCGGGCGCTCGACCACCGCCAAGGCGATCATGGGCCTGGTGCACGCCGAGGGCACGCTGCAATGGAAAGAGCAGGACATCCTGCGCAAGAAGGCCTACGAAATCGCGCACATGGGCATCGGCTACGTGCCCGAGAACCGCGACATCTTTCCCAAGCTCACGGTGCACCAGAACCTGCTCCTGGGGCAGAAGGGCTCGGGCAAGGGAAGCCGTTGGTCCTTCGACGACATGTACGGCATGTTCCCGCGCCTGAAGGAGCGCCAGCACACCGAGGCCGGCGTGCTTTCGGGCGGCGAGCAGCAGATGCTCACGCTGTGCCGCACGCTCATGGGCGACCCCGACCTGATCATCATCGACGAGCCCACGGAGGGCCTGGCACCCAAGATCGTCGAGCTGGTGGGGCAGTACCTGAAGACGCTCAAGGACAAGGGCATCTCGGTGCTGCTGATCGAGCAGAAGCTGACCATTGCAATGCAGATCTCCGACCGTGCGCTGGTCATGGGCCACGGCAGCATCGTGTTCGACGGCACGCCCGACAGCCTGCGCGCCGATGCGACCACTCGCAAAGAGTGGCTCGAAGTCTGACAAGCCCCTGAGGGATCCGGGCCGCGCCCCGGATCCCCTTGTCCCAACAGCGACTGCGTGCCATTGTTAGGCCACGCGAAACGCCTAGAATCCCCGAAAAAGAACACTCGTGCTTTTTCTTCTTTTTCTTCACACACCAAGGAACGCAGCATGACGGCTGAATACAAAGTGCTCGGCGATGTCGCCGTGATCACACTGACCAACCCGCCGGTCAACGGTCTCGGTTTTTCGACCCGCATCGGCATCACCGATGGGTTGTCGAAGGCCAATGCCGACGACGCCGTCAAGGCCATCGTCATCACCGGCGCCGGCAAGGCGTTCTCGGGTGGCGCGGACATCAAGGAGTTCGGCACGCCCAAGGCGCTGCAGGAGCCCAACTTGCTAAGCGTGATCCTGTCTCTGGAGGCTTCGCCCAAGCCCATCGTCGCGGCCATTCACTCGGTGTGCATGGGCGGCGGCCTCGAACTGGCGCTGGGTTGCCACTACCGCGTGGCGGCTCCCGGCACGAGCATTGCGCTGCCCGAAGTCAAGCTGGGCCTCATTCCGGGCGCCGGCGGCACGCAGCGCCTGCCGCGCGTTCTGGGCGTGGAAATCGCGCTCAACATGATCGTGAGCGGCGAGCCGGTCAAGAGCGAGCTGCTGGCCAGCCTGCCGGGCCAGAAGCTGTTCGACAAGCTCGCGGCCTCGCCCGAATCGGTGTTCGAAGAAGCCGTGGCCTTCGCCAAGAGCGTGGCCGGCAAGAGCGGCGACGCATTGCCGCTGGTGCGCAACCTGCCGTGCAAGCATCCGCAAGGCGATGCCTACTTCCAGTTCGCCAAGAACATGGTCGGCGGCATGTCGAAGAACTATCCCGCGCCGCTGCAGTGCGTGGAGGCCGTGCAGGCCGCCACCAAGATGAAGTTCGACGCTGGCATGGCCGAGGAGCGCCGCATCTTCACGTCGCTGATGTTCACGCCCGAATCGCTGGCCCTGCGCCACCTGTTCATGGCCGAGCGCGCGGCATCCAAGATTCCCGACGTGGCCGACGACACGCCCAAGCGCGAAGTCAAGTCGGTCGGCGTGATCGGCGCCGGCACCATGGGCGGCGGCATTTCGATGAACTTCCTGAATGCGGGCATCCCCGTGAAGATTCTCGAGATGAAGCAAGAGGCGCTCGACCGCGGCATTGCCACCATCAAGAAGAACTACGAATCCCAGGTCAAGAAGGGCAAGCTCAAGCAGGACAAGTACGAGCAGCGCATGGCGCTTTTGAGCACCACGCTGAGCTACGACGACCTGAAGGACGCCGACCTGATCATCGAAGCCGTGTTCGAGGAACTCGGCGTGAAAGAGAAGGTGTTCAAGGAGCTCGACCGCGTGGCCAAGAAGGGCGCCATCCTGGCTTCCAACACCTCGACGCTCGACGTCGACAAGATCGCAGCCTTCACCGAGCGCCCGCAGGACGTGGTCGGCATGCACTTCTTCAGCCCGGCCAACGTGATGAAGCTGCTCGAAGTGGTGCGCGGCAAGCAAACGGCCAAGGATGTTCTCGCCACCGTCATGGACATTGGCAAGAAGATCAAGAAGACGGCCGTGGTCTCGGGCGTGTGCGACGGCTTCATCGGCAACCGCATGATCGAGCAGTACTCGCGCCAGGCAGGCTTCCTGCTGGACGAAGGCGCCACGCCGCAGCAGGTCGACAAGGCCGTCGAGAAGTTCGGCTTTGCCATGGGCCCGTTCCGCATGGGCGACCTGGCCGGCAACGACATCGGCTGGGCCATTCGCAAGCGCCGCGCCGTGGAGTATCCGGACATGAAGTACAGCCGCACGGCCGACAAGCTGTGCGAGCTGGGCCGCTTCGGCCAGAAGACGGGGGCAGGGTGGTACGACTACCAGGCCGGCAAGCGCGATGCAATTCCGTCGGATCTTGTCAACAAGATGATCGAAGACCATCGCAAGGAACTGGGCATCACGCCGCGCAAGATCTCCGACGAGGAAATCGTGCAGCGCCTGGTGTATGCGCTCGTCAACGAAGGCGCGCACATCCTGGAAGACGGCATTGCCTCGAAGGCGGGCGACATCGACATGGTTTACCTCACCGGCTATGGCTTCCCGATCTGGCGCGGCGGCCCGATGCACTACGCATCGCAGGTCGGCCTGTACAACGTGGCCGAAACCATGAAGCGCTTTGCCAGGAACCCGCGCGACGACGCCGAGTTCTGGCAGCCCGCGCCGCTGATCCAGAAGCTGGTCGCCGAAGGCAAGCAGTTCAGCTGACAGCACACCCGGGACCCTGACCGCCTATGTTGAAACGCATCTTTCTCGGGCTGCTGCTGGTGCTTGCGGCACTGGTGGCGGCCGTGGCGGTCAAGACCTGGACCACGCCATCGCAGCAGCTGGCGGTGGCGCCCGCGCCCAAGCTCGAGATGGACCTGCAGGCCGCAGCCAAGCGGCTGGCCGGCGCGATTCCGATCCGCACCGTTTCCAGCCTCGACGATCCGGCCGCCAATCTGGCCGAGTTCGACAAGCTGCACGCCTACCTCGAACAGCAGTTCCCCAAGGTCCACGCCACCCTCAAGAAAGAAGTGGTGGGCCAGCGGGCGCTGCTCTACACATGGACCGGTACCGACGCCTCGGCCAAGCCCGTCGCGCTGATGGCGCACCAGGACATGGTGCCCATTGCGCCCGGCACCGAGAAGGCGTGGACAGTCGACCCCTTCGCAGGCGAAATCAAGGACGGCTACGTCTGGGGCCGCGGCACGCTCGACAACAAGGGCAACCTGTTCGCGCAGATGGAAGCCATCGAGCTGCTGATCGGCAGCGGCTTCAAGCCCAGGCAAACCGTGTATCTCGTGATGGGCGACGACGAAGAGGTGAGCGGCCTGCGCGGCGCGCAGCCCATTGCCGAGCTGCTGAAGTCGCGCAACGTGCGCCTCGATTGGGTGCTCGACGAAGGCCTGCTGATTCTCGACGGCGTGCTGCCCGGCCTCTCGAAGCCGGCTGCGCTCATCGGCCTGGCCGAGAAGGGCTACGGCACCTTCTTTCTTTCGCTCGACACCGCCCCCGGCCACTCGTCGATGCCGCCGCAGCGCAGCGCCATCGGCAGCATGAGCGCCGCGCTTGCACGGCTTGAAGCCAACCCGATGCCCGGCGGCATCAAAGGCGTGGCGGCCCAGATGTTCGGTGCCCTCGCGCCGGAGATGAGCAGCATGAACCGCGTGATGCTCTCCAACCTGTGGCTCACCGAACCACTGGTGCGCAGCCAGCTCCAGAAGAGCCCGAGCAGCAACGCCATGCTGCGCACGACGACCGCATTGACCATCGTGCGCGCCGGCAACAAGGACAACGTGCTGCCCGGCCGCGCCGAAGCGGCGGTCAACTTCCGCATCCTGCCGGGCGACAGCATCGACAGCGTGGAAGCGCATCTGCGCAAGGCGCTCGGCAACGACGAAATCAAGATCAAGCGCTACCCGGGCAACTCCGAGCCTTCGCCCGTGTCGCCGACGGACAGCACCGGCTACCGCGCCATCCAGCAGGCGGTGCGCCAGTCGTTCCCCGACGTGGTGGTGGCCCCCGGCCTCATGACCGCCGCTACCGATTCGCGCCATTTCAGCCTGGTGAGCGACGCCGTCTACCGGTTTTCGCCGTTCCGCATGAAGAGCGAAGACCTCGCGCGTTTCCACGGCAACAACGAACGCCTGGCCATCTCCAACTACGGCGAGATGATCGGCTTCTATCACCAGCTCCTGCGCAACACCAACGCTGCGCCGGCGCAATGACGACAACAACTCTTTTTCCCTTCCATCTTCAAAGGACCTCACCATGACCAGCGCCGTCATCGTTTCCACTGCCCGCACGCCGCTCGCCAAGAGCTGGAAGGGTGCCTTCAACATGACGCACGGCGCCACGCTCGGCGGCCATGCGGTTCAGCACGCCATCTCGCGCGCCGGCATCGAAGCCGCCGAAGTCGATGACGTGATCATGGGCTGCGCAACGCCCGAAGGCGCCACCGGCTCCAACATCGCACGCCAGATCGCGCTGCGCGCCGGCTGCCCGGTCACCACCTCGGGCATGACGATCAACCGCTTCTGCTCCTCGGGCCTGCAGACCATTGCCACCGCGGCGCAACGCATCATCGCGGGCGAGGGCGACGTGTACGTGGCCGGCGGCGTCGAGAGCATTTCGTGCGTGCAGAACGAAGCCAACAAGCACATGCTGGCCGACCCCTGGCTCGTGAAGCACAAGCCCGAGATCTACTGGAACATGCTGCAAACGGCCGAGCAGGTCGCCAAGCGCTACAACATCGGCCGCGATGCCATGGACGAGTACGGCGCCGCCAGCCAGCAGAAGGCCACCGCCGCTCTGGAAGCCGGCCGCTTCAAGGACGAGATCGCCCCCATCACCGTGCTGGCCGGCGTGGCCGACCCCGTGATGGGCCTGCGTACCAAGGAAGTCACCGTCGAGAACGACGAAGGCATCCGCCCCGGCACCACCAAGGAAGGCATCAGCGGCATCCGCCCGGCACTGCCCGGCGGCCTGATCTCGGCCGGCAATGCCAGCCAGTTCTCGGACGGCGGCGGCGCCTGCGTGGTGGTCGACGAGAAGTACGCCCAGCAAAAGGGCCTGAAGCCCCTCGGCCGTTTCCTCGGCTTCGCCGTGGCCGGCTGCGAGCCCGACGAAATGGGCATCGGCCCGGTCTTCGCGATTCCGAAGGTGCTCAAGCGCCTGGGCCTCACGGTCAACGACATCGACCTGTGGGAGCTGAACGAAGCCTTCGCCGTGCAGGTGATCTACTGCCGCGACAAGCTCGGCATTCCGGGTGACCGCCTGAACGTGGACGGTGGCGCCATCGCCGTGGGCCACCCCTACGGCGTGAGCGGCCAGCGTCTCACGGGCCACGCGCTCATCGAAGGCAAGCGCCGCGGCGCGAAGAAAGTGCTGGTCACGATGTGCATCGGCGGCGGCATGGGCGCAGCGGGCGTGTTCGAAATCATCTGACTCTCCCCCAGTCTGCGGCGCACTGCGTGTCGCCTTCGCCAACCCCCTTCCGGGGGCAACACCAGCGGCCCGGCTGAGCCGGTTCCGCGGTGTTCCAGGCGCAGAACCTGCGCGTTCATTCACACCGAGATCCAGCCATGAGCCTTCGTCCCACCCTCGACTTCCTGCTCTACGACTGGCTCGACGCGGAATCGCTGAGCCAGCGCGAGCGCTTTGCCGACCACTCGCGCGAAACCTTCGACGCGGTGCTCGACACCTGCGAACGCATCGCGCGCGAAAAGTACGCGCCGGCCAATCGCATCGTCGATACACAGGAGCCGCACTTCGACGGCGAGAAGGTCGTGTTGCCGCAAGCGACGCACGACGCGCACAAGGCCTTCGTCGAGTCGGGAATGATGAGCGCGGCGCAGGACTACGACATCGGCGGCATGCAGCTGCCCTACACGCTGCAGGCCGCGGCCAACAGCTTCTTCGCGATGGCGTCGGTGAGCATCGGCTCGAACATGCTGACGAGCGGCAACGCCAACCTGTTGATGGTGCACGGCACTGAGATGCAGAAAGAGGTGTTCGCGAAGAACGAATTTTCGGGCCGATGGGCGGGCACCATGTGCCTCTCCGAGCCGCAGGCCGGATCGTCGCTGAGCGACGTGGCCACGCGCGCGGTGCCCGATGGCGATGACTACCAGAACGATCCGCTGGGGCCGCGCTATCGGCTCACGGGCAACAAGATGTGGATCTCGGCCGGCGACCACGAGCTGACCGAAAACATCGTGCACATCGTGCTCGCCAAGATCCCGGATGCCAATGGCAAGCTGGTGCCCGGCACGCGCGGCATCTCGTTGTTCATCGTGCCCAAGCGCATGGTGAACACGAACGGCGAACTGACCGGCGAGCGCAACGACGTTGCATTGGCAGGCCTCAACCACAAGCTGGGCTGGCGCGGCACCACCAACACGCTGCTGAATTTCGGTGAGGGCAAGTACCCGGTCGGCGGCAAGGCGGGCGCGGTGGGCTACCTCGTCGGCGAACCCGGCAAGGGCCTGCGCTGCATGTTCCACATGATGAACGAGGCGCGCATCGGCGTCGGCACGGCCGCCACCATGCTGGGCATGGCGGGCTACTACGCCTCGCTCGACTATGCGAAGACCCGCCCGCAGGGCCGGCTCGTGAAGAAGCCCGACGCGGGCGCTGGCAGCCAGGTGGTAAAGGACTCGGCCAGCCCGCAGGTGCGCATCATCGAGCACGCCGACGTGCGCCGGATGCTGCTCGCGCAGAAGTCGTACTGCGAAGGCGCGCTGGCGCTGGAGCTGTATTGCGCCCGCCTGGTCGACGAGCAGAAGACCGGCGACGCGCAGTCCGCGGACGACGCCCGCCTGCTGCTCGAAGTGCTCACGCCCATCGCCAAGAGCTGGCCCAGCGAATGGTGCCTCGAAGCCAATTCGCTCGCCATTCAGGTGCACGGCGGTTATGGCTACACGCGCGACTTTCCGGTGGAGCAGTACTGGCGCGACAACCGCCTGAACATGATCCACGAGGGCACCCACGGCATTCAGGCCGCTGACCTGCTGGGCCGCAAGGTGTTGATGGAAAAGGGCCGGGGCCTGCAACTGCTGGCCGGCCGAATCACCGACACCGTCGCTCGCGCAGCCGAGGTGCCGGTGCTTGCGGCGCATGCCAAGACATTGAAGGTGGCCCTGCAGCGCATAGCCAGCGCGACCGAGGCCGCCTGGTCCACCGGCGACCCGGCCGACGCGCTGGCCAACGCCGTGCCGTACATGCAGGCTTTCGGCCACACCGTGCTGGCCTGGATCTGGCTGGACGTGGCGCGACGCGCGCTGGAAATCGACGCGGAAAAGGCGAGGGCGGTAACAGCTGGCAAGATTGGCGCCACGGACTATTTCTTCCACTACGAGCTGCCGAAAATCGGTGCCTGGCTCAATGTGGTCGAAAGCCGCGACCCCACCTGTACAGCATTGCCAGAGGACGCTTTTTGAAATGGTCAACGCCGCCCCCAACAACACCCCCAACCCCGTCAAGCCACCGAAGCCGCATGCGCGGCTCGAAAAGTGGATCTGGATCCTGATCTACGGCGGCCTGTTTCTCGTGATTCTCGGCATTGCCACGGGCCGCACCGAGCCGGCGCTCGGCTGGTCGATGGCCGTGCCCGGCGGCGTGGTTGCCCTGGTGGGCGTCGTGCTCATCTACGTGCGCTCGCGCCTCGACGGTAAGTAGGCAGGAAGGCCCGCCCTATGCTCATGAAACCCTTCATCGGTGCGGTGCGCGAAGCGCGCCAGCGCATGGACCATGAAGTCTGATTTCCGCGCGCCCGACGCCAAGGCTTCACCGGCCGATCGGCGGGCATTCGGCCGGGCACAGCGCGCCCGTTGCGCGCTCGACCAGTGGGCGGATGCGCCCAAGCCCGACGCAACCGGCCGCGATCCGCTCGGATGGCTGAAGGCCTCCAATCGCGGCCGGGTGCCCGAACTGGTGCCGGTGCGCCACGGCCGCATGCTGGCCACCCCGTTCACCTTCTATCGCGGCGCTGCCAGCCTGATGGCGAACGACCTGGCGAGGCTGCCGCACAGCGGCATCGCGACACAGCTGTGCGGCGACGCGCATCTCGCGAACTTCGGCTTCTTCGCCAGCCCCGAGCGCTCCCTCGTCTTCGACATCAACGACTTCGACGAAACCCTGCAGGGCCCTTTCGACTGGGATGTGCGCCGGCTCGCCACCTCGTTTGTCGTGGCTGCGCGCGATCTGGGCTTCAAGCCGCGCGTCGGGCGCGACGCGGTGCGGCAAATGGCCGAGGCGTACCGTGACCGCATGCGCCGCTTTGCGCGGATGGACACGCTGGATGCCTGGTACGCACGCCTCACCTCGCAAACGCTGCTGAAGCTCGGCGCCGAGGATGCGACCGAGCTCGCGGTCATCAAGAAGGCCCGGCGCAGCACCTCGCGCGTGTTCGCCGAAGAGGCGACCGAGATGGTTCAGGGCCGTCTCATGGTGCGCGACCGGCCGCCGTTCGTGTACCACGACGCCAAGGCCACCGCGCGCGAGATCGGCCGCTTTCGGGCCGGGTTGCCGGCTTTCCTGGCGCAATACCGCGCAAGCCTGACGCCCGAGCGCCAGCGTCTGTTCGACCGCTACGAGCTGCACGACGTTGCGGTGCTGACGCCCGGTGTCGGTTCGGTGGGCCGGCGCTGCTTCTTGTTGCTGTTGGTGGCAGACCAGATTCATCCCCTGTTCTTGCAGTGCAAGGAAGCCGGTGAATCCGTGCTGGAAGCGCACCTGGGCCCGGCGCCGGAATCGGGCTCTCCAGGCGAGCGCGTGGTGCACGGGCAGCGGTTGGCACAGGCTGCCAGCGACGTTTTCCTCGGCTGGGCCGAGGCGTCTGGCGGACGCGGCTTCTATGTGCGCCAGCTGCGCGACATGAAGGCTTCCTACAAGCTCGAAGACTTCAAGCCGGTCGACCTCGTCGAGTTTGCCGAGGCCTGCGGCTACAGCCTGGCGCGTGCGCATGCCAAGGGCGGCGACGCCTGGGCCATCGCCGGCTACCTCGGGCGCTCCAAGACATTCAACACCGCTCTCGCAGACTTTGCCGAGGCCTATGCCGACGTCAACCAGGCCGACTGGCGCGGGCTGAAAAAAGCAGTGGCGTCGGGCAAGTTCGCCGCCGCCAAAGCCGTCGGCGATGCCTCGTAGCGGCGGCGGCCACCCATCCTTCCTTCACATGTTCCGGAGACAACAGACATGACCCCCCGCACCACCAGGCAACTCTTCGACCTCACCGGCAAGACCGCTCTCATCACCGGCGGCTCGCGCGGCCTGGGCCTGCAAATGGCGCATGCGCTGGGCGAGGCCGGCGCCAAGATCATGCTGAGTTCGCGCAAGGCCGAAGACCTGGAGCAGGCCGCGGCCGAGCTGCAATCCGCCGGCATCGACGCACGCTGGATTGCCGCCGACTGCTCGAAGGAAGAAGAGACGCGCCGCCTTGCCGACGAAACGCTGCAGCGCATGGGCGCCATCGACATCCTCGTGAACAACGCGGGCGCCAGCTGGGGCGCTCCGGCCGAGAGCCACCCGGTCGAGGCGTGGGACAAGGTGATGAACCTCAACGTGCGCGGCTATTTCATCCTGTCGCAGCATGTCGCCAACGGCTACATGATTCCCAAGAAAACGGGCCGCATCATCAACATCGCGTCGATCGCGGGCCTGAACGGCAATCCGCCCGAGATGCAGACGCTGGCCTACAACACCTCGAAGACGGCGGTGATCGGCTTCACGCGCACGCTGGCCGCCGAATGGGGCAAGTACAACATCAACGTGAACGCCATTTGCCCCGGCTTCTTCATGACGAAGATGGCCGCCGGGCTGATCAAGTCGCTGGGCGAGGAAAAAATGGCTTCGCATGCGCCGCTCGGCCGCCTTGGCGACGAAGAAGACCTGAAGGGCCTGACCCTGCTGTATGCAAGCGATGCCGGCAAGCACATCACCGGCCAGTGGCTGGCTGTGGACGGCGGTGTCAGCGTGGTGCTCGGTGCGTAAGCTTGGTGCGTAATGACTGAAGATTCCACCGACATCAACATCCGCTCGTACACGAGCCAGATTCCGTTCGCGCGCCACCTGGGCTTCGAACTCACGAAGTTCGAGGGCGGCGAGTCCGAGATCGTCTACACCGCCAAGCCCGAGCACCTGAACACCTTCGACGTGACCCACGGCGGCGCCTGCATGACCCTGCTCGACATCACCATGGCGGCCGCCGCGCGCAGCGTGGCACCCGAGACGGGCGTGGTCACCATCGAGATGAAGACCAGCTTCATGCAGCCCTCGGTCGGCCCGCTGCATGCGCGCGGCACGCTCATTCATCGCACTGCGACGCTGGCTTTTACCGAAGCCAAGATCTACGACGAGCAGGAGCGCGTGTGTGCCCACGCCACCGGCACCTTCAAGTACGTGAAGCGCCGCCTGCCCACGGGCCCCGCCAGCGCCAACGCGATGCGCCCGCCTTCTACCGATTAACGACAGACAGCATTTCTCCGGAGACTTCCATGCCCACCAACAAACAGATTCACCTCGACAACCGCCCCGATGGCGAAGCCGTTGCCGGCAACTTCAAGCTCGTGACTGCCGAAACGCCCGCGCTTGCCGACAACCAGGTGCTGGTGCGCCACCACTACATGAGCCTGGACCCATACATGCGCGGCCGCATGAACGATTCCAAGAGCTATGCGCAGCCGCAGCCGCTGGGCCAGACAATGCAGGGCGGCACTGTCGGCGAAGTGGTGGAAAGCAAGCACCCCAAGTTCGCTGCAGGCGACAAGGTGGTCGGCTTCGGCGGCTGGCAGGAATACAGCGTGGTCGACGCCTCGCAGCCCGGTGCGCTGAAGAAGGTCGACACCACGCACGTGCCGCTGTCGCACTACCTCGGCGCGGTCGGCATGCCGGGCGTAACGGCCTGGTATGGCCTGGTGAAGATCATTGCGCCCAAGGCCGGCGAGACGATGGTCGTCACGGCCGCCAGCGGCGCGGTCGGCAGCGCGTTCGGCGCGCTCGCCAAGGCGCGCGGCTGCCGCGTGGTGGGCATCGCAGGCGGGCCGGACAAATGCAAGTACGTGACCGACGAGCTCGGCTTCGACGCCTGCATCGACTATCGCCAGCACCCTGATGTGAAGAGCATGAGCGCAGCACTCAAGGAAGCCTGCCCCAACGGCATCGACGGCTACTTCGAGAACGTCGGCGGCTACATCTTCGACGCGGTGCTGCTGCGCGCCAATGCCTTCTCGCGCGTTGCGCTGTGCGGAATGATCGCGGGCTACGACGGCCAGCCGCTGCCGCTCACCAACCCGGCGCTGATCCTCATCAACCGCATGAAGATCGAGGGCTTCATCGTCAGCGAGCACATGGAAGTGTGGCCCGAGGCGCTGACCGAGCTCGGCACGTTGGTGGCCACCGGCAAGCTCAAGCCGCGCGAGTCGGTTGCGCAAGGCATTGAGGCTGCCCCTGAGGCCTTCCTGGGTTTGCTCAAGGGCAAGAATTTCGGCAAGCAACTGGTCAAACTGATCTGATGATGGACTGAACGCACGGCAAGGCCGGTCATGCACGCCGCGCCGGGCCGCCCCAAGCAAGCGTGCACCGCAGTGCGAAGCACGGAGGTATTCGAATGAATTCGACGCACGAGGTGTTCAACCAGCCCGAGCCGCTGGTGGACTACAACCTCTTCGAAACCAACCGGCCCCTGCGCGATGCGTTGAAGTTCAATGCGCCGCAGCTGCAGGTGGCGCCATTGCAGGAGCTGGGGGTGACCGTCGGCTCGGCCGAGATGCAGGCGCATGCGCGGCTCGCCAACACCCACGCGCCCGAGCTGCACACGCACGACCGTTTCGGGCGGCGCATCGACGAGGTGGAGTTTCATCCGAGCTATCACCTGCTCATGACAGCCGCCGTGGGTGCGGGCCTGCACGGCACGCCGTGGACCAGCACTTCCGCTTCGCCGCACGTGCAGCGTGCCGCCGGCTTCATGCTCTTCACAGAGTTGGAGTCGTCGGTCCTTTGCCCCATCTCGATGACGTATGCCGCCACGCCGGCGCTGCGCGGCAATGCCGGCGTGTACGCCGACTGGGGCTCCAAGCTCGGCAGCCTCTGGTACGACCCGGCGCTTGCGCCGTTCAACGGCAAGCCCGGCCTGACCATGGGCATGGGCATGACCGAGAAGCAGGGCGGCTCCGACGTGCGGGCCAACACCACGAAGGCCGTGCGCGAAGGCAGCGACGCCTGGGGCGAGCGCTACGCCATTACCGGCCACAAGTGGTTCTTTTCGGCGCCGATGTGCGATGCCTTCCTGGTGCTGGCGCAGGCGCCTGCCGGGTTGAGCTGTTTCTTCCTGCCACGCGTGCTGCCCGAATGGATGGGGGGCGAGGGCACGCGCAACGCCATTCACATCCAGCGCCTGAAGGACAAGCTCGGCAACAAGGCCAACGCCAGCTCGGAGGTCGAGTTCCACGGCGCCAGCGCCTGGCTTGTGGGCGAAGAGGGCCGCGGCATTCCGCAGATCCTCGAGATGGGCACCATGACGCGGCTCGACTGCGCGCTCGGCACCAGCGGGCTGATGCGCCAGGCGCTGAGCCTGGCCATCAACCACACCGTGCAGCGCAGCGCTTTCGGCAAACCGCTCGTCGAGCAGCCGCTCATGAAGAACGTGCTGGCCGACCTTGCCCTCGAAAGCGAAGCCTCGACCGCGCTGGCCATTCGCCTGGCCCGCGCCTTCGACCACCAGGACGACGCGCATGAACGGCTCATGTCGCGCCTGCTCACGCCGGTCGCCAAGTTCTGGATCTGCAAGCGCGGCAGCCACTTCGCGCAGGAAGCCATGGAATGCCTGGGCGGCAACGGCTATGTGGAAGAGGGCGGCGAAGGAACCATGGCACGCATCTACCGCGAGATGCCGCTCAACTCGATCTGGGAAGGCGCCGGCAACATCATGGCGCTCGATCTGCTGCGCGGCCTGCGCAAGGGCGATGCCGTGGCGGCACTTGCCAAGGAACTGGCGCCCGCGCGTGGAGAGCACGCGGCACTCGACCGGTTGGCTGACGCATTGCCGGCGCGCATCGAGGCCATGGCTTCCGAAACCGAGGCGCGCCGTCTGGCACAGGACGTGGCTTTGGCGGTGCAAGCTGCGTTGCTCGCGCAGACTGCGCCGCCGGCCGTCGTCGGCGCTTTCTGCGAATCGCGCCTGGGCGGGGACTGGGGCAATGCCTTCGGCACGCTGGGCGCGGGCACCGATTTCGATTCGATCATCGAGCGTGCAAGCCCTTGTTGATCGCATCTCCTGAACTTCCGAAGAATTCAAAAAAGACCACAAGGACCCCGATGCCCGAACTCATCCTCCACCACTACAACACCTCGCCGTTCTCCGAGAAAGTCCGGCTCATCCTCGGCGCCAAGAAGCTGCCGTGGAAGTCGGTCTTCATTCCGCCGATCATGCCCAAGCCCGATGTGGAGGTGCTCACGGGCGGCTACCGCAAAACGCCGTTCCTGCAGATCGGGGCCGACATGTACTGCGACAGCGCGCTCATCGCCGACGTGCTGGAGCACCTGCAGCCTGAGCCCACGCTTTATCCCGAACCGGAGAAGGGCATGTCGCGCATCCTCGCGCAATGGGCCGACACTACGCTGTTCTGGGCTGCGATGGCCTGGAGCCTGCAGCCGCGAGGTGCGGCCGAAGTGTTCGCCAAGGCGCCGCCCGAGGTTGCCAAGGCCTTCGGCGAAGACCGCGGCAAGATGAGCGCCGGCAACATGGCGCGCCTGCGCCCGGCCGACGCCACCAGCGCCTACAAGTCGTATTTGCGCCGCCTGTCCGACATGCTCGACGACAAGCCCTACCTGCTGGGGGAGGCGCCCTGCATTGCCGATTTCTCGGCCTACCACCCGCTCTGGTACACGCGCCGCATCGAATCGGTGAGAACCATCCTCGACCTGACGCCAGCGGTGATCGACTGGATGGACCGCATGGCCGCCATTGCACACGGTGCGCCCGAGAAGTTCAGCGCCGACGAGGCCATTGCCGTTGCCAAGGCGGCCACGCCGCACACGCTGCTCACCGACAGCACCTTCCAGGACGACCACGGCATTCCGCTGGGCAGCGCCGTCACTGTTCGCGCCGAGAGCTTCGGCCTGGAGGAAACCCCCGGCACGCTGGTGGCTGCCACGCGCACGCACTACACGCTGGAGCGCAGCAGCGAGCGCGTGGGCACGGTGCATGTGCATTTCCCGCGCATCGGTTACGTGCTGAAAAAAGCAGAGGCCCGAAACGCGTTGACGCGGGCACCTTCGTGACTGCGCCGGCGCGCTTTCCGTATTTCAATAGGGCCTTCAACGTCAGAGACAGACATTCAACGCAAGAAGGACACCGGCAAATGATTCAGGACTTCAAGGGCAAGACGGCCGTACTCACTGGTGCGGGTTCGGGCTTCGGCCTCGAGTGCGCACGCATCGGAGCGGCGCGCGGCATGAACCTCGTGCTGGTCGACGTGCAACAAGACGCGCTCGACAAGGCCCAGGCCGAGATGGAAGCCGCCGGCGCTCAGGTGCTTGCCCGCAAGGTCGACGTGTCCGACGCCGCGCAAATGGAAGCACTGGCCGCCGCCGTGAAGGAGCGCTTCGGTGCGCCGCACTTCGTGTTCAACAACGCCGGCGTGGGCGCGGGCGGCTTGGTGTGGGAGAACACCGTGGCCGACTGGGAATGGGTGCTGGGCGTCGACCTGTGGGGCGTGATTCACGGCGTGCGCCTGTTCACGCCGATGATGCTCGAAGCTGCCGCCAAAGACCCGGGCTACCGCGGCCACATCACCAATACGGCCAGCATGGCGGGCCTGCTCACGCCGCCCAACATGGGCATTTACAACGCCGCCAAGGCGGCGGTGGTGAGCCTGACCGAAACGCTGTACCAGGACCTGAACCTGGTCACCGACCAGATCGGCGCGAGCCTGCTGTGCCCGTATTTCGTGCCCACGGGCATCACGAGCAGCGAGCGCAACCGCCCGAATGCTCCCAAGGAAACCGAGCTCACCAAGAGCCAGCTCATCGGCCAGGCCATGAGCAACAAGGCGGTGAGCAGCGGCAAGATCACGGCGGCCGAAGTGGCGGCGAAGGTGTTCGACGCCATCAGCGACAACCAGTTCTACGTGTTCAGTCACCCGAAGGCGCTGGGCAATGTGAGGAGCCGCATGGAGAACATCGTCGCGGTCAAGAATCCGGCGGATCCGTTTCTCGAGCGGCCTGAGATTGGGCAGAAGTTGCGGGAGCAGTTGCGGACGGCTTGATCGTTTTTCGGCTCCAACCTGGGCATGAATCCTTTCACTTCTCCCCCGATCCTTCAACTCCAGGATCTGGGCTTCGCGTACCCGGACCAGCCCGCGCTGGCGTCCGGTTGGTCTGTGTCCATCGGGGAGGGCGTCACGCTGCTGTATGGCGACACCGGCACCGGAAAGTCCACCTTGCTTCGCGTGATGGCCGGCGCGCTGGCTGCGACCGGGCGGCTGACGGTAGTGGGCGCGCGGCTCGACCTCGCACCCGATGCCTATCGCCGGAACGTCTTCTTCTGCGACCCAACGACGGAAGCCTTCGACCAGGTCACGGCCCACGCATGCACGGCAACGCTCAGCGAAGGTGATGCGGGTTTCGATGAGGCTTCATGGCAAGGCCTCGTCGAAGGCTTCGCACTGACCCCGCATCTCGAGAAACCGATGTACATGCTCTCGACCGGCTCGAAGCGCAAGGTGTGGCTGGCGGCAGCACTGGCATCGGGACGTCCGCTGGTGCTGCTCGACGAGCCTACGGGTGCGCTCGATGCCCGATCGATTCATCACCTGTGGAATGCGCTGGCCCGGCGCGCCGCGCAGCCCGGCCGCGCCGTCGTCGTTGCGAGCAGCGAACGCGTCACCGCGGTGCCGCTTGCGGGCTGCATCGAGCTGCCGCTGCGCTGAAGCTTTCAGGCCGCCGGCGCTGAAGGAAGCTGCTTCTCCAGCAGCCGCAAGCCGAATGCCATGACCAGGAAGATCACGGCAACCACCACCGAGTTGAGCACCGCACGCCCGAACCCCAGCGCACCGACATCCATGAACGGATACGGATACCAGCTGACGAACGCACCGCGCGCGAAGGCGTAGACGATGTTCGCGTCGATGGTGAAGTAGCTGAAGAGCCGCACGAAGCGCTCGAGATGCGTCGGGGCGGCTCCCGCGCCACCGGTGATTGCTGCGGCGAGTTCGAGGCCGATGCCCGACAGCGCGGCGAGTGCGACAACGCCGTGAAGAAGGCGCGCCAGTGCGACGTTCATGTTCTTCATCTTGGGTGCCTTTCAGGTATGTGAGGCTGCATCAAGCAGCGGCCGCGGCCTGCGACGCGATCCAGTCCCAGACGCCGCGAATCGCCGGTTCATTTTCGCGTCCGTGCGCCGTGGTGAGAAAGTAGCTCCCGGTGTCGAGCACAGGCCCGAAGGGTTGCACCAGCGCGCCGCTGCGCAACTCTTCGGCCGCGAGTGTGAGGCTGAGCAGCGCCACGCCATGGCCCGCGAGTGCGGCGAGGATGGCGTGGGTTTCGTCGGAGAACGACAAGCCCGCGGCCTTCATCGATCGGCCCCGGGGCGGCGCAATGCCGGCCTCGCGAAACCAACGCGGCCAGGTTGCGGGCGCAGTGGCGCCGGGCTGCCAATCGGCGTGAATCAGCTGGTGCTTCGTCAAATCGCTCACGCGCTTCAGGCTCAGCATGGGGCTGCACAGCGGGGCGTATTGCTCGGCCATCAACTCGCTCACCGTGAGGCCGGGCCAGTTGCCGCCGCCTGAGCGCACGGCAATATCGGCGTCGCCGCGCGCCAGGTCGACCAGCGTGTCGCTGGCATGCAGCCGCAGCTCGATGCCGGGGCACGCCTTGCGGAAGCCGGCTATGCGCGGCAGCACCCAGCGTGCCGCAAAGGCGGTGTTGGTGGAGAGCGTGACGGCCTGCAATGCAGAGGGTTGGCGCAGCCTTTCGACCCCCGCCTCGAGCGCATCGAAACCCGCGCGCAGATCGTCGAAGAGCCGCTGGCCCGCGGGCGTCAACGCGAGCTGCCGCGTGAGCCTGCGGAACAGCGGCTGGCCGAGCGTGTCTTCGAGCGCGCGCACCTGATGGCTGATGGCCGAGGGCGTTACCGAGAGCTCAAGCGCCGCGCGCTGAAAGCTCAGATGCGCGGCAGCCGCTTCGAATGCGCGCAACGAGAGCAGGGGCGGCAGGTGCCGCGGACGGCGGATGGATGAGCCAGTTTCGTTCATCGATGGAGAAATGATCGTTTGTCGCAGCTTGCGAGCGTCTCTAGATTAGAGGCCTGTGCAGACATTTTGAATGCATCTGACAGAACAGATCAACTCACCCATCGAAGACCATGAACTTGAACCTTCTCCACATCGACACCAGTGCCCGCCCCGGGCTTTCGGGCATCGCCCCTCACGGCTCGCACACGCGCCGGCTCTCGGCGCGCTTCGTCGAGCGTTGGCGCAAGGCCCGCCCGAACGATCGCGTCGACTATCTCGACGTGGGCCAGCATCCGCCGGCGCACGTCAACGGCCGCTGGATCCACGCGGCCTTCACCCCACCCGCCGAGCGCGAGCCCTGGATGGCCGAGGTATTGGCCGAGAGCGACCGGCTCGTCGACCAACTGGTTGCCGCCGACGTGATCGTGGTGGGCTTGCCGATGTACAACTTCAGCGTGCCGGCGCAGTTCAAGGCCTACGTCGACAACATCGTGCGCGTGGGTCGTACCTTCGGCTTCGATCGCGCACGCGGCGCCGTGCCGTACTGGCCGCTGCTTGCGGATGCGGGCAAGCGCATGGTGTTGCTCGGGGCGCGCGGCGACCATGGCTATGGGCCGGGCGGACGCATCGCGCACCTGAATCACACTGAAAGCTCGGTGCGTTCCGTGTTCGGCTACATCGGCATTACCGATGTGTACGAGGCGGCGGTGGAGTCCGACGAATTCGGCGGCGAGGAGCTCGCGCAATCGCTTCGCAAGGCCGAGCAGGAAGTCGACCGGCTGGTAGACCAGCTCGGCGGAAGGCTGGCGAATGAGCGCTCTCCAGACGCCGCGTTGGCCTAGGCGCCTATCGATCTCAGCCGGCTCACACCGCCACCGGGCTGCGTTCGGCGAACTGCCCGTTCCAGTACGGGTAGTAAGGGTAAGGCGGCGTCACCGCGCTTGCCGCATCGAGCCGTTTGATCTGGTCGGCGCTGAGTTGCCAGCCGAGCGCGCCGAGGTTCTGCTTGAGCTGATCTTCGTTGCGCGCACCGATCAGCACGCTCGACACGGTGGGCCGCTGGAGCAGCCAGTTGAGCGCGATCTGCGGCAGCGTCTTGCCGGTTTCCTCGGCCACCTGGTCCATGGCATCGACCACGCGGTACAGGCGCTCGTCGTCCACGGGCGGTGCGAAGCCGGCGGTTTCATGCAGGCGGCTTCCCGCGGGCAGCGGCTGGCCGCGTCGCACCTTGCCGGTCAGGCGACCCCAGCCCAGTGGGCTCCAGACGATGGCACCCAGGCCCTGGTCCATGCCCAGCGGCATCAGTTCGAATTCGTAGTCGCGGCCGATCAGCGAGTAGTAGGTCTGGTTGGCCACGAAGCGCTGCAACCCCAGCCGGTCGGAGGCCGAGAGCGATTTCATCAGCTGCCAGCCCGAGAAGTTCGACGCGCCGATGAGCCGCACCTTGCCCGCGCGCACCAGGTCGTCGAGCGTGTCGAGCACCATCTCGACCGGCGTCATCGCATCGAAGGCGTGCAGCTGCAGGATGTCGATGTAGTCGGTGTCCAGGCGCTTGAGCGCGGCCTCCGTTGCGGCGATCAGGTGGTGACGCGAGGCGCCGACGTCGTTCGGTCCGTCGCCCGCGCGCAGCGAGAGCTTGGTCGAGATGATCGCCTTGTCGCGCCGGCCCTTGAGTGCGGCGCCGAGTATCGATTCGGACGCGCCGTTCGAATACACGTCGGCCGTGTCGAACAGCGTCACGCCGGCATCGAGCGCCAGGTCGACGATGCTGCGCGCGCCCTCGACATCGGTGTTGCCCCAGGCGCTGAAGAGCGGGCCTTGCCCGCCGAAGGTGCCGGCGCCGAAGCCGAGCGCGGGGACCTTGAAGCCGGAGCGGCCGAGAAAGCGTTGTTCCATGATGGTGTCCTTGTAGTTGTCGTTGAGTAGTGTTTCAGGCTTGCGCCGAAGAGGCGCAGTCGGCCGGAGCGCCGTTGTTGCTCTCGCGACGGTCGAGCGAACGGCTCCAGAGCGCGATCGCCAGCCCGATGAGCGTGAGCAGCGCCGCCGCCCAGCCAAGCGCACGCAAGCCCGGGCCATGGTCGATGACCACGCCACCCATCCATGCGCCGAGCGCATTGCCCAGGTTGAAGGCCGCGATGTTCAGGCTCGACGCCAGGTTCTGGCCCGCGCCCGAAGCCTTCTCGAGCACGCGCAGCTGCATGGGCGCCACGGTCGCGAAAGAAGCGATGCCGAGCAGGCCGACGAACACCACGGCGGTGAACGGCGTGCCGATGGTGAACTGCATCGCGCCGAGCACGGCGGCCAGTGCCACCAGCGTGCCGAGCACAGCGGGCATCGTTGCGCGGTCGGCCAGCTTGCCGCCCAAAATGTTGCCAACGGCAAGGCCGCCGCCGAACACCAGCAATATCGGCGACACCGCCGATTCGGGCAGGCCGGTGACTTGCGTCAGCAAGGGCTGGATGTAGGTGAACACCACGAACACGCCAGCGAAGCCGAGCACCGTCATCGCAAGGCCCAACAGAACCTGCGGCCGCGCGAGCACCGCGAGCTCCTCGCGCAGCGGCGCCGGCCTGGCTTCGCCCCTGACGCGGGGCACGAACAGCGCAAGCACCGCAAAGGCCAGCACGCCGATCAACGTCACGGCCCAGAAGGTGGCGCGCCAGCCGTACTGAAGCCCGAGCCAGGCACCGGCCGGCACGCCCAGCAGCGTGGCGGCAGTCAGCCCGGTGAACATGATGGCAATGGCCGAGGCGCGACGTTCCGGCGCCACGAGACCGGTGGCCACGACCGAGCCCACGCCGAAGAAGGTGCCGTGCGCGAGCGAGGTGACCACGCGCGCGGCCATCAGCAGCTCGTAGTTGGGCGCGAGCGCGCAGGCCAGGTTGCCGAGCGTGAAGATCGCCATCAGCGCCAGCAGCACGGTCTTGCGCGGCAGCTTGCGGGTGGCGATGGTGAGCACGGGCGCGCCGACAGCAACGCCCAGCGCATAGCCCGAGATCAGCAATCCGGCTGCGGTGATGGAGACATGAAGATCCGTCGACACCTGCATCAGCAGGCCCATGATGACGAATTCGGTGGTGCCTATTCCGAAGGCACCGGCGGTAAGGGCAAGTAGAGCAATTGGCATGATGGCTCTACTGTGCGGGTTATCCCCATGGATGACTAGAATGCCGCCTGTACATAGACTTGTGAATTGAAGTCACAGTATTGAGAGCAAGGAAACCGCCATGCCGCGTATCGACGTCAACCGCTCCGGTGAAATGGAAGCCTTCGTGCAGGTGGTCGAGTCCGGCGGCTTTTCCGCCGCGGCGCGCCTGCTCGACATGACGCCTTCCGCGGTGAGCAAGCTGGTCGCGCGGCTCGAACTGCGGCTTGGCATTCAGTTGGTGCACCGCTCCACGCGCAAACTGCAGCTCACGCCCGAGGGCCGTCACTTCTACGAGCGCAGCACGCGCGTACTGGCCGACATGGACGAGGCCGAGCGGTGCGCCGCCGCGGGCGCAGCGCCGCGCGGGCGGGTGAGCATCAATGCGAGCGTGTCTTTCGGGCACCACAAGCTGGTGCCGCTGGTTCCGCGCCTGCTCGAGCTGCATCCGCAAATCACGCTGGACATTGCGCTGACCGACCGCATCGTCGACCTGATGGACGAGCGCGCCGACATCGCGATCCGCTGGGGCCAACTGCCGTCGTCGGACTTGGTGGCGAGGCGCCTGGGCGAAACCAGCCAGGCCATCGTGGCCTCGCCCGATTACCTTGCCAAGTACGGCACGCCGCGCACGCCGCAGGAACTGGAGGCGCACAACAGATTGGGCTGGAGCTACCGGCGCAATACGCCTGATTGGCCGTTGCGTGTCGATGGGCGAATGATCTCGTTGCCCGTGGCCGGGCCGGTGCGCGCGGGCGACGGCGAAACCTTGCGACAACTTGCGATAGCCGGCGCGGGCGCGGCGCGGCTGTCGCTGTATCACATCCAGCACGACATCGATGCCGGCCGGTTGGTGCCGCTGCTGGAGGAATTCAATCCGGGCGAGGTGGAGCCGATCCACGCGGTGTACATCGGCAAGGCCGGCACCTTGCCTGCCCGCGTGCGCGCGGTGCTCGATTTTCTGGTGGCGTGCTCGGGCGTGGGGGGAGGGCGCTACACGATCAAGCGAACCGAGCCGATGCCGGCAAATTCCGCCGTCACCTGATCGCCGCGGCTGCAGGGAAGCAGGCCCACCCACGAGCCGGTTGTCACGATGGTGCCGGCCGGCGCGGTCTGGCCGTGCCGCGTGATGTGGCGCAACCAGATGGGCAGCAGCCACGCCGGGTCGCCCAGCGGATGAGTGCCTTCGCGCACCACGGTTTCCGCATTGCCGACTTTTGTTTCGCAGTGCTGCGAAGCCCAATCGACCGCCGCATAGGGTTGCCATTCGCCAAGAACCAGTGCGCCGTGCACTTGCGAATCGGCAAGGCGCAGAAGGGCGGGCGCGGCGGCCAGGTCTTGCCAGCGTGAATCGACGATCTCCACCGAAACAGCCATGGCATCGATCAGCGAAGCCGCGTCGCCGTGGTCGAGCTTCGCGGCCATGGCAGGCGTTACGTCCTGCCCGAGCCGCAATGCGATTTCGGCCTCGATGCCGGGTGCGTGAAAGACGAGGTCACTGAAGTCCGCCGGACTTGTGCGCACGCCGTGCGGAGGCAGAGGCGCATGCGTGAGCGTTGCGCTGCGCGAGCCGCCGCCGGATTTCCAGTAGCCCGGCACGGTGCCGGATTTGAACCAACCAAGTGCGGAAGCGACAGCGTCCTGCACTTCGTAGGCTTGCACTGCATCTTGAAGCGTGTCGGCCAAGGGTGCAGCGTCGAGTGTGCGATTGGATTGGCGCGCGGCGATCAGCGCGTCGGCGAGGGCTTTCATGGATGGGTTCATTGCTGTGATTTTGTCAGTTGCCGCTTTTCGGGGCGCGTGCACAGGCCACCGGGTACTCCCCTCCGCGAATGTCCCCCGCCTTCGGCTCCTCCTTTATTTCGCTGCGGGGAGTACCCGGCGCCCTGTGCACCAGGGCACGCTGCTGGTGTTCCGCCGATCAACGACCGTTGCGCATAACGATCACGCTGATGGGGTGCCTTGCGCAGCGAAATAAAGGAGGAGGCCGCAGGCCGGGGGACATTCGCGGAGCAAGGTACCCCGTCGGCGTGATCGCGCCCTGAACGAATCACTTCCACCAGAAGCGCGTCGCGTCAGGTGTCCACATGAACCTTGCCGTCCTTCACCACCTTGGCCCACTTGGCAATCTCGGTGGCGATGAATTGCTTGAACTTGTCTTGCGAACCGCCACCGTCCTCGGCGCCGTAGGTATCGAGGCGCTCCTGCACGTCGGGCATCGCAAGTACCGCGTTGACGTCGCGATTCACCTTCTCGGCCACGCTCACCGGCAGCTTGCCCGGGCCCGCAAGTCCGTACCAAGTGGTCGCTTCGAAACCCGCAAAGCCCTGCTCCTGCATCGTGGGCACATTGGGGTGCCCCTTGGCGCGCTTGGTGCGCGTTTGCGCCACGGCCAGCACGCGGCCGCTTTTTACGTGCGGCGTGGCTGCGGTCATGGTCTCGAAGCTGTATTGAATCTGGCCGCCCATCAGGTCGGCCAGCAGCGGGCCGCTGCCCTTGTACGGCACATGCAGCGCATCCACCTTGGCTTGCAGCTTGAACATTTCAAGCGCCAGGTGCTGCGCCGAGCCCGCACCCGCGGAGCCGAAACTCACCGTGCCGGGCGAGGCCTTGCACGCGGCCACGATGTCGTTCACCGTGAGCGCCTTTTGCGCCGGGCTGGCAATCAGCAGGTTGGGCGTCACGCCCACCAGCACGATCGGCACGAAGTCGCGCTCCACGCTGTAACGCAGCTTGGGCTGCAGGCTGGGCGCGAGCGCATGGCTGTTGATGTGCGCCATGAGCAGCGTGCTGCCGTCGCTGGGCTGCTGCGACACATACTCGGCCGCCAGCACGCCCGCCACGCCGCCCTTGTTCTCGACGATGACCTGCTGGTTCCACATGGTCGTGAGCTTCTGGGCCACCACGCGCGCCAACGCATCGGTGCCCCCGCCGGGTGGAAAGCCCACCACGATGCGCACCGGCCCCGAAGGCCACTCCTGCGCGAAGAGCCGGGGCACGCCCAGCGTGGCGGCTGCGGCGCCTGCGGCTTGAATCAGCGAACGTCTCTGCATCATCTCTGTCTCCAGTGTGGTGGTTCCGATGCGTGCCGGACTGACAAGTCCGGCAAGGTGACGGCCGCCGCGCCGTTCGAGCGACGCGCTGCGGCCGGTGTCGAGCGGGTCCGTGCGCTACGCGGCCTTCTGCAGTGCCGCGGATGCGGCGTGGCTTGCGAAATGGTCCATGGTCGCGTGCACGCCGCTGCCCGCCAGCTTGATGCCGGAGAGCTTCATGCCCATTTCCACGCCCGCCACCATGGCCACCAGCGTCAGGTCGTTGCTGTCGCCCAGGTGGCCCATGCGGAACATGCGGCCCTTGAGCTTGCCGAGGCCGGTGCCCAGAGAGAGGTCGAAGCGCTGGTGGATGAGGCGGCGCAGCGCATCGGCATCGACGCCTTCGGGCGTGATCACGCCGGTGAGCACGGGCGAGTACACGGCCGGGTCGGCGCACTGGATCGGCAGGCCCCAGGCGTTGACCGCCGCGCGCACGCCGGCAGCCCAGCGCTGGTGGCGCGCGAAGACGTTGTCCAGCCCTTCGCCGAGCAGCATGTCGAGCGATTCCGACAGGCCGTAGAGCAGGTTGGTGTTGGGCGTGTAGGGCCAGTAGCCGTCCTTGTTCATCTCCACGATCTCGTCCCAGGCCCAGAACGCGCGCGGCAGCTTGGCGCTTTTGGAGGCTTCGAGCGCGCGCGGCGAGAGCGCGTTGAAGCTGATGCCCGGCGGCAGCATCAAACCCTTTTGCGAGCCGCTGATGGTGACGTCCACACCCCATTCGTCGTGCCGGAAATCGGCGCTCGCCAGGCCCGAGATGCTGTCGACCATCAAGAGGGCCGGGTGGCCCGCCGCATCGATGGCCTTGCGCACCGAGGCGATGTCGGAAGTGACGCCGGTGGAGGTTTCGTTGTGCACCACGCACACGGCCTTGATCTTCTTTTCGGTGTCTTTGCGCAGGCGCGCCTCGATCAGGTCGGCCTGCACGCCGCGGCGCCAACCGGCAGCTGCGGGCAGGTGTTCGTCCTTGCCCGTCCAGGCGAGGAATTCGGTGGAAAGCCCCAGCCGCGCGGCCATCTTCTGCCACAGCGAAGCGAAGTGGCCGGTTTCGAACATCAGCACGTGGTCGCCCGGGCTCAGCGTGTTGGCGAGCGCGGCCTCCCATGCGCCGGTGCCGGAGGCGGGGTAGATGGCAACCGGGTGCTTCGTCTTGAAGATCTGCTTGATGCCGCCGAGCACCTTGAGCCCCAGCGTGCCGAACTCGGGCCCGCGGTGGTCGATGGTCGGCAGGCTCATGGCCCGCAGGATGCGGTCGGGCACCGGGCTGGGGCCGGGAATCTGGAGGAAGTGGCGGCCGGTGGGATGGATGTCGAGTTGCAGCATGGACTGTCCTTTCGCTTTCAGTTTTGCATTCAAAATTGATTTATGGATGATGGTTTACCCTTATGCATAGAGGTTGTTGGTGTCGTTTTTTGCATTCAAAATGCATTCAAGGGAAACAGACATGACCGCAGACATCATCGAAATCTCGCGCCTTGCGCTGCACGACCAGGTGGCCGCGCGCCTGCGCACGATGCTGGTCGAAGGGCACATTGCCCCGGGCGCCAAGCTCAATGAACGCGAGCTTTGCCTTCAGCTGCGCGTGTCGCGCACGCCGCTGCGCGAGGCCATCAAGCTGCTCGCGGCCGAAGGGCTGGTCGACCTGCTGCCCAACCGCGGCGCCGTGGCGGTCAAGCTCACCGAGGCCGACGTGCTCAACACCTTCGAGGTGCTCGCCATGCTCGAAGGCATGTCGGGCGAGCTGGCGGCCAAGCGCATCACCGACGAAGAACTGGCCGAATTGCGCGCGCTGCACTACGAAATGATGGCCTGCTTCGCGCGGCGCGATCTCTCGGGCTACTACCGCCTGAACGCGCGCATCCACACCGCCATCAACGAGGCCGCGGGCAACCCGGTGCTTGCCGGCACCTACCGTTCCATCAATGCCCGCGTGCAGTCGCTGCGTTTCAGAACCAACCAGAACGACGCCAAGTGGAAGCACGCGGTCGAAGAGCATGAGCAGATGGTCGAGGCGCTGGCCGCACGCGACGCACCGGCGATGCGCAAGGTGATGGTCGCGCACCTGATGCGCAAGCGCGACACGGTGCTGGAGCTGATGCGCGCCGGCGAAATCTATCCCCAGGCCAACAAAGCGAGCTGAGTCCCACACCATGCGCGTCGATCCCGCCAGCCATATCCAGCCCGCCGGAACGGTTCTTCCACCCAACGAGACTTGCGACGCGCTCGCACGCCGGCTGCGTGCCGAAACGCGAGGCGAAGTGCTGTTCGACGACGGTTCGCGCGGACGCTATGCCACCGATGCGTCGATCTACCAGATCACGCCGGTCGGCGCCTTCGTGCCGACCAATGAACGCGACATTGCCACCGCCATCGACATCGCACGCGACCTGAAGGTGCCCGTGCTCGCGCGTGGCGGCGGCACCAGCCAATGCGGCCAGACCACGGGCGCCGCGTTGGTGATCGACAACAGCAAGCATTTCCGCCGCGTGCTCGACGTGAATGTGGAAGAGGGCACCGCCACCGTCGAACCCGGCCTGGTGCTCGACCACCTGAACGCGCAGCTCAAGCCGCACGGCCTCTGGTATCCGGTCGATGTGTCGACCAGCGCGCAGGCCACGCTGGGCGGCATGGCGGGCAACAACTCCTGCGGTTCGCGCTCCATTGCCTATGGCAACATGGTGCACAACGTGCTGGGGGCGAGCGCCTGGCTTTCGAGCGGCGAACTGGTGGAGTTCGGGCCGCAATCGACATTGGGCGCGCGCGCGGCCGGCATTGCGCAGTTCGTGCATGGGCTCGCGCTTGCGCACCGCGAGCAGATCCACGCCAACTGGCCCAAGGTGCTGCGCCGCGTGGCCGGCTACAACCTCGACATCTTCGACAACCAGAACGAGCGCCCCTATACCGCCGACGGCAGCGTGAACCTTGCGCACCTGCTGATCGGCGCCGAAGGCACGCTGGCCTACACCCGGAGCCTGAAGCTCAAGCTGGCGCCGCTGCCGCGTGCCAAGGTGCTGGGCATCGTGAACTTTCCGACCTTTCATTCGGCCATGGACGCGGCGCAGCACATCGTGAAGCTGGGCCCCACGGCGGTGGAACTGGTCGACCGCACGATGATCGAGCTCAGCCTTGCCAACCCGGCCTTCAAGCCGACCGTGGAGACGGCGCTGCTCGGCAAGCCGGCGGCCATTCTGCTGGTCGAGTTTGCGGGGGCCGAGAAGGCCGCGCTGCTGCCGCGGCTCAAGCAACTGGCCGAGCTGATGGGCGACCTCGGCCTGCCCGGCAGCGTGGTCGAAATGCCCGACGACGCGCGCCAGAAAAACCTGTGGGAAGTGCGCAAGGCCGGCCTCAACATCATGATGAGCCTGAAGGGCGACGGCAAGCCGGTGAGCTTCATCGAAGACTGCGCCGTGCCGCTCGAGCACCTGGCCGAATACACCGATGCGCTGACCGAGGTGTTTGCCAGGTACGGCAGCCGCGGCACCTGGTACGCGCATGCCTCGGTCGGCACGCTGCATGTGCGGCCGATTCTCGACATGCGCGCAGACGGCAGCGCAAAGATGCGCGCCATTGCAGAAGAGGCCGCTGCGCTGGTGCGCAAGTACAAGGGGGCCTTCAGCGGCGAGCATGGCGACGGCCTGTGCCGCGGCGAGTGGATCGAGTGGCAGTTCGGCCCGGCCATCAACGAGGCCTTCCGCGCCATCAAGCAGAAGCTCGACCCTACCAATCTGTTCAACCCCGGCAAGATCGTCGATACGCCGCGCATGGACGACGGCGCGCTGTTCCGCTTTGCGCCGCCCACGGCGCCCAAGCCCTACAAGCGCATCGAGCTCAAGCCCGTGCTCGACTGGTCGGCCTGGAACGTCAACGCCGACCCGGTCACCGAGCAAACCACCGCGCCCGGCACCGGCGGCGACAGCACCGGCGGCCTCGCCAAGGCCGCCGAGATGTGCAACAACAACGGCCACTGCCGCAAGTTCGATGCAGGCACCATGTGCCCGAGCTACCGCGTGACGCGCGACGAGCAGCACCTGACGCGCGGCCGCGCCAACACGTTGCGGCTCGCGCTCTCGGGCCAGCTCGGCCCCGACGCTTTCACCAGCGAAGAGATGCACGAGACCATGGACCTGTGCGTCGGCTGCAAGGGCTGCAAGCGCGACTGCCCGACCGGCGTCGACATGGCGAAGATGAAGATCGAGTTTCTCGATCACTACAAGAAGCGCCACGGCCATACGCTCAAGGACAAGCTGGTGGCCTACATGCCCGACTACGCGCACAAGGCGAGCCGCGTGCCGTGGCTCATGAACCTGCGCAACACCTTGCCCGGCGCAGCCTGGCTGGGCGAAAAGCTGCTGGGTTTTTCCGCGCGCCGCTCGTTGCCCGAATGGCGCTCCGACACCTTCTGGCGCGCCAAGGCCGACATGCACGGCATGTTCGCAAGCCGCGAAGCCGTGTTCTCCGTGCAGGCGGGCGGCGGAAAGGCCGCGATACTTTTCGTCGACACCTTCAACGGCACATTCGAAAGCGGGAACGCGCTGGCCGCGGCGCGCGTGCTCAAGGCCGCGGGCTACACGCTGCACACGGTCGAGAAGAGCGGCGGGCACCACTGCTGCGGCCGCACCTTCCTGGCCAGCGGCATGGTGAGCGAGGCCAAGCGCCGCGCCGAGGCGTTGATCGATGCGCTCAGGCCCTTCGCCGAGGCCGGCATTCCCATCGTCGGCCTCGAGCCTTCATGCCTGCTCACGCTGCGCGACGAAACCCTGGTGATGGGCTTCGGCAAGAAAGCCGAAACCGTGGCCAGGCAGGCCCTGCTGTTCGAAGAGTTCATTGCGCGCGAACTGAAGGCCGGCCGCTTCAAACTCGCGCTCACGCCCGCCACGGCGCCGATCCTGCTGCACGGCCATTGCCACCAGAAGGCCTTCGGCGCGGTCAGCCCGGTGCTGGACGTGCTGCGGCTCATTCCCGGCGCCGAGCCCGAGCTGATCGAAAGCTCCTGCTGCGGCATGGCGGGCAGTTTCGGCTACGAGGCGCGCCACATCGACGTCTCGATGCAGATGGCCGAGGCCAGCCTGCTGCCGGCGATCCGCGCGAAGCCGGGAGCCATCGTGGTGGCCGACGGCACCAGCTGCCGTCATCAGATCGGCGACGGCGCACAGCGTGAGGCGGTGCACGTGGCGGTGCTGCTCGCGCGACACCTTGCGCAACCAATCCCGGTCGGTTGAACGGGCATGGCAGGCTGGCACAAAATGGTGCCATGAATGACACAGCGACGACAACAGCGGCAACCCCGGCGGAGCCCGGCTTCGCGCTGTTCGAGACCGCGATAGGCATCTGCGCGCTGGCCTGGGGCCCGCGCGGGCTCATCGGCGTGCAGCTGCCCGAAGACAACGGCGAAGCCGCCACCCGCGCGCGCATGCGGCGCCGCTTTCCGGAGCTGACCGAGGCCGTACCGTCCGAAACGCCCGAAAGTGCGCAGAGGGCGATCACGGCCATCCAGGCCTTGCTGCAAGGCGCGTCCGACGACCTGAGCGGCATCGAGCTCGACATGAGCCGCGTGTCGGAATTTCACCAACGCATCTACGCAATTGCCCGCCGCATTCCGCCCGGGCAGACGCGCACCTACGGCGAAATCGCGGCTGAACTGGGCGACAAGGGCCTGTCGCGCGCGGTCGGCCAGGCCATGGGTCACAACCCTTTCGCGCCGGTGGTGCCGTGCCACCGTGTGCTGGCCGCGGGCAACAAGCCCGGCGGCTTTTCGGCGGGCGGCGGGGCGCTGACGAAACTGCGAATGCTCGACATCGAAGGCGCGCGCCCGAATGGGATGGCGTCGTTGTTCTAGAAGCCTTGGCGGTGCAATGCCGGTGCAGCGTCGCGCGTGACGCGCGGCACTCAGGTCTTTGTCTTCCGGCGCAGCTGCAAAGTCAACTGATACACCGTGGCCGTCAACAGGAGCGCCGCGGCAACCACTTCCGAGAGGATGGTGACGTTGGCCGTGGTTGCCGGACTTCATGCCGGCGCGTCCCCTTCGGCCCGCGCCGATGCCGCCTGCTCGGCCCTCATGATCTGGTGCCGCTGCCAGTAGCGCCCGACGACGCCCTTGAAGTTGTCTTTCTGCTTGCCGAGCCCGCCCACCTTCACCTTGGTGGTGCGCGCACCCAGCATGCCCTTGTCGTGGTGCGTGACGATCAGCATGTCGCCGAAGGTGTTGTCCTGGAAGGTCAGGTCCTTGACCTCGTCCCATCCGATCGTCGAGCCGCCGTCGACGGTCTGATGCAGGCCCGTATAGCTCACTTCGACGCGTTCGTCGTTCTTCAGCCCAAACGCGACCGGCGGAAAGTGGCGCAGCACCACAGCACGCTCTTCTTCGGTGGCCGGCTCGTAGCGATAGGCAAGGCTCAGTTCGTGGTTCTGGACGAAGCGTTGCTCGTAGTCGCTCCACAGTCGCTCTTCGATGGCGGCGGCGGTCTCGATCTCCTCGGCCCATGAGGCCCCCGGCGCAGTCGCGACGATGGCGCCGTAGGCGCTTTCGGGCACGTGGTGCCCGACGTTGCGCATGCGCTCGAGCAGCGGCGGATGGCTGTCGTAGGGATGCGGCACGTCGGCGGTTTTCATCGTTTCGATGAATGCTTCCGAACTGGCATACGGCGGCAGGCCGGCCGCCACGAAGCCGGCGATGCCCAGCGCGCCGTCATGCTGCCGGTTCTGCTCGAAGAGCTTTCGCTCGACGTCGTTGCGGTAGCTGGCGTAGGCCGAAATCTTGATGAGCGACTGCACGATGGCACTCGGTGCCGTAAGGCCCGCGGAAACGCGGTCGGCCTTGTATTCGCGCTCGCGGCTGTCGCGCGCCAGGGCAAAGGCGAAGATCATGCGGTACAGGCGCAGCAGGTAGTGCGCAACGATGGTCAGGCCGCCGCTGCGCATTTCCCAGGTGTACTGGTCGAACTGCTGCAGCTTGGGGCCGAGCGCGGCGCTGCTGCGGGTGTCGCCGCCGCCCAGGTGGGCCAGCTCGTGCGCGAGCACCGCATCGGCTTCGGACTGGTCGAGCACGCGCAGCAGCGGAATGCTCACGAACAGCGTGCGGCCATGCAGCGTTCGGCCGCGAACGTCGCAGGGCGCTTCGGTCACGAAAAAGTTGGTGTCGATGCCGGCAACGATCTGGTCGGGCGGCGCGGTCTTCACGCGGGCGGCCAGCTGGCTGATGCGCTCCCACAGGCGCGGCGCATCAGCCTCGGCAACCACTTCGCCTTCGATCTCGTTGCCGAAAGGCAGCTTCTTGAAGAGCGTGTAGATCGCATAGAACACGGCAATAGCTGCAGCAATGCCCGCGATGGCAATCAGCTTGACGTAATAGCGCTCCATGAAATACGCGGTGAGCCAGAACGACAGCCACACCAGCATCGCGCTCTGCAGAACGACTTCGACCGCGCTCGACACCGTCATGAGCCGCCAGCCCGCTACAAAGCTCGCATAGCGCAGGCCTCGGTTGGCGAACGCCAGGGCGCCCAGCACCAGCGCAGCGGCCAGCAGCGCCGCGCCGAGCGCCAGCGTCCAGATGGCTGCGCGGTCGGCCCAATGGAACTGCCATTGCATCGAATAGCGGCTGCACACCTTGTCGTGAAAATCCTTGTCTTCAGGCGCGGTGGCGCTGCAGGCCCCAGAAAGCGGGTGGCTGCGATAGAACTCGGTGGTCAGCGCCTTGTCGGCCGCGGACAGGCGGGTGTCGGAAGCGATGCGGGCTTCGATGGCCTGCAGAAACTCGGCGTCTTGTGAACGCAGCGCGTATTCGGTGAAAACCAGCGTCGCCGCCGGAATGGCGAAGAGCGACACCAGGGTCAGTAAAAACACGCGAAAAAGGTCTTTATGGATCGTGCGCGCGACGGCCATGGGTACTCCCTCCAAGAGATAGTTGTTGTGAATCGTTGTAAATATCCGGGAAGCCGATAGCGTAGCCGCCGTTTGCTTTCTTGCGAATATCGGACAGCGCACATGCAAACGGCGTGAATACGAAGGTCGTACTCTTTGCCCAGAATTAGCAACGGCCGGGCGCCGACCCCACGCCTGCACCAACCGCCGGGCTTGGCGACAATCGGTTCGATGCGTTCTTCTCCCTTCTTCAAGATGGCCCTGTTGCTGGGCCTGCTCTCCGCCATCGGCCCGTTCGCCATCGACATGTACCTGCCGGCACTGCCGGCCATCGGCCAGACGCTGAAGGCCGACATCGGCGCGGTGCAGATGAGCCTCACGGCGTTTTTTCTATCGCTGGGTGCGGGCCAGCTGCTGTACGGCCCGGTCTCGGACATGGTCGGGCGCAAGCCGCCGCTCTATGCCGGGCTGGTGCTGTTCGCGCTTGCGAGCATCGGTTGCGCGCTCGCGACCGACATCCAGACGCTGATCGCGCTGCGCCTGGTTCAAGGCCTGGGCGCGGCCGCGGGCATGGCTATTCCGCGCGCGGTGGTGCGCGACCTGCACACCGGCACCGATGCGGCGCGGCTCATGTCGCTGTTGATGCTGGTGTTCAGCGTGTCGCCCATCCTCGCGCCGCTGGCGGGCAGCGCCGTGATTGCGGTGGCGGGCTGGCGCGGCGTGTTCTGGGCCGTGACCATTGCCGCGGTGGCAGGTCTCGCGATGATGGTCACGCAGCTGCAGGAAACACGGCCTCCGTCGCAGCGTGTGGAAAGCAGCCTCGGCAGCGCCTTGTCGGCGTACTGGCTGCTGCTGCGCGACTGGCACTACCTCGGGCTGGTGTTCATCGGCAGCTTTGCAATGGCGGGCTTCTTCACCTATCTGGCGAATTCGTCGTTCGTGATGATCGACCACTACGGCCTGTCGCCCGCGCTGTACAGCGTGGCCTTCGGCGTGAATGCTGCGGCCTTCATCGGCGCCTCGCAGTTCACGGGCTCGCTCGGCGAGCGCTTCGGGCTGGTGGGCCTCGTCAAGTTCGGCGTGGCGGCATCGGGCGCGGCCATGCTTGCCATGTTCGCGTACTTTGCGACGGGCGGCGACAGCATCTGGGTGCTGATCGTTCTTTACTTCATCGCCTCGGGCTTCATGGGCCTGGTGATCCCGACCACCGGCGTGCTGGCACTGGAGATGCACGGCGCCATTGCCGGCACGGCTTCGGCATTGCTCGGCACGCTGCAGATGCTGACCGGCGCGCTGGCCATGGCGGTGGTGGGCCTCTTTACCGACGGGCGACCGCTGCCGATGGTGACCGGCATGGCCGGTGGCGCGCTGATTGCGCTGGTGCTGACCTGGCTCACGCTGGGCCGCGTGCGGTCGGAACCCACCCGAAGGGCGCAGGGGGCGCAAGAAGCGTGAACACGACGCGCGCAGGCGCCGAGGCCACGGCGTCCGAAGACATCGACACCGTGCAGCCGGTCGACGGGCTCGAGCCGGCCGCGCGCCGCCGCGCCATGCTGGTCATCATTCTCGGCATCACGGTGGCCGTGCTCGACGGCACCATCGTCAACCTGGCGCTGCCGGGCATTGCGCGCGAGTTGCAGGCCAGCCCCTCGCATGCCATCTGGGTGGTCAACGCCTACCAGATCGCCACGCTGGTCATGCTGCTGCCACTGGCATCGCTCGGCGACCTGGTGGGCTACCGGCGCGTCTACCTGGTGGGCATGGCGGTGTTCACCGTGTCCTCCATCGGCGCGACTTTCGCCGATTCGCTCGGCACCCTGATCGCCGCGCGCGCTTTCCAGGGTTTGGGCGCGGCCGGCATCATGAGTGTGAATGCAGCGCTGGTGCGGCTGACCTTTCCCTCGGCGCTGCTGGGGCGCGGCATGGCCATCAACTCGATGGTGGTGGCCACGTCTTCCGTGGCGGGGCCTTCGGTGGCGGCGGCCATCCTCTCGGTGGCTTCGTGGCCGTGGCTCTTTGCCATCAACGTGCCACTCGGGCTGCTCGTCGTCACGCTGGGCATCAAGGCGCTGCCGTTCAACCGCGTGGCGCCGGCCGCGGGGTTGCGGTTTTCGCCGGTTGACGTGGCGCTGAACGTGCTGATGTTCTCGCTGGTGTTTCTGGGCGTCGACCGCCTGGGCGTGCGCGAGGGCGGCGCGACGGCCGGCGGTTCGCATGCCTCCGCCTGGCTCATCCTGCTGGCCGGCCTGGCGGTGGGCTTCGTCTACATCCGGCGGCAGCGAAAGCTGGCGGTGCCGCTTTTCCCGATCGACCTGCTGCGCATTCCGGTGTTCGCACTGTCCATGGGCACTTCGGTGGCCGCGTTCTGTGCGCAGATGCTGGCCTACATCGGGCTGCCGTTTCTGCTGCTCGACGTGTACGGCCGCAGCCACATCGAAGCGGGCCTGCTCATTACCGCGTGGCCGCTGGCCATCGTGGCCATGGCGCCCATTGCGGGCCGGTTGATCGGGCGCTACCCCGACGGGCTCTTGGGCGGCATCGGGCTGGGCTTGCTCGCCATCGGCCTGGCGTTGCTCGCGGCGCTGCCGGAGCATCCGGCCAATGCCGACATCGCATGGCGCATGGCGTTGTGCGGCCTGGGTTTCGGGCTGTTCCAGTCGCCGAACAACCACACTATCGTGACATCGCCGCCGGCGCACCGCAGCGGCGCGGCCAGCGGCATGCTGGGCACGGCCCGGCTCACGGGCCAGACGCTGGGGGCCGTGGTGCTGGCGGGCGTGTTCAGCGTCTGGAGCCCGCATGGCGGCCACGGGCCGGTGGTGGCGCTGGTGTTGGCGGCCTGTTGCGCCGGCGTGGCGGCGGTTTTCAGCAGCCTGCGGCTCAAGACGACAGGGCACGCGGGCTGAATAGGGTAGGGTACGGCCCCATGACGGAAGTACCTGAAACTGTGGTTTGCCCGGGCTGCGATGCGGTCTTCAGCCGCACGCCCCTGAAGCCACGCGAGGTCTCGCGCTGCGCCCGCTGCGGTACCGAGCTGTACCGCCACCCGGGAGACCAGCAGCGCCGCATCCTGCCGTTGACGGTGGCGTCGCTGATCATGTTCGCCATTGCCAACCTGTTTCCGATCGTCGAGATCGAGCTCCAGGGCCTGCGCAGCCAGACCACGCTGGCCGGCGCCGTCCTGGTGCTGAGCACCGAGGGCATGTCGCTGGTGGCGCTGCTGGTGCTGGCGACGACGCTATTGTTTCCGCTGCTGCAGCTTTGCATCCTGGCCTACCTGCTGGTTCCGCTCCAGCGCGAGCACCGGCCGGCCGGCTTTGCCATTCTGGTGCGCGCCATGCAGACCTTGCGGCCCTGGGGAATGATCGAGGTGTTCCTGCTCGGCGTGCTGGTGGCCATCGTCAAGCTGTCGAGCATGGCCACGGTGGTGGCCGGGCCGGCGCTCTGGGCCTTCATGGCGCTTACGGTCCTGCTCACCGCCGTGCTCTCGTTCAATCCCAACGCCTTCTGGGAAATGACGTTTCGCCCGCCCGGCGAGCCCAGGGAGGATGCGGCGTGATCGGCCCCTTTCTCCATGTTCCGGACGACGAGGGCGAAGCGCCGGCGGCCACAGCCAGCGCGCTCGGCCTTCTGGCCTGCCCGCATTGCGATGCCGTCTGGTGCAACGCCGGCGAAGGCGAACCCTGCGGCCGCTGCGGCACCCGCCTGTACACGCGCAAGCCCTACAGCCTGAACCGCACCTGGGCTTTCCTGATTGCGGCCTGCATCATGTACATACCGGCCAACCTGCTGCCGGTGATGATCACGCGCACGCTGTTCGGTGCGCAGTACGACACCATTCTGAGCGGCGTCATTTATTTCTGGGTTTCGGGCGCCTACGGGCTCGCGGCCATCATCTTCATTGCGAGCTTCCTGGTGCCGCTGTTCAAGCTCACGGTACTGATCTTGCTCGCCTTGCTGGCGCAGCGCGGGAGCAGCTGGCGGCGGCCCGAGCGGGCCAAGCTCTATCACATCGTCGAGATCATCGGCCGCTGGTCGATGCTCGATGTGTTCGTGGTGTCGCTCCTTACCGGGCTGGTGCAGATCCAGGGCTTTGCGGTCATCAACGCGGGCGTGGGCATTGCGGCGTTCGGCTCGGTGGTGGTGCTGACCATGCTGGCCTCGCTGAGCTTCGACCCCAGGCTCACATGGGACAGCAGGCAGCAGCAGGAAGCCGAACGGGAACGAAATGAACCGGCACGTGACAACAGGGAAGAAAAGCCAGCATGAGTGATGAAGACGTCAAACCGCACGACAACCAGGCCCCGCCGGGCTTGCCTCCGCCGCGCGTGGTGCGCCGGCGCGAATGGCTGCCCTCGCTGATCTGGCTGATTCCCATCGTCGCCGCGCTGGTCGGCGTGATGCTGGTCGCCAAGATCCTGATGGAGCGCGGGCCCGAAATCGTGCTGACCTTCAATACGGCCGAAGGCCTGGAGGCCGGCAAGACCGCCGTCAAATACAAGGACGTGCAGATCGGCACGGTGCAGAGCCTGCGGCTTGCGCGCGACCGCTCTCATGTGCGGGTGATCGTGCAGCTCAGCAACGAGGCCAAGAGCTTCACCGCGGAAGACTCGCGCTTCTGGGTGGTGCGGCCGCGGCTCGACACCTCCGGCATTTCGGGCCTGGGCACCTTGCTGTCGGGCGCCTACATCGGCGCCGATGCGGGCGTTTCGACCGAAACCGCGAGCGAGTTCAAGGGCCTGGAGGTGCCGCCCATCGTCACGCGCGATGCCTCGGGCCAGCAGTTTCTGCTGCGCGCCACCGACGTCGGCTCGCTCGACGTGGGCTCGCCGGTGTATTTCCGGCGCATCAAGGTGGGGCAGGTGGCCGCCTATGAACTCGACGGCGACGGCCGCGGCGTGACGCTGCGCATCTTCGTCAACGCGCCGTATGACAAGTTCGTGGGCGTCAACACGCGCTTCTGGCAAGCGAGCGGCATCGATGCGCAACTGAGTGCCAGCGGCTTCACCCTGCGCACGCAGTCGCTCGCCACCATTCTGCTGGGCGGCATTGCCTTCAAGGCGCCGGACGACGCCATGGGGCCGCTGGCCAAGGAGAACACGGCCTTCACGCTCGCGGAAGACGAAACCACGGCCATGAAGGAGCCCGACGGTCCTCCGCAAACGCTGCTGATGTACTTCAACCAGTCGCTGCGCGGCCTCACGCCGGGTGCGCCGGTCGACTTCCGCGGCGTGGTGATCGGCGAGGTCAAGTCCATTGGCGTGGAGTTCGACCGCGCCGAGCGCGAGTTCCGCATGCCGGTGCTGGTGCAGGTCTACCCCGACCGGCTGCGCCGCCGCGCCGGCGAAACCGGCGTCGAGTCGCGCGCCACGCAGCAGGAGCGTTTGCGCTTCCTGGCCGAGAAGGGCCTGCGCGCCCAACTGCGCAACGGCAATCTGCTGACCGGTTCGGTGTACGTTGCACTCGACTTTTTCCCGAAGGCGCCAGCGGCGAAAATCGATCTTGAGAAGAACCCGATCGAGCTGCCCACCATCGCCAACAGCCTCGACGAGATCCAGTCGCAGGTGCAGGAGATTGCGAGCAAGCTCAACAAGGTGCCTTACGAGCAGATTGCGGCCGACCTGCGCACCACGCTCACCGCGCTGAACAAGACACTCGCCAGCACCGAGCAGGCGGTGACCCGCATCAACACCGACGTAACGCCGGAGCTCGCCGCGGCCATGAAGGACGTGCGCAAGACGGTCAACAATGCCGAGCGCACGCTGGCCGACGATTCGCCGCTGCAGCAGGACATGCGCCAGACGCTGCGCGAGCTGACCCGCGCCGCGGGCTCTGTACGCGTGCTGACCGATTACCTCGAGCGGCATCCCGAGTCGCTGTTGCGCGGCAAACCGGACGACAAGAAATGAAGAAGAAAAAACAACCGTTCCCTCTCGTTGCCGCTGCCGCAGCGCTGCTGTTCCTCGCAGGCTGCGCGAGCAAGCCGGACAACTACTACACGCTGGCCAGCCCGGTGGCCGCCGCCGATGCGGCGCCTTCGACCCTCGGTACCGCCGCACCGCTCTACATCGAACTGGCGCCGGTGGCGGTGCCCGAGCGGCTCGCACGGCCGCAGATGGTGGTGGGCCGGCAAAACGGCAGCGTGCAGGTCGACGTGCTCGAGCAGCACCGCTGGGCCGCATCGTTCGAGAACGAACTGCAGGATGCGCTGGCCGTCGGCATCGCGGCACGGCTCGGCGCGCTCGATGTCACCAAGGGCGGACGCCAGCCTTCGCAGCCCGTGTGGCGCATCGCAGTGCAGGTGCGCCAGTTCGACGCGGTCGACGGCGGCCGGGTGGACGCAGGCTTCAACTGGACGCTGCGGCGCTCCGACGAGACTCGCACGATGGTGTGCCAGCTGAACGTGGGCGAGGCGGTTGCAGGCGGCATTGATGCCCTGGCGCAGGGCGCGCAGCGCGTCACCGCGGCAGCGGCAACGGCCATTGCGCGCAGCGTGAGCGCGGCGCGCGCGAACCCGGCGGCGACCGCGTGCACGCTCTGATTCTTTCTTCCACCGAAGGGGGAAGGAGCAATACCGGCGTCTGCTTCTAGATAGATCGGAGGTCATCGTGGCACAGATCGGCAAGGCACCCTGCGACAACGCACTGATCCTGCATGGCGCCAAGACACAAGAGGGCGCCTGTCCCGAAGCCTCCAAACCGTGGGTGTTGGCCGCAGCCATCGTGGGCTCCAGCATGGCCTTCATCGACGGCACGGTCGTCAACGTGGCACTGCCCGCCATCCAGGCCGATCTGGGGGCCACCGCGTTCCAGGCGCAATGGGTGGTCGAGTCTTACGCCTTGCTGCTCGCGGCGCTGCTGCTCGTGGGCGGCGCGCTCGGCGACCATTTCGGGCGGCGGCGCATCTTCGCGATCGGCGTCGGCATCTTCGCCATTTCATCGGTCGCTTGCGGGCTCGCGGCCAATGTGCAGCAGCTGATTGGGGCACGCGCGGTGCAGGGCATCGGCGGCGCCTTGCTGGTGCCCGGCAGCCTGGCGCTCATCAGCGCCTCGTTTCCCGAGAAAGAGCGCGGCAAGGCCATCGGCATCTGGTCGGGCTTCAGCGGCATTACCGCGGCCGCGGGGCCGGTGCTCGGCGGCTTTCTGGTCGACCATTTCTCGTGGGCCTGGGCCTTTCTCATCAACGTGCCGATGGCGCTGCTGGTGCTGTGGATCGTGTGGCGGCACGTGCCCGAAAGCCGCGGTTCGTCGGCCAGCGGCGGGCTCGACTTCTTCGGTGCGCTGCTGGCGACCGCCGGGCTCGGCGGCATCGTCTACGCGTTCATCGAGGCGCCGACGCAGCACTGGAGCTCGCCCGCGGTGCTGGCGGCCCTGGGCATCGGCATTGCCGCCAGCGCGGGCTTCATTGCCGTGGAGCGCAAGGCGGCAACACCGATGCTGCCGCTGGCGCTGCTGCGCATCGGCAACTTCAGCGGGGCCAATCTGCTGACCTTGCTGCTGTATGCCGCATTGGGCGGCAGCCTGTATTTCTTTCCGCTCAACCTGATCCAGGTGCAGGGCTACTCGGCCACGGCGGCGGGTGCGGCGCTGCTGCCGTTCATCCTCATCATGTTCGCGCTCTCGGGCTGGGCCGGCCAGCTGGTCGACCGCTTCGGCCCACGGCTGCCGCTGGTCGTCGGCCCCGCGATAGCCGCCGTGGGCTTTGCACTGTTTGCAGTGCCCGGCGTCGGCGCGAGCTACTGGAGCGGCTTCTTTCCTGCGGTGGTGGTACTGGGTTTCGGCATGACCGTGACCGTGGCGCCGCTCACCACCACCGTGATGAACGCGGTGGGCCGCGAGCAGGCCGGTGTGGCTTCGGGCGTCAACAACGCGGTGTCGCGCGCGGCCGCGGTGCTGGCCATTGCGGTGTTCGGCGTGGTCATGGCCTGGGCCTTCGACGCGGCGTTGGCCGAGAGCCTGCGCGGCATGGGCGCCTCGGCAGAAGTGTCGGCATTTCTCGAGGGCGAGCGCAGCAAGCTGGCCGGCGCCGCGTTGCCCCCGGGCGTCGATGCAGCCACCGCCGCAGCCTTGAAGAAAGCCGTGGCCGAGTCTTTCGTGGCCGGCTTTCGCTGGGTGATGCTGCTGGGGGCCGGGCTGGCTGTGCTCAGCGCGTTGAGCGCCTGGTTGATGATTGGCGGCGGGGCTGCGCCGACGGATGCCGCCGGTGACGAGCAACGCAAGGGTTGACAAGCACCTCGCATCGCCTGGATACTGAACCTTAAGGTTCATTATCGAAGACTCAGGAGATTCCCATGCAGAAGATCGTTCCCTGCCTCTGGTTCGACGGCAATGGCGAAGACGCGCTGAAGTTCTACAGTTCGATCTTTCCGAACTCGCGCGTCACCGACAGGCTGTTCTGGGGCGACACCAATCCGAGCCTCAAGGGTTCATTGCTGACCGCCACCTTCGAGCTCGACGGGCAGGCGTTCATGGTCCTCAACGGCGGGCCGGAGTACAAGTTCACGCCGGCCATCTCGATGCTCGTGCAGTGCGAGACACAGGCCGAAGTCGACTACTACTGGGACAAGCTGCTCGAGGGCGGCGGCCAGCCGGTGCAATGCGGCTGGCTCACCGACCGCTACGGCGTGTCGTGGCAGGTCGCGCCCATGGCGATGATCCGGATGTTCCAGGACAAGGATCCGGCCAAGGCGGCCCGTGCGATGCAGGCGATGATGAAGATGATCAAGCTCGACCTCGCCGCGGCACAGAAAGCCTTCGACGGCGAGTGAGCGAGTGAGCAAGAGCTGGCCCTACACCAGCCGCCGGATCGCCTTCTTGCGCCACACCAGCCGGTAATAGGCGGTCTGTAGCAGCAGCATCGCCCCGAACGTCACCGGGTAGGCGTACCAGATGCCATTGAGCCCGATGCGGTGGCTCATGAACCAGGCCACCGGCACCTCGACGCCGATCAGGCAGAGGATCGAGATCGCCGTGGGCACCAGCACCGAGCCGCTGGCCCGCATGATCCCCGAGATGGCTGCGGCCATGCCGAAAATCACCAGGCTCCACAGCATGATGTGCAGCAGCGTCTGCGCAATTTCGATCACCGGCGCACTGGTGATGAAAAAGCCCATGAGATGGCGCGAGAACAAGTAGCCCAGCAGCACCAGTCCGCCCGTGAGCACCAGGTTCATCAGCAGGGCGGTCTTGGCGATGGCGCCCAGCCGGTCGGCACGGCCCGCGCCGATGGCTTGCGCGCCGAGGATCGACGCCGTGATCGCAATCGAGATGGCCGGGAATTGCACGTAGGCCACCACCTGGTTCACCGCGCCGTACGCCGCGGTGGCACTGGAGCCATAGCCGTTCACCAGCGAGAGCAGGGCGATTTCGGCGAGCGCAACCACGATCATCTGAACCCCGGTGGGCACACCGACCTTGAGCACCGCCTTCAGCAACTGGGGGTCGATGCGCAGATGGCGAATGAATTCCGCATCGGGCGCCAGCGGACTGCCGCGGCTGCGAAGGCGCCAGCCGAGCCACAGTGTTGCCACCACGAAGGCCACCACCGTGGCCCAGGCGCCGCTCGCAACGCCGAGCTGCGGCAGGCCGCCCCAGCCGCGGATGAGCGCCGGCGTGACGATGAGGCCCGTGACCGTGGAAATGATCAGCGTGAGCAGCGGCGTGACTGTGTCGCCCACACCGCGCAGCATGGCGGTGGACAGCAGAAAGACAAACAGCCCCGGCATCGCGATCAGCATGATGCGGGCATAGCTGGTGGAATCGGCCAGCACGTCCGGCGGCGTGCCGAGCAATGCCAGCAGCGGTGTGGTGAAGGCGCCGCCGAACACGGCCACCGCCAGCCCGAGCAGCATGCCGACCGACAGCGTGGTGCCCGCCACGGCCTTGGCCTTGGCGACGTCGCGCGCACCCCAAGCCTGGCCGATGAGCACCGAGGCCCCCGCACCCAGGCCGATGACGAACGCGATGAAGAAAAACATCACCGGAAAGAAGCTCGACACGGCCGCCAGGGCGCCGACGCCGATCATCTGCCCGATGTAGATGTTGTTGATGGTGCCGGAGAGCGACTGCAGGATGTTGCTGAGCAGCATCGGCGCAAGAAAGAACAGAAAGGTCTTCCACAGCGCGCGCGGCGCACCGACGGCAGCCACAGGGGTGCCGCGCAGGCCGCTCTTGTCGATGGAAGCTTCGGCGGCGGTGGTTGGCGTGGTGCTCATGCAGCGCTCCAGCCGGCTGCGGAAAGCTTCCGCAGATGCGCTGTGATGTCTTCGGGCCAGGGCGCAACGAGCGCGTCGAAGCGCTCGCGCTCGCCGGCAAACAATGCGCGCGTGGCTTCCTCGAAGCCGGGCAGGTCACCCGCGATGGCCGTCATGAACCGGTAGGTGGCTTCGCGTGCGGCTCGCACGGTGTCGCGGTCGGCATGCACGCGGCGCGCGTCGTCGACAAGGCGCCGCAACGCGACCGAGGCGCCGCCCGGCTGGCGGCCGAGCCAGTCCCAGTGGCGTGGCAGCAGGGTGACTTCGCGCGCCACCACGCCCAGCTTGGGACGCCCGACGCCGCGCGGTGCTTCGTCGTGGGTTTCGAGCTCGGCGGGTGCGGCTTCTTCGCGCAGGTCGAGGTCGATCTGTGCTCCGGTCGAATCGTCGAACAGCAGCACGGAGGCGGCGTCAACGCGCTGGCGCAGTTGCGCGAGCACTTCAGTCCGCGTGCCGCCGGCAACGCGCTGGAAGCCGGAAAAAGCGGTGACGGTGGTGGGCGCCGCGGCTGTTGGAGTTGTTGGAGCTGGCATGGAAGTGTTCATGCGCCCATTTTATCCGGGTAAAACAAAGAAGTGCAATATACCCGGGTAAAAATATCAAAAAGCTTCGCCCCGCAGCCGGCGCCAGAAGCGATGCGCGCGCCAGTTGAAGGCGCG
This sequence comes from Variovorax paradoxus, assembly GCF_040544635.1. Taxonomy (GTDB): domain Bacteria; phylum Pseudomonadota; class Gammaproteobacteria; order Burkholderiales; family Burkholderiaceae_C; genus Variovorax; species Variovorax paradoxus_R. The sequence continues at coordinate 253,120 of NZ_JBEPKJ010000004.1, forward strand.
CACCACGCGCCAGGGGCGGCTCTCGCGAACGAGCGTCAGCACGTGGTCTTTCCAGCCTTTCCAGCGCGGATACCAGCGGGCGAACAGCGGAATGCGCATGAGCGCGGGTTCGACCAGCTGAAAAATCCGCGCCACAAACGCGGTGCCAATGAGCTTGGCGACGATCAAGACCGTCACGCCGCTTGCCGCATGGCCTCGGCCGAAGAGAAAGAGGGCGAGTAACTTCACCGGCAGCAGCAGGAGCACCGGCAGCAGGAAAGCCAGCAAGGCGCCCCAGGGCGGCAGCTTGTTCAGCCAGTTCTCCGCGCGTGCCCAAAGCGGCAGACGCGCCAGCCGGGCGGCCAGGGCGGCCAAGGGCACCCAACCCCATTCTTCGAAGAGCAGCACCGGCACCAGCAACACGGCCATCACGGCGCGCAGCAGCTTTCGTGGCACGGAAGAGGGTCGGCCGGGCGACGGGGGAGAGGGCGGAGGCGGAGAAGGGGGCTGCGGAGGCGGAAGAGGGTTTTGCACCGCATCGATTGTGCGGGTTGCGGATGGACCGGCCGCCTCCTGCCCTATGGCAAACTTCAGCGCTTTATTCGCCAAGCACCGTCGGCACCGCCGGCCGTGCGTGACAGGGACGCCATTCAGAAATGCAGAAAATCATTCGCCAGCTTGCCGCCGAGATCAAGGTAGGCGAGCACCAGGTGAAGGCGGCCATCGAACTGCTCGATGGCGGCGCCACGGTTCCGTTCATTGCCCGCTACCGCAAAGAGGTCACCGACGGCCTCGACGACATTCAGCTGCGCGAGCTCGAGGCGCGCCTCTCGTACCTGCGCGAGCTCGAAGACCGCCGCGTCGCGGTGCTCAAGAGCATCGACGAGCAGGGCAAGCTCACGCCCCAGCTTCGTGCCGCGATCGAATTCGCGCCCACCAAGCAGGAGCTCGAAGACCTGTACCTGCCCTTCAAGCAGAAGCGCCGCACCAAGGGCCAGATTGCGCGCGAATTCGGTATCGAACCGCTGGCCGACAAGCTGCTGGCCGACCCGACGCTCGACCCCGCGGTCGAGGCCAAGGCCTTCCTGCAGCCGGCCACCACACTGGACGACGGCAAGCCGGGCCCCGATTTCTCCACCGTGCCGGCCGTGCTCGACGGCGTGCGCGACATTCTTTCCGAGCGCTGGGCTGAAGATGCCGCGCTGGTGCAGCGCCTGCGCGAATGGTTGTGGGCCGAAGGCCTGCTGAAGTCCACGCTGATGGCCGGCAAGGACGAAAACAACGCAGACGTCTCCAAGTTTCGCGACTACTTCGACTACGACGAGCCGATCGGCCGGGTGCCGTCGCACCGCGCGCTGGCGGTGTTCCGCGGCCGCGCGCTCGACATCCTCGACGCCAAGCTGGTGCTGCCGGTGGAGCCCGAGCCGGGCAAGCCCAGCATCGCCGAAGGCAAGATCGCCCTGCACCTGGGCTGGAGCCATGCCGCCCGACCGGCCGACGACCTGATCCGCAAGTGCGTGGCCTGGACCTGGCGCGTGAAGCTCGCGCTTTCCACCGAACGCGACCTGTTCACCCGCCTGCGCGAAGAGGCCGAGAAGGTGGCCATCAAGGTGTTTGCCGACAACCTGCGCGACCTGCTGCTGGCCGCACCCGCCGGCCCGCGCGTCGTGATGGGCCTGGACCCGGGCATTCGCACCGGCGTGAAGGTGGCCGTGGTCGATGCCACCGGCAAGCTGGTCGAAACCGCCACCGTGTTCCCGCACGAGCCGCGCAAGGACTGGGAAGGCTCGCTGCACACGCTCGGCAAGCTCTGCGCCAAGCACGGCGTGAACCTGATCGCCATCGGCAACGGCACCGCCAGCCGCGAGACCGACAAGCTGGCCGCCGACCTCATCAAGCTGCTCGCCAAGATGGCCGCGCAGGCCGGAGCGCCCGAGATGACGGTCGACAAGGTGGTGGTCAGCGAAGCCGGCGCTTCGGTGTATTCGGCCAGCGAATTCGCATCGCAGGAAATGCCCGATGTCGACGTGAGCCTGCGCGGTGCGGCCAGCATTGCGCGCCGCCTGCAAGACCCGTTGGCCGAGCTCGTGAAGATCGACCCCAAGAGCATCGGCGTGGGCCAGTACCAGCACGACGTGAACCAGAGCGAACTCGCTCGCACGCTGCAAGCCGTGGTCGAAGACTGCGTGAACTCCGTGGGCGTGGACCTGAACACCGCGAGCGTCCCGCTGCTCAGCCGCGTCTCGGGCCTGTCGGCCAGCGTGGCCAAGGCCGTGGTGCGGTGGCGTGAATCGAACGGCGCGTTCTCCACCCGCAAGCAACTGCTCGACGTGACCGGCTTCGGCCCCAAGGCCTTCGAGCAGAGCGCGGGTTTCCTGCGAATTCGTGACGGCGCCGACCCGCTCGACATTACCGGCGTGCACCCCGAAACCTATCCGCTGGTCGAACAGATCATCGTCAAGACCGGCAAGCCGATTGCCGAGCTGATGGGCCGCGCCGAGATGCTCAAGACGCTGAAGCCGGAGCTGTTCGCCAACGAGAAGTTCGGCGTCATCACGGTGAAGGACATCCTGGGCGAACTCGAAAAGCCCGGCCGCGACCCGCGCCCCGACTTCAAGGTGGCGCGCTTCAACGACGGCGTGGACGACATCACGGACCTGGTCGAGGGCATGATCCTCGAGGGCACCGTGAGCAACGTGGCGCAGTTCGGCGCCTTCATCGACCTGGGCGTGCACCAGGACGGCCTGGTGCATGTGAGCCAGCTGAGCCACAAGTTCGTGAACGATGCGCGCGAGGTCGTGAAGACCGGCGACATCGTCAAGGTCAAGGTGATGGAAGTGGACGTGGCGCGCAAGCGCATCGGCCTGTCGATGAAGCTCGACGCAGCTCCCGCACGGCGCGACGGCCCGCGCGACAACCGCTTCGAAGGCGCGGGGCGCGGCCAACAACAGCAGCCCCGCCGCGACAACTCGCCGCAGCCCGCGGGCCAGATGGCCAGCGCCTTCGCCAAGCTGCAGGGGCTGCGCAAGTAGCCGTGCAGCACGGTTCTTGCTGATGCAGCCGGCATCATCATGAAAGCACTGCGCATCTACGCCGGGCCGGCGGCCCGCAAGCACATCGAAGAACACGGCCTGCGCCCGCAGGACGTGCGCACCATTCCCGGCGCGGCGGGCGGACCCAAGGGCCTGATCCTCGGGCCGCTCGACCGCTTCATCTTCGGGCGCTGGCTCACGCAGTCGAGCCAGCCGGTGCACCTCGTGGGCGCGTCGATCGGTGCCTGGCGGCTTGCGACGGCCTGCCTGTCCGATCCGCAAAAGGCCTTCGAGCGCTTCGAGCACGACTATGTGCGCCAGCAGTTCGAGGTACCGCCGGGGCAGAAGCGCCTGAGCCCGCAGCAGCTCAGCCAGCGCTTTGCCGAAAGCCTGCTCGACTTCTACGGCGGGCGCATCGGCGAGGTGCTGCACCACTCGCGCTACAAGCTCCATGTGGTGACTTCGCGTGGCCGCCACATCCTCGGGCGCGAGGGCAGGGCGCGCACGCCCTTCGGCTATCTGGGCGCCTTTGCCACCAACAGCCTGCACCGCAAAGGCTTGGGCGCGTGGCTCGAGCGCTGTGTGTTCTCCACGCCCGGCGCGGCCTTGCCTTTCGGTACGAAAGACTTCCGCACGCGCCAGCACGCGCTCAGCGAAGAGAACTTCAACATGGTGCTGCAGGCATCGTGCTCGATTCCGTTTCTTCTTGCCGCGGTGCACGACATTCCGGGCGCGCCGCGCGGTGCGTATTGGGACGGCGGCATTACCGACTACCACCTGCATCTCGACTACCAGCCGGTGGACGAGGGCATCGTGCTGTATCCGCATTTCCAGCGCTCGGTGGTGCCGGGCTGGCTCGACAAGGGCCTGCGTTGGCGCCACAAGTCCACCGGCTTTCTCGACCGCATGGTGGTGCTCGCGCCCGACGCCGACTGGGTGCGGTCGCTGCCCAACGGCAAGCTGCCCGACCGCAAGGACTTCATCCACTTTGCGACCGATCCGCAGGCCCGCATCGGCGCGTGGAGCAAAGCCACGCGCGAGGCGCAGCGGCTTTCCGATGAGTTCGAGGCTTGGCTCGAACCCGGTCGCACGCGCGACATCCTGCCGCTCTGATCACGCTGCCGCCGGGCAAACCCTGACGGAGGGCGCGCGCGGCGCCTTCGAGAATGGCCGATTCACTCTTTTCAGAGAAAGCCGCCACTCATGCAGCAGGCCCGAATTTCACGCCGCCGGTTCACCCTTGCCGCCGCTGCGGCCGCGACCGTCCCGATGCCCGTGCTGGCCCAAGGCGCATGGCCCAACAAGCCGATCCGCATCATCGTGCCGTACACGCCCGGCGGCTTCACGGACCAGATGGCGCGGCTGGTGCAGGTGGGCCTGCAGGCGCGGCTCGGCCAGCCGGTTCTCGTGGACAACAAGCCGGGTGCCAACAGCCTGATCGGCGTCGATGCCATCGCCAAGGCCGCACCTGACGGCACCACTTTCGGCGTCGTCATTGCAGCTTACGCGGCCAACACCACGCTGTACCCCAAGCTGCCCTACGACCCGCAAAAAGACCTGACGGGCGTTTCGTTGATGGGCGTGTCGCCGCTGCTGGCGGCGGTCAATATCAATGCGCCGTTCAAGACCGCGCGCGAACTCATCGACTATGCGCGCGCGAACCCCGGCAAGGTGAGCTTCGGCTCATCGGGCAACGGATCGGCCGCGCACCTGACGACCGAGCTGTGGAAGTCGCTCACGCAGACCTACATGATCCACATCCCATACCGCGGTGCGGTGCCGGCGCTGACCGACTTGATGGGCGGCCAGATCCAGCTGTTCTTCGATGCGCCCACGGGCCTCATCAACCAGGCGAAGGCTGGCAAGGTGCGGCTCATCGGCGTCGCGGGCGACAAGCGACTGACCGCCGCGCCCGATGTGCCCACCTTCATCGAGCAGGGCTTCGCGGGCTTTACCGGCAGCACCTGGGCCGGCATGCTGGCGCCGGCCGGCACGCCGCGCGATGTCGTCAAGCGCATGTCGGAAGAGGTGGCGCGCGTCATCAAGAGCGACGAAACGCGCGCCAGGCTCGACGCCATGGGCACGATTCCGGCGGGCAGCACGCCGGAGGAATTCGACGCCTTCATCACGGCTGAAACCGCGAAGTGGGCGAAGGTGATCCGCACCGCGGGCGTGAAGGCGGAATAAGAAGCCTCAGGCCGCCAGCACCAGCACCTTGAACTGGCTCGGCACGATGCGCATGCCGACGATGTTGCAGCGGTTCTGCACCGACAGGCTGGTCATGCGCGTGCAGGGCGTGCCCTTGAGCAGCACGGTGAATGCACCGGTGATGTGGCGCGAAGGCCCCATCACCGTCTGCGACACCACGCCCATCAGCACGCCCGCGTTGTCGCCGTTGGTGATGGGCGTGACGGTGGCAAGGTTGTGGGCCGGCGTGCCGCCGTAGAGGATGTTCCAGGCGTTGGGGATGGCCGTGGGCCCGAGCGCGAAGTTCGGGTACGGGATGGGCAGCGCCGGCGGCGTCTTGCAGACATCTGGAAATGCGAGGTCCATGCCCATCATCTGTGCGTTGGCAAACATGCGTAAGGCTCCTTCAATCAACCCATGTGGATCTGCTCGGCATCGACCTTGACCAGCCCCTTGCTGGTCAGCAGCGTGTTCTTCGAATGCAGGCGCAAGGTCTGCTCGACCTGAATGTCGATCTGGCCGGCACGCACCTGTTCCATCTCCTCGGTCAGGCGGAAGCTCGAGCGGGTGAGCAGGTTGAGGCGATCCAGCACCACCTCGCAGGTGCGCCCGACGAAGCGCGACACCAGCACGCTGAAGCGGATGCGGGCGCCCTGGTAGTCCATCTCCCCGATCTCGCAATGGGCCCGCCGGGCCTGCGCGCGCCACTCGGGCGACTGCATGGCGATCGAGGTGTCCGACTCCAGCGCTATCGGGCCGGTGCTGCGCGCGCGGATGCCACCCGAGCGCGACACCAGCGTCAGGTCGCCGTCCACGGCCAGCGTCGCCTGCCGCGGGTCGGCCTGGACTACCACCGCGATGACGAAGCTGTCGCCCTGGCGGGTCGAGGTGATCAGCACCGTATCGCCCGGCGCAGGCAGCAGCAGGCAGCTGGCGACGCGCCGGCAGCGCAGCGATCCCTGGCCGTCGTCGAGGTCGACCTCGAACCAGGGATCGCCATCGCTGGCGATCACCGTGGCGGTCCGCGTGCCGGAGTCCGCGCGGGCCGCATGCGAAGGGCGCTGCATGAGCGGATCCAGCACGCCTTGCGTTGCATGGCGTGCAGTGGCGATCGTGTCGCCGGCGGTGGTCCGGGTGGAGGTCATGGGCTTTCTTTCTTGGGGCGGCGGCCATGGACGTCGCGGTCCAGGCGGGATGGACGCTCGGGTTGCTGGAGCGCCACCTTCTGGGCTTCGTGCAGCGCAGGGTCCCGGTCCAGCGTACCCAGGCGGGTACTGAACCTGGCGCCGTCCAGGTCGGCGCGATGAAACACGGTGCGCAGGAAAGCGGCATCGCGGAAGTCGGCCTGGACCAGCGAGGCGTAGGAAAAATCGGCGTAGTCGAGGCGGCTGCCGGCGAATGCGGTCTGCCCGCAGTGCGCGCGATGGAAGACGCCTTGCTCGAGCTGCGCCTGCGAGAAGTCTGCGCCGTCGAGATGGGCGTCGACCCATATGCTCTGCTGGAAGTGGCCGCGCCGCGCATCGACGCCGCGCAGGTCCGCCTCGGGAAACAGGCACTGCATGGCCTGCGCCCCTGCCAGCACCGCATTGCGCAGGTCGGCACCCTTGAAGTTGCACTGCGTGAGGCGCGCATCGCGGAATCGGCACGCCGTCAGCACCGCATCGATGAACTGGCAGAGGTGGAACTGCTGCCCGGAGAAGTCCTGCCCCGCAAGATCCGCCTCGCTGAAAATCGCGTTCGTGAAGCTGGCTCCGGCGTAGCGCGTGCCCGTCAGCGCTGCGCGAAAGAAAATGGTCGACGAGAAGGCCACCTCATTGAAGGACGCGCCCGTCAAGTCGCATTCGGAGAACACGGCTTTGTCGAGGCTGGCACGGTCCAGGCAGGCGTTGCGCAGCTCGCTTTGATGGAAGTTCGCCTGGTCCATGAAGGCCTCTTCCAGCCGAATGCCCCACAGCGTGCAGCCGCTGAACACCGAATGCGGCATGGAGGCCGCATCCAGCACCGCATCCTGCAGGCTGCACTCGTGGAAGGCGGCGCGCGTCAGCTCCGCCCCCGGCAACTGCGCCTGGTCGAAGCGGCATTTCTCGAAGAGGGATTCGCCCAGACGCGCGGCATCGGCCTGAGCGCCCCGGAAGCTGCATTCGCTGAACACGCCGCCGCGCAGGTCGATGCCCCTCATGTCCATGTTGCTGAAGTCCTTCTCGCGGATCGGCTCGCCGTTGCGGACCTGGGCTGCCAGCGCCTCGGCGTTCACGCGCCGCCCGCCTCGGGGCGCCGGGGCAGTGTCTTCATCTGGTCGATATGGGCACCCAGGGTGATCGTGCCTGGGGTGATGAGGATCTGGGAAACATCGGCACGGAACAGGTTGGCCTCGCCCAGGTCGGCATCGACCAGGCAGGCCTTCTGAAGGTTGGCATTCATGAGATTGGCGAGCCGCAGGGAGGCACGCGTGAAATCGGCGCGGATGAAGAGGCTGTCGGGCGCCGCCGCCGCGCGCAGGTCCGCGCCCTTGAGCGACGCGGAGGAGAAATCGCAGGTATCGAGCGTAGCCCGCCTGAAGTTCGCGCCATCGAGAGGCAGCTCGCGCAGGGTGCAATGCACCAGCGTGGCATCCTCGAAGTCGGCCTCGCGAAGATCCGTGGTGCCGACGAAGCTGGTGGTCTTGAGCATGGCATGCCGAAACCGGATGCCCTTGTGCAGCGGCGTATGGGCCCAGCTGCAGGCTTCGATGGTGGCGCCGGAAAAATCCACCGACTCGAATTCGGCCTGCACGAACAGCACCTTTTCCAGGCGTGCCTCGCCGAAGTCGCAGCGCGCCAGCCGGCAGTGTTCGGCCATGCTCACGTAGCGGAGGTCGGCGCGCCGCAGGCTGCAATCCGCGAGTTCGATTCCCTGCAGCAACAGATGGCTCCACCTCGCTTCGTCGAGACAGCAGCCGTCGAGGCGCAGCTTTTCCATCTGCGTGCGCTCGAAGCGGGCCTGCGCGAAGTTGGTGTTTTCGCAGCGGGCGAGGCTGAGGTTGGCACGCTCCAGGTTGCAGCCCGTCAACGAGGCCTGGCGCAGGTCGGCGCGCACCAGCACCGATTGGCTCAAGTCGGCGCCATCCAGGCGGGTGCCCTGGAGGCGGGCGCCTTCGAGCAAGGTCTGGTGCATGCGGGCGCCCCGCAGATCGAGGCCCGACAGGTCGCAGCCCGTCAGATCCATGGCGGACAGATCGCGGTCCGCGGCCATTGCGGCGAGCACGCGTTCGCGCGTCTGCGCATTCTGTTCGGCAGCCATCGGATCGGCAGCGGCCTGGTGGTGGGCCGCCATGCGGTACAGCGTCAGCATGTCCTGCCGGCCCCGCTGCCCGAGGGCCTGCAGCTCGGCGTGCTCGGCGGCGCTCATGGCCGGGGTGCCGGTGGCCGCGGCGATGCCGGCCAGGCCCTTGACGATCGCCTCGGCCTCGAATTTCGGCGGGCCCTTGAGCTGCGCGTTCTGGCTTTCCTCGGTGATCCGGCTGCTGTCGAAGCCCGCCTTGCGCGATTCGGATGCGTTGTCCCGGGCCGCCTTCGCGACCTCCTGCCTGGCTTCCTCCAGCTTGCGTTCCTGTTCGCGCTGGTAGGCGTGTGTCTTGTCGATGAACTCGGGCAGTTCGGCCAGCGTGGGCATCTTGTCGAAAGGCTTGGGCAGGGGCCGTTCCCGGAAATGGCGCGCCTTGTGGCCGGCCTCCAGGCCGCGCGCCGTCAGTTCGGCGCGCAGGCGCTCGCCCTTGTCCTTGATGTTCCTTGCCAGGATCGATTCGCGCGCGTCGATCTGGTCCAGCCAGGGGCCGATGGCCGAGGCCGGCAGCAGTTCCTCGTCGAGGAGCGCATGGATCGCGCCTTTCTCCAGGTTGCAGCGATTCTCGAAGACCCTCTCGTAGTGGGAGAGGGGGCGCAGCGGGCTGTCTGCAGCCTCCATCGCCGGCATGACATGCGTGATATCCGCCGCATCGTCTTGGGCGATGAGCGTCTCGCCGTGAAAGATCAGCATGACCTGCGCCATGTGCGGGAAGAACCAGGCGGTGGTCAGCCGCAGCGGCACCTCTTCCAGCGCAAGGGGCCGCGCGGACTTTCTCGCCACGAAACCGCGTGCGCGCAGATCCGGAAGCCTTCCGCGCAGCACCGCATGCTCTGGGTGCATGTTCCAGATCTCGTAGGGCGCGGCTGCGGGAATGGACAGTTCGTCGTTCCACCGTTGTTCCGGAGCCGCGGCGTTGAAGAACTGCCAGTCCATGTCGCGCGCAAAGCCGGGGTAAAGCGTCTCGCGCCACTGGTCGCCGTAGTCCGTGCCCAGCAGCTTCAGGCGTTCGGGCAGATCGACGTCCATCGCACCCGGGCAGGCCGGGGCCGGCCTGCGGTCGGGGCGGTCCATGCCATCGCCCGGGCGTTCGACGTTGGGAAGCCGCTGCACCAGCAAGCCATTGACCATCTCGGGTGCATACCCGATGCCCGCGGGGTTGGCGGCAAAGCCGGGGCCACCGAACGCGTGTCGCCAGTCCAGGCGCATGGTGTCGAAAGCCTGCGGCTCGGTGGCGCGGCCATCCAGCCAGTAGCGGTCGCCCGAAACAAGGAACTGGCGTCGCAAGGTGCCGACGCGCAGGTCGACCGCGCAGCGTGTCTTGTCCTGCTGGTGGCAGGTGTAGGCCTGGCCACTCACCAGGAATTCGGGCCGCAGCTTGGGAATGCCGAGATCGATCGCGGACTGGTTTCCCAGTTCGGCAGAGACGGTCTTCCAGAGCTCCGTCTCCGGCAGCAGCACGCCCCCTTCGCCGAGGGTATGCATGCCGATCACGGTGAGTGCGAGACGCTGGCTTTGCGCGCGCAGGAAGGGTCGTGTAAGGACGCTCAGGCGCAGGGGTTTGATGGTTTTCACGGCGGGATCAGCGCCTTGCGCCGCGGATCACCAGCGGGGTGTGCCTGCGGTCGATGGCCAGTCGCGACGGGTCTTGCGGGTCCTGCAGCAGATGAATGTCGGGGCGGCCCGCGGAAAAATGGGCCAGCAGGTCCTCGTCGATGAGCGTGCGCAAGGTGGTCTGCTGCTCGATGCCGGCGGCATCGACGTAGGCGACGCCCAGCTGCACGGCCGTCATGCGCTGCCCGATGGGGCCGCGCCGGGAGTAGCCGCTTGGCGAGCGCACCAGGGAAACCGCGACGCCCTGCAGCGGACGCCCGCTGGCCTGCAGCTGCTGCCACAGACGGCCTTCCTCGGCATAGGCGCGATGGCTCATCAGCGCCACCGCGAGCACGATTGCGGCGAGCGCGATCACGCCCAGGCTGACGACGCCGAACACCCCCCACAGCACGATATCGAGCACGTTTTCCACGCTTCAGAGCAGGATCTTGAGCGCCTGGATGCCGGCGCGCAGACCGCCCGTCTTGATCTCCGTGCCCACGAGCTGGATGAGCGCACCGGCATCCCCCAGCGACATTGCCTTGTTCTTCCACTCCACGCCCACAGCCTCCAGCTTCACGCCGATGGCCTGCGCCTGCACGCCGATGGCCATCGAACGCACCGCCACCACGCCCAGCGAAATGCCCGACACGTCCATGTTCAGGCCGGTGCCGCCCAGGCGGAACCACCTCCAGTCGCTGCTCTTGGAGTAGTTGTTGGTGTAGGAGACGGAGTTGTTGGTGTAGTTGACCGTCAGGTTGTTGTAGGTGTTCGACGTCGTGTTGTAGACGCTGGTGTTGATGACGTGCTGCGTCGTGTTGTGGATGTGGTTCGTCGTGTTGAAGGTCACATCCGGGGAGGTGTGCACCGTCGGGCCGGTCACCGTGGTGTTCGAGGGGCCGTTGACCAGCACGGTGTTCGAGGTGTCGATGGTGTCGTTGCGTCCGCCGCTCACGAAGCGGATCTCCTTTCCATCGATGGTGCCGTGGAAGCCGCCGGTGATCGCAAGGTTGACGCCGCCCGAGATCGTGTCGTTCAGCCCGCCACTGAGCGTGCGCTTCTTGCCGCCCGAAATAGTCTGCGTGACGCCGCCGCTGACCGTTTCGCCGAAGCCGCCGGTCACGTCGCGCGTGTCGCCGCCGGTAATGGTTTCTTTCGCGCCCGCGGTGATGTCGCGCGTTTCGCCGCTCTTGTAGGTGGCCGATTCATGGCCCTTGATGAGCGTGGTGCGCGTGCCGTCTGTGGTGTGCGTTTCGTCTGCTTCCACCTCGACGTCGAGGTTGCGCTCGGCGTGCAGCAGGATCTGCTCGGCGCCGCTGCGGTCTTCGAAGCGGAGCATGTTGGCCTGGTTGGCCGCGCCGCCCGTGCTCGATCGCGTGAGGATGCCGCTGGCCGTGGCATTGGCCGGAAGCTCCCACGGCGGCATCTGGTCGTTGTTGTAGACGCGGCCGGTGATGATGGGGCGGTCAGGCTCGCCGCCGATGAAATCGACGATCACTTCCTGGCCCACGCGCGGCATGTGCATGGTGCCGTAGTTGGCGCCGGCCCAGTTGCTCGACACGCGCACCCAGCAAGAGCTGTTTTCGTCCGACTGGCCATAGCGGTCCCAGCGGAACTGCAGCTTCACGCGGCCGAAGCGGTCGGTCCAGATTTCCTCGGGGCCGACGACGGTGGCGGTTTGCGGGCCGTTGGTGCGCGGCTTGGGTGTTTTGCGCGCGGGCCGGTAGGGCACGTTCGAGGGCAGCACCGTGAAGTCGAACTGGCACACCGACTCCGTGCCGGTGCCTGTGGAGTATTCGGGCTCCTGCAGGTCGTAGCGGGTTTCGGTGACCAGGTATTCGCGGTTGTCCGACTCGCGTGGGCAGTGCGTCATCTCGAACAGATAGCCGGGCGCCATGCCGACCACGTTGGTGTGGCCCGCGGCAAGCTCATGCGCGCACTGCAGCTCCTGCAGGCGAATCTTCGCGTAGGTATCGCCTTGCTGGTGCTCGCTGTAGCCGCCCAGCCATTCATAGACTTCATAAGTCGAATGGTCGTGGCCCTTGGGGTCCTGACGCACGCTTTGCAGCGAGGCCCGCGCTTTCTTGAAGTCGAAGTCGTCGAGCATCACGCGGCCCGAGGTAATTTGCTCGGACACGCGCCACTGATCGATGCAGGGCTCCATCGCATGAAGCACGCGGTCGCGCGGCCGGTACGGAATGGCGGCGTAGCCCGGCAGCTTGCCGTAGCCGCCGGTGTCGTCGGCCAGCACCAGCAGGTGCGAGTTGTTGGCGTGCTCGAAATGGTAGGCGATGCCTTCGTGTTCCATGAGGCGGCTGACGAAAGCGAAATCGCTCTCCTGGTATTGCACGCAGTATTCCCAGGGACGGTAGCTGCCCGTCAGGCGCTTCTCAAACTCGAAGCCATATTTGCCCAGCACTTCGTCGAGCACTTCGGGCACGCTCTTGTTCTGGAAAATGCGGCAGTCGGTGGTGCGCGTGAGGTACCAGAGCCAGGGCTGCACCAGCGCACGGTACACATAGTGGCGGCCGGTTTCGTTGGCGCGGCCCACGAGCTCGAAGCGCACCACGGTGCCATTGAGAAAGCGCGGCGCGCCGCCGTCGGTCACCTCGATGGTCAAAGAGGTACCGAGCAGCTTCTTCAGGTCGAGGTTGAAGCTCGGGCTGACCATGTCGACCTCGAACTCGAACAACTGCGACAGTGCTTCCCGGCCCCGCATCGCGCGGAACTTGAGCTGCTCGGCGTTCAATACGGTGTGAACCTGGACGGTACGCGTCATTCGAAATTTCCCTGACCCTTGGGGCTTCTGCGGATGCAAGCCTTCGGGTTCCAGTCTAGAAATTCCTTATGTCATATACATGACGTGCGAGGGGAAGCCTCGCTGCTTCTGGTGAGTTGCAGTGCGTGGCCGATTCGGGGCGCGTGCAAAGGCCACCGGGTACTCCCCTCCGCGAATGTCCCCCGGCTTCGCCTCCTCCTTTATTTCGCTGCGGGGAGCACCCGATGCCCTGTGCACTGGGGCACGCTGCTGGTTTTCCGCCGATCAACGACCTGCGCGTATGACGCACCCGTCGGCGGGTGCGCGCCCTGAACAACAACGCCTCCGAACAACCCCCAACGTGCCCCGAAAAAAGACAGCCCTACATCGAAGCTTCGAGCATCGCCTTATAGTCGTCGCGCGTAGCCAGCCGCGGGTTGGTTTTGTGGCAATGGTCGGCCATGGCGCCATCGATGATCTTTTCGAACAAGTCCGGCGTCACGCCTACCTCGGCCAGGCCCTTGGGCATGCCGAGGCGCGCATTCATGTCGCGGATCGCGTCGCCGAGATCGCCGGCCGAGTCGAGGTGCATGGCCTGCGCCATGCGCTGCAGCCGCTGCTCTTTCTGCACCGACTCGGCACCTGCATTGAAATGAATTACCGCCGGCAGGAAGAGGGCGTTGAGCGTGCCGTGGTGCAGGCGCGGATCGACCCCGCCCAGGCTGTGGCTCAGCGAGTGCACGCAGCCAAGGCCCTTCTGGAAGGCCATCGCGCCCTGCATCGACGCACTCATGAGGTTCAGACGCGCTTCGCGGTCGCTGCCGTCTTTGGTGGCGCGCTCGATGTGCAGCCAGGCCCGCTCCAGGCCATCGAGCGCGATGCCGTCGGCCGGTGGGTTGAAAGCGGCCGACATGAAGGTTTCCATGCAATGCGCGATCGCGTCCATGCCGGTGGCAGCCGTGAGGCGGGGCGGTAGGCCGAGCGTGAGTTCGGGGTCGCAGATCGCGGCCTTGGGCATGATGAACCAGCTATGAAAGCCGAGCTTGCGGTGGTCATCGACGATGACGATGGCGCCGCGCGCCACCTCGCTGCCGGTGCCGCTGGTGGTGGGCACTGCAATGATCGGCACCACGCGGTCGGTGATTTTCGGCGAGCCGCCTTCGATGGTCGCGTAGGTCTTGAGCGGGCCTTCATGCGTGGCGGCAATGGCCACACCCTTGGCGCAATCGATGGCGGAGCCGCCGCCCACGGCAATGAGCCCGTCGCAGCGCGCGCTGCGGTACAGCTCCACGGCCGAGCGCACGGCGGCTTCCGTCGGGTTGGATGGCGTCTGGTCGAACACCGCCACTTCGAGGTCGGCGATGGCGTCGAGCGCCTTCTGCAGCACGCCTGCCGCGCGCACGCCCGCGTCGGTCACGATCAGCGGGCGGGTGATGCCTATGCGCGCACATTCGCTGGACAGCAGCTTGATGGCGCCGAATTCGAACTGGATCTGGGTGAGGTATTGGATGAGGGCCATGAGGTGGGAGTGCCTGGGGCAGTACGATTGCAGACCACCCAAATCTAACAAGCAGGAACAGTCTTGCACATGAATAAAACCCTTGCCGCTGTCGCGCCCGGCACATGGCAGCCACCGCTCACCGCGAAGATGGCGAGCGTCGTCGAGCGCATGGCCCGCGCAGGCCATCCGAGCCTGGACCAGCTCACGCCCGAGGAAGCCAAGGCGTCCTACGAGAAGGGAGCAGGCGTGCTCGAAGTGCCGAAGCCCGCGCTGGCCCGGGTCGACGACTTCACGATTCCGGCGCGCGATGGCTTCGCGATTCCCGCGCGGCTCTACGCACCATCGGCGACGGCGAAGCTGCCGGCGCTGGTGTATTTTCATGGCGGCGGCTTCACGGTCGGCAACATCCGAACCCACGACACGCTGTGCCGGGTGCTGAGCGGCAAGAGCGGTTGCGCGGTGGTGTCGGTCGATTACCGGCTGGCACCCGTGCACAAGTTTCCGACCGCCTCTGACGATGCGTGGGATGCGTTCGCCTTCATTGCCAACGAGGGCGCGCGCCTCGGCCTCGACACCAGCCGTCTCGCGGTGGGCGGCGACAGCGCAGGCGGCACGCTGGCCGCGGTGTGCGCCATCCTCGCACGCGACGCGGGCCTGCCGCTCGCGCTGCAGATGCTGATCTATCCCGGCACCGCGGCGCACCAGGACACGGCCTCGCACCAGCGCTACGCCCATGGCCCGCTGCTCACCAAGGCGCTGATCGACTATTTCTTCGGCCAGTACGTGCGCACGCCGGCCGACCGCGACGACTGGCGCTTTGCGCCGTTGCTGGCAGACGATGTCGACGGTGTGGCGCCTGCCTGGATCGGGCTGGCCGAATGCGACCCGGTGGTGGACGAAGGCATTGCCTACGCCGACAAGCTGCGCGCGGCGGGCGTGGCGGTCGATCTGGAAATTTACCGCGGTGTGATCCACGAATTCCTCAAGATGGGTCGCGCCATTCCCGAGGCGCTGCAGGCGCAGGATGATGCGGCGTACGCACTCAAAGAAGCACTGAAACCATGAGCGAAGAAACCGTACCCCAGAGAAAAGACTTCCGCTTTTTCCATCGCCTGCGCGTGCGCTGGGCCGAAGTCGACATGCAGAAGATCGTGTTCAACGCGCACTACCTGATGTATTTCGACACCGCCATTGCCGACTACTGGCGCGCGCTCGCGCTGCCTTACGAGGAGGCCATGCATGCGCTGGGCGGCGATTTGTACGTGCGCAAGGCCACGATCGATTTTCGCGCCTCGGCGCGCATGGACGACGTGATCGACGTGGCCATGAAGTGCGCGCGCATCGGCAACTCGTCCATGGTCTTCGAGGGCGCGTTGTTCCGGCAGGACCAGTACCTGGTGGGTTGCGAGCTCGTCTATGTGTTCGCAGACCCGGCCACGCAGACATCGAAGCCGGTGCCGCCTGTGCTGCGAGAAATTCTCACGGGCTTCGAGGCCGGTGAGTCGATGAGCACAGTGGAAACCGGTGACTGGAAAGCCCTGGGCGAAGGCGCCAGCGCCTTGCGCCGGGCCGTCTTCATCGAGGAACAGAACATTCCCAAGGAACTGGAATGGGACGAGCATGACGCGGTGGTGCTGCATGCGGTGGCGCGCAACCGGCTCGGCCAGGTGATTGCGACCGGCCGGCTGCTGAATGCCGTGGACGGAACGGCCATGCTTGGCCGCATGGCCGTGCACCGCGTGCTGCGCAGTGGCGGGCACGGCGCCGCGGTGATGCAGGCACTGGAGGCAGCCGCCAGGGCGAGGGGCGATCGAGAGATCGGCTTGCATGCGCAGCGCAGCGCGGAGCGTTTCTATGCGCGGCTGGGCTACGCCGTGCACGGCGAGCCCTTCGAGGAAGCCGGCATCCCGCACATCGAGATGCGCCGCGCGCTCAATCAATAGCGGGCGGGCGGGTCGGGCACATAGCCCATCTCCGAGCCCGGAAAGGCGGACGGGCCTTCATGACGCGGCCAGCGCGGCGGAGGCGGCGGTACAGGGACCACGCCTGCGGCAATGAGGTTCTCGCGGCTGTCGTAGCGGATGCGAACCACCTCGTCGGGCGTGGACTGCGCGCGCTCGAAGGTGGTGTGGCCGACATGCGATGTCTCGCGTCGGCCGTGGCCGGTGCCCAGGCTCGGGCTGGGCGGCGATTGCCGGGCGAGTCCGCCTTTCGCGGATCCGGCAGCTTCCGCGCCCAGGGCGCTGTCGGCGGAGCGGGCTTGCGCTGCAGGTTCGGCCGGTGCGGCTTCGGCCACGGCGGATGGCGCCTCATTACGGCTCTTCATCTCGCCGGTGCTGCCGTCGCGGCGCGGAGATGCCACGGGCGGCGCGGAAGGCGGCACGGGCACCCGCTCGCGGAACATCGCGACGCCGATCACGCCGACATCGACTGGCCGGCCGGTGCGGCTTGCATACGAATTGGCGATGGAAGTGAATTCGAAGGCCGCGATCTGCGAGTCGCTCTTGCGCCAGCCGGTGATGTCGCTGCGCTCGCCGCCGGAAAAGACGTACCCGTTCTGCAGCACGCCCGCTGTTTCGCCGGTGACGACGTTGACCCCGTCCACCGACATCACGGCCATGATGCGTTCGCCCATCGCATTGCGTGCGCGAATCGCGTAGCGTGTGCCGGGCCGCCCGGCGACCCAGTATTCGCCGCGGTGGCGGTAAATGGGCAGCTCGCGGCCGGTGGTGCGGTCGACCACGCTGACCTGCATCAGCGAACCGATGCGGTTGTATGTCGAAGGCGGTGAGGGCGGAGAAGGCGGCCGTATCGGGCTTTCAGCGCAAGCCGAGAGGGCGGCCAATGCGAGGGCCGTCGAGAAGATGAGTCTGCGCTTCATGGTGTCTTCCTTGCCAGGAGTGAATCGGTACGGCTTCTACGGAGCAGCACCGGCGGCAGGGTTAAACGCGCGCAAAAAAATAGCGCGGCCTCTTTCGGGGCAGCGCTGAACGTCCATTTCCAGGACGTCGGGGGATCGGCAAGACCTAGATGTCTTCGAGCAGCGGATATGGCAGCGGCTCGACCGTGAGCGCCGGACCGTCGGCGCTGCCCGCACGCAGTCCGCCGGTTTCGAGTGCCGAGATCTGGATGGAAATCAGCGCGGCCCAGCCGCCGTCCGGTGCCGGCGCAGCCTGCGCCACCGTGCCCACGGGCTGCTCGGCGTCGCCGGCGGCGAACACTTCCTGCCCCGGGCTCACCGGCGCATCGGCCTGCACAAGGTAGGTGCGGCGCTTCAGCGTGCCGCGAAACTGGCTGCGCGCCACGATTTCCTGGCCCGGGTAGCAGCCCTTCTTGAAGTTCACGCCACCCACGGATTCGTAGTTGATCATTTGCGGCACGAAAGCCTCGACCACCGGCGTGGTCAACGTCACGATGCCGCTGCGAACCTCGCTCCACTGCCAGAGTTCCGCGTCGAGCGCCGGGCCGGCGGGCACCGGGCTGCCGGCGGGGGCAATCCACATGGCGCGCGGCACGCCGTCGGCGGGGTAGAGCGATACCGAGCTGATGTCTTCGCCGATGGCGGTGCGCTGGCCGGGCAGGGCGGCGGCATCGAGGCCGTTGGCGGTCAGTGCGGTGCCGGCCAAGCCGTACAGCGCGAACTGCTCCGTGGCATCGGTGAGCTTGGCCTTGGCGCGCAGCACGTACATCGACAGGCGCTTGAGCGTGGCGGCCAGGATGTCGCGGCTGCAGACCAGCAGCACCAGGTCGGGCTGTGGCCGAATGCCGACAAAGCTGGCAATCACGCGGCCCTTGGCGGTGCAAAGCGCGGCCAGGCGGGCCTCGGTGGCGCCGAGCAACGAGAAATCCTGGGTGAGCTGGCCATGCAGGAAGCCGGCGGCATCCGGTCCTTCGGCGCGAATCACGCCAAGGTGCGAGAGAGCGGTAACACCATTGAGAACGACAGTAGTCATCGCTGAATTATCATGGTCGAAGCCGTTCTGTCCGGTCTGCAGGGAAACTTGCCGTTGTTCCCGCAGGGCCACCGACTTTTCGCACCGAATCCTCGATTCGTTTTTCTTTTCTCCGTTATTCCATCGGACCCGTGCGCCGCTTCTTTCTTACGCTCTTTCTGCTCGCCGCCCTGGGTGCGCTCGGCCTCGGCGCTGCCGGGTTGTGGTGGGTGCACCAGCCGCTCAAGCTGCCCGCGCCCAGCCTCGATCTTT
Source organism: Variovorax paradoxus (assembly GCF_040544635.1). Classification (GTDB taxonomy): domain Bacteria; phylum Pseudomonadota; class Gammaproteobacteria; order Burkholderiales; family Burkholderiaceae_C; genus Variovorax; species Variovorax paradoxus_R. The sequence continues at coordinate 271,696 of NZ_JBEPKJ010000004.1, forward strand.
CCGTGGAGCCCGGCACCACGCCGCGCGGTGTTGCGCAGGCGGTGGCCGATGCGGGCGCCGATGTGCAGCCGCAACTGCTTTATTTCTGGTTCCGCATTTCGGGACAAGATCGCCAGATTCGCGCCGGCAGCTACGAGCTGGAGCGCGGCATCACGCCCAAGATGCTGCTCAATGTGCTGGTGCGCGGTGAGGAAGCCACCCGCAGCTTGGTGCTGGTGGAGGGCTGGAACTTCCGGCAGGTACGTGCGGCCCTCGCCAAGGCCGAGCAGCTCAAGCCCGAAACCGTGGGCATGCCCGACGACGCCCTGATGGCCAAGCTGGGCAGACCCGGCGTGCACCCCGAAGGCCGCTTTTTCCCGGACACGTACACCTATTCGAAGGGCTCGACCGACCTGGCGCTGCTGCAGCGCGCCATGCGGGCCATGGACAAGAAACTCGAAGCCGCCTGGGCGGCCCGGGCGGCCGATTTGCCGGTCAAAACGGCTGATGAGGCGCTAATTCTGGCCAGTATTGTCGAAAAAGAGACAGGAAAAGCCAAAGACCGCTCCGAAATTGCCGCCGTGTTCGTCAACCGGCTGCGCACCGGCATGCCGCTGCAGACCGACCCGACCGTGATCTACGGCATGGGCACCACCTTCGACGGCAACCTGCGCAAGAAAGACCTGCAGACCGACACGCCCTGGAATACCTACACGCGCGGCGGCCTGCCGCCCACGCCCATCGCCATGCCGGGCAAGGCGGCGCTGCTGGCGGCGGTGCAGCCGGCGCAAAGCAAATCGCTGTATTTCGTTTCGCGCGGCGACGGCACCAGCCAGTTCAGCAGCTCGCTCGACGACCACAACCGCGCGGTCAACCGCTACCAGCGCGGTGGTGGGGGCGGCAATGGCGAACCCAAACCGAAGGCTGCGCAATGAGTGAAGGCTTGTTTCTGACGCTCGAGGGCATCGACGGTGCGGGCAAGTCCAGCCATCTCGACGCGATGGAAGCGCTTTTCAGGACGCAGGGCCGCACGGTGGTGCGCACGCGCGAGCCCGGCGGCACGCCGCTGGCCGAAACCTTGCGCGGGCTCATCCTCGAACAGCCGATGGACCCGCTGACCGAATCGCTGCTGGTGTTCGCGGCGCGGCGGGATCACGTCACGCGGGTGATAGAGCCGGCGCTGGCGCGCGGCGACGTGGTGCTGTGCGACCGCTTCACCGACGCCACCTTTGCCTACCAGGGCGCGGGCCGAGACTTCGATACGCAGATGCTGTCGACGCTGGAGCAATGGGTGCAGGGTAGGGCAGATTCCTCCAATGCGGCACAGCTGCTGCAGCCCCACATCACGCTGTGGTTCGACTTGGCGCCCGAGATCGCCGCCCAGCGATTGGCCGGAGCGCGCTTGCCCGACAAGTTCGAATCCCAGCCGGTCGAATTCTTCCGGCGTGTTGCGGCGGGCTACGCAGCACGCGCGGCCGCCGATGCGCAGCGCTTCGTTCGCATCGACGCCAGCCAGACACGCGACCAGGTCTGGCAGCAGGTCGAGACGGCGCTCGTTGCGCGCGGCGCGCTGGCATCCGCAACGGGGACCACACGATGAGCACACCGGCGCTTTCGCCCTGGCTGCACCGGCCGCTCGCAGAACTGTTGCGCCAGCGCGGCCATGCCTGGCTGCTGCAGGGGCCTTCGGGCCTGGGCCAGTACGAACTTGCGCTGGCACTTGCCGCCGCCTGGCTGTGCGAACAGCCGGCGGAAGAGGGCGGCACCGCCTGTGGCCATTGCCCCAGTTGCCATTCCATCGAAGTTCGAACCCATGCCGACCTTTGCGTGCTCATGCCCGAGGTCGCCATGCAGGAACTCGGCTGGCCGCTCGACGAAAAGGCCCAGGCCGATATCGACGACAAGAAGCGCAAACCCAGCCGCGAGATCCGCGTCGAAGCCATGCGCGACGCAGTCGGCTTTGCCCAGCGCACCAGCGCCCGCGGCCGCGGCAAGGTGGTGCTGGTGTATCCCGCCGAGCGCATGAACACCATCACCGCCAATGCGCTGCTCAAGACGCTCGAGGAACCGGTCGGCGACGTCCGCTTTGTGCTGGCCAGCGAGGCGGCGTGGCAACTGCTGCCGACCATTCGCAGCCGCTGCCTCGGCTTTACGCTGCCATGGCCGGAAACGGCCGAAGCCGAAGCCTGGTTGGGCGCACACGACGTGCCACCCGCCGATGCCACCGCCTTGCTGCGCGCGGCAGGTGGCCGGCCCAGCGATGCCTTGCGGCTTGCGCGCTCCGGCCAGTCGCCCAAGGCCTGGTCGCTGCTGCCCAAGGCAGTGTTGCGCGGCGACGTCGCCGCGCTGGCGGATCAAGCACCCTCGCAGGCCATCGGATCGCTGCAAAAACTCTGCCACGACCTGATGGCCGTCGGCAGCGGTGCCGAACCCCGGTTTTTCGAGGCGGCCGACCTGCCGTCGGCAGTGCCTTCGCACCTGGCGCTGGCGCGCTGGTCCAAGTCGCTTGCCAATGCGGCAAGAACCGCCGAACACCCCTTCAATGCGGGTCTCATGCTGGAAGCGCTTGTGAGCGAGGCGCGAACCACCCTAAACTCTGCTCCTCGCCGACCATGAACCAACCAGCCGCCCCCGCCGCCGCCGCAACGCCTCAAAGGCCGAGCGTGATCCAGCTCGCCATCAAGGAAAAGGGTGCGCTCTATGCCGCCTACATTCCGCTGTTTGCCGAAGGCGGCATCTTCATTCCGACCGCGCGCGAATACCGGCTGGGCGACGATGTCTACGTGCTGCTGACGCTGCCCGAAGACCCGCAGCGTTATCCGGTGGCCGGCAAGGTTGCGTGGATCACGCCGCAGCGCGCCGCCGGCAACAGGGCGCCGGGCGTCGGCATCCGCTTCCCGTCGGACGAAAAATCGCGCCAGCTCAAGGCGCGCATCGAAGCGGCACTCGGCGGCTCGATGGCCTCCGACCGGCCGACACAAACCATTTAGCTCGACGGCTAGGCTCGCCCCCAGGCTGCGCGCACTTCGTGTCGCTACGCCCACCCCCTACCGGGGGCAATACCAGCGGCCCGGCAGAGCCGGTTCCGCGGTATTTCTGGAATGGGGCCAGCCGCCGCCGCTCCCTGACACGCCATGTTCACCGACTCCCACTGCCACCTGACTTTTCCCGAGTTCGCGGACCAGATGCCGCAAATCCGCGCCGCCATGGCCGAGGCACAGGTCGACCGGGCCTTGTGCATCTGCACCAAGCTCGAAGAGTTCGACGACGTGCAGGCCCTGGCGGCCCGCTACGACAACTTCTGGGCCAGCGTGGGCGTGCACCCCGACAACGAGGACATCGCCGAGCCCACCGTTGAAGACCTGGTGCGGCGCGCGGCCTTGCCCAAGGTAGTGGCCATCGGCGAAACCGGCCTCGACTACTACCAGATGGAAGAACGCAAGGGCGGGCGCAGCATCTCCGACATGGAATGGCAGCGCGACCGCTTTCGCGTGCACATTCGCGCCGCGCAGCAAACCCGCCTGCCGCTCGTCATTCACACGCGCGAAGCCTCGGCCGACACGCTCGCCATCCTCAAGGAGGAGGGCGAAGACGGCTCCGGCAATGCCGCGGGCGGTGTGTTCCATTGCTTTACCGAAACCGCCGAAGTCGCGCGCGCGGCGCTCGACCTGGGCTTCTACATTTCCTTTTCGGGCATCCTGACCTTCAAGAAGGCGCAGGACCTGCGCGACGTGGCGGCCTTTGTGCCGCTGGACCGCATGCTGATCGAAACCGACAGCCCGTATCTGGCCCCGGTGCCGTACCGCGGCAAGACCAACAATCCGTCGTACGTGCCGTATGTCGCAAAGCAGATCGCCGAACTGCGCAAACTGCCCATCGAAGCAGTTGCAGAGGCGACGAGCGACAACTTCGAAACGCTGTTCACGGGAGTAAAAACAACATGAAGAAATACATCCAGAAGTTCTTGTATCTGGCTGTCGTAGCAGCAACTTTTTCCGCAAATGCGGGTTCGTTCGAAGATTTCTTCCGCGCCGTGCGCGGAGACAATGCCAGCGGTGTGCGCACCTTGCTGAACCGCGGCTTCGACCCCAACACGCGCGACGAAAACGGCCAGACTGGCTTGATCATCGCCTTGCGCGAACCGTCGCCCAAGGTTGTCCAGGTGCTGCTCGAGTCGCCGCAAACCGATGTCGACATTGCCAACGCCAAGGACGAAACCCCGCTGATGCTGGCGGCCATCAAGGGCCAGCAAGACCTGGTCACCCAGTTGCTGAAGCGCGACGCCGCGGTCAACAAGACCGGCTGGACGCCGCTTCACTACGCCGCCAGCAGCGGCCAGTTGAGCATCATGAAAGTGCTGCTCGACAACTACGCCTTCATCGACGCGCAATCGCCCAACGGCACCACGCCGCTCATGATGGCCGCAATGTACGGATCGACCGAGGCCGTGAAGCTCCTGCTGGCCGAAGGCGCGGACACGGCGATGAAGAACCAGCTCGGCATGACCGCGGTCGACTTCGCAACGAAAGCCAATCGCCCGGAAGCCGCGCAACTGATCGGGGCCGCAGCCGGCGCAAAAGCCAATCCGCAGGCCAATCCCCAGGCGCTACCCAAAGACGGTAAATGGTGAGTTCCACGGCCTGGCTCGCCGTGGCTTGCGCACCAGGCACTACGCCGCTTTCCTTCGACGCGAAGGGCTGATCGGGCGCTCCGGCAACAGGTCCGGCAAAACACCAAAAGAGGCGCCTGCGCAGTCGTGCGAGACTCTGTGGAGAAGGAGAAGCAGAGATGAATACATTTCTATTCATGGTCTTTTTGTTGGCCATCGGACTGCTGGTGTTCGTAGCGGTTGCCAGAAAAAGGTCAGAGCAAGGCACCAGCGGCTTTGTCGACAAGCCCAAGGCAAGGCCGCCGCTCACCGCGCGCGAACAGGCGATGTACAACCGCTTGGTGCAAACGCTGCCGGACCTGGTGGTGCTTCCGCAAGTCAGCTTCGGCGCATTGCTCACGGCCCGCACACGCGCCGCACGAAGCTCGTTCAGCCGCAAGATCGCCGACTTCGTCGTGTGCGACCGTTCGTTCAAAGTGGTGGCCGTGGTCGCACTCGGCGACAAGAACAGCAGAGGCAAGTCACAACGCGACTCGGACCGGGACGCGCTGCTGGTAGAGGCCGGCTACCGCGTGCTGCGATACCCGCGAGTTCCCGATGTGGGGCGCGTGGAGGCTGATTTCGATCCGACGATGGCATCGGTGAGTCCCATGGGCTCCTGAGCGTGTCCCTTGGTGGCCCTGGGCGCTTGCTAGGCGGCCATCGGCACCGAGTGCTGTCTCCAATCCCCGCGCTCCAGCAATGCCGTCATTGACGATACCGCCGCGCCCTCGCGCACTGCCGGAATGATTTCGTCCGCCTCGTCCGGCGATCCGACAAGCACCGCGCCGACAAGCCGGCCTCTGGCGACCACCAGTTTGCGGTAGGCGCCCTGGTCGGCATCGAACTGCGTCAACTCGAATTCGCCAGGCTGCGTGGCATGCACCGCGCCCGCAGAGCGTACGTCGATACCCGAGACCTTCAGTGCGGTCACAGGCACATGGCCGCCATAGACGCGCTTGCCGCCGAGTGCGTTGATGGCCGCGATCTCGCCCTGCTCGGCGGCGACTGCCCACAGGGGAATCGAGTTGCCCTCGAACTCGGCCACATCGCCGGCCGCGTAGACATGAGGGTCGCTGGTGCGCATCTGCGCGTCGACGATGATGCCTCGGCCAAGCGCAAGTCCGGCCGAGTGGGCGATGTCGACGTTGGCGCGGACGCCGGTGCAGACCACCACCACGTCGGCAGGCAGCTGGCGGCCGTCTTTCAAGGTGACCCCCGCCACGCGGCCCTCGCTGCCCTGGTCCAGCGTGCGGACGTCCGCTTCGGTGACGACACGGATCCCCTCGGTCGCAAGATGTGCTTCCAGCAAGGCACTGGCCGCGGCGTCGATTTGCCGGTCCAGGATCTGGCTGGTGTTCGACAGCACCTGAACCTGCGCCCCGAGCTGGGCCAGTGCATGCGCGGCCTCCAGGCCGAGCAGGCCGGCGCCCAGGACGACCGCGGAGGTGCCATGAAAGCGCTGCATGTAGTCGCGGATCGCCATCGCGTCGTCGGCATCGCGCAAGACGAAGGTGCCGTCGATGCCGTATCCGTCCATCGGCGGGACCCACGCCGAACTCCCGGAGCACAGGATGAGCCTGTCATAGGCCAGCGTCTGCCGGGTCGCCAGCGTGAGCTCCTGGCGCTGGGTGTCGACGCCCGACACATGCGTGTTCAACCAGGCGGTGACGCGATGCTCGGCATACCACTGCTCGGGCAGCAGGTGCAGGCCCTGGATGCCCGCCGGCATGCTGATGAGCTTCGCGATGGCCATCCGGTTGTAGGCGTTGTGATTCTCGCGACCGATGAGATGGATCTCGCACTCGGGGTGGCGGCGCCGCACGTGGTCGGCCGCCGTCAGGCCCGCAACCCCGTTGCCGACAATCACGACGCGGCGAATCGACGGATCGAAGGACACGGGCTCGGGCTCGCGGACTTCGGGCGCCGCCCGGTTCGGATTCGGCTTCAGGTCGATGCGGATCGGCCCGGCATTGCGCACCCGTGCCATGCATGCCAGGCGCGTGCCGTCGGAACAGCCGAGCCGCGCCAGCGTCGCGCGCTCGTCGCTGCCCATCGGGGCGAGCCGGTCGGCGCCCGCGGTCACCGTGATCGGGTCCGCGCCGCAAACGCCGGAACGACAGCCGGCGTTGATGGGAGCGCCGCAGTCTTCCATCGCTTCCAGCAGTGTCTGGCCCTTGCGGATGGGGGTCTTCATGCCTGTGGGGTCGATGCACAGTTCCGGCGCCTGTGCGGTGGAGTCGACCGGCTCGACGGCACCGGCCGGGTGCTCCGCCTGTGGCGGCACCATTGCTTTCCGTACCGGTTCGAACAAACTCCGGTTCAGCCGCATCGTCTCGATGACGATGGGCGCCAGCCGGGCACCGTCCTTGACGCCCTTGCGCAACTCGCGGCGAAGGAACATGCGCTCGACATGCAGGGACCGCGCGATCCAGACAAGGCTCGCGATGATCGTCAGCCCGCGCAACACACCGATCACTTCGGGCGCGATGGAGACCTTGCCCAGGCTGCTCAAGGTGCCGATGATCACGGGAGTGGTGAACCAGTAGTAGAGCGAGAACGCAGTTGCGGCGAAGAGCACCGGCGAAACGTTGCGCGTCTTGCTGGCCAGCATCTCGATCAGGTTGAAGAGGGTCAGGCTGGCTGCCATGTAGAGCAGCATCTGCATGACTGTGGATACGGAGCCGATCTCGCCGGGGGAGGGCACGAGGTAATAGCCGAGTATCAAACCCGGGAACACGCCCGCGAAGAAGCTGCGGAAGTTGCGGTACGCCGGATCCGGGTCGTACTGGTCGGCGAGGTAGGCCGCGCCGGGGTTCAGGTCATAGCAGTTCTTGGCGCAGCCGACGCAAGGCTCGCAGTGCGTGTTGGCGATCCGGATGAACGGCGTCTGGCCGTACAGCCGCTGCACCGGCAGCAGGGGACAGATGCTGCTGCACCAGCCGCTTTTGCCCTTGAACAGCAACCCGCCGATGAACGCGGCGCCCATGGCCGCTGCCATCAAACCCGCGGTGGCGGCGCCACTGCTGTTGAACAGGAGCTTGCGTGCGACGACGGCGGAAATCAGCAGGCCGATGCCGATCGGAAACGCCGCGCCCTGAGAGAGGCGGCGGCTCGTGAGCGCGCGCGTGATGCCGAATCGTCGCGGCAACTGGTTGATGGCCGCCAGCGGGCAGATGTTGCGCCACAGCCCGGGCGCCAGCATGAACACGAGGGGGAGGGAGGGCACGATCAGCCCCCAGAACAAGGGCATTGCAAGGGTAGGCCGGAGCGCCAGCAGCGTGGCAAGTGCCAGGGCCGACAGGATGCTCACCACGCGAAGGGCGCGCCACACTGGTTTCGGCACGACCGTGGGCAGCTGCATGAAATTGGCGAAAGCGGAAGCAGGAGAGGGCTTGAACATGGATCGGTGGTACCTGTCTGAGAAGGTGTCGCCGTTCATGCCCGTGAAGGGACGCCGCGACATTGACGGCGCCATCGGTGATGGGCCTCTGCGAGTGCTGCGATTCTGTCAAGACAAGACACTTAAGGTTGCAATCTTGTGTGCCGCACGCTTACGAGTCTGAAGATCGCAACCTCAGGTGTTCAGGCGGTAGCCGACACCGCGAATCGTCCTGATGATCTGCCGCCCCAGCTTGCGGCGCACATTCGACAGGTGCACTTCCAGGGCGTTGCTCGTCGGTGCGCCATGAACCCCTTGAACAAGCAATTCCATCTGGGCCCTGGGCACGGTGTGATCGAAGCGCAGTGCGAGTGCTTCCACCAGATTCCACTCTCGCTCGGTCAGTGCGACAGGCGTGCCGCACCGAATCGTGGTCTTGTGGCACAGGTCGACCTCGACATCGCCGCAATGCACGTGTGGCGTTGCCAGGCCTGCGGCCCGGCAACGCAGGGCCCGCACCCGTTCGGCCAGCAGCTCAGGGGGGAACGGCGTCACCAGGCAATCGTCCGCGCCAGCGTCGAGTGCCTTGATCCGCTCCGCCGGGCGCTCCCCCGCCGCCAGCATCAGGACCGGTGTGGTCAGGCGCTGCCCTCGCAGCGCCCGGATCCACTCCAGCCCCGAACCGTCGGGCAATCGGGTACAGACAAGGAGCACATCGTAGGACTCGTTCTCCAGCCCGCCGACGTCAGCGATCCACTCGAAGCGGTCGACCAGGAAGCCATCCCTGCGCAGGTGCCCGGCCAGGCCGTCACCCACAAGCTCGCGATCCTCGACCAGAAGCAGTCGCATGGCATCACCTGTGCATTCAGCGATGTCATGCGCGCTGGCCCTGCGCTGTCGTGAAGGGCTGCGCAGCCGCCGGCTCGGGTATGGGGAGTGACGGCGGTCGGCTCGGCGGACGCGCACGAAGAGAAGCGGCGATTTTTGTCGGATTTTTTCTCATCGCTTTCTCCTTTGGGCACCCGGCATCGGGCACCCTCAATGTTCAGGCAAACAGAAAATCGTCCGCGGTGATGCGTCCTCCGCTGCCTTGTTCGCCAAAGCCGAAGATTTCGATCTGACCCGCTGTCGAGGTGATGATGGCCGAGAAGCCCGCGTCCTCGATCGCGAGGTCGCCGAAGCCGAGGCCGCTGTCCGTGAGGTCGAGTTTTTCCACGCCGTCTTCCAGGTCCCAGACGATGTCCTGAAATCCGGAGGCAGAGGTCCATGCCGTGCCGAAGACGAACATGTCCGTTCCCGTGCCGCCGGTGAACTGGTCGTCTCCGGCGCCGCCCTCCAGCCGATCGTTCCCGCCGTCGAAGTCGGCGAGAGAGGCGCCACCGGCCCCCGCCCGGAGGGTGTCGTTGCCTTCGCCGCCGTTCAAGTCCGAGAACGACGAGGCATCGCTGCCAATCAGCAGGTCGTCGCCTGCGCCACCGGAAGCGGTGCCGCCGAAGTCGCTGGTCTGCAGGCTCAGGGTGTCGTTGCCATTGCCGCCGCGCAGCTCGTCGAATCCGCCGGGGCCACCGTCCAGCGCGTCGTTGCCGTCGCCGCCGTCCAGCACATCGTTGCCCCCCAGGCCCTGCATGGTGTCGTTGCCGGCGAGGCCGAAGATGACGTCATCCTCCTCGGTGCCGATCAGCGTGTCGTCGCCCTGGGTGCCGGCGTCGATGAAGTCCGTGGAGCTGGTGAAATCCGCTTCGGTGAAGTCCAGCACGCCAGAGAACTTGAGCGCGAAATCGCTGGTATCGAGCCGCCCGTTGTCGTTGCCGTCGGCCAGCAGCCAGGTGTTGCCGTTCCTGGTGGTGTAGACCAGCTCTGTCACGCCGTCACCGCCACCGGGCAGGGGCGCACCAACCTTCGGATCGATGGTCACTTCGCCGCGGAACACGAGCTGGGTGGACCGCAGGGCAATCTCGTCGCCCCCCGCCACGCCGGCACCCTGGAAATCCAGCACCGTGTCTTGCGCAGCGAAGATCGAGCTCGGATTGAAATCGCCCGCGAAGAAGACAAATTCGTCATCGCCACTGCCGCCGGTGAGCATGTCGGCCCCGGCGTCGCCTTCCAGCTCGTCGTTGCCGGTGCCGCCGGAGAGTTGGTCGTCGCCGTCGTCGCCGAAGAGCTCGTCGTCGTCATCCCCGCCCTGGAGCACGTCGTTGCCGGCGCCGGCGAAGAGTACGTCCCGGCCGGTCCCGCCGTTCAGTATGTCGTTGCCCGCGTCGCCGTCGAGCGTGTCGTTGCCGTCGTCGCCCGACACCACATCGTTGCCGTTGCCGCCCGACAGCAGGTTGTCGTTGCCCGCGCCACCGGAGATCACGTCGTTGCCGTCGTCGCCGGTGATGCGGTCGCGGCCCGCTCCACCGCTGAGGATGTCGTTCCCGGCGCCACCGATCAGGCGGTCGTCGCCGTCGTTGCCGTTCAAGGTGTCGCCCCCGGTGCCGCCGTCGATGGTGTCGTTGCCGGCACCGCCGGAGATCGTGTCGTTGCCTCCGAGGCCGAAGATCGTGTCGTTCTCGATCCCCCCGGCAATGGTGTCGTTTCCGTTCGTGCCCCGCATGACGAAGGCCGTGGTGCCGAAGTCGGCCTTCACAAGGTTGTGTTGGCCGGCGATCCGTACCGAGAAGTCGCCGGCGTCATAGACGCCGTTGTCGTTGGAGTCCGCGAAGAGCATCGTGTCGGCTCCCTGGTGCGCATAGAACACCTCGGTGAAGCCGTTGCCGCCCAATCCCAGGGTCGCGCCGAGCGCGGGCATGGACGCGCGCGCACCTTCGAAGACGAAGCGCCGCCCGCCCGGCGGACTCGACAGGAGCAGGGTGTCGCCTCCGGCCACGCCCGCGCCCTCGAAGGCGGTGATCAGGTCCTGGGCCGAGGCGCTCGAATCGCCGGCGGACAGCGCCCAGGAATAGGAATCTTCGCCGGCCCCGCCGGTCAGCACGTCGGCGCCTGCGCCGCCGGAGAGGCTGTCGTTGCCGGCGCCGCCGAGCAGGGTGTCGCTGCCGAGGTCGCCGGCGAGCGTGTCGTTGCCGTTGCCGGCATCGACCGTGTCGTCGCCTCCGAAGCCGATGAGAAAATCGTCGCCGTCGAGGCCGAAGATCTGGTCGGCATCCTCCGTGCCGAGCAGGAAGTCGTCGCCGCTGGTGCCGTTGATGCTTGCCATGGGATGTCTCCTTTACTGTGTTTGGGTGGGAATGTCATGTCCGTTGCGGTCATCGGATCGGCTCACAGGTCGAAGCGAAGCTCGGCCGTAAAGGTGCGCTGCGGATACGGATGGAAGTTCCAGTACCGGTAGTTGTTGGCGTTGTCGATTCCAAAAGCGGCGGACCACTGCTTGTCGATCTGGTAGCGCACGCGAAGATCGATCGTGAAGTACCTGCTTGCGCCGGTGTAGGCGAAGCCGTTGACGTCGCTGTTGTCGAGCGTCGAATACTGCTTGCCGCTGTAGCGCGCGGCCACCGTGAAAGCCCAGTGCGTGTCCGGCTTGTAGGTTGCGTAGACGGTGGAGCGCCAGCGCGGTACGCGCGGCTGCCACTTGCCCACGCTCCCGGGGAAGGCGGCGTTTGCCACGGTCTTCGAATCGGCATAGGTCAGGCTGCCTCCCAGGTCGAGGCCTCGCATGAAAACATCTTCCCCGACATAGGCCAGCTCGACGCCGGTGGTGCGCACCTTGTCGACGTTCTGCACGCGCGAGACCGTGGAGCCCGCGATGAGCTGGTTGTAGAGCGCATCGCGCGTGGTCTCGTGGAACAGGGTGGCGCGCGCCAGCCCGTTGCCCAGATCCTTCTCGGCCGAAAGTTCGCCGGTCCATGATTTCTCGGGCTTGAGATTCGGGTCGTTGATGAACGAGAGCGCCGCGCCCGATGTGGCGCCATACAGTTCACCCACGGTCGGATAGCGCACCGCTCGCCCCACCGATGCCTTGAGCACGGTGTCCTTGGTGAGCTGGTAAGCCAGCGCGGCCTTGGGCGAGAGGTGCGATTCGCTGCGCGCGGCATAGGCCTGCCGGCTGGCCGCGGTGGACGTGAAACCGTCCGTCGCCTTCCAGTCCTCGTAACGCAGGCCGAGCACCGCCTTCCACTTCGGCGCGAAGGACCAGGTGTCCTGCGCCCAGGCGCTCCAGGTTTCGGAGCGGCCGCCGACATCGCTCACCGGCGAGAGCGGCGCGCCGTCCGGCCAGTTGCCCAGGACGTTCGTCTTCAGAATCCGCAGCTTGTACGCATCGCGGCCAACGCCGAAGTCGACAATGTGGGCCCCACCCACGCCCTGCGGCCGCCACGTGCCCTTGGCGGCCAGCGTGTTCCAGCCCGTGCCGCCCTGGTCCTGCAGCGTGCCGGCGCCCCCGACGGCCGCCAGCGGCAGCGCCGCCGTCGGCGCGCGCTGCTGGTCCTTGGAATAGTCGTACAGGCTGGCGGCCACCTCCCAGTCCCATTCCCCCTTGGTGTTGCTCTTCACCGAAAGGCCATGCATGTAGTGCGTCTGCTTGTCGTTGGTGAGCGGAAAGGCGGTGGGGGCGACCGTGTAGCTGCGGCCGCCGATGTTGATCGCGCCGCTGTAGACCGGCATGCCTGCGGCATTGCTCAAATACGTTTCGGGCCGTCCCTGCGAAGAGTTCTGCCACCAGCCGAGGGTGTAGGTGGCACGCACCGTGGGCGAGAAGTCGTAGGCGAGCTTGAGCCTGGCGTGGTCCTGCACCGTGTGGTACGCCGTGCCGGTGCCCAGGATGTACCAAGGCGTGTTGGTGATGTTCAGGCCCGGCACGAAACCGGTCACGGGCGTGCCGTTGCCAATGGCGGCGCCCGATGCCACGGTGGCCGTGGCGAAGGTGAGCGGCTGGCCATGGCTGTTGGTGCGACTCAGGTCGATCCGCCATGACCAGTCGCCGCTCCGGCTGCCCAGCGATGCGCTGGTCTGCCAGCTGTTGAAGGTCTGGCGGGTGTTGTACAGGTCGTTGGGCTGCGACGAGTACCCGGCCTTGAAGTGCGCCTCGAGCTTCGTCGGCATGCGCGTCACGTAGTCGACCACGGCGCCGGCCGAATTGCCGGGGTAGGCAGCCGAGAAGGGGCCGTACATCACGTCCACGCGCTCGATCTCCTCGGGCGTGACCAGGCCCCAGCGCGGCGCGTAGTTGGTGCCGTTCGCAATGCCGTTGCCAAGGTAGTTCGACAGCAGCATGCCGTCGGCATACACCGCCGAGCGCGCGCTGTTGCCGGTGCCCGAGGCACGGGTAGACAAGATGGCGTGGTTGTAGTCGCCGATGTAGCGCTTGCGCACCAGGAGGCTGGGCAGGTACTTGAGCGCGTCTTGGCTGTCGGTGGCGTTGATGCGCGTCTCGATCTCTTCGCGCGTTACGCCCTCGATGGTGGTGGGAATCTGCGTCGGCAGCGAGGTCGGCCGGCTGCCGGTGACGGTCACCACGCCAAGCGACTTGATGCGTTCCGGGAAGTCTTCGACCAAAAGCGCAGTCGCCAAGGGATCGACTTGCGCAAGCGCGGGCATCGCCAACAATGAGAACGCCGTATTCAGCGCAAGAGAAAGCCGGGTTTTTTTCATGAGGAAGCTTTCTTCTTCGCTAGCGCACCGGCGGTACCGGCGCGGCCGGGACGAAGCTGCCGACGGCGGTGCGGCCGTTGGTTGCGAGCGTGGCATTGATGGCTCGCAGATCCTCGGGCGACAGCGTGCCATTGGCCTGCCGCAGCCTGAGGTTGCCCACCAGCACGTTGTAGCGCGCCACAGCCAGATCGCGCTTGGTCTGGAACAGCTGGCTCTGCGCGTTGAGCACGTCGATGTTGATGCGCACCCCCACCCGGTAGCCCATGCGGTTGGCGTCGAGTGCGATCTGGCTGGAGGCTTCGGCCGCTTCCAGCGCCTTCACCTGGCTGGCCCCCGACACCAGTCCCAGGAATGCCGCGCGGGTGGCCTGCGACACGCTGCGGCGTGTCGATTCGAGCACCGAGCGCGACTGATCTTCCAGCGCCAGCGTTTCCTTGACGCGGTTCTCGATCGCATAGCCGGCGAACAAGGGCAGGTTGAGCACCGCCCCCACGGTGGCTGCATTGATGCGCGAGCGGCCCGGGTTGGTGCTGGTGCCCTGCGGGTTGTTGGTGATGCTGTAGCTCAAGGTCGCGTCGATCGTGGGCAGATGGCCGGCTTCGGCCTTGCGCACTTCCAGCACGGCGACGTCGAGCCCGAGCCGGGCCTGCAGGATCGAAGGGTGCGAGGCATCCGCCTGCGAGACCCAGACCTCGATATCGGCCGGCGCGACCGTGGGAAGCGCCACCGGCGCAGCCAGTGGTGTCGGCACGCTGCCGGGTCGGCCGACCAGTTGGTCGAGCACGATTTTCTTGACCTGCAGATCGTTCTGCGCCGCGATCTCCTGGGCGATGACCAGGTCGTAGCGGGCCTGCGCCTCGCGCGCGTCGGTGATGGTCGAGGTTCCAACCTCGAAGTTGCGCTTGGCGAAGGCGAGCTGCTCGGCGACCGCAACTTTCTGCGCACGCACCAGCGCCAAGCTGTCCTGGCTGGCCAGCACGTCGAAGTAGGCCTGGCTCACGCGCACCACAAGATCCTGCTCGGCGATGCCGAGCAGGGCCTGCCCGATCTCGGCCTGGAACTTTCCCTGTTCATAGGTTGCCCAGTTGGCGGGGCGGTAGATCGGCTGGGTCGCGTTGATGCCGACGCTCTGCGTGTTGAACCCGCGAGTCGCTGAGGCGCCCTCGGTCGAGAGCTCCTGCCTGGTGTGCGAGACACCGGCCGACAGCCCTACCGCCGGCAGGATGCCGGCCTTGGCCTGTGCCGCCCGCGCCAGGGTGGCGTCGTACTGCGCGCGCGCGCCCTGGTAGGTGGCGTCGTAGCTGCGCGCCGATTCATAGAGCTCGATCAGGCTCTGGCCGTGCGCCGGCAATGCGAGGATGGCTGTGAGCAGGGTGGCGAACGCCGGGACGAGAAGCCTCGCGGTGGATTGCAGTTGCGTGTCCAGCCCACCGGGTTTGGTTCGGCGTCGGGGCTTGTTCACACAATCCTCCGGTGCGCACGGCTGGTGGGTTGGATCAGCTTGTCCGGCGAACTGCGGCCCGGCCGCGATCGACATGCAGGATGGAGCCCACGATCTGCTCCGGCGCGGCCAGCGCGGGCGCCATCGCCCAGCGGTCATAAGCGTCGTTGCCGATGCGCACCATGCCGGTATGGCGATTGAGCTCCTTGTCGATTTTGGGGTCCGGGTCGTAGAAGCCGAGCGCATAGCGCACGAGTTCGATGTTCTGCCAGCTCCCGGTCAGGAACAGCCACCCCGGATTGACGCCGTGCATCTCGGCGTAGTCGGCGAGATCCTGCACGGTGTCGATCTCGGGCCGGATGGTGATCGAGTACATGAAGATGTCCTTGCCCACCCGATTCCCCAGGCGTTCCTGCACGCGCACGAGGTTGTTGGTCATGAGCGGGCAGATGCCTTCGCAATCCGCATACATCATGTTGATGGCGACGATCTTTCCCCGGACCAGGTCGTCGTAGAACTTGACCGTGGCCCCGGTGTGCGTCTTCAGTTCGACATTCGGAATGCGCCGCCCACCGCGCGCCTTCGCTGCGACATCGGCGGCGGCGGGCACGTTGAACGCCAACAGCGGGGCGGCGCTCAATCCGGCGAGTACATATCTGCGGTTTTTCATGAGAATCTCCTGGAAAGTCATCGACGTTCTTCGCAGGTCTGCCTTCGGCATCAGACGACATCGATCCGGACCATCATGGCGTGGTCCTCGTGCGTGAGGTTGTGGCAATGCATCAGGTACTTGCCGGTGAAGTCGCGGAAGCGCAAGAGCACCCTCATCCTCCCCAGCGGACCGACGTTGAAGACGTCCTTGCGTCCCCGCTCGTTCATCGGTAGCGGCACGTTGACGCCGTTGAGGGACTTGCTCAATATGCGGCCCTCTTCGAAGTGCACATGGATGGGGTGCTGCCAGCTGTTGTCCGGATTGATGAACTCCCAGATCTCGGTGCTGCCCCTGCTGATCGTCGCCCTCGGGGTCAGCGCATCGAAGAACTGCCCGTTTACGTTCCACATGCCGCTGTTGCGCGCGAGTACCCAGGTGCGAACCGGCAGCGCCGCGAGCTGTGCGGCCGTGGGCAGGTCGCGCAGCGGGCGCAGCAGGCTCGGCACCGTGCTCAGGTCAGGCGCGGGAGGATTGCGATCGACAACGAACTTGAGCACGCGGGTTCCCGGTGTCTGCGCGTTGGTGGGTTGACGCGTGTCCACCTGAATCAGCTGGTTGACGAGGTAGAGCGTGGTGTTCAACGGAAACCGCGAAAAGTCCACGACGATGTCCGCGCGCTCGGCCGGGGCGAGCCGCACCCTCAACTGGTTCAGGACCGGTGCCGGCAGCAGGTTGCCGTCGTTGGCGATCTGGGTGTACGGATACACGGTGGTGCCGCCCGTGTTCTGCAAAACGAATTCGTAGAAGCGCGAAGGCCCGACGTTCAGCAGCCGCAGCCGGTACTTGCGGCGTGCCACGCGCAGGACCGGCTCGATCTTGCCGTTGACGACCACCTTGTCGCCCAGCACCCCCTCGGGATTGAGCTCGTCGAAGGTCAGCCGGCCACCCGAGTCGAATCGCTTGTCCGAAAAACTGAGCGGGTAGTCGTAGGGTCCGCTGGGCAGCTTCAGCCCCGTGGTCTCGTCGCCGGTATCGAGGTGATCGAAGATCATGTAGCGCCCGAACAAGCCCTTGAGCACGTTCGGGGCCGTCACGCCTTCGGTGTGGTCGTGATAGAAGAGCGACCCCAAGGCTTCGCGTGGATCGCCGGTCCCTCCGAACTCGTCGAAACCGGCATAGAGGTTGGGGTAGAAATGGTCGTTGAACGTCCCCGGCGCAGTCAGGGTCAACCCCCTCTGGGTTGCGCTGTAGAAGTCGGCGGCGTAGCCATCGCTCTCCGACGGGGTATGCATGTTGTGCAGGTGCGTGGAGATTTCGGGCGAGCCGAATCCCGTGTGGTTCTGCGGCAGCTCGTTGCGGAAGCGGCAGACGACCGATTGGCCATAGCGCGCGTGGATCGTGGGGCCCGGCGTGGTCGCGCCCGGCGTATTGCCTTCGTAGCCCCAGATGGGCTGGGCGGGATAGTAGGGGTTGTTGCCGTTGAACAGCCAGGCCGGATTCTCCTTCGCGGTCAGCTGGTACAGCAGCGGTGTCCCGGCAATGCCGGGCACGCAGAGGGCCGCATAGCGCTGGTGCTCGGCCCGTCCACACTCGCCGCCGGCGGTATTCGCTGCAAGCGTCGGGGCCGGGGTCAGCGTGGCGAGCGGCGAAATCGGCGTGATCTGGGTGGGCAGGTCCTCGACCCATGGTGTGGTCGGCGGGCTGGGCGGCAGTGGCGTCGGCTGCGCGCTGGTCTTGCGAGGTGTCAGCACCATGGGGGCCGCCGTGGCGGCCACCAGCGAGGCTTTCAGCAACGTGCGTCTGTTGCCGTCGATACCGGAAGTTGCGAGCTCGCGTCGAATGGAATCTTTGCGCATGATGCATTCCCCTCGTTGATAAAGAAAAACCGTCTCACATCTGCCTTCCCGCCCTGCGGATGGTGGAGGCGATGGGTTCGGCGACGTATTGAAGGGCCGTCTGTGTGACACCTTCGATATAGACCTCGGCGGGCATGCCCGCCTGGAGCTTGAAGTCGCCG
Source organism: Variovorax paradoxus (assembly GCF_040544635.1). Taxonomy (GTDB): domain Bacteria; phylum Pseudomonadota; class Gammaproteobacteria; order Burkholderiales; family Burkholderiaceae_C; genus Variovorax; species Variovorax paradoxus_R. Next base: position 289,401 of record NZ_JBEPKJ010000004.1, read on the forward strand.
ATGGACTTGAGCGAGTCGACATCGGCCAGGATCATCACGCTGTAGTAGGGCAGGTTGGTCTGGCGATCGATCAGCCGGTCGCCGGCAACATAGGTCACCTTGCCCGTGACCATCGAGGTGTTGCGGTACTTGAAGGCAGTGAACTTCACCCGCGCGCGCTGGTTGAGGTGCACGTTGCTGACGTCTTCCGGGCGAATGTGCGCCTCGATCATCAATTGGGTGTCGCTGGGCACGATGTCTGCGATCGCCTCTCCCGGGCCGACAACCGCGCCGGGGGAGGTGAACTTGAGATCGATCACCTCGCCGCTTGCGGGAGCCACCACGACCTGACGCGCCGCGGCATCGTTCGACTTGCGCTGCTCCTGCTCGATCTCGCCCAGGCGCTGGGCGGTGGCCTTGAGCTGATCGCTGGCTGCCTTGACGTAGTCGTTGCGAGCGGACTGGATCTTCAGGTCGATCTCCACCAGGCGCTGGGCGGCGCGCGCGAGCTCCGTGCGCCGCTCTTCGAGCTTGGCCGCGTACTCCATCACCACCGCGTCGAGTTGGGAGATGCGGCTAGAGGAGATGAACCCTTCCTTGATCAGCCCACGGTTGGCTTCCAGGTCCTGCCGCTGCAGCGCGAGCGAGCTCTCCGCCTGGGATATCTGCGCGTGCACGGCAACGATTTCCTGCTGCACGCGATCGCGCTGCGTTCTCATGAGCGACGTTCCGCTTTCCAGCGAATGGCGTTGCGCCTGGAACAGCGCAGTTTCCTTGAGCAAGGCTTGCCCGATGCGATCGTCCTGTCCGGCGGCGCGCCGCAGGTCTTCAGGGAAGGCGAGCGTCCTGGAGACCGACCGTTCAGCCTCCAGGCGTACCAGCATGGCACGCTCCACATGAACGCGGTAGCTCAGACGATTGCGGTCGGCGTCCACCCGCACGTCGCCCAAAATCAGTATCGGATCGCCGGCACGCACATGCTGGCCATCGCGCACCAGGACTTCCCGCACCGTGCCGCCTTCCAGGTGCTGCACTGGGCGGCGATTGAGATCCACCTTGACGAAAGCCGGGGCCACCACCGCCATGGAGAGCGGCGCGAAGCCCATCCACAGGCCCAAAGGCAGGATCGCGCCGATGACGATCCAGCATCCGCCTCGCACCAGGCGCAGGGCATGTTCCCGGCTGCTGCGTGTTTCGGCGACAGGGGTCATGTGGAGTGTGGCGGTGCTCATGGTGCATGGGTCCTTGTTCCGGTCGGCGGCGTGCGGCCGTCAGGCCACCTTCTGGTCCACGATCGCCTGGGCCTGGCGCTGCATGTCCTTCATCACCTCGCTCGCCGGACCGAACTGCTGGATGCGGCCCGCTGCAAGCACCAGAATCTTGTCCACATGGGCGATCAGGGAGGGGCGGTGGGTGACCACGATCGAGGTCACCCCCGCGTTGCGCAGGCCGCTCATCGCCTGGGCGAGTGCGATCTCTCCCGCACCGTCCAGGTTGGAGTTGGGCTCGTCCAGGATCACCAGCTGGGGGTCGCCGTAGAGCGCGCGGGCGAGTGCCACGCGCTGTCGCTGCCCCGGAGAAAGCCGCGATCCATGTTCTCCCACCGGCGTTTCGTAGCCCTTCGGAAGGGTCAGGATCATCTCGTGCGCGTTGGCGCGCTTGGCGGCGGCGACCACCGCTTCCGAGTCGACCTTGTCCAGGCGCGCGATGTTGTCCGCCACGGTGCCGTCGAAGAGTTCGACATCCTGGGGCACATAGCCGATATAGGGGCCAAGCTCCTCGCGCGGCCAGTACGACACGTCGGCACCATCGAGGCGGACCCTGCCGGTGCTGGGACACCACACGCCCGTGAGCAGGCGGGCCAGCGTGGACTTGCCGGCAGCGCTCGGGCCGACGATGGCGAGGGCTTCGCCCGGAGCGAGGGCGAAGGCGATGTTCGAGAGCAGCAGGGTGTCCGAGCCGGCCGCGCGATACGAGATGTTTTCTGCACAGAGGCGTCCTTCGGGCCGCGGCATGGCGACACACGATTCGTTGCGCTCGAAGTCTTTCGACAGTTCCTGCAGGCGCCCATAGGCCGCGCGTGCCTCGATCAGCGTGCGCCAGCTTCCCACCAGCTGTTCCACCGGCTGGACTGCGCGGCCGAGCAGGATGCTGGTGGCGATCATGACGCCGGCGGAGGCCTGCTGGTTGAGCACCAGATAGGCACCCAGCGCCAGCATGAGAATCTGGATGGCCTGGCGCACGGCCTTGGTCCCGGCGGTGAACGCCACGGTGCTGCGGCTGGCGCTGGTCTGCATGGTCGCGATCTGGTCCTGCAGCGCGCGCCAGCGCACCAGCAGGCGCCGCGTCATCCCCAGGGCCTGCAGAACCTCGGCGTTGCGCAGGGAACTCTCGACGTACTGCGAAGCGCGGCGCCCTTCGTTCTGCAGGGTTTCGAGCGACCGGCGGCTGATGCGGTCGTTGAGCCAGGCCAGGGCGAGCATGAGGAGCGCGGAGAACGCAGCGCCAATGCCCAGCGCGGGGTGGAACATCCAGATCACGAGCACGTACACGAACACCCAGGGCGCATCGAACACCGCGATGAGGCCGTTCGCGGAAAACACGGCGCGAAGCGCCGCCACATCGCGGATTCCTTCTGTCCTCACGCCGCTCGGCGCGCGTGCAGCGCGCTCCACGATGGCGTTCACCACCGGCGGGGAGAGCCGCTCGTCCACCATGATGCCCACCACGTTCTGCAGCCGGGTGCGCACGTAGTCCAGCAGCAGCAGGATCAACAGCGCCACGCCCGTCCCGGCGAGCAGCACCAGCAGCGTTTCATGGCTGTTGGTCGAGATGACGCGATCGAACACCTGCAGGGTAAAGAACGCCGGAACCAGGAACAGCAGGTTGATGAAAAAAGAGAATGCCGCGATGTAGATCAGCAGCGGTCGCAGTTCCGTCCACAAGGATTTCATGTGCTTCTCCCGTGGTTTCGAAAACCGGTGCTCAGTCCACGCGCTGGTCTTGCGCGGCGGCCGACGCGGCTGCTTCCAGCGCCTTCACGCGTCGGGCGAGCCTGTCGATGATCAGCATCTGCGCCGAATAGGCGCGAGAGAGCTGCTGGGTCGCATCGCTGAGCCCCTTGATGGCGATGGTCAACTCGTCCTTCTTGGCATTGACCATGCTGATGCGCGACATGATCAGCGTCGCAACCTCGCGCGGGTCGGAGACTGAACGAGCTTTCTGTTGCGGGCTTGGTGTGTTTTGCTCGTCCATGTCTTTCTCCGTGATCGATGTTGTTGAAACGTCAGCTGCATCTCATGCCGACAGCAGGAAATCGGCCTGCGTGACGGTGTTCGCCCCGACACCGTTCACACCCATCAGCAGGATGCTTTCCAGGCCTTCGAACTCGATCAGCGTGTCGGCACCCAGGTCGGTGATGGACACGTTGGCGGCAAAGTTGCCTGCGTTGATCCCGAGCGCCGAGATGTCGAGCCGGTCCTGTGCGTTGCCCCCGTTCGGACTGGCGTCGAAGCCGATGATCGTGTCGTTGCCGAATCCCGCCACGAACACGAAGATGTCATTGCCCGTCCCGCCGTCCATGGTGTCGTTGCCGTCACCCGCAGTGGCGACGATGGTGTCGTTGCCGGCACCGCCGTTCACCGTGTCGCTGTCCAGGCCACCGGTAAGGGTGTCGTTGCCCGCATCGCCGTTGAGGGTGTCGTTGCCCGCGCCACCCAGTACGACGTCGTTGCCGCCGCCGGCGCTGATGATGTCGTTACCGCCCTGGCCGTCGATGAAGTTCGTACCGCCGTTGACGACGATGATGTCGTTGCCCTGGCTGCCGATGATGTTCTCGACCGTGTTCAACGTGTCGATGCCGATGTCCGCGCTGGTCGCGAGATTGCCGGCGACCGTCGCTCCCGCCGTGGTAGCGGACAGGTCGTAGGTGTCGACGCCCGCGCCACCGACATAGCTGTCGTTGCCGTCGCCGGCCGCTGCGAAGAAGCTGTCGTTGCCGCCGCCGCCGTTCAGCGTGTTGGCACCGGCGCTGCCGGACATCGTGTCGTTGCCGGCACCGCCGGTCACGTTCTCGATGTTCGCCACCGATTCGAAGCCCGTTGCCGTACCGGCGCCCAGATCGACCGTGACGGCCGTGGTCGTGGCGCCGTAGCTCAAGGTATCGACGCCGCCCTGCAGATCGGCCGTGATCGCCTCGACATTGGCGACGCTGCCGCCCGCAACGGCCGTGATCGCCGTTCCTGCCAGGACGACCGCGAGCGTCTGGCCCAACGCCGTGCCGTTGATGTTCAGCCTGTCGTTGGTGCCGGCGCCGCCGTCGATAGCGTCCGCTCCATCGCCCATCACGTAGTGGAAGGTGTCGTCCCCCTCGTTGCCGTTGACCGCGTCGTTGCCGGCACCTCCGGTGAGCGTGTCGTTGCCGGCGCCACCGGTGACAGTGTCGTTTCCGCCGCCGGAGTTGATGGTGTCGTTGCCGCCCTGGCCGTCGATCACGTTCGCGCCGCCATTGACGGTGATGTTGTCGTCACCCTGGCTGCCGATGAAGTTCTCGATCGCGGAGAGCGCGTCGGTGCCGGTCTGGGCGCCCGTTGCGGTCGTGGGGGTGACCGTCACCCCCGCCGTGATGGCGGACAGGTCCAGGGTATCGGTGCCGCCGCTGCCCACATAGCTGTCGTTGCCGTCATTCAGCGTTGCGATGAAGGTGTCGTTCCCGCCGCCGCCGTTGAGCGTGTTGGCCAGGGCATCGCCCGTGAGCGTGTCGGCACCGGCGCCGGTCGTCACGTTCTCGACGCCGGCGATCGAGGTGAAGCCCGAGGCGGCTCCCGTCGACAGATTCACCGTGACTGCCGCTGCGCTGGTGTAGGTCAGGGTGTCGACGCCGGCCTGCAGATTGGCCGTGACGGATTCGACGTTGACCACCGTGCCGCCGGCGACTGCCGTGAGCGACGTGCCGTCGTAGCTGACCGCCAGTGCGTTGGCCGCGGCCGTTCCGATGACATTCAGGGTGTCCAGCCCCGCGCCGCCATCGACGGTGTCCGTGCCGCCGCCGAAGTCGTAGTTGATGGTGTCGTTGCCCGCTCCGCCGGCGATGCTGTCGGCACCCGTTCCGCCGTCGATGACGTCGTTCTCGCCGAGCCCGTTGATGGAATCCGCCCCGGCGCCGCCGAAGATGATGTCCTGGCCTTCGTTGCCCGCGAGAATCTGGGCCGCGTTGTTGGCGGGAATGGCGTCGCCGGTCACCACGGTCGCGGCGGAACTCACCGCCTCGAGCGTGCCGCCGTTGTCCGTGTAGCTCGCCGTCAGGCGCAGTTCGCGATTGACCTGGCCGGCGCCCGGCGTGAAGGTCAGCCCGGTCGCTCCCGCGATGGCCGTGAACCCGCCCGCACCGCCGCCCACCCCCGTGTTGACGGCTTGCTCCCATTGGTAGCTGAGGACGGAGCCCACCATGCCATCAGGGTCGGTGATGTCGAGGGCCGATGCCGTCAAGGTCTGGCCTTCGGTCGGTGTCGTGTCGCTGATCGTGGGCTGTCCGACAGGCGCGGTATTGGGCACGCCTACCGGTCCAGTCGCGGCGGAGTACACGTTCTCCAGCACGTCGTTGGCATCCTTGTAGACCGCCCGCACGCGCAGAGCGAGCCCGAACTCGAAGACGCGCGGCGCGTAGGTGGGGCCGGTGGCCCGTGCGACCTCGCCGCCGGCGTTCTCGATCAGAATGTCTTCGAAGATGCCGGGGCGAACCTCGGCCTGCCAGAAGTAGGAAATGGGCCCGGTGATCGCTCCGTCGGGGTTGGTGCCGCTGATGTTGTCAGGATCGATCACGCCCAGTGCCGACGCGGTGAGCGTTTGGCCGACAGCCGGCGTGGTGTCGCTGATCGTCAGTAGTCCTTCCGGGTCGAAATTGAAACCTTCTTCGGCGATGAAGGCGGCCCCGTCGGAGAACTGCAGGCGCTCGATGTTGCGCACCACGTCGATGCCGTCCGAACCGGGGGCGCCGTCGATGACATGGCTCACGCGCCACACATCGTTCTCGATGAACGTGATCTCGTAGTTGCCGAACACATCCGAGAACACGGCCGTGTCGAAGTCTGGCGTGTTCGACATCAGGATCTCGCGTGCGATCGTGAGCTGGCCCGGGTTGTAGGTGCCGGCGAAAACGCGGCTCTGCAGCTCCAGGTCGGTCATGGTGTCATAGCTTGCGATCTCGCCGCCCGTTCCGTCGGCGTTTTCGCGCACGCTGATGCGAACGTTCAGCCAGGCGTCCCCGTCGAGGATGTCGTCGCCGCCGCGGCCCTCCAGCAGGTCGCTGCCGGCGCCGCCGAGGATGATGTTGCCGGCGAAGGAAGTCACCGGGTCGTCCAGTTCGAGCCCGACTCCGAGCACTTCATCCAGGAGTTCCTGCAGGCCATCGATGAGGCTGATGTTGGTCAGCACGCTGCCGGTCGTTCCGGAAAGCGCCATCGCGGCCGCATCGTTGTCGTCGCCGCGCAGGATGTCGGCGTGCGCCGATCCCGACAGGCCCTCCGTCGACGTGAAGCGCGCCAGGACCGTCGCATTCGATATCGGCACAGGCGTTTCGTCGAAGGCGCGAAGGAACAGGTCGGCCGTGACGCCGAAGGGGTCGTCCTTGAAGCCGGCCCAGTCGAAGCCGGAGCCGCCTTCGTAGCGGTCCACCTGGCCGCCGTTGCCGAACATGATGTCGTCGCCGCCTTCGCCGTCCATCCGGTCGGAGATGGAGTTGCCGATGAAGACGTCGTGTCCCACAACCTGGTCGCGGGCGAATGCGTCGAAGTTCTCGCCGGCGCTGCCGTCGGCCATGCCTTTCTCGATCCAGTCGTCACCCTCGTTGCCGAACACGAACTCGTTGCCTCGCGCGCCGAGGATGAAGTCGTTGCCCGTTCCACCGAAAGCCTCGGACGGATCCTCGCCGGTGACGATGAAATCGTTGCCGTGGCCGCCGAGGATCAGGTTGATGCCGTTGCCGCCGTGGATGGCGTCGTTGCCGTCGCCGCCCTGCATGTTGTCGTCGCCACCCAGGTCCGTCATGATGTCGTCGCCGGCACCGCCGAAGACGAAGTCGTTGCCGTCGCCGCCTTCGAGCCGGTCATTGCCCTCGTCGCCCCACAGCGTGTCGTCACCGATGCTGGAAATGATGGTGTCGTTGCCTGCGGTGCCGCCCAGAACGACGTGGTCCTCACCGCTGTACTGCAGGTAGTTCGCATCGGCTGCTTCGGTGCCGGGGTTGTTGCGCAGCACCAATGGCGTCAGGCTGCCCTCGGCCGTCGGATCGTCGCGCCCGTCCGGCCCGAGGCCCGTGAACTGCCTGGACGGATCCACCTCCAGCGTGTATCCCGGCGTCGTGAAGATGTCGCCGGGCAGGTGCTCGGCATCGGTGTTGGCCATCACCATCCGGGCGAAGGAGTTGTTCTCCAGCTCGGTGAGGAAGTTCAGGCCCTGCGTGCGCTCCAGGTAGTAGAAGCGGTCGCCGTCCTGGAGCTTCTCCATCTGTTCCTCGAAGACGAAATTGAAGGTCGAGCCGAGCAGCCCGCCGAACGGCATCTGCTTTTCGGCCAGGCCGCCGATCCACAGGTCGATGTCGTCGACGCCGGTGGTCGTGATGCCGGCCTGGTCCGCGTAGGCATTGCGGCCAAACAGGAAGTCGAGCCGGTCTTCCGGCGCACCGATGCCACCGTAGACCAGCGCCACCGCCGCCGCGCGCTTCTCGGCCAGGGTGTCGGCGCCGGCCAGGCTGGCGTGCACGCCGTAGGCCGCAATGAAGTTGACCACTGAGGCTTCATGCTTGATGTGCTCCATGAAGTCGACCCAGTTCGCGTAGGGCTTGAGCTGGCTGTCTCCGGTCACACCATAGAAGTCGCGCCGCGCGGCGTTGAGTGTCGGCACGCCGGTGTCGCGTCCGCGCAGGATGTTGATGGCGGCCAGGTCGAGCGGCAGGCCCAGCAGGTTGTTGCGCAGGGCCTCGGTCACGAACTCGTCGATCTCGTTGCCTTGCTGGCGCGTGAGGCCACGCGCGAGGGCGCCGGCGGCCTCGTCGGCCGTGATGCCGCCTGCAGCGAACGCGAGCGGGTTGAGGAAGGCCTCGATCAGCCCGAGCTGCTGGGTCGGGTCGGCCGCGCCGCCGATCACGTTGAAGTCGACGTCGAAGCGGTCGACCGTTTCCGTCAGCATCGAGTGGCCGAAGCGGTACACCGTGTGGGCGAACTCGGCGACGATCGACGGGTCGATCTCGGTGTCGTAGACCTGGGTGGCGGCAAAGAAGATGTCGATCTGCGGCTGCACCTTGCGCGCGAATTCCTCGAACACCAGGTGCTGGTACTGCATCTCGGTGCCGAAGCGGGCCGCCTGGAACAGGCGTTCGCCGTCCCACGAGCCGTCGGGCAGGTGCCATTCGGCAATGAAGGCCGCGTCGCCCGAGGCCATGATCACGGCCTTGGTGTGCTCGACCAGCCGGTTGTGCTCGGCATGGAACACATGGTGCATGCCGGTCAGCGCAATGTTCTCGTTGACCCGGCCGTCGCCGGCGATGAAGTGCGCGTCGAGCAGCTCGTCGTCATAGAAGCCCGCGGCCGGCGTGCCGCCGACCACGTCGTCGGCATCGGCCGTCAGCGCGACGCCCTGGCTGTTCACCGGGTTGGCGGTGTGGGCGATGTCGGCCAGGAACACATGGCCCGCGCGCACGGCCAGGCTCGCATCGATCGGCGTGCCCGGCGAGCCCGATGCCAGGGTGCCTCCGGCCTGCAGCACGATCTGCGCGAAGCCGGTCACCGGGTCGGGAATGAAGTTGCCGTACTCGTCGGCCGCCAGCAGCGGCAGGTTGAGCGCGTCGGCATCGTCGAGCGCAATGCCCAGCAGGTCGCGCGCCTGCGCCTTGACCACCGCCCAGGTGGCCATGCCGCCCAGCTCGATGTCGTCGGCCGTGCCGAAGAGGCCGTCGGCGCCGAGGTCGCGGTTGGTGATCAGCCGTCCGGTTGCAACCGGCTTGCCCTCGGCGTTGAGCTCATAGGCGCGCAGGAAGACCTGGTGTGAGGGATGCGAACTGTAGGTTTGGTTCTGGTCGATGAAAGGCGTCGTGAGGTTGCTGGCCTCGTGCGTGGTGTCGTCCGCGGTGCCCATGACGCCGTCTTCACCGGGGCCGGCGACCTGGGTGGCGCGCGTCAGCACCAGGAAGTTGCTGTTGCCGCCCGGCACGTAGAGCGGATCGTCGGGCTGCAGCGGAACGAAGATGGTGCCGTTGCCGCCCTTGGCCACGAGGTCGAGGCCATGGTCGAAGAACTGGCCGAAGAAGGTCATGAAGGCGTTGAACGGTGCCGACAGGCCTTCGTCCGGCGCCGTGTTCGGAATGACCAGCAGGGTGCCGACGGGGATCGCCACGCCGTCCAGGTCGTACAGAACGCCGTCCACCAGCGTGCCCAGGCCCGCGTCGACGAACGCGCTCACCGCCGCCGGGTTGTTGCTCGTCATGTCGACGATCAGGTTGCTGATGATGCGAGGGTCGGCATCGACCACATGGCCGCTGGTGCCGTAGTCGGTGTTGGTGAGCGTGGTGCCCGGGCCGAGGTTGATGGTGTCGCCGTCCTGGTCGTCCAGGAATACGGGGTCGACCAGGCGCGGGAACGCCTGGCTCGACGAGCCGTAGCCGGACTGGCCCTGCACCAGGTTGTTGTAGGAGCCGTCGACCGTGCGCAGGCCGAGCGGCGCGCGTGCGTTGTCGAGGATGTCGCTCAATGCCTCGCCGTCTGCGTGCCGCTCCGAGATCTTGATCTGCTCCAGGATGAACTGCAGGTCGGACTGGAGGAAGCGCACGCCCGCGCTGTCGACCAGCGCGGAGGAGGGCAGGGGCGCCGGAGGTACGACGGCGGCCACGCCGCTGACCGGGTCGGTGGGCGTGGAGTACACGGTTTCCAGCACGCCGTCGGCGTCCCGGTAGACGGCACGCACGCGCAGTGCCAGGCCATCGAAAGGCGCAGTGACCCTGAAGGTCGTGCCGTTCACGGTGGCAGGCTGGCCGCCGCCGAGATCGATGATGTCGCGAAAGACGCCAGGGGCGCGCGCCGGGTCGGCTTCGTACTGCCAGGTGTAGCTGATCGGTCCGGTGACCGTGCCGCCGGGATTGTCCGCGTCGGTGAGGGCCGCGGACACGCTCAGGAGCTGGTTGATCTGGGGCGTATCGTCGCTGATCGTGACCGCGCCTGCGGGCGCGTTGTTGCTGCCGGACAGCAGCTGGACGGCGTCGGAGAACTGCAGCCGCTCGATATTGCGCAGGATATCGGTGCCGTCGGTGCCCACGTTGTCGGTGACGGTGGTGCGGCCGTCGGCGCCGGTGGTGACGGTGTAGTTGGCGCGTGGCCCGGAGAACATCGCGGTGTCGTAGTCGGCGCCATCGGACATCAAGATCTCGCGCACGATGCTGAGCTGGCCCGGGTTGATCTCGCCCGAGAGCATGCGCGGTACCAGTTCCTTCAGGCTGTCGACGCTGGTGAGGCCGGGAACGCCCGTGACGGCGATCCGCACATTGAGCCAGGCGTCGCCATCGATGATGTCGTTGCCGCCACGGCCCTCGATGAGGTCGCTGCCGTCGCCGCCGAGGATGATGTTGCCCTCGCCGAATGAGGTCATCCCGGTGGGCAACAGGTCTTGCAGGCCGTCGATGAGCGCGATGTTGGTGAGCACGCTGCCGGTCCAGCCGGCCTGCAGGATCTCGGTGGCGTCGGCATTGTCGCCGCGCAGGAAGTCGGCGAAGCCCGATCCCGACAGACCCTCGGTGAAGGCGAAGCGGTCCATCATTGCGGCGTTCGAGTTGACCACCGGCGGCACGACGAAGTCGTTGACGATCATGTCGGCGGTCACGCCGTATTTGTCGAACTTGTAGCTGGCCCAGTCGAAGCCTGAGCCGCCGTCGAAATGGTCTTCGCCGTCGGAGCCGGTGAAGATGTCGTCACCGCCTTCGCCGATCAGCTCGTCGAAACCGCCGCCGGAGATCAGGACATCGTTGCCGATGATGCTGTCTTTCACGAGCGGGTCGAAACTGTCGCCGGTGGTGCCGTCCTGGGTTCCCAGTTCGATCCAGTCATGGCCCTCGTTGCCGAAGGTCGGCAGGTTGCCCTTGCTGCCGAGGATGAAGTCGTCGCCCTGGCCGGCAAAGACCTCGGAGACATCCTCGCCGGTGATGATGAAGTCGCTGCCGTCCCCGCCGATGATCAGGTTCGCGCCGTTGCCGCCATGGATGACGTCGTTGCCCTCGTTGCCCTTGAGCACGTCGTCGCCGCCGCGGTCCGTGATGATGTCGTCGCCCGCGCCGCCTTCGACCTGGTCATTGCCGTCGCCGGACTCGATGCGATCGTTGCCACCGTCGCCGTAGATCGTGTCGTCACCGATGCTGGCGATCAGGGTGTCGTTGCCGTCGGTGCCGCCGAGCACCACATGCTCGTCGCCCGTGTAGCGCAGGTAGTTGGTCTCCACGCCCGCTGTCGTCGGATCGTCCCGTATCACCATCGGCGTGAGTTCGGTCCCTCCTTCCGTCGGGTCGCCATGGCCGTCCACGCCGATGCCGGTGAACTGGCGCGACTGGTCGACCTCGAGGATCAGGCCCGGTGTCGAGAAGATGTCGGCCGGGAGGTGCGTTGCGTCGGTGTTGAGCATCACCAGCTTGGCGAACGTGTTGTTCTCCAGCTCGGTGAGGAAGTTCATGCCGGCCAGGCGCGAGAGGTAGTAGAAGCGGTCGCCGTTCTGCAGCGCCTCCATCTGCGACTCGAAGACGAAGTTGAAGGTCGAGCCCAACATGCCGCCGAAGGGCATCTGCTCTTCAGCCAGGCCACCGATCCACAGGTCGATGTCATCGACGCCGGTGGTGGTGACACCGCCGACCATCGCGTAGATGCCCGTGCTGTTGAGGAAGGCGAGGCGGTCCGCCTCGTCCGCGGTGAAGGTCCGCTCGTCGGCCGCGCCCGCGTTGAGAACAACGGCGCCGCCGAAGACGAGTGCGGCCGCCACGGCCCGCTTCTCGGCCATCGTGTCGACGTCCGGTGCCGTCAACGCGTCATGCGTGCCGTACGCTGCAATGAAGTTGATGACGGAGGCTTCGTGCTTGAGATGCTGTGTGAGGTCGACCCAGCTCGTATAGGGCTTGAGCTGCGGGTCCGCGGTCGAGGCGTAGAACTCCCGGCGCGCTTCGTTGAGCGTGGGAATGCCGGTATCCCGGCCGCGCGCGATGTTGATGGCCGCGAGGTCGAGCGGCAGGCCCAGGAGCTGGTTGCGCACCGCGTCGGTGACGAACTCGTCGATCTCGTTGCCTACCTGCCGGGTCATGCCGCGCACGATGGCGCCGGCCGCTTCCTCCGGTGTCAATGCGCCATCGTTGTTGAACCCGATCGGGTTGAGGAAGGCTTCGACCAGCGCGAGATCGCTCGACAGGAAGTTGGGGTCCAGCCGGTCCACCGTCTCGGTCAGCATTGTGTGGCCAACGCGGAAGACAGCATGCGCGAACTCGGCGACGATCGCCGGGTTGATCGTCGTCTGGTAGTTGGTTTCGGCCAGGAAGGCATCGACGTTCGGCTGCATCTTGCGTGCGAACTCTTCGAACACCAGGTGCTGGTACTGCATCTCCGTCGCGAAGCGGGCGGCCTGGAAGATGCGCTCGCCGTTCCATGAGCCGTCGGGCAACTGCCATGAGGCAATGAACGCGGCGTCGCCGGTTGCCAGGACCGTCGCCTTGATCTCTTCGGCCTGCCGGTTGTGCTCGGAGTGGAAGACGTGGTGGACAGCGGTCAGGGCGACGTTCTCGTTGCCACGGCCGTCGCCGGTGATGAAGTGACGGTCGAGCAACTCGTCGTCATAGGTGCCGGGTTCCGAGAGGCCGACGGCGGAGTCGCTGTCCGGTGCCAGTACGCCGCCCACGAACACGGGAGCCGCGGCGTGCGCGATGTCGTTGAGGAAGGCATGGCCTGTGCGAACGCCCACGCTCGCGTCGATGGGCGCGTCGGGAGTGCCGGAGGCGAGCCCGTTGCCGTCCGGGTCGAGCGGCCCGCCGATGTCGGCGGCTTGCAGCACGATCTGCGCGTAGCCGGTCAGGGGATCGGGGATGAACTTGCCGAACTGGTCGGTCGCCAGGAGGGGAAGGTCCAGGACGTCGGCGTCGTCGAGCAGGATGCCGAGCATCAGCGCCTGCGCCTTGACCTGGGCCCAGTTGGCAAGACCCCCGTCGGTGCCGTCGAGAAGGCCGCCCGTGGCCACCGGACGGCCATCTGCGTCGAGCGCGTACGCGCGCAGGAACACCTGGTGCGAGGGGTGCGAGGTGTAGGTCTGGTTCTGATCGACGAAGGGTGTGGTCTGGTTGGTCTGGTCGCCGTCCGCGTCGCGCGTGGCGCGCGAAAGGATCATGAAATTGGGGGCACCGGGGGTCGGATCGAACAACGGATCGTCCGGCTGCAGCGGCATGAAGATCATCTCGGTGCTGCTCTTGTTGATCAGATCGAGACCGTGGTCGAAAAATTGGCCGAAGAAGGTGAACCACGAGTTGAACGGGGCCGAGAGGCCTTCGTCGGGCGAGACGTTCGGGATGTCCAGCAGGGTGCCCAGAGGAATGACGTTGCCCTCGAGGTCGTACAGAACGCCGGCTTCGTCGAGCGTGCCCAGGCCGGCGTCGACGAACGCGCTCACTGCCGCCGGGTTGTTGCTGGTCATGTCGGCGACCAGGTTGCTGATCAGCCGCGGGTCTGCGTCGACCACATGCCCGGCACTACCGTAGTCGGTGTTGGTGATCCCTGCGAAGGTGTCGTCCTGCTCGTCGCTGTAGGTTTGGGGCACCAGCTGCGGGAACGGGTTGTCTGCGGTGCCGTAGTCGGTCTGGCCCGGCATCAGGTTGTTGTACGACCCGTCGACCGTCCTGAGCCCGAAGGGGGCAAAGGTGTTCGGAACCAGACTTGCGGGGTCCGCTCCCGCTGCTTGTGCTTCCGCGATAAGAATTTGCTGAAGAATGAACTCGAGATCGGACCTGATCAACGTTGCCATTTCGATTCTCCTGAAAACAAATGACGCTCAATGCAGCCCCGATCCCGCCTACATGGCGACAAAGGCTCATGTAGCGTGGCTCAGGAGTGACCCTGCAGCTGGTATTGCCAGCTACGGTTTCCGAGGGAGAGGAGCAGTTCGTGACCCGATGGCGGTCACGCCTGGGGAACTGCTAGGGTTGTCGTCGGCCGTTCAGGTGCCGCAGGGTGGCGGCACGGCGGACGTCAATTGAGCGATGTCGGTAGCACTTGACTCCGACACGAGGATGCAACCCGCATCCCATTCGAGGCTCGACTCGAGATTCTTTCATGCGACACCTCCGCCATTGATCTTTACAAATGATCTAGGTCGGCACGCCGGAAGTCGTTGCTTTTTGAGAGCGGGGCGGCAAGCGGTGGTCGATTCGTGGCTTCTCACACACACCAAGGTGTTAATTGTGCGAGATGATTCTTAAGAATGCAAACCTTTTTTCCTACCACAAATTTTCTGACCCGCACCTGACCTATGGATGATGGCGGCGTAGGAAAAAGCCGAATGCGGCGACACCGGCCAGCGCGAGGACCAGCGTCACGGTCAGCTCCACTGCGCCAACGTCGTTCACGAGAGGCTTTGCAAGGGGAGGGGCGGTAAGTTCATGTCCGTTCTGCAAATCCGTGAAAGGACTGTAGATGGCTGAACCGGGCCTGTCGGCTTCTTCGACTCTTGGCGCAGCCGGAGCATCGGGAGATGCAGTCTCCATGACAGCATCGTTTGCAACTTCTCCGTCTGGAACACCGCCATCGCCGTCTGCGCTTTGGTCTGCAACACCGGCTTGCGGCAGGCCTTCTGCTGTGATCGCCGAGCTAACGCACATGAGCTGCATCGCACAAACGGCGACCAGCACGGCTTGGATGAACTTTCTCGGAGGCATGCAATTTCTCGCGTGTGCACTCGGTCGGACCTGACGCGCCGATTATCTACGGATGAGCAGCTCGTCGGTTGCCTGAAAAAGCTTGCGCGAGTTGGGTACCCAGGGGGCGGCGCCCGAGCATGGAACACCGAGGCGGTTCGTAATGGCGGCACGGGCCTGGGCGTCTTTTTGGGTGACCTCCCGTCGGACTACTTTAATAACACAATGTGCATTATGTTAAATCACAGGAGCTGCACTCTTCAAGTCCGAATCCCACCACATGTGCCACTCGCGTCCCGGCAGCAACCGGACTGTTGGATTCCATGAAGGCTCCGATAGGTTCAACAGGTCCGTCCTCAGATCAGGATCCTGTCCGCTCGGCTGCACCGTCCGGCTCACGAG
This sequence comes from Variovorax paradoxus, assembly GCF_040544635.1. Taxonomy (GTDB): domain Bacteria; phylum Pseudomonadota; class Gammaproteobacteria; order Burkholderiales; family Burkholderiaceae_C; genus Variovorax; species Variovorax paradoxus_R. Next base: position 304,693 of record NZ_JBEPKJ010000004.1, read on the forward strand.
CGCCCCGCAATCGCGCGGCTGTCATCGATGCAAGCAGGCGCCCGCAGAGATACTCCAGCCCGGCGAAGGCGGCCACCAGCACCAAGGCCAGCAGCAGCCCGGCCGGAATGTCAGCCGGAAAATGAACGCCGACGTGGATGCGCGCCCAACCGGTGAGTATGCCGGCCGCAAATACCACCGCACCCGCGCGCCGCAGTGCCGGCCGGCGCAAGCACAGCAGCGCGACGGTGAACATGACCGTTGCATGCGCGCTCGGCAGCGAACCGCGCGCACCGTGCTCGATGTACGCGGGGCTCAGACCCACTATGAAAGGGCGCGGCAGGTTCAGCTCGGCCGCAAGTGCGTGGGCCAGCATCGAAGCAAGCGCCGCACAGCCCAGCACGGCCAGCATGTAGCCACGCTCCCGGGGATGCAGCCAGGCCATCCAGCCTAACAAGCCCGCGCACAGCCAAGGCCCGCCAACGGCGAAGGCACCCGCAGCGGACACCAGCCAGGCGCAGGGTGCGTGTCCCGCGGCAATCCACAGGAACAGAAAAAGATTCAGTTCTTCCATTCGCCGTCCCTGCCCTCTTGAATGGCACTGGCGTGCGACGCCATGGCAAGACTTCGCTCGGCGCACGGCTTGCGCAGAAAAAGGCGATAGCTCCCGGCATCGCCTACAAGTTGCAGGCATGGCCAGACGGCCTGGGGCAATAGCACCAGCGCGGAGCGCGGTGCTGCGACAAACAGCGGCTCGTGTGGCCGCTCGTGTGCGAGCCTCAGCGGGTCGGCGACGTGCAGCGCACGCCCACCCGAATAGAACGCAGCGGAAAACATGCGCTCCTGCACAAATGCCAACGGAACCTCCGTCTGCAGTTGTGCGCGGTACAGCTGCACCACCGCCTCGGCCGATTTGGCTTCGGCACGCCCGCCCGCGGTAAGGTCGAGCAGCCTTCCCACGAACAGCGCGGTTGCGAGAAGAGTCCCGGCGAGCAGCGCCCGACGCGCAAACCCGTCGTCGCGATCGCCCAGCCAGAGCGCCGCTGCAAGCGCCAGCGGCGGCAGGCCTGGAAGCACATAGGTCCAGAGGATGTTGCCAGCCGCCATGAAGACCACGCACGGAGCAAGACCACAGACCAGCAGGTAGCGCATGAGCGATGGCCGCGCTTCCGTACCGTCTGCACCGTCCGCCTGCAAACCCGTGCTCTTGCGCTGGCGCGCACGCCAGGCCGCAAGCGGCACCACGATGCTCCACGGAAAAATGGCCCCTGCCAGGAAGAGCCAGATGGTGCCGCGCGGAAACGCATGCGCCGAGCCGTAGCGGTCGCCCTGCCAGCCCGCAACCACGAACCGGTTCCAGTGTTCTCCGATGAAGAAGTAGTTCAGGAAACCCGGAGTGCGTGCCTCGGCAAACGCATACCAGGGGGCCGCCACGGCAACGAGCAGCGCACCACTTCGCAGCCACGGCACTGCCCGCCACACGCTGTGTGCCTGTCGCGTCCACAAGGACCACACGCCAACAGGCAGCAGGATCAGCACGCATCCCACCGGCCCCTTCGCCAATAGCGTGATCCAGAGCCCCGCGAAAAACAACCAGGTCTCGCGCCGCCGGTGTTCGGCCGGCCCTTGCAGCGCCAACCAGAAGCCGCGCATCGACAACACCGTACCCAGGCACAGCGCCATGTCGGTGGTTACGGCGCCGGAAACCATCCAGAACAGGACGGTGGTGGCGAGCAAGGGCAGCACGTAGGCGGGCCGCCTCATGCCCGCCCGCCGCGCCCAGTCGAACGTGAGCACGACGATCGCTGCAGCCATCAGAAAGTGAGGCAGGCGCGCGGCGAATTCATTGACTCCGAAGATCCGCATGCTCGCCGCGGTGAGCCAGAAAGCCAGCGGCGGCTTGCCCCAGAATGGCTCGCTATCGGTGAACCACGGCGTGATCCAATCCCCGCGCTCCGCCATCTTTCTCGCGATTTCGCCGTAGCGTCCCTCGGTGGTGTCCATCAGCGGATAACCCGCCAGCGAGGCCAGGCGCAGCACGACGAGAAAGACCAGGACGCAGGTGGTCGCAGTGCCCAGCGTCTGCCGGGTATCGGTAAGAACGCGCGGCATCACTGGCCCGCGCTTGCGTTCGATGGCACGGTCGCCGGTTCATACACGTCGATCAGGTAGACGGGGCGGCCCTTCGTCTCGGTGAAGATGCGCGCCACATATTCGCCGAGCATGCCCATGCACAGCAGCTGCAGCCCGCCGAGGAAGAGCATCGTCACGATCAGGGTCGGAAAGCCCTGCACCGCATCGCCAAGAATCAGCGCCTTGAAAAAGAAGAACATCGCATACGCGAAGGCGCTGCCCGCGCTCGCCACTCCGAAAAGCGTGGCCACCTTCAGCGGGGCGGCCGAGAACGCCGTGATGCCGTCGAAGGCGAGCCCGACGAGTTTGAGGAACGGCCATTTGGTTTCGCCGGCCGCGCGGGCGGAGCGCTCGTAGTCGATGGTCGCCTGCGGATAGCCGATCCAGGCGAACAGGCCCTTCATGAATCGCCCGCGCTCAGGCAGCTGGTTCAGTGCATCGACTGCACGGCGGCTGAACAAACGAAAGTCACCCACATGCCGCGCGATCGGCACGTCGCTCACGCGCTCGATGAAGTGATAGAACGCGCTGGCGGTGGCTCGCTTCCACCAGGATTCGCCGAGCCGCTCTCGCCGCCTCATGTTCACCACGTCGGCACCGCCACGCCATGCCGCAAGCATCGCCGGCAGAAGCTCGGGAGGATCTTGCAAGTCGGCATCAATGACCACCACGGCCTCACCGCTTGCAAGTTGCAGCCCGGCGCTCATGGCTGCTTCCTTGCCAAAATTTCGGGTCAGGCGCGCATACGATATTCCCGGATGGCTGCGCTGCAGGCGCTGCAGCAGATGAGCGGTCTGGTCGGTACTCCCATCGTCGACGTAGACGACTTCGTATCTCACGCCAAGGCCAACCAGCACGGCGTTCAAACGACGCTGGAACTCGACCAGCACCGCCTCCTCGTTGAAAACCGGCACCACAACGCTGAGCGCCACCTCGGAAGCCGAGCCCGAGGCTGGCCGTGCGGGCTGGCCCGGTGCCATGTCCGGCGGCAATCCGCCCGCAGTGCGGTCGGTTGCGCGGAATCGGTCAGCAATTCGCGCGCGATGAAGGGAACGTGAACCGACAGAGTGAAGCATGACATCGCACCAGGACAAATAGGATTTCTGGATCCTCCGTCTGGAAGACTTTCCGGCGACTTACCGGCCCTGCGCTGCCATCTGGGTCGCCGCGACCTCCTCTTGCATATCCGAACGAGCCAGCAGAAATCTCATGCCCGGTTCGGCCCTCTGTGCAGAGAGCTTCCATCCGTGCGCCTGCGCGATTTCCTGGCAGATGGCCAAGCCCAGGCCGGCGCCATGGTCGCGGCGATGCGGGCCGCGCCAGAAGCGCGTGAACATCTTCGAGAGCTGTTCCGGATCTGCGCCCGGCCCCCAGTCTCGAACCGCCATTGCTTTGGCACCCACCTCCACCGTCACCTTCGTGCCTCGCGGTGCATGCTGGATGGCGTTCTCCATGAGGTTCTTCAGCACCGTGAAGAGCGCCCCTCTGTCGACGGTCCAGTGAACCGCCTGGCTGTCCTGGCTATTGAAATGTGCGGAAAGATGCACGCCTGCCGCCTGCGCCATGCGCTCCAGGTAGGCAACGCCCTCCCCTGCGACCTCCCGCACATCGACTTCCGCGAAGCTGTAGTTCTGAACCTCGCTGGCCTCGGCCAGGTGCAACAGCTGCTGCACCTGGCGCGCCATGTGCTCGACGTCGTTGAGCAATGAGTCGCGGCCAGCGCCTGCTTCACTCAGTTCGATTTGCGCACGGATCAACGCAAGCGGCGTCTTCAGCTCATGCGCCGCAGTCGCAAGAAACTCCTGCTGAATGCGAAACCCGTGCTCCAGCCGCTCGAGCACGCGATTGAAACTGTCGACCAGCGGCACGACCTCGGACGGGACTCCGGCCACCTGCAGCCTGGCATGGATGGATCTCGGCGCGATCGCGGCAGCCGAAGCAGCCACCCTTCTCAAGGGCTTGAGCGTGGAGCGCAGTGCCAGGTAAGCGCACGCGCCAAAAACAATCAGCAGGACGAGACTGAACACGGCGATGCCCGCGCCCATGAACGGCAGCGCGAAATGCCGGTGCATGAGATCTGCAAGCCGTGCGCTCGCAGCAAACTGCAAGATCCACTTCTGACCCGCGTGCTCCGCGGGCACGGTGGCACCGTGGATCGGCTCCCCATTGTGTTCGAACTTGAAGTACCCGCGGCCGGCCTGCCGGGCGGCACCTGTCCAGAACGCTTCGCCCGCAATGGAAGACATCACGGCATTGCCCGAGGCATCCAGGACGCGATACGCCACCTCTTGCCTGAGGCTGTCGTACATCCAGTCTGCGCCGCTTTCTTTCGTGTCGAACCCGACGGGCGTTCCCGAGCCGTCGAACTGCAGTGCGCCCGCCAGTTCCTCTGCGCGTCCCACCAGGTCGGCAACGAACAGGATGTCGCTGCGCACCGTCAGCACCGTGATGAGGATCGAGGCGATCAGCACGATGCTCAGCACCACGCCGACCACGAATGCGAGCAGTATCTTGAAGCTGAGGCTATTCAGCCACGCCGACTCCACGAAGCGCATAGCCGAGGCCTCTTACGTTGACAACCCGCTGCCGCGAGCCAATGGCGAGTAGCTTTCGGCGAAGCCGGTGAAGGGCCACGTCAAGTGCATTCGGTGTCACCGCGCCTCCCAATCCCCATGCAGCCAGTTCGAGCGCGGCGCGGCGCACCGTCTCGCCGCCTCCCTGCACCAGCAACAGCAGGATCTGCATTTCCGACGGCGCCAATGACACGCGCTCCCCCCCGCAGCAAACGCTTCCTGCAGACGGCTTCAGTTGCAGATCGCCATGTGCGGGCTCGAGCGGCCGGCACTGCACGGGGCGGCGCAGCAGCGCCCGCACGCGTGCCACCATTTCGTCCATGGCAAACGGCTTGGCAAGGTAGTCGTCGGCCCCGGACTCGAGCCCTTCCACGCGGTCGTGCAAGGCATCGCGTGCCGTCAAAACAAGGCACGGCACGCCCACCCCTCGCGCGCGCAGGCGCTGCAGCAAGGCGAGCCCGTCTCCGTCGGGCAATCCCCGGTCGAGCACCAGCGCACCGTATGGCACCTCCTGGATGGCGGCCCACGCAGCATCGCCGCGGTGAACGACATCGGCCGCAATACCGGCGGCTCCCAGCCCGCTGCACGTGAGCCGAGCCAGCCGCTCATGGTCCTCGACCAGGAGAATGCGATTCATCGCATGCGGTACGGAAGTGGCCCGACAGGCTCAACTGCCATTCATGCGTTGGAACAGCTTCTCGCCATGTTGGCGCGTGCCAACCGAGAGCCCGACCAGCACTTCGTCGTGCCCCTCGTCGAAGAGCGCCAACGCTTCGGTTGCGAAGGCTTCGGGGCTCATCATTCCGGCGCTCTTCGTGCCGTCGCTTCGGGCATCGCCGCCCAGTCCGGTGTCGACGATCGGGGGCACCAGTTCCACGACCTTGACCGCGGTGTGGCGGAGTTGATGCCTGAGCGTGAGAGTGAACGAGTGCAGCGCAGCCTTGGTCGCACAGTAGACGGGAACGTCGGCCATTGGTGCGAAGGCCAGCCCCGACGTGACGTTGACGATGACTGCCTGCTGCTGACGGCGCAGGAGCGGCAGGATCTCGCCGATAAGTTGCACCGGCGCAGTGAAGTTGACCGCAACCTCTTGCTCCAGATCGGCCAGCGAATGATCGCCGGCGAAGCTGCGGCGATATTGAACGCCGGCATTGTTGAAAACGACGCTGAGGTCGGGGTGCTCGGCCGCAATCCATTCGACCAGCGCCCTTCGGCTCTGCGCGTCCGTCACATCGCAGATTCGCGTGACAAGCGCCGGCTCGATCGCTTGCGCGCGTGCCAGCGACTCGGCCCCGCGGCCACAGACGATGACGCGGTTTCCTCGCTGAAGAAGCTGCTGCGCAAGCGCCAATCCGATTCCGCTGGCTCCTCCGGTCACAAGGATGGTGCTGTTGCTCAATGTCATCGTCTGGTCCTTTGAGACTGAGGTCAGTCTGGTACGATCAAATGATGCCAATATGGCATCATGTTGTCAATAAAGCCTTATAGCGACAAATGATAAAGACCAAGCGAACACCCACCGGCGAAGCAATGAGCGGCTTGATGCTCGAACTGTTCAGGCTGAACAGCCGCCTGTTGACCGCAGGCGATCGGCTGGTGGCGCCGCTCGGGCTGACGAGCGCCCGCTGGCAGATTCTTGGCACCATCTTCAAGGGCGAACACCCGCAGCCCGTGGCGTGGCTTGCCCGCACCTTGGGTGCCAACCGGCAAAACGTGCAGCGGATCGTCAACGACCTGGAGAAGGAAGAGCTCGTCGCGTTCGAGACCAACCCTCACCACCGGCGGGCGCAGCTCGTGGTGCTGACGGACAGGGGAAGGCAGGTCTACACGGCCGCCATGGCTTTGCAAGCCCCTTGGATCAACAGCCTCTCGGATGGGCTCGCGGTGGACGACATCAAGACGATGCAGAAAGTCATGGCCTCGATTCGGCAGAAACTGGAGCAGGACATGGAGGATGAAGAGCAAGGCTGACCGGCTCCAGCCACGGTTCTGTCAGCCTGCCGGCTTGCTCGCCAAGTGGCGCTCCAGCGCATCGCGCACACGCTTGGCGCTGTCGGCATCCACGCGATCGGCCAGCATGCTGCCCAGTTGCCGCAGCTGCTGCGCCGAGAGGCCCACGTTCATGCTGATGCGAATGTGCGATTGCAGCTGCGACTCGACCCCCGCAAGCGCGGACAGCATGCTGACCGTGGCCACTTCGCGGCTTTGCCAGTCGAGGTTGTCGCGCTCGAAGATGTCGCCGAACAGATGGGCCCGGAGGTACTCATTGGCTACCGGCGCAAAGTCGAACAGCGGCCCCTGGACCGGCGCACCCGACAGCCTGGTCTGATTGGCGGCTCCCGCAGCCATCAGGGCGTCTCCCTTCGGAATGGGGCGGCTCGGCCCACGGCCCTCGGCATCTTTCACGCCGCGCTGCTTGCGCGCGTCAACCACCTTCATCAGCTCCGTCAGCGCATTCAGGCTGCGCGGGAAGCCGGCATACGCGTAGAGCTGCACCAGCACCTCCTTGGCTTCGCTCACGGTCAGGCCGGCATCCAGCCCCTGGTTCAAGGCCGCGTTCAGCCTGGGAATGTCGCCCGCGGCGGCAAAGGCCCCGATCGGCACGATGGCCTGGTGCGTGGCCGACAAGGCCTGGGACTGGGGTGTGCTGGTCATGCCGGCTGGCTCCTGCTGATTCTGGGATGCATGGATGGTCGGGGCGGCCAGCAGCAAGGCCAAGGCCGCCACTGCGACGGTGCGATGTTTAGCGCGCGCCATATTGCTCATCACTGACTTTCTCCATCCATTCGACGTTCTTCCCGTTCACCGTGCCCGTCACGGCCAAGTGGCTCATCGCGGAGCCCGGGGCCGCGCCGTGCCAGTGCTTGACGCCCGGCGGGCACCAGACCGCGTCGCCCGCGCGGATCTCCTGCACGGGCTTGCCCCACTCCTGGGTCAGCCCCACACCCGACATCACCAGCAAGCGCTGCCCTGCGGGATGGGTATGCCAGGCCGAGCGCGCGCCCGGCTCGAAAGTCACCACGCCGCCCGAGGCATTGATGTGCGCATTGGCAGGCCATACGAGACCGACCCGGACGCGGCCGGTGAAGTATTCAGCCGGGCCCGAGGCCGAAGTCTGGCTGCCCGCGCGCGTTATCTGCTGGGCAGCGTCGGGCTGCGCTTCAGCGGCCCCGGCCTGAAGCGATACGGCGCATAGCGCGCAATACAAGGATGTTTTCATGCGGAAGACCTTTCACTGGGTCCAAGCGTAGGCGGGCTCGCCCGCCCTGACTAGCCACCCCAATCCGCATGCACTTATCGACCAGGCGCATGAATCGCGAGCCGTTTTTCTACGCGAAGCGCACCTAGACTCGAGGGCATGACGACCGCCCTCTTTCACGGGCCGCGCGGCCCGGCGGCTTGAGGTAGCCATGCCGCGCGACGACTTCAACGACCTGCTCGCATTCCTCGCGGTGGCGCGCGAGCGCAGCTTCACCCGCGCGGCTGCCACGCTCGGCGTGTCGCCATCGTCACTGAGCCGCAAGATGCGCGCACTGGAAAGCCGCATGGGCGTGCGCCTGCTGACCCGCACCACCCGCAGCGTGGTGCCGACCGAAGCGGGCGAGCGGTTGATGGCAACGGTGGCACCGCAGTTCGATGCGATCGAGACCGAGCTGGAGGCATTGGCCGAGTTCCGGGACAAGCCGGCCGGCACGGTGCGCATCACTGCGGTCGATACCGTGGCGGACCTGTTCATCTGGCCGCGCCTCGCACCGCTGCTGCAGAAGTACCCGGACATCAAGGTCGAGATCGACACCAGCTACCGCATGGTCGACATCGTCGAGGAGCGCTACGACATTGGCGTGCGCACCGGCGAAGCTATTGCGCGCGACATGGTGTCGGTGCGCATCACGCCGGATTTTCGGCGCCTGATCGTCGGTGCGCCGGCCTACTTCGAGCGTCACCCCGTGCCGCAAACGCCGCAGGATTTGCTTGCGCATAACTGCATCACGCTGCGGCTGGCGACGCGCGGCGGCCTCTTTGCCTGGCCGCTGGAACGCAACGGACAGGCCGAACGTGTGCAGGTGAAGGGGCAGCTCACCTTCAACGGCAGCTACCAGATCCTCCAGGCGGCGCTGGACGGCTGCGGACTCGCTTTCACGCCCGAGTACCTGGCGCGGCCGCACGTGGAAGCCGGTCGCCTGCGCTGCGTGATGGAGGAATGGTTTCCGACCTCGCCCGGCTTCTTCATGTACTACCCCAGCCGCCGCCAGAAAACGCAGCCGGTTTCCATGGTGATCGATGCGCTGCGTTTGCCCGATGGGCCTCAGCCGCGGTAGCGGAGCGCGTCGATCACCAGCGTCAACGCACGCGTCGACTGACGCCGGCTCGGGTAGTAGGCGTGCAGGCCTGGGAATACCGGGCACCAGTCCTCCAACACGGCCCGCAAGCGCCCCGCCTGCAGATGAGGCCAGGCCAGGTCTTGCGGCACGAAGGCCAGGCCGCAGCCGCTCAGCGCCGCGTTCAGCATCTGGTAGGCGCTGTTGAATGTCGTCTGCCCACCCACGCGCACCTGCAACTCGCGATCGCCGCTCTTGAGCTCCCATGCATACAGGCCGCCACCAGCCAGGCGCAGCGCGATGCAGTTGTGCGCGAGCAGTTCCTGCGGGGTGGCCGGCGCGCCGCGCTCCGCCAGGTAGCCCGGCGCGCCGACGATCACCATCTGCTGGTCGGGCGCGAGGCGCACCGCAATCATGTCCTTGGCCACCTGGTCGCCCCAGCGCACGCCGATGTCGAAGCGCTCTGCCACGATGTCGACCATGCGGTAGTCCGAGTTGATCTCGATCTTGAGATCAGGGTACTCGGCAACCAGCGGCCTCAGTCGGGGCCAGAGCACGGTGTCCGCCACGTGGTCGATGGCCGTGATGCGGATGCTGCCGGCCATCTTGGTGCCGAGTTCGCTGACCGCAGCCACTTCGGCTTCGATCTCTTGCAGCCGTGGCGCCACCGTTTGCAGCAGCCGCTCGCCGGCCTCGGTGGGCGCCACGCTGCGCGTTGTGCGCGTCAACAGGCGCACACCCAGGCGGGTTTCCAGGGCGCGGATGGTGTGGCTCAGTGAAGATTGCGACACACCGAGCTTGGAGGCCGCACGCGTGAAGCTGCGCTCACGCGCCACCGCCATGAAGGCCAGCAGGTCACTGATCGAATCGCGCGTCATTTCATCGTCAGGTTCGGTGATGCGGCATTCTGTCACCGCCCCACCCCTGCACCAACGAAAGCCAGTGCCTCGATCTCCCCGGTTCGCGACCGGCAGCCGCCTCGGCACAGCGTGCGACCGCGTCAGCCCGAAACCTGCACGCAGTTCTTCGCCTGCTGCTCTTGCACCAACAAGGTCGCCCTGCGCTCCGACTCGTCCATGTGGCGCGATGCATCGATATAGCGGGCGCCCACGGCAACCGGTATGACGACCTTCCAGGAGTCGCGCCTGGCCTGCGCCGCATGTGCCTGCGTAACCCGTGCTTGCGTCAGCTGGTCTGCGATGGCGGGGCAATCGAGTGCGGAAAACTGCGATTCCGGCATTCCGCTTTTGGGAATGTTTGCGCAACCCGCCACAAGCAGGACAAGCGAGAACGAAAGCAGCAACGAATATCTTTTATTTGGCATTTGTTTTTCTTTGAGTGGATGGCGGCCTCAGGCCTGTTGTCCTGATTTGGACACGCGTGGGTGCCAGTTTCTGGCACCAGCTCAGAACTCTTGTCGCGTTGGACGAAAGAGGATTTCGTTGATGTCGACGTCTTCAGGCTGGCTGATGGCAAACAGCGCACAGCGCGCAAAGCTGCTGGCGGGAATCGCGTTGCGCTCGTAGAAGGCCTGCATGGCTTGCGTCATGCCTTCGGCCTTGGTGGAGGCTGGCAAGTCGGTGTCCACCGCGCCAGGCGAGAGGATCGTGGAGCGAATGTTGTAAGGCTTGAGCTCCTTGCGTACGCCTTCGGAAATGGCGCGCACCGCGAACTTGCTCGCGCTGTAGACGGCGCCGCCCGCGCTCACGAGGTGGCCGGCCACCGAGGAGACGTTGATGATCTGCCCGCTCTTTTGCGCCTTCATGTACGGCAGCGCGGCAGCGATGCCATGGAACACGCCCTTGATGTTCACGTCGATGGTCTGGTTCCACTCGTCCACGCGCAGCATCTCCAGCGGCGAGAGCGGCATCACCCCGGCGTTGTTGAGCATCACGTCGATCCGGCCGTGCGTGCCGATCGCACGGGCCACCAGCGCCTGGACTTGATCGAGATGCACGACATCGGTCTGCACGATGCTCTCGGCGCCGAGGCCGAGTTCCTCGGCCAGGGCTTGCAGGCGATCGAGCCGCCGCGCGCCCAGGACCACCTTGGCGCCGGCCCATACGAGATGGCGCGCCGTTTCCGCGCCTAAGCCGCTGCTGCCGCCGGTGATGACGACCACCTTGTTTTCGATTCCTTGCATCGCACTTGTTCTTTCTTTTTCTACACTTGGTTGAAGCCGCCTCACAGGCCCAGCAGGCGCTCGGCGTTGCCGTGGGCAACGAGAGCCTTGTCCGCGTCGCTCACGGGCAGGCGCTCGATGAAGGCCCGCGCACCGTCCAGGCTCTGGTAGGGATAGTCGATCGAATACAGGATTCGTTCGGCGCCCATCAACGCATGGATAAACTGGAAGTGCGGCAACGTGAGCATGCCGCTCGGCGAGACGTACACGTGCTCGCGGTAGGTCTGCACGATGGGTCGCCTGAGGCCCGAGGCTTCCTGCGGGATGGAGTCTTCCAGCCGCTGCAGGAAGAACGGCACCATCTCGCCCCAGTGGCCGCTGATGACCTGCAGCCCGGGATGCCGGTCGAAGGCGCCCGCGAGCAGCATGCGCACGACCTGGATGCCCGATTCGTTGTGCCAGCCCCAGGCGAACATGGCCAGCCGCGCGCTGAGCTCGCGCTCGAGGCCGCCGTAGTACGGCGCCTGCACCGCGGGCAGCGGCAGACCGGGGTGCACGTACAGCGGAACCTTCAATTCGCTGAAGGCCGCAAGAATCGGTTCGTAGCGAGCATCGTCCAGGAACGTGTCGCCGGGGCGGCCATTGATGAGCGCGCCCTTCAGGCCGAGCTCTTTCACCGCCCGCTCCAGTTCGCGCGCGGCCGCCTCGGGCGCCTGCCAGGGCAGCGTGGCAAAACCCGCGAAGCGCGCGGGATGCGCCTGCGCCGTTTCGGCCAGCTTGTCGTTGGCCGCGCGGTTCAGCTCGATGGCCTCTGCGGCGGGCAGCAACTGCGGGAACCCGCCATAGGAGAGCACCTGCATGTCGATGCCGGAGGCATCCATGTCGGCCAGACGCTCGGCGCCCATCTCCAGCCCCTTGCGCGCGGACTCGCTCGGTGCAATGACATGCGGCCGGCTTCGGTCGGCCACGTTCTGGCCGTCCACCACACGGCGGCCCCAGTCGCCAAAGTAAGGCGCCTCGGCGCGCACCAGAGCCTGGGTGGCGCCACCGATGCCACGGTCGAGCACGTGCTCTTCGACACAGATCAGTTTCACGCTAACCCCTTGAAGGCTTCAGCAGGCTCATGCCAACAGGGCGTCGCGCAGCGCGATGCCCAGGCTCGCGGCGGACTGCGGGTTCTGGCCGGTGATGAGGCGTCCGTCGACGACCACGTTGTCGGCCCAGTTGGCCGCGTTCTGATGCTGCGCGCCGCGTTCGTTGAGCGTGGATGCGAGCAGGAAGGGCACGACGTGCGTGGACTCCACCTCCTCTTCCTCGCCGTTGGTGAAGGCCGCCACCCGCTTGCCCGCCACCAGCAGGCTGCCGTCGGCGCGGCGCGCGTTGACCAGGGCCGCCGGGCCATGGCACACGGCCGAGACGATGCCGCCGGCCGCATCGATCTCGCGGATGGCCTTCTGCGCGGCCGCGCTGTCGGGGAAGTCCCACATCGTGCCGTGGCCGCCCGCAAAGAAGATGGCCGAGTAGCGCGAGGGGTCCACGTCGTCGATGCACAGCGTGTGGGAGATGGCATGGCGGAAGTCGGCATCGGCCCAATAGCGGGCGATGACCGGGTCTTTCATGTCCTCCAGCCCGTCCAGCGGCGCATCGCCGCCCCGGATGGACGCGAACTCCACGCACAGGCCCGCTGCCTGCAGCTTTTCCAGCGGATGGGTGACTTCGGCCAGGTTGTAGCCGGTCGGAATGCCGGTAGCGCCCTTCACAGCGTTGCTGCTGACGACGAAGAGGATGGGCTTGATTTCGGAAGCTTGCTTGGTCATGGTCGTACGTTCTGTGGGGTGCTCAGGCGTTGCCGGGCGCGAAAAGCGATTCCCAGTTCAGGAAGGGGCCGAGGGGGATGACGTCCCAATCGAGGAGACCGGCCTTGGCCAGCGGAAATTCGCGCAGCGTTTTCAGCGCGGCATCGGCCGATTCGCACTCGGCAATGATGGCCACGCCGGGGCGATCCTGGCGGAAGTAGATGTCACGCACGATGCCGCCCTTGTAGAGCTGCCAGGCATGGCGTGCCTCGTCCTGCATGTGCGGCTGGTACTTTTCCAGGGTGGCGCCGGGCGCGGGGATGTCGAGGCAAAGAAATTTCATGGAAAGGCCTTGGTCAAAAACGCGGGAGTTGAAGTCGGCGAACGGTCTCGGACTTTGTCGCTCTTGGTTCTCCGTCTTCGAGAGAAATCGATGCTAATGTAGAAAAATACTATCCAATGTAGAAAAGCATTCCCGCGCAGGCGGGTTCGAATTCGCCAATGGGCTCTTCAATAAAACTGCGTCACTGCTGGAAGCGTTCGACGCGCAAGCTGCGCGCGGCCCGATGGCGTTAGGCGCTGCCGGCTTGATTGCAGGGAAGCCCGTCTCGCCATTCCTTGACAAGCTGCCTGCGAGCCCGCGGGTAGCGTTCGTCCAGAAAATCGACTGTCACGATCCGGTCTGTGCGAATACGGCAAAAGTCGCCGCTCGACTCGCACCACGCAGCAATCAACCTCTGCGATTCGACGAAGCCGAGCATGATTGGCCAGATGGTCCGCTGGGAAACGACCCCGCTGTCGTCCGCGTACCCGATGTGCATTTTTCGCTGCTCACGCATCGCCCGCCGTACCTGCGCCAGATCGAGGACCGATGCTTCTTTCCTTTTGCGAAAGATGTAGAGCGCGTTGTCGTCCAACTCCGCTCTCATCTCGGGCGTAAGGACGCCATTGATTTTTGCGAGCGCGTTCTGCACGGCAAGCGCCAAGGCTTCGTCGGCGTGGCGGCTGACCCACTGCGCGCCGACCACGAGCGCCTGCACCTCTTCCTCCGTGAAAGACAGCGGCGGCAGCAGAAAGTCGGGCCGAAGGATGTAGCCGACGCCAGCCTCACCTTCGATGTGCGCCCCGATGGATTGCAGCGTGGCGATGTCGCGGCGGATGGTCCGCAGCGACACGCCCGTCTCGCGGGCAAGTGTTTCGCCGGACACGGTTCCACGATGCCGGCGAAGCACCTGCATGAGATCGAACAAGCGGTGGCTTCGCGACACGTCAGGCCATTGCCACGAGGCCCTTGCCGCCGAGCTTGCGGCCCGCTTCGAGCGCGGTGACGAGGCCGATCGCCTCGTCCAGGGGAACGATCTCGGCGACCGGCATCCGGAACTTGCCCTCCTCCGCAGCGCGGGCGAGGCTGTCGAGAATGTCGGGCCGCGGCGTGCAGACGATCGGTTTGAGCCGCCGGTTGAAGATCGAACGGATGAACTTGCCCGGCGTTGGGTCGAGGTCCAGGAACACGCCGTCCTTGTGCAGCAGCGATAAGCCCAGGGCGGTCGTCATCGTGGCGGCCGTGTCGTAGACGACGTCAAAACGCTCGCGCATCTTCGAAAGGTCGGAGGTCCGATAGTCGAAGACGTTCTGCAGACCAAGGCCCCGCGCCCGCACCATGGTTGCCGCGCTGCAACTGCCGGAGACGATGGCCCCGTGCATCCGCGCAATCTGGACAGCCGCTTCGCCGACCGCGCCGGTGCAGCCGTTGATGAAGACATGCTGGCCGGCAGCCAGCTTGGCCTTGTCGACCAGACCGTTCCACGCGGTGACGCCGGGGGTTCCAAGGCAAGCCGCATCCTCGAAGGAGACGTTGTCGGGCTTTCTTGCCAAGGCAGTTTCGTTCGCGATCACAGCTTCTCCCAACGCGCCGCTTTCCTTGAAGCGCGCAAGCCCGAAGACGGCATCGCCAGGCACAAAGCGCGTCACGCCGGGACCGACGGAGATGACTGTGCCGCAGAAGTCGAACCCCATGGCGCGGGGAAACGCCTTGCCCGTCACGATCTTCATCTGGCCGTTGCGCAACTTCCAGTCGATGGGGTTGATGGCTGCAAACTTGACCTTCACGGCCACCTGTCCTTGACCCGGCGCCGCCAGCTCGAACTCGTCGAGCCGCATCAACTCCGGCCCGCCGTACATGCCGTATTGAATGCGCTTCATGACCGGTTGCTCCTCGCGAACGATTCAGCGAAGTCCCGGATCACCGCGCACGCAATTTCCGGTGCGGCGCTGCTGGCTTGAGTCACGATATTTCCTTGTGTTGCCTGAGAAATTCCAGTCTAGGCAGCACTGGTGCCAGGTTTTGGCACCAGTCTTTTTCGTGGTGCCCGCTCTCAGGCTGGTCCTTGCCGCTCCGCATTCCCACCGAAGCCTTCGGCAGGCATACTAAGTAGAAAAATACTATCCAATGTAGAAGCGCATTCCCATGCCAAATGATCTGAATTCACCAATGTATTTGGCAAAGGCGCCGCCGCAGCGCCAGGAACGGCTCGACGGTGTGACCTTGTTCGTGGACGTCGTGCGCCTCGGCGGCTTCACCCGCGCAGCCGAGCACCTGAGCCTCACCCGCTCGGCCGTGGGCAAGGCGATCGCGCGGCTGGAGGCACGCCTGGACGTGCGTTTGTTTCATCGCACGACGCGCGTGCAAAGCCTCACCGAGGATGGCCAGATCTATTACGAACACTGCCTGCGCGCGCTCGCGGAGCTGCAGCCTGCCGAGGCGCAAATGGAGTCCGGCCGGCACCAGGTGGCGGGCCGTTTGCGCGTCTCCATGCCGGTCTTGTTCGGCCGCCATTGCATCGCGCCGATTCTGCTCGAACTCGCACGCGAGCATCCATCGCTCGAATTGCTCCTGAGCTTCAGCGACCGGCCTGTCGATGTGCTGGCCGAAGGCTTCGACCTCGCCGTTCGCAGCGGCTTTCTAGGGCACGAAAGCGAAGGCCTGCGCGCGCGCAAGCTGGTGGTGCAGCGCAAGCGCGTATGCGCCTCGCCTGACTACCTGGCCGCGCATGGACGACCGCAGAACACAAGCGAACTGGCCTCGCACAGCATCCTCATTTACCGGCGTGCCGACCGCATCAACACGTGGCAGCTGCCCGATGCGACCGGACGCATCACGGAGATGCCGCTCAACTCGCGCCTGCAGCTCGACGACCTGGAGGCCGTCGCAGACGCGGCAACGGCCGGCCTCGGCCTTGCCTGGTTGCCCGAATGGCTAGTGAGGGAACGCCTGCTCACGGGGGCGCTGGTCAGCGTGCTGGACGACCAGCCCGGCGCCGCGATGGATTGCCATGCCCTCTGGCCCGCTGCGCCGCACATGCCGCTTCGCCTGAGGCTGGCTGTGGATGCGCTGGTGGAACAGCTGCCCAAGGTACTGGGTGTGCCGGCCGAGGTCGGGTAACGAGGCGCGTCGGTTCGGGCCGGACATAGAGGATCTCCTCGCACAATCGGCTCGCTACTTCCGCTTAACGAACTCGTAAGTGGCTGGACGAGCCTGAACTGCTGAGACGTGTCATGCACGAAAACCCCAGCGCGCTATACGACTGCAGTCGGCCGTGAGCACGGAAGGAGCAGCCTCATCGCGGACAGCTACCGCCCGCCACCGGCGCCGCCCTTCTGCCTCAGGTCTTCGATGTCTCGCCGCGGCGGGGCGCCGAACAGGCGGCCGTATTCACGGCTGAACTGCGACGGGCTCTCATACCCGACCTGGAACGCCGCACTCGAAGCATCGATGCAATCTGCCAGCATCAGCCTGCGGGCTTCATTGAGGCGCAGCCATTTTTGAAATTGCAGCGGACTCATGGCCGTCAGGGCGCGGAAATGATGGTGGAACCGCGATGGGCTCATTTGCACATGGGCGGCAAGCTCCTCGACGCGCAGCGGCTGGGCGAAATTGAGCTTCAGCCATTCGATGGCGCGCGCGATGCGCTGGTTCTGGCTGCCCGCGGACGCCATCTGCCACAACCATGCGCCCTGTTCGCCGGTGAGCAGGCGATAGAAGATTTCCTTGCGCACCAGCGGCGCAATCACCGCAAGGGCGGCCGGCTCGTCCAGCAGTTTGACCAGGCGCAGGAACAGCTCGAGAAGCGCCTCGGTCGTTTCGCCCAATACGAGGCTCGGTGCCAAGCCCGGTGCCGCGGGCGTGTGCCCGGGCAACGTGGGCGGCTCGGCCTGCATGACCAGCTCCGCGATACCGCGTGCATCCAGTTCCAGCACCAGGCTCAGGTATGGCCGATCGGGATGCGCCTCGACCGCCTGCAGCACCACGGGCAGGTTGAGCGCGGCAATGAGGTGGCGGCCGCTGTGATAGCTGTAGCTCCGGCCTCCCAGCAGCGCGCGCTTGGCGCCCTGCACCGTCAGCGCAATGCTAGGCCCGACCATGCAGTTCATGGGCGAGGTCGGCGTGTTGTGCCTGTAGAACGCGAGCCCGGGAATGGCCGTGTCGAATTGCTCGGCACCGTCTGTCCAGCGCGCAATGCGTTGAGCCAGCGCCGCGCGCAAGGCTTCGAACGTATCCGCCGGTACACCGGGCGATTCCTGCTTCACCTTTTTTCGCTCCGCGGCTGAAAGGCTCCATGGTAGGGCGTGGCTGCTTGGTGGCTGCCCATTGCTTGCAGCAACAGTCGGATCAGGCAAGAACTCGGTCGGATCTGTCTATTGCCGTCGTCCTGTCTGCTTAAAGAATTGCGGCATGCTGTTCTCCACGATTCACATGCCACGTCGCCTCTGGAAACTGGCGCTTGTCGGCACCTCGCTGCTGACGCTGGCGTTGTGCCGGACTGCGCTCGCGCAGCCGCCCGGCCCCACGCCCTTCGTGCGATTTGCCGAACTCGAGATCGACAATACCCGGCTCGAAGAGTTTCACAAGGCCGCGCTTGAAAACGGCGAAGCCACCTTGCGCCTTGAGCCGGGCGTCCTCGCCTTCCATGCCGTGGCTGAAAAAGGCAACCCGGGCCGGGTGCGGGTGTTCGAGATGTACGTTGACGCACAGGCCTATCAGGCCCACGTGCAAACGCCGCACTTTCAGAAGTTTCGCGCGCAGACAGACACGATGATGCTGCGCCGCGAACTGCACGAAGCCTTGCCCGTGCGCCTGGACGCCAAGAAGAGCTTGCCCTCCCGGCCGCATGTGCGGATTGCAGAGCTGACGATCGATCCGGCTCAGCTCCAGGCCTACAAAGACGCCGTGTCGGAAGAAATCGACACCTCGATCCGGGTTGAACCGGGCGTGCTGGGCATCTATTCCTTTGCATTGAAGGAGCAGCCGACACAACTGCGCTTCGTCGAGATCTACGCCGATGAAACGACCTACCGGCAGCACATCGACTCGCCGCATTTCAAGAAGTATGTGGAAGCGACCAAATCGATGATCACCTCGCGCACGCTGTTGGAAGCGGAGCCGATTTTTCTTGGCCTGCCGCCGGCAACCAAGGCACCCGCGTACTACGTCTCCGAGTTCGAACTCACCGATGCCGAGGCCATCAAGCCCTACAGCGCGCAGGTGGAGGCGACCTTCAAGCCTTTCGGCGGCTACTACTTCGTGCGCGGTGGCCAGGTCAGTTCGCTCGAAGGTGGACCCATCAAGCGTATTGTCATGATCGCCTTTCCGAGCCTGGAGCAGGCGCAGGCCTGGTACGACTCACCACAGTATCGAGAGATCCGTCCCATCCGCTTGAGATCGGCGAAGTCGCGCGTGTACATCGTCGAAGGCGCGCGCGCGCCGTAATCAGCGCGGTTGCGAGGTTCAGGACGAGCAAGGTCCTAACTCGATTTGGCACCCTTCTCCCCCGGATTGCAGCAGCGCCAGGCAACCTACATCCGCTGCACCGCGCGAGTACAGCGCGCTCGCTAACGAAACGCCGTCTTATCAGTGCTGATCGCGATGCGCCGCGCGCTGAACATGCTCATAACTTGACGAATTGACCAGACCACCACGCCCCGAAACCCCGGGATTTGGGCAGGTGCGGCCAGAATTCCTCACGCTCGCATCGACCACTTCGCCAAAACTGCGCGTTCTTGTTGTGAGAATCCGTCCTGCGGATGCTCGCCCCTCTGGCTGACTCCAATGCCCCGTCGCGCCCGCATCATTGCTTGCAATCAGCTCGCGAACTGGGGGACAAATGACGGATACCGTTGAAACTCCGGCAAGTGATGGGGTGGAGAACGCATCCGCTTGCGACGACTTTGCGAATCTCGAAGACAAGGGCAGCACGCTGTTCGTGCGCGTCAAACGCATCAACGGCGAGCGATCGGTCCCGGTGGTCATCGCGCGCGCGGCGCTTGAAGCTCACTTCGGAGCGGGACAGGGCGAGAAGGATCTCGCTCACGCCTATCTCGCCAATCTGGCGACGATCAACACGAAAGTGTTGGCACTTGCCCCAGCCGGTGACGTGTACACAGATACCAACCCGATGCTCTTGGGAACGAGTGACTTCGAATAGCGGAGCCTCTGCCGAACTGGTTACGGTCTATTTCGCCCACGGCCTACGAAAGAGCGTGCAGTGGAAGACTGATGGTGAAGACGCAACCCGAGCCCGGCACGTCCCGGACCGTCAGCGTGCCATAGTCCGCCTCGATGGTCTGGCGGGCAATGGAGAGCCCGAGCCCCAGACCCGCCCTACCGTCGTTGTTCGGCCTGAAGGGGATGAACATCTTTGCGGCGCCGCCTGCAGGCAGTCCCCCACAATGGTCCTCGACATCGATGAGAACCTGTTCGCCCGAGGCGTAGGCGCTCAGGGTCACCATCGAGTTCTCCTGGGTGTACTTGAAGGCGTTCTGCAGCAGGTTGGCCAGCGCCGCATGAAGCAGGTCGCGGTTGGCCAGGATCGCCAGCGAAGGATCCACGGTCCGCACCTCGAAGGCTGCGCTCTTGCGCGCCACATCGAGCCGGGCCACAAGGTCGACATCCGCAATGAAGGAGGCCACCGAGAAAGTCTGGCGTTGATCTGCCCCTTTTCCCCTGACTTCGGCCGTGGCCCGGCTGATCAACAGGCCGAGCGTTGAAAGGCTTCGCTTCAGAACGGCGCCCGTCGCGCCGCTGATGGCCATGTTGCCCAACTCGAGCGCCCGCACCGCGAGGGTGGCGGTTCCGAGCGAGTTGCGCAGTTCGTGCACCAGGAACCCCAAGCGTTGCTTTTCGCCCGCAAGCTGCTGCACCGAGATCTGCGCATCGCGTTGAGAGCTGAATTCGGTGACGGCGTCTGCAATGGCGTTGTCCAGACAACGGTTCAGCGTCCGGAACTCGGCCACGGCAAACGGCGCGTCCCGCTCGAACGCGAGGTCCGTGATGGCCTGGCAAAGATCGCCGTAGTCATGAACGACCTGATCCACGGTGTAGCCCAGATTGAGCAGTTCCTTGCCGTGGGCGGTCGCGCTGACGCCGATTTCCGACAGGGCGAGCGAATCGCCCCCCGAAGGCCCCGAAATCGCAATGCTCACATCCATCTCGTCGTCGTCTTCGGCGGCGAGCGTTCTCGTGAGCTGGTCCAGGAACATGGGCACGCCATGGGCCAGTTGCTTGTCGGTCGCCGCCCGCAAGGGACGCTGGGCAACCTTCACTTTGCACCGTGCAATCAGCGCCTCGCGGTTGTTGAAAAGAAAACGGTGCATGAAGACCTCCTTGGTCACGGCACAAAAGCGTGAGGCAGGCCAGCAGCTCGTGCTTCGGAGGCTCGATGGCCACTATAGGCGCATCGGGCTGGGGGGTCGAGGAACGATGTGGGCGCCGTATAGGGGCATCATCACTGCCCGCGTCACCACACCCAACGGGTTGGACTACAGCATGCCGCGCCGGTGGCCGACCTCGCTGCGCCGCCAGCGGCGAATGATGATTGCCAAGCGGGGCCAACACTCGCCCGAGCTCAACCACCATTCAAGGAATGCCCATGACCCAAGCCAAGACCCCTTCCGAGCGCAGCGACATGAATCTCGACCCCATCACCGGTGAACCCGGGTCGCATCCTGTCGGCACGGGCGCGGGTGCCACCGGCGGTGCCCTCGCCGGCGCTGCTGTCGGCGCCATCGGCGGACCGGCAGGCGCAGTGGCCGGCATGCTCGTGGGCGCCGTGGCCGGCGGCATGGGCGGCAAGGCCGTGGCAGAGCGCATCAACCCCACCGCGGAACACAGCCACTGGAAAAACGCCTACACGCGCGAGCCTTATTACGAACCGGGCCTGAGCTACGAGCACTACGCGCCCGCCTATGAACTCGGCTGGAGCCGCCGCGCAACGATGGACGACGACTTCGCGGCCGTCGAGCCGTCGCTGGCGCAAGAATGGGAAATACGCCGTGGCACTTCGTCGCTCGCCTGGGAGCAGGCGCGGCCTGCATCGCATGCGGCGTGGGAGCGCGCCGACCGGCTCTACATGCGTGAAGAAGACTCGTCGTTCCCCGAGGGCGATCCGCTCTCGAACGACGACGTGGTGGATGTGTTGAACGATGTGCTCGAGAACACGCGCGACGGCGAGGCCGGCTTTCGCACCTGTGCCGAAGAGGTGGAATCGCCCCAGCTGAAGCAGCTGTTCGCCACGCGCGCCGCGCAGTGTCGCGAAGCCGCGGCGCAACTCTCGCAACTGGTGGTCTCCTATGGCGGAGAGCCGGCGAACGGCGGCACCGCCTCGGGCGCACTGCACCGCGGCTGGGTGCACCTCAAGGGCGCGGTGGGCGCGAACAGCGAGCTGTCCATCCTTGAGGAATGCGAGCGCGGCGAGGATGCGGCGGTCGCGCGCTATCGCAAGGCCTTGCGACAGCCACTGCCTCAGGATGTGCGCGAGGTGGTGCAATCGCAGGCGTATGCCGCGCAGCGCAACCACGATCAGATCCGTGACCTGCGCAACGAGGCGCGCGCGACGCGCGCCTGACCCCAGTACCTGTGGTGCAGGTGCGCGATAGGCAGGCGACCGCGCGGACTTGCTCCATGCGGCGGTCGTCTCGCTTGCGGGGCCTTCGCGGAGGCCACTCGAGCCAGAGTGGTGTCCCTTTGGACCCGTAGAGCCAACCTCAAGTCCGGCCCTGCGGAACGCGCGACGTGCGGCACAGGTCCCTCGTCATGAGAAGCCGCGACACACTTCCGCAAGTGAAAATTTGCCGTAACCATGGACCGCGTGAGAGTTCACGACCAAATCTCAAAGCCCGCCTTGTGCAGGTTGTTGGATTCCGTCGATCTCTGACCCTAGATTTCCATCTGCTCGCGCAGGGCCCAGCGTCTGATGACACTCAATGTCGCCACGTCTATCACTCCTAGGATCCCCTGCCTTAAAAAATGAGCAGGGTCGGGTTTTACGTGGATCCGTCTTAGATGGAACTAGTGGGTTAGCCGGGTCAATTTTCGGCGGCAATCAACAAACGTGTCTTTCATCGTTTCGGCAATACCCATGCTTTCACCGCGGCGAAGCAAGATCACCTCAATTCTTCCACGGTCAATTGTGAGTTCTTAAGTTCTCAATATTGGCGTTTATTTCGGAGCCGATCGCGAAAACCGGCTACATCGGTGACATTGTTCACGTTTGGCCACCTTGTAATAAATGTTTTCGCCGGAACCAGCAAACGAGAACATGATAGGGGCAGAAATCTTCTCCACCTAGGATTAATGATGTGAATAGAAGCCAAACCTATTTCGGCCATGCGTATCCAACGACATTGGCAAGCTAAAGCAAATCACCCTTGCAAACCTTGCTTTTTGCACTTGGCTATAAAAAGTCTTGCAGCGGCATATTGCTTCTAATTCTCTGGGCCAACCAGCTCAACATCACGAAAAATCCCATGAAAAACGATATCAAACGTAATGCCCTCAAGCTCGCAATGCAAACGGCATTCGTCATGGGGGGCGCCATGCTGGGCGTGAATGCCTATGCTGCCGATGCCACCAGCAGCATGGCAGTGGGGGCAACAGTTGGCAGCACCTGCGCGATTTCGACTGCCCCTATAGCCTTCGGCACCTATGACGCTGTGACCAAGGCTGAGATCAACGCGACGGGCAGCGTCACGGTGACCTGCACTCTGGGCGCCGCGACAGTGGTGAAACTCAACCAAGGCGTTAACCCGACGGGCCCCTCTACCGACGCAGTACCCGTGCGGCGAATGAACAGTGGCGCAAACTTGCTGCCCTACTCTTTGTCGACCGAGGCGACCATGGCAACGGTCTGGGAAAATACGACCGGGGTTGCACATACCGGAACCGGCACGGCCACCATGTTGACGGTCTATGGACGGATCGCGGCTGGGGTGAATGTTCCTGCGGGCACCTATGCCGACACAGTGGTTGCGACGGTGACCTTCTGATGTGTTTGCGCGCCCTACGCTGCGGCGCTTCACTCGCGGCCCTGTGCTTCGCGATTGGCACGGCTGGGGCCGGATCCTTCACGGTGGATCCGGTCCGCTTGTCGTTGACGGCCAGCGCGCCAATCGTCGCGCTGGTCATCCGCAACAGCAGCGATGAGCCCGCGGTGATCCAACTGGAGCCCACCAACTGGGCGCAGCAGGATGGTGTCGACCACTACGTGCCGACACGCGATCTGATCGCCACCCCTCCCATCTTCACGCTGCCGCCGCACGGCACACAGATCGTGCGGCTGGGCCTTCGCCGCGCACCCGACCCGCGCACCGAGCTGACCTACCGCCTTTATCTCGTCGAAGTTCCGCCGCCGGTGAAGCCGGACTTCGCCGGTACCCGTGTTGCCCTGCGGCTCGGCATACCGGTGTTCGTGACGCCAACGACTCACAGTGCGCAAGCTCTGCAGTGGCAGCTTGTGAA
Organism: Variovorax paradoxus; assembly: GCF_040544635.1. Classification (GTDB taxonomy): domain Bacteria; phylum Pseudomonadota; class Gammaproteobacteria; order Burkholderiales; family Burkholderiaceae_C; genus Variovorax; species Variovorax paradoxus_R. Next base: position 328,407 of record NZ_JBEPKJ010000004.1, read on the forward strand.
GAGAGCTGACAACAAGCTGGGCATCGCTGCCCGTAACTACGGCGAGCTGCACGCACGCATCACGTCCATTTCACTGTCGAAGAAGGATGGCACTGCAGTTTCAGCACAGACCATCGCAGACGATGTGCACGCTGGCCAAGAGCGTCAGTGGCCGGTCCAAGGAAATGCGATGCTGGCGCCCGGTAGCACGCTGCGCCTCTCTGCAAGCACTGAGCGCGGAGAAGTCAGCGCTGATGTCGTCGTGCCGTAGCATCCGCAGCCAGCGGCGGTTTTCGCACTCTTTCGGGCTGATTGCAGCCTTGCTGGCGCAACCCGCCCTCTCTGGCGCGCCTCCGCCTGAAACTCGGACCCCTGCAGAGACCTTTCTCGCCGTACGCGTCAACGGCGAGATGAAGCCGGTCACCCTGTTGTTGCAGGATCCGGACGGTCGCATCATGGCACGGACAGCCGACTTGGTGCGCTGGCGCTTTGTGCTGCCCCAGGGCCCCCCTGTCATCCACGACGGCGAGAGCTTCCTGTCTCTCGACGTGATCTCCGGTGTGCGCTGGAGCATCGACCCTGCCACGCAGACACTCGCCATTGACACGGTGGCAGGCAACTTCCTTCCTACCATGATGTTGCTGGAGGACAGGCGGCCCGCAAAGCCGCCGCCGCCGCCGATCGGCGGGTTCTTCAACTACGACCTGTCGGTCCAGTCGACCAACCATCAAACGAGCTCCGGAGGCCTTTTCGAAGCAGTCGCCTTTAGTCCTTGGGGTTCGTTGGCGGCAAGCGCCGTCGCGCGCAGTGGCGTGGGCAGCGAGATCAGCAAAACGACGCGGGCCGACTTCACGCGTCTGAGCACGACCTGGACGCTCGATCGCCCTGGCGATGCAGCCACCTGGCGCGTAGGCGATACGATCAGCAGCGCAGGCAGCTGGAGCCGGCCTGTTCGCATTGGCGGCCTTCAATACGCCACCAACTTCTCCACGCAGCCGGGTTTCGTCACCTTTCCGATGCCGGGCCTTGCCGGCGAGGCGGCACTGCCCTCGACGGTGGACATCTATGTCAATGATTCACTTCGCATGCGGCGCGACGTCTTGGCCGGTCCCTTCAGCGTTCCACAGCTGCCGGCCTTGACAGGCATGGGCGAGGCCCGCGTGGTGGTGCGTGACCTGCTGGGTCGCCAGCAAACCTTGGTGACGCCCTTCTACGCCAGCGCGCAACTGCTTCGGCCGGGACTTCGCGACTTTTCCTACGAGGTCGGCGCGATTCGCTCGAACTACGGTAGCGCGAGCGCCGATTACGGCCGCCTTGTGGCGGTCGGCACCGAACGCAGGGGCCTGAGCGACAGCCTGACTGGGGAGTTGCATGGCGAGGTGACCCGGGATCGGCAGGCGGCCGGCATCGGCGCCGCATGGCTGTGGCCAGTGGCAGGCGTATTCACCGCCTCCGTCGCAACAAGCCGAAGCAGCGAGGGTGTAGGCGGCTTGGCTTCTGTAGGGTTTCAGCGCCAGGCTCAACGGCTAAGTTTCGGTGCCAGCGTCACGGGGACCAGCGACAACTACTCGGCACTTGGCCTGCCGACGGACCCGAGGGCTCCGAAGAAGCTCGCACAAACCTACATCAGCTATGCGACGCCAAACTATGGTGCGGCCGCATTGAACTACATCCAGCAGGATTTTCGCGAGCGGTCCGGGGTGCAGCTCGTCAGCGCCAGTTGGAGCTTTGCCATTGGGCGCGTCGGCCACCTTGCGCTCGCGTTGCAACGCGATCTGCGGGCGCGCCAAACCCGTGTGGGGCTGACATTCACCCGGGCGCTGGGCGCCACTACCAGCATGAGCGCCGGCGCGAGTACGAACACCCGAAGCGATAACTGGAACGCGTACGCCCAGGTGCAACGCAACCTTCCGGTGGGCTCCGGCGTCGGCTACCGCCTGATCACGACAGGCAGCGGCGACGGCGCACGCACCGAGGGAAGTGTCCTGATGCAAAGTGACTTCGGGACCTACGAGGTTGGCGCCTCAGCCCACGGGGGCAGTACAGCCTACCGCGCCGGCATGGCCGGCGGTTTTGCCATGATCGGCACCGATGCGTTTGCGAGCCGCACCATCAACGAAAGCTTCTCGGTGGTCAAGGTTCCCGGCTTTGCCGACGTGCGCGTCTATGCAGCCAATCAACTGGTAGGGCGCACCAATTCGAACGGTGCAGCGATGGTGCCGAGATTGCTTCCATATCAGACCAACACAATCGGTATCGAGCAGGCGGACCTCCCGCTCGACGCCACGGTCGACAGCCTGGCGCTCGACGTGGTGCCAGCGTACCGGAGCGGTGTCCTGACGCAATTCCCAGTGCGCCGCTCCCGCGGAGGGCTCGTGACGGTATTGCTCGACGATGGTGGGCCGCTGCCTGCGGGCGCGACAGCCCGGTTGGCAGGCAATGAGGAGGAGTTCCCGGCGGGTCAGCACGGCGAGATCTTCTTGACGAACCTTCTGAAGGAAAACACGATGGAATTGAGCTGGCGACGGCAGCGCTGCACGATCGAGGCGGCCTTCCAGGAAACGACCGATCCGCTTCCACACTTGGGCACATTCGTTTGCCACGGAGTCCGGCGATGAAACGCGCGGCACGTCGGCTGTGCACCCTCGGGGTTTGTCTGGGCCTGTACGTTGGCGCGGGACCAAGCAACGCCGCCCAGTGCACGGTGTCGACCACAGGGCTCGCGTTTGGTGCATACGCACCGTTTTCCACCGCGCCCAACAACAGCAACGGCAGCGTTCAGATCACTTGCGATGCAGTGGCAAGCTACAGCATCGCCCTGGCCACGGGTGGCAGCGGCAGCTTCGATCGTGCGATGGCGTCAGGAACGTACCGGCTGAAATACAACGTCTTCACCGAGCCCTCTCGCACCATCGTGTGGGGAGATGGCACTGGGGGAAGTTCAAGTGTCACCGGTTCAGGAACTGCGGCAACGATCCCGCTCTTCGGTCGCATTCCGGCGCGACAAAATGTGGGCGTGGGCAGCTACACGGACACCTTGATTGTCACGGTCAGCTACTGAGCCAGCACCGATGGACGACGCCCCTCCCCTGGTCTGCCGCCAAAACCCGTCGTCAGATCGGGTATTTGCCAGCCCTTGTCTCCGCGACAGCGGCACGTCAGGCTTGAAGGGCTGGCGGTCGTTCGATCAGGCTGGCCAGGATGCCCTCGAACAGCGAGTTGCCATCGTCGCCCGTGACGTGCTTCCACTGCACATGCTGGGTCACCCGCTGGCGGTGGCGCAGGGTCTCCAGCCACACTTCGCGCAGCGGCGTCTTGCAGGTCAATGCCAGCACCAGCAGGCCCATCTGCTGGGGCAAGTAGAACGAGCCATGCACTCCGCTCTCACCATCCCTGAGCACGTTGCTCAACTGGTCGACCGACAGCATGACCTTTCCCAACTCCGCCATGTTCCTGGGTGCGTTCTGAAAGTACATGCCCTGCTCGGCGCACCAGGTGGCCAGGGCCTGGGCATACGCCTGCAAGTCGCTCTCGCTGCGCAGCACGTTATCGGCCAGCCGCGGATCGCGCCTTCCATGGAAGTTGCCGAGCATGCGCTCATGCTCCGGCATGAACAGGGGCCGGATGCGGCCGCGCAGCTCCGGACCGCCGATCTCGTCGAGCCGCCCCAGCCAGGCTTCGCGCACGGCGGGCAACCACCAGCGCACCATGAAATGCACGTACTGGCGGTCATGCTCGGGCTGAACCTGGATGCAGAACGCCTGCACCGTGGGGCCGTAGGTGCGTTGCACCAGCCGCATGTGCTCCCAATGGGGATGGGGCTGGGTTTCGAAGCCCAAAGGCCCCAGCTTTTCCATCAGCGCGCTGCACAGCACCTCCAGCGAATAAGGCGTTTTCGTCGTATCGAAGCCCGCTGCAGCCACCGCGCGCGGCTCGGCCCCGGGGCGTCCGTTCGGCAAAGGGCTCGGCGCTGCCATCGTCGAAGATCACCTGTCGGTCCAGCCGGTACAGTGCTCCGCCCTGCGGCTCCAGCATCTGCAGCCCGGCATCGGCCGCCACATGGCCCAGGGTGGAGAGCACCGCGTCGTCCAACGCATCTACCTCCACGCCCAGATTGAGCGGAGAGCTGTCCACAGGCCCTAGCGGCAGGCCTTCGGTCCAGATCAGGGGTTGGTCCACGCCGTTGGCGCGGGCCGCCAGCGGGAAATGGCGCTGCACCTCACGCAGAAATTGTTCGAACATGGCCGCCGCCCGGGGGCTGACCAATTGATCGCGGTTGCATGCAGCCAGGGCACTGCGCACGTCGGTGTCGGTTGCCGCCGAGCATGCGGAGGCTCGGCGGCGACCGCAAGCATCAACATGGCTCTGCTCCGCATCATCACTCTTCGGCCAACGCGCCAGGCACGACGCCCGTGCCGACATTCTTCCTTTGTGACTTGAAGAAGAACGCCACAACCTGCCAAACAGCGAAGACGGCAATCAGCGTCATGAGCGTGCCGCTGATAGGCCGGTTGACGAACACATTGAAGCTTCCGCGGCTCAGCAGCATCGCCCGGCGGAAGTTCTCTTCCAGCATCGGGCCGAGGATGAATCCGAGCATGAGCGGCGCGGCGTCCAGCTCGAGCCGCATGAACATGTAGCCCATGAAGCCGAAGGCGGACGTGATGAAGACGTCCTCGAGGTTGTTGTTCACGCTGTAGGTGCCGATGCAGCAGAAGAACAGGATCGACGGGAACAGCACGCTGTAGGGAATCTTGAACACCGAGAGCCAGTAACGCACCAACGGCACGTTCAGCACCAGCAAGAATACGTTGCCGATCCACATGCTGGCCACCAGGCCCCAGAACAGTTCGGGATGCGCGCCGATCATGTTGGGCCCCGGCTGAATGCCCTTGATGACGAAGGCCGCGAGCATCAGCGCCATCACGGCGTTCTCGGGAATGCCGATGCTCATCAGCGGAATGAAGCTGGTGCGCGCGGCCGCTTCGTCCGCCGCGGCCTGGCCGGCCACGCCTTCGATGCAGCCGGAACCGATCTCGTGCTTGTACTTGCTCACCTTCTTGTCGAGCGCATAGGCCGCAAACTGCGCGATGGTGGGGCCACCGCCGGGCAATATGCCCAGCAGCGAGCCGACCACGCTGCCGCGCAGCGCGCTGGGGATGATTCGCTTGAACTCCGCCCAGGTGGGAATGAGGTTGATCTTGCCGTTGAAGGGCGAGCGCTCCTCGCGGGAATCGAGGTTCTTCGTGATCTCGGCAATGCCGAAGCAGCCCAGCGCGATGCTCACGATGCCGACACCGTCGGTCAAAAACGGCATGTCGAGCGTGAAGCGCGCCATGCCGCTGTTCACGTCGGTGCCAATCGTTCCCAGCAGCACGCCGATCATGCACATCGCCAGGCCGTTCAACAGGCTGCCGGTGGTGACGAAGCTCACGCACACAAAGCCCACCAGCATCATCGCGACATAGTCCGCGGGGCCGAACAGGAAGGCGACCTCGCCCAGCATGGGCGCGAAGAACGACAGCACCAGAATGGCCACCGTGCCGCCGATGAAGCTGGAGAAACCGGCCGTGAACAGCGCCAGGCCGGTCTGCCCTTTCAGCGTCATCGCGTACCCGTCGATGCAGGCCACGATGCTGCTCGCATGCGGGATCTTCATGGTGATGGCGCTCACGCTGTCGCCGTATTGCGCACCGTAGTAGATGCCCGCCAGCATGATGAGCGCGCCAGTCGTGGGAATGGAATAGGTCAGCGGCAGCAGCAGGCTGATGGTTGCCAGCGGGCCGAGGCCCGGCAGCAGGCCGACCAGCGTTCCCACCGTGCAGCCGATGGCGCAGAACAGCAGGTTCTGCCATGTCAGGGCGTGCGAGAAACCGAACGCCAGGTTGTTCAAGACTTCCATGGTGGTGGCCTCAAAAGAGTGGCAGGTTCAGGCCGAGGAGTTTCTGAAGCGCGAACGCCATGGCGATCAGGCCGGCAGAAATCTTGACGTTGCGCACCCACGAGTTCGAGCTGCCGGCAAAGGCCGAGCAGAACACCATGAAGACGATGCCCGCGACCATGTCGAGGTACATCGAGATCAACGCGAAGCCGCAGAGGCTTCCAAGGATGAGTGCGATGTTCTTGAAGTGAAGGTTCAGCCGCACAGGCTCGACGAAGAACGACCGGACCACCGTCGACGCGCCGATCAGCAGCAGCAAGCTGCTCACCATCACGGGAAAAAGACCCGGCCCGGCGCGGCTCAGGTCTCCGATGGGATAGCGAAGCGCCGTGAGGCCGAAGGCCAGCGCGATCGCCATGAGGAAGAGTCCCCTGGCAAGATTTCTGTTTCTCATACGTGCCCGATGTAGTGGGTTGTCGAACGCAACGGGCGCAACTGAATGCCGCCCGGCTTGTCTCCGTCCGGGCGGCGCGCCGGACAACCGGATGCTCTTGCGCCGGCCTGATCGCAATCTGACGCAGCCGCGAGGGGAACTACGTATCTGGAGACAACCGGCAGTGCCGACGATGGTGGACCTGCTCGATCCGCTGGACCGATGGGTGAATGCCGGCAACGCGCCCGCGGAGGCCCTGGTGCAGGTGGTCAAGGCTCCCCTTCCTCCATTTGCAATGCAGGCCTCGCGTCCCATGTATCGGTGTTAGGCGACCACGGCGAGCTGCACCGAAGTTCGAGCCGCCCGACGGCGAACCCACTTTTCGACTTCGACCGCCGCAAAGACCACCACCGCACAGGCCAGGCACAGTGCCAGTTCGCCGGCAGTCAATGCTTCCGTCCGAAACACCGCCTGCAAGGCCGGCACGTAGATCACCGCAAGCTGGAGCGCAAAGGTGGAAAGAACAGCGCCCGCCAGCGGCAAATTACTTCGCAGCCCCTGGGCAAACAGCGAATCGGTCTCCGAGCGAATGGCCAGCACATGCCCCATCTGCGATAGCGTGAGCACCGTGAACACCATGGTCTGCCAGTGCATGCCTGCCTTCAGGGCCCAAGCCTGGATGCCCAGGCACAGCGCCGCGATCAGCAGGCCGACCCACAGCGTGTGTTGCCACAGCCCTCCGGCGAACACGCTTTCGCCCGGCGGGCGGGGTGGCCGCCGCATGACGCCTCGTTCGGCAGGCTCCGCGGCAAGGGCGAGGCCGGGCAGCCCGTCGGTCACCAGGTTCACCCACAGAATGTGCAACGGCAGCAGCGGAATCGGCATGCCCATCAGCGGTGCGAGAAACAAGGTCCAGATCTCGCCGGAGTTCCCGGTCATCGCGTAGCGGATGAACTTGCGGATGTTGTCGAAGATGCGCCGCCCCTCGCGCACGGCCGCCACGATGCTCGCGAAGTTGTCATCGAGCAGCACGAGGCTCGCCGCCTCCCGCGCGACATCGGTGCCGCCCTTCCCCATTGCCACGCCGATGTCCGCCTGCTTGAGCGCGGGCGCGTCATTGACGCCGTCACCGGTCATTGCCACGAATTGCCCCTGGGCCTGAAGTGCCCGGACGATCCGGATCTTTTGCGCTGGATCGACACGCGCATACACGCGCACATCGCGGGCCGCGCGCTGCAACGCCACGTCGTCCATTGCGCTCAGCTCCGCACCGGTGAGCGCCGATGCACCAGCCTCGGCAATACCGAGTTCGCGCGCAATGGCCAATGCCGTCGCAGGATGGTCGCCGGTGATCATCACCGGCGTGATACCCGCGCTGCGGCAATCGGCCACGGCAGCCTTGGCCTGCGGCCGCGGCGGATCGGCCAGCCCGACGAGCCCGAGCAGGACCATGTCGGACTCGACGGCATCGGCAGGCAGGCCTGCAGGATCCTGCCCAAAGGAGCGGCGCGCCACCGCGAGCACGCGCAATCCTTGTGCCGCCATCGCTTGCGCGGCGAACAGGGCTTCGGCACTGTCCAGCGCAAGATCACCCTGCGCCGATGCCACGCGAGTGCAGCGCGGCAGCAGGGTTTCGGGGGCACCCTTGGTCACCACGAGCCAGCTTTCATGCTCACGGTGCAACGTGCTCATGCGTTTGCGCTCCGATTCGAAAGGCCATTCGTGCAAGCGGGCATTCGCCGCACGGACAGCCCCCGGATCGAAACCATCGGCCTGCGCAGCTTCGACCAGTGCGGTCTCGGTCGGGTCCCCCACCCACTCTCCGTGGGCGCCCGCGCTGGCGTCGGTGCACAGCAGCGCGGCACGCCAGATGGCGTCGCGGGAACCGCCGGCAAGGAGATCCACGACCTGAACCCGCATCCGGTTCTGCGTCAGGGTGCCGGTCTTGTCGGAGCAGATCACGCTGACGGAGCCAAGCGTTTCCACGGACGGCAGACGGCGAACGAGCGCATTCACCCTCACCATGCGGCGAGCGCCCAGCGCCAGCAGCACGGTCACCACGGCAGGCAGGGCCTCGGGAATCGCCGCCACAGCGAGACTGATGGCAGTCAATGCCATGAGCAGCACCGGCTCGCCCCGCATCACGCCGATGCTGAAGATCAGTGCGCAGATGCACAGGACCACCAGCGACAGCCGCTTGCCGAACGAGGCCAGGCGCAACTGCAGCGGCGTGCTCCGCTCTTGCGCATCGCGCAACAGTCCGGCCACGCGGCCGAGTTCAGTCTGGGAACCGGTGGCGGTCACCAACCCTTCAGCCCGGCCGTGCGTGACCAGCGTTCCCTTGAACGCCATGTTGAGCCGGTCGCCCAGCGCGTGCGCACTGCCCGAGAGATGCGCTGTGTGTTTCTCCACCGTGACCGATTCCCCGGTCAGCGTCGATTCATCTACCCGCAATTGCGCCGCATCATGCAGGCGGAGATCAGCCGGCACCAGGTTGCCTGCCTCGAGCAGCACCACGTCGCCCGGCACAAGCTGGCTCGTATCCAGGACCTGGGTACGCCCTTCGCGCCGTACTGTCGCGTGCGGACTGGCCAGGCGCTTGAGTGCGTCGAGCGCGCGCTCCGCCCGCCACTCCTGCGCCAGACCGATGACGGCATTGAGCACGACGATGACCGTGATGGCCACGGTGTCCGCCACATCGCCGATGAATCCCGACAGCAGCGCCGCCGCGATCAGTACCAGCACCATGAAATCCCGGAACTGGTCGAGCACGCGCTGAACCAGGCTCCGAGGCGGCGACTCCGGCAGGCTGTTCCTGCCGTGGAGCGCCTGCCGTTGCGTCGCCTGCTCGGTGCTCAGGCCCTTTCGAGGGTCTACCTCCAGATGGGTCGCAAGAGCGTCGACGGGATGCAGGTGTGCATCGCGGACCAGGGCGGAGGCATCTTTCGGGTCGTTCATCTCCATATCGTCCGACGTGGTGGACGATATGGCTTTGAGAATGCGCAAACCGACGCGGAACCTGCGCGTATTCACGGGGCCCGCGTTGAATGCAGGCCGCCACCCGGGCCGCTTGCGGCGTCGCGCCAGCGCGCGTCAATCGAAGCAATGTCTACGGCACTGTCAGTGAGCACCTAGATGGCAAGCGCGCGCAGCGCCGCAGCCGGTCGAAAGTCTCGCGCGTGGCTTCGGGCGTGTAGATCTCGACGCCCTGCTCCGCCGACCGCGCCCCGCTGTCTGTGATGCGACACTGCCGAGCAGTCTTACTCGACCCTGTTTCAGGGCGCAGCCTCAATGCGAACCACAGGCAGTTGCGAGCGCACGAAACTTGATGCGTACTGAAGTTCGCCGAGGCTTTCGGCGTGCAAGGTGAAGGGCGGCTGGCCACGCTCGACTCGGTCCTGCACGCGCACGTGCATCGACGCGCCCGCAGCCGGGTCTCGCGGTGCGCCGGCCAGCTTGGCCATGCGCGCCACCAAGCGGGTGTCGATCCCCGATACCACCCCAGTCGCGGGCGCCGTTACGCAATGTGTGTGGGCTGCTTTTGGCGGTACTCTCAGGCCACCCTGTGCTTCGCAGATGGCGATGAACTTGGCCAGGGCGCGGCCTCCGTCCAACGCCTCGCGTGCCATTGCTCTCCCGGCACCCGGCGGCGCCTTTTCTGCCATTTCAAGAACGAGGCCAGCCAGCAGGAGCGCACGTTCGCGAAGGTCCTCCGGGGCATCAGCGCGACGCTCGAGCACGGCCATCACATCCACCGCCTCGAGTGCGGGGCCAACACCTCTTCCGACCGGTTGGCCGCCATCGGTGAGAACAGTCTGCACTTGCAGCCCCAGAGCGGCGCCGACGGAAGTCAGGCTGCGCGAGAGCTGTTTGGCAGCGGTATCGCTGCGCACTTTGGAGAGCGGGCCGACGGGAATATCGATCAGCACGCGCTGGAACCCATGGCCGCTTTCTTGGACAGGATGGACGCCACCATAAGGCCCTCGCTGTCGATGCCAAGCGGCCGCTCTACGCGTATCAGCATGTCGTCGGCGGGACTGACGCGCATGGCGCTGCCCCATACGACACACCCGCCTTCTCGCTCGACCACCCGGCGCATCGCCGCCAGGTCGAGGTCGACGGGCGCGAGCGTCTCCATCACATCTGCGGAACCGGCCGCCGAGGTAATGGCGCGCGACGACGTCTTGGGCATCACCACACCGCATGCAGCGACGATGGGCACCACCAGCAGCGTGGTGCGGTTGCCCGGCAAGCCGCCGATGCAATGCTTGTCGAGCACGGGCGAGGTGCCCCAGTCGACGCGCTCTCCGACATCGACCATGGCGCGGGTCAGGGCCACGGTCTCGTCCAGGTCGAGACCGCGGCCGGCGCAGACCGTCACGAACGACGCCATGTGGATATCGGCAAGGCGTCCGCGGCTGATGTCGTCCATCAGAGAACGCAGCGCTGCATAGTCCAGGCGGCCTCCGACAGCGCGATCTCGTCGTCGCGCAGCCAGTCGCCGCTCACCTGGTGCAAGATTGCAAACAGATGGCGCCCATTGGCGACCACCTCGACCTGTGCTTGCGACTGGAAACCTTCGGCACGGCAGACAGCGCAGTCGCTACGCATGTAGACCACAGGCTGCTGGTAGGTGTCGATGCCAGCGCGGCGAGCCAGCAGATGGTTGAGTGGCGGCATGGGCGTTCCTTGAAGCAGCAAGCTTGGCAGTCATCACGTGCCCGGAGCTTGACCCGCGTCAAGCCAGCGCCTACCGCGCTCTATCAGCGTCAGGGCGGCGAACCGGCAGCGCGTTAAGCGGAATGCGCAGGCAAGAAACGCCGTTGTCGTCGGGTAGTCGTGGCAGACGTACATCGGCGTCTCGGGCGGCAGGCATTGCTTCCGGGCCGTATTGGCTGATGCAAGGCGCTGGGACGCGCCTGTGCATTGATCCAGCGCAATACAGCCGGACGGCGACGTTTCTACAGTGAATCCACGATCGTCACCGGTTCCGGTGCGGGCCGTTCAACCTCCATTCACTGCAAGGAACACCATGAAAACCGATGCTCAATTGCGAGAAGACATTCAGTCCGAACTGGCTTGGGACCCGTCGTTCGATGCCGCCAATGTCGGCGTGATCGTCAAGGACGGCGTGGTCACCCTGACCGGCCATCTGGCGAGCTTTGCCGAAAAGTACGCCGTTGAACGGGCGGTGCAGCGCGTGCATGGCGTGAAGGCCGTTGCCGTCGAGATCGCGGTCAAGCTCCCGTTCGACAACGAGCGCACCGATGCCGAGGTTGCGACCGCCGCCGAACGCGCGCTCGAATGGAACGTGCTGGTGCCGGACGACAAGATCCGCCCGATGGTGGAAAAGGGCTGGCTGACGCTGAACGGCGAGGTCGAATGGGACTACCAGCGCCGCGCCGCGGAAAGCGCCGTGCGCAACCTGCTGGGCGTGAGAGGCGTATCCAACCTTGTCAGGGTCACGCCCAAGGTCTGCCCCGCCGACGTCGAGAAGAAGATCCATGACGCGCTTGCGCGCCAGGCCGAACGCGAAGCCAAACACCTTGCCGTCACGGTGACCGGATCGCAGGTCACGCTGCGCGGCAAGGTCCACTCCTGGGCCGAGCGCAATGCAGTGCAGGGCGCAGCATGGGCGGCCCCCGGCGTTTCGCTCGTCGTGAACGATCTCGCGGTGGACAATTGACACGCATCGCGCTGGTTACCGGCGGCAAAGGCGGTCGATGCCGCTGAAGCGGCAGCAGAGCAAGGCAAGGCCGCCCCTGCTCTCAAGCAGCCCCGGGCCGTGGCGCCCGCCTATCGCGCAGGCGATTGGAGCTTTTCCCGGTCCGGCATCATCTGCATGGTCATGTCCTTCATGGCCATGCAGCGCTTCATTGTTTCTTCGGACGGGGCCCCGACCTGCGGGCTCGGCGTGGCGCCCATCTGGCACATCGTCGACATCCCGCCTTGCATGGCCTTCATGTGTTCAGCCATCAGCACCTGGCGTTCCTGCGGGGTCTTGGCAGCCATCATCTTTCGGTGCATTTCGCGCATCTGCGCCATCTGCTGATCCGACCTTGTCGTCGCAGGCGAGAGCGCCGCGGACGGATGGTGCAGCAGATGATCTTTGTCCCTCTTGTCCTCTGCGGAGGGCAGCAGGCTGCAGCCGGCCAGGAACAGCAATGCAGCCGAGCCGAGTGTGTGAATGGTGTTCATGGCAAATCCTTGAAGAGTGGGAGCATGCGAGCCGTGTAGTCGCTGCCGCAGATGTTCGCCCGCGTCCGGAGATTCGCCTTGCTCCAGATCAATGCAGCAATGCATCGCGTGCCCCCAGCCCTTGCGACGCCGCTCGCCCGCTTGATCCAACGCAAAGCAGCGACCCGGCATGCGGCCTACATTGATTTCTCCATGAAAACACCTGAGGCAGCCATGAACAAGATCCTCGTGGTCGTTTACTCCTACACCGGCACCTCGCGCAAGGTGGCGGATTTGCTGTGCAGCCAGCAGGGCTGGCCCATGGCCGAGATCGTTGAAACCCGGCCGCGCGCGGGTGCCTCCGGTAGCTTGCGATGCCTGCTCGATTCGGTCTTCCGCCGGCACTCGCCGATCCGCTACAACGGTCCGCGCACGAAGAAGTTCGACGCCGTGGTGCTGGTATCGCCCATCTGGGGACAGCGGCTCGCGGGACCGATGCGCAGCTTCGTCGGCACCCGGCGCAACCACATGCCCGACGTGGCCGTGATCTCGGTCATGGGCGGGCGCGGCGCGCCCAACGCGGTCTCCGAAATCAGCCGGCTGATCGGACGCGCGCCCATTCTCGACGTGGCATTTGCCGCCAGCGAGGTCGACAACGGCAGTTTCGCCACGCGGCTGGAGGCATTCGGCACGGCTGTGCGCAGCGCCGAGGCTGCGCAATCGACAGTGCGGCCCGTCGACCTTTCTCCACAGGCGGCTTGAGCGGATCCCTCGTGCAGCCAATCCAACGTTTCGTCGCCGCCTCTGCGTGCGCCGGCCTGCTTGCGCTCCTCGCCGCATGTGCCGCCGGACCCGCGCCGCTTGCCGCTCCGGCTCTGCGGGCCGAGCCCGCCACCGGGTCGTCTTGGGCCCCGGCTTTTTCCTTGCTCGTCGCAAGCCGCAGCGCTTCGGTGGTCGACATCAGCACGCTGCGCATCGGCCGCGACGAGAGTCCGGAAGACATCGAACTGGAGATCGCGCCCGAGCATGACTTCGCCGACCGCCTGGCCTGGCCGCTGCCGGCCAGCGTGCGGGTCAGCCAGATCCGCGATCTCGCCTCCGGCGTGATCGTCAGCAGCGATGGACTGATCCTCACCAGCGCGCACGTGCTTGCGAATATCGACGAGGCCCAGGTGCGTCTCGACGACGGCCGGCGCTTCACGGCCCGCGTGGTCGGCGCCGACAAGCGCACCGATGTGGGCCTGCTGAAGATCGACGCCGCCGAGCTGCCGGTTGCCCTCATCGGAGATTCCTCGCGGCTGGCTCCGGGCGATTGGGTGGCCGCCATCAGCGCACCGTTCGGCTTTCATGGCAGCGTGACGGCGGGCGTGGTGAGTGCAGTCGACCGCCTGATGGGCGGTGCGGGGAGCGTTCCCTATATCCAGACCGATGTCGCCATCAACCCGGGCAGCTCGGGCAGCCCGCTCTTCGACAGCCGCGGCGAGGTCGTCGGCATCAACTCGATGATCTACAGCGGCAGCGGCGGCTACATGGGCCTCTCGTTCGCGGTGCCGATCAACCTGGCGATGCGGATCGCCACGCAGCTGCGCGCCGGCGGAACCGTGCACCGTGCTCATCTTGGCGCCGAGTTTCAGGAAGTGACGCCCGCGTTGGCCCAGTCCTTCGCCCTGCCCGCGCCCACCGGCGCGCTCGTGGTCCACGTCGATGCGGGCAGCCCGGCGCAAGCCGCCGGTCTTGTGCTGGGCGACGTGGTCACGGCTTTCGACGGCATCCCCGTCATACGACTCACCGATCTGCTGCAGCAGATCGGTGATCGCGTGCCCGGAGACCGCAGTCGGATGGAGGTCTGGCGGCGCGGCGCGCTGCGCACTGTCTGGGTCACGCCGTCGCAGCCGCAGGCCGCCAAGACCGCCCTGCTTGCGCCCGACCCCGCGCCTGAATGGAACGACGGACTTGGGCTCGTGCTTGGAGAAGTGTCCTCCACGCAGAAAGCGCTGCTCCGCATTGACGGCGGGCTGCTGGTGCGCGAAGCCGCCGGGCTCGCGCGCAGCGAGGGTATTCGCGCCGGCGATTTCATCGTGGCGCTCAACGATGTGCTCCTCAACCGCGTCGATCAGTTCAGGCAAGTCCTGTCGCGCATGCCCGCCGGCAAAACGGTCGCGTTGCTGGTAGTGCGTGACAAGCGGGTTGCCTATGTCGCGGTGCGGCTGCCGGATCCTATCCCCTCCGGCCGAACCCCCCCTTTGTTCCAACACCAATTTCAAAGAGGACACCATGAAACACCTGAGCGACGCCGATCGCCACGCATTGGCCACGAAACTCGAGGCCATGAAAGGCCAGGTACTGGCGGAACTCCGCGAAAGCGCATCCGGGGCGCAGGCAGGCTTGCTCGAGGGCGCGCACGAAGTGCGAAGCCACGCCGGCCGATGAAGCCGAGACAGCACGCCAGAACGATGTGCGCTTTGCCGAGATCGAGGTCGACCGCGTGCGGTTGAGCGAGATCGAGCAGGCGCAGCAGCGCATGGGCGACGGTCGCTATGGCATCTGCGTGGACTGCGGCGAAGACATCCCGCGCGAACGCCTGCTGGCGCGGCCCATGGCCATCCGCTGCGCATCGTGTCAGGCCGCCGCAGAGTTGCATCGGCGCCGCCACGATGCCGCCATTTGATAGATATCAAGCGCCGGCTCGTGCGCACCCCGGATACTGATCACCGAATCACTGCCAGCGAGGCCGCCATGTACCAGCGAATTCTTGTTCCTATCGACGGAAGCTCGACATCCAGCCACGGCCTGGATGAGGCAATTCGCCTTGCCAAGGTCACGCAGGGGCGCTTGCGGCTGATGCACGTCATCGACGAGCTTTCTTTTGCGCTGGCGATGGATGCCTACTCGGGCTACACCGGCGATTGGCTCGCCCAGTTACGCGCCGCTGGCAGCAAGCTGCTCGAGGAGGCCAGGGCGAAGGCCACGGCCGCGGGCGTGGAGGCCGAATGCCTGCTCTGCGACACCTTCCGGGGGGCGGTCGCCGAGCGCGTCGTGAGTGACGCGGCCGCCTGGCCGGCGGATCTGATCGTGCTGGGAACGCACGGTCGCCGCGGACTCGGTCGCATGGTGATGGGCAGCAGCGCGGAGCTCATTCTGCGACACGCCACCGTTCCGGTGTTATTGATTCGCGCACCCGAAGTGCAGGCAAAGGCCGAGGCCGCCCGTTTCACGCTGCCGAGCGGTCTCGTCGCCAACCAGTAGTCCTGCCGCTCGGCAGGTGTACATCCGGGTGCCTTGGTCCGCGGGAACAGGCTCAAGTCCCACCCGATCGTCCCGGAGACCCCTTTGAGCATCCGCTATCTCGACCGCCTGCTGTCGCCTGCATCCGTCGCCGTATTCGGCGCGTCGACCCGCCCTGGCAGCGTCGGCGCCACGGTCTGGCGCAACCTGCGCGCCGGCGCCTTTACCGGGCCCATCTACGGCGTGAACCCGAAGCATTCGATGCTGGACGGCGTGCCCGTCTACGCCAGGGCCTCGCAGCTGCCCGCGGCGCCGGACCTTGCTGTCATCTGCACGCCGTCGCACACGGTGGCCGGCCTGATCGGGGAACTTGGCGCGCTCGGCACCCGGGCCGTCGTGGTCGTGACCGGGGGCCTCAGCGCCGAACAGAAGCAGACAGCGCTGGACGCCGCGCGCCCGCACATGGTCCGGCTGCTGGGGCCCAATTGCATCGGCTTGCTCAACCCGCACATCGGTCTGAACGCCAGCTTTGCCCATTGCGACGCATTGGCCGGAGACATCGCCTTCGTGTCGCAATCCGGCGCACTCGTGACGGCGGTGCTCGACTGGACGCGCAGCCGCGGCGTCGGCCTCTCGCGACTGGTGTCGCTTGGCGATCATTGCGACGTCGACTTTGGCGACCTGCTCGACCACCTGGCCAACGACGCACAGACACGGTCGATCCTGCTGTATGTCGAAGCGATCGAATCGCCTCGCAAGTTCATGTCGGCCGCGCGGGCGGCTGCACGCAACAAGCCCGTGATCATCGTCAAGGCCGGCCGCGCCGGCAACGGCGTGAAGGCCGCCGCGTCGCACACCGGCGCACTGGCCGGCTCCGACGCGGTGTATGACGCCGCCATCCGGCGCGCAGGGATGCTGCGCGTGGACACCTTGCAGGAACTGTTTCTCGCCGCCGAAACGCTGGCGCGCTTCCGCACCAACCGCAGCACCGAACTCACGATCATGACCAACGGCGGCGGCGCCGGCGTCATGGCGGCCGACGCGGCCGCACGCTCCGGCGTTGCGCTCGCGGAGCCCGGCACGGCGCTGTTGGCTCGGCTCGATGCCGTGCTGCCGCCCAACTGGTCGCGCGCCAACCCGATCGACATCATTGGCGATGCGCCGGTGCAGCGCTACGTCGACACGCTTTCGGCCCTGCTTGCGGATCCCGGCACGGGTGCGGTGCTCTTCGTGCATGCGCCCACGGCCATCGTGCGCAGCGAAGACATCGCGCGCGCCTGCCTGCCGCTGGTGCGCGGCCACACCTCCCGCATGATGAGCGCCTGGCTCGGCGATGCAGCGGTTGCGCAGGCACGCAAGCTTTTCGAAGACGCAGGCGTGGCCGACTACGCCACGCCCGAGGAAGCGGTGCGCGCTTTTTCGATGCTGCAGACCTACCGGCACAACCAGGAGATCCTGACCGAGACGCCGGAAGCCAGCCAGAGCCCTGCGCCCGATGCGGCTGCGGCCCGCGGCCTGCTGGAAAGCGCCATGGCCGAAGGCCGCGAGTGGCTGGGCGAACAGGAGGCCAAGGCGCTCTTGAAGGCCTACGGCATCGACACCGTTCCCACCGCTGCGGTGGCCGCTTCGGCCGATTCCGCCGCCGCGACCGCGCGCGATCTGGGGTACCCGGTCGCGTTGAAAATCCTGTCGCGCGATATCACGCACAAGTCGGACGTGGGCGGCGTGCGGCTCGCCCTGGCGGACGAAGCGGCGCTGCGGGATGCCGTGAGGACCATGCAGGAGGCGGTCGCCGCGGCACGGCCCGGCGCACGCATCGACGGATTCACGGTGCAGCCGATGGTACGGCGGCCCCATGCGCAGGAAGTGATCGTCGGCGCCAGCATCGACAGCGTCTTCGGCCCGGTGATCCTGTGCGGCCAGGGTGGCACCGCGGTCGAGGTGATCGCCGACAGCGCGATCGCGCTGCCGCCGCTCAACCGGGCGCTGGCGGGTGAACTGGTAGCGCGCACCCGCGTTTCGCGCCTGCTGGCCGGCTACCGCGACCACCCGCCCGCCAAGATCGACGCACTCTATGACGTGCTGATGGCGGTGTCCCAAATGCTGGCGGATCTGCCGCAACTGGCCGAACTCGACATCAACCCGCTTTGGGTCGACGAGCACGGTGCCCTTGCGCTGGATGCGCGCGCGCGGATTTCGATGACGCCGGTGGCGGGTGCCGAGCGGTTTTCGATCCTGCCCTACCCCACGCAATGGGTCAGCAAGCAGGATTGGAACGGCCGCTCGATTGTGGTGCGGCCCATTCGCCCCGAAGACGAAGCACAGCACCGGCGCTTCCTCGAGTCGCTCGACCCCGAAGACATCCGCATGCGGGTCTTCCACAGCCGCAGCGAGTTGCCGCGCAGCGAACTCGCACGGCTGACCCAGATCGACTATGACCGAGAGATGGCCTTCATCGCCGAAGCGCGCGACGAGACCGGCGGAACGGAAACGCTGGGCGTGGCGCGAACGGTGAGCGATCCTGACAACGTGGAAGCCGAGTTCGCGATCGTGGTGCGCTCCGACCTCAAGGGCCAGGGGCTGGGCACGCTGCTGTTCGAGCGGCTCATCGAGCACGCGAAGCATCGCGGCCTCGAACGGCTTGTAGGCCTGGTGCTGCGCGAGAACACTCGCATGCTGAAGCTGTCGCGCGCCATGGGTTTCGAGGCTGATACCGCCGAGCCCGTGGACTCTGGGCTGCGGCGCATGGTCCGGAACCTGGCCGACACGAAACCGGAAATCGCGCGCCAGGCCCAGGGCACGCGTTGAAGCATCGGGCGGCGCGCAGCTGCTCCTTGCCGCTGGCTTGACGTGGCGCAAGCCCGCATCTGCGGTCCGGCCGAAAAATCGAAGCGTTCGCCTGCCGGCCGGAGGCGAACGCCCCTTCGTCCGGCCAAAGGAAGACAACGCCATGTACCACCGCATTCTTGTTCCTATCGACGGCAGTCCCACTGCGGAGCGCGGCCTGCGCGAGGCCATCCGGCTGGCGGCAGAACACAAAGGAAAGTTGCGCCTGTTGCACGTCGTCGACGACCTTCCGGGGCTGATGGAAATGTCGACCGTCGCCAATTTCGAAGCCGGCCTGCAGAAGATGCGCGACTACGGGGCGTCCGTGCTGGCGGCCGGCAAGGCTGCTGCGTCTCGCTCGGAAGTGGAGACCGACACCATCCTGCGCGAAGTCACGCGCGGCAGGATTGCCGACGTCGTGATCGAAGAGGCCAAGAAGGCCGCCTGCGATCTTGTCGTGATGGGTACCCACGGGCGGCGCGGCTTCAGCCGGCTTGCGCTCGGAAGCGACGCGGATCTCGTGGTGCGCGGCAGCCCGGTGCCGGTTCTACTCGTGCGCCAGGAATCCGTCGGTCAACCGGCTTCATGCTGCGCAGAGGCAGCCCAGGAAACGGAAAACCGATGAAGCCCGACGCACAGCTCCGGGCAGACATTCAGGCCGAACTGGAATGGGACCCGGCGGTGACCGCTGAAGACGTTGGCGTCATCGTCAATCATGGCGTTGTCACGCTGACGGGTCATCTCCGCAGCTACGCAGAGAAGCTCGCGGCCGAACGCGCCGCATTGCGAGTCAGCGGCGTGAAGGCGCTGGCCATTGAAACCTCGGTCAAGCTGGCCGCCGGATTCGAACGCACCGATGCCGACCTGGCCCAGGCCGTCGAACATGCGCTCGAATGGAACGTGCAGGTGCCCCGAAGCACGATCAAACCCATGCTGGAAGGCGGCTGGGTCACGCTGACCGGCGAAGTCGACTGGGACTACCAGCGCCGCGCAGCCGAAGCCACGGTTCGCAACCTGCTGGGCGTCACCGGAATCACAAACCTGGTAGGGATCAAGCCGCTCCTGCGTTCCGCCGACGTGGAGCGGCAGGTGCAGGACGCGCTCATCCGTGCCTTTCATGGCAAGCCACGGCAAATTGCCATCGACGTGAACGGCTCGCAACTCGTGCTCCGGGGCAAGGTGCGGTCGTGGAAGGAATTCGAGGCCGTGCGCAATGCCGCGTGGTCGACGCCGGGAATCGTCTCCGTAGTCAACGAACTGGCTGTCGAAGCCTGAGGAACACCACCATGCAAACGATGAAAACATCAACACGGTGCTGGACCGCATGCGGCAGGGCCGGATCGAGGGCCGCGTCGTGATGCGGATAGCAGATGCGGAGTAAAGAGTCTCTCATTTCCGAAAGGATCAACATGGACCCCGATATCCAACTCAGACACGAGGTCTTCGCCCAACTGAACTGGGACCCCTCGGTATTTGGATGCGACGTCGACGTGCGCGTGAAGAACGGTGTGGTCACGCTACAGGGAAAGCTGGCCAGCGAGGCTTTGAAAGCTGCCGTAGAGCGCGCCGTTCGACGCGCGGAAGGCATTGCCACCATCGTGAACCGGTTGACCACGGCAGAGCCGGCGGCGACAGCCGCCATACCTCACAGATCCTGCGACTCCCGATAGTCGGGCACTGTGCAAGGCCAGCCGTAGCGCTCCTGGATGGCCAGCCGCAGCGCATCGGCGGCCACCGGCTCGCCATGCGTCACGAACACCCGGCGCGGCGACTTCTGCGGCGCCAGCCAGGCAAGCAGTTGCTCGCGATCAGCGTGGGCGGACAGGGTTTCCAGGTTTGCCACTTCGGCGCGCACAGGCACGTAGGTGCCATGGATCTTCACTGAATCGGCGCCGCCCAGCAGCGTTGCGCCGCGTGTGCCCGCGGCCTGGAAGCCCGCGAACAGAATCGTGTTCCTCGCATCGGGCGCATAGGCCTTCAGGTGATGCAGCACGCGGCCGCCCGTCGCCATGCCGCTGGCCGATACGATGATCGACGGATAGCTCAGCCTGTTCAGGCGTTTGGACTCTTCGATGGTGTTGACGATGATCGTGCGGCCGCTCATGTCTGCGCATTGCTCGGCGCTCATGCGGTGCTCGTCGAGGTGCGCCTTGTACAGGCGCGTGGCGTCCGCGGCCATCGGGCTGTTGAGGTACACCGGCATGTCCGGAATGCGCCCCTCGCGCTTGAGCATCTGGATGCAATGCAGCAGCGTTTGCGCCCGCCCCACGGCAAAGGCCGGCACCACCAGCACCCCGCCGCGCGCGGCCGTGCGGTTGATCACGCCCGCCAACTCGGCAAGCGTGTCCGCCTCCGGGTGCAGTCGATTGCCATAGGTGGACTCCACCACCACGTAGTCCGCAGGGGCGGCCTCTTGCGGTGGCCTCATCACCAAGTCGTCGCTGCGGCCCAGGTCGCCGGAGAAGAGGATGCTGCCTTCGTTCCACCCAACGCGCAGGCTGGCCGCGCCGAGGATGTGGCCGGCGCGGATCAACCGCCATGACCAGCCCGGCCAGGGCGAGCACTCCTCTTCGAACGAAACGCATTCGAAGCGCTTCAGCGCGGCGCGCGCGTCCTGCTCGGTGTAGAGCGGCAGCGCCGGCTTGTGCTTTGAAAATCCGTGGCGATTGGCAAAGTCGGTTTCTTCTTCCTGCAGGCGGCCCGAATCAGGAAGCAGCAGTTCGCACAGCTCGCGCGTGGCCGCCGTGCAATACACCTTGCCCTTGAAGCCGAGCTTCACCAGGCGCGGCACGAAGCCGCCGTGGTCCATGTGGGCATGGGTCAGCAGCACGGCGTCGATGGCCGAGGCGTCGAAAGGCAGCGCGTCCCAGTTGCGCAGACGCAGCTGCTTCAGCCCCTGGAACAACCCGCAGTCGACCAGTAGCCTCTTGCCGCTGTGAGTCAACAGATATTTGGAACCGGTCACGGTGCCGGTGCCGCCGAGAAAGTCGATGCGCATGGTGGCCCGCCTTCAATGCGACAGCAGCACAGGCAAGGTCATCGTCTCGAGAATGGTTCGCGTGGCGCCGCCCAGGATCCATTCGCGTGCACGGCTATGGCCGTAGCAACCCATCACAAGAAGGTCTGCGCCCAGGACAGCGGCCATCGACAGCAGCTTGTTGCGGCGCATGGCGGGCAAAGCCCCGTGGCGAGTCGCTCTGCGGCTCGGCCCACCGCATGCGAGGCGAGCCCGCCGCGTGAACCGTAAAAGTGGCGCGCGCGCGGCCTTGTCACTCGCACGCATGATCGCGATGGCCTCCGCCGCGCCTTCCAACGCGAAGGGATAACGCATGATTGCCGACATGGTGCAAGGCATGGCCGTGACCCGCGCGCCGAATGCTTCGGCCAGGCTGCGCGCAAGCTGGAGGCGCTGCGCCGTGCGGGCCGAGCCGTCGAGATGCAAGAGGATCGATTTCGGGGTCTGCATGGACGCTCCTTCGAAGAAGATGGGCATATCCGCAGACCTTAGGCCTCCCAATCGATGCGAACCTTGCGCAGAATCAACCCCCGATGCAGCTCTATGCAGCATCGGGGCAATCTGGTGCAGCCTCAGAGAAGCGCGTAGCATGCGACCGGTTTTTGCGGCCTCGCTTTCAGCGGCTTCTTCCTTCGTTTTCATGGAGTGATCAGTGGCACAAGAAAAAGTCGATCCAGGATTGAATAGTTCGGTACTACGCCGAAAGCTTCTTGGGGGCGTGGGAGCCGCGGTAGGCGCCTCCTTCGTCTTTCCGCGATGGACGCACGCGCAAGCCCCCTCCGGCAAGCCGGTTGCGCCGCCCAGCACCATCACCCAGCCGCCGCGCGACTTCGGCCCAGGCGGGGCCCCGACCACCTACTTCACCGACCCCGACGTGCTCACCGTCGATCCGGCTTTCGATGGCCTGCGCCAGCCCAACGCCCCCATCCAGCGGCTGTGGACCGGTGCACTGTGGTCCGAAGGGCCGGCGTGGAATTCGGTCGGCCGCTTTCTGGTGTGGAGCGACATACCGAACAATCGCCAGATGCGCTGGAGCGAGGACGACGGCCACGTCAGCGTGTTCCGCGCGCCTTCGAACAACAGCAACGGCAACTCCTTCGACTACCAGGGAAGGCAGCTGTCCTGCGAGCACCTGACGCGGCGCGTGGTGCGCTACGAGCTCGACGGCTCGGTGACCATCCTCGCCTCGAGCTTCAACGGCAAGCGGCTCAACTCGCCCAACGACATCGTCCCTCACCCCGATGGCAGCTACTGGTTCACCGATCCGCCCTACGGCGCCCAGCTCTACGAGGGCACGGTCGATGCCGCGGGCGGGCCCGCGAACAAGGCCGGCCGGCTGAATCCGAGGCTCGGGCAACCGCCCGAGATCGGCTCGTACAAGCGCGAACTGCCGACCGCGGTCTACCGCCTGGACAAGAGCGGCACGCTGACGCAGGTCGCCGGCGAAGATCTGGTGCCGGACCCGAACGGCCTGTGCTTTTCGCCCGACTTCAAGAAGCTCTACATCGTCAGCACCGGTCAGGGACCGGGCGACACCATTGCCGGCGGCAAGGGCGACATGTATGTGTTCGATGTGGGCCCGGACAACAAGCTCAGCAACGGCAAGCTCTTCAGCAACTTCATGGTCGACGGCGTGAAATGCGGGCCCGACGGCGTGCGCGCCGACGTCGACGGCAACCTGTGGTGCTCCAGCAATGCGGGCCGCAGCGTGGGCTACAGCGGCGTTACCGTATGGACGCCGCAAGGCCGGCTCATCGGGCGTATCCGCCTGCCGGAAGTCTGCGGCAACGTGTGCTTCGGCGGCCCCAAGCGCAACCGCCTGTTCATGGCGGCCAGCCAGTCGCTGTATGCCGTCTACACGGCCACGCAGGGCGCGGCGCCGGGCTAGGCGCTACTCGAGGTCTGAACGAACAACAGGAGTTCCGAAGCGAATTGAACGCAGGTGAAGCCGGCGAGCGGAGTTTTTTTGTAGAGTCGGGCCTTCGATGAAAAAAGCTCCCTCTCCTCCGTCGCCCGAGACGGTTCCCGATACGTCCATTGGCTCGAGGTCATCGAACGACGCGAGCGCCCTCGCCCGAAAAACGGACGCGCAAAAAAGTCGCGTCATCTTCGGTACTACTTTGTTTGTAGTCTTTGTGTGCGTGGCATTGCTGGCCATGAACGCATGGCTGGTCATTCGCGCACGCACGGCGGAAAACGAGCAGATCGCGCGGGCGAATACCAACCTGGCGCGGGCAGTCAGCCAGCAGATCGACAGTACCGTCGCCCTGGCCGAGCACATCATCTCGGGCATCGTCTTCGAGCTCGAGCGCGCGGACATCACGCCCGAGACGCTGCAGCGTCTTCAACCTGTTCTCGTGAACCATGCTTCCGAAGTCCAGGCCATCAAGGGGCTCTTCATCTACGACGAGCAAGGCCGCTGGCTGGTCTATTCCGAGGCATCCCCGGCGGGTACTAAAAACAACTCGGACCGCGAGTATTTCATTTACCACCGAACCAACCCGAGCGCGCGGACGCTGATCAGCGGCCCCATCGTGAGCCGCTCTTCGGGCGAGTGGGTGATTCCGGTTTCGCGCAGGATCAACGACCCGGACGGCAACTTTGCCGGCGTGGTGCTGGTCACGCTCAGCGTCAAGCACCTGCTGAGCGTGCTGGACCGCTTTCAGATCGGCGAGCAGGGAGCTATTGCGCTGTTCGGAACCGACCAGCTCCTGCTTCGCCGCCCCTTCAGGGAAGCCGACATGAACAGGCGCAATACGGACTCGCCGTTCCAAAAGCGATTCCAGGCCTCGCGTTCGGGCACCGTCGAAGGAAGATCGGCGATTGACGGCGTGACGCGGATCATCAGCTTCGAACACCTTCTGGACTACCCGCTCTTCGTGACCGTTGCGGTCGGCAAGGACGAGGCGCTGCAGGAATGGAAATCCGCATCGATCTATCAAACGACCTGGGTGGTCCTTCTGTGCCTGATCATCGGCGTGTCGGGCCGCTACCTGATCCGGTCGATGCGCAGGCGCCTGGTGGCGGAACTGCATTTGCAAAGTACGCGGGACGCACTGACGGAGGCCAATGAACGGCTGGAACATCTTGCGCAGGAAGACGGGCTGACAGGCCTGGCCAATCGCCGCTACTTCGACGCCCGGCTGCTCCTCGCATTTCTGCAGGCGCAGGAGGGCCAAATGCCGTTGGCGGTCGTCATGGTCGATGTCGACGAGTTCAAGAAATACAACGATCTGTACGGCCATCTTGAAGGCGATGAGTGCTTGCGGCGAATCGCCCACGCGCTTCGCTCCGCGGTGTGGCGCTCGGCCGATCTGGTCGCGCGCTACGGGGGAGAGGAAATGGTCCTGCTGTTGCCCGCGACCGACGCCGAAGGTGCGCTCGAGGTCGCGCAAAGGGCGCGGCTGGCCGTGGTCGATCTGCAAATTCCTCATGCGGCGGCAGCGCTGGGCACGGTTTCCATCAGCCTTGGCGTGGCGGCTTGGGTTCCGGAGCCCGGCAGCACGCCGTTCGAGCTTTTGAAAGCCGCGGACGAAGCGCTCTACCTCGCCAAGCAGGAGGGGCGCAACACAGTCATGGTGCACGAATGACCTGTTGGCTGCGCAAGACCGCGCAGCGGCACCAGGGTTACGATCGGATGTCATTCGCAGGCCGCCCATGCTCCCCCACGTCGACGAAGAGATCACCTTCCGCAAACTCGAGATCCTGCTGGCCTTCATGGAGGCCGGCAATCTGGCCCGCGCGGCGGAAAAGCTCGACATCAGCGCCGTGAGCGTGCACCGCGCCCTGCATTCGCTGGAAACCGGCTTGCGCTGCGCCCTCTTCCGGCACGAAGGCCGCAACCTGCACCCGACCGAAGCCGCCCATGCGCTGGCAGAGGTGGCGCATGACGTGCTTCGCACCATGTCCGAGGGCGTTCGCGCCACGCGGGAAGTCGCCGGCTACTCGGCCGACCGGATTCGCATCGGTTCGCTCTACTCCCTGACGAGCCGCACGGTGCCGCAGCTGATCATGGGCATGAAACTGCGCAAACCCGACCTGCACACGGAACTCGTGCTCGGCTCCAACGCGCACCTGCTGCAGAAGCTGCGGGATGGCGCCATCGACGCCGCGCTCATGGCCATTCCCGAAGGTGTTTCCGATGTCGAGTCGGAACCGCTGTTCGAAGACGACATCCAGTTTGCCGCCCCCGTAGGCTCGCCCTACTCCGCGCTGGCCGAGATCGACCTGAGCAGCTGCGCCGGCGAACGCTTCGTGAGCCTGAGCGAAGGTTTTGTCACCTACCGGGGTTTTGTCGAAACCTTCCGCATCGCCGGCTTCACGCCCAATGTGGTGATGAAGACCGACGACATCTTCTCGCTGATGAACCTGGTGAGCGGCGGCGTCGGCTACACGCTGCTGCCAGGGCGGGTGCGCGGCGTGATGCCGCAGAAGGTGCAGCTGATTCCGCTGCAACCCCGGTATTTGATGCGCCAGACCATCGCGCTCAATTTCTTGCGCACGCGCGAGCGCGACCCGAACCTGCTTGCGCTGCTGTCGGTGTGCCGCCTGGCAAGAGCCGAACTCGGCTGAGCGCGGGCCGCCTGATCGATGCGGCGCTGTCCGGCCCCGCACGGGCGGCGTAGTGTCGGCTAGCGGCTCACCACGTATTGCGCAGCTCGCGAAGCTTGACGAACACGGTCTTTGGGTCCGGCTCCTCGGGCAGATCGGGAAAGGCCTCGCGAAGCGCCGCAATGACACTCGGGCTCGACAGGCGCAGGAAGGTGTTGATCTGCTTCTCCTCGCGGAGCGTCGTGACGCGCGCCTTGGCCGGGTCATGCCCTGCCACACCCGGCAGCAACGCCTTGGCGGCGGCGTTGTCGGGCTCGCGCGCAAGCGTGAAACGCAGGTTGTTCTCGATGTAGTCGTGGCCGGCGTAGACGCGGGTGTCGTCGGGCAGCCTGGCGAGTTGCTCGACGAAGGTGGTGTACATGTCTTCCACATTGCCGCCGTTGTGGCAGTTGCCCGCGCCCGCGTTGAACAGCGTGTCGCCGGAGAACAGCGCCGGCCTGTCGGTGTGAGAGCGCAGGCAGATGTGGCACATCGTGTGGCCGGGCGTGTCCATGCATTCGAGCTCGACGGTCTTGCCGACCTTGATCACGTCGCCGGCCTTGACGCCGCGATCCATGCCGGCAATGCGAGAGCCTGCCTGGTGGTGCGCAATTACTTTGGCGCCGGTCGCCGCGACGACTGCCTCATTTCCGCCGGTGTGGTCGTGGTGCTCGTGAGTATTGAGGATTTGCGTGATCTGCCAACCCTTGTCCTTTGCGGCCGCCAGGCATTTCTGATGGTCCAGGGGATCGATGGCAAGAGCCTCGCCGCTCTCGGGGCAAACGATCAGGTAGTTGTAGTTGCGATAGGCGTTGCCGGTCCAGATGCGTTCGACGATCATTTGTCGCTCCAAGTATGAGATACGAAAGGCACTGACTTAACCCCGATGCCGTTGATGTGCTTCGTTCGGTGGCTCGGCACGGCTGCAAACATCGCGTGGCTGCATCCAAGCGGCTTCTTCCATTGCTCCCGAGCGAACGACCAACCGGTGAATAAACGATCCAGCACGTTGCAGAAATCGACGCAACCGCTCCTTCATACCACCACCGACCAGGGTGCTCCGCCCCCCGTTTGAATTGCTTTCCGATGCGAAGCCATGGCAACTCGCTACGCAGATGGCCCACCAACCTGCGGCGCCAATGCTTTGCGTCGTGTCCCGTCCGTCAAGCCGGTGAACGTGAAATCGACCTCAGGCCTCAGCCCGCTCACGATGCGCGCGATCGATTTGCCCGAGCCGCAGGCGTGCGTCCAGCCAAGCGTGCCGTGCCCGGTGTTGAGGAACAGGTTAGGCAGCTTGGTCTTGCCGATCAGCGGCACATTGCTCGGCGTCGCGGGGCGCAGGCCGGTCCAGAACCGGGCCTGCGCGGTGTCACCGGCACCTGGGAAGAGCTCTTCGACGCGCCGCACGATCGCCTCGCAGCGCAGGCGGTTGAGGTCGCGGTCGTAGCCGTTGAGCTCGGCCGTGCCGGCGATACGCAGGCGGTCGCCACTGGCCGAGGTGTAGCGGGAGAACACGAGCTTGTATTCGTCGTCCGTCAGCGAGACTTGGTGCGCCTTCGAGGCGTCCTTGACTGGCAAGGTCACCGAATAACCCTTGGCCGGATAGATCGGCAGTCGAATGCCCAGCGGCGCGGCATAGAGCGGGCTTAGCGAGCCCATCGCCAGAACGAAGGTCTCGCCCCGGATTCGCTGGAAGCGGCCTTCGTTGTCGGTAGCTTCGACGTGGTCGATGCTCCCGCCGGTCTCGCGCAGCGCAGTGATGGTGTGGCTCATGAGGAACTTCACACCGGCTGCGGCCGCGAGGCCGACCAGTTCGCGCGCAAAGCGGTTGGCGTCGCCCGATTCGTCTTCGGCCGTGTAGGTGGCACCGGCCAGTTGCGGTCGGATGTGAGCCAGCGCAGGCTCGATCGTCACCGCCTCATCGGCCGAGATCACCTGACGCTCGCAGCCCAGGGCGCGCATCTGCTCGGCCGGCTTCAGCGCCCCGTCGAATTCCTTCTGCGTCGTGTAGAAGTGCAAGATGCCCTGCGTACGCTGGTCGTATTGGAGGCCGGTGTCGGCGCGCAGCTGCTGCAGCGTGTCACGGCTGTAGGTGCCCAGGCGCACGATCTGCTCGATGTTGTGGCGCGTGCGCGCCGGGGTGCATTCGCGCAGGAACTGCAGGCCCCAGAGCCACTGGCGCATATCGGCACGAATGCGAAAGAGCAGTGGAGCGTCTTCTTTGCCCAGCCATTGCAGCACCTTGAGTGGCGCACTCGGGTTGGCCCAGGGTTCGGCATGGCTGACCGAAATCTGCCCGCCATTGGCAAAGCTGGTTTCGGCGGCCGGCGTGGCCTGCCGGTCGATCACGGTCACTTCGTGGCCGAGTTGCTGGAGGTAGTAAGCCGAGGTCACGCCGAGCAAGCCGGCGCCAAGAACGATTACGCGCATTTCGAGAACCCTTGAGGTTGCAGCGCTCAAACGCAAATGGAAGCTCGAAAAGAAAGCAACCGGATCTTGCGTCCAAGTTGCCGCTCCCCCTGTCCTCGGTACCTGAGAGATTCACCCGCTGCGCCCGCAACGGGTTTGCTCCTTCGGTGCACCACGCTCACATTCCAATGGCGTGATGGCTCTCCAGACGGCTTTGACAATTGATGCAGTACAGACCCATCGCGTGGGCCGACCTGAGCGTTTATGGGAGTTTGCGCCTTCGGTGGAACCGCCTTCGCGGCCCGCTCTCCTGCTAATTCCAAGCTTATTCCAATGCGCTGGAATCAATAGAATTTCAAAGCCAAGAGAATATAAAAAAATCGCCGCCTTTTCCGGTCACGTCGCAATTATCCAAATTCAAGCGCGCATTTATCCTATTGAACCGGTTGGCAGCGCGATATCGTCTTGGGCAGTCTGCTACACGAAAGTACCTTCATGCGTCTCCTAGCAAAGTGCACTCCCATGGGTGTCCCCCTTAGTGGGATTGGCCGCCGTCGAGAAGCCCTGCGGGGGGCAGAATGACGCGCGACGCCGCGCTGGCCCATGCTGCCGGTCACTTCGACAACGGCGACTTCGTGCGCGACCTGTCGCGCCGTATCGCATTCCGCACCGCCAGCCAGGAGCCGGATTCCGGACCGGCACTGGCCGCCTACCTGCAGGACGAGATCGGCCCTTCATTGGCCAAGCTGGGCTTCAGCTTCAGCATCTACCCCAACCCCGAGCCCGCCTACGGACCGTTCCTGGTCGCCAGCCGCCATGAAGGCGATGACCTGCCCACCGTGCTGATGTATGGCCACGGCGACGTCATCCGAGGCCAGGACAAGAGCTGGACCTGCGGCCAGGGACCGTGGACGCTGGCGGTGGACGGTGAACGCCTTTATGGGCGGGGCACCGCCGACAACAAGGGCCAGCACAGCATCAACATCGCCGCGCTGGCCACGGTGCTGGCGCTGCGCGGCCAGTTGGGCTTCAACATCAAGTGGCTGCTGGAAACCGGCGAAGAGACCGGCTCGCCGGGCTTGGCCGCTTTCTGCTCTGCGCAGCAGGAACTGCTGGCCGCCGATGTGCTGATCGCCAGTGACGGCCCGCGCGTGGGCCGTGACCAGCCCACTGTCTTCCTGGGCTCGCGCGGTGTGGCGAACTTCAGTCTCACGCTGAACCTGCGCGGCGGTGGAGGTCACCACAGCGGCAATTGGGGCGGCCTGCTGCGCAACCCCGGAACGGTACTGGCCAACGCCATTGCCAGCATGGTGGACGCCCACGGCGTGATCCGTGTCCAGGGCCTGCGCCCGCCGCCCATCCCGGCCAACGTGCGCGCCGCACTGCAGGGCCTGCGCTTTGGTGGTGACGCCGGCGACCCGGAAGTCGACGCCGGCTGGGGCGAGCCCGGCCTGACTCCGGCCGAACGGGTGATCGCCTGGAACACACTGGAAGTGCTGGCCTACAAGACCGGCAACCCGGACTTCCCGGTCAACGCAATTCCGCCCGCAGCACAGGCCTTCATGCACATGCGCTTTGTCGTCGGCACCGACGTAAGCCGGTTGCGTGATGTCGTGCTGCAGCACCTGTCGACGCATGCCTTCGAAGGCATCGAAGTCAGCGAACCCGAAATCATGCGCGCCACCCGGCTGAACCCGGACAACGCTTGGGTGCGCTTCACGCTGGCCAGCATCGAGCAGAGCACCGGCAAGAAGCCCGTGCTGCTGCCCAACCTGGGCGGCAGCCTGCCCAATGATGTGTTTGCTGACATCCTGGGCCTGCCCACCGTGTGGGTGCCGCACAGCTATGCAGCCTGCCAGCAGCACGCGCCCGACGAGCATCTGCTGGCACCGGTGGCGCGCGAGGCGCTGCAACTGATGACGGGCTTGTTCTGGGACCTCGCGGCGGCCGCGCCGACGCTTCCGCGACGCTGAACGGCCACCGATCGCGTGCCGCAGCGGAGCCGTGAAGTACGACTATCCGCTTACCTTCTATGCGACAAGTGCCATGAGCATCGGATTGCGCGCGAACCTGCTGTGACTGCTACGATGCGCGACCTTGTGGCAGGAGATTCCATGATGATGCCGGTTCTGGGTGTGAAGGCCGAGACCGCCAAGCTGGCGCGGCGACGAGTGAGGGTCGGCTTCATCCTCCTTCCGGGCTTCACGATGTTTTCGTACTCCGCCCTGGTCTATATCCTGAAGCATTGCACCGACCCGGCAGCTGCGGTCGGCGTCGACTTTGAATATGTAGTTCTAGGACAGAAGCCCGCCGAGACGACCTGCGGTGTCCAAGTACCTCCGACAGCGCCCCTGAACGCTGCTCGCGATTGCAACTACGTTTTTGTGATCGGTGGAAAGACGGCAGTTCCTGTCGAGGACCGCAGATCGATTCTGGAAGCACTCACGAACGCCGATAGAAATAGCGCGACCCTTGTCGGAACAGGTTCGGGGCTGTTTGTGCTGATCGAGGCAGGATTTTTCGATAAATTGCCGTGTGCGACCGATTGGTATCGGGGCGCCGACCGAGATACCCGTTTTGCGGAAGTTCAGCAGATCCCAGGCGTTAACTTGATGGTGAGCGGCAGGCGAGTTAGCTGTGCCGGAGGACTCGCGGCGCTGGAACTCGGATCATGGCTCCTGGAACGTCACTACTCCGCTATCGGCGCCGAGATTCCCGCACCGCAGGAACTTTCGGCCTCCCCTCCCGAAGCTGAGCAGAATGTCGAAGAAAGAGAAAATCCACTCGATCCGAGAGTGCTTCGGGCGCTCAAGATCATCGAGAGAAATCTTGGACAGGAGCCATTGAAGGTCGAATCCCTAGCATCATCCCTGGGGATTTCCAAGCGGCAGATAGAACGGCTTTTCCAGCAGGAAATGAAGCAGCCGGTTCAGCAATATTGCCGGCAGCTCAGACTCGCATATGGATATTGGCTTCTTCTGAATAGCCCCAAGTCGATCACCGAAATTGCGACAATCACCGGTTTTTCCGATAGCTCTCACTTCAATCGATGTTTTCGAACTCAGTTTGCAATGACTCCATCGCAGGCACGCCAATCAAAAGTGAGCGTGGATGATGTGATGTCGCCGCAATGGGCTTCTCTTTACGAAAGAACTGTAAAGAGCGACCAAGACCTGGACTTGTCGAGATCAAGAAAGTCGGTTTACACAAGTCTGGCTCATTCTGTGGGTGCCTCTCCAGGCAAGATCGATCCCGATGCCGCTTTGACCGAGACAGAAACCAACTAGGCGACCGCCCGTCTCTAACGGCCGCCCGGCAAGAGCTTCTTGCGCTTGGGCGTTCTCGCTCACCTGGACGTCCTCTCTCAATCCCGCTTGCCGGCCCATCGGAGCGATAGGCCGGCTTTTTTTCTCAAATCCGGACGGGTCAGATCGCTGCCGTGACGATGAACTCGACCTTGTATTTCGGGGTAGTGAGCTTGGCTTCGCTGGTGGCGCGGGCCGGGGGGTTGGCCGGATCGATCCAGGCTTCCCAGACGGCATTCATTTCCCCGAAATTCGCGATGTCCGAGAGATAGATGATCGTCTGCAGAATCTTCGACTTGTGGCTGCCGGTGGCAGCGAGCAGTTGGTCGACTTGAGCAAGTGCGCTCTTGCACTGGTCGGTGACGCTTTCGCCTTCGCCGACGCGGCCGGCGAGATAGACGGTGTTGCCGTGGACGACGGCGTTGCTCATGCGGGCGCCCGGTTCGATGCGTTGAATGCTCATGGAATTCTCCTGAAAAATTGAGCTGCGGGAAAAGGCTCCGCGTGAAAGCGGGCCCGTGAAATCATTAGGCGCGGAATTGCTGCTTCTTTGAAATGCAACTGCGAAGTCTAGGCGGATTTCGATACATCGCCTTCGCCGCGCATGATGGATTGGGCGAATGAGACAAGTACAGCCGCAGCCTCAGAAACTTTCTCCGGAAGAAGTGCGTGCCCGGAACCATGAATGATCTCCATCGTCGTTCGATGGCCTACGCGATCCCGCAAGAAGTCTTCTTCGGGTACGGGCGCGATCTTGTCAAATTCAGGCGCGACGTAAAGCACCGGCAAATTCTTGCCTACTTCGGTCCAACTGCTGTCGGCCGTTGCATTCGTCGCTGCAAGCTGGAATTTGGAGACTTCCGTATGCCACCCGCCCAACCAAACGGAAGCATCGTGCCCCGGAGCGAAGAAGTCCCGCTCCAGATAAAACAGCCGATCTGCGTCCGGCTTGGAATTGTCAGATACGACATTGACTGAAATCAAAAGCTCGGGCGATATCGTGCTGCCGATAATGGCCGCCAAAAGCGCCACAGATTTTGTCATCGATGGCCAATGATGAGCGAGAACCCGGGCGACCCAATTTCCGAATGCATGGCCCACCACACACAATACCTCGGGCTTTCCTGGTGCGCAGTCAGCTTCGATCGCGGCAACAACATCAGCGGCAAGATCAATCAACGTGATGCCTTCGGTCGGCCCCGTGCTCTCGCCTATGCCGCGTGGCTGAGGTCGCAATACGCGAAATCCAGCCGCTGCGATTATTGGTGCAATTTCATCGAAATCAGTCGCCCCTCTCGCCAGCGAGGGCAGCAAGACAATACGCGGCCCCTCACCTTCGACCAGAAGTTCGACCTGCCCTTCATGCGTTGGGATCAGTTTGCGCTCGAATTTTGACATTTTGTATCCTAATTTGATGGTGATAGTCCGTTGAAACCGTAGGCAGCAGCTTTGCAAGACTACTGCTTACTGAGACTGGGAGCCATCGAAAAATCTACTGGAGACCAGAGAAGGACGCGACTGCATCGATCGGTGCCAGCTAGAGAGCACCGGATATTTTTCTCGCCAGCCAAGCCTGGGAAATCGAAAGTCGGCATATTCGGCAACAATGGCAAGCGTAATTGACGACAACCCAAAAGGCCGTTGCCCCACTTGCTCGGCTGCCGCCTCCAATTTTGCCCATATCATGCTCGACTTCAAATTGAATGCATTGATAAGTGCAATCTGCTTTGCGTCCTTCATGGATTCGATGCGCCATTGCACCAACAGATCGAGAAATCCATTGCACAACGCATGGAACCGAAGCTCTTCAATTCGGGCTTCAGGCGATGACGGAATGAGCTTGGCGCCACCTGCGACGTGTTCGAGGTGCTCGATGATTACGAGGCTATCGTAGAGCGCAGTTCCATCATCCAGAACGAGCGTTGGAAGTTGTCCGAGCGGGTTGTATTGCAACAAAGCCAAATCTGGCTTATTTGGTGCAACGCGGGTTGGAATCGTTTCCAACCTGTCGGCCAGCCCCAGCTCGTGGGCACTTACGACGACTTTCCTGACGAATGGGGACGTTGATGACCAATATAGTTTCATGAAGAGAATTCCTTGGCTATTAATCTGAAACATTGATCGATGCTCGCCGGTGACCAACGCAGCCAGAACTCGCCACCGCCACCCAAATCGAAGGTTCTCGGTTCGATCAATAACGGAATTCTCGACCCATTGCGATGGGATCGATAGGATTGCAAAGCCGTGAGAACATGAAAGCTCCGCCGCCGTTGCCGAGGATGTCGCAATCATCCAAACTTCGGAGCGCATTTATCCTATCGCGACGACCTGATAACGAGATATCGTTCCACGCAGTCAGTTTATAGGGGAGTATTTTTTCATGCGCTTCCTAGGAAAGTGCATAGCGTCAGTCGCCACATTCGAGCGACAAGAAATCGACCTGTCTTTCTGCTTTCGCATCTGGTCTCGTTTTGCACAATTGCCATGAAAAATCTTGTACAAATTGCACTTTCACTTGCCGTCATTGCTGCTTCGCAGGGCGTTGTTGCCCAGACTTTCCCTGCCAAGCCCGTGACCATCGTGGTTCCCTACTCCGCGGGCGGCCCCGTAGATAATCTTTCCCGGTCATTGGGCATCAGGCTCACCAAGGAGTGGGGCCAGCCAGTGCTGGTTTTGAACAAAACAGGCGCCAATGAGATTATTGGTGCCGAGCTCGTGGCCAAGAGTCCGGCCGATGGCTACACGTTGTTTGCGGCGACGGAGGCGGCGTTGACCATGAATCCGCACCTGTACAAGAAATTGCCCTATAACCCTGAAAAAGACTTTGCGCCCATCTCGCGGTTGATCACTGTGCCAATGGTCTTTTTGGTACCGCAAAACTCGAAGGCCAACACCCTTAAAGAGTTCGTGCAACTGGCACATAACGCCAAAGACAAGCCCATGAGCTACGGTTCTTCCGGCGCTGGTGGCATTGTCCATTTGCCCTTGGCCATGTTTGCCAAACAAGAGCATCTGGAAATGGTGCACGTGCCCTACAAGGGCGCAGCCCCCCTGATCCCCGACATCATTTCGGGCCAAGTGGATTCGGCGATCCTCGGTGTGTCAGTCGTCGAGCAACACGTCAAATCGGGCAAGATGAAGGCGCTCGCTATTTCCGGCGACAGCCGCAGTGTTGCCTTGCCAGACGTGCCAACGTTCAAGGAAGCGGGCGTCAAAGACATCAATGGCGCTTTCAATATCGGGCTCGTGGCACCCGCGGGAACGCCCTCGGCCGTGGTGGACAAAATCGCCAGCGACGTTCGCAAGATTCTGATGGATCCCGATTTCCGCCGCACGCAGATCGACGCCTATTCTTATGTGGCTATCGGTTCCACGCCTGCGGAGTACAGGAGCTTTCTGGCACAAGACTTCAAGGTGCAGGCTGAACGCGTGAAGATTTCTGGCGCCACGCTCGACTGATTGCCCCTTGCCCAGCTTGTGGTCGAACCAGGGTTAACCCTCGATCGTTTCACATGGCGTAAAGGTCGAAGACGCCGCTTCATTGATCGTCCCGGAGGGGGTGCGTACCGTACGGACCCAGACGCGTGGTGCCATGTGCGTCGTACCTAAAACACCGGAGACGCCTCGATGAGTTCACATTGGATTTCGATTTACGCGCTGGTCGGCATGTTCGTGCTGGCCACTGTGCTGCCCATCAACATGGGCGTGATCGCCTTCGTCGGTGCGTTCCTGGTCGGCACGCTGGTGGCCGGCATGAACACGAAGGCGATCATGGGCGGCTTTCCGGCCGACCTGTTTCTCACGCTGGTGGGCATCACCTACCTGTTCGCGCTGGCGCAGAACAACGGCACCATCGATTGGCTCGTGAGGCTGGCGGTGCGCGCCGTGCGCGGGCGCATTGCCGCCATTCCCTGGATCATGTTTCTCATTGCGGCGCTGCTCACGGCAGTGGGCGCGGTCAGCCCGGCGGCGGTGGCCATCATCGCGCCTATCGCGCTCGGCTTTGCCGCCAAGTACGGCATCAATCCGCTGCTCATGGGGCTGATGGTCGTGCACGGCGCGCAAGGGGGCGGCTTTTCGCCGATCAGCATCTACGGGGGCATCACCAACAAGATCGTCGCCAAGGCCGGCCTGCCGCTGAACGAGATGGCCACCATGCTCGCAAGCCTCGGCGTCAACCTGTCGGTGTCGCTGCTGCTGTTCTTCCTGATGGGCGGCATGAAGCTGCTGCGGCAGCGCGCGAATGCCGACGGCACCGCACCGCTCGTGCAGCGCGTTTCGCATGGCCAAAGCGGCGCGCAGGTGTATGGCGATGCCGAGGGCGAATCGTTTCCCGAAGAACGGCGCATCGCGGCGCGCGCAGAAAACTCGCTGATGGAGTCATCACGCGCCGAAGCGGCGAACCCTGGCTCGCATGCCTACCGCATCGCCACCGTGGCCGGACTGCTGGCGCTGGCCGTGCTGACGCTGTTCTTCAAGCAGGACATCGGCTTCGTCTCGATCAGCATCGGCCTTGTGCTGACGCTGATGGCGCCCAACCTGCAAAAGCGCGCGCTGGGCCAGGTGTCGTGGCCGGAGATCATGCTGATCGTGGGCGTCAGCACCTACGTGGGCGTGATGGACAAGATGGGCACGATCGACTTCGTCGGCCACAGCGTGGCCGGACTCACCTCGCCCATGGTCGCCGCGCTGCTGCTGTGCTTCGTCGGCGCCGTGGTCTCGGCCTTTGCTTCGTCGACCGCCGTGCTCGGCTCGCTGATTCCGCTGGCGGTGCCGTTCCTGCAGGGCGACACGGGCGTGAGCGCCATCGGCTTCATCGCGGCAATGGCCGTGTCCTCGACCATCGTCGACGTCAGTCCGTTCTCCACCAACGGGGCGCTGGTGCTTGCCAACGCCAAGGGCGTGGACCGGGACGTGTTCTTCCGGCAGCTGATGGTGTATGGCGCCATCGTGACGCTGGTGGCGCCGGTGGTGGTGTGGCTGCTCTTCGTGGTGCTGTGAGGGCCCCAATGTTTTCGATCGAACTTCAACTCCTTTTCCTATGATCTCCAGATCCTGGACCTCCAAGGCCGACGACCGCAACATGCGGTTGGCACGCGCGGCCGACGCACTCGGAAACCGGCTCGCCGGCAAGCGCGTCGACACCGAAGCCATCGCCACCCTTCTCGAGGCGGTGCTCTCGCCGGGCGACCGTGTCTGCCTTGAAGGCAACAACCAGAAGCAGGCTGACTTTCTCGCGCGCGCACTGGTCCAGGTCGATCCGGCAAAGGTGCATGGCCTGCACATGGTGCAGTCGGTGCTGGCGCTGCCGGAGCATCTGGACGTTTTCGAGAACGGCGTGGCCGCCCGGCTGGACTTCAGCTTTTCGGGGCCTCAGGGTGCGCGGCTGGCCAAGCTGGTGTCTGCGGGGCGCATCGAGATCGGCGCCATCCACACCTACCTCGAACTGTTCGCGCGCTACTTCGTCGACCTGACGCCCAAGGTCGCGCTGGTCGCCGCGCAGGCGGCTGATGCCGAAGGCAATCTCTACACCGGCCCCAACACCGAAGACACGCCGGCCATCGTCGAAGCCACGGCGTTCTCGGGCGGCATCGTGATTGCGCAGGTCAATGAAATGGTCGACGGCAAGACCACCACGCTGCCGCGCGTCGACATTCCCGCCGACTGGGTGAGCTTCGTGGTGAAGGCGCCGCACCCCAATTTCATCGAACCGCTGTTCACGCGCGACCCGGCGCAAATCAGCGAAGTCCAGATCCTGATGGCGATGATGGCCATCAAGGGCATCTATGCCGAGTACGGCGTGCAGCGCCTGAACCACGGCATCGGCTTCGACACCGCAGCGATCGAGCTGCTGCTGCCGACCTATGCAGAGTCGCTCGGCCTGAAGGGCAAGATCGGCAAGCACTGGGCGCTGAACCCGCATCCGGCGTTGATTCCCGCGATCGAGGCGGGCTGGGTGGAGTCGGTGCACTCCTTCGGCTCCGAGCTGGGCATGGAAGACTACATTCGCGCGCGTTCCGACGTGTTCTTTACCGGTCCCGACGGCAGCCTGCGCAGCAACCGGGCGTTCTGCCAGGCGGCGGGCCACTACGCCTGCGACATGTTCATCGGCTCGACCTTGCAGATTGACCTCGATGGCAACAGCTCCACCGCCACGCTGGGCCGCATCGCCGGCTTCGGCGGCGCGCCCAACATGGGCGCCGACGCGCGCGGCCGCCGGCATTCGAGCCCGGCCTGGCTCAAGGCCGGGCGCGAAGCGCGTGCCGGGCGCACCGGCGCGGCCGGCACGCCGCGCGGGCAAAAGCTGGTGGTGCAAATGGTCGAGACCTTCCGTGAGCACATGCAGCCGGCCTTCGTCGACCGGCTCGATGCCTGGACCCTGCAGGAGCAGGCCGGCATGGAACTGCCGCCGATCATGATCTACGGCGACGACGTCTCGCACGTCCTCACCGAAGAAGGCATTGCCAACCTGCTGATGTGCCGCAGCGATGCGGAGCGCGAGCAAGCCATCCGCGGCGTGGCTGGCTATACCGCGGTGGGCCTCGCGCGCGACAAGCGCGCGGTCGAGAACCTGCGCGACCGCGGCGTGATCCGCCGGCCGCAGGACCTGGGCATCGACCCCCGCCAGGCCACGCGCAACCTGCTGGCCGCACGCAACATGCGCGACCTCGTGCGCGCCTCCGGCGGCTTGTACCAACCGCCCAAGCGCTTCAGAAACTGGTAGCAGGAGATTCAACGATGAGCGACATTCCCGCAGGGCTCGAAACCCTGGACTTTTCTTTTTCCGGCGGCCGGCCGGCCGGTGCCTTTGCGCCGGTGCTCGTCGGTGTGGTTGGGTCCGGCAACCTCGAAGTCATGCTCGAGCCGGCCGCCGGCAACGGCTGCGCGGTGCGCGTCGAGACATCAGCGCGCGGCTTCGGCCCGATCTGGCAGGCCGTGATGAACGACTTTCACGCCCGGCATCCGCTGGCCGGCGTGCGCGTCTCTATCAACGACATGGGCGCCACACCCGCAGTGGTGAGCCTACGGCTGGACCAGGCTGTGGCCGAGATTGCCGGAGGCGGGGCATGATCAGCTATGCCGAATGCTCGGCGCGCGAGCGGCTGGCGCTGCTGCTCGATGCCGGCAGTTTTCATGAATGGCTGCCTCCGAGCGAGCGGGTCATGAGCCCGCACCTGGCGCAGTTGGGCGTGCCCTCGGCCTTCGACGACGGCGTGGCGGTCGGCCGCGCGATGCTCGATGGCCGCAGCGTGTTCGTGGCTGCGCAGGAAGGCGCGTTCATGGGCGGCGGTGTCGGCGAGGTGCATGGCGCCAAGCTGGTCGGCCTGCTACAGCGTGCGTTGCGCGACCGGCCGGCGGCCGTGCTGCTGCTGGCCGAATCGGGCGGCGTGCGATTGCACGAGGCCAACGCCGGACTCATTGCGGTGTCGGAAGTGATGCGCGCATTGCTCGACGTGCGCGCCGCCGGCATTCCGGTGCTGGTGTTGATCGGCGGCGCCAACGGCTGCTTCGGCGGCATGGGCATCGTCGCGCGCTGTGCCGACCACATCGTGATGAGCGACGTCGGCCGGCTGGCGATGTCGGGCCCCGAGGTGATCGAGGCTTCCCACGGCGTGGATGAATTCGATTCGCGCGACCGGGCACTGGTCTGGCGCACCACGGGCGGCAAGCACCGCTGGCTCACTGGCGACTGCGATGCGCTGGTCGACGACGACGTTGCCGCTTTTCGCGCGGCGGCCATTTCGGCCCTCAATGAATCAAAGCCGTTGACTCTTGCGGCGCTGGAGCAGGAGCATGTTCTGCTCACGGAGCGCCTGCACGCCCTGCCCTCCACTGACACCACCGGCACCACTGACAGCGACGAAGCGACGCTGCTCTGGACCGCGCTCGGCATTCCCGATGCGCAGCGGGTACCCGAGCTCTCGGTGGATGCCGTCCGCGCGCTGCGCACCGTTTGACAGATACAGACAGAGGCAATCCATGCAATGGAATTCACTCGTCACCCAGCTCTTCGGCCCGTACCACGGCATGCGCGAAGACGGTGATTTTCTGCAGGGCGAAGTCATCTTCGACGGCGAGCCTGTTGCGGTGATCGGCACCACGAACCACGCACCGATCGGGGTCCGGCTCGCGCTGGCCCAGGCCCGCGTGGTGCTGGACACCATCACACAGCACCCGGGCCGGCCGATCCTGCTGCTGATCGACACCCAAGGCCAGCAACTGCGCCGGCGCGACGAACTGCTCGGCATCAACCGCGCGATGGCGCACCTGGGCGCAAGCATCGACCTGGCACGGCGGCGCGGCCACCGCGTGATCGGCCTGGTGTACGACCAGGCGCTGTCCGGCGGCTTCATTACCTCGGGGTTGATTGCCGACGCCTGCTACGCGCTGCCGGACGCCGAGATTCGCGTGATGCGCATTCCCGCCATGGCCCGCGTGACCAAGCTGCCGGAAGAAAAGCTCACTGCCCTGTCGCAGTCCAACCCGGTGTTCGCACCCGGCGTGCAGAACTATGTGGCGATGGGCGGCGTGAGGGCGCTTTGGCGGGGCGACTTGCAGGCCTGCCTGCGCGATGCGCTGGCCCCCGCGCCCACAGAAGACCGGCGCGCGCGGGACGGCGCCGAACGAGGCGGACGCCGCCTGGCCGCCGCTGTCGTGCAGCGCGTGCTGGACGCCGCTTGACCGCCGCCTGAATACGCAAACCGCCATGGTTCCTCTGCATCGCCATCAACTCGCCCGGCTCTCCACGAGCGGCTGGGCCGCCGTGCTGGGCCGGCCGTGGGACGAGCAGGCACGCGAATGCCTTGCGCATTGGGCGTCGCATCAACTGCCGCTGGTCGTGACGCGGCAGCCAGCCGATTCCGCTGCCAGCGAACGGATCGCGCTCGGTTTGCCGGCGCCCGCGGGGTGGGGCAAGCGCCGGCTTGCACTGCAGGTGCCGCACGCCGCGGTGCTTGGCCTCGACGAGTTCCCGCGGCTTGCCGACATGCGCGATCTGCTGCCACCGCCAGCGCAAGGTGCAATCCGCGAATTGCTCGGACGACTCGATGAATGCCACGCCACAGCGCGCGTGTTCGGCAGCTACGGCTGGCAGGCGATCAGCGGCCTCGATCACGTGCACCCGACCTCCGATCTCGACCTGTCGGTCTCCGTCGAGGGCGCGGCACATGCGGACGCCGTGGTTCGGGCGCTTGCGTCGTTCGAGGCGCCATGGCCGCGGCTGGACGGCGAGCTCCTGTTCAATGACGGCTCGGCGGTGGCGTGGCGTGAATGGCGCGAGTGGCGCGCCGGCCGCGCGCGCGCCGTGTTGGTCAAACGGCTCGACGGCGTGTGCATGCAACGCGATACCGCCTGGTGCGGGCAAGCCGACATGACGGAGCTGGCCGCATGAAAAACTCCGCGCGCTCGCTGCAGCCGCAAGCGCCGCTCACACCGCAGATGATCGGGCGCGCCGCCACGCTCGCGCTCTACGACGAACTCGCCCTGTCGCCCAAGCCCGGCCTGGTCACCCTGATCGACCGAGGCAGCCACGACGACATGGACGCGCACACCTTCATGCGCAGCCTGTTCTCGCTGCGCCGCTACTTCGTCCAGATTGCCGAAGCCGGCGCTGCAGGCGCGGATTTTCCGGTGCTCGAACGGCTTGGCATTGCGGCCGAGGCGCGCATGCTGGCCGCCACCGGCGGCGTCAACACGCACCGCGGGGCCATCTTCATGCTCGGCCTGTTGTGCGCCGCGGCGGGTGCCGCCCTGCAAGAGCAAGGCGGTGCGTTGCACCCGGCAGCGTTGCGTGACGCGCTGCGCCGGCACTGGGGCGAGGCGCTGGCCAGGCGCAGCCAGAGGCCATCCGTACTGCCCGGCGGCATCGCCGCACGGCGCCACGGCCTGCGCGGCGCATCCGAAGAGGCGGCGCTGGGCTTTCCGGTGCTGTTCGAAACAGCCCTGCCCGCATTGCAAGGCTCATTGGCCCGCGGCCTCACGGCTCGCCAGGCCCGGCTCGACGCCCTGTTCCACATCATCGCGGTGCTGGACGACAGCAACCTGGCGCACCGCGGCGGCCTTGCGGGCCTGCGCGGCGCCCAACGCGCGGCGCAAGGCTTCCTGGCCCGGGGAGGCATCGCGCGGCCTCAAGGGCTGCAGGAGGCGCAAGCCATTGCAGACGATTTCGTGCGGCAGCGCCTGTCGCCCGGCGGCGCGGCAGACACGCTCGCCGCCGCCTGCTGGCTCCAGCGCGTGTGCCCTGCCCCATGAGCTACGCGCTGCTTTTTTCCGGCCAGGGCACCCAGCACCCTGCCATGCTCCCCTGGCTAGCGGACGACGCCATCGTGCGCGGCATGTGCGTGCGGCTCGGCGTCGGCGATTGGCGCCGTGCGCTCGCCGATCCGGAATGGGCCGAGCGGAACAGCAATGCGCAGATGCTCCTGACGAGCCTTGCGTTGGCAGCCTGGGGGCAACTCGCGCCCATGGTTCCGCCGCCGGCCGCGGTTGCCGGCTACAGCGTGGGCGAGCTCGCCGCGTTCAGCGCGGCCGGCGTGATCGATCCCGGCGCGGCGGTAGCGCTTGCGCCGCAGCGGGCCGAGGCGATGGATCGTTGCGCGGCCCATGCGCCCGGTGGCCTGCTGGCTGTCAGCGGCTTGCCGGAGCAAAGGCTCGAGCAGTTGCGCACCGAAGCGGGACTCGAACTCGCGATTCGCAACGGCAATGCCAGCATGGTCCTCGGCGGCCCGGTGGCCGCGTTGGATGAGGCCGAGCGCATGGCCCTGGCAGCCGGTGCGCAGTGCACGCGCCTGCGGGTCAACGTCGCATCCCACACGCCCTGGATGCGCGAGGCGGCAGAGAGTTTTTTTCAGACCCTCGCGAAGGTGCCGTTTAGCGCACCCCGCGTCGTGCTGTTCAGCAACACGGGGGACCGCATGCGCGATGCGAACTCTGCCCGCACGGCATTGACCGCCCAGATCGCGCAGACGGTCCGCTGGGACGAATGCATGGAAAACATCATGGCGCGGCAGGTGCGCTGCGTGCTGGAGGTCGGGCCGGGCCAGGCACTGGCGCGCATGTGGAACCAGCGCTATCCCACCGTTCCGGCACGCGCCTGCGACGACTTCCGCAGTGCCGCAGCCATTGCAGCCTGGTTGAACAGCCATTCGGACCGATGAATCAGTCCGCTCGGCGTCTTGAATCGAACAACAGGAGATCCATCGTGAGCACCCAAGAACCGACAACCCCTTTCATTCCCGCCCCGGAGATGAAGGATGCCCACGTGTACGGCATGGCCGCGTACGACAAGCTGGTGGCCGAGGCGGAAGCCGACTACAGCGGCTATTGGTCCCGACTTGCGCGCGAGTTCCTGAACTGGAAAACCCCGTTTACCAAGGGGCTCGACGACAGCCAGGCCCCCTTCTTCACGTGGTTCGAAGACGGCACGCTCAACGTGTCCTACAACTG
Organism: Variovorax paradoxus; assembly: GCF_040544635.1. GTDB lineage: Bacteria > Pseudomonadota > Gammaproteobacteria > Burkholderiales > Burkholderiaceae_C > Variovorax > Variovorax paradoxus_R. Next base: position 371,693 of record NZ_JBEPKJ010000004.1, read on the forward strand.
CCTCGACCGCCAGGTGGAGCGCGGCCTGGGAGACAAGACCGCGATCATCTTCGAAGCCGACGACGGCCAGGTCACCCGGGTGAGCTATCGCGAGCTGCTCTCGCGCACCTGCCGCATGGCCAATGCGCTGAAGGCGCGCGGCGTGAAGAAAGGCGACCGCGTGGTCATCTACATGTCGATGAGCATCGAGGGCGTGGTCGCCATGCAAGCTTGCGCGCGCATCGGGGCCACGCATTCGGTGGTGTTCGGCGGCTTCTCGGCGCAGAGCCTGCGCGACCGCATCCAGGATGCCGGGGCCGTCATGGTCGTCACCGCCGACGAACAGCTGCGCGGCGGAAAGCAGCTGCCACTCAAGGCCATCGTCGACGAAGCCATTGCACTGGGCGGCTGCGAGAGCGTGAAGAACGTCATCGTCTACCGGCGCACCGGCGGCCCGATCGGATGGGCTCCGTCGCGCGACCGCTGGCTGCACGAAGAAACGCAAGCGCAGCCGGAGACCTGCGAACCCGAATGGGTGGGTGCCGAGCATCCCCTGTTCGTGCTCTACACCTCCGGGTCGACCGGCAAGCCGAAGGGCGTGCAACATTCCAGCGGCGGCTACCTGCTGCACGCGGTGCTGACGACGAAGTGGACCTTCGACCTGAAGCCGGACGACGTGTTCTGGTGCACTGCCGATATCGGCTGGGTCACGGGCCACAGCTACATCGCCTACGGCCCGCTGGCGCTGGGCGCCACCGAAGTCGTGTTCGAGGGCGTGCCCACGTATCCGGACGCCGGCCGCTTCTGGAAGATGATCCAGGACCACAAAGTGAGCGTGTTCTACACCGCGCCGACGGCCATCCGCTCGCTCATCAAGGCGGCCGAGGCCAACGAAGCCGTGCACCCGAAGCGCTACGACCTGTCGAGCCTGCGCATCCTGGGTTCCGTCGGCGAGCCGATCAACCCGGCCGCGTGGGAGTGGTTTCACCAGCATGTCGGTGGCGGCCGTTGCCCCATCGTCGACACCTTCTGGCAAACGGAAACGGGCGGCCACATGATCACGCCGCTGCCGGGCGCCACGCCGTTGGTGCCGGGCTCGTGCACCCTGCCTTTCCCGGGCATTGCGGCGGCCATCGTCGACGAGACCGGTGCCGATGTGCCCAACGGCCAGGGCGGCATTCTCGTGGTGAAGAAGCCCTGGCCGAGCATGATCCGCACGATCTGGGGCGACCCGGAACGCTTCAAGGCGAGCTACTACCCGCCCGAACTCAAGGGCTACTACCTCGCGGGCGACGGCGCCATCCGCGATGCGAAGACCGGCTATTTCACGATCACCGGCCGCATCGACGATGTGCTCAACGTCTCGGGCCACCGCATGGGAACGATGGAAATCGAATCGGCGCTGGTGTCTTGCACCGCCCTGGTGGCCGAAGCCGCGGTGGTCGGTCGCCCCGACGACACCACGGGCGAAGCGATCTGCGCCTTCGTCGTGCTGAAGCGCACGCGCCCCACCGGGGAAGAAGCGAAGAAGATCGCGAACGAACTGCGCAACTGGGTCGCCAAGGAGATCGGCCCCATCGCCAAGCCCAAGGACATCCGCTTTGGCGACAACCTGCCGAAGACGCGCAGCGGCAAGATCATGCGCCGGCTGCTGCGGTCCGTGGCCAAGGGCGAGGCCATCACCCAGGACACATCCACGCTGGAGAATCCGGCCATCCTGGAGCAGCTATCAGAACGGAACTGAGGGCACCATCACGGCTCGGGCCGCCTCCACAGCCAGATCGCGACCACGGCCATGAGCAGCGGCGCGCCGATCTTCACGGCGATGTGGGCGTTGGTGGCGAGCAGCACGGCTGAACTGAAGATCATCATCCAGCTGGCCGCCCACTTTGCGCGGCGCGGTACGCAGCCTCCCTCCCGCCATTGCCGGATGTACTTGCCGTAGCGCGGGTGCCCGACGAGCCACTGCTCCAAGGCGGGCCAGCCGTGTCCGCCCGCCCAGGCGGCGGCGAGCAGAAAAGGTACCGTCGGCAGAACGGGGAGAAAGACGCCGAGCAGGCCGAGAGCGACCAGCATCAGCGCCAGCACACGCCAGAGCACTTTCGCGACAGAAGCGCCCAGTCGCCTCAACGGGCGCCTCCTAGGGAATGCTCGGCCGGGAATGAGGGTTGCAGCATCGGCCGATGGTAGGCCAATGCCGATCGAAACAGTCTGGCGTGTAGCAGGCAATGTCGAGTGCCGGTCAGTACGTCGCCACATGCACGCGCTCGACCCGGCTGTGCGGGAGAGGTTGCTGAAGACAGGTACCGAGCCCGTTGGGCCGACGCCCCAGAAACTGGCGGCAATCCAGCAACAGGATTCCGACAAGTGGGCGAAGCTGGTGCGCGCCGAGAACATCAAGGCCGAATGATGACGAACACCCATATTCGCGGTCCCCTCGTGCAGCCGGGCACGCGGGCCGAGCTGGCTGAAGTCGAGGCCCGCATTGGCCTTCAGGCGAACTTGTCCTTGAGCCGGTAATAGGCTCCTACCAGCGGCAGGAACCACGGTGGACCGACATGGCCCGGAATCGCGGGCCAGTTGAAGTCTTTCCAGGGATTGAGTTCGGCGCGCCCGTCCATGACCTCGGCCATGATCGTCCCCATCAGGGTCGACATCTGGGTGCCGTGGCCGCTGTAGCCCATCGAGTAGTAGATGCCGTCGCGCTCGCCGGCGCGTGGCAGGCGGTCACGCGTCATGTCGACCATGCCGCCCCAGCAATAGTCGATGCGTGCGGCGCGAAGCTCGGGGAAGACCTCGTGCAGCGCGGCCTTGAGGATCGCCCCGCTCTTCTCGTCGGAGTTCGGATTGGAGACGGCGAAGCGCGCGCGTCCACCGAAGAGCAGCCGGTTGTCGGGCGTCGTTCGGAAGTAGTTGACCAGGTTCTTCGTATCGACCGCCATCCGGCGCCGCGGCAACAGCCGGTCAAGCGTTTCAGTCGGCAGTGGCTCGGTGACGATCAGGAACGCGCCCACCGGCACGATGCGGCGTCGAATCCAACCCAACGGCCCCGTCTGAGAGGTTCCGCTCGCCAGCAGAACCTGCCTGGCGTTGAGCCGGCCCTTCGGCGTTTCGATCTGGTGCCCTCCCCCGGGGGCCGGTCGCAGGCCTGTCATCGGCGCATGCTCGTGAATCTCCACGCCGCGCCGCGCCGCCGCTTCCGCCAAGCCGCGCACGAAGCGCCCGACATGCATGCCGGCGCCTTTGCGGTAGATCAGCCCGCCATGGAAGCGGTCCGACCCGACCTCGCTGGCCAGGTCTGCACGGCTCACCATCTCGGTGTCGGGGTCGACGTTGGCGGCCAGCAGTTCCTGGCTGCGCGCCAGCTTGTCGTAGTGCTCGGGCTTGGCCGCGAGCTTGATCTTGCCAACGCGCGCGAAGCTGCAGTCGATCTTCTCTTCCGCCACCAGGCGCTCGACCGTATCGACTCCGGCGTCGAAGGCCCGATAGAGCCGGTCGGCGACTTCCTTGCCGAGTTTGGCCGACATCATCCCGTAGTCCTGCGCAAAGCCGTTGTTGCACATGCCGCCGTTGCGGCCGGAGGCTGCGTGCCCGATGGTCTCGGCTTCCAGGAGCACGACGCGTGCGCCCTTCTTGGCAAGCGCCAGCGCAGCCGAACAGCCGGTCAGGCCGCCGCCGATCACCGCCACGTCGCAGCTGCCGTGCACCGGTCCTGCAGCGGCACTGCGAAAGGGTTCCGAGGTGTCCAGCCAATACGAGGTCAGCTTCATAGCGGCCTTTCCCGCGTTTCCCGCGTTTCCCGCGTTTTCGGCACCTTCGGCGTCTTCGAGCTCAGCATCGTGATGTCTCCTAGTTGAACGACTGGTTGGCCGGCGCGAACATGCGTGCGGGCCCCGCCGGCGGGATGTGCGGCCCCTTGACCATGGTGGTGGCTTCATCGACCTGGCGCAGGCCGATGCTTTCGAGCCAGTCTCCGAGCTGCGAGGTGGTCGCGGTGTCGACGCGGACGAAAACCTGCCCTAGTCGTGCGAGCGCGGCTTCGATCAAGGCGCGCGCATCGGCCGCACTTTCGGCGACCACCGGACCGATGACGTGTCCGCGGCCGAAGAGGCGTGAAATGGCATAGCCGCGCGGCTCGCCGTCACGCACGAGCACGTGGCCGTCACCGGCCTGGATGAGCCGATCCAGCATCTGCGGCCTGGCCCAGCCCGTGGCCTGTTGGTCCAGACGCGCGACTGCCTCGGCATCCGATGGGGCCATCGCCCTGACCAGGCTGGCCGGTGGCGCCTGGTGGCGCTCGTGGGGAACGCCTTGATGTTGCTGGATAACGCCGATGCCGACAAAGCCGCGCCTTTCATAAAGCGCCAGGCCTTCGGCCGTCGAGTTCAGCATGATGGTGCGCGGGTGCGCCGCTGCCAGCAGCGCATCCATCAACCGGGCACCGTGGCCACGGCCTTGGGCAGCCTTGGCGACGATGATCATCCCGACTGAAGCATGGGCTTCGCCGTAGGCCCACCAGGCCGCGGTCGCGATCACCGTACCGGCGCTGTTGCACAGCACGAGGCCCTGGCCGAGCTCGAGCGCGAAGGCCCAGTCCTCGAGCCGATAAGGCCAGGACATCTCCTGCGAAAGCTGGAGGGCGCCTTCCAGGTGTTCCGTGGCAAACGGAAGCAGCTCCACGTCGTCGTCGTGGTCGTGGTGGTCGGGTCGGGTCGCCATGGCGGTCATGGTTCGCGCACCGCGATGGCGTCGATCTCGACCAGGTACCCGTGGTGCAGTTCCGGCACCGGAACCACGGTGCGCGCGGGGCACGCATCCGGCAGCATGGACGCATAGACCGCATTGAAGCGGGCCCAGTTGGCAATGCCGACGATGTACGCCGTCACCTTGACGATCTGTTGCGGCGAGCTGCCTGCGGCGCGCACGATCTCCAGCATGTTCTGGATCGCCTGCCTCGCCTGTGCCTCGAAACCGTCGTCGTCCAGCGGACGCCCATCCGCGCGGATCGGCAACTGGCCGGAGACGAAGACGTGGGCGCCCGAAACCACGGCCTGCGTGTAGTGGCCTGCCGGCTTCGGTGCGCGGTCCGTCAGGATGGCGGTCACGAGCTGCCCGCCGCTCATCGCCAGCCCCCGAAACGCGGCCACTCGGCTTCGACCCGGTCGGACGCGCCGCGAACGACCTGATAAGCCCGATGCTGGGCGCCTGTGGCGCAGGCGTGGTTCGGCAGGATCCGCACACGATCGCCGATCGCGAGATCGGGCAGCTTGCCCCCCGAGCCGGGACGCACCGTGATGATTCCGTGCTCCTGGTTGGCGTCGGCAACGATCAGGTCGGGATAAGGCACGCCGGCGGCGTCGCACACCACCCCATAGCCTTGGTCGACCGCCTGCCTGCGGGTGCCGCGGTCCTGCGACATCGCCATCCAGCCAGCGTCGACCAGGATCCATCCCTTGCTGCGCTGGTGGCCGATCACCGTCGCCAGCACCGACAGCGCGATGTCGTCGACCTGGCAGACACCGAGCCCGGCCATCACGAGATCGAAGAACACGAACACACCGGCCCGGACTTCGGTGACGCCGCTAAGGTCGGCGGCGTTGTGCGCTGTCGGCGTGGAGCCGACGCTGACCACCGGACAGGGCAGCCCCGCTTGGCGCAGGATGGCGGCGGCATCGACCACGCTGCGGCGCTCGACCTCGGCACATTGACGCAAGGCCTCGGCCCCACGGGCCAAATAACTGTCCCCGGCGTGCGTGATCACGCCCCGCAGTTGAGCGCCGTCTTCGAGGGCGTGGCCGATGTCCAGCAGCAGTTGCCGGTCGGCCGGCAGCACGCCGGAGCGGTGGCCGTCGCAGTCGATCTCGATCAACGCCGGAATGCGCGTGCCGGCCTGGCGCGAGGCATGGGCAACAGCTTGCGCCTGCTCCACGGTGTCCAGCACCACGGTCACATCGGCGCCCCCGGTGCGCAGCGCGAGCACCTGCGGCAGTTTCGATGGCGCAATGCCGACGGCGTAGACGATGTCCCGCACGCCGGCCGCTGCGAACTGCTCGGCTTCAAGCAGCGTCGAAACGGTTGCCGGACCCGACGGCGACGTCATGACGCGCCGCGCGACCTCCACCGACTTGGACGTCTTGAGGTGGGGACGCAGCGTGACGCCCAGGCCGTCCAGCCGGGCTTTCAGGCGTGCGATGTTCCGCTCCATCCGCTCGGCGTCGAGGACGAGGCAAGGCGTCGCCAGTTCCCCCAGCGTCGTTGCGATCTGTTCGGCTTGCGCCTGCTTCATGGTCATGGCCTGGCTCAATGTCGTGCTCCGAGTTGTGTTTGTCCGATGCGGCTTGCTGGATGCGGACCTGCATCGAGCAAGTGAGATGGCCGGATGTTGCGCCCGATCGATTGAACCTACAATTTATCGAACCTGCATAGAGAGTTAAGGCCGAACTAAATGATCAGCTCTGAAGACCTGCGCTTCTTCAACGTGTTGGCCAGGTCCGCGTCGCTCGCTGAAGCTGCCCGGAAGATGGATGTCACGCCGCCGGCGGTCACCCAGCGCCTGCAGGCGCTGGAAGCACGAATCGGCATCCGGCTGATCGACCGTTCCGGCCGCAGGATGGTCCTCACCGATGAAGGCGATCTGGTCGCATCGCACGGAACCATCGTGGCCGATGCGATGGAGGCGCTGTCCGAGGCATTGGCCAATCGCAAGAAGGCCGTCAGCGGGCATCTGCGCATAGCCGCCCCGCATGGCTTCGGGCGGCTGCATGTCTCGCCCGTGGTCGATGCGTTTGCAAAAGCGCATCCTGGCGTGACGGTCACCCTGGACCTTGCCGACCATCCCGGCGCGCACCTGGTGGAGAGCAGCGACGTCATCGTCCACATCGGACCGCCTGCTGCCCAGAACCAGATCGTCACGACGCTGGCACCGAACCGACGCATCCTCTGCGCCAGCCCGGACTATCTCGCCGGTGCTTCGCCGATCCAGTCGCCTTCGGACTTGCTGCGGCATCGATGCCTGGTGGTGAGAGAGAACGACGAGGACGTCACCCTGTGGCGCTTCGTGCACGCGTCGCGCGAGCCGGAGACCGTCCGCATCCGTCCCACCATGTGCAGCAACGACGGCGCGGTGGTGCGCGAGTGGGCGGTGGCAGGCCGGGGTGTCGCGATCCGGTCGGAGTGGAACGTCGCTGCCGACCTGGCAGCCGGTCGGCTCAAGCGGGTGCTTGCGAGCTGGGAGGTTCCTCCGGCCGATGTCGTCGCCATGCTGGGCACCCGCTTCGGCCGAAGTGCGCGGGCCACGGCCTTTCTGACGATGCTGCGCCAATCTCTTGCGCCGCCGCCTTGGAGGCGAAGGGCCGCGCGATTGGGCGGCGGCGGGGCTCAGCGCGTCGCAGGCGCAACCTAGAAGTCAGCGACCTTGCCCCATGCCGAGTTGCTGAAGCGCTCCGGCCGATAGGGCACGGGATCGACGATCGGTTTGGCGCCGCTGGCAAGGTCCGCGATCAGGTGGCCGGCGCCGGGACCGATGCCAAAGCCGTGGCCGGAAAAGCCCGCGGCCAGGATGAAGCCCGGCATGCCAGGCACTTCGCCGATGCCGGGAACACCGTCCGGCGTGCTGTCGATATAGCCGGCCCAGGCGTGCGTGATCTTTGCGTCTCGAAGTTGGGGCAGCAGCTCGACCGCGCGGCGGTGGGTGTCCTTGATGCTCACGGGATCGGGCTTCGGATCGAGGATGCGCACGCGTTCCATGGGCGTTGGCGCATCGAGCCGCCACCGCGCCAGCGTTTCATGGCCACTCCGAATGGCTTCCAGGCCGCCCGGACGAAGGTTGCGCCAGCGCTTGGCGAACATGGGCACGAACTGCGGAGCGAAGCGCAGAAACTGACCTGTCGGATCCACGCGCGCGCGGCCGCTGATGGCCAGTGCGTAGCGTCCGTCGTTGCGGCGCGTGGCGGACACGCCCGCGCTCACCAGCGCATCCGGCAAGCGATGCGCCACAGGGGACACACTGAGGATGGATTGGCGGATCGAGGCCTGCGGAAAGCGGATGCCCAGCTGACGGCAGAACGAGGACGCCCAGGCGCCGCCCGCCATCACGACCGTCCGGGTCTTGATGACCCCGGCTTCCGTGATCACGCCGCTGACCCGCCCGCCTTCGGTCTCGATGCCGCGGGCGGCGCAATTCTGATGGACGCTGCCCCCAAGCTTGATGAACGCAGCGGCCACGGCCGGCGCGGCCTTGGCGGGATCGGCGGTGCCGTCGCTGGGCGAGAAAACACCGCCTTTCCAGGCGCGGCCGGTCGCCTGCCCGCGCTCGGCGGCCTCGCGGCCGCTCAGCATGTGGGTTGTCACGCCCGCGGTCTTCGCAAAATCGCGCCAGCTGGCCCAGCGCGAAATTTCGGCCTCGTCATTGCTGAGATAAAGCAGCCCGCAGCGATGAAAGCCCGTGTCTTCACCACTCTCGGCGGCAAATTGCTCCCACAGGTCGAGGCTCTTGGTCGCCAATGGCAATTCGCGAGCGTCGCGATTCTGCTGCCGGCACCAGCCCCAGTTGCGGCTGGACTGCTCCGCGCCGATCCTCCCCTTCTCGATCAGTGCGACCGACACGCCGCGCTTGGCCAGGTAGTAGGCGGTGAAGACGCCGATGATGCCGCCACCGATCACGACGACATCCGCCGAAGCCGGTGGTTTGGGGGACGTGTTGATGTGTTGCAGCGGAGGCGACATGATGAATCTCGCTCGCCCGTTCAAGCCGGGACGGTTTGGCACACGTAGAACTTCGCTACGCGATCGCTGCTTTCCCACCCGATCGGCGTGCCCTGGGGCACAAAAAGCGAATCGCCCGTGCCCACGGACAGCACACCGCCGTCAGGGTCTGGGAAGCGCACGCTGCCCGCCACAAGATGCATGAACTCGTTCATGCGATGCGCGCGAACGATCCGGTGGTAGGGGGTCGAGTCCCAGGCGCCCGCAAGGTACTGCGCGGCGTCATCGGTGAAGACCTTGTCGCTGCGGCACTCCGGCACGGGGCCCAGCAGCACTTCGGCGGGCAGCGTGCCGGTGGGCGTGAAGTTGGCGTCGGCATGCAGGGGGAAGACGCCGCGCTTCGTCGGCTTGTCGCAGGCGGCCGCGCAAAACACGAAGCGCACGCGGGATCCGGCCTGGATGCGAAGCGAGGTGCCGCATCCGATGACGGCACCCGCCTGGGGACCGACCACCAGCGGGGCCTCCCCGGCCGCCGTCAGGGTCAGCTCGCCCTCGACCACGACGATGGTCTCGATGTGGGGATAGCTTGCGACGTCGAGTTCGCCGATGAAGCTGGTGCGGCCGGCGCTCATCTCGCCCGGTCCTTCCCAGGCGATTTCGCGATGCCGCGCAAAGGGGTCGTCCTTGCCGAACGGCGCCCTGCGGAAAGCGGTTGAAACGGGCGCGCCGTCGGCGCGATGCAGTACTAGGGCCACGGTCATCATTGCTCCTGCGCGATGCGCGATGTCTTCACTGAAAAGTCTGTCAGTTGCTGCTGGGTGCCGAGGCATCCTGGAAGCCGAGGATGGCCTTGGTTTCCAGGTACTCCTCGAAGCCTTCGATGCCGTATTCGCGGCCATTCCCCGAGCGCTTGTAGCCACCGAAGGGCGCATTGGGGTTCCAGGCCGGATAGTTGATGTGCACCTGCCCGGAGCGAATGCGCGCCGCTACGGCGCGCGCCGCACCAAGGTCCTTGCCTTGCACATGGGCGCCCAGGCCGTAGACGGTGTCGTTGGCGATTTCCACCGCTTCGTCCCCGCTGTCGTAGGGAATGATCGCGAGCACCGGCCCGAAGATCTCCTCCTGCGCGATATGCATCTGAGAATGCACCGCGCTGAAGATGGTCGGGCGGCAGTAGAAACCGCGGTTCAGGCCCTCCGGCCGCCCGGCGCCGCCACAAAGGAGCCGCGCGCCCTCGGCAATGCCGATGCCGATCATTTCCTGCACCCGATTGAACTGCGCACGATTGGCCACCGGGCCGTGCGTGGTCTGCTGCGAACGCGGATCGCCCACGACGAAGCCGGATGCCGCTTCGAACGCGATCCGTTCAACCTCCTGCAGGCGCGCGCGGGGCACGATCATGCGAGTCGGCGCGCTGCACGATTGGCCGACGTTGCGGAAGGCGGCCGCCACGCCTTTGGGTACGGCAAGAGAGAGGTCCGCATCCGGCAAGATGAGGTTGGGCGATTTCCCGCCGAGTTCCTGCGCCACGCGCTTCACCGTCGGAGCCGCCGCCTGGGCCACCAGCACGCCGGCCCGCGTCGAGCCGGTGAACGAGATCATGTCCACGTCCGGATGCTCGGCCAAGGCAGCGCCGACCTCTGGTCCGCTGCCATTCACCAGATTGAACACACCCGGCGGAATGCCGGCGTCGTGCATCACTTCGGCAAAGAGCAAGGCACTCAGGGGCGACAACTCGCTGGGCTTCAAGACGACGGTGCATCCCGCTGCCAGGGCGGCTCCGACCTTGGCGGTGATCTGGTAGAGCGGCCAGTTCCACGGCGTGATCAGGCCGCACACGCCGATGGCCTCGCGCACGATGGCCATGTCGCCCCGATGGGTGACGAACTCATAGCTGCGCGCGTTGTCGCTGGCCACACGGATGTGCTCCGCCGCGGACGGCACCTGCGTGCTGCGCGCGAAGCCGATGGCCGCGCCCATCTCCAGCGAGATGGCCTGGGCGAACAGTTCTGCGCGCTCGAGGATCAGGGCGTGGACGCGATCGAGAAGCAAGGCCCTGCTCTGGGCGGCACTCACGGACCAGGTCGCGAAGGCGCGCCGCGCTGCAACCACGGCTGCGGCGACATCGCTTGCACTGCCAAGCGCGATCTCCGCGACGGGCTCCTCGGTCGATGGGTCGATGACGGCGCTGCGCGCTTGCGTTTCGGGCAAGACCCATTCGCCGTCGACAAATATGCGATCCAGGCGGCCAGCGCGCCTGAGGTGCTCGATGACGGAGGAGTTCAGCGTGGCGAAACGGATGCTTGGCAATGCGGTGGGGCGCGTCATGATGGAGCGGAGGTCGGACGTTTGGATGTCCAAAAGTCTAGGCTGCGCGCCCCTCGCCCGGGTGCTGCAATGAGGGCCTTGCACAAAGCAGGCTGCGGTTGTGCGAGTCGCTACAAGCAGATCATGCCGTTGTGCATATGCCGGAGGCCTTCACCTCGGAGGCACTCGCCCCCGGACGCACTCGACCGCCGAAGACAAGCGACGCGGCCAGCGTCCTAGTCTTCTTCGTGCACCCTGTACTGCCCCATCAGCGTCTGCTGAACCCCCGGCGGCACGGCTTCGTAGTGCGACAACGCAATGGTGTAGCGGCCCTGGCCGCTGGTCATCGCATTGAGCCGCGACTGGTAGCTGGCCAATTCGGCCATGGGCACCTGGCCGCCGACCGCCACGGTGCCGACGCCCACGATCGACGTACCGGTGACCAGGCCGCGCCGCGACGACAAGTCGTTCGTGACATCGCCGACAGAATGTTCGGGCACGGCGATCTCGATCTGGACGATGGGTTCGAGCACCACCGGCCGTGCCTCGCGCATGGCGGCCATGAAGGCCTTGCGGCCGGCCGTCGCAAAGGCGATGTCCTTGCTGTCGACGCTGTGGTGCTTGCCGTCGTGCACCACGACGCGCACATCGACCACGGGGTAGCCGGCAATCGCCCCGCTCGCCAGCACCTCGCGCACACCCTTCTCGACGGCGGGAATGAACTGGCCCGGAATCGCGCCGCCCCTGACTTCGTCCGCGAATTGAAAGCCCGCACCGCGCGGCAGCGGCTCTATGCGCAGGAAGACTTCGCCGAACTGGCCGGCCCCGCCGCTCTGTTTCTTGTGGCGGTGGTGGCCCGCGGCCGGTGCGGTCACGGTCTCCCGGTAGGCAATGCGGGGCGGCCGCGTCAGGACCTCGAAGCGGTACACCTCGCGCAGGCGTTCGAGCACGATGCGCAGGTGCAGTTCTCCGAGCCCGTAGAGCACCGTCTCGTTGGTCGCGGCCACATGCTCGATGCGCAGGCACGGGTCTTCGGCCGCGAGCTTGCCGAGGATCTCCCAGGCGCGCTGCTCGTCGCCATGGCGCTTGGGTTCCACGGCCAGGCCGTGCACCGGCACCGGGAACGGCAGCGGTGCGAGATGGATATGGTTGTCTTCCGCCGCGTCGTGCAGCACGTCGTCGAAATGAATCTCGTCGACCTTGGCCACCGCCACGATGTCGCCCGGCACCGCGTGCGACACCTCCACGTGATCCTTGCCCTGGAGCATGAACAGGTGCCCCACCTTGAATGGCTTGCGGCCGTCGCCGATGTAGAGCTGGCTGTCGCGCGTGAGCGTGCCCTGGTGCACGCGGAAGATGCCCATCTTGCCGACATAGGGGTCGACCGTGACCTTGAACACGTGCGCCAGCACGTGCAGCGAAGGATCGGGCCGAACTTCCATTGGCCTGGCCTCCGCGCCCTCACCAAGCAGGAACTCCGGCGGATTGCCCTCGGTCGGATCGGGCAGCAGCTTGACGATCACGTCCAGCAGCTCGGCCACGCCGGCGCCGCTGCGCGACGAGACGAAGCACACCGGGATCAGATGGCCTTCGCGCAGCGCCTGCTCGAGCGGCGCATGCAGCTCGGCCGGGTCCACGTCGCCCTCCTCCAGGTAGCGGTCGACGAAGGCCGCGTCGACTTCGACCACCTGCTCCACCAGTGCGCGGTGGGCCGCTTCGACGGGGCCGAAGTCCGATTGCCCGAAGCGGTTGAAGAAACAGTCCACCACCTGCCTGCCAACCCCGTCGGGCAGGTTCAGCGGCAGGCATTCGCGGCCGAAGGTCGCCTGGATGTCGGCCAGCAGGCCCGCCAGCGAGATGCCCTGCGAGTCGATCTTGGTGACGATGATCATGCGGGCGAGGTGGCGCGAGGCCGCGTACTCCATCATGCGCACCGCCATCGGCTCGATGCCGTTGGCGGCATTGATGACCACCGCCGCCGTTTCGACCGCTTCCAGCGCCGGCAGGCTCTGGCCGAGAAAGTCGGGCCCGCCGGGCGTGTCGATGAAGTGGATGCGCGTGCCGGCATGCGTGAGGTGCATCACCGATGCGTTGAGCGAATGCAGCATGCGGCGCTCGAGCGGATCGTGGTCGCTGACGGTGTTGCCGCGCTCGATGCTGCCGCACACCCCGATGGCACCCGCCTTGTGCAGCAAGGCCTCTGCAAGGGAGCTCTTGCCTGCAGCGGCGGGGCCGACGAGCGCCAGCGTTCGCACTGCTTCCATTTCGGCCGCGAGGCCGTTCGATCGGCTTGGCATGGCATGCACTCCTTGGCGTCCGGAGAGCCGACCGACGCCTGCAGGAGTCGGGTGTTGCGTGTGGACGCTGGGCCAGCGTAAGGGATTGACAGTGCCGATGCAACTCCGCCCTCCAACTGGCGGATCGCGTTCGGGCCGACAGCGAGGAAATCGACAGGCCTCACCTCAACTCATACGTTGTCCTACAACTATGTAGTTACTGGCGATACTTTGAAGCGATTTTCTTTGCAATTTCTGATTGACTCCACCTGAAGGCCGTCCAAATAATCCGCCCGCCGCGTCGTATGACAACTGATGTTGTATGACATCTGATGACGCAGCCCGACCAACCCCGGACATTCGATCAATAAAGGGAAATGCCATGAAACGCCGACAGTTTGCAATTTCGGTCCTGTCTCCCGTCGCGCTGGCCGCCTGTGGCGGCGGCGGCAACGACGGGCCAAGCTTCCCGATTCCTGTTCCGCCACCCCCGCCCCCTGCTCCCCCTCCCGCGCCAACTCCGCAGGCCACCGCCGCAGCAGCGCTCAAGCGCGCGGCGAGCTACATGGACGAAGTGGTCTCCTACAAGGGCGGCTACGTGTGGTCGTACTCACCCGACCTCACGCAGACATTCGGAGAAATGGAAGCCAAGCGCACCATGCTGTGGCTGCAGCCGCCGGGCACCTCCTCCATCGGCCATATCTACCTGGACGCCTATCACGCGACTGGGGACGAGCGCTTCTACCAAGCGGCCGACCGCACGGCCAAGGCGGTTGCCGCGGCCCAGCACAGCTCGGGCGGCTGGAACTACATCTACGACTTCAACGGCGAGGCCTCGCTGCAGCACTGGTACGAAACCGTTGGCATGAACGGCTGGCGCCTGGAAGAGTTCCAGCACTACTACGGCAATGCGACCTTCGACGACGCCACCACCGCCGTCGCATCGCAGCTGATGCTGCGCATGTATCTGGAGAAGAAAGATCCGGTCTACCAGGCCGCGGCCGACAAGGCCATCAGGTTCATCACCGATGCGCAGTTCGGTCCTCAGTTCGGCATAGCCGACGGCGGTTGGCCCCAGCGCTTTCCGCACAACCCGAACGCAATCACTTCGATGCCTTTGCCCAATCCGCAGCAGCTGCCCGCGGGCGCGCGCGCGGGCATGGAAGACAGCGACTACACGCTGCACGTGACCTTCAACGACGACGTCATGGGCGAGAACATCAAGTTCCTGACCATGTGCGTGATGACGCTGGGCCGCACCGACCTGGTGGCCAACATCACACGGGCAATGGATTGCATGCAGCGCATGCAGTGGACCTCGGGGGTGCTGCCGCTGCAATCGGGCTGGAGCCTTCAGCACCTATCGCGCGAAACGAACCTCCGCCCTGCAGGCGCCCCGGCCGGTGCGCGCTCGTACGAGCCGCGCTCGCTGGCCACGCACACCACGCAGACCAACATCCAGCAGCTGCTCGGCTACTTCACGCTCACCGGCGACAAGAAGTACCTGTCGCAGTTGCAGAAGGCGATCGACTGGCTGAAGTCGCCGTCGATCCAGCTCCCGGCCGATGTTGCAACCATCAACCCGCTGCTGGCCGGCCGCAACGTGGCCACGTTCATCGAGCTCGACACGAACGAGCCGCTCTTCGTTCACCGTTATGGCTCCAACATCCACAACGGCGCGTACTTTTTCGACAAGGACATCACCAACACCATCAGCCACTATTCGTCGGGCCGCTCGGTGAATGCCGCCGCGCTGCAAACGCGCCTGAATGAACTCAACGCGATGACGCAGCCGCAGATCGATGCCATGGTCGCCAAGTCGCCGCTGCGGGCCACCACGGCCCGGGCCCTGCCAAAGTACTTTGCCGCCGTTCGAGAGGTGGATTTTCCGGACCTGTTCGAAGGCGCGGTGCTGAAGACGCCGGTGGTGCCCGAATCGGAAGTACAGACGATCCTGGCCGCGCTGGTGGACGGCAACTACTGGACCGCGCCCGTGCCAGAGATCGTGAACCCGTACCGCGGCAACGGCCCGACGACGCCGTATACCGGCACGGCCTACCGCAGCCGCCACGTGGGCGACATCTACGACACCTCTCCCTATCCGGCCGATGCACCACCGGAGATCGAACCGTATGTGAAGCGCGAAAAACCGCAGTTCATCATCACGTCGAACTTCATCGCCCGCATGGGGCGGCTGATCTCGTTCATTTCGCCGGTGGCCTGACCGGAGCCCGGTGATCCGCGTGGCGGCAGAAAAATCTGGCTGTCGCCGCGCGCACTGACTACGATGTGTGGCCGCCACTCACAAGGAGCAGAGACATGTCGAATCACGTTTACAAGTCGCTCGAACTGACCGGCTCATCGCCGATCGGCATCGAGGACGCGGTTCAGACCGCCATCTCCAAGGCGCACGAGACGGTACGCAACATCCAGTGGTTCAACGTCACCGAGACGCGCGGCCACGTGGTGGACGGCAAGATCGCGCATTGGCAGGTGACGGTGAAGATCGGGTTCACGCTGGAATAGCCGCAACGGCGCAACAACTAGTACGAATGCACCAACGCCGAAGCCGCTTGAACCGAAAGTGGTGCGCATTTTCCGACACCTCTTGTAGCGTGTTCCGCACGGTACTGGGGTGCACCCCTGAGCACAAGCCAAAGTTGTTCGGCTAGTATTTCCAGACAGTGCCAGCAACACCCAGACCCATTGAGTATTTGCTCGAACTCGAGCACGCCAGCTTCCCGCTTCATATTCGAGACCGGGATGCGATTCAGGCCATTGCTGTTCTGAAGGCGATCGGTTGCGTGGAGGCTGAAATCTCACCGCCCCTCGATCTCTGCAGTTCGTTCGAAGACTACGAGTGCGCGGTGGTGCGAGAAATCACACCGGTGGGGCGAACGGAGCTGGCAGCGGAATACGGCTGACGCGCTTCATTCATCACAACGTTTGCGCCAGCCCGAGCACTGCGGTGGATTGGCTGGACAGCGTGCCGCCGTTGCCATGTGCAAGCGCCGTGCGGGCACCGGCTACTTGCCGGTCGCCGCCCTCGCCCCTGAGCTGCCGAACGGCTTCGATCAACGCGAAGATTCCATACATGCCCGGGTGAACGCAGGACAACCCGCCGCCGTTGGTGTTGACCGGCAGCCGGCCGCCAGGCGCAATGGCACCGCCGCGCACGAAGGCACCGCCCTCGCCCTTCGCGCAAAAGCCCAGGTCTTCGAGAAACAGCAGCACGTTGATGGTGAAGGCGTCATAAAGCTGAACGACATCGATGTCGCGCGGCGAGAGGCCTGCCATGTCGAATGCGGCGCGCCCGCTGTCGCGCGCAGCCGTCGTCGTCAGGTCGTGCATCGACGAAATCTGCCGGTTCCACACGGCCGTGCCGGTGCCCAGCACATGCACCGGCTCGCGCGGCAGGTCCCGCGCACGATCGGCTCGCACCAGCACGAAGGCGCCCGCGCCGTCGGTCACCAGGCAACTGTCGCGCACGGTCAGCGGGTCGCAGACCATGCGTGCATTCAGCACGTCGTCTATGGAGAGCGGGTCGCGCATGAACGCCTCGGGGTTCAACCGGGCCCAGGCGCGCGCGGCCACCGCCACTTCGGCAAGGTCGCGCCGCGTGGTGCCGAACTCGTGCATGTGGCGCGATGCGGCCAGCGCGTAGGCCGAGAGCGGCTGCATCGGTTCATAAGGCGTTTCGTAAGGCTGCGGATCGAGATAGCGCCTGCTCGCGACAACTTCCCTTCGCCCGAAGGTGGCCGTGCGCTGCGCGCTTCCGTAGCAGACGAGCACCGCGTTGCACTGGCCGCTGGCCAGGGCCTGCATGGCCGGCAGCAGGTGCGCGATGAAGCTGGAGCCACCGAGCATCGTGCTGTCGATGTAGCTCGGGCGAAGGCCCAGGTACTCGATGACAGGCATGGCCCACATCGTTGCGCTTGCGCTGGCGGTGCAGAGTCCGTCGATGTCCTTCATGGCCAGCCCGGCGTCGGCGACGGCGCGCCGCGCGGCTTCGGCCAGCAGTTCCATGTCGGTGTGGCCCGGAGACTCGCCGCAGCCGTAGGTGGCCACGCCGGCGATGGCGGCGCTGCCGCGCAGTTGCTTCAGTGTGGTCATGCGGCGTCTCCCGTGACGGCATCGAAAACCACCATGCCGCTGCCGCCGGGCGGCACCACCACGCGCGCCCACACACGCAGGCCGATGCGCACCTCGGCTGGCGGCATGCCTTCGACCCGGCTCATCAGGCGCACGCCTTCGTCCAGCTCGACGATGCACACGTTGTAGTCACCGCCGGCCTCGGGCTTGCGGCGCACCGTCGTCACGGCATACACCACACCAGTGCCGGCGGGCGCCACCAAGGCAGGCTCTTCGGCGCCGCAATGCGGGCACAGCACCCTTGGAAAGTACACCGCGCGCTGGCAGGCGCCGCAGCGCTGGATCAGGAAACGGCCCGCGTCCAGCTCGGCCTGGTGGCGCGCCAGCACGCCGGTGCCGGTCGGTTTTGATGTTGTCGATGAATGCGTCATTGAAATGGCCGGAGTTCGGCATGGGTTGCGTCGAGCATGCCGGCTGTGCCCCATTCGCGCCATTCGCGATTGCCGAAGGGCCCCATCGGCGTGGCCGAACCGATCGGCCGTGTGTGCAAATGATTCTTTCTGCCAACGGCTTTCAGGCTTTGTGCCATGGGCACGCGAGGCACCTGTTTTTAGACTGCAACGCGCCCGTTCCAAATTCACCCAGGAAAAACTCGATGGAGACAACCGGCGCATCGCGCCCGCCGCTGGCCGGCATTCGCGTACTCGACCTGACCCGCCTGCTGCCCGGGCCGGTCTGCACCTTGCATCTGGCCGACCTCGGTGCCGACGTGCTCAAGATCGAAGACACAGGCCTCGGCGACTACGCCGCGCCCGCGTTGCGCGCCATGGTCCAGCGCAACAAGAAAGCCATGCGGCTCGACCTGAAGCAAGCCGACGGCGTGGCGCTTCTGCACCGGCTGGCCGAGAGCGCCGACGTGCTCGTCGAAGGTTTCCGGCCGGGCGTGATGGACCGCCTGGGCGTGGGCTACGCCGCGCTTTCGGCGGTGAACCCGCGCCTGGTCTATTGCAGCATCACCGGCTTCGGCCAGACCGGGCCTTACCGCGACGAGCCGGGGCACGACCTGAACTACTGCGCACTCAGCGGCGTCAGCGACCAGATCGGCCGCGACGACGCCGGCCCCGCCCTCTCCAACCTGCCCATTGCGGACTTGCTCGGCGGCTCGATGAATGCCGTGATGGGCATCCTCGCGGCCCTGTTCGACGCGGCGCGCACCGGCACCGGCCGCCATGTGGACATTTCCATGGCCGACGGCGTGCTGGCGCATGCGCTGGTGCCGCTGGTCACGCTGGCCACGCAGGGCGCCACACGCCGCGCGGGCCTCGACAAGCTCAGCGGGGCCCTGCCCTGCTATGCCATGTACCGCACGCAGGACGGGCGCCACCTGTCTGTCGGTGCGCTCGAGCACAAGTTCTGGGAGCGCTTCTGCGACGTGCTCGGCCGGCCCGACCTGAAGCCGATGCACATGCCGCCCGACCGTGCCACCGCCGAGCGGGTTCGCGCCGACGTGGCGGCCCTCATCGAAGCGCGGCCGCTCGCGTACTGGGCCGACGTGTTCCATGGCCGGCAGTGCTGCGTCACGCCCGTGCTGCGGCTGGAAGAGGCGCTGGCGCACGAAAACTTCGTGGCGCGGGGCATGGTGCATCCGCCGGCCGCCGAAGGCGGTGCGCCGCAGCTGGCCTGCCCCGTCAGGATGACCGGTTTCGAGTTTTCCATCGATCGGGCCGCGCCCTTGCCCGGCCAGGATACCGACGAAGTGCTCGCGGCGCTGGGACACGACGAGACCGCCCGCGCCGACCTGCGCCGGCGCGGCGTGGTGGGCTGAGCGCGCGCGCCCTTGCAGCCGGTGCAACTCCTAGAATCCCGCCATGCGTGCGCCGAACGGGGCGCTGTCGCATCACGAACGCTCATGGCCATCAGGCAGACACCGACACACAGCACGCGCCACACCATCGGCATCCAGCACGTCGATCAGATATTGATCGGCGCACGCGCGCAGGGCGCCGATGTGGATGCACTGCTGCAGCGTGCCGGCATTTCCGCGGCGCTGCTCGACGCACCGCTCTCGCGGGTCACGCAGGACCAGTTCGCGGCCCTCATCTTCGCGCTTCGCCATCGCTTGCGCGACGAGCTGTGGGGCCTGTGCAGCCAGCCGGTGCCGACCGGAAGCTTTGCGCAGGCCACGCGCCTTCTCATCCGTTGCCGCACGCTCGGAGAGGCCTTGACGCTCGGCCTGCGCCACTACCGCTTGCTGCTGGCCGACTTCGTGCCGCGCCTGCATGTGCAGCACGGCGAGGCCACATTCGCGCTGGTGCCACGCGTGCCGCTCACGGCATCGGTGGCCTACGCGCAGCGGGCGTTTTCTTTTCTTGCCTATGGCCTTGTGTCGTGGCTGGTCGCCCGGCGCGTGCCGCTGCTGCAGGTGGACTACCCGCACCAGGACGAGCGCGCCAGCGATGCGCCCGCGCTCTTCCAGGCGCCGGTGCGTTTCGGCGCGGGTTGCACCGGTTG
The DNA here is from genome assembly GCF_040544635.1 of Variovorax paradoxus. GTDB lineage: Bacteria > Pseudomonadota > Gammaproteobacteria > Burkholderiales > Burkholderiaceae_C > Variovorax > Variovorax paradoxus_R. The sequence continues at coordinate 391,561 of NZ_JBEPKJ010000004.1, forward strand.
GCGCTTCGAGGCGCGCTGGCTCGAACTTCCCGTGGTGCAGAACGAGCAAAGCCTCGACGAGTTTCTTCGCCAGGCCCCGGCGAGCCTGCTGGTGAAGTACCGTGACCAGACCAGCATGACAGAGCGCATCCGCCGCATCCTCCGGCGCCAGCTGGCCGATGAACTGCCTTCGCTCGAAGCGGTTGGCAAGCAGCTGGCCGTTACGCCGCAAACATTGCGCCGCCGCCTGGCCGAGGAAGGCCAGGGCTACCGCGCCATCAAGGACGACCTGCGGCGCGATGCCGCCATCGAGTACCTGGCGCGCCCCGAGCTGAACCTGGTCGAGATCGCGCAGCGGCTCGGCTTCTCCGAAGCCAGCACCTTTCACCGCGCCTTCAAGCACTGGACCGGCGTGGCCCCGGGCGAATATCGCACCACGCGGCTGCGCGAGCACTGAGCCCTCCGCAGCGGCACGCTGATCGAACGTGCCAATCCGAATCATCGGTTCGGCCATGGGCCGCACTGCATCGTCTCCCTAGACTTTCCTCATCGGTCCTGCGAAGTTCGCAAGGTTCGACATGACACCGGCCACCGCCGGTGATCGCCCACAGGCAGCGGTACAGCTGCCGAAAAAGACAGGAGACAGAGATGACGTATCGCGCTCTTTCCCGCCGCCAGGCCCTTGGCGCACTTGCCGCATCGGCCGCGTGCCTTGCAGCGCCGGCTGCCCTGGCCCAGCCGCCCGCCTATCCGCACAAGCCTGTGACGCTGATCCTGCCCTTTCCCCCGGGCGGTGCAACCGATGCGCAGATGCGTGCCATCGCATTGGCGCTGGGCAAGGAGATCGGCCAGACGGTTGTCGTGGTCAACCAGCCGGGCCTGGCCGGCACGCTGGCGCCAGCGGCCATGGCGCGCAGCGCCGCAGCCGACGGCTACACCATCTCCGTCGTTCCGGCCACGCTGTTTCGCCTGCTGCATCTGCAGAAGGTGAGCTACGACCCGGTGACCGACTTCACCTACATCATCAATCTCACGGGCTACACCAACGGCCTTGTCGTTCGCGACGACGCGCCGTGGAAAACGCTGCAAGACTTGCTCGACGACGCCAAGCGGCGTCCGGGGCAGATCAGCTACAGCTCGACCGGCGTGGGCAGCGGCGGCCACATTGCAATGGAGCGCCTGTCGCGCGCCACGGGCGTGAAGCTCAACTTCATTCCGTTCAAGGGCATGGCCGAGGAAACCAGCGCGCTGCTCGGCGGCCATATCGACGTCATCTCAGACCCCGGCTGGGGCGCGCTGGTCGAGAGCGGCAAGGCCCGCGTGCTCGCCACCCTTGGCGACAAGCGCCTGAAGCGCTGGCCGCAGGTGCCCACGCTGAAAGAAATGGGCCACGACATCACCGTCAATTCGCCGGTCGGCATCGTCGGGCCCAAAGGCATGGACCCGGCGGTGGTGAAGACGCTTCACGACGGATTCCACCGCGCAATGAAAGACCCCGCCTACCAGCGCGCGCTGGAGCTCTACGACCAGCCCGACATCTACATGTCCAGCGCGGCATACCAGCAATACGCCGCCGAGCAGACCGCGCGCGAAAAGGTCTTCATCGAACAGCTCGGCATCAAGCTGCAGTAGGCGGCCTCCCCCTTCCTTCCATTCCTTGATCCAGTAAAGACCATGAAACGCAAAGTCATCGTTGCCGGCGTCGGCATGATTCCCTTCAGCAAGCCGGGCAAGAGCGATCCCTACCTCGTGATGGGCGAACGCGCCGCGCGCCTCGCGCTCGACGACGCACGTGTGCCCTACACCGAAGTGCAGCAGGCCTACGTGAGCTATGTGTATGGCGACTCCACCGCCGGCCAGGCCGCCATCTACCGCGTCGGCCTGACCGGGGTGCCAGTGTTCAACCTCAACAACAACTGCTCCAGCGGATCGAGCGCGCTCTTCCTGGCGCGCCAGGCCGTCGAGAGCGGCATGGTCGAATGCGCGCTGGCGCTCGGCTTCGAGCAGATGGTGCCGGGCGCACTGAAAGGCGCGTACGACGACCGCCCCTCGCCGATGGCGCGCTTCGCCGAAGAGATGACGGCGCTGCAAGGCTTCGATCCCGCCGCGCCGCGCGCTGCGCAGTTCTTCGGCGGCGCGGGGCGCGACTACATGAAGGAACACGGCATCCGTGCCGACACCTTCGGCCGTATCTCGGTCAAGGCACGCCAGCATGCGGCACGCAACCCGATGGCCGTGTTCCGCGACACGGTCACGCTCGACGAAGTGATGGCCGCGCCGACGGTGTTCGAACCCATGACGCGGCTGCAGTGCTGCCCGCCTACCTGCGGCGCCGCTGCCGCGGTGGTGTGCTCCGAAGATTTTGCGCAGCGCCACGGCATCGACACCACGGTTTTCATTGCCGCGCAGGCCATGACCACCGACACACCCAGCACCTTCGATGCGCACGACATGCGCAAGGTGGTCGGCTACGACATGACGGTGGCCGCCGCACGCCAGGTGTACGAGGCAGCCGGCATCGGCCCCGAGGACATCGACGTGGTGGAGCTGCACGACTGCTTCACCGCCAACGAACTCATCACTTACGAAGGGCTCGGCCTCACGCCCGAGGGCACGGCGGAGAAATTCATTCTCGAAGGCGACAACACCTACGGCGGGCGCGTGGTCACCAACCCCTCGGGCGGCCTGCTGTCCAAGGGGCATCCCCTGGGCGCCACCGGGTTGGCCCAGTGCGCGGAACTCACGTGGCAGCTGCGCGGCCAGGCCGACCAGCGGCAGGTGGAAGGCGCACGCCTCGCGCTGCAGCACAACCTCGGACTGGGCGGCGCCTGCGTGGTCACGCTCTACCAGCGCGCGTAAGGGGCGGCCGGATGATCGACCGCTGCTTCATCGGCCACACCCTCCCCGCATTCGATGTGCGCGTCGAAGCCGGCCGGCTGCGCTTTTTCGCCAAGGCCACCGGCCAGACCGACCCGCTGTATGTCGACGAGCAGGCAGCGCGTGCGGCCGGCCTGCCCGGGCTGCTCGTGCCGCCCACTTTTCTGTTCTGCCTGGAAATGGATGCGCCCGATCCCGCGGCAATCCGCAATCTCCTGGGCATGGACTACCGCAAGCTGCTGCACGGCGCGCAGCAGTTCGAATACCACGCACCCGTGCATGCCGGCGACACCTTGCGCTTCGAGCAATGCATCGAAGACATCTACGACAAGAAATGCGGTGCGCTGGAATTCGTGGTGCGCCGCACGCAGGTGCACAACCAGCGCGATGCGCGCGTGGCGGAACTGCGCACCGTAACCGTGCTGCGCAACGCCTGAACGGGTTCGAACGGAACGCCATGACCGCACAGACGACCACACCCTCGCAGACTCTCCGGTTCGACAGCCTGCAGGTCGGCGACACGCTGCCCGCACTGGAACTCGAGCCCGTCTCCCGCCTCATGCTTGCGCTGTATTGCGGCGCATCGGGCGACCACAACCCGATTCACGTCGACATCGACTTCGCACGCAGCGCCGGGCAGGCCGACGTGTTCGCCCACGGCATGCTGTCGATGGCCTGGCTCGGCCGGCTGCTGACCAACTGGGTGCCGCCCTCGGCCCTGCGCACATACGGCGTGCGTTTTTCAGCCATCACGCATGTGGGCGACCGCGTGCGCTGCGAAGGCCGCGTGGCCGAAAAGTTCGAGACGGGCGGCGAGCGTCGCGTGCGGCTCGAACTATCCACCACAGACCAGAACGGCCAGATCAAGCTCAGCGGCGATGCCGTGGTGGCCCTGCCCTGATGTCCCTCATTCCTCCTTCAATGAATCCAGTCTCCATGAACAAGTTGCAAGACAAGGTCGCCCTGGTGTCGGGCTCGGGCCGCGGCATCGGCCGCAGCATCGCTCTCAAGCTCGCGAGCGAAGGCGCACGCGTAGTGGTCAACGATCTCGACGAGGCGCCGGCCGCCGAAACCGTCGCCGCCATCCGGGCGGCCGGCGGGCAGGCAGTTGCCTGCGTCGGAAGCGTGACGCAGCCGGACTTCGGCGAGCGCTTCGTCGGCACCGCCATCGAGAGCTACGGCGGGCTGGACATCATCGTCAACAACGCCGGCTACACCTGGGACAACGTGATCCAGAAGATGAGCGACGAGCAGTGGGAAGACATCCTCGCCGTGCACCTGACGGCGCCGTTTCGCATCCTGCGTGCCGCAGCCGGCTTCATCCGCGAGGCGTCCAAGCGCGAGGCGGAGGCCGGAGCGCCGGTGCTGCGCAAGGTGGTGAACATCTCTTCGACCTCGGGCGTCTACGGCAACGCGGGCCAAGCCAACTACGCGGCGGCCAAGTCGGGCATCAACGGGCTGACCAAGGCGCTTGCAAAGGAATGGGGCCGCTACAAGGTCAACGTGAACAGCGTGGCCTTCGGCCTCATCAAGACACGGCTGACCGAGGCGGATGCCAATGCCGATGCCAGCATCGACATCGACGGGCGCCAGATCAAGGTCGGCGTCAACCCGCAGATCCTGAAGAACGCCGAGTCGCTGATACCGCTGGGCCGCGGCGGCACGGCCGAAGAAGCAGCGGGCGCCGTCTACCTGTTCTGCATTCCCGAGTCGGACTACGTCAGCGGACAGGTGCTGGTCTGCGGCGGCGGCCGCCCCTGAGCCGGAGCCGAGAGCAATGCCCCTGCCCACCGCAGCCCGCCCGTGGATGGACGCCGAGTTGTCCATGCTGGCCGACACCGCACGCCGCTTCTTCGAAACGGAGTGCGTGCCGCGCCAGGAAGAGTGGGCGCGCCAGCATCACCCCGACCGCGCCATCTGGCGCCGCGCGGGCGAGCTCGGCCTGCTGTGCCCCGGCATTCCCGAAGCCTACGGTGGCGGCGGTGGCGGCGTGCTGCACGAGGCGGTGATCTGCGAAGAGCAAGGCCGCGCGCTGGTCAACAGCTTCAGCCTCAATGTGCACAGCGGCATCCTCGCGCATTACCTGCTGGGCTACGGCAGCGAAGCGCAGAAGCTGCGCTGGCTGCCGAAGATGGCCAGCGGAGAAATGGTCGGCGCCATCGCCATGACCGAGCCCGGTGCCGGCACCGACCTGCAGCGCATCAAGACTTCGGCGCGGCGCGACGGCGATCACTACGTCGTGAACGGTGCCAAGACATTCATCACCAACGGCCTGCATGCCGATCTGGTCTGCGTCGCTGTCAAGACCGATCCGGCACAGGGCGCCAAGGGAGTTTCGCTGCTGATGGTGGAAACGGCCGACCTGCCGGGCTTCCGGCGCGGCAAGCTGCTCGAGAAGGTCGGGCAGCGGGGTCAGGACACGGTCGAGCTGTTTTTCGACGACGTGCGGGTGCCGGCGTGGAACCTGCTCGGCGACACCGAGGGCCGTGGCTTCGTTCAGCTCATGCAGCAGCTGCCGCGCGAGCGGTTGCTCATTGCCGTGGGCGCCGCCGCCACGATGCAGCGCGCGGTCGACGACACCGTGGCCTACGCCACGCAGCGCCAGATCTTCGGCGACACCTTGATGAGCCTGCAGAACACCCGCTTCCGCCTGGCCGAATGCCAGACGCAGGCGACCATCGCGCGCAGCTTCATCGACGACTGCATGGCCCGCCTGTTGCGCGGCGAGCTCGACGCCGCAACCGCCGCCATGGCCAAGTGGTGGACCACGGACGCGCTGTGCCGCGTGGCGGACGAGTGCGTGCAGATTCACGGGGGCTATGGCTACATGACCGAATACCCCATTGCACGCATCTGGACCGACGCACGCGTCGGCCGCATCTACGGCGGTTCGAACGAGGTGATGAAGGAAATCATCGCCCGCGCGATCCAGCCTTGACCTCGAACCATCCAGCAAGAACCGGTTCCGCCGCCATGACCGACCGCCGCGCCCTTGTCGAAACACCGCCACCGCACTGGCCGCGCGGCCTGCCCGCGCGCATCCACGTGCCGCGCATCACGCTCTGGCAGCAGTTGGAAACCGCGGCGCTGCGTTTCCCGGACAAGCCGGCCATCTTCTTTTGCGAGAACGCCATCACGTATGCGGCATTGCGCGACCAGGCCGCGCGGCTGGCCGGCCACCTGCGGCAGCACGGCGTGGGCCGCGGCGACCGCGTGCTGCTGCTCAGCCAGAACTGCCCGCAGTTCGTCGTGGCGTTCCATGCCATCGTGCGCGCGGGCGGCGTGGTGGTTCCCGTCAATGCCATGAGCACCGCGGCCGAGGTGGCGCACTACCTGGCCGACAGCGGCGCCCGCGTGGCTTGCGTGGCGCAGGAGCTGCTCGCGGCGGTGGCGCCGGCATTGCGCGACGGGCGACTGACGCATGCCGTCGTGCACACCTACTCTGATGCATTGCTGCAACTGCCCACGGAGCCCGTGCCCGATACCGTCACGGCGGGGCGCCTGCCGCTCGACCTGCCTGGTGCGATGGCGTGGCAAGAAGCGCTGGCCGACGCGCCGCCGCCGCATGACGTAGACGCACAGCCCGAAGACCTGTGCCTGTTGCCCTACACCTCGGGCACCACGGGCCGCCCCAAGGGCTGCATGCACACGCACCGCACCGTGCTGGCCTCGACCTGCGGTGCCGCCCTGTGGCGCGGTCTGCATGCCGAGGCCGTGGTGCTCGCGGTGGCGCCGCTCTTTCACATGCTCGGGCTGCAGAACGCCATGCTGATGCCGCTTTCGCAAGGCGCCACGGTCGTCATGCTGCCGCGCTGGGACGTGGTGGCCGCGGGCCGCGCCATCGAACGCTACCGCGTCACGACCTGGGCCGCGCCGCCCGCCATGCTGAACGACTTCTTCGCCCACCCCGAAACCGCGCAGCGCGACCTGTGCAGCCTCAGCATGCTCAACGGCGGCGGCGCGCCGATGCCGCAGGCCGTTGCCGCACTGCTGCGGGAGCGCTTCGGCATTTCGTATGTGGAAGGCTACGGCCTCACGGAGACGGCTTCGTTTCTCCATGGCAACCCGCCGGGCAACGGCAAGACGCTGTCGCTCGGCCTGCCGGCTTTCGGCGTCGATTCGCGCATCGTCGATCCGGTCACGCTGGCGCCGCTGCCTGACGGCGAAGTCGGCGAACTGGTCACGCACGCGGAGCAGCTCATGCTCGGCTACTGGAACAGCCCAGAGGCCGATGCGGCCGCCTTCTTCGAGCGCGACGGCAAGCGTTTTTTCCGCACCGGCGACCTCGCCTGCCGCGACGCCGACGGCTTCTTCTTTATGCGCGACCGGCTCAAACGCATGATCAACGTCAGCGGCTACAAGGTGTGGCCGGCCGAGGTGGAAGACCTTCTTCACCAGCACCCGGCCGTGCACGAGGCGTGCGTGGTGGCCGTGCCTGATGCCCGCCAGGGTGAGTCGGTGCGGGCGCTGGTGGTGTGCAGGCCGGGCGCCCAGGTCGACGCGGAAGGCATTGCCGCGTGGTGCCGCGAGCGGCTTTCGGCCTACAAGGTGCCGCGAAGCGTGGTGTTCCGCGATGCCCTTCCCAAATCTGAAACCGGCAAGGTGCAGTGGCGGCTGCTGCAGGAAGAGGCCATTGCAGAAGTCGAACGCGCCACGCATTGACGAAAACAAGGAGACAAGCATGCAGACCCCATCTTTTTCTTCCGCCCATCCAGGGCTGACACGCCGGGCGCTCGGCGCCGTTGCGCTCGCCGCAATCGGCACGGCGGCGCTCGGTCGGCATGGCGTGGCACTGGCGGCAGAGTTTCCGTCCAAGCCCATCACCGTCATCCTCCCCTTTCCGCCGGGCGGCATGCTCGACGCGGTGGTGCGCGCCATGCTTGACGCGGCCTCGCAGGAGATCGGCCAGCCCTTCGTGCTGACGCACAGGGCGGGCGCCGGCGGCGTGACGGGCACGGCCAGCCTCGCGACCATGGGCGACGCCGACGGCTACACCCTGGCCGTGATGCACAACACGGTCATCCGCCAGCCGCACATGCTCAAGGTGCCGTGGGACCCGCGGACCGACTTCAGCTACGTGATCGGCATGGCCAGCCTGGCCACCGGCATCGCCGTGGCGGCCGATGCGCCATGGAAGAACCTTGCGGACCTGCTGGCCGATGCGAAAAAGCGCCCCGGCGAGATCAGCTGGGGCAACGTCGGCAGCACCAGCATCAACCGCATCTATGCCGAGCGGCTGGCGCGCGCGGCCGGCGTCAAGTTCAACTTCATTCCGTTCAAGGGCGGCAACGAGCAGCTCACCGCGCTCATCGGCCGCCACCTCGACGTCTACGGAGACCCGGGCTTCGGCGCGATGGCAATGGGCGGCAAGGTGCGCGTGCTGGCCACCTTCACTGAAGAGCGCCTGAAGCGCTGGCCCGCCGTTCCGACCGTGAAGGAACAGGGTTTCGACCTGGTGATCCAGTCGCCGTTCGGGCTGGTGGCACCGAAGAACCTCGACGCGAAGATTTCCGCCCGCTTGCAGACGGCCCTGCGCAAGGGCATGGAAGACCCGGCCTACCAGCGCCTTTTGAGCGACTTCGATCTTGCGGCATGGCCGATGGACAGCGCGGTGTTCCGCGCCTACGCGCAGGCCCAGTACACACGCGAGAAGCAGATGCTCGACGAGGTCGGCTTCAAGCCCGAATGAGCCTTGCGCAGATGAACGAAACCCTCACCCAGTCCGAATCGACGGCACGCCCAGTGGCAGGACCAGAGCGCCATGTGCCCTTTCTCGAACTGCTGGCCGCCAACCGCGACTTTGCCGCCGACGGCACGGCCGTCGTCTCGCTCGAGTTGCGGCCCGAGCTGTGCAACAACCACGGCGGCGGCCATGGCGGCGTGGTCATGACGCTGCTCGACAGCGCCATGGCGCATGCCGCGCTCAGCCGCATCGACTACAGCCGCGAAGTGGTGACCATCGACATGCATATCGGCTTCATGCGGCCCGCGGCAGGCCGCCTGGTGGCGACCGGGCGCGCGACGGGCGGCGGCCGGTCGGTGTGTTTTTGCGAAGCCGAGCTGATCGACGGCAGCGGCACGGTGGTGGCCAAGGCGATGGGCACCTTCCGCTACCGCGCGCCGGCCGATGCGCAGCCCGCCGGCGAAAACCTTCGCCCGAACTGAACCACCGGAGCCGGAGATTCACATGTACCTGACACAGGGCCTGCACCGCGCGGTGCAGCGCCATCCGAACAAGACGGCACTGCGCCATGTCGCGGAAGACTCGGAGCGATCGCTCGACTTTGCCCAACTGCTGGACGCGGTGGCGCGCCATGCCGCCGCTCTGCAGGCAAGGGGCGTACGGCCCGGCGACCGCGTAGCGCTGCTGGCGCCCAACAGCGACCGGCTCATCGTGGCGCTGTGGGCCTGCTGGTGGCTCGGCGCCGTGGCATGCCCGCTGAACACGCGCTGGAGCCTGCCCGAGTTTCGCCATGCGCTGGCCGATGCGGGCGCCCTCCTTCTCGTGACCGACGACGCGATGAGCGAGGCCGGTGCACCGTTGGGCGACCTGGTACCGATGCTGTCGTTCAGCGCGCTGGCCGGCGAGGCGGCGAATTGCCCCGGGCTGCCCGACAGCCGCACTGGCGGCGACGCGCTTTGCACCTTGCTCTACACCGGCGGCACCACCGGCCGCTCGAAGGGCGTGATGCTCTCGCACGCCAACTTCTGGTCGGCCTCCATGACGCGCGCCGCCGAGCTGCCGAACTCGCCCGACAGCGTGTCCCTGCTGGTGGCGCCGCTGTTTCACGTGGCCGGCATGGGCCGGCTGGTGGGCCAGTCGATGGTCGGTGGCACCTGCCTCACGATGCCGAGCTTTCGCCCGGAGCCGGTGCTCGCGGCCATCGAACGCCACGGCATCACCGACACCGTGATGGTGCCGAGCATGCTGCAGAGTGTGCTCGACTGGCCGCATTTCGACCCGGCGCGCGCGCAGTCGCTGAACCGCATCGCGTTCGGCGCCGCGCCCATGCCGCCCGATCTGCTGGACCGCGCCCTTCAGGCCTGGCCCGAGGCCGAGTTCTTCCAGGCGTACGGCCTGACCGAAACCGCGGGCGCGGTCTGCATCAACCCGCCGCTGAACCACCGCGGCGCGGCGCGGCTGACAGACCGCTGGCGCTCGGTCGGCCGGGCCGGGCTCGGCGCCGAAATTCGCATCGTCGACGAATCGGGCGCCGACATGCCGCGCGGAACGGTGGGAGAAATAGTGGTTCGCGGCCCCATGGTCACGCGCGGCTACTGGAACCTGCCGGAGATCACCGCGCAGGCATTCCGGGACGGCTGGTTTCGCACCGGCGACGCCGCGCGCATGGACAAGGACGGCTACATCTTCATTGCCGACCGGCTGAAGGACATGATCATCTCGGGCGGCGAAAACGTCTACTCCGGCGAGGTCGAAGCGGCGCTGCGAAGCCACCCGGCGGTGTCCGACGCCGCGGTGATCGGCGTGCCCGACGCGCGCTGGGGCGAAGCGGTGCATGCGGTGGTTGTGGTGCGCGAAGGACACCCGTTGGCCGGCGCGTCGAGCGATACGCTCACGGCGGAACTCGGCGCGGAACTCACGGCCTGGTGCCGCCGGGAGCTGGCCGGCTACAAGTGCCCGCGCAGCATCGCCTTTGCCAAAAGCCTGCCGATGAGCGCCGCCGGCAAGGTGCTCAAGACCGCATTGCGTGCCGCCTATGGCCGATGAGATGTCCGCTGAAATGGTCGACGATCAGGTGGCCCGACGCAACGCCTACGCCCGCGTGCCCTTCACGCGAATGATGGGCGTGGAGCGCGCCTATTCGGAAGGCGGCCAGGCGCGGCTTTTGATCGACGCGCGGCCCGAACTGCAAAATGTAATCGGCGCTGTGCACGGCGGCGTGATCCTCACCATGCTCGACGTGGTGATGGCGAGCGCGGCGGTTTCGCTGGTCGACTTCACCAAGACCGCCGTCACGCTGAACCTGAACACCAGCTTCCTGCGGCCCGGCCTCGGCCGCATCGTGGCCGACGGCTTTGCGCTGGAGACCAACGACGGCGTCGTTTCGTGCTCGGCCGAAGCGCGCGACGCCAGCGGCGAGCTCGTGGCCACCGCGCTCGGATCGTTTCGCTACCTGCCGCTTCCGCAGTCGGAATCCTGAGTGCGGCGGCGCCTTTCTTCATTCATACATCGCCCATGACCGCACACGCAGAAGCTTCTCTCGCACCGCCGCCCGAGGCGGCCTTCGACTTCCAGGGCCGCACGGTTTTCGTCGCCGGAGGAAGCAGCGGCATCAACCTGTCGATTGCGGAGGCCTTCGTCCGGCGCGGTGCCCGCGTGGGCATTGCCAGCCGCTCGCCCGAACGCGTCGCCGCCGCCGTGGAGCGCCTGCGCAGCCATGGCGGACGGGCCGAGGGATGGATCGCCGACGTGCGCGATGCAGACAGCATCGGCGCCGCGCTGGCCGCCGCGCACGAGGCCTTCGGCCCCATCGACGTGCTGGTCTCTGGGGCCGCCGGCAACTTCGTTGCACCGGCCCTCGGCATGTCGAGCAAGGGCTTTCGCACCGTGGTCGACATCGACCTGGTGGGCACCTTCAACGTGCTGCGCTCGGCGCATGAATTCTTGCGGCGGCCGGGCGCATCGGTCATCAACATCTCGGCGCCGCAGGCCGCCAACCCCACGCCCTACCAGGCGCACGTGTGCGCCGCCAAGGCGGGTGTCGACATGCTCACACGCGTGCTGGCCATGGAATGGGGCGCCGACGGCGTGCGCGTCAATTCGATCGTGCCGGGCCCCATCGGCGACACCGAAGGGGTGCGCAGGCTCGCCCCCGGCCCCGAGGCGCTCGCAGCCATGGCGGCGTCCATTCCGCTCGGGCGCTTCGGCCGCACCGAAGACGTCGCGCTGATGGCGCTGATGCTGAGCTCGCCTTGGTCGAGCTTCGTCACGGGCGCCGTCATTCCCGTCGATGGCGGCAGCTCGCTCGCCGGCGGCCGCGACCTGGGCTCCGCGCTCAAGCCGGCCGCCTGACCCCGCATACGCTCTTTCAAGAACACCATGAGCACACCCGAAGCCTCCCCGACCTACGAGCGCATCCGCTTCGAAACCGACGGCACGACAGCCGTACTGACGCTCGACGACCCCGCCACCCGCAACGCACTCGGCCCCGCCATGCGCGAAGAAGTGGCCGACGCGGTGCGGCGTGTTCAGCGCGACCGCGGTGTGCGCGCCCTGGTCATCACCGGTGCCGGCGGCCACTTCTGCTCCGGCGGCGACCTGCGCAGCATTGCCGGCGCGGGCCTCGACAACCAAGGCTGGCGCGAACGCCTGCATGACCTGCATGGCTGGCTGCGCGACCTCATCACGCTCGATCGGCCGGTGATTGCCGCTGTCGACGGTGCCGCCTTCGGCGCCGGCTTCGGGTTGGCCATGGCCGCCGACTTCGTGATCGCCACGCCGCGGGCGCGCCTGTGCGTGTCCTTCATCAAGATCGGGCTCGTGCCCGACTGCGGCACCTTCTATACCTTGCCGCGCATCGTCGGCGCGCAGCGCGCCAAGGAGCTGATGCTTTCGGGGCGCGAGGTTGGCGGCGAAGAAGCGCTGCGCCTGGGTTTAGCCATGGAGCTGCAGGCGCCCGAGCAATTGCTGCCCCGCGCACGCGCGCTGGCGGACAGCTTTGCCGGCGCATCGCCCTCGGCTGTGAGCCTCATCAAGCGCAGCCTGGCTGCCGCAGACGATCTGGACACCCGGCTCGAACTGGAGGCCAGCGCGCAGGCACTGGCGATGGGAACCGCTGGCCACCGCGACGCCGTGGCGGACTTCCTCGCCAAGCGCGCGCCGCGGTTCCGGTGGCCCGGCTGAACGCACGACGGCCCTTCTGACCGGGGAGCCATCGCGGCTCGCCCATTGCACGTGCCACGTGCACGGCCGCACCAGTTCCGAGCACCAGCCCGCTCCAACCACCCTCCTCGGCCTGTAGCGTCAAAGGCCTTCACTGGCGAAGCGGCGATTCGCCCGCGCAGGCACGGTCTTTGCATGACCAGGAAATCACGGTGTAACGAAGCACCGCTTTGGTGTGGTTTTCGCGGTCTTGCGAACACCCGGCGCAAGAGGCGCCAGCACCTTCAGCCCGCACTCTGCGGGCGCCCCTCCCCCCAACCCCGCTCGTCAATGCAGCCACGCAAGGCTGCGTTGCGGCATTTGCATTTGAAAGGCCCCACCCCATGAAGAAACTCAAGCTCGTGATGGTCGGCAACGGCATGGCCGGCGTACGCACCCTGGAAGAGCTGTTGAAGCTCGCCCCGGACATGTACGACATCACCGTCTTCGGTGCCGAGCCGCACCCCAACTACAACCGCATCCTCTTGTCGCCCGTGCTCGCGGGCGAGCAGACCGTGGACGAGATCGTGCTCAACAGCTGGGAGTGGTACACCGACAACCACATCACCCTGCACGCCGGCAAAAAGGTCGTCGAAGTCGACCGCGTCAAGCGCATCGTGCGCGCCGAGGATGCCCAAGGCGCCGTCACCGAGGCCGCCTACGACCGCCTCCTGATGTGCACCGGCTCCAACCCCTTCATGCTGCCCGTGCCCGGCAAGGACTTGAAGGGCGTCATCGCCTACCGCGACATCGCCGACACCGACTACATGATCGAGACCGCCAAGACCCACAAGCACGCGGTCGTCATCGGCGGCGGCCTGCTGGGCCTGGAGGCGGCCAACGGCCTCATGCTGCGCGGCATGAGCGTCACCGTGGTGCACGTCATGCCCTGGCTCATGGAGCGCCAGCTGGACGACGTGGCCGGCAAGCTCTTGCAGAAGTCCCTGGAGGACCGCGGCCTGAAGTTCCTCATCGGCGCCCAGACCCAGGAGCTGGTGGGCGACGCGGACGAGGGCAAAGCCGGGCGAGTCAAGGCCATCCGCTTCAAGGACGGCACCGAGGTGGCCGCCGACCTGGTCGTCATGGCCGTGGGCATCCGCCCCAACACCGCGCTGGCCGAGCAAATGCGCCTGCACTGCAACCGCGGCATCGTGGTCAACGACACCATGCAGACCGTGACCGACGCGCGCATCTACTCGGTGGGCGAATGTGCCGCCCACCGCGGCATCGCCTACGGCCTGGTGGCCCCCCTCTTCGAGCAGGCCAAGGTCGCGGCCAACCACCTGGCCCAGTTCGGCATCGGCCGCTACCTGGGGTCCCTGACCTCCACCAAGCTCAAGGTCACGGGCATCGACCTGTTCTCGGCCGGGGAGTTCATGGGCGGCGAAGGCACGGAAGAGATCGTCATGAGCGACCCCTTCGGCGGGGTCTACAAGAAGCTGGTGATCAAGGACGACAAGCTGGTGGGCGCGTGCCTGTACGGCGACACGGTGGA
>NZ_JBEPKJ010000005.1:0-389406 GCF_040544635.1 Variovorax paradoxus
GATGGGGTGCCTTGCGCAGCGAAATAAAGGAGGAGGCCGCAGGCCGGGGGACATTCGCGGAGCAAGGTACCCCGTCGGCGGGAGCGCGCCCCGAATGAACCCACGAGCGTTGAACACGAAAACAAAACATTCAGCCACCCGCCTTTTCCGCAGCCTTCAGCGCCCGCTTCAGGTCGTCGATCAGGTCGGCCGGATCTTCGAGCCCGATCGAAAGCCGGATCGTCCCTTGCGAAATGCCCGCACCCGCCAGCGCCTCGTCGGTCATGCGGAAATGCGTGGTGCTTGCAGGGTGAATCACCAGGCTGCGGCAATCGCCTACGTTGGCCAGGTGGCTGAAGAGCTTCAGCGCTTCGATAAACGCCTTGCCCTGCGCGCGGCTGCCCTTGATGTCGAAACTGAACACCGCGCCGGCACCGCGCGCACCATGGCGCAACAGCTTCTGCGCGAGTGCGTGGCTAGGGTGCGATTCGATCAGCGGGTGGCCCACGCGCGACACGAAGGGGTGGCTGGAAAGGAACTCGACCACCTTCTGCGTGTTGTCGATGTGACGCTCCATGCGCAGCGGCAAGGTTTCGATGCCCTGCAATATCAGCCAGGCCGTGTGCGGGCTCATTGAGGCGCCGAAGTCGCGCAGGCCCTCGCGCCGGGCGCGCAGCAAAAAGGCGCCGACCGTGCTTTCCTCGCTGAAGACCATGTTGTGGAAGCCGTCATAAGCCTGGGTGAGCTCGGCGAATTTGCCCGATTTCTCCCAGTCGAAACTACCGCCGTCGACCACCACGCCGCCAATCACGGTGCCATGGCCCGAGAGAAACTTGGTCGCCGAGTGATAGACCAGATCGGCGCCCCAGTCGAAGGGCTTGATCAGGTACGGCGACGTGAGCGTGGAATCGACCAGCAGGGGCACGCCGGCTTCGTGGGCAATGTCGCTCACCGCCGGAATGTCGAGCACGTCGAGCCCGGGGTTGCCCACGGTTTCGCCGAAGAAGAGCTTGGTTTCGGGGCGCACGGCGGCACGCCAGCCGTCCAGGTCGCCGGGCTTCACGAAGGTGGTTTCGATGCCGAAGCGCCGCATCGTGTAGTGCAGCAGGTTCTGCGAGCCGCCGTAAAGCGCGGTGCTCGCCACGATGTGGGAGCCCGCGCCCATGAGCGTGGCTATCGAGAGATGCAGCGCGGCCTGCCCGCTGGCGGTGGCAATGGCGCCAATGCCGCCTTCGAGCGCTGAAACGCGCTGCTCGAGCACCGCATTGGTGGGGTTGCTGATGCGCGAGTACACATGGCCCGCGCGCTCGAGGTTGAAGAGCGCCGCCGCATGGTCGCTCGACTCGAAGACGAAAGAAGTGGTGAGGTGGATCGGCACCGCCCGCGCGCCGGTGGCGGGGTCGGGTGCGGCGCCTGCATGCAGCGCCAAAGTATCGAATCCGGGGTCGGAATAGCCGGGCATGAGGACCTTTCTGGGTTCGTTCGCAATGCCCCGTTACGTCTGCTAATCATGCGCGCGCATCATGGGCGTGGGAGTCGGCGCCGATTGTGGGCTATATTCAAATCGGCACCCCGCCGAGAACGATTTCCGAGAGGAGCACACGATGAAAGTCAGCGACATCCTTCGCGTCAAGGGCAGCACGCTCTTCACCATCACGCCTGACGACCTGCTGGCCGAAGCGGTCAATACCATGGCGGAAAAGGACATCGGCTCCCTGGTGGTCATGGAACACGGCGATCTGGTCGGCATGCTCACCTTTCGGGAAGTGATCCTGGCCCTTGTCGACAACGGCGGCCAGGTGGGCGGCACGCTCGTGCGCAAGGCCATGGACGACGCGCCCGTGACCTGCACGCTCGAAACCGAACTCGACGAAATCCGCCGCATCATGCTGGAGCGCCACGCGCGCTACATGCCCGTGATGGACAAGCGCATGCTGATGGGCGTGATCAGCTTCTACGACGTGGCCAAGGCCGTGGTGGACAGCCAGAACTTCGAGAACAAGATGCTGAAGGCCTACATCCGCGACTGGCCCGAAGAGCAGTAACCAGCCGAGCTCCGGCTCTGGCTGGATAGCTTATTCCTTGATATTGGCCGACTGCACGATCTTCTGATTGCGGGCGTATTCGGCCTGCACGAACTGGCCGAACTGCTCGGACGTGCCGCTACCGGGCAGGGCGCCTTGCTCATTGAGCTTGGCACGCACCTGTTCTTCGGCGAGCACCGCGTTCAGCTCTTGGTTGAGGCGCGCCACCACAGCGGGCGGGGTCCTGGCGGGGGCGAAGATGCCGGTCCAGCTCACCATGTCGTAGCCCTTGAGTCCGGGCATCTCGTTGAAGGTGGGCAAGTTGGGCAGCGCGGCGAGGCGCTGGCTGCCGGTGACGCCCAGCGCCTTCAGGCGATTGCCGTTCACATGCGGAATGGCGCTGGTGCTGACCAGCATCGCCAGGTCGACCTGGTTGCCGATCACGTCGGTGGCAATCTGCGCGCCGCCGCGGTAGGGCACATGGGTCACGAAGATGCCGCTGCGCTGCTTCAAAAGCTCCATGGCCAGCTGCAGCACCGTGCCCACGCCCGAGGTGGCGTAGCTGTAGGCACCGGGCTTGGCCTTGGCGAGCTTCACGAAGTCGGCATAGGTCTGGGCCTCGAGGCCGGGGCGAGCCACCAGCACCATTGGCGCGGTGTTGAGCATGCCGATCGGGGCCAGGTCCTTGAGCGGATCGAACTTGAAAGCCGAGGGGTTGACCAGCCGGCCGATTGCGATGGCGCTGTCGGGCCCGACCACCAGCGTGTAGCCGTCGGGCGCCGCATTCACGGCCTTGGCCACGCCGATGGCGCCGCCCGCGCCGCTCACGTTCTCGATGACGACCGACTGCTTCAGCCGCTCGGCCAGCCGCGTGGCGACGAGGCGGGCGTTGACGTCCACGCTGCCGCCCGCCGTGTAGGGAACGATCAGCGTGATCGGCTTGGCGGCGGGCCATGCGGCCTGCGCGAGCGCGGCGGCAGGCAGCATCGCGCAGAGGGTGGCGGCAAGAAGAGTGCGGAGGGGCAGGCTGAAGGGTTTGGTCATGGCTTGGCTCATTGCGGGTGGGCGGGATGCGGCTCTTGTGCAAGGCGGGCGCGCAGCGTGTCGAACTCCCGGCTCCATTGCATGCGCCATGCGCGGCGCTGGGTGTCGTCGATCCATGCGCCGTCGAGCCCGTTGTGCATGAAGCCGCGCAGGTCGTCCAGCCCGAAGCCAAAGTCGCGCACCATCATCAGCCAGGCCTGCGTGGGCGTCACCTTGTGCAGCGTCGGGTCGTCGGTATTGGGGTGGATGCGCAGGCCCAGGCCGGGCATGCGGCGAATGGGATGGTCGAGCGCCCAGCGCTCGGGTGGCAGGGTGCGCAGGTAGTAGGAGTTGGTCGGCACCACGGTAAAGATCACGCCGCGCTCGGCGCACTGGCGTGCGAAGTCGGGCTGGTCGACCACCGTGTAGCCGTGGTCGATGCGGTCGACCTGCAGCATGTCGAGCGCGGTGCGCACGTTGGTCCACGGCATGCCGAACTCGCCGGCGTGCGCGGTGGCCTTGAGCCCCGCGCGCCGCGCTTCGGCATAAGCCTCGGCGAAGAGTTCGGGCGGCCGGTCG
Organism: Variovorax paradoxus; assembly: GCF_040544635.1. Lineage (GTDB taxonomy): Bacteria > Pseudomonadota > Gammaproteobacteria > Burkholderiales > Burkholderiaceae_C > Variovorax > Variovorax paradoxus_R. Next base: position 3,606 of record NZ_JBEPKJ010000005.1, read on the forward strand.
ACCTCGCGGTAGTCGATGCCGATGCCGATCACCTCGTCGCAGCGGTGGGTCTTGACCCACTCCACCATCTCTACGGCGGCCTCCGGGCTGGCCTCGCGGTCGATGGCGGCAATGAGCCGGCCGGTAATGCCGAACTCCTGCTGCGCGTCCTGGATTGCGCGCACGATCGCGCACTGCGCCATGGGATACGGAATGCCGGAACCATGCACAGTGCCCGTCGGGTTCCAGAAGAACTCGGCGTAGCGCACGTTGTGGGCCGCCGCGTCCTCGAGGTATTCGCGCGTCAGCTGATAGAGGTCGCCGGGGCCGCGCACCAGTTGCGCATCGAGCGCGCGCAGCACGCGCAGCACGCCCACCGGCTTTTCTCCACGCGTATAGAAGCCTTCGATTTCCTCGGCCGCGAGCGGCGAACCGGCGCGATGGTTGAGTTGCCTGAAGGTTTCGTGGCGCACCGTGCCGAACAGGTGGCAATGCAGCTCCACCTTCGGAATCGCGTGCAGCATGGATTCCAGCGTGAGGGGCGGCAAGGTGGGGCTGGTCATGCCGGCCAGTCTAGGGAGCGGGGCTCCATAAGCGAAATTTTGAATTTCTATAATTTGATTCATCAAATCGATAACCGGAACGCCAATGGCCTCTTCGCCGCTTCGGGCGCTCACCCTGCGCCAGCTTCAGTTCTTCTCGGTGCTGGTGGAAGAAGGGCACTTCGGCCGCGCGGCGCGCCGGTTGGCCATTACGCAGCCGGCGCTGAGCAACGCCATCAAGCAGATGGAAAAACTGCTTGGCACAGAACTGCTGACCCGTTCCACCCATCGCCTGGAGCTCACGCCTGTGGGCGCCGAGGTGCTGGCGCGCACCGATTTCCTGGTCAACGCCTTCGACGTGGCGCTGCGCGATATCGAGAGCACGGTGCAACGCGGCCGGGCCTTTGTGCGCGTCGGCGTGATTCCATCGGCCAGCGCGCGCGTCATGGCCGCGGCCAGCGAGTTTCTTCAAGGCGGCGGGCGCGAGGTCGAGATCGCCTGGCATGACGCACCCTCGACCGACTTGCTGGCCGAGCTGCGAGGCGGCCAGCTCGACATGGCGATTGCAGCCATTACCGAGCCGCCCGGCGGCCTGACCTGCGTCGACCTGTTCCGCGACCCGCTGGTGCTGGTGGTGCGGCGCGACCATGCGCTGGCCGCGGCCGAGGACACGAGCTGGGAGGCCATCGGCAAGGAGCGGCTGGTGCTGTTCGAGAGCGGCAGCATGCCGGCACTCGGCAACCCGGCCCGCGCGCAATTCGAGCAGGGCCCCGAACCCTACCGCGTGAGCTATTCCGAAACGCTGTATGCACTGGTGCGCAGTGGCCAGGCCCTGGGATTGATGCCGCGGCTCTACACCTCGTCGCTGCGCGATCCCGAACTGGTGGTGCTGCCGCTGCTGAAGCCGCGCATCGAGCGCCGCGTGGTGCTGGCCTACTTGCCGGGGCCCATGCGCAACGTGGCAGCACAAGAGCTGATTGCGTTCCTGCGCGAGCGGCTTCCTCAAGCCGGCGAAGTGGCGGTGCGGCGCGTGGCTGCGAAGGGCGCGCGCAGCCGGCGCTGAACGCTGGTTGATCTAGTGCAGCTCAGCCGCAGCGTGAATGGTTTCCCGCACCCGCGGATAGATCTGCGCATTCCACTTGCTGCCGCTGAAAACGCCGTAGTGACCCACGCCGGCCTGCAGGTGGTGCGTCTTCAGGTATGGCCGGATGCTGGTGCAAAGGTCTTGCGCCGCCACGGTCTGGCCGACCGCGCAGATGTCGTCGCGCTCGCCTTCCACGGTGAGCAGCGCGGTGCGGCGGATGGCGGCCGGGTTGACCGTGCGGTCGCCCACGGTGAGCACGCCGCGCGGCAGGTCGTAGGTCTGGAACACGCGCTCCACCGTCTCCAGGTAGAACTCGGCCGGCAGGTCGTTCACCGCCAGGTATTCCTCGTAGAAGGCGGCAATGGTGCGGGCCTTCTCGATCTCGCCTTCGACCAGGTGCTTGGCCATGTCCTCGAACTGCTTCTTGTGGCGCGCGGGGTTCATGCTCATGAAGGCCGAAAGCTGCAGGAAGCCCGGGTACACGCGCCGCATCATGCCGGCATGCGGCCACGGCACGTGGCTGATCAGGTTGCGGCGGAACCACTCGATGGGCTTGCTGGTGGCGAGCTTGTTCACACCGGTGGGGTTGATGCGGCAATCGACAGGGCCGGCCATGAGCGTCAGGCTGCGCGGCGTGGCGGGGTTGTCGTCTTCGGCCATGAGCGCGGTGGCGGCCAGCGCGGCCACGCAGGGCTGGCAGACCGCGACCATGTGCACGCCCGGGCCGACGGCCTCGAGAAATTGGATGAGCTGCAGCGTGTAGTCGTCGAGGCTGAAGCCCCCATGCCAGAGCGGCACGTCGCGCGCGTTGTGCCAGTCGGTCAGGTACACGTCGTGGTCGCGCAGCAGGGTGCGCACGGTTTCGCGCAGCAGTGTCGCGAAGTGGCCCGACAGTGGTGCAACCAGCAGCACGGGCGGGTGCACGGCTTTCGTGTCCTTGCGGAAATGCAGCAGCGTGCCGAAGGGCGAGACCAGTGTTTTCTCTTCGTGCACGGGGGTTTCCGCGCCATCGACCAGAACGCTGCCAATGGCGTAGTCGGGCCGCGAATGGGTCAGTCGCATGCGCGAGAAAACCTCGAACTGCGCGGCCATGCGCCGCACCATGGTGCGTTCGGTGCCGTCCTTCCAGAGCGCCTGGCCGAGGTACTGGGCTGCGAGCCGGGAGGGCGAGAGCAGGTCGGCTTGGTTCTGGTAGGCCCGGTACAACATATAAGTAGTACAGGCAAGTTGCGGGCCAAGCGGTGGCACAGGCCTTGCACGGCCATGGGAGCCAACCCGGCAGCAAGGCAGATCCGCCAAGGAGACCCACGATGGCCAAACCCGTTCTCACCATCAGCAGCAAGAACTACGGCGCCTGGGCGCTGCGGGGCTGGCTGATGTGCAGGCTGGCCGGGCTGGATTTCAGCGAAAAGATCATTCCGCCCGACGATCCGGCGATGAAGGCCGAGATGCTGCTGCTCTCGTCGTCGATGCTGGTGCCTTCGCTGCAGCACGGCAGCGTGAAGGTGTGGGACACGCTGGCCATCGGCGAATACCTGAACGAGATCAAGCCCAAGGCCGGACTGCTGCCGGCCGACATCCAGGCCCGCGCGCATTGCCGCGCAATCTGCGGCGAAATGCATTCCGGATTTGCTTCGATGCGCGGCGCCTTGCCGATGAACATCAAGGCCCGCTTTCCGGGTTTCAAGATCTGGTCGCGTGCGCAAGCCGACATCGACCGCATCGTCGCCATCTGGCGCGAGTGCCTGAAGACCTATGGCGGCCCCTTCCTGTTCGGCAAGCAGCCCGGCATGGCCGACGCCATGTACGCGCCGGTGGTTACGCGCTTTCTGAGCTACGACGTGCCGCTGGACACCGTCTGCGCCTCATACTGCAAGCGCGTGATGGACTTGCCCGCCATGCAGGAGTGGGTGGCCGCCGCGAAGCAGGAACCCGAGGAAATCGACGAACTGGACGCGGAGTTCTGAGCCGAGCCCCCTAGTGCCGGAACATCCGCAGGTCGAGCGCGCTTTCCTCGCCAAGCCACATGGCATGCGCCGTGTGGTCGGCCAGGTCGTCGCCCGTGACGCCGTGCACAAAAATGTCGAGGCCGTTGCGGTTGGCCTCCAGCCACTCGATGACCTGATCGAACTCGGCCGCGTCGAACGCCAGTTGGCAGCTCCAGTGCGGATGCGGGCCGACCAGCCGTTCGTGCACCCGGCCCACCACCACCATCAGCTCGCGGCCCGCGCGCTCGCACAACTGCCTTGCCTGGGCCACCGTGGCGGGGCCGAAGTAGACGTGGGCGTGGTATTGCGGATAGAGGTTTTCAGGGCGGCGCGGCATGATCGGCTCATTGTGGCCCCAACCGGAAGCGCCCGCTGTAGCGGAACACATCGCCGAACCAGCGGTGGCGCAGCACCATCTTCATGGTGAAGCCGTCGGCATCGTTCGGATCGGGCCGTTCTTCGACGTAGGCGGTGCCGAGCAGCAGGCCGAGCGGCAGCGGCAAGCGCAGCCTGCCAAGGCGCCAGATGTAGCCCCGGTCGCGGAACACCAGCGCGCCTTCTTCCGCGCTCACGGCCAGGCGCATGCCGATACCGAAGCGCACGTATTCGATGACCTCGTTGCCGCCCTTTTTCGCGTGCGCCACGTGTGCCATGTGCGATCGGAAGTGGAACGGTGCGCGGCCTTCGAAGCTGAAGACGCGGTCCCAGTACAGAAAGGCGTCGCCGGGGCGGCAGCGGTAGTGCACTTCGATGGGCACGCCGGTGCCGGTGTAGGGAACGAGCGCACCGAACAAGCGGCCGAAGGGCATCAGCATGCCCGCCCAAGGCGCGTGATGCACTTCGTCCATGATGCCTCGCACGCACACGTGGGCGTTCGAGAACGGCGCCATCGTGTAGTGCCGGCGGATCACGTCGCCGAGTTGCTCCCAGCCAGGGCCGAGCGCTTGCTGGAAGACGGGCCGTGTGTCGTTCATGCGGCCGTTTCAGCCGCTGCGCTTGGCGGTCACGATGCAGTAGTCGAAGTCGCGCCAGAAAATTCCCAGCACCAGGGCGCAATAGCTGGCCACGATGTGCTTGCGGCGCCAGGGGCTGAGCCGGCCGCGCGCCTTCCAGAGCTCGACCAGCGCAAAGCGCGTGGCCAGCGCCGGAATGTGCAGCGCACTGGGTGCCACGCGCCAGCGCAGCGACTGCACCTCGATGTCTTCGAAGCCGTTGTCGCGCAGCGCGGCCACGAAATCGTCCTGCACGGCCAGCGTGGGCACGGCCCAGCTGTCGGCCCACAGACGGTGCAGCCAGCCGGCACTGCGGCCGGGCTGGCGCCGCAGCAGAAAGCCGTCGACCACCGCCAGCCGCGCGCCGGGCTTCAGCAGGCGGGCCGCCTCGCGCACGAAATCGGCCTTGGCCGTGCCATTGGCATAGCAGGCGCTTTCCACGGCCCATGCGCCGTCGGCTTGCGCCGCGGGCAGGCCGGTGCGCGTGTAGTCGGCCTCGATGTGCGCCATGCGATCGGCCACTCCGGCACGGGCGTCGAGCCGGGCGGCGATGCTGTTCTGCACAGCCACGTTGGTCACGGTGACGGCGTACAGCGACGGGTCGTCGCCTACCAGCGTGCGCGCGGTTGCGCCCGCGCCGCAGCCGAGATCGATCACGCAGCGGCGGCGTTGCGAGGCCTCTTGCGCCAGCCGTGGTTCACCCGATTCGTCGAGCTTCAATGCGCGGCCGACCGCGCGGTTCATTTCCACCAGCATGACTTCGCGGCGCAGCGGATTGAGCCCGAGCCGCCAGAAGCCGAAGTGCATGTTGTAGCTGGGGCTCCATGCGCGGTAGTCGTCGGCCACCTCGGTGAAGTAGTCGTGCGTGTCGGCCGTGGTGATGGCGGGGTTGGAGAACGGAGCTTCGGGCGCGGCAAGCGGGTGTGGCGCGAGAGGGCCACCTGGCGTTTGCGGCACGCGGAAATCGGGCTGGAAAACATTGGGCACGAAAGCTCCTTCTTTTTTCAGATTCGGCAGTTGCCGCCGGCGCACGTGGCCGACGAGCGCGCGGCCTTTCCGGCGAGCACGGCGACCAGCCAGCGCGGCAGCCGGTAGCGGTTGCGTGCGAGCACCGCATAGGCGCGGTCGGCCAGCGGCGCGACGAGCGGCAAATCGAGCAGGAAGCTGCCGCTCGGCAGCCCCACGGCATCACGGCAGGCCCGTATGGCGGGAACACCCGCGAACACTTGCCCGGCGGCATCGACCGCATGAATGGCTGTCATCAACGCCTCGCGCGGCGCAGGGCCGGCGTTGAAATCGGCGGGCGAGCAGTCGACGAGGTTCAGGCGCTCGGCGGAATCGCGCGCCTTCATGCCGTTCATCTCGGCCGTGCAGAGGGCGCAGGTGGCGTCGTAGTAGACCGTGAGGGGATAAGTGGCAGTGGAGCGCATGGGTTTTGTTTCGTTATTTCTGTCAAAACAGAAATTAATGGGCAAAAAAAGAGAGCTCAGATCATCGGCAGGCTGGCATGGTGTGCATCGGGGTCGTCGTCGTTCTTCTTGGGTGACTTGGGTGGTGCGGGGGCTGCAGGAGCGGAATCGCCGCCGCGAACGAACTTCTGCACGCTGGCGCCGAGCGTCAGCACCTTGTCGAGCGTGCCGGGCGAGAGCCGCAGCATTTCGTCGGCCCAGGTGGCAAGCTTGCTCATCAGGTCCATGGTGGAGCGGATGCGGTCTTGCGCGTCGGCGGGCTCCTTCTGGAAGTCGGGGCTGGAGACCAGTTCGCGCAGCATGCGGATGGTGGGGTCGAACTCGCGTTCCTTGCGCTCGCGCACCACGGTGCGGAACAGCTCCCACACGTCGACGCTGGTTTCGAAGTAGTCGCGCCGGTCGCCGAGGATGTGCGTCACGCGAACCAGGTTCCACGCCTGCAGTTCCTTCAGGCTGTTGCTCACATTGGAGCGGGCCACGCCGAGCGTCTCGGAGAGCTCTTCCGCGTGCATGGGCTTGCCGTGCGCGAACAGCAGCGCGTGGATCTGCGAGACGGTGCGGTTCACGCCCCACATGGAGCCCATTTCGCCCCAGTGGAGGACGAACTTGCGTTGGATGTCGGTGAGTTCCATGTCTCGGAGTCTAGGATTTTAGAAATTTCTGTCAATAGAGAAATTGAAAATTCGTTTGCCGGATCGATCGGATTGGAATACTGTACAAATAACCAGTATTCAGCGAGAAAGGATCTGCCATGCCGGCTGCCCACATTCCCATCCACGCCATCAAGGGCCGCGGCGCGGCCACGCGCCTGGCGCACCGCTTTTCGCGCGACGAGCGCAATGCCTTCGACGACGGCTGGGGCACGCTCGAAGAAGGCGCGGCCGAAGCCGAAGACCTGCCGCCGCTTGCTACCGAGGTGCGCTTCGAAGACGTGAAGTCGGTGCTCAATGAAAACGACTCGCCCGATGTGTCGTTCGACCGTTCGCTGAACCCGTACCGCGGCTGCGAGCATGGCTGCATCTACTGTTTTGCCCGGCCGACCCACAGCTACCTCAACCTCTCGCCGGGGCTCGACTTCGAAACCAAGCTCATCGCCAAGCGCAACATCGTCGAGGTGCTGCGTACCGAACTCGGCCGCAAGGGCTACCGACCCAGCCACATCGCGATAGGCACCGCCACCGATTGCTACCAGCCCATCGAGCGCGAACTGCGGCTGACCCGATCGATCATCGAGCTGCTGAAGGAAACGCGGCACCCGTTCGCGCTGGTGACCAAGTCGAGCGCGGTCGAGCACGACCTCGACCTGATCGCGCCCATGGCCGCCCAGCACCTGGCCGCGGTGTACGTGACCGTGACCACGCTCGACGGCGAGCTGGCCCGCAAGCTCGAGCCGCGCGCGGCCGCGCCGCATCGGCGGCTGCGCACCATTCGCACCCTGGCCGAAGCGGGCGTGCCGGTGGGCGTGAGCGTGGCGCCGCAGATTCCGTTCGTCAACGAAGACATGGAGCAGGTGCTCGAAGCGGCCTGGGCGGTCGGTGCGCGCAGCGCCTTCTACACGGTGATCCGGCTGCCTTGGGAAGTGGCGCCGCTCTTCAAGGAATGGCTGGAGCTGCACTACCCGCAGCGCGCCGACCGCATCATGGCGCGCATCCACGAAATGCGCGGCGGCAAGGACTACGACGCCGACTTTGCGACGCGCATGAAGGGCTCCGGCCTCTGGGCCGACCTGATCCGCCAGCGCTTCGAGAAGGCGGCAAACCGCATCGGCTTCAACCGCGAGCGCATTCCGCTCGACCTGGGCGCTTTCCGGCCGCCCGGTGCGGCGGGGCAGGGCAGTCTTTTTTGAGGGCTCTTGCCGTGCGGCCCGCAGCCGGGTATTGCTTCAAATCCGTTTCAAAATAAGCGGTAGATTCAACCCACCGGCGGCAGCGGCCGTCCGGCCTTGGCTGCAAAGGTACACATGAACGGGATATGGATGGTGGTAATGGGAGTTTCAGGCTGCGGCAAGTCGAGCCTGGGGGCGGCGCTTGCCACCGCCTTTGCGCTGCCGCTGATCGAAGGGGACGATCACCACCCTGCGTCGAACGTCGAAAAAATGCGCCAGGGCATTCCGTTGACCGATGCCGACCGCGCCGGCTGGCTTGCCACGCTCGGCCGCGCGCTTGCCGACAAACCGCAGGGCGCGGTGTTGACTTGCTCGGCGCTCAAGCGTGCTTACCGCGAGCAGTTGCGTGCGGCCATGCCGGACCTGCGTTTCGTGTTCATGTCCATCGAGCGTGACGAGGCCGAGCGGCGCGTGGCCGCACGTGCGGGCGCGGGCGAGCACATGTTTCCGGCCAGCCTGGTGGCCAACCAGTTCGCGACGCTCGAATCCCCGGTGGGCGAACCCGGCGTGGTGACCGTCGACGCGACCGCGCCGCTGCCGGAACTGGTAGCGCAGGTCAAACGCGAAATCCCGGAAGCTGCGCGCCAGCCCTAGATCACTTCCGGCCAGTTGGTATGGAAGAACTCGCCCGCGGGCTTGTCGACCCGCTCATACGTATGCGCGCCAAAAAAGTCGCGCTGTGCCTGCAGCAGGTTTGCCGATAGCCGCTCAGTGCGGTAGCTGTCGTAGTAGGCGAGCGATGCGCTGAACGCCGGCACCGGGATGCCGTTGCTCACGGCTAGCGCCACCACGTCGCGCCAGTTCTGCTGCGTGCGGTTGAGCACGTCCTTGAAGAAGGGGTCGAGCATCAGGTTGCCCAGTGCGGGATCGGTGCGGTAGGCGTCGGTGATGCGGTTCAGGAAGCGCGCGCGAATGATGCATCCGCCGCGCCATATCGCCGCGATGCGGCCGAGGTCGAGCTTCCACTCCTTCTTTTCGCCCATGGTCTTGATGAGGTCGAAGCCCTGCGTGTAGCTGATGACCTTCGAGGCATAGAGCGCGTCGTGCACCTTGGCCACCAGCGCCTTCTTTTCGAGCGAGAGTGCGGCCTTCGGCCCCTGCAGCAGCTTGCTCGCCGCCACGCGTTGCTTCTTTTGCGACGACAGCACGCGCGCCTCGACAGCGGCGTTGATGGTGCTGATGACCACCGCGTTCTCGGCCGCGTTGATGAGCGTCCACTGGCCCGTACCCTTCTGGCCCGCCTTGTCGAGAATGAGGTCGACGATCGGCTTGCCGGTTTCCGGGTCTTTCTGCTCGAGCGCCTTGGCGGTGATCTGGATCAGGTAGCTCTGCAGTTCGCCTTCGTTCCATTCGTTGAAGACCGCGGCCATCTCGTCGGTGGTGAAGCCGGCGGCCTTGAACAGGCTGTAGGCCTCGCAGATCAGCTGCATGTCGCCGTACTCGATGCCGTTGTGCACCATCTTCACGTAGTGGCCCGCGCCGCCGGGGCCGATGTGAATCACGCAGGGCTCGCCGTCCACCTTGGCTGCAATGCTCTCGAAAATCGGCTTCATCACCTCCCAGGTGGAAAGCGGCCCGCCCGGCATGATCGACGGGCCCTTGCGCGCGCCTTCTTCGCCGCCCGACACGCCCGCACCGATGAAGCGCAGGCCCTTGCCCGAAAGATGCGCATCGCGCCGTTCGGTGTCGGTATACAGGCTGTTGCCGCCGTCGATGACGATGTCGTCCTTGTCGAGCAGCGGAATCAATTGCTCGATGACCTGGTCGACCGGTGCGCCGGCCTTCACCATGATCTGGATCTTGCGGGGCCTGGCGAGGCTTTGAACGAATTCCTCGAGCGTCTTCGCGCCGATCAGCTTCTTGCCGGGGTTCGCCGCCACGAAGGCCTCGGTGGTGGCTTCGGTGCGGTTGTGCACGCTGACCTGGAAGCCGCGGCTTTCCACGTTCAGCACGAGGTTCTGGCCCATCACGGCCAGGCCGATCAAACCGAAATCGCTTTTGTTGCTCATGGCCCTTCTTTCGTGTGCGATGGATGTGACCGGCATTGTGCCGGGGGTACCGCCGGGCTGCTGCTGGAGCGCGCCTATGGCCGAGCGGGCCGCAGGGGCGGCAGTTCAGCCGCCGAAGAGCGCATCGAACACGCGGATGGAGGCATAGGCGTCGTTGGCCGCGTAGCGGATCTGCGCTTCGGTCAACTGCTTATTGGCCCAGTTCGACGTGGTCGCCTTGCGCGACTTGACGAAGCGGCGGTTGAACACCAGCGCCACGGCCGTCTTCACGCCCACCGACTTGCGGTAGCCCTGGCGGCGAAACTCGGTGTCGATGTCGAACACCGCCTTCGGCTCGATGTTGAGGCGGTTGCGTATGAGCGTGAGATCGCTCGAAAGGCCGAAGCCGACCTTCTTGAGTTCGGTCGAGGCGAGCAGCGCGGCGACGACCGGGTTGCATTCGGTGCGGTGCAGCTGGAAAAGCCACGCCTTCTCGCGCGTGGAAAACTGCACCACGTGCGGGCCGCCAGACACCTCGTTCTTGGCGAAGGTGGGCTTCGATTCAGTGTCGAAGCCTGCAACGCCGGCGGCCAGCAGCTCGGCGGCGGCGTGCTCGGCGTCTTGCAGCGTTGTGACGACGACGATGTCCTGAAGGCCGAGGCCCTCGAAGGCTTCCAGAAGCGCGATCTGCTCGCGTTCGGGAAGGGGCGGCAGCGCGATGATGTCGTCGCTCACGAGGAGGCTGCTTTCTTTTTCTTCTTCACTGGGACTTTCTTTGCGGTTGCCTTCTTTGCGGCGGTTTCGGTCTTTTTCTTCTTCGGCGGCTGGCCCGAGCGCAAGGCCGCTTCGTAGGCGCGGCGGCCCCAGAGCGCGGCTTCCTCGCGGTCCTCGAAGAGGTCGGCGGGCGCTTGCCGGTACGACATCGGCATGGCCTTGCCGTTGCGCTCGTAGGTGAAGGGCGGCAGGTTCAGCTTGTCGAAATGCTCGGCACTGCCGGCATCGGACTTCAGGTAGAGCGTGTCCCTGGCCACGAACGCGATCATCCGGGCCTCGTGCCACACGCCATGGCCGCCGAACATGCGGCGCGTCTCGATGCGGCCGAGGCGCTCGAAGATCTCGTGCAGGCTTTGTACGAATTCGCTCATCGCGCAAGCTTCGCGAGATGCGCTGCGGCATGCGCCGTGGAAACGGCCCGGCGGCTCATGCGGTGATCTCGATGCGGTTGCCGTCCGGGTCGAGCACCACGCTCTCGTAGTAGCCGTCGCCCGTGCGGCGCGGGCCGTCGAGCAGCGGGTAGCCGTCGGCCTTCAGGCGCTGCGTGAGCTCGTCCACGGCCGCGTCCGAACCCACGCTGATGGCCAGGTGCGTCCATCCCATGCGCTGCGCGCCGGGTTCGGCGGGCACGGGCGAGAGGGTGCTGGTGGCCATGGCTTCGATGCGGGCGCCGTCGCCCAGGCTCAGGAAGCAGGAGGCAAAACCCTTGGCCGGGTTGACGTAGCCCGCGCCGGCCGTGGCGCCGAAGTAGTCGACGTAGAAGCGCTTGCAGCGTTCGAGATCGGTGGTCCAGAGAGCAATGTGATCGATGCGCATGAGAAACAGGGAAAGAAAGCGCTCAGCCGATAGGCCGTGGCTGTCGCGATGGCCGTGGCAGGCTCTGCGGATACCAATGGTAGGCGACGCGTTCGCGTCCGCTGGTGGGATGCCGGTCGACCGCGCCGCGCACGAGGCCGTAGCGCTCGTAGAAGCGCTGGGCCGCGGTGTTGTTGATGGCAACGTGAAGCTTCCAGCCGAGCGGCATGCGCACGCTGGCTTCGTCGAGCAGCGCCTGCCCGAGACCCTGGTTGCGCAGGTGCGGTTCGACAAACAGTTGCGCCACGTATTCGCGCCGCGCCAGCAGCACCATGAAGGCAAGCACCTGGCCTTCGCGCTCTGCGAGCACGATGTCCGCCGGGGGCACGAATTCGGTTTGCACGCGCCGCAGCCAATGCGTGATCGGCTCGATGACGGTGGCCCTGCGGTTGGCCGCGATCCAGGCCCGGCGCCAGATGCCGGCCAGCACCAGGTTCTCTTCGGGGGCGCCGTCGCGGGAGCGCAATTGGAAGGCAGGAATCTGTGCTGCGGACATGCGCTACATGATACGGCGCCCGTCCGTCGAGGTCGATCAGCCGTGCAGCGTTTGCGCGTGGTGCGCGATATGGTCCGCCATGAAGGTCTGGATGAAGTAGTAGCCGTGGTCGTAGCCCGCGTGGCGGCGCAACGTGAGCGGCTGGCCGGCGGCAAAGCAGGCGCCCTCGAACGCCTCCGGATACAACTGCTCGGCAAGGAATTTGTCGGCCAGGCCCTGGTCGATCAAAATGCCCTGCGGGTAGGGCGCGGCGGTCTGCGATTTCATGAGTGCGCTGGCGTCGTGCGCAAGCCATTGGGCGCGGTCGCCGCCGGGCTCTCCCAGGTAGCCGCTGAACGCCTTTTCGCCCCAAGGGCATTGCGTGGGCGCGCAGATGGGGGCAAAAGCCGACAACGACTTGAAGCGGCCCGGGTGCCGCATCGCGAGCGTGAGCGCACCGTGGCCGCCCATCGAATGGCCGAAGATGCCAAGGCGCTGGTCGTCGACGGCGAAGTGCTTTGCCACGAAGGGCAGCAGCTCGTGCACGATCCAGCTTTCCATGCGCCAGTGGGCGGACCACGGAGCCTCGGTCGCGTCGAGGTAGAAGCCCGCGCCAATACCGAAGTCCCAGTTCGCGGTGGCGCCGGGCAGGCCTTCTACAGCGCTCCCGCGCGGGCTGGTGTCGGGCGCGATCAGTGCCAGGCCCAAGCTTGCCGCCATGCGCTGCGCACCGGCCTTCACCGCGAAGGTTTCCTCGTTGCAGGTCAGCCCCGCGAGGTAGAGCAAAGCCGGCACGCGTTCATGCGCGGCCTGCGGCGGCAGGTAGACCGAGAAGCGCATCGGCAACCCGATTTCGTGCGAGGCGTGCTCGTGAAAACTTTGCACGCCGCCGAAGGCATGGTGCTCGGAAAGGGTCTTGAAGATGTCGGTCATCGGGAGTTGGTGTTGTGCCGTAGAGCGGGCACGAGTTCGAGCACGGCGTCGGCAAAGATGCGCGGCGCCTCTTGCGGCATGTTGTGGCCCACGCCCGGCACCAGCCGGTGCGAGCGCGCTCCGCTGAAGCAGTGCGCATGGGCCGAGGCCTCGGCGGGCGGGCGTACGCCGTCGTCGAGGCCGTCGAAGGTGATGGTGGGCACGGAGACCGCAGGCTGCGCGGCCAGCCGGCGTTCGATGCCGGCGCAGGCCGGGTCGCCCGGAACGAGCCCGAAGCGGTGCCGGTACGAATGGATCACCACGTCGACGAAGTCGGGGTTGTCGAAGGCGGCGGCGCTACGCTCGAAAGTGGCGTCATCGAACTTCCATGTCGGCGACCACAGTTGCCACAGCAGGCGGGTGAGCGCCTTGCGGTCTTTTGCCAGACCGGCGCGGCCGCGCTCGCTGTGAAAGTAATACTGGTACCAGAGGCTGTGTTCGTTCGCGGGCGTGTCGGGCGTCATCGCCTTCGCGATGTTCTGGATGTTGTAGCTGTTGAACGAAACCAGCCCCGCACAGCGCTCGGGCCACAGGGCCGCCACCACGCAGGCGGCGCGGCCGCCCCAGTCGTAGCCGGCGAGCACCGCGCGCGGAATGGCAAGCGCATCGAGCAGCGCGAGCAGGTCGGCGCCGAGCGCGGCCTGCTCGCCGGAGCGCGGCGTGGCATCGCTCAGGAAGCGCGTGGCGCCGTAGCCTCGCAGATAAGGAACGACCACGCGGCAGCCCTGGTCGGCGAGCATTGGCGCCACTTCGGCATAGGTGTGAATATCGTAGGGAAAGCCGTGCATCAGCAGCACGGGCGGGCCGTCGGCCGGGCCGGCTTCGTAATAGGCGATTTCGAGAACGCCCGCTTCGATCTTGCGCAAGGGCTCCATGCGATTCATGGCGGGCGTTCTCCTCGAAAGGCTAGTAAAGCACCACGCCGCGGATCGACTCGCCGCGCTTCATTAGGTCGAAGCCCTTGTTGATGTCTTCGAGCGGCATGGTGTGCGTGATCAGGTCGTCGATGTTGATCTTGCCTTCCATGTACCAGTCGACGATCTTGGGCACATCGGTGCGGCCGCGCGCGCCGCCGAAGGCCGAGCCTTCCCACTTGCGGCCGGTGACCAGCTGGAAGGGGCGCGTGCTGATCTCGGCGCCGGCCTCGGCCACGCCGATGATGATGCTGCGGCCCCAGCCCTTGTGCGTGCATTCGAGCGCCTGGCGCATCACCTTGGTGTTGCCGATGCACTCGAAGCTGTAGTCCGCGCCGCCGTCGGTCAGCTGAACGATGGCATCGACCACGTTCTCGGTGTCTTTGGGGTTGATGAAATGCGTCATGCCGAACTTGCGCGCCATGGCTTCGCGCTCGGGGTTCAGGTCGACGCCGATGATCTTGTCGGCGCCCACCATCTTCGCGCCCTGGATCACGTTCAGGCCAATGCCGCCGAGGCCGAACACCACCACGTTGGCGCCGGCTTCCACCTTGGCCGTGAAGATCACCGCGCCAATGCCGGTGGTCACGCCGCAGCCGATGTAGCAGACCTTGTCGAACGGCGCGTCTTCGCGGATCTTGGCGAGCGAGATTTCAGGCGCGACCGTGTAGTTGCTGAAGGTCGACGTGCCCATGTAGTGGAAGATCGGCTTGCCGTCCAGGCTGAAGCGCGAGGTGGCATCGGGCATCAGGCCCTTGCCTTGCGTGCCGCGGATCAGCTGGCAGAGGTTGGTCTTGCGCGACAGGCAGAACTTGCACTGGCGGCACTCGGGCGTGTAGAGCGGAATGACGTGGTCGCCCTTCTTGAGCGTGGTAACGCCGGGGCCCACGTCGACCACGATGCCCGCGCCTTCATGGCCGAGGATGGCCGGGAAGATGCCTTCGGGGTCGGCGCCCGAGAGCGTGTAGTAGTCGGTGTGGCAGATGCCGGTGGCCTTGATCTCGACCAGCACCTCGCCGAACTTCGGGCCCTCGAGGTCGACGGTTTCGATGGTGAGGGGGTCTCCGGATTTCCAGGCGACGGCAGCTTTGGTTTTCATGGGGCTTCAGGGCAAAGAGGGGAAGGGATCGGCAAGGATACCCAGACCGGCGTTCAGGCGGGGTCGGCAGGAAAGATACCCGACATTCCGATGAAATCGGGCAGATGGCGAAAGTCCCAGACCCAGCTTCGCAATGCGGGGTATTCGTCCAGGGAAATTCCGCCTTCGCCGGCCAGCGCCACATAAGGAAAACAGGCCAGGTCGGCCACGGTGGCGTGCGGCCCGGCCAGCCATTGCCGGCCCTCGCAGGCCCGCTCGGCCAGGTGATCGTCCAGCATACGAAAGACCGCATGCGCGCCGCGCCGGCAGGCTTCGATGTCGAGATTTTCGTAGCCGAATGCATCGTGCAGCCGGGCCGCCGATGCGGTGCGGGTGATGTCGTCGGCCGTGGCGAACCACATCGCGATCTGCCCGCGCAACCGCGGGTCGGCCGGGTACCAGCGGCTTTGCGGGGCGTACTTGCTCGCGAGATAGACGAGGATGGCCTGCGCGTCGCGCAGCACGAAACCGTCGTCGTCGATCACCGGGAGCTGCCCCAGCGGATTGACCTGCGCCAGAAACGCGGCCGACTTGTGCTCGCGGCCTGGGTGAAAGTCGACCGGCAGGCCCTGGTAGTCCACGCCGAGCCAGGCGAGCATCTGCCGCACCTTGAAGCAGTTGCCCGAAAGGGCGTAGTCGTAGAGCCGGATCATGCGGCTTCCCTCACGCCGAAGCGCATGCCGCGCTCGCGCAGCCAGCGCCGGTAGGTGACCGAAGAGGTGTCGCCGCGCGTCGGTGTTTCGGCGCGGCCTTCGAGCGGCATGCGCTTGAAGGCGTGGTTCTCGAGAATCGGCTTGTCCTGACCGAAGATCGTTTGCTGGAACGCAATGAGTTCGGCGTCTGTCGAGGTGTCGTCGTAGCAGGCGAGCAGCGTATGGGCGATCACGTGTTCATCATCGAGCGGCTGCAGGAACAGTGCGATGGCATCGAGTTCGCCGGCACGACTGCTCGACTTGTAGAGCATGGCCGTGAGCGGCTGCATGACCCGGTATTTGTAGACCACCTCGCTGCCGCTGTCATGCGCGGCCGAGGCGCGAGGCTGCCAGAAGCGGCAGTCGGTGGCCCAGATTTCTCCGGTGCCTGGTTCGACTTGCACCTGGTACTTCACCACCTCGGTGTGCGGCACTTGGCCCAGGAAGCCGGCATGCACGAAGGGGAAGTGCGCCATGTCGAGAAAGTTCTCGATCACGCGCAGCCCCGACACGGCCACGCCGATGCTGCCGCAATCGACGAGGCGGCGCCCGGGTTCGTCGTATTCGGCAAAGTCGAACAAGGGCCGTGCCGGCTTGCCGCTGGGGCAGACCCAGAGATAGCCGTAGCGCGACTGGATGGCCAATGCCTGCGCGCCAAGCCGGCACTGCGGCGTACCGGTTGCATCGGCCCACAGCTGCAGCGTTTCGCCGAGCAGGCGCGTCGTGCGAGGCTGTGCGTCGGAGGTGCCGGTGAGCGCCGCCGAAGGGCCGGCGACCAGCCAGTCGTCGAGCATGTTGGGGTCGTCGGTGATGAAGGGCATGGTTCTTTTTCAGGCTGCCTTCTGCGGCCGGCGATATTGCTCGATCTCGCCTTCGATCTCGCTGCGCAGGCCTCGCGCGGCTGTATGCAGAGCCTTCATCTCTTCGGTGCCGGGTGCGGCATCGGCCCAGAGATGAACGAAGGCCAGATTCGGTTGTGCGTCGAGCACCAGGGCCAGCGTGTCGACCTGACCGATTACCCCGCGCCATGCGATCCATGCCGCATCTGCCGCGAAGCCGCGCCGAACGAGCGCGTCGCGCACGCCGGCCGCATCGGCGCGCACGGTGAGCGTGCGGCAGAACGACCAGCCGGCAGGCACGATGTCGTCCTGCGGCGGGGCGGGCGGCGCCTCGGATGCAAGGTTGACCCACAGCATGCCCGCCGCGTCGACCGCGCTGAAGACCTTGGCGCACAGGTTGCGCGGCGGCGGCATGTCGGGATGCGCGGGGATGCTCGTGCACTGGCCGCTGCCGGCGGCGTACTGCCAGCCGTGGTACGCACAGGAGAGGCGGTCTTTCAACACTCGCCCGAGCGTGAAGCGCACGCTGCGGTGGGGACAGCGGTTTTCCCATGCCTGGGCCGCGCCGTCGGCCGAACGCCAGAGCGCAAGCTCCTGGCCTTGGACAAAGCCCGCGACGATGTTGGCGCCGGGTCGCACATCGGGCGAGCGGGCCACGGGATGCCAGGGTGAAATGCTGTCTGCGCTCATCATGATGCGCGTTACCTTAGCGCAAGTCTTTGCCGGGGGCGCGCACTCATAATGGCGGCATCGCCAGACGCCATTCATCATGAAGAAAATACTCGTCCTCAACGGTCCCAATCTCAACCTGCTCGGCACGCGAGAGCCCGAGCAATACGGACGCGACACGCTGGCCGACGTCGAGCGCCTGTGCAAGGATGCGGGGGCCGCGCATGGCGTGGAGATCGAGTGCCGCCAGTCGAACCACGAGGGCGTGCTGATCGACTGGATCCACGAAGCCGGCCGCGAGGTGGCCGCGGGCAACATGCTCGGCGTGGTGATGAACCCGGGCGCCTACACCCACACATCCATTGCGCTGCACGACGCCATCAAGGGCGCGAGCGTGCCGCTGATCGAGCTGCACATCTCGAACGTGCATGCGCGTGAGGAGTTTCGCCACCGCTCGTACATTTCGCCGGCGGCGCGGGGCATCATCGTCGGCTTGGGCGTGAAAGGCTACGCACTGGCCATCGCGGCCCTGGTGCCCTGACTCTCCGCCCTGGGGGCGCGGCCGGTCAGTCGTTTTGCCTGGGAGCCGCAGCCTTCCAGCTGCGGCTGATGTGGCCCTGCGCGTCGACGCTCTCCAGGTGCACATCGAAGCCCCACAGCCGTGCGACGTGCTTCAGGACCTCTTCGGCGCCGTCGTGCAGCGGCAGGTTGTTGCGTTGCGTGTGGCGCAGTGTCAGGGCGCGATCGCCGCGCATGTTGACGTTCCAAACCTGGATGTCGGGCTCCCTGCTGCTGATGTCGTACTGGCGTGACAGCGATTCGCGCAGGGCGTGATAGCCGCTGTCGTCGTGAATGGCGGACACCTCGAGCTCGGACTCGCTCTGATAGTCGCGGATGGAGAAAAGCCTGAAATCGCGCATCGTCTTCGGGCTCAGGAACTGGCCGATGAAGCTCTCGTCCTTGAAATTGCGCATTGCATAGTCGAGTGTCTTGACCCAGTCGGTGCCCGCGAAGTCGGGAAACCAGCGCTTGTCTTCCTCGTTGGGCTTTTCGCAGATGCGCCGCAGCTCCGTGAACATGGCGAAGCCCAGCGCATAGGGGTTGATGCCGCTGTAGGCGCGATGCCCCACCGGCGGCTGAAAGATCACGCCCGTGTGCGAACTGAGCCATTCCATCATGAAGCCGTCGGCGAGTTGGCCACGGTCGTACATGGTGTTCAGCAGCGTGTAGTGCCAGAAGGTGG
This sequence comes from Variovorax paradoxus, assembly GCF_040544635.1. Lineage (GTDB taxonomy): Bacteria > Pseudomonadota > Gammaproteobacteria > Burkholderiales > Burkholderiaceae_C > Variovorax > Variovorax paradoxus_R. The sequence continues at coordinate 22,104 of NZ_JBEPKJ010000005.1, forward strand.
CCCAGCCCTCGTTCATGACCTGGGTCTGGCGCTGCGGATAGAAATATTGGGCGATCTTGCGCACGATGCGCACCACCTCGCGCTGCCAGGGTTCGAGCAGCGCGGCGTTCTTCTCGATGAAGTAGAGCAGGTTCTCCTGCGGCTCCGAAGGAAAGCGGCGGGATGAGTCGGACTCGGTGGTGTGTTCGCTCTTGCGCGGCAGGGTGCGCCACAGGTCGTTCACCTGCTGCTGCATGTAGCGTTCGCGCTCGGCGCGCTGAGTGCCTTCCTGCGCCAGCGATCGCTTCTGCGGACGGCGATAGCGGTCGACGCCGTAGTTCATCAGCGCATGGCAGGAGTCGAGCAGTTGCTCCACCGCATCGAGGCCGTGGCGCTCCTCGCACTCGGCGATGTAGTGCCGCGCGTACACGAGGTAGTCGATGATCGACGACGCATCGGTCCACATCCGGAACAGGTAGTTGCCCTTGAAGAAGCTGTTGTGGCCGTAGGCCGCATGCGCGATCACCAGGGCCTGCATGGCCATGGTGTTTTCTTCCATCAGGTAGGCAATGCAGGGGTCGGAGTTGATGACGATCTCGTAGGCCAGCCCCATGTGGCCGCGGCGGTAGTTCTTCTCGGTGGCGATGAACTGTTTGCCGTACGACCAGTGGCGGTAGATCATGGGCATGCCGACGCTGGCATAGGCATCCATCATCTGCTCGGCGGTGATCACCTCGAGCTGGTTCGGGTACACGTCCAGGCCGAAGCTCTTGGCCGTTTTCGCGATCTCGGTGTGATAGGTCTCGATGAGGTCGAAGGTCCAGTCCGATGGGCTGGGCAGGCGTTCCAGGCGGTCCGTGGGGGTCATGCGCTCGAAGGGAGGGTGGTCGGAGGTCATGCGGGCACTCCCTCCTTCTTGAAGAGGTCGCGGAAGACGGGGTAGATGTCTCGTGCGTCCGACACCTTGCGCATCGCAAAATTGGGCTCTATGCCTTCGAGCTGCGCGTATTCCTGCCACAGGTTCTGCTCGGTCTCGGCCACCTGCACATAGGCGTAGTAGCGCACCACCGGAAGGATGTGGTCGACCAGCAGCTCGCGGCAGCGCCCGCTGTCCTGGTGCCAGTTGTCGCCGTCGCTCGCCTGCGCGCCGTAGACATTCCATTCGCCGCTCGGGTAGCGCGCCTTGATGATTTCATCCATCAGCACCAGCGCGCTCGACACCACGGTACCGCCGGTTTCGGTGGCGTGGAAGAACTCTTCCTCGTTCACTTCCTGCGCCTGGGTGTGGTGGCGCAGAAATACGAGGTCGATGGTTTCGTAGTGGCGCGTGAGGAACATGTAGAGCAGCATGAAGAAGCGCTTCGCCATGTCCTTGCGCGCCTCGTCCATGGAGCCGGAAACGTCCATGAGGCAGAACATCACCGCCTTGGCGCTGGGCACTGGCGTCTTCACGCGGTTGCGGTAGCGCAGGTCGATGGGATCGATGTACGGCACGTGCCGCGCGGTTCGCCGCAGCTCCGCAATGCGTTCCTCTGTTTCGTGGATTTCCTTCTGGATGAGGGGCTGGTCCGCCTGCGGATGCTGTTTCAGCCGCAGCAGATGCGCCTCGAGGCGGCGCAACTCCTTGCGCGGCTCGCCGCCGAGCGCGATGCGCCGTGCCAGCGCACCGCGCATGGAGCGCACCACGTGCAGATTGTTGGGCGTGCCGTCGCTGGTGAAGCCGGCGCGGTGGCTCTTCCATTCGGGCACTTCGGCGATCTGCGTGCGAATGAGGTGCGGCAGCGCCAGGTCGTCGAAGAACACGCGCATGAACTCCTCGCGCGTGAGGCGGAACACGAAGTCGTCCTCGCCTTCGCCGCTGTCTCCGGCCTCGCCGCTGCCCGAGCCGCCGCCGGCTTGCCCTTCGGGCCGCGCGATGCGGTCGCCCTTCAGGTATTCCTGGTTGCCCGGGTGCACGTACTCGCGGTCGCCGCCGCGTGCATGGCCGAACACCGGTTCGGACACATCGTGGCGCGGCAGGGTGACATCTTCGCCTTGCTCCAGTTCGCGGATGTTGCGCCCGCTGACCGCGCGCCGCACGGCCTCCTGGATCTGTCCCTTGTAGCGCCGGAGAAAGCGCTCGCGGTTGCCAATGGACTTGTTCTTGCCCGAAAGCCGGCGGTCGATGATCTGCTGCAGGATGGCCACGATGATGTCAAAGCTCCTTGCAAAAAGGGGGCGAAGCCTTTGCCTCGCCGCTATGAACTGTCGCTATGAACTCTTGCGTACCCGCAGGTACCACTCGCAGAGCAGGCGGACCTGCTTGGCCGTATAGCCTTTCTCGACCATGCGGGTCACGAAATCTTCGTGCTTCTTCTGTTCGTCGGCGCTGCTCTTCGTGTTGAAGCTGATCACCGGCAGGAGTTCCTCGGTGTTGGAGAACATCTTCTTCTCGATGACCGCGCGCAGCTTTTCGTAGCTGGTCCAGGCGGGGTTGCGCCCGGCGTTGCCGGCTCGCGCGCGCAGCACGAAGTTGACGATCTCGTTGCGGAAATCCTTCGGGTTGCCGATGCCCGCGGGCCGTTCGATCTTCTCGAGCTCGGCGTTGAGCGAAGCCCGGTCGAACACCTCGCCGGTGTCCACGTCGCGAAACTCCTGGTCCTGGATCCAGTAGTCGGCGTAGGTCACGTAGCGGTCGAAGATGTTCTGGCCGTACTCGCTGTAGCTTTCCAGGTAGGCGGTCTGGATTTCCTTGCCGATGAACTCGGCGTAGCGCGGTGCCAGCAGTTCCTTGATGTAGCTGATGTACTTCTGCTCGGTCTCCGGCGGGAACTGCTCGCGCTCGATCTGCTGCTCCAGCACGTACATCAGGTGCACGGGGTTGGCGGCAACCTCGGAACTGTCGAAGTTGAACACCTTCGAGATGATCTTGAACGCGAAGCGGGTCGAGACGCCGCTCATGCCTTCATCGACTCCGGCGTAGTCGCGGTATTCCTGGATCGACTTGGCCTTGGGGTCGGTGTCCTTGAGGTTTTCGCCGTCGTACACCTGCATCTTGCTGTAGATGCTGGAGTTCTCGGGCTCCTTCAGCCGCGTGAGCACCGAGAGCTGGGCCATCATGCGCAGCGTGCCCGGAGCGCAGGGCGCCTTGGCGAGCGACGAGTTGCGCACCAGCTTCTCGTAGATCTTGATTTCTTCCGAGGCACGCAGGCAATACGGAACCTTGACGATGTAGATCCGGTCGAGAAAAGCTTCGTTGTTCTTGTTGTTGCGGAAGGCCTTCCACTCGCTCTCGTTGCTGTGCGCCAGCACAATGCCGTCGAACGGAATGGCGCCGAAGCCTTCGGTACCCTTGAAGTTGCCTTCCTGCGTGGCCGTGAGCAGCGGGTGAAGCACCTTGATGGGTGCCTTGAACATTTCCACGAACTCCAGCAGGCCCTGGTTAGCCAGGCACAGGCCGCCCGAGTAGGCGTAGGCGTCGGGGTCGTCCTGGGCGTAGGTCTCGAGCTTGCGGATGTCGATCTTGCCGACCAGCGAGGAGATGTCCTGGTTGTTTTCGTCGCCCGGTTCTGTCTTGGCCACGGCGATCTGCCGCAGCACCGAGGGGTAGCGCTTGACCACCTTGAATTGGCGGATGTCGCCGCCGTATTCTTCGAGCCGCTTGACGGCCCACGGCGAGAGGATGCGGTTCAGGTAGCGCCGCGGGATGCCGTATTCCTTTTCGAGGATTTCGCCGTCTTCCAGGGTGTCGAAGAGGCCGAGCGGCGTTTCGTTCACCGGCGAACCCTGAATGGCATAGAAGGGCACGTGCTCCATGAGCTGCTTCAGGCGCTCGGCGATCGAGCTCTTGCCGCCGCCGACGGGGCCCAGCAGGTAGAGGATCTGCTTCTTTTCCTCGAGGCCCTGGGCGGCATGCCTGAAGTACGACACCACCTGTTCGATGGCGTCCTCCATGCCGTAGAACTCCTTGAACGCGGGGTAGATCTTGATGACCTTGTTCGCGAAGATTCTCGAAAGCTGGGAATCGTTGCGCGTGTCGACCAGCTGGGGTTCGCCGATCGCCTTGAGCATCCGCTCGGACGCAGTGGCATACGCAGTGGGGTCGCGTTTGCAAATATCCAGGTAGTCCTGCAGCGAGAGGACTTCCTCGCGGGTGCGCTCGTAACGGGCGGCAAAGTTGCTGATCACATCCATGGTCACGCCTCCATCAGGTCTGCGGGTTTATTGACCCGAAGCCTGCAGCCGCAATGCGTCGCAACTTTTTAAAGGTGTGCCCGCCCCATGGCTGCAAGCCGTGGAAAACTCCCTTAATCACATCTGCACAAACAGCATAAAGCAAAGAGTGCACCCGGAATATTGTTTGTTAAATCAGAACCACAGTGCCGAGTAAAGTTCCCAAGAAAAACCCGCACCATTTCTCAAATTCCAGCTAAATTTCAAGGTTCGGCAAACGGACTCAGTGCTACCCCGATGCCCAGTGAAAATACCTATGGCAATCGGTCTATGCAGTCATTGCATCTTTTCCGGCGAAAGCACCTCCTATTGAGCCCGCCGCGGCTCAAAAACGGTTACATCACAATAACGCGCCAAGGCCTGTTTGGGTTTATTGCTCAAACGAAAAATATATAAAAGCAATCTGCGCGCCATCTTTTGATGGGCCGGTCGCGCATGTTTGCGTGGGAAAGCGCGCCAAAGCTCGGTCGGCGTGATTCTGGAGGGAGCCGTCATGGTGCGCGGCACCGAACAAGGTCGGCAGGCACCGTTCGCGTGCGTAGAGCACGCGGCAAGAGCAGCCGCAAGAACAGGATGCAGCGGGTGCGCCCTGTTCCTGCGGCGGTTTCTTCAGCTGAAGAATTCCTTGGCTTTGTCGAGCCAGCCTTTGTCCGTGGGGCTGTGCTTGTCGCCGCCCTTCTTGAGCGATTCGTCGAGATCCTTCAAGAGCTTGCGCTGGTGCTCGGTGAGCTTGACCGGCGTTTCGACGCGCACGTGGCAATACAGGTCGCCCGGATAGCTCGAGCGCACGCCCTTGATGCCCTTGCCGCGCAGGCGAAACTGCTTGCCGCTCTGGGTGCCGTCGGGAATGTCGATGGCGGCGGGGCCCTTCAGCGTGGGCACGCTGATCTCGCCGCCCAGCGCAGCCGTGGTCATGCTGACGGGCACTACGCAGTGCAGGTCGTCGCCGTCGCGTTCGAAGATCTCGTGTTTCTTGAGCCGGATGTCGATGTAGAGGTCGCCCGGCGGCCCGCCATTGGTACCCGGCTCGCCATCGCCGGTGCTGCGAATGCGCATGCCGTCGTCGATGCCGGCCGGAATCTTGACTTCGAGCGTCTTGTAGTTCTTGATCTTGCCCTGGCCGTGGCACACCGTGCAGGGCTCGGGAATGATCTTGCCGCTGCCGTGGCAGGTGGGGCAGGTCTGCTGCACGCTGAAGAAGCCCTGGCGCATCTGCACGGCGCCGGCGCCGTGGCAGGTGGTGCAGGTGATGGGCTTGGTGCCGGGCTTGGCGCCCGAGCCGTGGCAGGTGCCGCAGTCATCCCAGCTCGGAATGCGGATCTGCGCTTCCTTGCCCTCAGCGGCTTCTTCGAGAGTGACCTCCATGGCGTAGTGCTGGTCGCTGCCGCGGAACACCTGGCGGCCGCTGCTGGTGCGGCCGCGGCTACCGCCGAACACGTCGCCGAAGATGTCGCCGAAGGCTTCCGCGAAGCCGCCGAAGCCCTCGGCACCGGGGCCGCCGCGCATGTTCGGGTCGACGCCGGCGTGGCCGTACTGGTCGTAGGCTGCGCGCTTCTGTCCGTCGGACAGCATTTCGTAGGCTTCCTTCACCTCCTTGAACTTGGTCTCGGCATCCTTGCTGGTGTCGCCGTGATTGCGGTCGGGGTGGTGCTTCATCGCAAGCTTGCGATAAGCCTTCTTGATTTCTTCCTCGCTCGCGTTCTTGGGAACGCCGAGGGTTTCGTAGTAGTCGCGTTTTGTGGCCATGGCAGATTCGGTCGGGGCGGGCGTGAAGCCTTAACTTGAAGCGAGAAAGGCTGGAACACCCTGTCAGGTGCTCCAGCCTTGTTCGAAGGGCCGAAGATCAGCCCTTCTTGACTTCCTTGACTTCGGCGTCGACCACGTTGTCATCGGCCGGTGCACTTGCAGCTTCCGGGCCAGATGCAGCGCCCTGGCCGCCGGCGGCGCCTGCCGCAGCCTGCGCTTCGGCATACATCTTTTCGCCGAGCTTCTGGCTTGCGGTCATCAGCGTGTTGGTCTTTTCCTCGATCGAGGCCTTGTCCTCGCCCTTGAGGGCTTCTTCCAGGTCCTTGATCGCGGCTTCGATCTTTTCCTTTTCGCCGGCATCCAGGCTCGCGCCGTGTTCGCCGAGCGACTTCTTCACGCTGTGCACCATGGCTTCGCCCTGGTTGCGGGCCTGCACGAGCTCGAGCTTCTTCTTGTCGTCGGCCGCATTGAGTTCGGCGTCCTTCACCATCTTCTGGATCTCGTCTTCCGAGAGGCCCGAGTTCGCCTTGATGGTGATCTTGTTTTCCTTGCCGGTGCCCTTGTCCTTGGCGCCGACGTGCAGGATGCCGTTGGCGTCGATGTCGAAGCCCACCTCGATCTGCGGCGTGCCGCGCGATGCCGGCGGAATGCCTTCGAGGTTGAACTCGCCGAGCAGCTTGTTGCCCGAAGCGATCTCGCGTTCGCCCTGGAACACCTTGATGGTCACGGCCGGCTGGTTGTCTTCGGCGGTGGAGAAGGTCTGCGCGAACTTCGTCGGGATCGTGGTGTTCTTCGTGATCATCTTGGTCATCACGCCGCCCATGGTCTCGATGCCCAGCGACAGCGGGGTCACGTCGAGCAGCAGCACGTCCTTGCGGTCGCCCGAGAGCACCTGGCCCTGGATGGCGGCGCCGACGGCCACGGCCTCATCGGGGTTCACGTCCTTGCGTGGTTCCTTGCCGAAGAAGGCCTTCACCTTTTCCTGCACCTTGGGCATGCGGGTCATGCCGCCGACCAGGATCACGTCGTTGATGTCCGACACGCTGATGCCGGCGTCCTTGATGGCCAGGCGGCAGGGCGCGATGGTGCGCTCGACCAGCTCGTCGACCAGGCTCTCGAGCTTGGCGCGCGTGAGCTTGATGTTCAGGTGCTTCGGGCCCGAGGCGTCGGCCGTGATGTAGGGCAGGTTGATGTCGGTCTGCGCGCTGTTCGACAGCTCGATCTTCGCCTTTTCAGCGGCTTCCTTCAGGCGCTGCAGTGCGAGCACGTCCTTGCCCAGGTCGACGCCTTGCTCTTTCTTGAACTCGGCAATGATGTAGTCGATGATGCGCTGGTCGAAGTCTTCGCCGCCCAGGAAGGTGTCGCCGTTGGTCGACAGCACTTCGAACTGCTTCTCGCCGTCGACGTCTGCAATTTCGATGATCGACACGTCGAAGGTGCCGCCGCCCAGGTCATACACGGCAATCTTGCGGTCGGCCTTGTCCTGCTTGTCGAGGCCGAAGGCCAGGGCCGCAGCGGTGGGCTCGTTGATGATGCGCTTGACGTCCAGGCCCGCAATGCGGCCGGCGTCCTTGGTGGCCTGGCGCTGGGCGTCGTTGAAGTAGGCCGGCACCGTGATCACGGCTTCGGTGATGGTTTCGCCGAGATAGTCTTCGGCGGTTTTCTTCATCTTGCGCAGGATGTCGGCGCTCACCTGCTGGGGCGCGATCTTCTTGCCGCGCACTTCCACCCATGCGTCGCCGTTGTCGGCCTTCGCAATGGTGTAGGGCATCAGGTCGATGTCCTTCTGGACTTCTTTTTCTTCGAACTTGCGGCCGATCAGGCGCTTGATCGCGTACAGCGTGTTCTTGGGGTTGGTCACGGCCTGGCGCTTGGCCGAGGCGCCGACCAGCACTTCGCCGTCTTCCTGGTAAGCGACGATCGACGGCGTGGTACGCGCACCTTCCGAGTTCTCGATCACACGCGTGGTGTTGCCTTCCATGATCGACACGCACGAGTTGGTGGTGCCGAGGTCGATGCCGATGATCTTTGCCATGTTCTGTACTCCTGAAAGCCTGAAAAATATGTTGTTATGAACTTGTGGATAACCCGGCGCGATTCAAGGTATGAAGCGGGGATTTCCTGTGGGAATCGTGTGTATCGGTAGAGCGGATTACTTGGGCGCGCTGACGGTGACCAGCGCCGGGCGCAGCACGCGCTCGTTGATGGTGTAGCCCTTCTGCAGCACGCTCACCACGGTGTTCGGCTCCTGCTCGGGCGCGGGCACCACCGAGATGGCCTGGTGCTGGTGCGGATCGAACCTGGTGCCCGGGGCCGGGGCCACTTCGATCACCTTGTTGCGTTCGAGCGCGCTCTTCAGCTGGCGCAGCGTGGCTTCGGCGCCTTCGCGAATCTGCTCGGGCGTGGCGTCCTTGATGGCCAGGCCGGCTTCGAGGCTGTCGGTCACGGGCAGCAGGCTCTCGGCAAAGGCCTCGACGGCGAACTTGCGCGCCTTGGTGATCTCGTCGTCGGCGCGGCGGCGCGCGTTCTGCACGTCGGCCTGCGCGCGCAGGTATTGATCGGCCAGTTCGGCATTCTTGGTCTGCAGGGCTGCGAGCTCGCCTTGGGCTGCGGCCAGGGCGTCTATCGCCTCGGCTTCGTTGGCAGCCTGCGCGGCTTCCAGTTCTTCGGGGCTTGGCTCGCCTTGCAGCATTTGAGAATTCTGTGCGGATTGTTGCGGGTCAGACATTTTTCAAAGAACCGGCGTATGCCGGAAAACAAACGATAGCCAGCCACTTGGGGCTGGCTCGGGGCATTTCAAGCGAAAAAATGCGGCCTAAGTGGCCGCAACAGGGGGGCGAAGCGAATTTCACGTGGGGCACCGCGGAACCGGCTTTGCCGGGCCGCTGGTGTCGCCCCCGGTAGGGGGTTGGCGAAGCGGACACGAAGTGCCGCGCAGCCTGGGGGTGAGCCTAGCTTGTTCAGTGCGCGTCGAGCAGTTCGACGTCGAACTTCAGCGTGGCGTTCGGGGGAATCACGCCGCCGGCGCCGCGTGCGCCATAGCCCAGCGAGGCGGGAATGATCAGCGTGCGCTTGCCGCCGATCTTCATGCCGGCAACGCCTTCGTCCCAGCCCTTGATGACCTGGCCGGCGCCCAGCGAGAACGCGAACGGGTCGTTGCGGTCGCGGCTCGAGTCGAACTTGGCGCCTTGCACGCCGTCGTTGTAGAGCCAGCCGGTGTAGTGCACGTGCACGTGTTGGCCGGCCTTGGCTTCAGCGCCGTCGCCCACGGTGGTGTCTTCGTATTGCAGGCCGGAAGGGGTGGTAGGCATGTGAACGCTCCTTGCGTCAATTTGGATGTGAATGGATGGACAAACGAGGCCCGAAGTTTACCGACGCCCCAGGAGGGGTCCGCGAGCCTGCTCAATTGGCAGGGTCGACAGGCGGGGTAGACGAGGACGGCGAAGACGACGGTGCGGACGGTGCCGAAGGAGAAGAAGACGCAGGCGCCCCGGCGGCGGAAGAAGCCGGAGCGGCAGGCGCCGCACCGGGCGCGGCCGGTGCCGGTGCCGCCGCCTTCTTGACCTGCCCCAGCTGCCATTTACCCGCAAAGGCCTGCAGGTCGGACAGCCGCTTGAGCAGGTCTTGCCCGCTCACCGTGAGGCTGTAGCCGTCGCCGCCGTGGCTGACGAGGCCGGCCTCGCGCAATTCCTTGATGCGGGTATTGAGCGTGTTGGGAGTGATGCTGCCGACGCTGTCCTGCAGCAGCCGGAAAGTCTGGGCATGCCCGTCGCGCAGCGCCCAGAGCACGCGCAGTGCGTAGCGGGCCTCGAGCAGCGCAAGCAGCTGGCTGACGGCTGCGTTTTCCTTGGTACTCATCGACATCATCTCCTCGGGGCTGGGCGGGCCATCGATCCTGGGGCAGGGCCGGTGCCGCGCGTTCTTGTTGGCTTGCTATGGCCGCTCGTTGGCCGGCGACTATAGCGCAAGGATCAAGATGCTACTAGTTTTATAGCTACGGGTGCATGCTGCATGCGGGCCGTGAGACAAAGCCTCACAAATTAACAGAATCGGCCATGGCTTCGCCCAAGCGAACGGCACGGGCGGGCGACCACTCGGGGTTGAACACCAGCGCGGGCGCCGGGAACAGCATGACGACGGTGGAGCCGAGCAGGAAGCGGCCCATCTCCTCGCCTTGCTTGAGCACGATCTGCTGGTCGGCGTAGTGCCATTCGCGCAGCTCGCCCCCGCGCGGCGGATTGACCACGCCGTGCCACACGGTGGCCATGCTGCCGACGATGGTGGCACCCACCAGCACCAGCACGAAGGGGCCGCGTCCGGTTTCGAAAACGCACACCACGCGCTCGTTGCGCGCGAACAGGCCGGGCACGCCGCGCGCAGTGGCGGGGTTGACCGAGAACAGGTCGCCGGGCACGTAGATCATGCGCAGCAGCCGTCCGTCGCACGGCATGTGAATGCGGTGGTAGTCCTTGGGGCTCAGGTACAGCGTTGCGAAGCTGCCGTGCGCGAACCGGGCCGCCAGCGTGGAGTCGCCGCCGACCAGCGCGGTGGTCGTGTAGTTGTGGCCCTTGGCCTGGAAGATCTGGTCGCCCTCGATGGCGCCGAACTGGCTGATGGCGCCGTCCACCGGGCATACGAGATCGGCCTGTGCGAGAGGCCGCGCGCCCGGCTTGAGCGCGCGCGTGAAGAACTGGTTGAAGCTCTTGTAGTGGTTGATGTCGGACTCGAGCGCTTCGCCCATGTCGACACCGTACTTGGCAACGAAGCGCCGGATGATCCACGTGGTGACGGCGCCGCGTTCCTTGCCTGCGACCCAGCCGGCGAAGTTCGTCAGTGCCTGCTTGGGAAACAGGTATTGGTGCAGTACAGCTGAGCGGTCGGACACGTGTGAAAGGCCGGGAAGGCCTGGAATGCAAATCGGAGGGGCATTCTATAAAGGCCCCCGGGGCCCGAGCGTAGGAAGCTTCCCTTGTATCGCCCGGGCCCGGAACGGGTCGCGTGCCCGGGGCCGCAATCAATCCGCCTTGATGCCCGCCGCCTTGATCACCTGGGCCCACTTCTCGACCTCGGCCTTCTGGAAGGCCGCGATCTTTGCCGTGGTCAGGTCGGCGGGTTCCATGCCGAAGCCCTTGAGCTTTTCCTGCATTTCCGGCGTTGCAAGAATCTTGCGGATCTCGGTGTGCAGCCGGTCGACCACGGGTGCCGGCGTGCCCGCGGGCACGAAGATCGCCTGCCACGACAGCACCTCGAAGTCCTGCAGCCCCGCGATGCCGGACTCGGCCACGGTCGGCACGTCGGGCATCGAAGCCAGGCGCTTGGCCGAGGTCACGGCAATGGCGCGCAGCTTGCCGCTCTGCACGTGCGGGCCCGCCACCACGCTGGTGTCGAACATCATGTCGACCTGGCCGCCGATCACGTCCTGGATGGCGGGGCCGCTGCCCTTGTAGGGAATGTGCGTGAACTTCACGCCCGACTTGAACGCCAGCAGTTCCAGCGACAGGTGCTGCGAGGTACCCGTGCCAGCCGATGCCGACGAGAGCCCGCCCGACTTGGACTTGCTGGCTTCCAGCACGTCCTTCAGCGTCTTGTACGGGCTGGCCTGGTTCACCACCAGCACCAGCGGGTTGGTGCCGATCAGCGTGACGGGCGCAAACGACTTCTGCGGGTCGTAGCCGAGCTTCGGATACAGGCTGATGTTGATTGCGTGCGAGCTGATCGTGCCGCCCACCATCGTGAAGCCGTCGGGCGCCGCGCGCGAGCCGATTTCCGAGCCCACGCTGCCGCCGGCGCCACCCTTGTTGTCGATGATCACGCTCGTGCCCAGCACCGTGCCGAGCTTCTGCCCGATCAGGCGGGCCAGCACGTCGGTGGTGCCGCCGGCGGGGAACGGCACGAGATAAGTAATGGCCTTGCCCGTGGGCCAGTTGCCGGGGCCCTGCGCGAAAGCAGGCAGGCCCACGGCCAGCGAAGAGGCGAGGGCGGTGCGAATCAGTGTGCGGCGTTGCATGGCGATGTCTCCTTTGATGATGATGATGTTCGGTTTCGTCGTCACGGTGTGTCGACGATTTCGATCCAGTTCGGGTTCTTGCCCACGCTGACGCGCGAAGGCTTGCCCAGCGCGCCGGTGGCGGAATCGATGGCGTACAGCGAAACGCCGTGCGACTCTTGTCCGGCGGCAATCAGGTAGCGGCCGCTCGAATCGATCGCGAAGCCGCGCGGCGTTTTCTCGGTCGGCGTCTGGCCGAGCGGCTGAAGCTGCCCGGTGGACGCATCGACCCTGAAGGCTGACAGCGTGCTCGACGTGCGCTCCGAGGCATACAGAAAGCGCCCGTCGGGCGTCAGGTGCAAATCGGCCGCCCATGGCTTGCCGGTGAATCCGGCCGGCAGCACGGTGGTGCTCTGCTCTAGCTTGAGCGTGCCGCGCGCGGCATCCCAGGCGTACACGTGCAAGCTCGCGTCGAGTTCGTTCAGCAGGTAGACGCGGCGCTGTGCCTTGTCCCACACGAAGTGGCGCGGGCCCGACTTCGCGGTGGCCATGGTCAGCGGCGGATCGTTGGCCGAGAGCAGGCCCTTCTCCGCATCGAAGCGCCAGCTCGACACGTTGTCGCCGCCCAGGCTGGTTGCGAGCACGAAGCGGTTGCTTGCATCCGCGCGAACCGCGTGCGCATTCGGCCCGGTCTGCACCAGTTGCTGAATGGCGCCCGCCGAGCCGTCCTTGCCGATGGCGTTGATCGAGATCTTGCCGCCCTGGTAAGAGGCCGCGAAGAGCCATTTGCCGCTCGCGTCGAGGTCGATGTTGGCCATGCTGTCGGCCAGCGGGGCCTCGCCGAGTTTCTGCAGCTTGCCGGTGGCTGCATCGATCGACATGCTGACCACGCGGAACGGCTGCGAGCGCAGCGCGGCATACAGCACGCGCTTGTCGTGGCTGACCGCCATCGGCATGACCGTACCGCCGACATTGAGCGTTTGCACGGGCTTGAGCACGCCGTCTGCGCGGTCCAGCTCGAGCACCGAGATTTCCTGGCTGTCGGCGTTGGAAACGTAGACCCAGGTGGCCGCCGAGGCGTGGCCCACGGCAGCAACCGACAGCAGCGCGACCGCAGCCCGAAGAGCGCGAAGGATGGGAGTAGGGCGGTTCATGGCTTGATGTTCAGTTTGGCGATCAGCGCCTTGAAGTACGCGTTGTCCTTGGCGAGCGTTTCCTTGAACACCGCGCCGTCGGTGTAGACGTAGCCGAGGTTCTGCTTATCCATCACTTCATGCATGAGCGGCTCGGCCGCGGTCTTGGCCGTGATCTCGCGCAGCTTTGCCATCACTTCGGGCGGCGTGTTCTTGGGTGCGCCCAGGCCGCGCCACGTGCCGATCGACAGGTCGATGCCGCGCTCCTTGGCGGTGGGCACCTTGTCGAAGCCCTTCACGCGCTTGTCGGCCATGACCATCAGCACCTTGAGCTTGCCGGACTGCACATGCGTCGTGACCTCGGCGGGGCTTACCGCCACCGCCTCGATGTGCCCGCCCAGCAGCGCCAGCACCGCAGGCGCCGCGCCCTGGAACGGAATGTGGCCGAACTTGGTGCCGGTCTTGTCTTCGAGCGCCGCCGCGGCCAGGTGCCAGATCGAGCCGTTGCCCGAATTGCCGACGCGCACGCTTTCGGGCGACTTCTTTGCCGCCGCCAGGAATTCTTCAATGGTGTTCCAGGGCGCGTCGGCCTTGACGGTGATTGCGGCCGGGTCGGCATTGAGCTGCGCAATCGGCTGGAAGTCGTCGTAGTTGAACTTGGCCAGGCCCAGGTGCGGCAGCGTGAGCAGCTCCACCGTCAGCACCGCGAGCTTGTAGCCGTCGGGCCGGGCGTTGATCACCTCGGTCCAGCCGATGGCGCCGCCGGCGCCAGGACGGTTGACGATCACGATGCTCTGCGACGTGTGCTTGCGGCTCGCTTCGGAAAACGCGCGCGCCAGGCCGTCGGTGCCGCCGCCCGGCTGGTAGGGCACCAGCAGCTCGATGGCGTGGTTCGGAAAGTTGTTGCTGTTGCTTTGGGCCGCGGCCAGTGCCGCGTAGCCGAGCGAGAGGCCCGCTGTCGCCGAAAGGGCGGCCAGGCCGCGAAGGAATCTGTTTCTTCTCATTGGTTGTTGTCTCCGTTATTGATCTTGATTCGGCAAGCCTCGAGAAAGGGCTGAAAAGGCGCTTCCCGTCAGGGCATGTACTGCCCGCCGTTGACTTCGATCACCTGGCCCGTGACATAGCCCGAAAGCTGCTCCGAGGCCAGATAAAGAAAGGCACCCACGCATTCGTCGGGCGTGCCGATGCGCCCCATGGGGATGCCGGCGCGGAATGTCTCGAGCATTGCGGGCGTCGAGAAGCGGTCCTGGAACGGCGTCTGGATGACGCCCGGCGCCACGGCGTTCACGCGGATCTTGTCGCCGACCAGTTCCCGGGCGAGCCCGTGCGTCGCGGTGCTCACGAAACCCTTGGAGCCCGCATACAGGTAGGCGCCGGGCCCCCCGCCGGTGCGCGCTGCGACCGAGGTCACGTTGATGATGTTGCCGCCGCCATGGGTGCGCATCAGCGGAACGACATCACGCGCAAACGCGAGCACGGAGCGCGCGTTGATGTGCATCACCTCGTCGAACAGCGCGTCGTCGAACTCGGCGATGGGCACGCGCTTCACCAGGCTGCCGGCGTTGTTCACCAGCACGTCGATGCGGCCGAAGCGTGCCGCCGTCTGCTTGACGCATTCGCGGATGGCGGCGGTGTCGAGCACGTCGCCCTGCAGCGCGAAGGCATCGCCGCCGGCCTTGCGAATGGTCTCGACGACGTGGTTCGCCGCTTCGGCGGAGCTGTTGTAGTGCACCGCCACACGCATGCCGCGCGCTGCGAACGCAATGGCCACGGCGGCGCCGATGCCGGTGCTGGCGCCGGTAACCAGCGCTGTCTTGCCTTTGAGGTCTTCCATGGTGTTTCCTTTCGAGGTCAGGTCACGGGAGCGGGGTTGAACAGCACCAGCGCGTTGTGCAGCTTCCACTGTTCGGCCCAGGTTTTCTTCCTGCCGCTGGCCACGTCGAGCATCAGGCGGAACATCTCCCAACCCACGTCCTCGATGGTGGCGTCGCCATCGGCGATGCGACCCGCGTTCACGTCCATCAGGTCGTGCCAGCGGCGCGCCAGGTCGCTGCGCGTGGCGACCTTGATCACCGGCACTTCGGCCAGGCCGTAGGGCGTGCCGCGGCCGGTGGTGAACACGTGCAGGTTCATACCGGCCGCCAGCTGCAGCGTGCCGCAGATGAAGTCGCTGGCGGGCGTGGCGGCATAGAGAAGGCCCTTTTGCCTTGCCTTCTCGCCCGGGGAAACCACGCCGGAGATCGGCGAGCTGCCGCTCTTCACGATCGAGCCCATGGCTTTTTCGACGATGTTCGAGAGCCCGCCCTTCTTGTTGCCCGGCGTGGTGTTGGCGCTGCGATCGACGCGGCCACGGTCCAGGTAGGCGTCGTACCAGGCCATCTCGCGGATCATGGCTTCGGCCACCTCGGGCGTGGTCGCGCGCGAGGTCAGCTGGTCGATGCCGTCGCGCACCTCGGTCACTTCCGAGAACATCACCGTGGCGCCGGCGCGCACCAGCAGGTCGGTGCAGAAGCCGACCGCGGGATTCGCCGTCACACCCGAAAACGCATCGCTGCCGCCGCACTGCACGCCCACCACCAGCTCGCTGGCCGGCACGGTCTCGCGCCTGCGGGCATTCAGCCGCTCGAGGTGTTCCTCGGCCTGCCGCATGATCGAATCGATCATCGACATGAAGCCGACATGCGCGTCGTCCTGCAGGCACACCACGTCGAGCTTCTCGTCGGCCGTGGTGCCGACATCGGCCACGTTGCGCTCGTCCACCAGCGCAATGCTGCCTGGCGGCAGCAGGCGCTCGGGCTGCAGCTTTTCGCAGCCCAGGCTGATGACCATCACCTCGCCGCCGAAGTTCGGGTTGAGGCTGATGTTGCGCAGCGTGCGAATCGGAATGACCGCGTCGGGCGCATCGATGGCCACGCCGCAGCCGTAGCTGTGCGAGAGGCCCACCACGTCGTCGACGTGGGGGTACTTCGGCAGCAGCTCGGCCTTGATGCGCTGCACCGCGAAGTCAACCACGCCCGCCACGCATTGCACGGTCTGCGTAATGGCGAGGATGTTGCGCGTGCCCACCGATCCGTCCAGGTTGCGGTAGCCCTCGAAGGTGTAGCCCTCGAGTGCCGGCTGCACCGGTGGCTTGACGGTGGCAATCGGCAAGCCCTCGAGCTCGCGCGCGGCGGGCATCTTCAGCAGCCGTTCATGCACCCAGCTGCCGCGCGGTATGGCCTTCAGCGCGTAGCCGATCGGCACGTTGTAGCGGACGACCGCGTCGCCTTCGGCCAGGTCGGTCAGCGAGACCTTGTGGCCCTGCGGCACGTTGTCGACCAGCACCAGGCCATCGGCGAACGTGGCGCCCGCCTTCAGCCCGCCGTCGTTGGCAACGATGGCGACGTTGTCCGCCGCGTGCATGTGGATGCGGTGCGGCGGACGCACTGCCGGGGAAGAGGTGAGCGATGAGTCGGCCATTGAACGAAATTCGCGTTGCTGGTCTTTGCAGTTACTTGACCGAGTTGACGAGGTCGGGGAGCCACATCGAGAACGCCGGCACGTAGGTCACGAGCATCAGGCAGATCAAAAGAGCACCATAGAACGGCCAGATCGACCGCATCACCTGCCCGACCGATACCCCTCCGATCGCACAGCCTATGAACTGCGTGGTGCCCACCGGCGGCGTGTTGAGGCCGAGCGCGCAATTGATCAGCATGACGATGCCAAACTGCACCGGGCTCATGCCGAACTGCATGGCAATGGGCAGGAAGATGGGCGTGCAGATCAAAATCGTGGCCGCCATGTCCAGGAAGGTGCCCAGCACGAACAGCAGCACGTTGATCATCAGGAAGATGACCCACGGATCGCTCGAGACGCTGGTCATGAGCTCGCCGGTCTTCTGCGGCACTTCGTACAGGGCCATGAAGTAGCCGAAGGCGGAAGAAATACCGATCAGCAGCAGCACCACGCCGGTCGTCTTGCAGGCCTTGGCGCAGGCCTTGAAAAAGTCCTTGCGGCTGAGCGACCGGTACACGAACACGGTCACGCCCAGCGCCCACAGCACGGCCGTCGCCGCCGATTCGGTGGCGGTGAACACGCCCGACAGAATGCCCACCAGGATGATCGCCACGATCATCAGGCCCGGCAGCGCGCCGATGAAGGCCGAGAGCACCTCGCCCCAGCCGGGGAACGCGCCGCGAATCGGGTAGCCGCGGCGAATTGCCACGTAGTAGGCGGCGCCCAGGTTGCACAGCGTGAGCAGCAGCGCGGGAATCAGGCCCGCGAGAATCAGGCTCAGCACGCTGACCGACGCGATGCCGGTGGTTGCGAGCGTGAAGATGATCAGGTTGTGCGACGTGGGCATCAGCGCGCCCACCAGGGCCGCGTGCGTCGTCACGTTGACGGCGTAGTCGGCGTCGTAGCCTTCCTTCTTCATGAGCGGAATCATCACCGAGCCCATGGCCGAGACGTCGGCCACCGGCGAGCCGGCAACGCCGCCGAACAGCGTGCAGCCGATCACGTTGCTCATGCCCAGGCCGCCGCGCACGTGGCCCACCAGGCTGTTGGCAAAACGGACGATGCGCTGCGCAATGCCGCCGTAGAGCATGAGTTCGCCGGCGAACACGAAGAACGGAATCGCCAGGAACGAGAAGATCTGCATGCCGCCAACCATCTTCTGGAACACCACGGCAACGGGGAGGCCCGCATAGAGCACCGTTGCAACGGAGGCCAGGCCGATCGAGAAAGCGACCGGCACGCCCAGCACCAGCAGCACCAGGAAAACGAGAGAAAGGACAGTCAGTTCCACGCCGGCACCACTTCTTCATCGCGCAGCAGGGCGACGATATGTTCAATCGAAAAAAGCACGATCAGGAGGCCCGCAATCACGAGGGCCAGATAGTCGAGACCCACCGGAATGCCCATCATGGGCTTGATGTCGGTCCACTTGAGGCGGGTCCAGATCCAGCCGCTCCAGGTCATGATTCCGCCGAAGAGCGCGACCAGCGCATGAATCAGTATTTCGATCTTCAGGCGGAGCGATTCGGGCAGCAGCACCACCAGCGAGTCGAGCCCGATGTGGCCGGCATCCCGCACACCGACGGCAACCCCGAGAGCGGTGACGTACAACACGAGTTGAAGCGCGAGGCCTTCGGCCCACGTGGGCGTGTCGTTGAACACATAGCGGCCGACCACCTGGTACTGGACGCACACGATGATGGTGATGAGCATCGCGACGGCGAGCATCAGGCTGGCCTTCGACAGGAATGCGCAGAAGCGCGAATAGGCGTGGCTGGACGGAGGGCGTCCGTTCGGATGAACCAGGTCTTCGAGCTCGACGGGCGCGCCGGCTGCCATCGTGTCTACCGCGGGGACGGTCAGTGTCATGGGAACTTCCCTGAATATGGGTGAAGGGCCCTCCCGGAAAGCGGGAGGGCCTGGACACGTTTACTTGTTGTCTTGAACGGCCTTGACGAGGCGCTGCAGATCAGGCGTCGAAATGAACTTCGTGTAGACCGGCGTCATGGCCGAGCGGAACGAGGCCTTGTCCACATCGGCAACGATCTGGGCGCCGCCCTTGGTGACCACTTCGAGCGACTTGGCTTCCTGCTCGTCCCACTTCTTGCGCTGGAACCCGACCGATTCCTTGGCCGTGGCGCGGAACAGGTCCTGGTCGGCCTTGGGCAGCTTGTCGTAGATGGCCTTCGACATCACGAGCATTTCAGGCGCCATCGAGTGTTCGGTGCGCGAATAGAACTTCACTGCTTCGTAGTGCTTGAAGCCGTCGTACGAGGGAATGTTGTTTTCCGCCGCATCGATGAGGCCGGTCTTGAGCGCGGTGAACACCTCGCCGGCAGGCATTGGCGTGGCATTGGCGCCCATGGCGCTCACCAGCGCAACCCACAGGTCGGACTGCTGCACGCGGATCTTCAGGCCCTTGGCGTCGGCCAGCGTCTTCACCGGCTTCTTGGCGTAGATCGAACGTGCGCCGCTGTCGTAGAAGGCCAGGCCGACCAGGCCTTCGTGCTCGCAGCCCTTCAAGATTTCTTCGCCGATGGGGCCGTCGAGCGACTTGCGCATGTGGGCGATCGAGTCGAACAGGAAAGGCATCGTCGGCACCAGCGTCTTGGGGCAGATCGAATTCAGCGCGCTGATGTTGACGCGGTTCATTTCGAGCGCGCCGATCTTGACCTGGTCGAGCGTTTCCTTCTCGCTGCCGAGTGCGCTCTTGTTGAACACCTTGATCTTGTATTTGCCGTTGCTGCGCTTGTCGAGCAGCTCGCTCATGTGCTTGACGGCTGCGACGGTGGGGTACTCGTCGCTGTTGTGCACGTCGGCCGAGCGGAACTCGATGGCGTTTGCTGCCATGGCGCAGACGCCGGCGGCCAGTGCAATCAGGTGGCGGTTGTATTTCATTTGTCTTCCTCTTTGGTTTGGTGGATAAAAAGCAGTCAAAAACGGCATTCGGGTTCCGGCAAACCCTTGATGCCGGGACGCAGTGCAAAAACACCGCCCGCCAGCGGCTGATCGGACAGATCGCCCCCGGGGCGGATCGATGTCACGTAAAGCGTGTCGAGTTGCGGGCCGCCGAAGGCGCACATCGCGGGCTTCTTGACCGGCACTTCGAGCGAGCGGTCGAGCTTTCCCTCGGGCGTGAATCGGTGCACCAGGCCTGCGTCGTTGCCACAGATCCAGTAGCAGCCGTCGGCGTCGACCGCGGCGCCGTCGGGGCGGCCCGGCAGCGGCTTCATGTCGACGAACACGCGGCGGCCATGCGGCGTGCCGGTGTCGGTGTCGTAGTCGAAAGCCCAGATGGTTTGAACCGACGGATGCGAGTCCGAGAGGTACATGGTCTTGCCGTCGGGGCTGAAGGCGAGGCCGTTCGGAACAATCATTTGTTCTAAGTGCGGACGCAATGCGGCACCCGCGTTCACGTCGGCCTGGTAGCGGTAGACACGGCCCACCTCGTGCGCCGCCGCCATGTCCATCTGCATGGTGCCGGCCCAGAAGCGGCCCTGGCGGTCGCAGCGGCCGTCGTTGAAGCGCATGCCGTGCTCGGCATGGGCCGCACTGGCAAGCGGGCTCGCGGCCAGCGTGCCATTGGCAAGCGTTGCGATCACGAACAGCCCGCTTTCCATGCCGGCGATCCATTCGCCCGGGTGGCCCGCGCGCGGCGCGATGCAGGCCAGCATTTCGTCGCCGGTCCATCGGCTGTGTTCACCGGTTGCGGCGTGCCAGCGATGCAGCTGCCTCGCCGGAATGTCGACCCAATAAAGCGCCTGTTCGTCCGCGCGCCAGACCGGGCTTTCGCCAGTCGCGCACTGCACATCGAGCACGAGTTCGGCCTTCATGCCGGCAGTCATTGGGTGTCGCCGAACGGGCCTTGCGCCGTGAAAGCGCCGCCCTGGTAGATGGCGTTCGGGTCGGTCGGCGCCACGGGAGGCTGGGCCTCGACCTTGTCGCGGAACACTTCGGAGGTGTCCTGCGGCACGAAACCCAGGTGCGCCGCCGCACTGTTGTCCCACCACACGTCGCGGTTGGCCGACATGCCGTAGACCACGGTGTGCTTCACGTCGGGCGTGAAGAGCGATTTTTCGATCAGCGTGGTGAGGTCGCGGTAGCTGAGCCAGGTGCTCATCATCCGGCGGTTGAGTGGCTCGGGGAACGAGGAACCGATGCGGATGCTCACGGTCTCGATGCCGTAGCGGTCGAAGTAGAACTGCGCCACGTCTTCGCCGAAGGACTTGGACAGGCCGTAGTACCCGTCGGGACGGCGCGCAATGCCGGCGTCGAGCCGCTCGCTCTGCTTGTAGAAGCCGATCACGTGGTTCGAGCTCGCGAACACCACGCGCTTCACGCCATGGCGGCGGGCGGCTTCGTAGATATGGAACACGCCCTTGATGTTGGCTTCGAGAATCTCTTCGAACGGACGCTCGACCGACACGCCGCCAAGGTGCACGATGGCGTCGCAGCCCTCGACCAGTGCATGCACCGCGGCTTTGTCCGAAAGATCGCAAGGCACCACTTCTTCATGCGCACCCTCGGAAGGTGCGACTGCGGCAATGTCGGAAAGGCGAAGGATCTCGGCATAGGGCCGGAGGCGTTCGCGCAATACCTTGCCCAAGCCGCCGGCCGCGCCGGTGAGCAGAATCCGGTGGAGCTTGTTGTTTGGGACTTGTGAAGACGTCGACATGTTTGTTGGCGCGTGAAATGGGTTGGTGCTGTCGGTCAGAAATCCGGCGGCCTCAGGGCTGAAACTTCAGCTGGATATCGGGTCAGTCCAAATAACCGGCCGATGGATAGAGCAGCGCTTTCGGAGGGCTGGAGTGATAAGTTATCTGTTGTCGTACAACTAATAGGGGATTATTATCTTGACCATGGTCCAAACGGCTACGGGTAATCCCTCAATATCCACCGCGGCGGCAGAAGTCGCCGGCGGCGGCTCCTTCGTGGGGCGCGCGCGCCCGCGCGGCCTTGCCCATGGGCTGGTGGAAGACCTGGGCGAGAAAATTCGCAATCAGTCGCTGCGCCCGGGCGACAAGCTGCCTACCGAGTCGGCCATCATGAAGTCGTTCGGTGTGAGCCGCACCGTGGTGCGCGAGGCGCTGTCGAAGCTGCAGGCCGCCGGGCTGGTGGAAACCCACCATGGCGTCGGCACCTTCGTGCTGCAGCCGCGCGCGGCGGGCATGTTCCGGCTGGACTCGACCGACATCGCCAACTCCGTGGATGTGCTGGCGGTGCTCGAGCTTCGCATCAGCCTTGAAACCGAATCCGCCGGGCTGGCCGCCTCGCGCCGCACCGAGGAACACCTGCTGGCCATGCGCCAGGCGCTCGACGATTTCGAGCGCAATGTGGCGGTGGCAGGGGATACAGTGGCGCCGGACTTCCGCTTTCACCTGCAGATTGCCCAAGCCACCGGCAACCCGTATTTCGCGGACATCATGAGCCACCTGGGCACCACGATCATTCCGCGCACGCGCATCACCGCCATTCGCAACTACGACCGGCGCGGCGAATACCTGAGCCGCGTGAACCGCGAGCACGAAGAGATCTACGCAGCCATTGCGCGCCGCGATCCCGAATCGGCCCGCGCGGCCATGCGCATCCACCTGACCAACAGCCGTGAGCGGCTGCGTGTGGCGCAGGAAGCTGCTCAGCAGACGGCAGCCACCACACCGCCGACGGCGTCCTGAGCGAAATTTCCAGCAATACGCTGGACAATCGTTGTTTGTAGTTGTACGATGACTGACAACATAAACCAGCTGGAGACTTGAATGAGTTTGAAAAGACGCGATCTGATGCTCGGCGCCCTCGGCGGCGGTGTACTTGCAGCCAGCGGCGCACATGCAGCCGACGCCTGGCCATCGAAGCCCGTGCGCATCGTGGTCCCTTACCCGCCCGGTGGTTCGTCCGACATCATTGCCCGCTCCATCAGCCAGTTGCTGTCGGAAGCCCTCGGCCAGCCCGTCATCGTCGAGAACAAGCCGGGTGCCAACGGCAACCTCGGCGCCGATTACGTTGCCAAGTCGAAGCCCGACGGCTACACGCTGCTGTTGTGCGACGTGGGCGCGCTCGCGATCAGCCCCTCGGTCTATACAAAGCTGCCTTTCGATCCCTCGAAAGACCTGCGCGGCGTGACCATGCTGGCCTACTCGCCGCACTTGCTCGTGGTGCACCCGTCGGTGCAGGCCAACAGCCTGAAGGAACTGATTGCACTGTCGAAGAAGTCGGACATCAATTTCGCCGTGACCGCCACGGGCAGCGCGCCGCACCTTGCCGGCGTGGCGCTCGAGCGCGCCAGCGGCGCACGCTGGCAGTACGTGCCCTACAAGGGCGGCGTGCAGGCGGTGCAGGACACAGTCGCAGGCCAGACCCAGATTCTGATGAACGGCATGCTGGCCACCCTGCCGCACGTGCAGAGCGGCAAGCTCAAGGTGCTCGGCGTTTCGAAATCGACGCGCATGCCGCTCATCGGCGACGTGCCCACCATTGCGGAGCAGGGCGTGGCCGGCTTCGAGTCGGGCACCTGGCAAGGCGTGCGGGTTGCCAAGGGCACGCCCGACGCGATCGTTCAGCGCCTGAACAAAGAGCTGATCACCGTCATCCGCTCGGCTGACATCCGCTCGCGCCTTGCAGGGCAGGGCGCCGAGGTCGTGACCATGGCGCCGACGGAAGAAGAGCAGTTCTTCGGCAAGGAGCGCGCACGCTGGGCCAAGGTGGTCGCCGATGCCGGTATCAAACTCGACTGATCCGCTGCGAACGCGGCACCCTCTTTTCTTCGATCTTTTCTTCCATCCTCACGTTTCTTCATTCCTATGAACCCGCAAGAACTCAAGACCATCATGGGCTCCGGCCTGCTCTCGTTCCCGTTGACCGACTTCGACGCGAACGGCGACTTCAACAAAAGCAGCTACGAGAAGCGTCTCGAGTGGCTTGCCCCCTACGGCGCGAGCGCGCTGTTCGCGGCCGGCGGCACGGGTGAGTTCTTCTCGCTGACCGGCGACGAGTACCCCGGCATCATCAAGACCGCGGTCGACACCTGCCGCGGCGTGGTGCCGATCATCGCGGGTGCCGGCGGCCCCACGCGCTTTGCCATCCAGTGCGCACAAGCGGCCGAGAAGGCTGGCGCGCACGGCATCCTGCTGCTGCCGCACTACCTGACCGAAGCCGGCCAGGAAGGCCTGGCCGCGCACGTCGAAGCCGTGTGCAAGAGCGTGAAGTTCGGCGTGATCGTCTACAACCGCGCCACCAGCCGCCTCAAGCCCGACACCCTGGCCGGCCTGGCCGAGCGCAACCCGAACCTCGTCGGTTTCAAGGATGGCGTGGGCGACATCGAAGCCATGGTTGCCATCTACCAGAAGATGGGCGATCGCTTCGCCTACCTGGGCGGATTGCCCACGGCAGAGGTCTATGCCGCGGCCTACAAGGCCATGGGCACGCCGGTGTACTCGTCGGCCGTGTTCAACTTCATTCCGAAGACCGCGGTGCAGTTCTATGAAGCCGTGCGCGACGACGACATGGCCACCCAGCATCGTCTGCTGAAAAACTTCTTCATGCCCTACCTCGAGCTGCGCAACATCACGCCTGGCTACGCAGTGAGCATCGTCAAGGCCGGCGCCAAGATCGTCGGCCACGACGCAGGCCCGGTGCGAGCGCCGCTCACCGACCTGAAGCCCGCCGAGATGGAACAGCTCAAGGCGCTGATCGATACCCTCGGCCCGCAGTAAGCAGCTAGGTCAACAACAAAAACAACGGAGACAACGACATGTTCATGAAGAAGCTTCTTCTCATTGCCGCCTCGGCGGTTCTGTTCACCGGCTGCGCAATGATGCCCGCGGGCGGCGGCGCAGCGGCGGAGCCGGCGGTGGCCGCGGCCGCCGAGCGGCTGCGCCTTGCGATGGTCGACCCGACCGCTGCCGCCCTCGGCGCGCTGGTGGCCGACGACCTGAGCTACGGCCATTCGGGCGGCAAGGTCGACACCAAGGCCAGCTTCATCGGCGACCTCGTCGAACGCAAGTCGGACTTCGTTTCCATCACGATCACCGACCAGACCATCAAGGTGGTCGGTGGCAACACGGCCATCGTGCGCCACACGCTCGCGGCCGACACCCTCGATTCAGGCAAGCCTGGCAAAGTAGCGCTGAAAATCCTCGGCATCTGGCAGAAGCAGGGCAACGACTGGAAGTTGCTGGCCCGGCAAGCCGTGCGCATCTAGCATTCATCAGGTTTCGGGCACATGACACTTTCAGCATCCACTTCTTCCGTCTCCGGCGCGCCGGTGGTCACCGGCATGCGCGTCGTGCCCGTCGCGGGCCACGACAGCATGCTGATGAACCTCAGCGGTGCGCACGGTCCGTTCTTCACGCGCAACCTGCTGATCCTGACCGACAGCGCCGGCAACACCGGCGTTGGCGAAGTGCCCGGCGGCGAGAAGATCCGCCAGACGCTCGAAGACGCGCGCGGCCTCATCGTGGGCCAGCCCCTCGGTCGCCACAACGCGGTGCTCAACAGCATGCGCAGTGCCTTCGCCAACCGCGACAGCGGCGGCCGCGGCCAGCAGACCTTCGACCTGCGCGTGACCATTCATGCGGTCACCGCCGTCGAGGCGGCATTGCTCGACCTGCTGGGCCAGCATCTCGAAGTGCCGGTGGCCGCATTGCTCGGCGAAGGCCAGCAGCGCGATGCCGTGCAGATGCTCGGCTACCTGTTCTATGTGGGCGACCGCAAGAAGACAGACCTGCCGTACGAGAGCGACGCCGGCGCCGACAACGACTGGTTTCGCCTCCGCCACGAAGAAGCGATGACGCCCGAAGCCATCGTGCGCCTGGCCGAAGCCACGCACGCACGCTACGGCTTTACCGACTTCAAGCTCAAGGGCGGCGTGCTGCGCGGCGAAGAAGAGGTAGAGGCCATTCGCGCACTGCACGAGCGCTTTCCGCAAGCGCGCGTCACGCTCGACCCGAATGGCGGCTGGTTGCTGCAGGACGCGATTCGCCTCTGCCGCGACCTGCATGGCGTCATGGCCTATGCCGAAGACCCGTGCGGTGCCGAAGGCGTGTTCTCCGGACGCGAGGTGATGGCCGAGTTCCGCCGCGCCACCGGCCTGCCGACCGCCACCAACATGGTCGCCACCGATTGGCGCGAGATGGTGCACAGCCTCTCGCTGCAGTCGGTCGACATTCCGCTGGCCGACCCGCACTTCTGGACCATGCAGGGCTCCGTGCGCGTGGCGCAGCTGTGCCAGGCCTGGGGCCTGACCTGGGGCTCGCATTCGAACAACCACTTCGATGTGTCGCTCGCCATGTTCACGCACGTGGCGGCGGCGGCACCGGGCAAGGTCACCGCCATCGACACGCACTGGATCTGGCAGGACGGCCAGCGCCTGACGAAGGCGCCGCTGCAGATCGAAGGCGGGTTCGTGAAGGTGCCGACGCGCGGCGGGCTGGGCGTGGAGCTCGACATGGACGAAGTCGAGAAGGCGCACCAGCTCTACCTGAAGCACGGCCTGGGCGCGCGCAACGATGCGCAGGCCATGCAATACCTGATCCCCAATTGGAGCTTTGACAACAAGCGTCCATGCATGGTCCGATGAGGGTTTAATCTCGGAATCCCTTTCCGCAGCCGGGGCCCCATCGCTCCGGCTTCTTTCTTTTCATTTCGCAGCAGCAAGGAACCCTACATGCAAAACTTCGACAACCTGATCGGCGGCGAATGGCGTGCCGGCGCAAGCTACAGCCCCAACCTCAACCCCAGCAACCTGGCCGACGTGCTGGGCCAGTACACCCAGGGCGATGCCTCGCATGTGGACGCCGCCGTGGCCGCCGCCACCGCCGCCTTCCCCGCCTGGGCCACCGGCAGCATCCAGGCGCGCTCCGACGCCCTGGACAAGATCGGCACCGAAATCCTTGCCCGCAAGGAAGAGCTCGGCACCCTGCTCGCGCGTGAAGAGGGCAAGACGAAGGCCGAAGGCATCGGCGAAGCCACCCGCGCCGGCCAGATCTTCAAGTTCTTCGCCGGCGAATGCCTGCGCCTGTCGGGCGAGCTCGTGCCTTCGGTGCGCCCCAATATCGGCGTCGAGATCACGCGCGAGCCGGTCGGTGTGGTCGGCCTCATCACGCCCTGGAATTTCCCCATTGCCATTCCGGCCTGGAAGATCGCCCCGGCCTTGGCCTTCGGCAACTGCGTGGTGCTCAAGCCCGCCGACCTCGTGCCCGGCAGCGCCTGGGCCCTGTCCGACATCATCCACCGCTCGGGCATCCCGGCCGGCGTGTTCAACCTCGTGATGGGCCGCGGCAGCGTCATCGGCGAAGCGCTGGTCAGCCACCCCGGCATCCATGCCATCAGCTTCACCGGTTCGGTGGGCGTGGGCCGCAACATCGCCATCCAGTGCGTCACCAAGCACAAGAAGGTGCAGCTCGAAATGGGCGGCAAGAATCCGCAGGTCATCCTGGACGACGCCGACCTGGCGCAGGCCGTGGAGCTCAGCGTGCAAAGCGCCTTCTATTCCACCGGCCAGCGCTGCACCGCCTCCAGCCGGCTCATCGTCACCGAAGGCATCTACCCCAAGTTCATCGAGGCGATGAAGGCGCGCATGGCCAAGATCAAGGTCGGCGATGCGCTGGCCCAGGGCACCGACATCGGGCCCGTCTCGTCCAAGTCGCAGCTCGACCAGGACATGGAATACATCGCCATCGGCAAGGGCGAAGGCGCCACGCTGGCGGCCGGCGGCGAGCTCCTGAAGCTGGAGACCGACGGCTACTACATGTCGCCGGCGCTGTTCAGCGAAACGGCGGCGGCCATGCGCATCAACAAGGAAGAAATCTTCGGCCCGGTGGCGAGCGTCATCCGCGTGAAGAACTACGAAGAGGCGCTGGCCACGGCCAACGACACGGAGTTCGGCTTGTCGGCCGGCATTGCGACCACGAGCCTGAAGTACGCCACGCATTTCAAGCGCCACAGCCAGGCCGGCATGGTGATGGTGAACCTGCCCACGGCAGGCGTGGACTATCACGTGCCGTTCGGTGGCCGCAAGGGTTCGAGCTACGGCCCGCGCGAGCAGGGCAAGTACGCGCAGGAGTTCTTCACCACGGTAAAGACGGCGTACACGTTGGCCTGATGCTTCCCGGCCGGGCGCGCTGCGCCCGGCCTTCGAACATCCGCCTGCATCCGCTTCATCGGGTGCGCCCGCTGCGTGCCAGCGAGCGCCGCAACCCGAGCGCGAGCAGCACACCCATCACGCCCGCCACTGCCACGATGGCGGCCGCTGCGGGCCAGCCCAGCGTATCCACCGCGCCGCCCACGACCAACGGCCCGATCATCTGGCCGAGGTTGCTGCCCAGCATGAGCAGGCCCATCGACATCGGCGCCAGCCGTGCGCTCGGCGCCACCATGGCGGAGGTGCCGATCAGCGTTGCGGGAAGCAGGCCGCCCGCGCCGGAAAAAGCCAGGCACAGCACAAAGGCCGGTACCGCGCCGAGCACCGGCAGGAAAATGCCGATGGCCGAGAGGCCCATCAACGCGCTGGCCGACGCCGCCAGCAACCAGCGTGCGACGCCACGCTTCAACAGAACGCCGGCCGCAAGATTTCCCAGCACGTTCGCGCAGCAGGCCACGGCGCTGAGCGATCCGGCCGTGGCCGTGCCCACGCCCATGCGCTCGATCAGCAGCACCGGCAGAAAACTGAAGAGCGCGAAGAACTGCAGGCTGTAGATCACGAACGAAGCGGCAATCAGCGCCGGCGCACCGGCTTTCGCGGTAGCGGCTGCATCGCGGGCCATGCTGCGCCATGACACCGCCGCCTCGTGGGCACTCCCACCCGCGCCGCGCGAAACGCCCGCCAGCACCAGCGCCGCGAGCACGGTCGCGAGGGCGGCATTGCCCAGCCAGAAGCCGCGCCAGCCGTCCAGCAGCGCACCGCTGAACAGTGCAATGGCAATCCCGGCCGGCATGAAACAGCTCCAGATTGCAAAGGCAAGATCCTTGCCACCGGGCGTGACCATGCGCTGCAGCACCGAGGGGCCGGCGATGGTGATCAGCACGAAGCCCAGGCCCTCGATGACACGGCCCGTCAGCAGCATGGCGATGCTCTGTGCCAATGCGCCCGCCGTGCTGCCGATGGCAATGGCCAACAGGCCGACCAGCAGCAGGCGCCTGTCGCCGGCGCGCGCCACCCGTGCGCCCACCGGGACGGCGCCGACCACGCCCAGCAGCGAGAACATTGCCATGAGCCAGCCGACCATCGAGAGATCGAGGCCGAAGTCGGTGCGCAATTGCGGCACGGCAATGGCGACCTTGCCGACCTGAAGGGATGCCACGACACCCGCGGCCACGACCAGCGCCACACCGAGCCAATGCGTCGAAGAAGGTGAGAGAGGAGCCGCGGCGGGCGGCGCGCCGGGCATTTCGAATTGCTCTTGCATGCCGCCACTTTGCGGCGAACACCCGATCAATGAAAGCGAATAATATCGTCCAACTCAATCGATTTTCCAGATCATGTTGGACATCCTCACGCTCAGTCAGATGCAGATGTTCGTCGCGGTGGTGGACGCCGGCAGCTTTCGCGCCGGCGCTGCACGGCTGCACCGGGTGCAGTCGGCCGTGAGCCATGCCATCGCCAACCTCGAAGAGCAGCTTCAGGTGCGACTCTTCGACCGTTCCGGCCACAAGCCGGTGCTCACGCCCACGGGCAAGGCGCTGCTCGGCGACGTGAGAGTCATCCTGTCCAAGGTCGAGGCCTTGCGCTCGCGCGCGCAGGGGCTCGAGCAAGGCATCGAGCTCGGGCTGGCGATAGCGGTGGACACGCTCTTTCCGCCGGCCCTGCTGGCCAACGCCCTGCGGGGCATGTACGCGGTCTACCCGAGCATTGCAGTTCGCGTGGAATACAGCTCGATGGGCGGCACCATCGATGCGTTGAATTCAGGGCGGTGCGATCTCGCCATTGCGGCCTTCGGCCATGCCGACGAAAAAATAAGCCGCGAATTCCTGATGCAGATTCATACGCTGGCCGTGGCCGCGCCTTCGCATGCGCTGGCGGCCCATGCAGGGCGGAATGGTGCCAAGGGCCTGGATGCCGCCGCGGCGGAGCACGTGCAGATCGTGGTGGAAGACCCGAGCACGCTCAGCCAGGGCTACGACATCGACGTGCTCTCGCCTTCGACCTGGCGTGTGACCGACATGTACATCAAGCTCGAACTGCTGCGCGCGGGCCTGGGGTGGGGAAAGATGCCTTCGTGGCTGGTAGCCGACGACCTGGCCGCTGGAACACTGGTGCAATTGCCGGTGAGCCGCATCGGCCCGGGCGGCGGAACGAGCCAGCAGTGCCACTTCTGCCATCGTGCCGACAAAACGCTGGGGGCGGGCGCCGCGATGCTGCGCGAATGCCTCATGGCAGAAGCGAAGACGACGGCGGCGCCCGGCGCCGGCGGCGCATCAGCATCTCCACGAGCTCGAAGATCCCCTCGCTCAGCAGCGCCAGCGCCGCGGCCGGCAGCGCGCCTGCCAAAAGCAGCTCGCGGTCGTTGAGCGCCAGCCCGGTCACGATGCGCTCGCCGAAGCCGCCCGCGCCGATGAACGCCGCAATGGTCGCCGTGCCGATGGCGATGGCCGTCGCCGTTCGAACACCCGCCAGCAGCGTGGGCAGCGCCAGCGGCAGCAGTACCAGCCGAAGGCTTTGCGGCGGCGTCATGCCAAGCGCGGTGCCCGCCATGCGCAGGCCGTTCGGCACTTCGGCCAGGCCGGTCACCGTGTTGCGCATGATCGGCAGCAGCGAATAGAGCGTGAGCGCAATCAATGCAGGCAGTGCGCCGATGGCGCCGAGCAGGGAGATGAGCACCGCCAGCAATGCGAGCGACGGCACGGTCTGCAGAATGCTCGCAATACCGAGCACCACCGCGCGCAGCCGCATATGCGAAAACACCAGAATCGCAAGCGGCACGCCGATCAGGATCGCGACGCCCACGGATACCGCCACCAGCAGCAGGTGCTGGCGCGTGAGCTGCCAGAGGTCCGGCCCGAACAGCTTGGCGGCGAAGCCGCGCCTGGGCTCCTGGGCCTGGGTCTTGCCGTCCTTGCCTGTGCTGGCCAGGAAGTCGCGCGCAATCGCATCGAAGGGCACGCTCTGCAGTTCGGCGCGTGCGTTCATCGCGATCATCGCGCGCTCGTCGATGCGGCCTTCGAGCGTCTGCAGCGCGGCCCATGCTTTGGGCAGCCGCGTCGGCAGGTCGAGCCTGTAGAGCAGCACGGCGTCGTAGCGCGGAAAGTACTTCTTGTCGTCTTCGAGCACGCGCAGGCCGAGGTGGTCGATCTTGGCGTCGGTGGTGTAGATGTCGATCGCGTCGATCTGCTTCGCGGCCACGGCTTCGTAGGCCAGGCCGTGGTCGAGGCCGGTCGGTGTCTGCGTGAAGCCGTAGCGCGCGGCAAGCCCCTTCCAGCCGTCGGCGCGGCCGATGAACTCGTTCGACAGGCCGAGTTTGAGCTCGGGGTGGCGCGCCAGGTCGCTCAACGTGCGCAGGCCGAGCCGGTCGGCATCGGCTGCGCGCACGGCCAGCGCATAGCCGTCGTTGAAGCCCAGCGGAACGGCCACGCCGAGGCCCAGCGGCGCCAGCGCCGCATTCATGGCTTCGCGCGTTTCGGCGGGCGAGCCCTTCAGGATTTCGAGCGCGATGGTGCCGGTGTACTCGGCATAGAGGTCGATGGCGCCCGAGCGCAGCGCTTCATACACGATGGCCGTGTTGCCCAACCCTTGCCGCACCACAGGCGGCGATGCGGTGTGCGGCGCCGCCGTCTGCGCCAGCAGCTCGGCCAGGATGTACGACTCGGTAAAGCGCTTGGAGCCGACGCGCAGCGTGCCCTCGCCGGGTTGCGCCGATGCGGCGGCACCGAGCCAGGCCATGGCGAACAACAACAAGGCGGCGCGCAGCATGCGGTGGTGGGGCAGTTGCATCGGGAGGCCAGTGTATAGACATCGAAGGGCCGCCGGTGCACCCGCCAATCTCCTACAAACCTTGGTGCGGGCTACCGATGCTTTGTAGATGCAACGGCATTCATAGTGGCCCCCATGAAGAAGAAAACCCAACTCCTGCCCGGCCCCGACGTGCACGGCCTGCGCGAACTCCCGGGGCTGCGGGTGGAGGGCTACAGCCTGCAGCTGCGCGACAAGGACGGCTTCGTCGGCGACCAGGCCAGCCAGACCGCGTTCAGGGAACTGCTCGAACGCTGGCGCAAGCGCCGCCGCAAGACCGGCTCCGATCCGCTTGGCAAGGAACACTCGCGCGACATCAGCAAGAAGCAGCTCGACAGCGTGCTGCAGAAGACCTCGGCCGCCGGCGACCTGATGCACGGTGCCATCGAGGAATTCGCCGAAGAACTGGCCTTCGTGATCCAGCGCTTCACGCGGCAGCCCTCATGGAAGAAGGTGGAGCGCATCGTGGTGGGCGGCGGCTTCGCTGAAAGCGACGTGGGCGAACGCGCCATTCTGCAGACCTCCGCCATCCTCGAGGACATGGGCGTGCACGTTCAGCTCGGCCGGCTCTCGCACGAGGTCGACGACGGCGGCCTGATCGGCTGGGTGCACCTGGCCCCGCCGGCCATGCTCAAGAAGCACGACGCCATCCTGGCCGTGGACATCGGCGGCACCAACGTGCGCTGCGGCATCGTGAAGACGCGCCGGCGCAAGGCGCCTGACCTGTCGCGTGCCAAGGTGGTGCGGCGCGAGAAGTGGCGCCACGCGGACGATGACCCGAACCGCACCGACATGATCGAGCGCATCGCGGTCATGCTCGAGGACATGGTTCGCTATTGCGAGCGCAGGAAAATCAGGCTTGCGCCCTTCATCGGCATTGCATGCCCGGGGTTGATACGCAAGGACGGCTCGATCGAGCGCGGCACGCAGAACCTGCCGGGCGACTGGGAAAGCCGGGCGTTCCACCTGCCCAGCGCACTGTGGCGCCGCATGCCGATGATCGGCTCCGGCCCCACGCTGATACTGATGCACAACGATGCGGTGGTGCAGGGGCTGAGCGAGCTGCCCTTCATGCGCGATGTTTCCCACTGGGGCGTGCTGACCATCGGCACGGGCCTCGGCAACGCGAGCTTCACCAACACCTTCTAGCCCGGTGCCGCTCCGGCGGCAGGCAGCATGCCGCCGCCGAGCGCCTTGTAGACGGCCACCATGCCCACCGCCATGCGGCTCGTGCTTTGCACCCGGTCGCGCCGGGCCTGCAGCAGCGTGCGACGGGCATCGAGCTCGACGCCAAAATCCGTGAGCCCGTTGGCATA
Source organism: Variovorax paradoxus (assembly GCF_040544635.1). Classification (GTDB taxonomy): domain Bacteria; phylum Pseudomonadota; class Gammaproteobacteria; order Burkholderiales; family Burkholderiaceae_C; genus Variovorax; species Variovorax paradoxus_R. Next base: position 54,915 of record NZ_JBEPKJ010000005.1, read on the forward strand.
GCGCGCATGCGCGAGCGTGAGCGCGTCGCGGCTGTTGCGCTCGCGCTCGACCAGCTCCGCATGGCGCTGACGTTCGGCGGCATAGGCGTTGAGCGCCGAGTCGATTTCGTGCCATGCCTTGAGCACGGTCTGCTGGAAGGCCACCGCCGCTTCCTGCTGTTGCAGTTCGCGCAGGTTCACCGTGCTCCGGCGCCGGCCGTTGTCGAAAATCGGCAGGCTGATGGAAGGGCCGACATGCCACTGCCGGCTGCCCCATTCGCCGAACCGCTCGCTGCCCACCGATTCGTAACCGAAGCCCGCACCCAGCGTCACGCGCGGATAGAGGTCCGCCACGGCCACGCCGATGCGCGCCGTGGCGGCATGCAGCTGGGCCTCCGCCGCCGCAATGTCGGGGCGGCGGCGCGCCAGGTCGGAGGGCAGGCCCAGTGCAAGGTCGGGCAGCGGCGGTGCCTGCGGCGCTTCGAGCGCGTCGCCCGCACGGTCGGCGGGCGGAGGCGCGAGCTCGGCGTTCAGCGCGCCGGGCGATGCGCCGGTCAGCAGCGTGATCTGGTTCATGGCCTGGGCCTCCTGCTGCAAAAGCATCGGAATGCGCGCCTTGAGTTCGGCCAGCTGCGTGCGCTGGCGCGTGGGGTCCAGGTCGGTGACCAGGCCGCCGTTGGCGCGTGCCTGCACCAGTTCGAGCGATTCGGCCGCGGCCGCGATATCGGCCCTTGTCAGGCGCAACTCGCGCTGCGCACCGCGCAATTCGAAGTAGTTGCGCGCCACCTCGGCCTGCACGCTGAGCTGCGCCTGCCGCAGCAGCGCGGCCGATGCGCCGGTGTCCGCATCGGCGGCCTCGATGCTGCGCCGCACGCGGCCCCAGAGGTCGATTTCCCACGACGCATCGAAGCCGGCCTGGTAGAGGTTGTAGGGTTCGCTCAGCGTGCGGATCAACTGGTCGCGGTTGGCCACCGACGAACCCAGTGCATCGATCATCCGCGTGGCGGCGCCGGTCTCGCTTTGGCGCTGTCGGTTGACGCCGCCGCCGGCATTGAGCTGCGGTGCCTGCTGCGATGCTGCCGCGGTGCGCTGGACGCGGCTTTGCGCAAAGCGCAGGGCAGCGGTCTGCAAGTCGTGGTTGGCCGCGAGCGCGCGGGCCTGCAACTGGTCGAGCAGCGGGTCGTTGAAGGCTTTCCAGTCGCCGGACGCGGCGGCCGTGGGCGCTGCACTCCGCTCGGCCCCGAGCAGCGCCGGAGAACCGCCGTGCCATGCGGACCAATCGGCTGGCGCCTGGGGCTCCGCGGGCCGGTGGTCGGGCCCCGCGGCGCAACCGGCAAGGAGAAGCGCGAGCGCGGAACAGGAGAAGAGGGTGCGTGATGCGGACATACGAAGCTCCCGGGTTTAGACCAGGCGATGGCGAAATAGCCAGGCCGCCAGCGGCAGCGTGACGATGGCAATGATCGAAAGCGGAATCAGGTTGTGCCACACCGTGGCCAGGCCCACGCCTTCGAGGTAGACGCGCTGCACCATGTCGATCGCAAAGCGCAGCGGGTTGGCCATGGTGATCACCTGCAGCACGTGCGGCATGTTGCGCACCGGCGTGGTCAGGCCCGACAGCAGCATCATCGGCATCAGCAGCACGAAGGTGTAGAGCATGGCCTGCTGCATGTCGGCCGACACCGCCGAGATCGAGAGGCCGATGCCCACGCTGGCCACCGTGAAGAAAACCAGCCCGGTGTAGAGCGTGGCCAGCGAGCCCGCCATCGGAATGCCGAACCAGAACAGGGCCACCAGCAGGATTAGCGTCGACTGCGCGAGGCCGACCAGCACCGGCGGCAGCGCCTTGCCGATCATGATTTCGAGCGGCGACATCGGCGTGACCAGCAACTGGTCGAAGGTGCCTTGCTCGCGCTCCCGCGCAACGGAGAGCGCGGTGAGCAGCAGCGTCTGCAGCATGCTGAGCGCGGCGATCAGGCCGGGCAGCAGGTTCCAGCGCGTCTGGAGGTTCGGGTTGAACCAGGCGCGCGATTCGACGGTGAGGGGCGCTGGCGGCGTGCCGGCGCGCGTGCGCAGCTCGGCGTTGTAGCGTTCGACCACTGCGCTCACGTAGCCGGCCGCGGAACCCGCCGTGTTGGAGTTGCGCGCATCCAGAATCAGCTGGATGGCCGCGGGCTGGCCGGCGCTGAGCTGCTGCTCGAAGTTCGGCGCAATCTGGATCACCAGCAATGCTTTTTCGGTATCGATCACCTCGCGGATATCGGCCTGCGTGCGCAGCGTGGCCACGCGGTGGAAGACGCCGGTGCTGTCGAGGTGCGCAATCAGCTCGGTCGATGCGCCCGTGCGGCTCTGGTCGAGCAGCGCATAGGGCACGTTCGAGAGGTCGTAGGTGGCGGCGTAGCCGAAGATCAGGCTTTGCATGATGGCCGGAACGAACAGGATCACGCGGCTTGCCGGGTCCTTGAAGATGGCGAGCAGCTCTTTCCTGCAGAGATTCGCAATGCGCAGCAAAAAGTCGGTCATGGGGTGCTGTCCTTCAGTCGAGGCTCTTGCGCGTGACGGCGCGCGCAAGCAGCAGCAGGCCCACGGCATAGGCGAGCAGGACCGCGCAGTTGCGCCAGATCAGCGGCCAGACGTCGCCCGCGAGGAACAGCGTCTTGATCAGGTCCATGAAGTAGGTGGCCGGCAGCACGTGGCCGATCACGCGCACGGCGGTGGGCACGTTGCGCAGGTCGAACAAGAAGCCCGACAGCATCATCGAAGGCATGAAGGTGGCAATCAGCGCCACCTGGCTCGCGAGAAACTGGTTGCGCGTGACCGACGAGATCACGAGGCCCAGGCTCACCGCGACGATCAGGTAGAGCATGGAGCTGAGCACCACCGCGAACAGCGAACCGACCATCGGCACCGCGAACAGGTAGCGCGCGGCCAGGAGGCACAGCGCCAGGCCCAGCATGCCGACCGCGAAGTACGGAATGATCTTGGCCAGCAATATTTCCACCGGCCGCACCGGCGTGACGAACAGCGCCTCGAGCGTGCCGCGTTCCCATTCGCGGGCCATCACCAGCGCGGTGAGAAACGCGCCGACCAAAGTCATGATGAGCACGATGAGCCCGGGCACCAGATACCAGGTGCTGGTGTTCGCGGCGTTGAACCACATGCGCTGTTCCACGGTCACGCGGCCGATGGCAGGGGCATCTGCGCCGGTGGTGCCGCCGCCGCGATCGGCCTGCCGCACGGCCGTTTGCGCGAGAGCGCCGCTCACATAGGCCTGGATGATGGTCGCGCGTCCCGCGTCGGCACCGTGCACGATGAGCTGCACGCGCGCGTTGCCTGCCGCCAGTGCGCGCGAGAAGTCGGCGGGCACGCGCACGATGCCGTCGACCTTGCGTTCGCGCATCAGGGCCTCGGCGTCGTGCATCGAGCCCAGCAGCACGGGCGCGATGGTGGGCGAGAGCTGCAGGCCGGCAATGGCCTCGTGCGCGGTGGGCGAGGAGTCTTCGAGCACCACGGCCACCGGCGCGTTCTTCACGTCGAGCGACATGCCGTAGCCGAAGATCAGGATCAGCACCATCGGCAGCAGGATGCCGATGGCCAGGTTGCTGCGGTCGCGCAGAAGCTGGCGAAACTCCTTGCGCGTGAGTGAGATCAGCCGGGTCCAGAAGCCGCTCATGGCACCACCTTTTCCCGGTCTTCTTGCCGCGCCTTCTCGACGATGCCGATAAAAGCCTGCTCCATGTCGATGCGCTTTTCACTGTCACCGCCGTCGAGCGCCTGCATGCGCACTTCCCGAGGCGTGCCGATGGCCAGCACCTTGCCCGCGTCCTGGATCACGATGCGGTCGCAGTACTCGGCCTCTTCCATGAAGTGGGTCGTGATGACGACGGTGGTGCCGCCTTCGGCCAGTGCCGTGATGCGGCGCCAGAACTCGCGGCGCGCCAGCGGGTCGGCGCCGCTGGTGGGCTCGTCGAGAAACAGGATTTCGGGCTCGTGCAGCAGGCCCGTGGCCATGGCCAGGCGCTGCCGGTAGCCGCCGGGCAGTTGGCCGCTGGGCGCGTCGAGTTCGCGCTCGAGGTCGAACTGCCGCAGCACCGTGTCCATGCGTTCGCGCAGCTTCTCTCCGCGCAGGCCGTAGGCGCCGCCGAAGAACGAGAGGTTCTCGCGCACCGTGAGGTTGCCGTAGAGCGCGAACTTCTGCGACACATAGCCGATGCGCTGGCGGGCTTGCGCGCGCGCATGGCGCAGGTCGACGCCGGCCACGCGCAGTTGGCCGCCGCTCGCGGGCAAGAGGCCGCAGAGCATGCGAAAGGTGGTGGTCTTGCCCGCACCGTTGGGGCCGAGCAGGCCGAAGATCTCGCCGCGCCGCACGGAGAAGCTGGTGCTCGCCACGGCCACGAAATCGCCGAAGCGGCGGACCAGGTCTTTCACCTCGATGACCACTTCGCCGGGCTCGCCCTGTGCGGGTGCAAGGCCTTCGGCCGTTGCTGACGGGGTGATGGCGGGGGCGGTCGCGGGCGCCTGCTGCGTGCGCAGCAGCGTCATGAAACCATCTTCGAGCCGGGGTGGAACGGGCTCGGCGCGTGCGCCCGCCAGCAGCGCGGCAAGCGCCGCGTCGTCCGTGCCCTGGCGGCGGATGAAGTGCACCTCGCCGCCTTGCGGCACTGCATCGACGATGTGCTGCTGCGCATCGAGCAGGCGGGCCTGCATGAGGCGCGGCGCCTCGCCTTCCGGCGGCGCGGCGACGAAGCACATGCCCAGTGCGCGGTCGCGGATTTCGGCCGGCGTGCCCTCTGCAATCAGCTTGCCTTCACGCAGCACGAACACATGGCTGCAGCGCTCGGCCTCGTCGAGATAGGCGGTGCTCACGATGACCGAAAGTTTTTCTTCGTCGACCAGCTGCTGAACGATTTGCCAGAGCTCGCGCCGCGAGAGCGGGTCGACGCCCACGGTGGGCTCGTCGAGCAGCAACAGGTCGGGCGAGCGCACCAGCGTGCAGGCGAGGCCGAGCTTCTGCTTCATGCCGCCCGAGAGCTTGCCCGCGGGGCGGCCGGTGAAGCGGCCGAGGTCGGTCATTTCCATCAACCGCCCATAGCGCTCGCGGCGTTGGCTGGCCGACACACCGTGCAGGTCGGCATAAAGGTCGAGGTTCTCCTGCACGCTCAGGTCGTCGTAGAGGCCGAAGCGCTGCGGCATGTAGCTGATGCGGTCCTGCACCGCCTGCGGGTCGGCCGACACGTCGATGCCGAGCACGCGCAGTTCGCCTTCGTCGGCGCGCATCAGGCCGGCCATGAGCCGCAGCAGGGTGGTCTTGCCGGCGCCGTCGGGCCCGACCAGCGCGGTGAGCGTGCCCGCTGGCACTTCGAGCGACACATCGTCGAGCGCACGCACCACCTGCTTCGAGGCCTTGACCACGAAGCGCTTGTGGAGGGAGCGTGCGCTGACGGCCGGCTCAGTGCGCAGCATTCAACGTCCCTCCGAGCATGCGGTCTTGCGCCTTCCCCTCCGGGGGAAGGTTGGGATGGGGGCAGGGCAGAGCGCCCGATAGACACGCCGCTTGCCCCCACCCCAGCCCTCCCCCGGAAGGGGAGGGAACAATGCGCAACGACGGTCGATGAGGTCCGTCATCACGGCTTGCCGTTCGATGAAAGCTGCAGCCGCACGGTCGCCGGCATGCCCAGCCGCAGCCGGTTTTCCTTGTCGTCGACCATCACGCGGATTTCGTAGACCAGGCTGCTGCGCAGTTCCTCGGTCTGCACCGTCTTGGGCGTGAACTCCGCCACCGACGAGATGTAGCCCACCTTGCCCGCGATCGGCTGGCCGGGATGGCTGTCGGTCGTCACGCTGGCTTCCTGCCCGGGGCGCACGCGGCCGAGGTCGGGCTCGGCCACGTAGGCGCGCACCCACTTGGGATCGGTGATGGCCAGCGTGAAGGCCGGGCGCTGCGGCGAGGCCATGTCGCCGGGCTCGAGCAGGCGGGCGCGCACCACGGCATCGATGGGCGACTTGAGCTCGGCTTCGGCCAACTGGTGGTTCATGAGCGCGAGGTCGGCACGCGCGGATTCGAGCTGGGCCTGCGCCTGCGCGATGTCTTCCTTGCGCGGGCCGGCAATGGCGAGCTGCTGCGCCCTGCGCGCGTTGTCCAGTTGCGCGAGCGCCACCTTGCGGCGGGCCTGCGCGCTGTCGAGGTCCTGCTGGCTCACGGCGCGGCCGGCCGTGGTCTGGCCGATGGCCTGCAGGCGTGCGAGCTGCTGCTGCGCCAGGTCGGCATCGGCCTGTGCGGCGGCCACCTGCGCGCCGGCCTGTGCCAGTTCCTCGGGGCGGCTGCCGGTCTTCAGGCGCAGCAGGGCTTGCTCCTGCACGCCGATGCGCGCCTGCGACTGCGCCACGCGCAGCACGAGCGAGCGGGTGTCGAGCTTGCCGAGCAGTTGCCCGGCGCGCACAGGGTCGCCTTCGCGCACCGCGAGTTCGGCCACGCGCTCGTTGGCGTTGAAGGCGAGCGAGACCTGGCGCACATCGACGTTGCCGTACAGCACGAGCTGGTCGGACGGCGTGGCTGAACGATGGAGGTACCACCAACCACCTGCCGCGGCGGCCAGCACCACGACGGCGGCGGCAATGAGAGGTTTCTTGTTCATGAGGGCGGGCTCCTGCCGGTTTCCAGATCGGAATATGGCGGGATGTTATCAAATTGAAATTTGAATTTGAAGTATTTTTTTAATTCGATTAACCTCGGACCATGGTTTCCCGCACTTCCAGCACCCGCTCTCCCGCCGCGCGCCAGGCCGCGGCGCGCACCCCGCGCACCGACGGCAGCACCACGCGCCTGCACATCCTCGAAACAGCGGGCCAGCTGTTTGCTGAGCGCGGCTTTGCCGAGAGCACCAGCAAGGAAATCTGCACCCGCGCCGGCACCAACATGGCCGCGGTCAATTACCACTTCGGCAGCAGGGACGGGCTCTACGAAGCCGTGCTGATCGAGGCGCATCGCCAGCTCGTGAGCATGGACGAGCTGGTCAGCCTGGCCAGCGTGCCGACCGACCCGCGGCTCAAGCTGCGCGCCTTTCTCACGCACCTGATCGAGCTGGGCAGCCAGCCCAAGGCGCCCTGGGGATTCCGCGTGGTGCTGCGCGAGGCGCTGTCGCCTTCGCCGGCCCTGCCGGTGCTGATCCGCCAGGCGGTGCTGCCCAAGGCCAAGCTGATCCGGGGCCTGATCGGCGGCATCATGGGCCTGCCCGACGATCATCCCTCGGTGCAGCGAGCCATGCTGTTCGTGGTGCTGCCCTGCATCGTGATGACGGTGGCCCCCAAGAACCTGCACAACGAAGTGCTGCCGGCTCTTAAGAACACCGAAGGACTGGCGGACGACCTGATGCGCTACGTGTTCGCCGGGCTCGACGCCATCGCGAAAGAGGCCAAGGCTTCGGCGCCCGCCACCGCTACAGCTGGAAAGCGACGGTGAGCAGCAGCCCTTCGGCCACGTCGCGCATGAGGCCCGGCCGCCGCGCGCGGTAGGGCTCGCCGGCCGAGGCCGTGGTGTCGATCCATTCGGCCAGCCAGTCGATTTCTTGCGGGCCGTAGAACACCACGGCCGCCTCGTGGTTGAGCAGGAGGCTGCGCAGGTCGAGATTGATGGAGCCGCACATGGCCAGCTCGTTGTCGACCACCACCGCCTTGGCGTGCGCCATGAAGGGCAGCATGCGAAAGCTCACGCCGGCGCGGGCCAGGTCGCGCATGGCGCGCGCGCGAACGAAGTCGGCCAGGCGGTGGTTCGACTGCGCGGGCATGGCGATGGTCACCTGCACGCCGCGCCGCGCGGCCAGCCGCAGCGCATCGCGCAGCCCGTCGCCGGGCACGAAGTAGGGCGTGACGGCGAGCACCCGGTGCTCGGCCCTAAAGCAGGCGTCGATCAACAGCGCGTGGGCGGTGTCTTCGGTCTGGTCAGGGCCGCTCGGCAGGAACTGCGCCATGGCGCAGCCCGGGCCTGCTTCCACGTCGTCGGCGGTGATGGCGCGTGCCTTGCGGCCGCGCACCGAACTCCAGTCGTGGTCGAACTGGCGGGCCGCCGCCGCGGCCACGCTGCCGCGCAGGTCGAACGAAAGATCGCGCCAGGCTTCGGGGTGCTTCTCGTTGCCGGTGAAGTATTCGCCCGCGAGGTTGCGCCCGCCCGACCACAGCCAGCCGTCGTCGGCAATGGTGAACTTGCGGTGGTTGCGCAGGTTGCGCGGCCCGATGCGGCGCAAGCTGAAGAAGGGGCGGAACACGGCGATCTCACCGCCCGCGGTGCGCAGCAGGCGGATGTGGCGGCGCGGCAGGGTCAGCGCGCCGAAGCCGTCGAGCAGCACGCGCACCTTGATGCCTTCGCGCGCGCGCTGGGCCAGCCGCTCGATGACCGCGCGGCCCAACGCGTCGTCGCCGATGATGAAGGTGCACACGTCGATGCGCTCGCGCGCGCCGTCGATCACCTGCCACAGCGCCTCGCGCGCGGCCTCGCCGTCGGCGTGCAGGCGAATTGCGCAGCGGCCGGGCGGTGCGAGGCCGAAGCTCTCGATGAGGTCGGCCGCCCAGTGCCCCGGCGGCATCGAGCGCGGCGGCCGCGGCGAACCTGCGGGGCGCAGCTTGCGCTGGCCGAACAGCAGGTACATCGGCAGGATGAAATAGGGCATGAGCACCAGCCCCATGACCCAGGCAATGGCCGTGGTGGGCGCACGCTGCTCGCGGCGCGCGCGGGTGGTCAGTATGTAGACCAGCAGCGCAAAGGTGACGACAAGAAAATGCTGGGACGGTGAGGGGAGCCAGTCGAATGCGGAATTCGGCATGGGGCGATGATGCCTGAGGGCAAGGGGCGCCAGTGGTCAGCGCGGCATAAGGAACGAGGCCACGTCGCGCCCTTCCGAGGCCAGGAAGCGCATCATCGGCTCGACCACCGCTCGCACGGCGGGCCGCTCGCCCATGCGGCTGCGCCAGGCCAGAAGCCGCGGCGTGGCCTGCGTCATTCGGGCACCCTTGCGGTCGGCGAAGATGCAGGCCATGTAGAAGGCGATGTCCGCGAAGGAGTACGGCCCCGCGAGGTAATCGCGCGTGGCCAGCAGGCCTTCCATTTCTTCATAGAAGCGCGCACAACCGGCGCAAGCCGCGACCGCCGGGGCGCTCTGCATGTCGTGCTGCAGCCCGAAGAGCTTGATCACGTTGGGGAAAAAGACCTCGTCCGACTTCTGCTCGAGCTGCCGCGCCCGTGCCCGTTCGGCAATGCCTTGGGGCCACAGCGCGGGGGTGGGGTAGCGGTCTTCGAGGTATTCGAAGATCTGCGTCGAGTCGAAGAGCTCGACGTCGCCGTCGATCAGCACCGGCACCTGCTGCTTGACGGGGTTGATGCGCAGCACATCCGGGTGCTTGGGCTCGTAGGCATCGCCCTTGGTGAACGGCACCATGATCTGCTCGAAGTCGATGCCTTTTTCGAGCGCGGCGATCTGCACCTTCGCGCCGAACATGCTGAGGGGGCCTGAGTAGATTTTTGTGATGGTCGTCGTCATGCCCCCGACTTCACCAGAAATGAAGCGTCAGGTCGAGCCCCAGACCTCCTGCGCCGTCTCGACCACCAGGCGCAGCTTGTTGCGCTGCGCTTCCACGGCAATGTTGTTGCCGTGCACCGTGCTCGAGAAGCCGCATTGCGGCGAGAGCGCGAGCTGTTCGAGCGGGGCGTACTTGGCGGCCTCTTCGATGCGGCGCTTGAGTTCGTCCTTGTCTTCCATCTCGCCGAACTTGGTGGTCACGAGGCCCAGCACCACGGTCTTGCCCTTGGGCAGGTAGCGCAGCGGCTTGAAGTCCCCCGAGCGGGCGTCGTCGTATTCCATGAAGTAGGCGTCCAGGTCCATCTCCTTCAGCAGCGCCTCGGCCACCGGCTCGTAGTTGCCGGCCGCGGCGTGGGTGCTCTTGAAGTTGCCGCGGCACAGGTGCATGGCCAGCAGCATGCCAGGCGGCTTCTGTGCCACCACCTTGTTGATGAAGGCTGCATAGCGGTGGGGCAGCTCGTTCGGGTCGTCGCCGCGCTTGCGGGCGGCTTCGCGCATGTGCTCGTCGCACAGGTAGGCCAGGTTGGTGTCGTCCATCTGCACATAGGTGCAGCCGGCGGCGGCCAGCGAGCGCAGCTCGTCGCCGTAGGCCTTGGCCACGTCGTCGTAGAACACCGGGTCGAGTTCGGGATACGCGTCCTTGCTGATGCCGGCGCGGCCGCCGCGGAAGTGCAGCATCGTCGGCGAGGGGATCGTCACCTTCGGCGTGCGGCCTGCGGAAACCTGGCTCTTCAGGTACTGGAAGTCGGCCAGCTGGATGTCCTTCACGTGGCGCACCTTGTCGATCACGCGCATCGCGGGCGGTGCCAGCTCCTCGGTGCCGTCGGGCTTGCGGATGGTGACCGGAATGTCGGTCTTCACGCCGCCGAGCTGGTCGAGAAAATCGATGTGGAAATACGTGCGGCGGAATTCGCCGTCGGTGATGCTCTTCAGGCCGATGTCTTCCTGGAACCGGACGATCTCGGTAATGGCCTTGTCTTCGACCTGGCGCAGTTGCTCGGGCGTGATCTCCCCCTTGGCGTTCTGCTCGCGTGCTTCGAGCAGGTATTTGGGGCGCAGAAAACTGCCGACGTGGTCGTAGCGGGCGGGCAGGGCGGCGTGCTGGGACATGGGGGAATCTCCGTCGTGGCTGTGAACGAATCGAACATCGTATCGCCTTGGAAACACGCGTATCTGTATACATCAATCTTGGTATTTACCCTGAATTCGGCGGGTTTCAGTGGAATTTTTCTGATTTATGTATACATTGGGTATTCATGAAAACGCCCACGACCGCCTTTCCACTGAACGCCTGGTATGCCGCCGCCTACGACGTCGAAGTGCGTCATGTGCTGCTGCCGCGCACGATCTGCAATGAAAAACTGGTGCTGTTCCGCCGTACCGACGGGCAGGTTGCCGCGCTCGAGGACGCGTGCTGGCACCGGCTCATGCCGCTGTCGATGGGCCGGCTAGAAGGCGACGAACTGGTGTGCGGCTACCACGGCCTGGTCTACAACAGCCAGGGCCGCTGCACCCACATGCCGAGCCAGGAAACGCTGAACCCCTCGGCTTGCGTGCGCAGCTTTCCGGTGGTCGAGAAACACCGCTTCGTCTGGATCTGGCCCGGCGATCCGGCCAAGGCCGACCCGGCGCTGGTGCCCGACATGCACTGGAACGACGACCCGGCCTGGGCCGGCGACGGCAAGATGATTCGCGTGAACTGCGACTACCGCCTGGTGGTCGACAACCTCATGGACCTCACGCACGAGACCTTCGTGCACGGTTCTTCCATCGGCAATCGCGAAGTGGCCGAGGCGCCTTTCGTCGCCACGCACGGCGACCGCTCGGCCACCGTCACGCGCTGGATGGAGAACATCGACGCGCCGCCGTTCTGGGGCGGCCAGATCCGCCATGCGCGCGGCTACACCGGCAAGGTCGACCGCTGGCAGATCATCCGCTTCGAGGGGCCGTGCACCGTGAACATCGACGTCGGCGTGGCCGAGGCGGGCAGCGGCGCGGTGCCGAAAGACGACAACCCCGGCGACCGCAGCAAGGGCGTGAACGGCTACGTGCTCAACACCATCACCCCCGAGACAGACAAGACCTGCCTCTACTTCTGGGCTTTTGCGCGCAACTACTGCCTGGGCGAACAGCGCCTCACGCACGAGCTGCGCGAAGGCGTGGCTGGCATCTTCCGCGAAGACGAGATCGTGCTCGAGGCACAGCAAAAAGCCATGGACGAGCGTCCCGACCACCAGTTCTACAACCTCAACATCGACGCCGGTTCGATGTGGGCGCGCCGGCTGATCGACCGCATGGTCGAGAAGGAAAAGCCCGCGCGCGCCGCGATTCCGATCCGTCCCGCCGAGAAGCAGGCCGCATGAAAGTCGCAGCCGTATCACCCGTCGAGCCCGGCGACGGCGGCAGCACGCAGGCCGTGAAGGCGCAGCTGCGCTTGCGCGAAATGATCCTGGCCGGCGAACTGCCCGGCGGCGCGCGCATTGCCGAGGTGGCCATCTCCGAGCAGCTCGGCGTTTCCCGCACACCGGTGCGCAGCGCGCTCATGCGGCTGGAGCAAGAGGGTCTGCTCGAGGCGCTGCCCAACGGCGGCTACGCGGTGCGTACTTTTTCCGAGCGCGACGTGGCCGATGCCATCGAATTGCGCGGCACGCTCGAAGGGTTGGTGGCGCGGCTTGCGGCCGAGCGCGGCGCGGCGCCGGTGGTGCTGCGCGAGGCGCGCGCCTGCCTGGCACGCATCGACGAACTGCTGCGCGAACCCGCGCTGGACGATGCGGCTTTCTCGCGCTACGTGACGCACAACGAGAAGTTTCATTCGCTGCTGTGCGAAATGGCGGCGAGCCCGGTCATCGCGCAGCAGCTCGAGCGCGTGATCAACCTGCCGTTTGCATCGCCCTCGGGCTTTGTCATCGTGCAGGCCAATTCGCCCGCCGCGCGCGACATGCTCGTGATCGCGCAAGACCAGCATGTGCAGGTGCTCGACGCCATTGAGGCCGGCGAGGGCTCGCGCGCCGAGGCGCTGATGCGCGAGCACAGCCGCATCGCGCGGCGCAACCTGCGCGAGGCGCTGCACGGCACGCCCAGCGCCGAGCAGCGGCCGTTGCCCGGCGTGCAGCTGATCCGCCGGCGCGGCTGAACCGCCGCTTTTTTCCGTCGATTCCCGTTGGTATTCCCGATGAAAAACGATCTTCAATGGATGCAGGCGCAGGTTGTTGCGCTGCGCGACGTGACGCCCACCGTGCGCGAGTTCGAGTTGCGGCCCGAGCCGGGCTTTGCCGCCGCCTACGAGCCCGGTTCGCATCTGCAGGTGCAGGTAATGGCGGCCCAGGGCAAGCTGCAGACGCGTTCGTATTCGCTGGTGGGCGAGGGCGACGGCCAGTGCTGGCGCATTGCGGTCAAGCGGCTCGATGACGGCCGTGGCGGCTCGCTCGCGATGTGGCGGCTGGCGGTGGGCGACCGGCTGCAGGTGAGCGCGCCGCAGAACCACTTTGCGCTCGACACCAGCGCGCCGGGCTACCTGCTCGTGGCCGGGGGCATCGGCATCACGCCGCTGGTGCTGATGGCGCAGCGCCTGGGCGGCCATGCACGGCGCAACGGCGTACCCGTGAAGATGCTCTACGGCGCGCGCCATGCGGGCGAATTCGCGTACCTCGACCGGCTGCGCGAGGCCTTGGGCGACGAGGTCGTTGCGCATGAGGGCGCGGCACCCATCGACTTTGCATCGGCCATCGCGGCACTGCCGCCCGGCGGCCAGCTCTACACCTGCGGCCCGGTGCCGATGCTCGAAGCCGTCAAGCGCGCCTGGCAAGCGGCGGGCCGCGCCCCGGCCGACCTGCGCTTCGAGACCTTCGGCAGCAGCGGCCGGCTCGCGACGCAGGCCTTCACGGTGCGCATTCCCCGGCACGACCTGGCGATTACCGTGCCGGCCGATTGCACGTTGCTTGAAGCGCTCGACGCCGCCGGCGTGGAAACGCTCTGGGACTGCAAGCGCGGCGAATGCGGCCTGTGCGCCATGGACGTGCTCGCGGTCGACGGCGAAGTCGACCACCGCGACGTGTTCCTGAGCGAGCACGAGAAGCAGGCGACCACTCGCATCTGCGCCTGCGTGTCGCGTGCCGTGGGTACCCTCACGCTCGACTCCGCGTACCGGCCCGACAACTGAAAACCTCCTGCGCGATGATCGCGCAGTTCATTTGTTCATCGCGCAACAAAGCTCCGGCTCGGGGGCGGAGTAGGTGATTGCCTGCTCCGCCGGATGTTGCAAAGTGTTGAAAAATGGCCCCTGGTTCGCATTCCGTCTCCCCAAGGAAAACTTCATGCAAAGACGTCACCTCATCCAGACCGCAGGCCTTACGGCGCTTGCGCTTTCCATGTCGCTTGCCAGCGCGCAAGACAACAACAAGTTCAAGATCGGCCTGATCCTGCCCATGACGGGGCAGCAGGCGTCCACCGGCCGGCAGATCGAAGCGGCGGCCCGGCTGTACATGGCGCAGAACGGCGACACCGTGGCGGGCAAGAAGATCGAGCTGATCATCAAGGACGACGTGGCCACGCCCGACGTGACCAAGCGCCTCGCGCAGGAACTCATCGTCAACGACAAGGTGAACGTGATCGCCGGCTTCGGCGTCACGCCGGCCGCGCTGGCCGCCGCGCCGCTGGCCACGCAATCGAAGACGCCGCAGGTCGTGATGGCCGCGGCCACCTCGAGCATCACCGAAGCCTCGCCCTACATCGTGCGCAGCAGCTTCACGCTGCCGCAGGTGTCGGTGGCCATGGGCGACTGGGCGCCGAAGAACGGCGTGAAGACGGTCGTCACGCTGGTGGCTGACTACGGCCCCGGCAACGACGCCGAGAAATTCTTCAGCGAGCGCTTCCAGCTCAACGGCGGCAAGGTGATCGAGAAGCTGCGCGTGCCACTGCGCAACCCCGATTTCGCGCCGTTCCTGCAGAAGGTGCGCGACGCCAAGCCCGACGCGCTGTTCGTCTTCGTGCCCTCGGGCGCCGGCGCGGCCGTGATGAAGCAGTTTCTCGAGCGTGGCATGGACAAGGCCGGTATCCGCATGATCGCGACCGGCGACGTGACCGATGACGACCAGCTCAACGACATGGGCGACGGCGCACTGGGCGTGGTCACTTCGCACCACTACTCGGCCGCGCATCCGTCGCCGGCGAACAAGAAGTTCGTCGAGGCCTTCCAGAAGGCCAACCCGAAGATGCGCCCCAACTTCATGGCCGTGGGCGGCTATGACGGCATGCGCGTGATCTACGAAGCGCTCAAGGCCACCAAGGGGCAGGGCGGCGGCGACGCGCTGCTGGCGGCCATGAAGGGCCAGATCTTCGAGAGCCCGCGCGGCCCGGTGTACATCGATGCGCAGACGCGGGACATCGTGCAGGACGTGTATCTGCGCAAGGTCGAGAAAAAGGACGGGCAGCTCTACAACGTCGAGTTCGACGTGATCAAGGGTGTGAAGGATCCGGGCAAGGCGAAGTAATTGGTTGAGTGCTGGGGCGCTGCTGTTCAGGGCGGCGCTCCCGCCGACGGGGTACCTTGCTCCGCGAATGTCCCCTGGCCTGCGGCCTCCTCCTTTATTTCGCTGCGCAAGGCACCCCGCCAGCGGGCGCGTTGGAAAGAGCGGTCATTGATCGGCGGTGCACAAGCAGCGCGTCCCAGTGCACAGGGCATCGGGTGCTCCCCGCAGCGAAATAAAGGAGGAGCCGAAGGCGGGGGACATTCGCGGAGGGGAGTACCCGGTGGCCTTTGCACGCGCCCTGAACAACAACACCTGAACAGCAGCGCCCCGAACAAGAACCGAAAAACAAGCGAGCCAAAGCAAACGCCGTAGCGGAACAATGACATGTTGACCATTCTTTTCGACGGCATCGCCTACGGCATGCTGCTCTTCGTGCTCGCGGTCGGGCTGGCCGTGACGCTCGGGCTGATGAACTTCATCAACCTGGCGCACGGCGCCTTTGCCATGGCGGGCGGGTATCTCACGGTGTTTGCGATGCAGAAGCTCGGCGTGCCGTTCCTGGCTTGCCTGCCGCTTGCGTTCATCGTGGTGGCCCTTGCTGGCGCGCTGCTCGAACGCACGCTCTACCGGCCCATGTACGGCAAGCCGCACCTCGACCAGGTGCTGTTCTCCATCGGCCTTGCCTTCATGGCCGTGGCGGCCATCGACTACTTCGTCGGTTCGTCGCAGCAGAACATCCAGTTGCCCGAATGGCTGCGCGGCCGTACCGAAGTCGGCGACGGCGCGCTGCTGCTCGGCATGGGGCACTACCGCCTGTTCATCATTGCCGTGTGCGCCGTGCTCACCGTGGTGCTTCAGCTCATTCTCTCGAAGACCCGCTTCGGCAGCCGGCTGCGCGCCGCCGTCGACGACCCGCGCGTGGCGGCGGGGCTGGGCATCAACGTCAACATCGTGTTCCTGCTGACCTTCGCCGTGGGCTCGGGGCTCGCGGGCCTGGGCGGTGCGTTGGGCGCGGAAATTTTGGGGCTCGATCCGACCTTTCCGCTCAAGTACATGATCTATTTTCTGATCGTGGTGTCGGTCGGCGGCACCTCGTCGATCACCGGGCCGCTCGCGGCCGCGCTGCTGCTCGGCATTGCCGACGTGGCGGGCAAGTACTTCATTCCCAAGATGGGTGCGTTCACCGTTTACCTGCTCATGATCCTGATACTGATGTGGCGGCCCCAGGGCTTGTTCACGCGCAAGGGAGGCCGTTGAATGAGCGCGCCTTCTTCTTCCTCTTCGGTTGATTTCCAATCCGCCCTGCTGCGCAAGGCGCGCTGGCGTCCGCTCGAATTCGTGGTCTGGGCCGCGGCGTTTGCGCTGCCGTTCGTCATGCCTTCGCACTCGCTGCTGGTCAACGAGATTGCCATCGTTGCGCTGTTCGCGATGTCGCTCGACCTCATCCTCGGCTACACCGGCATCGTGTCGCTGGGGCATGCCGCCTTCTTCGGCTTTGGCGCCTACACCGCGGCGCTGTTCGCCAAGCTCGTGATGCCGGACCCGACGGTGGGGCTGGTGGTGGCCACCGTGCTCTCGGCCGTGCTCGGCCTCGTGGCCAGCGTGACGATTCTGCGCGGCAGCGACCTCACACGGCTGATGGTCACGCTGGGCACCGCACTGCTTCTGCTCGAACTCGCCAACAAGCTCGACTGGCTCACCGGCGGTGCCGACGGCCTGCAGGGCGTGGTGATGGGGCCGGTGCTCGGCCTGTTCGAGTTCGACCTGTTCGGCCGTACGGCGGCATGGTATTCGCTGGCCGTGATGCTGTTGCTGTTCCTCGTGATGCGCCGCATCGTGCATTCGCCCTTCGGCGCCACGCTGAAGGCAATTCGCGACAACCGGCTGCGTGCCATGGCCATCGGCATTCCGGTGGTGTCGCGGCTCGTGGTCATCTACACCGTGGCGGCCGGCATCGCCGGTGCCGCGGGTGCGCTGCTGGCGCAGACCACCGGCTTTGCCTCGCTCGACGTGCTGGCCTTCGACCGTTCGGCCGACGTGCTGCTGATGCTGGTGATCGGCGGCGTGGGCTGGCTCTATGGCGGCGTGGCGGGCGCCATCGTCTTCAAGCTGCTGCAGAACTGGCTCTCTGCCGTGACGCCGCAGTACTGGATGTTCTGGATCGGGCTGCTGCTGGTGCTGCTGGTGCTCGTGGGGCGCGACCGTGTGCTCAAGCCGTGGACGTGGCTGGGTGCCGGCAAGAAGAAGGGCGGTGCATCGTGACCGAAACCGTGCTTTCGACGCAAGGCCTGGTGATGCGCTTCGGCGGCATCACGGCCACCAACAACGTCACCATGGAACTCAAGCGTGGTGCGCGCCATGCGCTGATCGGCCCCAACGGCGCCGGCAAGACCACGCTCATCAACCTGCTGACCGGTGTGCTCACGCCCACCGAAGGCCGCATTTCGCTGCTCGGCGAAGACATCACGACGCTGGCGCCGCACAAGCGCGTGGCGCGCGGGCTGGTGCGCACCTTCCAGATCAACCAGTTGTTCGATTCGATGACGCCGCTCGAAACGCTGGCGCTCGTCGTGTCGCAGCATCAAGGCATCTCGTCGCAATGGTGGCGCCCGCTGGGCTCCGCCAAGGCAGTGACGGAACGCGCATCGCAATTGATCGAACAGTTTCATCTCGGCGACGTCGCGCAGCAGCAGACGAAGTTCATGGCCTACGGCAAGCGGCGCCTGCTGGAGATTGCGATTGCACTGGCCTGCGAACCGCGCGTGCTGCTGCTCGACGAGCCCGTGGCGGGCGTTCCCGCGGGTGAGCGCGAAGAGCTGCTGCAGACCGTGGCCGCATTGCCGGCCGATGTGTCGGTGCTGCTGATCGAGCACGACATGGACCTGGTGTTCAGCTTTGCCGACCGCATGACGGTGCTGGTCAATGGCACGCTGCTGACCGAGGGCGACCCCGAAACCATCGCCAACGATCCGAAGGTCAAAGAGGTCTATCTGGGCCACGGGGAGCATGCCCATGTCTGAACTGCTGCGCATCGAGAACCTGAGCGCCGGCTACGGCGAGGCCGTGGTGCTGCACGACGTGGCGTTTGCGCTCGGAGAAGGGCAGACGCTGGCACTGCTGGGCCGCAACGGCACGGGCAAGACCACGCTCATCAACACGCTGGCAGGCGCCACCCGGCAGCACGGTGGAACCATCACGCTCGGCGGGCAGGCCCTGCACAAGGTGGCACCGCATCAGCGCGCAGCAGCCGGCATCGGCTGGGTGCCGCAGGAGCGCAACATCTTCAAGTCGCTCACGGTGCACGAGAACCTCACGGCGGTGGAGCGGCCCGGAAAGTGGAACCCGCAGCGCGTCTACGAGATGTTCCCGCGCCTGGCCGAGCGCAAGACCAACCTGGGCACGCAGCTCTCGGGCGGCGAGCAGCAGATGCTGGCCGTGGGCCGCGCGCTGGTGCTGAACCCCAAGCTGCTGCTGCTCGACGAGCCGCTCGAAGGCCTCGCGCCGATCATCGTGGAAGAGTTGTTGCGCGCCATCCGCCGCATTACGCAAGACGAAGGGCTGGCCGCCATCATCGTGGAGCAGCATCCGCAGGCGATCCTCGCGATTTCCGACCACGCGGTGGTGCTCGACCACGGCACCATCGTGCACACCGACAGCGCGGCGGCATTGCGCAACCAGCCGCAGGTGCTCGAGCGGCTGCTGGGTGTGGCGCGGTAACGGTTCCGGCGAATAAAAGGAGACAGACAAATGGCGATCCCGAAAACAGTGTTTTGCAGGGGCGCCATGTTGGCCTCCGCCGTATTGTTGGCTGCCTGCGGCACCACCACCGGCCCGCAGAGCCTCACGCTCGGCGGCAATCCGGCGGCGTCTTGCGCGGCGCTCGTCGCACCGGTCGCTCCCGCGGCCATCGGCCTGCCGAGCGGTGCGGCGACGATCGATTCGGCCACCCTCATTCCCGCCGCTGCGCTTGCCGTGGCCGAACGCGGGCCTACCCCTGCGGGGCGCATCACGCCGATGACACCCGCGCACTGCAAGGTGCTCGGCCGCATTGCGCCGCTCGATGCAACGGCACCGCCCATCCTGTTCCAGGTCAACCTGCCGCTCACGTGGAATGGGCGCAGCGTGCAGTACGGCGGCGGTGGCTTCAACGGCGTGTTGATCACCGGCCTTGCGCTGGTGCCGGCCGCGCGCTTCGACCTGCCCACGCCGCTGGCGCAGGGCTACGTGACCTACGGCACCGACTCCGGCCACCAGAACGTGCAGGGCCAGCCGCCGCAGGCCTTTGCGCTCAACGACGAGGCGCTGGTGAATTTTGCGCACGCCTCGTACAAGAAGGTGCGCGACGTGGCGGTGGCACTGATGCAGCGCGCCTACGGGCAGGCGCCGCAGAAGCTGTACTTCGTGGGCAGCTCCGAGGGCGGGCGCGAGGGGCTCACCATGGCGCAGCGCTATCCGCAGGACTTCGACGGCATCTTCAGCCGCGTGCCTGTCATCAACTGGACGGGGCTGCAGCACGCCGGCACGCGCAACGGCATTGCCACCTTCGGCGAAGGGTGGCTTCGGCCCGCGCAGGTGCAGCTGGTGCACAACGCGGTGCTTGCATCGTGCGACGCCGCGGACGGCGTGGCGGACCGCGTCGTGTCGAACCCGGCGGCCTGCCTGCAGCGCTTCGATCCGGCGAGCCTGCGCTGCGCGGCGGGCACGAGCGGCGACAACTGTCTCAACGATGCGCAGGTGCAGGCGGTGCGCACGCTGCGCTCGCCATGGCGCTCGCCCGTGCCGCTGGCCCATGGCGTTGCGGAATACCCGGGCTGGGGCATCGGCGGTGAAGGCACGCCGGCCTTCGCGGCAACCGGCGGCTGGAACGCATGGTGGACGGGTACCGCTGCACCCACGGTGCCGCCGCAACCGAGCAACGGCATTGCTTGGTTCTACGGCAGCGGTGCGCTGCAGTATTTCTATGCGCGCAATCCGTCTCTCGACGTGCGCAACTACCGCGCGGAAGACTTCGCCGCGCGCATCGCCACCGTGTCGCAGCTGATGGATTCGACCAACCCCGACCTCAGCGCCTTCCACGCGCGCGGCGGCAAGCTGCTGATGCTGGAGCACATGGCCGACTACGCGCAGAGCCCGTTCGCCGGCATCCTCTATTACGAATCGGTGGTGGCGCGCATGGGCCGCGACAACGTGGACCGCTTCATGCGCCTCTACACCGCGCCCGGTGTCGATCACGTGGGCAGCGGGGCGCCGGCCAATGTCGACATGCTCGGCGCGCTCGCCGACTGGGTCGAACGCGGTCGCGCGCCGGCCGGCCTGCAACTGGCCGAGCAGGAAGTGCAGCCGCCGTTCAGGGTCGTGCGTGCCCGCCCGCTGTGCGAATGGCCGCTGTGGCCGCGCTACACGGGCGGCGATGCGTCGCAGGCGGGCAGCTTCCAATGCAGCCGGTAGCGCGCGCGGTTAACGCGGGTAAGGCGAACGGCGTGACAGCCTAGATGGCGCAGCTGTCGGGGCCGCACATGGCCGATGTCGACCCGGTGTCTGCCGCCGGCAACGGCGCGACCAACCCGGAGAGCTGTGCTTTCCATTCTTCGGTGCGCCCGAGCCACGGACCGATGTCGATGCGGCTTGCAGTGCCATCGGCCTGCGCCAGCACCAAGGTCGGAAAGCCCTGGCCGCCCGCGCGTTGCAGCAGTTGACGGCTCTCGGCGAAATGCCGCGAGGTGGCCTCGCCGGACAGCCGGGCAAAGGCCGATGCGAATGCCTCACCGTCGAAGCCGAGTTCTGCCGCCAGCGCATTGAGCACGTCCACGTCGGCGATGCGGCGGCCTTCGACATAGTGCGCGCGCTGCAGCCGATGGATCATGTCGAGGCCGCCTCCTGCCCGCAGCGCGTCGGCCGCGAGGATGGCGGTGGTGGGCGGCTCGGAATCCATCATTGCACCGATGTCGCGCAGCAGCCCTTCGAAGTACGCTTCGCCAAAGGGCTGGCCCGTGAGCTCGGCGATGCGGTGGTCGTGCGGCATCACGTAGTCGCGCCACTGGGGCGTGATGGCGCGCCGGTTGGCGCCGGTCATCATGCCGCCGCCATGGAACTCGACCTTGAGGCCCGGCACGCTGCGTGCCGCGTCGATCAGCGGTGCGACCGCGTAGCACCAGCCGCACATCGGATCGAAGATGTAGTGCAGCGTGGCGTCCGCCGAGGGGGTGTTGCTGTCGCTCATTGCGGCCACTTCATTTCTCCCTTGATGACCTTGGCGCTCAGTTCGAGCGACGAGGCGTGTTCCAGCTTCGGGTAGCGCTTCTTCATGGCGGCGATGAGCGCGGCCGAATCCTTGGCCTTGGCGGCTTCGGTTTCAAAGGCCTGCAGATAGCTGCGCGTGAACTTTACCGATGCCACCGAGTAGGGCATCGATCCATCGGCGTTGGGTTCGAAGTGGCCGGGCACGACGGTCTTGGGGCGCAGCGCTTCGATGCGGCCGAGCGTCTTGATCCAGTCGCGGCGCGACTCGGGCGTTTGCGTATCGGCCACCCACAGGTGGATGTTGGCCGACACAGGCACGCCGCCGACCACCGCCTTGATCGAGGGAATCCACGCGAAGGTGCGCGCCGGCGTCGGGCCGTCGAGGCCCACCACCTGGATCTTGCGGCCTTCGAGCTCGATGCTGTCGCCGGCGAGCGGCTCGGGCACCACCAGCGCCTTGGGGGCGTTCTCCTTCAGGATCGGGCCCCAGTGCGCGAGCTTGCCGTCCTTCGACGCCTGGATGGCGGCCACGGTCTGCGGCGTGGCGACGATCTTCGCGTCAGGAAAGGCCGCCTGGATCACGTCGAGGCCGAAGTAGTAGTCGGGGTCGCTGTGGCTGATGTAGACCGTGGTCAGCTTCTTGCCGCTGGCCTTGATCTTCTGCACCAGCGCCTCGGCGTCGTTGCGCTGGAACTGCGCGTCGATCAGCACGGCGTCGGTCTGGCCGGTCACCAGTTCGGAGGACACCGGGAACATCGACTTGGCGCCGGGGTTGTACACGTCGAGCTTGAGCGGCCCGGCGGCATGGGCTGCCAGCGAAACGAGGGACAACGTGGCGGAAAGGGCGGCTGCGGAAAGAAGGGTTCTGCGGAACATTTCGGGTCTTTCAGGTGAATGAACTTGATGGGTGGCAACGTGACAGGCCCGATGGTAGGTTTCTATAAAAGAAACAAAAACCTCGATTCGACCAATGAATAGTTTCTGTTTTCGGTCGAATCCAACGCGAAATACTCAGTCCGTAGCGCACCGCTCGAGATGCGTGACGAGCAGCTGTGCCGCCAGCGACAGCGTCTCTTCGCCGCGAAAGCAGATGGCGAAGCGGCGGCGCGCCCAGGCGTCGGTAAGCGGCATCAGACGAAGGCCGTAGGCGTCGGCAAAGGGTTGCGCCACTTCCGAAGGAACCACGCTGATCGCAAGCCCGGCGCGCACCACGCGCAATGCGGCGTCGAAGTTGGTCACCAGCACGCGATAGGCCAGCGGCTTGCCGGCCACGGCAGCTTCCCGGGCGAGCATCAGCTGCACGGCGCTCAGCGCGGGCATGCCGACGAACTCATGCCCGAGCACATCCTCGAAGCGCACCTTGCCGCGGCGCGCCACCGGGTGCGACGGATGGGCGACCACGGCCAGGTGGTCGGTGCGGTAGCTGCGCCGCTGCAGGCCTTCGAGGTCGGCGGCGTCCCAGCACAGGCCGATCGATGCGCTGCCTTCACGGATGCCGCGCACGATCTCGGGGCTCACGCGCTCTTCCATGTCGACCCGGATGTCGCGGTGCGCCGGGTTCTGCAGAAAGTTGGCCACGTCTTCGGCCAGCGATTCGGCCATGACCGAGGCCGAGGCGAGGATGCGCACATGCCCCCGCGCGCCACCGGCGTAGGCCGCCATGTCGCGCTCGATGCGCTGCGCACTGCCCAGCATCGCGCGCGCGTGCTCCAGCAGCGTTTCCCCGGCCGCAGTGGGCACCACGCCGCGGCGCTTGCGCAGCAGCAGGGGCGTGCCGACGGCGTCTTCGAGCTGGGCCAGTCGCTTGCTGATGGCCGAGCCGACGATGCTGGCCTGCTCGCCGGCGCGCGCGATGCTGCGGGTTTCGCAAACAGAAACGAAGAGGCGCAGGGTGGTCAGGTCGAGGTCTCGCATGTGGGGTTCCGAGCCGGAAGATGTGGTATTCCATTTTGGAACGAATTGGCTTCCGAAATCTATTTTCTGAATCGAATCGGAACTTCTAACATAGGCGCCAAACCACGAAGGAGACACCTATGAACGACGCATCGGTCGCAGCGCCCATCGCGCACGCCTTTCTGCCGCCTCGCGCGGTTGTCCGCGAAGTGGGGCTGCGCGACGGCCTGCAGAGCATCGCGAGAACGCTGCCCACCGCCCAGAAGCTCGAATGGATTCGCGACGCGCATGCCGCCGGCCAGCACGAGATCGAGGTCGGCTCCTTCGTGCCGGCCCGCTTGCTGCCGCAACTGGCGGACACCGCCGAACTGCTGGCCTATGCGAAGACGCTGCCGGGCCTTTTCACTTCGGTGCTGGTGCCCAACCTGCGGGGCGCGGAACTCGCCATTGCGGGCGAGGCCGATCTCATGATGGTGCCGCTGTCGGCCAGCCACGCCCACAGCCTGGCCAACCTGCGCAAGACGCCAGACGAAGTGGTGGCCGAGGTCGCCCGCATCCGCGCCGCGCGCGATGCCGCGGGCTCCAGGACGATGATCGAGGGCGGCGTGGGAACCGCCTTTGGCTGCACCATCCAGGGCCACGTCGCGACGGAAGAGGTGCTGCGCCTGATGCAGGCGCTGCTCGATGCGGGCGCCGACCGGGTGGGCCTGGCGGACACCGTCGGCTATGCCGATCCGGCCATGGTCCGCAGCCTGTTCGAGCGCGCGCAGCGCATCGCGGGCGATCGCCTCTGGTGCGGCCATTTCCACGACACGCGCGGCCTCGGTCTTGCCAACGTGTATGCCGCGCTGGAAGTCGGCATCACGCGCTTCGACGCCTGCCTGGCCGGCATCGGCGGCTGCCCGCACGCGCCCGGCGCCAGCGGCAACGTCGACACCGAAGACCTCGTGTTCATGCTCGAGAGCATGGGCGTTGCCACCGGCGTCGATCTGCCGAAGCTGCTCGACCTGCGCCAGCGCGTGGCGGGTTGGCTGGAAGGCGAGACGCTGCAAGGCACGGTGTGGCGCGCGGGTTTTCCGAAGACCTTTGCGGCCACCGCGGGAGCCGCGGCATGCGTGTGAATACTGAAGAAAAGCGCCTGCCGCTCACCGGCATCCGCGTGGTCGAGTTCACCCACATGGTCATGGGCCCGACCTGCGGCATGGTGCTGGCCGACCTGGGCGCCGAGGTCATCAAGGTCGAGCCGATCGACGGCGACCGCACGCGGCACCTGCTGGGCGCGGGCACCGGCTTCTTCCCGATGTTCAACCGCAACAAGAAAAGCATTGCGCTCGACCTGCGCCATCCGCAGGGGCTCGAAGCGGCGCTGCGCCTGTGCGCCACCGCCGACGTGGTGGCGCAGAACTTCAGGCCCGGCACCATGGACAAATACGGGCTTGGCTACGCCGCGCTCGGCAAGCTCAATCCGCGGCTGGTGTACGTGAACCACACCGGCTTTCTGCCCGGCCCCTACGAGCACCGCACCGCGCTCGACGAGGTGGTGCAGATGATGGGCGGCCTCGCCTACATGACGGGCCGGCCCGGCGACCCGCTGCGCGCGGGCACCAGCGTGAACGACATCATGGGCGGCATGTTCGGTGCCATCGGCGCGATGGCCGCGCTGATGCAGCGCATCCAGACCGGCAAGGGGCAGGAGGTGCAGTCCGCGCTCTTCGAGAACAACGTGTTCCTGGTCGGCCAGCACATGCTGCAGTACGCGATCACCGGCCAGGCCGCCGCGCCGATGCCCGAGCGCATCTCGGCCTGGGCGCTGTACGACGTGTTCACCGTGAAGGACGGCGAGCAGATCTTCCTGGCCGCGGTGAGCGACGCGCAATGGACGGTGTTCTGCGACGCGCTGGGCTTCGACGATCTGAAGGCCGACCCGGCCTTGCGCACCAACAACGACAGGGTCCGCGTGCGGCCCGCGTTGCTGGCGGACCTGCGCGAGCGCCTGGCCGACTGGTCGGCCGCGGAGTTGTCGGCGATCTTCGAGGCGCGCGGCCTGCCTTTCGCGCCCATCGTGCGGCCCGAAGACCTCTACGAAGATCCGCATCTGAAGGCCACCGGCGGCCTCGCCGACATCCGCCTGCCCGACGGCGAGCGCGCCGGCCAGATGGCGCAGACGACCCTGTTCCCCATCACGCTGGGCGGCGAGCGCCTGGGCGTGCGGCTGGACCCGCCGACACTCGGCGAGCACACGCGGGAACTGCTGGCCGAACTCGGCTATGCCGAGGCGCAGGTGGCGGCCATGCAGGCCGAGTCGGCTGTTGCCTGAGCGCTTTTATTTCCGAAAACCATAAAGAGAGACAAGACCATGCACACGATGCTTCCTCCCATGACCCGCCGCGCCGTACTGGGCTTCGGCGCCTCCGCTGCCGCACTGGCCGCTTGCCCCGCAATCGCGCAGGGCTCCGACAAACCCGTCCGCTTCATCCTGCCGATCAGCGCCGGCTCGGGTGTGGACGCCATCGCGCGCGCGGCCTCGGTCGCACTCGGCAAGGCCTTCGGCCAGCCGGTGGTGATCGAGAACCTGCCGGGCGCGGGTGGCATCACCGGCACTTCGGTCGTGGTCAAGGCCGCGCCCGACGGGCTCACGCTCGGCATGGTGTCGAACAACCACGTCATCAACCCGGCCGTGTACAAGAAGATGCCCTTCGATGCCATCAATGACGTGACGCCCATCAGCGTGGTGGGCGCGACCCCGCTGGTGCTCGTGGTCAACCCGAAGCTGCCGGCCAAGAACGTGAAAGAACTGGTGGCGTTGCTGCGCGCCAAGCCCGAGAGCTACAACTACGCTTCGTCGGGCAACGGCACCATCATCCACCTGGCGGGCGAAATGTTCATGGAAGAAGCCGGTGTGAAAGCGCGGCACATTCCCTACAAGGGCACCGGCCCGATGGTCACCGACATGATCGCGGGCCAGGTCGAGATGGGCGTGGTGGCGTTGCCCGCGGTGCAGCCGCACCTCAAGAGCGGCGCGCTGCGGGCCATCGGCCTGTGCAGCCCACAGCGCTCTCCGGCTGCGCCCGATATCCCGACCATTGCGGAGCAGGGCTTGCCCAACTACGCGGTCGAAGGCTGGTTCGCGGTGATCGGCCCGCCGAAGATGCAGGCCGCCGACATTCAGCGCGTGCACGCCGCGGTGGCGGCGGCTTTCACGAGCGAAGAGGTGCGGGAAGCCATGGACAAGCAGGGGAACGTCATCAAGCCCACCTCGCCCGAGCAGGCCGCGAGTTACTTCCGCAGCGAAGCCGCGCGCTATGCGTCGCTGGTGAAGAAGGCGAACGTCGTGGTGGAATGAAGCGCGGGCTCAGGCCGGGCTCGTGATCTTGAGCCCGAGAATGCCCGCGACGATCAGGCCGACGCAGATGAGCCGCGCCGCGTTGGCGGGCTCATGGAACAGCACGATGCCCAGGATGACCGTGCCCACCGCGCCGATGCCGGTCCACACCGCATAGGCCGTGCCCACGGGCAGCGAGCGCATGGCCCAGCCGAGCAGCACGATGCTGAGCACCATCGAAATGGCCGTGCCGATCGACGGCCAGAGCCTGGTAAATCCTTCGGTGTACTTGAGGCCGATGGCCCAGCCCATCTCGAGCAGGCCCGCCACCAACAACACGATCCACGCCATGCGCGCTCCTTGAAAAGGTTTCAGTTCTCGGGCCGCACGGCGCGGTAGAGCGCGCGCACGAAGTCCGACTGCGTGATCATGCCGGTGAGCCGCCTTTCATGGTCGATGATGGGGATATGGTGATGGCCGCCCTCGGAGAACAGCGGCACCAGGTCGACCACCGGGCGGTCGGCGCTGGCCACGCGCACCTGGCGCGTCATGATCTGGCCGACCACTTCCGGCTTGTTCGACACCACGGTGCGCGTGGCGCGGATCAGGTCGCGCAGGCGTCCCGCAATGCCTTCGTGGTGCTCGAGGTCGAGCATGCGAAAGAAGTCGGCCTGCGTCACGATGCCGACCACGCGGCGCGTGCGGTCGATGACGGGCAGCGCCTTGATGCGGCGCTGGTTCATCAGCGTCCAGGCCTCCTGCAGCGGCGTGCCGAACTCCACCGACACCGGGTCGCGCGACATGATGTCGGCGCAGTGCAGGGTACCGAGGCGCCGCTTGTACGACTCGAGCTCGGTCTGCTGGATCAGCGATTCGAGATCGTCGCGGCTGATGTCCAGCACCTGGTTGTAGCGGGCCAGCACCGCGTCGATGTCGGCCTGGCTGAAGCGCGCATCCGCTGACGGCGGCCGCGCCACCTGCACGTGCGGATAGCGCCTGCCGGTGAACGTGTTGTAGGCCACGCCGGCCAGCACCAGCAGCAGCGAGTTCACGAGGGTGGGGAACAGCGCCGCTGAAAAATCGGTGGTGTGCGTCAGCACGGCGAGCAGCGCGGCTGCGCCGCCAGGCGGGTGCAGGCTGCGCGTCGCAAACATCAGCCCGATGGCCGCGCCGACAGCCAGCGCCGCGGCCCAGGCCGCATCAGGCACCCAGCGCACGCAGGCAATGCCGACCAGCGTGGACAGCGTGTTGCCCACGATCACCGACCAGGGCTGCGCAAGCGGGCTCGCAGGCACCGCGAACACCAGCACCGCGCTCGCGCCCATCGGCGCAATCAGCCAGACGCTGATGCCCGCTGCCTCTGCCATCCAGCGGCACAGCAGCGCGGTGATGAGCAGGCCAATTGCCGCTCCGCCCACGGCGCGCATGCGCTCGCGCACGTCGACGGTGTTGCGGCCGGGCAGCCAGGCACGCGCATGCGTCAGCAAAGCGGAAAGCTGCGGCATGGCGTCAGACCTCCGCGGCCACGCGGCGGCCGATTTCGGGCCACTGGCCGTGCAGCCAGACCCAGGCGACCAGGCCGATGCCCAGCATCAGCATCGAGGTCAACGCCAGAGCCAGCGTGGAATGCATGACCAGCGGCGCCACCACGCCGGCAACAAGGCCGTTGGCCGTGGAGCCGATCACGGCCTGCAGCGACGAGGCCATGCCGCGCCGCTCCGGATGAAGGTCGAGCACCAGCAGCGTGACGACCGGCACCATCAGCGCCCAGCCGAAGGCGAACACAGCGAGCGGCCACAGGGCCCATGCGGCGTGCGCGGTGAACAGCGCGTTGGCCGCAACGTTGACCAGCGAGGTCACCAGCATGATCAGAAAGCCGTCGCGGATCTGCCGCTTGGGCGCCACCTTGCCCGCCATGCGGCCGCTGGCCCATGCGCCCGACATGATGCCGCCGATGGTCAGCAGGAAGAACCAGAAGAACTGCGTCGGCGCCAGGGCAAGGTGGTCGCCCAGAAAGGCCGGCGCCGCCAGCACATAGAGGAACATGCCGTTGAACGGAACGCCGCTCGCGAATGCGAGCAGCAGAAAGCGCGGGTCGGAGCACAGGTCCCAGTAGCCGCGCATCAGGTGGCGCACCTGGAACGGCTGGCGCTGGCTCTGGTGCAGCGTTTCGGGCAGCAGCTTGTAGTTGGCCACGAACAGAATCACGCCGACCGCCACCAGGAACCAGAAGATCGCGTGCCAGCCGGCATGAACGAAAAGAAAGCCGCCGACGATGGGCGCAATGGCCGGTGCCACGCCGAAGTAGATGGTCACTTGGCTCATCACGCGCTGCGCGTCGGCGGGCGGAAACATGTCGCGGATGACCGCGCGCGAGACCACGATGCCGGCGCCGGTCGAAAGGCCCTGCAGGCCGCGGAACAGCACCAGCTGCGCAATGTTCTGCGACAGCGCGCAGCCCAGCGAGGCAATGGTGAACACCGCCAGCCCCCACAGCACCACCGGTCGGCGGCCGAAGCTGTCCGACAAGGCGCCGTGGAACAGGTTCATGAACGCAAAGCCGAACAGGTAGGCCGAAAGTGTCTGCTGCATTTCGGCGGGCGTGGCACCGATGGAGCGCGCTATGCCCGAGAAAGCCGGAATGTAGGTGTCGATGGAAAAGGGACCGAGCATGCCCAGCACGGCGAGCAGCACGGCAAGCGCCCAGCGCGGGGCCAGCCAGAGCTTGTCTGCATCGGGATTCATGAGGTGTGCTCCATTCTTCTTATCCGAAGGCCAAAAAAGAAAGCGCCCTTGCGGGCGCCTCCTCGTCAGAGAAATACCGGGAGACCGGCTTAGAGCGTATCAATAAAGCTGCGCAGCTTGTCCGAACGCGAAGGATGCTTGAGCTTGCGCAGGGCCTTGGCCTCGATCTGGCGGATGCGCTCGCGGGTCACGTCGAACTGCTTGCCGACTTCTTCCAGCGTGTGGTCCGTGCTCATCTCGATGCCGAAGCGCATGCGCAGCACCTTGGCTTCGCGCGGCGTGAGGCTGTCCAGGATGTCCTTGACCACGTCGCGGAGGCCCGCCTGCATCGCGGCTTCGATAGGCGCCGTGTTGCTGCTGTCCTCGATGAAGTCGCCCAGGTGCGAATCGTCGTCGTCGCCGATGGGGGTTTCCATCGAGATCGGCTCCTTCGCGATCTTCATGATCTTGCGGATCTTGTCTTCCGGAATTTCCATCTTCGCGGCCAGGATGCTGGCGTCGGGCTCGAAGCCGAACTCCTGCAGATGCTGGCGCGAGATGCGGTTCATCTTGTTGATCGTCTCGATCATGTGCACCGGAATACGGATGGTGCGCGCCTGGTCGGCAATCGAGCGCGTGATGGCCTGGCGGATCCACCACGTGGCGTAGGTCGAGAACTTGTAGCCGCGGCGGTATTCGAACTTGTCGACCGCCTTCATGAGGCCGATGTTGCCTTCCTGGATCAAGTCCAGGAACT
Source organism: Variovorax paradoxus (assembly GCF_040544635.1). Taxonomy (GTDB): domain Bacteria; phylum Pseudomonadota; class Gammaproteobacteria; order Burkholderiales; family Burkholderiaceae_C; genus Variovorax; species Variovorax paradoxus_R. Next base: position 84,864 of record NZ_JBEPKJ010000005.1, read on the forward strand.
GCAGGCCGCGGTTGGTGTACTTCTTGGCGATGGAAATCACGAGGCGCAGATTGGCCTCGATCATTTCCTTCTTGGCGTCGCGCGAGGACGATTCGCCCTCGTTCATGCGCTTGTTGATTTCCTTCAGCTGCGTGAGGGGCACCACCACGCGCGACTGGATGTCGGTGAGCTTTTGCTGCAGTTCCTGCACCGGCGGAATGTTGCGCGCGAGCACGGCGCTCCAGGGCTTGCCGGAGGCGGCCTGCTTCTCGACCCACTTCAGGTTGAGCAGGTTCGACGGCACGCGGTTGCCGTTCTTGTCGTAGCCCGAGAAGTCGCGAATGAACTCGTCCTGCGGGAAGCCGCACTTGTCCACGATGATGCGGCGCAGCTCGCGCTCCTTCTTGCGCACGTCGTCGACCTGCGTGCGAACCAGGTCGCACAGCTTCTCGATGGTCTTGGCCGTGAAGCGGATGGTCATGAGCTCGTCCGACAGGGACTGCTGGGCCTTCTGGTAGGCCGGCGTGCCGTAGCCTTCCTTGTCGTAGATCTTGTGGACCTTCTCGAACATCGCGGCGATGCGGTCGAAACGCTCGAGCGCGTCGCGCTTGAGTTCTTCGAGCTTCTTGGTCAGGGCCTTGGAGCCGCCCTTGCCGTCGTCGTCGTCTTCTTCGTCGAATTCGTCGAAGTCTTCTTCGGCCACGTAGTCGTCGGCCTCGTTGGGGTTCGAGAAGCCGTCCACCACGGTGGAGATGACGACCTTGCCTTCACGGATGTCGGCGGCCAGGCGCAGGATTTCGGCGATGGTGGCGGGGGAGGCCGAAATGGCTTCCATCATGGCCATCAGGCCGCCTTCGATGCGCTTGGCGATTTCGATTTCGCCTTCGCGCGTCAAGAGCTCGACCGTGCCCATTTCGCGCATGTACATGCGCACGGGGTCGGTGGTGCGGCCGAATTCGCTGTCCACCGTGGAGAGCGCGGCTTCGGCTTCTTCCTCGGCTTCTTCCACCGTGGTGGCGGTGGGCGCGGTGTTGTTCAGCAGCAGGGTTTCGGCGTCGGGCGTTTGCTCGTACACCGCCACGCCCATGTCGTTGAGCATGGTGACCACGACTTCCATGGTCTCGGCGTCGACCAGCTTGTCGGGCAGGTGGTCGGAGATTTCGCCGTGCGTGAGGTAGCCGCGGGTCTTGCCCAGCGTGATCAGGGTCTTCAGGCGCGAGCGGCGCTTGGCCAGGTCTTCCTCGGAGAGCACGGTCTCGTCGAGGCCGAACTCCTTCATCAAGGCGCGTTCCTTCGCCTTGCTGATCTTCATGCGCAGCGGCTTGACCTTTTCTTCGGTGGTCGTGGCAGCCGCCGGCTCGTCGCCGACCAGGTCTTCCTCGATGTCCGACAGGTCGATGTCGCTTTCGGGCGCGTCATTGCCGGCCTTGGGCTTGCGGCCGCGCTTGGCGCCGGTGGCGGGCGCGGCGGCGCCGGCGGCCTTGGGCGGGCGGCCGACTTTCTTGGCGGCAGGGGCGGCGGCAACCGTCTTGGCGGCGGCTTTTTTCGGATCGTCGATGGAGGTCGATTTCGTGGGCACGGTTTTCACTTTCGTTACGGCTGCCGATTTGGAAGCGGCGGCACCCGACTTAGTTGCCGGCATAACGCCAGCTTTCAACGGTTTTTCTGCGACAGGCTTTGGGGCGGCGCCTTTGGCGAGTGAAGGAGCAGGCTTCTTTGAACTGGGCATACGACCTCGTTACAGCAAGATGGACCAAGCGAAATCACAGGCGCACCGCCCAACGGGCAGCGCCACCACGGCCGTGCACAGGCACGGACGAGACTCAAAGCCCGCGCACAGGCGCGGACAGAACAATTGGGAAAGAGGAAGTAATTCCTCGTCAGGCAAGATGTCGGGCGAACATTTGGTGTGCAGTCCTTGCGGTTATTGACCCTTTCCGACGGATTTTTTCCGTTGGAGTGCGTTGCGCTAGGGGTCGGCCCGGAGGTGCTGCTGTCGCTCTTGCCTAATTTCGCCAGTTGCGAAGCCTTACATTATAGCTTACTGCGCAAATTTCAAGCAGTTTATGCACCGGACGGCTTGAGGCGGGCGCGCAATTCGAGCCTTCGCGCCTCCAGCGCCTTGTAGCGCTCCAGAGCCTTGGGGTCTTTGCCCACGGCGGCAATGGCCTCGCTCTGCTGGGCTTTCAGGCGGTCGTCGAGCATGAAATCGAGCACACTCGAAAGCTCCTTGGCGGCGTCGGCCAGGTGCTGGTCTTCCTCGCCCTCGGGCACCGGCGCGCTTTCGGACACGCTCATGAGCCGTTCCGCCAGCGATTCGAAGTCGAGCCCGCGCATGCCTTCGCGCAGCGCCGCCCAGGGTTGCACGCCGTGTTCGTGCAACTGGCTGTCGAGCCAGGTAAACAGCGCGCCGTGCGGGCCGGGCAGGTCGCACAGCATGACGTGGAGTTCATGCGATAGCGCTTCCCATTGCGCCATGTTCGACAGCAGCAGCCGCACTGCCACGTCGGGCCGGCTCGGCGGCTTGCCGCGGCCGCGCAGCGGCTCGATGGGCGCCTCGAACTTGCCGCCCCAGCGCTTGCCCTTGGTGAATTTGCCGCGCGGCTTGCTATCGTTTTCGTAGCGAGGCGGCTCATATTCCGCGGGGGGCGGCATGTTGGGGTAGTCGAACGGATCGCCCGGCTCGCCGGAGGGGCGGGGCGCGGGTGCCGTGGCGGCCTTGCGCGGGCCGGGCGTGGCAGCCCAAAGCTCCGAGAGGGCGTTTGCATCCAGCTGCACCAGCGTGGCGATCTCGCTCAGCAGCTGCCGCTTGAGCGCCCCGTCGGGCATGGCGCTCCAGAGCGGCCGTACGTTGCTGCTCATGTGGGCGCGGCCTTCGGCGGTCGTGAGGTCGCAGCCTTCGCGCGCGGCTTCGATCATGAAGCGCGAGAGCGGCGTGGCTTCCTGCACGAAGCGGGCGAAGGCGTCGGCGCCGAATTCGCGGATGAAACTGTCGGGGTCGTGCTCCGCAGGCAGGAACAGGAACTTGATGCTGCGCACGTCGGTGGCATAGGGCAGGGCGCCGTCGAGCGCCTTGCGCGCGGCGCGGCGGCCGGCGGCATCGCCGTCGAAGCTGAACACTACCGATTCGGTGAACCGGAAGAGCTTTTGCACGTGCTCCGTGGTGCAAGCCGTGCCCAGGGTGGCCACAGCGTTCGGAAAACCGAGCTGGGCCAGGGCGACCACGTCCATGTAGCCCTCGGTCACCAGCGCATAGCCGCGCTCGCGGAAGGCGGCGCGCGCCTCGTAAAGGCCGTAGAGCTCGCGGCCCTTGCTGAAGACCGGCGTTTCGGGCGAATTCAGGTACTTGGGCTTTTCGTCGCCGAGCACCCGGCCGCCGAAGCCGATGCATTCGCCCTTCACGTTGCGGATGGGGAACATCACGCGGTCGCGAAAGCGGTCGTAGCGCTTGGCGTCCTCGGCGCCGTCTTCGGTGTTGACGATGACCAGGCCGCTTTCGGCGAGCAGGGGGTCGTCGTAGTCCGGGAACACGCTGGCCAGGGCGCGCCAGCCGGCCGGCGCATAGCCGATGCCGAATTGCTTGGCCACTTCGCCCGAGACGCCGCGGCCCTTCAGGTATTCGATGGCGCCCGGCGCCTGCCGCAAAGACTTGCGATAGGCCTCGCCGGCCTTTTCGAGCACGTCGGTCAGCGTGGCCTGTTTCTGGCGCTGGTTCGCGGCGCGGGCGCGTTCGGCGGGCGAAGCATCGTCTTCGGGCACCTGCAGGCCGTATTGGCCGGCAAGGTCGTGCACCGCCTCGACGAAGCCCATGCCCGCGTGTTCCATGAGAAAACCGATGGCATTGCCGTGCACTCCGCAGCCGAAGCAGTGATAGAACTGCTTGGTCGGGCTGACCGAGAAAGAAGGCGACTTTTCCCCGTGGAACGGGCACAGGCCCATGAAGTTGGCGCCGGCCTTCTTGAGCTGCACATAGCGCCCGACGATCTCCACCACGTCGGCGCGCGCGATGAGTTCCTGGATGAAAGAGGCGGGGATGGTCATGTAGGCGAAGAGCGGCAAATCATACGCAAGCGGCAGAACGCCCGCGCCCGGACGGCATACTGGCCGCACCGGATGAATGACCGGATTTCCACGGATGACGACGCCCAACCGATTGCACCACGCCGCTGCGCTGCTGCGCCATCCCCTCCGATTCGTGTGGGATGCGCTCAAGGCTTTTCGCGCGAACCAGGGCCTGCTGCTCGCGGGCGCGGTGGCGTATTACGCGCTGCTCTCCATCGTGCCGCTGCTGATCGTGAGCGTGATCGCGATGTCTCATGTCATCGAACAGGCCGAATTGCTGCGCACCATCGGCCGGTACCTCGAGTGGCTGCTGCCCGGCCAGTCGAAGGCCATCGTCGCGGAGTTGTCGAACTTTCTCGACCACCGCGACGTGATGGGCCCGGTGCTGCTGGTCACGATGATTTTCTTCAGCTCGCTGGCCTTCAGCATTCTCGAAAGCGCAATGGCGGTGATCTTTCATCACCGCAAGGCCGACCACCGGCGGCATTTCCTGGTCTCCGCCGTCATGCCCTACATCTACATCCTGTGCCTGTGCGCGGGCCTGCTGCTGGTCACCCTGGTTTCGGGCGCGCTGCAGCTGGTGGGGCAGGAGAGCGTCGACCTGTTCGGCCGCAACTGGTCGCTCTCGGGTGTGTCGGGGCTGCTGCTCTACCTGCTCGGGCTGGGAGGCGAGATTTTCATGCTGACCTCGCTCTACCTCGTAATGCCGGCCGGGCGGATGTCGCTGCGCCACGCGCTGCTCGGCGGCGTAACCGCCGCGCTGCTGTGGGAGGCCACGCGGCACGTGCTGATCTGGTACTTCTCGACGCTCTCGCAGGTCAACGTGGTCTACGGCTCGCTCACCACGGCCATCGTGGTGCTGCTGAGCCTGGAGATTGCCGCCACGCTCGTGCTGCTGGGGGCCCAGGTCATCGCCCAGTACGAGCGGCTGGACCGCACCGGCAGCACGGCGGTGCCGCCGCTCACCGGGGCGGAAGTCGAATCGCTCCGTCGAGACGAATCACCTCGCCGTTGAGCATGTCGTTCTCGATGATGTGTTTGGCGAGCTTGGCGTAGTCCTCGGGCGTGCCCAGGCGGGAGGGGAAGGGCACGCTGGCGGCCAGCGCGTCCTGCACTTCCTGCGGCATGCCGAAGAGCATGGGCGTGCCGAAGATGCCGGGGGCAATGGTCATGTTGCGGATGCCGTTGCGCGCCAGGTCGCGCGCAATGGGCAGCGTCATGCCGACCACGCCGCCCTTGGAGGCGCTGTAGGCCGCCTGACCCATTTGCCCGTCGTAGGCCGCGACCGAGGCGGTCGAGATCAGCACGCCGCGTTCGCCCGTGGCTTCGGGCTCGTTCTTGCTCATGGCGTCGGCCGCGAGGCGGATCATGTTGAAGCTGCCGATCAGGTTGACGGTGACTGTCTTGCTGAACACCGCCAGCGCGTGCGCGCCGTTCTTGCCCACGGTCTTTTCGGCCGGCGCAATGCCCGCGCAGTTGACCAGGCCCACCAGCTTGCCGAGCTTGGTTGCCGCGGCAACGGCCGCCTGGCCGTCGGCCTCCTGGCTCACGTCGCACTTGACGAACATCCCGCCGATCTCGCGCGCGACGGCTTCGCCCTTTTCAGCCTGCATGTCGGCGATGACCACTTTGCCGCCATTGGCTGCCAGCATGCGCGCCGTGCCTTCGCCGAGGCCCGAAGCGCCACCGGTCACGATAAAAACCTTGCCGTCGATCTGCATTGAGAGTCTCCTGAAATAAGACCCGCATTATCGAAGACGGTTGGCTGGCCAAAAAAAAGGCCTCATCCGAAGATGAGGCCCTGAATTGGATCCGTGAGGACCCAAGGAGACAACTGGTAGTAGTCGGCCGGCGGCTTAGCGCTTGCGCGAGGTGGTGGTCGCGGTCTTCGCGGCGGCGACGGCTTGCGACGACACGGCGTTGAAGTTGGCTTCGGCGACGTCGGAGGCTTGCTTGACAGCCTTCTGGACCGATTCGAAAGCGTTGTTGGCGGCAGCCACGGCGCTCTTCAGCACGGCAACGGCGGTTTCCGAACCGGCGGGTGCGTTCTTGGAAGCGCTGTCGACCAGGCCGACAAAGTTTTGCTGGGCTTCAGCAGCCTTGGCTTCGAAAGCCTTGGTGAACTCGGCGCCGGTGCCTTGGGCGATGTCATACAGATGACGGCTATAGGCGGCGGTCTTTTCGGCCAGGGGCTGGAACAGGCTGGCTTGCAGCGTCAGCAGTTCTTGTGCGTCCTTGACGTTCAGGGCGGCTTGGGCGGTGCCGGCGGCTTCGGCCAGGGCAGCCTTGGAAGCGGTCACGTTGAGTTCGACGAGCTTCTCGACGCCTTCGAATGCCTTGGTGGTCAGGCCGAACAGGGTTTCGAGGTTTGCTTTTTGGGCGGCGAGGATTTGGTCAGCGGTCAGGGCCATGTGGAATCTCCAGTAAGGATGATGGGTGGTCGGTTCACGTTGCGCTGCCTCGTCGTCTTTGTTTTTGTTGCGGTGCAGCATGGCCTCAAGTATAGGCAGCACAGTTTTTGGATCAAGGGGGTTTTGCTGCTTTGCAGCAATTTAGAACACACTTTCTAAATTCGCCTCGCGCTCCAGAATGCAGCCCATGCGCGCCTTCTATTCCGGCCAGTTCGTCTTGCCTTTGCCGCCCGGCCACCGCTTTCCCATGTCCCGCTACGCCTTGCTGCGCGACCGCCTGCTCGAGCACCTGCCGGCGGTCGAAATGGACCAGGCCCCGCGTGCCACCGACGGCGAACTGGCGCTGGCCCACACCCCGCAATGGATCTCGGCCATCAGCGACGGCAGCGTGAGCCCGCAGGCCATGCGGGAGATCGGCTTTCCCTGGAGCGAGGCCATGGTCGAGCGCTCGCGCCGCTCCACCGGGGCGACCATTGCGGCCTGCCGAGCGGCATTCGCCGGCGGCGTGGCGGCCAACATGGCCGGCGGCACGCACCATGCCTACGCCGACAAGGGCGGGGGATTCTGCGTCTTCAACGACGCCGCGGTGGCGGCGCGGCTGATGCAGGCGGAACATGGGCGCAGCGGCCGGCAGCTCAAGGTCGCGGTCGTCGATCTCGACGTGCACCAGGGCAACGGCACGGCCAGCATCTTCCGCAATGACCCGAGTGTTTTCACGCTCTCGGTGCACGGCCAGAAGAACTTTCCGTTCCGCAAGGAGGCGAGCGACCTCGACGTCGAGCTGCCCGACGGCTGCGGCGATGCCGACTACCTCACGGCGCTCGAGCACGCGCTCGACGAGCTGGAGCGGCGTTTCTCCCCCGGCCTGGTGATCTACCTGGCCGGCGCCGATCCGTTCGAGCGCGACCGGCTCGGGCGGCTCAAGCTGACGTTCGACGGCCTGGAGGCGCGCGACCGGCGGGTGTTCGATTGGGCCTGGCAGCGCCGCCTTCCGCTGGCTTTCTCGATGGCCGGGGGTTATGCCAGCGACATTGCCGAGACAGTGCAGGTGCAGCTCGGCACCTTCAAGGTCGCGGTCGACTACTGGCGCCGCTGGCAAAATGCCGCGCGATGAGCTCCGCCACCAAACCCACGCCGCATTCCCGAAGCGGCTACCGCGCGTTTCGCAGCATCCCGACGCGCTGGGCCGACAACGACATGTATGGCCACGTCAACAACGTCGTCTACTACAGCTGGTTCGACACCGCGGTGAATGCGCTGCTGATCGAGCGCGGCGCGCTCGACATTCACAACGGGCAGACCATCGGCTTCGTGGTCGAGACGCAATGCAACTATTTCGCGCCGGTCGCGTTTCCGCAGACCGTGGAAGCCGGCATCCGGGTGGCCCAGGCGGGCCGTTCGAGCGTGCGCTACGAGATTGCGCTTTTCGCGGAGGGCTCGGAAACCGCGGCCGCGCAGGGCCACTTCGTGCATGTGTATGTGGACCGGGCCACGCAGCGGCCGGTGCCGTTGCCCGAGCCGCTGCAACGCGTGGTCGACGCGCTGAAGGCCTGACACCCCCATGAAAAACGGCGCCCGAGGCGCCGTTGTCTTTTGCCGTGCGGCCGGTCAGGCCGCCAGGGTCTTACATGGTCTTCTTCATGGCCTTGATGTCGGCCTTGCCTTGGGCTTCGTCGGCCTTGGCCTGCTTCTCGCACGCAGACTTGGCTTCGCCCTTCTGATCGTCGCACTTTTCCTTTGCGACCTCGTACGTGGCCTTCACCTTCTCTTCAGCGACCTTGCGGGCATGCGCATCGCTCGGCTTGTACTGCTGTTCGAGTTCGGCCTTCGCCACGTTTTCCGTGCCCTTGGCTTCCTTCTGGCAGACGTCCTTCGCGTTGTCCTTCATCGTGTCGCACTGGGCCTTGGCGGACTTGTAGTCGGCCTCGACCTTTGCCTTGGCGGCCTTGTATTCGTCCTGGGTCATTGCGCCGGCTTGGGCGGCCATGAAGCAGGTCGAAGCGAGCGCGATCATGAGCAGATTTTTTTTCATTGGTTTTCTTTCTTTCGCAGTTAGGAAGAGAAGTTGAGAAGAGGTCGACTCAGGCGTCAGTACTTTTCGTACCAGAGGGTCTCCGGCGAACGGCCGTCGCGCGATTCCCATTCCTTGACCTGTTTTTCGGCTTCGTCGCGGCTGATGCCGTGGCGTTCCTGGATGCGGCCGAGCAGTTGGTCGCGCTTGCCGGCAATGACGTCGAAGTCATCGTCGGTCAGCTTGCCCCATTGCTCCTTGACCTTGCCCTTGAGCTGTTTCCAGTTGCCTTCGATGGTGTCCTTGTTCATGCGAATCTCCTTGAAAAGTTGATTCGGCGGGCTCGTTGCCGCCGTGAACAAAATGTGGCGGGGCCCATTCACCCTGACGGTAGGACGTGCAGTGCAGGCCCCGTAGGCACAAGCCGACGCTGCCCGTGATAATCGAACGCACGCCGAAAAAGCCTGAGACAACGCGCGCCGAACCATGATCATTCACAGCCTGCTCGACACCGACCTCTACAAGTTCACCATGATGCAGGTCGTCCTGCATCACTTTCCTGGCGCCCGGGTCGAGTACCGGTTCAAGTGCCGCAACCCGGGTGTCGACCTGGCGCAATTCGCCGGGCAGATCCGGGAGGAGGTGCGAAGCCTCTGCTCGCTGCAGTTCCGGGATGCCGAGCTGGCCTACCTGCGGTCGATGCGCTTCATCAAGAGCGACTTCGTCGACTTTCTCGGGCTCTTCCGGCTCAACGAGAAGTACATCAACATCATTCCGCAACCCTCGGGGGAGCTCGAGATCCGCATCCAGGGGCCGTGGCTGCACACCATCCTGTTCGAGATCCCGGTGCTGGCGATCGTCAACGAGGTCTACTTCCGCAATACGCAGAAGAAGCCCGATTTCGAGGAAGGCCGCCGCCGGCTCGAGACCAAGATCGGCCAACTGCAGGATGCCGGCCTGGCCGACCTCAAGATTGCCGACTACGGCACGCGCCGCCGTTTCTCCAAGGACTGGCATGAAGAGGTGCTGCGCACGCTCAATGCGCGGCTCGGCGCCGTGACGCCGCCGCCGATGCACGCCAAGCCCGGCGCCCGGCTGCCCCAGCTCGCGGGCACGAGCAACGTGCTCTATGCCATGAAGCTCGGCCTCATTCCGCTCGGCACCATGGCGCATGAATACCTCCAGGCCTGCCAAGGGCTCGGCCCGCGGCTGCGCGACAGCCAGATCTTCGGTTTCGAGAGCTGGGCCCGTGAATACCGCGGCGACCTGGGCATTGCGCTTTCCGACGTCTACGGCATGAGCGCCTTCCTGCGCGACTTCGACCTGTACTTCTGCAAGCTGTTCGACGGCGCCCGCCACGACAGCGGCGACCCCTTCCAATGGGGCGAGCGCATGCTCGCGCACTACGCCGCGAACCGGGTCGATCCGCTCACCAAGACGCTGATCTTCAGCGACGGCCTCACGGTGCCGCGCACCATCGAGCTCTACCAGCAGTTCCGCGGCCGCTGCCAGCTGGCTTTCGGCATTGGAACCAACCTCACCAATGACCTGGGCTACGAGCCGCTGCAGATCGTCATCAAGATGATCAATTGCAACGGCCAGCCCGTGGCCAAGCTGTCGGACACGCCGTCCAAGAACATGTGCGAGGACGAAAAATACCTGGCGTACCTGCGCCAGGTGTTCGAAATCGAACAGCCGCCGGCCTGACCCCCGTCTGGTACGGTACGGCCCCCGATGAAGAAAACAGTTCGTCTTGCGGTAGCCGCTGTGCTGCCGATGATGTTTCCCGCGCTTGCCATGGCTGCCGAGTTCGACGGCAGCAAGCTGTCCCCGCTCTGGGGTGTTCCGTTCGCGGGCCTCCTGTTGTCGATCGCGCTGATGCCGTTGCTGGCCCCGTCGTTCTGGCATCACCACTACGGCAAGATCTCCGCCGCCTGGGCGCTGGCGTTTCTGCTCCCCTTTGCCGCCATTCACGGAGCGCCGCTGGCCGGGGCCCAGTTCGTGCACGCCCTGGTGGAGGAATACATTCCCTTCATCATCCTGCTTACCGCGCTGTTCACAGTGGCGGGCGGCATCCACATTCGCGGCAACCTGCATGGCGCGCCCGGGCTCAACACGGCCATCCTCGCCATCGGCGCGGTGCTTGCGAGCCTCATGGGAACCACGGGGGCCTCGATGCTGCTGATTCGGCCGCTGGTTCGCGCCAACGACAACCGCGAGAGCAAGGCGCACGTGGTGGTGTTCTTCATCTTCATCGTGTCGAATGCGGGCGGTTCGCTCACGCCGCTGGGAGACCCGCCGCTGTTTCTCGGTTTTCTGAAGGGCGTCGACTTTTTCTGGACGGCGCGGAACATCCTGCCCAACACGCTGTTTCTCATCGGCATGCTGCTCGCGTTGTTCTACGTCATCGACCGCCATCTCTATCGCAAGGAGGGCGTGCTGCCGTTCGACCCGACGCCGGACACCCGGCGCGTCGGCTTCGACGGTGCGGCGAATTTCTGGCTGCTGGGCGGCGTGGTCTTCCTGGTGCTGCTCTCCGGCGTCTGGAAGTCGCCCGTGAGCTTTGAGGTGTTCGGCACGCAGGTCGGCTTGCCGGGGCTGGTGCGCGACGTCGGCCTGATCGCCATCACGCTGCTCTCGTTCAAGATGACCTCGGCCAAGGTGCATGCCGACAACCAGTTCGAATGGGGCCCGATGGCCGAGGTGGCCAAGCTGTTCGCCGGCATTTTCCTGACCATCATTCCGGTGATTGCAATGCTGAAGGCCGGCACCCAGGGGCCCTTCGGGGCGGTGGTTTCGGCGGTGACGCGGGCCGATGGCCAGCCCGATCCGGCCATGTACTTCTGGGCAACCGGTATCCTGAGCTCGTTTCTCGACAACGCGCCGACCTACCTGGTGTTCTTCAACACCGCGGGCGGCGATCCGGCCGCGCTCATGACCACCTACGCCACCACGCTGGCCGCCATTTCGGCCGGCTCCGTGTTCATGGGCGCCAACAGCTACATCGGCAACGCGCCCAACCTCATGGTCAAGGCCATTGCAGAGAGCCGCGGCGTTCGCATGCCCAGCTTCTTCGGCTACATGGCATGGTCGGTGGCCGTTTTGATTCCGTTGTTCGTTCTCTCCACCTTCATCTTCTTCCGCTAGGCGCAGACACATCATGAGCAAGCCCAAGATACTGGTCGCACGCGCGATTTTTCCCGAAACCATCGAGCGTCTCTCGCAGCATTTCGAGGTCGAGTCGAACCAGGCCGACGAGAGCTGGAGCAAAGAGCAGCTGATCGCCAAACTCAAAGGCAAGCAGGGCGCCTTCACGACCGGCAGCGAGCGCATCGACGCCGCGCTGCTCGACGCCTGCCCCGACCTGAAGATCTGCGCCAACATGGCCGTGGGCTACAACAACTTCGACGTCGATGCGATGGCCGCGCACGGCGTGCTGGGCACCAATGCGCCCGACGTGCTCACCGAGACCACGGCCGACTTCGGCTTTGCGCTCTTGATGGCCACGGCCCGCCGCATCACCGAAAGCGAACACTTCCTGCGCGCGGGCAAGTGGCAGAAATGGAGCTTCGACATGTTCGCGGGCTCCGACATTCACGGCTCCACGCTCGGCATCATCGGCATGGGCCGCATCGGGCAGGGCATTGCCAAGCGCGGCGCGCACGGCTTCGGCATGAAGGTGGTCTATCACAACCGCTCGCGGCTCGACGCCGCGCTCGAGGCCGAATGCAAGGCCAGCTACGTGAGCAAGGACGAGCTCCTCAAGACCGCCGACCACGTCGTGCTGGTGGTGCCGTATTCGCCGGCTTCGCACCACACCATCGGCGCGGCCGAAATCGCGCTGATGAAGCCGACCGCCACGCTGGTGAACATTGCGCGCGGCGGCATCGTCGACGACGCGGCGCTGGCCGTGGCGCTGCGCGAGAAGCGCATTGCGGCGGCGGGCCTCGATGTGTTCGAAGGCGAGCCCAAGGTTCACCCCGATCTGCTGACCGTGCCCAACGTGGTGCTGACGCCGCACATCGCGAGCGCCACCGTGCCCACGCGCCGTGCCATGGCCGAGCTCGCGGCCGACAACCTCATTGCCTGGTTCGGCGGCAAGGGGCCGCTGACGCCTGTCACGCCCGTGCCGCCGGCCGCCAAGTAACTCCGACAAATTCAGCGAGACAGCGAACCGATTTTGCAATCCACCGACTTGATTCTTCTTCTGCTGGCCGCCTTCGCCGTGGTGCAGCTCGTGCTGGTGATCTGGCTGCTCGCGCGCCGCCAGCCCAAGCCCGACCACAGCGAAATGCTGACCATGCTGGCCGCCATGGGCGCGGCCAACGAGCGCACCGAGCGTGAGCTGCGCCACGAAATCGGCGAGAGCTCGCGCGGCACGCGGCAGGAAACCGCGCAAGCCTTCGCCACCTTTCAGCAGTCGCTGGTGCAGCAGGGGGCCGAGGCGACGCGCACGCAAAACGCCCAGCTCGATGCTTTCTCGCTGCAACTCGCATCCTTGCAGAAGAGCCTGGCCGACACGCTCAACACCCAGCTGCAGGGCCTGAGCGAATCGAATGCGCGCCGCCTCGCCGAAGTGCGCGAGACGATGGAAACGCAACTCGCGCAGCTTCAGCAGACCAACACCGCCAAGCTCGACGAAATGCGCAAGACCGTCGACGAGAAACTGCAAAGCACGCTGGAGGCGCGACTCGGCGAAAGCTTCAAGCAGGTGGCCGACCGGCTCGAGCAGGTGCACAAGGGCCTGGGCGAGATGCAGACGCTGGCTGTAGGCGTCGGCAGCCTGCAGCGCGTGCTGACCAATGTGAAGACGCGCGGCGTGTTCGGCGAGGTGCAGCTCGAGGCGCTGCTCGAGCAGGTGCTCACGCCCGAGCAGTACGCCAAGCAGATCGAGACCAAGCCGCGCAGCGGACAGCGCGTCGACTTTGCGATCCGCTTTCCGGGCCGCGGCGACGACGGCGCGCCGGTGTGGCTGCCGATCGACGCCAAGTTTCCGCGCGATGACTACGAGCGCCTGATCGATGCGCACGAGCGCGCCGATGCGGTCGGGGCGGAGCTCGCGGCCAAGGCGCTCGAAGCGCGCATCCGCAGCGAGGCCAGGTCGATTGCGGAGAACTACCTTGCCGCGCCGCACACCACCGACTTCGCGATTCTGTTTCTGCCGGTCGAGAGCCTCTATGCCGAGGTGCTGCGCCGGCCGGGCCTGATGGACGCCATCCAGCGCCAGCACCGCGTGACGCTGGCCGGCCCGACCACCTTGCTGGCGATGCTCAACAGCCTGCATATGGGCTTTCGCACGCTGGCACTGGAGCAGCAGGCCTCCGAGGTCTGGAAGGTGCTGGGCGCGGTCAAGACCGAGTTCGAGCGCTATGGCGAATGGGTTTCGCGCATCAAGGAGCAGGTGGCCAAGGCCTCCGACACGCTCGACAAGGCCGACACGCGCGCCAAGCAGATGCGCCTCGCGCTGCGCAAGGTCGAGGCGCTGCCCGAGGCGCAGTCGCAAGTGCTGCTGCCCCCCACGGCCGATAGCGAGGGCGACGACACCCCGTGAAAGGTTCCGAACTGCTGCGTGTGATCGGCGCCCAGGTTTGCCTGCACGCCACCATGGCCGGCATGCGTCTCGCAACGCCGCTCCTGGCGCTGCAGCAGGGGTACAGCGCAGCGGCGGTCGGGGTGCTGATTTCGCTGTTCGCGCTCACGCAGGTGTTCCTGGCGCTGCCCGCGGGGCGCTTTGCCGACCGGCATGGCTTCAAGCGGCCTCTGTGGCTTTCGGTCCTGGCGGCTTCCATCGGTGCGGGCCTCGTGGTGATCTTTCCGGTTTTTCCGGTCATGTGCGTCGCGGCGCTGTTGACCGGCGGCGCCACGGGCGCAACCGTCATTGCGCTGCAGCGCCACGTGGGCCGCTCCGCCACCAACGCCACGCAGCTCAAGCGCGTGTTCAGCTGGCTGGCGATTGCGCCGGCGGTCGCCAATTTCGTCGGCCCGTTCGTCGCCGGCCTGCTCATCGACCATGCAGGGCGCACACCCGCGGACATGCTGGCCTTCCGGGTTTGCTTTGCGGTGATGGCGGCCTTTCCCATCGTGTGCTGGCTGCTTGCGCGCGGCGCGCACGAGCCGCCACGCATCGAGCCCGCGGCAGGCGCCGTGCCGACGCGGGCCTGGGACCTGCTGCGCGAGCCGATGTTCCGGCGCCTGCTGTTCGTCAACTGGCTGCAGTCTTCGAGTTGGGACGTGCATGCCTTCGTGCTGCCGGTGCTGGGGCACGACCGCGGCATCAGCGCTTCGGTCATCGGCTCCATTCTTGGCGCTTTCGCCATTGCGGCAGCCGTGATTCGCGTCGTGCTGCCGCTCATTGCCTCGCGCGCTTCGGAGCGCAGCGTGATCCTGAGTTCGACCATCGTCACGGCCATGGTGTTCGCGGTCTATCCGCTGCTCGATTCGGCCCTGACCATGGGCCTGTGCTCCGTGGTGCTGGGGTTTGCGCTCGGGGCCGTGCAGCCGATGGTGATGAGCATGCTGCACCAGATCACGCCGCATGCGCGTCACGGCGAGGCGCTGGGCCTGCGGCTGATGACCATCAATGCATCGAGCGTGGCCATGCCGATGCTGTTCGGATCGCTCGGTGCGCTGATCGGCATCGGGGGTGTTTTCTGGGTGGTGGGCGGCGTTGTCGCGCTGGGCGCCCGGGCCACCTGGGGCTTGAAGGCCTGAAAGCCCGAAGGCCTGGCGCTGGCCGGTGCGCCTACAACTTGTAGAAGCGCTTGATCGCGTCCCAAGCGTCTTCGGGCGCGTCGACGTACTCGAAGAGCTTCACATCCGTTGGGGAGATCACGCCTTCCTCGACCAGGAAGTCGAAATCGATCAGCTTCTTCCAGTAAGCCGAGCCAAATAGCACGATCGGTACCGGCTTGGACTTCTTGGTCTGTACCAGCGTGATCACTTCGAACAGCTCGTCGAGCGTGCCGAAGCCACCCGGAAAAGCCACCAGCGCCTTCGCACGCATCATGAAGTGCATCTTGCGGATGGCGAAGTAGTGGAACTTGAAGCTCAGCGCCGGCGTGACGTACGGGTTGGCTTCTTCTTCCATCGGCAGCGCAATGGCAAGGCCGACCGAAAGGCCGCCGCCTTCGTGCGCGCCGCGGTTGGCCGCCTGCATGATGCCGGGGCCGCCGCCCGTGCAGACAAACAGCTTGTCCTCCGGTTCCTTGCCGTCGCTGTACTGCGCCACCAGCTTGCCGAAGGCGCGGGCCTTCTCGTAGTAATGCGAGCTGCGTGCCAGGCGGCGCCAGCGCTCGGCTGCCACGGCATCGCCGCCGGCTTCGGCCTGCGCGACCAGCGCGGCTGCTTCTTCCTCGCTGCGAAAGCGGGCGCTGCCGAACACCACCACGGTGTTTTCGATGCCGTGCGCGCGCTGCTCGAGGTCGGGCTTCATCAGCTCGAGCTGCATGCGGATGCCGCGGGTCTCGCGGCGCAGCAGAAACTCGGGGTCGGCGAAGGCGATGCGCGAGGGATCGGGGTCGAGCGGAAGGCCTTTTTCCGAATGCGTCTTGAGCGTGGCCCAGGCGTCGGCGAGGCGTTTGTCGTGAAGGTCGTGCGTGTTGTTCATGGAGGAATCAGACAGGGAGACGCGTACATTGTGCAGCCTTGCGGCCGGGCCGCCCGGCGGCTCAGAAACGGCCGTGCCGCCCCGCGCCTTGAACGAAGCGCTCGGCGCCCGCGGCGCCCTCGGCCGCGACGATCGGCACGCCCAGGCGGCCTTCCTGCTGCAACGCCTCGGCCAGCGGCAAGTCCCACTGGGCGTAGGCGGAATGGCGGTCCGCCAGCATGCACTGCTGCGGAAAGGCCGCAATCTCGCGCGCGAGCGCTTCGGCCGCCTCGCGGGCCTTGCCCGTGGGCACCACGCGGTTCACCAGGCCCATTGCAAACGCCTCCTGGGCGCTCACCGGCCGGCCCGTGAGGATGAGGTCGAGCGCACGGCCCATGCCGACGATGCGCGGCAGCCGCACCGTGCCGCCGTCGATCAGCGGCACGCCCCAGCGTCGGCAGAACACGCTCAGCACCGCATCTTCTTCGGCCACACGGAGGTCGGCCAGCAGGGCCAGCTCGAGCCCGCCGGCGACCGCATGGCCGCTAATGGCTGCAATCAGCGGCTTGCCCAGCGCCATGCGAGTCGGCCCCATGGGGCCGGAGCCGCCGCCGTCGGGATCGAGCTCGTTGCGCCGCGCGGGGTCGCCGACCGCGCCCAGGTCGGCGCCCGCGCAGAAGGTTCCGTGTTCGCCCCACAGCGCGGCGACGCGCTGGCTTTCGTCGGCCTCGAAGCGCTCGAAGGCGGCGCGCAGCGCATCGGCCATGGGTCGGTCGACCGCATTGCGCTGCTTCGGACGGCTCATGACGATGGTGCTGACCGGCCCATCGATTTCGGTGCGGACGCTGGCGGACGTGTTCATGGGCGCAAGAGTACGCCCCTCAACGGAAAAAGGCTCCTTGCGGAGCCTTTTGTCGTGGTGGCACCTGGCCAGCCGGAAAGCGCTTAGACGCGCTTGCGGTATTCGCCGGTGCGGGTGTCGATTTCGATCTTGTCGCCTTGCGCAACGAAGAGCGGCACGCCGATTTCGAAACCGGTGGCGATCTTGGCGGGCTTCATGACCTTGCCCGACGTGTCGCCCTTGACGGCCGGCTCGGTCCAGGTGATTTCGCGCTCGACGCTGGTCGGCAGTTCGACCGAGATGGCCTTGCCGTCGTAGAACACCACTTCGACAGCCATGCCGTCTTCGAGGTAGTTGAGGGCGTCGCCCATGTTCTCGGCTTCGACTTCGTACTGGTTGTACTCGGTGTCCATGCAGACGTACATCGGGTCGGCGAAGTAGGAGTAGGTGCACTCCTTCTTGTCGAGCACGATCTGGTCGATCTTGTCGTCGGCCTTGAAGACCACTTCGGTGTTGAAGTTGGCGATCAGGCTCTTGAGCTTCATGCGCACGGTGGCGGAGTTGCGGCCGCCGCGGCTGTATTCGGTCTTGAGGACGACCATCGGGTCCTTGCCGTGCATGATGACGTTGCCGGCGCGGATTTCTTGAGCGATTTTCATATCAGGTTCTCTGGATGTTGGCCGCTCGGTGCACGGGGCCATCGGCGACGTTTGCAATGTTGCTCTGCAGCGTCTTGCCGGCGTTATTGGCCCCGCGGTACATGTCCCGCGGCAGGTTTGGCGGACAGCATCTCGGATCTGTGTAAATCCGGGCCGAAATCCGCAAAGCCCGCTATTTTAGCTTTTTCCGGCGACCAGATGCCGCAGTTGCGTGACCAAGTCCTCTTGTCCGCACAGCCTTTCGCGGGCGGCCAGTACGGTTTCACGCCATGCGCCCGGCGTTTCGAGGGGGGGCAGGGGGCTGTCGCCGAAGCCGTTCCAGGCGTGGTGAAACAGCCGGAGGGACGGCGGGGCGCCGAGCCAGTCCAGCCAGGCGCCGAGCTTGACGTGGTGCGCGTCGTCATCCTGCGGGTAGATTTGCCAGACCAGCGGGGCGCCGGCCCAGAGGGCGCGCACCAGCGAATCTTCGCCGCGCACGAAATTCAGGTCGCAGGCCCACAGAAGATGGTCGAAATCCGGTTGGGTGAGGTAGGGCAGGTATGTAATTGCCAGCGCCCCCCATCCCGGGAGCCCATGGTCCGGCTGGTTCCCCCGGCTTGAAAAGAATGCCCTGACCGCATGCGCGGCGCGGCCCGACGTCACCAGGAGCCGTGTGGGCTGTGAATCCGCCGCGAGTTGCTCGAGCAGCTTCGCGAGCGCCGGAGGCTCGTAGCAGAAGAGCGAAACGAGACGCTCGCCTTCGCGCCAGGGGATTTCCTGCGCTGTCAGCCATTGCGCGCGGTCGAAGTGCGTTCGCCGCTCCAGCAGGCCGGGCTCTCGCAGCAGCCCTCCCGTGGCAGGCGTGAAGCCTGGATAGAAAAAGTGCTTGGTCAGCCCCGCGCCGGGCCCCTTGAACACCGGGGAAGGCAGCCCGTGCAGGCGCTCGACATAAGGTTCCGCCGAGAGGTATTCGAGATTGATCCACGCCCGGCCCGGTTCGCCCGCGGCCGGCGTCTCGGCAAAACGGCCGATCAATTCAGGTGCCGGTTCGCAGCCGAAGGCTTCGATCAGCACGTCGGGCGGCGGGGCCGCGGCGGCCTTCCGGATTGCGGCGGGGTCGAGCCAGTCGATCACGCTCACGCCATCGCAGCCCGCCGGCGCCATCCAGTGCAGCGCCGTGGCGTCGTCAATCCACAGGCGCACGCGCTCGCCGAGCGCCGCCAGTTGGCTGGCCAGACGCCAGCAAACGCCCAGGTCGCCGTGGTTGTCGATGACCTTGCAGAAGATGTCCCATTGCATGGTGCCAGTGTGCCTGTCTCCGGAGCAGGTCAGGGCAGAGGGTGGATGGTGGTCGCGGCCGCTGACTCATGCGCGCCACGCGCCACAATAGCCGCCATGTCAGACGTGCATTCCGATCAATTGCTGAGTGAAGTCGCGGCCCTGCCGCAGCTGCCGGGCGTCTACCGCTATTTCGACGCGGCCGGCGCGGTGCTCTATGTGGGCAAGGCGCGCAACCTCAAGAAGCGGGTTGCGAACTATTTCCAGAAGAGCCATGGCGGCACGCGCATCGGCCACATGATCTCGAAGATCGCGCGCATGGAAACCACCGTGGTGCGTTCCGAGGCCGAGGCGCTGCTGCTCGAGAACAATCTCATCAAGACGCTCAAGCCGCGCTACAACATCCTGTTCCGCGACGACAAGAGCTACCCCTACCTGAAGATCGCCTCGCACCAGTTTCCGCGGCTGGCCTACTACCGCGGCGCGGTCGACAAGAAGCACCGCTATTTCGGGCCTTACCCGAGTGCCTGGGCGGTGAAGGAGTCGATCCAGCTGCTGCAGAAAGTCTTCAAGCTGCGCACCTGCGAAGACACGGTGTACGCCAACCGCACCCGGCCTTGCCTGCTCTACCAGATCAAGCGCTGCACCGGGCCGTGCGTGGGCTACATCTCGCCCGAAGCCTATGCGCAGGACGTGGCGAGCGCCGAAGCCTTTTTGATGGGCGACACCCAGCTCGTGCTGTCGAAGCTCGAGGCGCGCATGACGGAGCACGCCGAGAAGCTCGAATTCGAGCAGGCGGCCGAGTTGCGCAACCAGATGTCGGCCATCTCGCGCGTGCTGCACCAGCAGTCGATCGAAATTGCTTCCGACAAGGACGTGGACATTCTTGCCGTGAAGGTGCAGGGCGGCAAGGCCTGCGTCAACCTGGCGATGGTGCGCGGCGGCCGGCACCTGGGCGATCGCCCGTACTTTCCCGTGCACGTGGAAGATGCTGCGCAAATTCATCATGGCGAGCTCGATGCGGAAGAGGGCGCGGTACCCGCGCCGGCCGATTCCATCGAGGTGCAGGTGCTCGAAGCCTTTATCGCGCAGCACTACATCGACGTGCCCGTGCCCGCCACGCTGGTGCTGAGCCATCTCGTGGGCCGGGAGCTGATCGAGGCCATCTCTCAGCAGGCCGGTGCGCGCGTGACGGCCGTGTTCCAGCCGCGCGAACAGCGCCGGCACTGGCTCGAAATGGCCGAGACGAATGCGGGCTTGCAATTGGCACGCCTGTTGGCCGAAGAGGGCTCGCAGCAGGCGCGCACCCGCGCGCTGGCCGATGCGCTGGAGCTCGCGCCGGACGATCTCGACAACTTCCGCGTCGAATGCTTCGACATCTCGCACACCGCGGGAGAGGCCACGCAGGCTTCGTGCGTGGTGTTCGAGCATCACACGATGCAGAACCGCGAATACCGCCGCTACAACATCGAGGGCATCACGCCCGGCGACGACTACGCCGCGATGCGCCAGGTGCTGCACCGCCGTTACGGAAAGCTCGCCGAGGCGATGGCGGCCGAGACCGACGCGCCGCCCATGGGCGACGCCGCCGGCGCGGGCAACGATGCCCCCGCGAGGACCAAGGCGGCGCGCATGCCCGACCTGGTGCTGGTCGACGGTGGCAAGGGCCAGGTGTCGATGGCGCGCGAGGTGTTCAGTGAACTGGGCCTGGCGCTGTCGCTCATCGTGGGGGTCGAAAAGGGCGAAGGCCGAAAGGTCGGGCTCGAGGAACTGGTGTTCGCGGACGGCCGCGAGAAGGTCTACCTGGGCAAGGATTCCGCGGCGCTGATGCTGGTGGCCCAGATTCGCGACGAGGCGCACCGCTTCGCCATCACCGGCATGCGGGCCAAGCGCGCGAAGGTGCGCGTGGGCGGCAGCCAGCTCGAAGACATTCCGGGCATCGGGCCGAAGCGCCGCGCGCGCCTGCTGCAGCGTTTCGGCGGAATCCGCGGCGTGGCGGCCGCCAGCGTCGAGGACATTGCATCGGTCGAAGGCATTGCCACGGACCTTGCCGAGGAAATCTATCGCGCACTGCACTGAGCCGATTTGCCCTTTGGCCTTCGGTCGGTCACGCGCGCATGACACAATCGCCCGCATGTTCTGGACCCTCCCGACCATCATGACCTGGACGCGCATCGTCGCGATTCCATTGATCGTTGGCGTGTTCTACCTGCCGATCGCAGAGCCGATGCGCAACCTGATTGCCACGGTCATGTTCATCGTCTTTGCCGCCACCGACTGGCTCGACGGCTACCTGGCGCGCAAGCTCAACCAGACCTCGGCTTTCGGCGCCTTCCTCGATCCGGTGGCCGACAAGTTCCTGGTGTGCGCCGCGCTGCTGGTGCTGGTGCACCTGCAGCGTGCCGATGTGTTCGTGGCACTGATCATCATCGGCCGCGAGATCGCCATCTCGGCGCTGCGCGAATGGATGGCGCGAATCGGCGCCGGCAAGAGCGTGGCGGTCCACATGATCGGCAAGGTCAAGACGACCGTGCAGATGATCGCGATTCCCTTCCTGCTCTATGACGGGCGTCTGTTCAACGTCATCGATACGGGCCTCTGGGGCCAGTGGCTGATCTGGATCTCGGCGGTGCTTACCGTGTGGTCGATGGTCTATTACCTGCAGAAGGCCATTCCCGAGATCCGGGCCCACAGCAAATGACGGTGGCGGCCACGGCACGCAGCTCGGGGTGGCTGCGGGCCATGCCGGCGGTCTTCGTGCTGATCTGGAGCACGGGTTTCATCGTCGCGCGGTACGGCATGCCATATGCGCCGCCCCTCAAGTTCCTGGCCGTGCGCTATGCGCTCTCCCTTGTTTGCTTCGCCATCTGGGTGGCACTGGCGAGAGTCGCCTGGCCGAAGGAACGCGCGCAGTGGGGGCACCTGGCGGCCACGGGCGTGCTGATGCAGGCGGGGTACCTGGGCGGCGTCTGGGCCGCGGTGCATGCGGGCATGGGCGCGGGGCTGGTGGCGCTGCTGGTCGGCATCCAGCCGGTGCTGACCGCCATCTGGCTTTCGTTCAATGGCGGGCGCATTTCGCAGCGGCAGTGGGCCGGCCTGGTGCTGGGCTTGGCTGGCCTGGTGCTCGTGGTGTCGCGCAAGTTCGGGCAGGGTTCGGAAGTCAGCGCGTTGACGATGGGGCTTGCAGTCATGGCGCTCCTTTCGATCACGGCGGGCACGCTGTACCAAAAGCGCTTCGTCGCGCCCTGCGATGTGCGCAGCGCGAGCGCCGTGCAAATGGTCGCGGCGTTGCTCGTGACCTTGCCCTTCGCGGCAATGGAAACGCAGGGCATCGAATGGAACGCGCATTCGACCGGCGCCATGGCCTGGTCGGTGCTGGCGCTGTCGCTCGGCGGCAGTTCGCTGCTCTACATGCTGATCCAGCGCGGCACGGCCACGGCCGTCACGAGCCTGCTCTATCTGGTGCCGCCTTGCACGGCGGTGATGGCCTGGCTGCTGTTCGGCGAGCCGATCACCTTGGTGACCCTGCTGGGCATCGGCCTCACCGCAATCGGCGTGAGCCTGGTAGTGCGCAGCGAGCGCTGACCCGGAGGTTTTTTCTTTATCAGCGCGGTGAACCGGCCTTGCCCGGTTTCCAGGGCTCGCCGCGAAACTGCTCCGCCAGGTGGTCGAGCAGCAGGCGCACGCGGCGCGGCGTCTTGGGCCGCCAGGGCGCAATCCAATGGATGTCGGCATCGGGCATGGCGTACTGGGGCAGCACGCGCACCAGTTCGCCGGAAGCCAGTTGCGGCGCGATATCCCACAGGCTGCGCAGCATGATGCCGTGGCCGGCCAGGCACCAATCGCGCACCATTTCGCCCGAATTGCTCGTCAACGGCCCTTGCACGCGCACGCGCGCCGTGCCGCCATCGCGCGCGTGGCGCAGCGTCCAGAGCGCGAACTGGCGTTGGTTGACCTCGCCGTTTTCGCGCGCCACCAGGCAGTCGTGCGTGCCCAGTGCGTCGACCGTGGCCGGCATGCCGCGTCGCTCCATATATGCAGGAGAAGCGGCAAGCACGCGCTGGTTGCGCGCGATGCGGCGCGTGACCCAGTCGGCCGTGCGGCGTTGCTGAACGGCCCAGAGCCAGAGCGCACCGTCGTAGCCTTCGGCGCCGAGGTCGGGGAGCCGCTCGGTCAGCAGCAATTCGATCTGCAGCCCGGGGTGCCGCGCCTGGAATGTTGCCAGGGCGGGGCCGAGCCAGCGCCTGCCAAAACCGAAAGTCGCCGCCAGCCGTATCGTGCCGACGAGTTCGTTCTGCCGTTCACCGAGTTCGCTTTCGAGCGCTGCAAAACCTTCGAGCAGCGTCTTGGCGTGCAGGCAGACGGCTTCGCCCTCGGCCGTGACGCTGAGGCGGCGCGTGGTGCGTTCGAACAACCGCTGGCCCAGCCGTGCCTCGAGCGCCCCGAGCCGCTTGGTCACGACGGAAGGCACCACGTCCAGCGTGGCGGACGCGCCCGCCAGGCTTCCCTGGTCGCGGATGGCCAGCACCAGCTCCAGATCGCCTCGGTCCATCGACAATGGATTCATGCCATATTGGAAAGTATGAATTGGCCTATTGTTGCTTGATGGTCGGCGGAGCGCAACGCACAATGGCCGCGTGACTGCTTCCTTCTTCGACTTTCCCGAATTCGATATCGAGCGCAACGGTGCGCGCGTGCATGGCCGCATCGGCGGCCGCGGCGCGCCCTTGCTGCTCTTGCACGGCCATCCGCAGACGCACCTGATCTGGCATCGTGTGGCGCCGACGCTTGCCGAGCGCTTCACGGTGGTGGCGGTGGACTTGCGCGGCTACGGCGATTCAGGCCGGCCTGCGGACGATGCCGACCATGAGGTCTACAGCAAGCGCGAAATGGCGCTCGATGCGCTCGCCGCCATGCGCCACCACGGTTTCGAACGCTTCGGCGTGCTTGCACACGACCGCGGCGCGCGGGTCGCGCACCGCCTGGCCGCGGACCACGCCGCTGCCGTCGACCGCATGATGCTTCTGGACATCGCGCCCACGCTCTCGATGTACGAGAACACCACCGAGGCGTTTGCCCGTGCCTATTGGCACTGGTTTTTCCTGATCCAGCCGCCACCGCTGCCCGAAGCGTTGATTGCCTCCGATCCGGTGCGCTATGTGCGCAGCGTGATGGGGGGACGTCACGCCGGTCTCGCGCCTTTCGCGCCGGAGGTGCTGGCCGAGTACGAGCGCTGTGCGGGTATTCCTGGCACGGCCGAATCCATTTGCGGCGATTACCGCGCTTCCGCCACCATCGACCTGGTGCACGACCGCGCCGACGTTGCCACCGGCCGCCGGCTTGCGCAGCCCCTGCGCGTGCTCTGGGGCGAACACGGTGCGGTGGGCCGCTGCTTCGATGTGCTGGCGCTTTGGCGCGAATGCGCCGACCAGGTTTCGGGCCGGGCGCTGCCGTGCGGCCACTATGTTCCGGAAGAAGCCCCGGGCGAGCTGCTCGCCGAGGCGCTCCAGTTTTTCACTCCCCCTTTCCAGCAAGAAGGAACCAGACCATGACCACCCACAGAATCGCAGTCATCGCCGGCGACGGCATCGGCAAGGAAACGATGCCCGAAGGCCTGCGCGTGGTCGACGCCGCGGCACGCAAGTTCGGTATCGACCTGAAGTTCGACCACTTCGACTTTTCGAGCTGGGACTACTGCGAGAAGCACGGAAAGATGCTTCCCGACAACTGGAAGGACCAGATCGGCGGGCACGATGCGATCTACTTCGGCGCGGTGGGCTGGCCCGAGAAAATTGCCGACCACGTGTCGCTCTGGGGTTCGCTGCTGCTGTTCCGCCGCGAGTTCGACCAGTACATCAACCTGCGCCCCGCGCGGTTGATGCCCGGCATCATCGCACCCGTGGTGCGCCGCGACGGCACGCCGCGCGAGCCTGGTGAGATCGACATGTACATCGTGCGCGAGAACACCGAGGGCGAATACTCGAGCATCGGCGGGCGCATGTACGAAGGCACGCCGCGCGAGATCGTGGTGCAGGAAACCGTGATGTCGCGCGTGGGCGTCGACCGGGTGCTCAAGTTCGCGTTCGAACTCGCGCAATCGCGCCCGAAGAAGCACCTGACGAGCGCCACCAAGTCGAACGGCATCTCGATCACCATGCCCTACTGGGACGAGCGCGTGGCCGAAATGGCCAAGAACTACCCGGGCGTGAAGCTCGACAAGTTCCACATCGACATCCTCACCGCCCACTTCGTGCAGCGGCCCGACTTCTTCGACGTGGTGGTGGCCAGCAACCTGTTCGGCGACATCCTTTCCGACCTGGGCCCGGCGTGCACCGGCACCATCGGCATTGCGCCCAGCGCCAACCTGAACCCCGAGCGCACCACGCCTTCGCTGTTCGAACCGGTGCACGGCTCGGCGCCCGACATCGCGGGAAAGGGCATCGCCAACCCGATTGGCCAGATCTGGTGCGGCGCGATGATGCTGGAGTTTCTGGGGCACAAGAAGGCCCACGACGCGATTCTTGCCACCATCGAAAAGGTGCTTGCGCCCCAAAGCGGAGCACCGCGCACGCCCGACATCGGCGGCAAGGCGAGCACCAGCGACCTAGGCAAGGCAATTGCCGAAGCGCTTTGAAATAGAGTTCACGAAACGCCCCTAAAATCGCGCGCTCCGCTGTTCTGCATGGCCTCGTGTCGTATTGACACCCTGCAGACCAGTGGTTGTAATCCTCGCTGGCAGTGCGCTGCCGAGGCGTCAGTCCTGCCAAATTTTTTGCGTCGCGTCATTTCGCGGCCGGTTCGCAGCTGACGAAAGCCGACCAACTTTATTTCTTCGACAAGGGGCCCTTGTGAACAAGTCCGAACTGATTGAGCACATCGCAAAAAACGCCGATATTTCCAAGGCAGCCGCCACGCGCGCACTCGAATCCACCATCGGCGCCATTCGTACCACGCTCAAAAAAGGCGGCTCCGTGTCGCTGGTCGGTTTCGGAACTTTCGCAGTGGGCAAGCGGGCCGCCCGCACCGGCCGCAATCCCCGGACCGGCGACGCGATTAAAATCAAGGCCGCCAAGATTCCGAAGTTCCGTCCGGGCAAGGCGCTGAAAGACGCGCTGAACTAAGACGTAGACTCGGAGAGTTTCCCGGTGGGGTGCTTAGCTCAGTTGGTAGAGCGGCGCCCTTACAAGGCGTAGGTCGGGGGTTCGAGCCCCTCAGCACCCACCACCACCGATGCAAAGGCGAACACAGGTTCGCCTTTTTTATTGCCGTTCGACATCCGTCGCAAGAGAGTGTTCAAGCATGTTTGATTTCTTCCGCAAGTACAACAAGATCGTCATGATTTTCTTGTTCTTGCTGATCATTCCCTCGTTCGTCCTGTTCGGCGTGGACCGCTACCAGGGCTCCGGCAACGAGGAAAAGGTCGCGCGTGTCGATGGCAACGGCATCACACGTTCCGAGTGGGATGCGCAGCATCGCACCGAGGTCGACCGCATTCGCCAGCAGTCGCCGAACGTCGATCCGACGCTGCTCGACTCCGATGTGATGCGCTATGCCACGCTGGAGCGCCTGGTGCGCGATCGCGTGCTGGCCGCTGCGGCAGCCAAGTCGAACATGACGATTTCCGAAGAACGGCTGTCGCGGATCTTTGCGCAGGACGCAGGCCTTGCCTCGTTCCGCACGCCGGACGGCAAGTTCGATCGCGAAACCTTCCAGCGCGTGACCGGCCGCACCCCGGAGCAGTACGAAGCCTCGATGCGCGCCGACCTTGCAACGCAGCAGGTGCTGCTGGGCGTTTCGGGCACGGCGTTCACGCCGCCCGCGCTGGCGGCTGCCACCATCAATGCCTTCTATGACAGCCGCGAAATCCAGGTGGCGCGCTTCAGCCCCGAGAGCTTCGCATCGAAGGTAACGGTCAGCGATGCCGACATCGAGACCTACTACAAGGACCACGCGGCGCAGTTCCAGGCGCCCGAGCAGGCCAGCATCGAGTACCTGGTGCTCGACACCGAGGCCGCCAAGAAGAACATCTCGGTGAACGAGGCCGACCTCAAGACCTACTACGACGAGAACAAGGCGCGCTTCGGCACGAAGGAAGAGCGCCGCGCGAGCCACATCCTGATTACCGCACCGGCCAGCGCGCCGGCGGCCGATCGCGAAAAGGCCAAGGCAAAGGCGGAACAGCTGCTGGCCGAAGTGAAGAAGGCACCTGCCACCTTTGCCGACGTTGCGCGCAAGAATTCGCAAGACCCCGGGTCTGCGGAGAAGGGCGGCGACCTCGACTTCGTTACCCGCGGCGCAATGGTCAAGCCTTTCGACGACGCGATGTTCGCGCTCAAGAAGGGCGACATCAGCGACGTCATCGAAACCGAATTCGGCTATCACGTCATTCGGTTGACCGACATCAAGCCGGCTGTGGTGCCCCCGTTCGAGCAAGTGCGCGCCACCATCGAGAGCGAAGTTCGTGCACAGCAGGCAACGCAGGAATTCGCAAAGGCCGCTGAAGCCTTCACCGACGCGGTGTACCAGCAGCCGGACAGCCTCAAGCCCGCGGCGGAAAAGCTGAAGCTCACGATCCAGACGGCGACCAATGTCGGCCGCACGGCGGCACCGGGCGCGACGGGGCCGCTGGCGAGTCGTAACTTCTTGAGCGCGTTGTTCGCGCCCGACTCGCTGGACCGCAAGCAGAACACCGAGGCGATCGAAGTCGGTTCGAACCAGCTCGCATCGGGCCGTGTGGCGCAATACACGCCCGCACATCCGATGCCGCTGGCCGAAGTGAAGGACAAGATTCGTGCGCAGCTCATCACCGAGCGTGCCGCGGTGATGGCAAAGACCGAGGGCGAAGCCAAGCTCGCCGCCTGGACCACCAAGGCCGACGGCGCGACCTTCGGCGCACCGGTCACGATTTCGCGTCGCGAATCGAAGAACCAGCCCATTGCGATCATCGACGCCGCGCTGCGCGCCGATGCGTCCAAGCTGCCCGCACTGGTGGGTGTCGATCTGGGCACCCAGGGCTTTGCGGTGGTCCGCGTGACCAAGGTCGTTCCGCGCACGCCGTCCGCACCTGAACAGGCGCAGCAAGAGAACGCGCAGATCGGCCAATCCGTGGCCGCGGCGGAGGACCTCGCGTACTACAACATGTTGAAGGAACGGTTCAAGGCCGAGATCCTCGTGCCGAAGCCGGCCGATACGCTGCCGCCGGCCCGCTGACAACGCGCGCCGTGTCACGTCCGGGTCACTGGCGTGAAGCTGGCCGGGCGTTTCGTCGCACGTGGGACAAGCGCGCAATGCGCTTGTCGCCAGAATCGCGTGCATGGGAACCCTCTACCTCGTGCGCCATGGCCAAGCCAGTTTCGGCGCCGCCGACTACGACAACCTGAGCGAGCTCGGGCACAAGCAGTCTGTGCGCCTGGGCGAGTACTGGCGCGAGCGCGGCATGCACTTCGACGCCGTGATCACCGGTACCTTGAAACGCCACCGGCAGACCTGGGAAGGCATTGCCGAGGGGCTCGGCCTGAAGCGCGACGACGTGCTCCCGTGGCCCGGGCTCAACGAGTACGACAGCGAAGCAGTCATTGCCACCATCCACGAAGGCAAGCTCGAAAAGCCCGATTCGCCCGAGATGTACCGGCATCACTTCCGCCTCCTGCGCAATGGCCTGAGCGGCTGGATGCTTGGCAAGACCCAACCTGCCGGCATGCCGAGCTATGTCGACTTTCTGGCGGGCGTGACCACGGCGCTGGACCATGTGCGCGATCGTCACCATGGCGCCAAGGTGCTGGTGGTGTCGAGCGGCGGGCCGATCAGCACGGCGGTCGGCCATGTGCTTGGCACGAGCCCGGAAACGACGATCGAGCTCAACCTACGTATCCGCAACACCGCGGTGACCGAGTTTGCCTTCACGCCCAAGCGCCACATGCTCGTGACGTACAACACGCTACCGCATCTGGACGCCCCCGCTTACGAGAGCTGGGTCACCTATGCCTGAAGCGAGGGAAGCATCGGTGCCGGAAGGGCGCTGGCTTCAGGCCTGCCAGACGCCGTAGCCGTTCGTGCGCAGCCGGATGCCGAGCTCGACCTCCATCGATCGCGCATCCTCGTAGCTCATCGGGTTGTAGCGTTCATAGAGGGCGGGCAGCAGCCGGAGGCCGAATTCCTGCACGAAGCTGTTGGCCTGGATGCCGGCCTTGTGCTTGTCGAATCGAATGTCGGGGTCGAGGCCGGTCATTCCGACATAGACGAAAGGCTTGCCGAGCTGATAGTCGGGATTGGCCCGCCTGAAACGGCCATGGTTCCATACGCGGTCGTCGAGCTCGACCACATAGACATGATGCCTGGCTTGCGGTTTGCGCGGCATCAGTCAGTCCGCACTGCTCTGAATCAGCTCTTGTTGCGCTTGATCAAGCCGTAAAGGACGAGCAGCACGATCGCGCCGAGCACCGATGCAATGAAGCCGGCTCCCTGGCCCGCGGTGTACCAGCCCATGGCTTGGCCCACATAGGTCACGATCAATGAACCCGCAACGCCGATCAGCGTGGTCACGATGAAGCCCGCGGAATCGTCGCCCGGCTTGACGGCCCGCGCAACGAGACCCACGATGAACCCGATCAGAATAGTCCAGACGATGCTCATGAAGAAGTCCTTTGGCGGTGAGTTGAAAAGCGGCGCCCGTTGATTCAGGCGGCAGCCATGATAGCGGAGCGAAACCGGCGCCAAGAGCGGGGAAGCACATTGGCTGCGGGTTCGAGAATTTTGGCGCGGACTACGCCATCTCTCGCTTGCTGCGGCGTCCTACAGGGCGTGGTGCCGCACAGGGCTATACCGAAGCCATGCTCGAAAAATTGCCTGAAGTCATCGGCCACGCGCTGCACGGAATGCGCGCGGGGCTGGACAAGATCATTTTCAATACGCTCGGCATGCGGCAGGGCATGGCGTCCATCGCGCTGACCAGCGTGGCTTTCGTGGACCATGGCCCGCTTCCCGCCCGATATACGGCCGACGGTGAAGGCGTGTCGCCACCGCTGCAGTGGGCCAATCTGCCGGCGGAAACCACCTCGCTGGTGCTGGTGGTCGAGGACGCCGATTCCCCGACGCCGAACCCGCTGGTGCATGCCATCGCGGTGGGCCTGCGGCCGGGCGACGGCAAGCTCGACGAGGCGGCCATTCCCAGCCGGGACAACGAAGGTGCCGCGGGCTTGCATGTCGGGCGCAACTCAGGGCTGCAGGCTGCCTGGCTCCCGCCCGATCCTCCGCCGGGGCATGGCGCGCACCGCTATGCTTTCCAGTTGTTTGCGCTCGACAGCGCGCCTCTCTTTTCCGCCACGCCCGGACGCGATGAAATTTTCGAAGCGCTGCGCGAACATGCGCTTGCCAGCGGCCTGCTGATCGGCACCTGCGAAAGGCCGGACGGCTCCATCAAGATCCAGAAGGCCGCGCCGGCAGGGCCGTTGGCAACAGGTTGAGCAGAATTTCAGGCGTTTTCGAATGCCCTGGTGGCGAAAACCGGAGTTTTTGCCGCTACAATTGCGGGCTCTGCGGTGGCTGTAGCTCAGCTGGTAGAGTCCCAGATTGTGATTCTGGTCGTCGTGGGTTCGAGTCCCATCAGCCACCCCAAAATACTTCCCTGACTGCTATTGCGCAATAGCGTCCAAGGGACCACAACGCCGGGCCAGCCCCGGCGTTGTCATTTCCGGCTGTTACTGCCGTTGGGGCTTAACCCCTTGTATTCCCTCTTTTTGTTCGATAAGAACACGCGCCAAGTGTGCTTTGCATTGTGCGCCGCCGCAAACTAACGATGCGCCTCGGGGGTTTTTCTGGTACCGGCATGCTTGTTTTAAATTGAAATTGAATTAAAATTCGCCCCGTTTCCAATTTTCAGGAGTCCAACAATGGCTTCGACCCTTGCCGATATCAATTCCCAGATCAAGAAGCACGACGAGCTGATTGCGCAATTGCGCAAGCAGGCCGAAGACCTTCGTAACCAAGAACGTTCGGGCGTCATTGAAGAGGTGCGCAAGAAGATTGCCGAATACGGTTTGACGGCGTCCGATCTGAAACTCAGCGCACGCATCGGCTCGGTCAAGCGCGGCGTTGGAGCACCCGGGACCAAGGCTGCGGCCAAATACCGTGGCCCAAGCGGCGAAACCTGGTCTGGCGGCCGCGGCCGCAAGCCGCGTTGGGTGACCGAAGCGTTGGCGGCCGGCAAGTCGCTTTCCGAGTTCGAGATCAAGTAAACGTCCGACAGGGCCCCTGGCCAATAAAAAAGCCCGCATCCGCGGGCTTTTTTATTGCGTGGGTGGAACCAACGCGGCGCAAGGCGCTCAGTTCACCATGACGAGTTTTCCTTTGACGCCGCGCGAACCCATGTGGGCGTAGGCTGCTTTCAATTCTGCCATCGGCATCGTGCTGTCGATCACCGGCTTGATCTTTCCTTGACCGTACCAGTGTGCCAATTCGGCCATCATTTGAGCATTGGCCTTGGGTTCGCGCTTGGCGAAATCGCCCCAGAACACGCCCACCAGCGAAGCGCCTTTCAGCAGGGTCAGATTCAATGGCAGCGATGGAATCGGGCCAGAGGCAAAGCCAACCACCAAATAGCGACCGCGCCAGCCAATCGAGCGAAATGCCGGCTCGGCAAAATCGCCGCCCACCGGGTCGTAAATGATGTCGGGGCCCTTGCCGTCGGTCGCGGCCTTGATGGCATCGCGAAAACCGTTGGGAAGCGCATGCGTCGTGTAGTTGATGGTGGCATCGGCGCCAATGGAGCGGCAGAGTTCGCATTTCTCGTCCGTGGAAGCCGCCGCAATCACTTTTGCGCCTGCTGCCTTTGCGATTTGTATGGCCGCGGTGCCCACGCCGCCGGCGGCACCGAGCACGAGCACGGTTTCTCCGGCCTTGAGTTGCGCGCGGTCCATCAGCGCATGCCACGAGGTGGCATAGATCATGATGAACGCCGCTGCGTCGATGTAACCGAAACCTTCCGGCAGCGGCATGCAAAGAGCGGCCGGCGCCAGCGCATGGGTTCCGAAGCCGCCGGTGCCCGAAAGGCACGCCACGTTCTGCCCGACCGAGAGGTGCGTGACGCCTTCGCCCACCGCCTGGACGATGCCGGCATATTCCGAGCCGGGCACGAAGGGCAGGGGTGGCTTGATCTGGTACTTGTTCTGAACGATCAGCAGATCGGGAAAATTGAGGCTGGCGGCCCTGATTTCGATCAGCACCTGGCCCGGACCCGGCGTGGGTGTGGGCAGTTCCTTCCAGGTCAGCGCGTCGACGCCGGTGGGGTTTTCGCAAAGCCATGCGTGCATGCTCGGGTCTCCTTGAATGAGTCGTGTGGGGGCAATGAATGCGAGGCGATGATAGGGGGCGCGGCGGGGCGCCGTTGTCCCTGCTGCGACGCACCCGGCGCCTACAATCCGGAGCACCGAAAAGCACCATGAAGATACTTATTTCCAATGACGATGGCTTTCAGGCACCGGGCATCGTCGCATTGCACGACGCTCTGAAAGACATCGCCGACGTCGAGGTGGTTGCACCCG
Organism: Variovorax paradoxus; assembly: GCF_040544635.1. Lineage (GTDB taxonomy): Bacteria > Pseudomonadota > Gammaproteobacteria > Burkholderiales > Burkholderiaceae_C > Variovorax > Variovorax paradoxus_R. The sequence goes on from NZ_JBEPKJ010000005.1 coordinate 117,207, forward strand.
AGCACAACAACAGCGCCAAGTCGAACGCGCTCACTCTCGCCGCACCGCTCTACGTGCACAGGGCGCACAACGGTTTTCGCTACGTCACGGGCACGCCGGCCGACTGCGTTCATATCGCGCTCAAGGGGCTGCTCGACTACCGGCCCGACCTGGTGGTGTCCGGTATCAACAACGGCGCCAACATGGGTGACGACACCATTTACTCGGGCACCGTCGGTGCCGCGATGGAGGCATACCTGTTCGGCATTCCGGCCATTGCGTTCTCGCAGATCGAAAAGGGCTGGGCGCATGTCGATGCGGCCGCGCAGGTGGCGCGCCGGCTGGTGCAGCAGATCGAGCGCGAGCGCATGATCGACGGCGGCGCTTTCCTGCTCAACGTGAACGTGCCGAACCGGCCGTTCGAGGAACTCAAGCCGATCAAGGTCTGCCGGCTCGGCCGCCGCCACGCGGCGGAAAAGGTAATTACGCAGGAGAGCCCGCGCGGCGAGACGATGTACTGGATTGCAGGCGCCGGCGGCGCCAAGGACAGCGGCGAAGGCACCGACTTTCACGCCACCGCCTCCGGCCACGTCGCATTGACACCGCTGCAGATCGACCTGACCGATCACGCCAACCTGGGGCAATGGCGCGAGACGGTAGCCCGTCTCGGCAATTGACATGGCCACGCAACGGCCTGGATTCCCGGTTCGCCTGACCCCCACTGCTTCGGCCGCCACCCGCGGGCGCCTGCCTGCCGTGCCTGCCAAGCCGATGGTGCCGGCCACGCCCTCGATGGCTTCCGACGCCGTGCGTGCGCGCATGGTGCAGAAACTCGCCGCCCAGGGCATTACCGACCCCCGTGTGCTGCGCGCGTTGGGCGCGGTCGAGCGGCATCGCTTCGTCGACAGCGCACTGGTCAACCAGGCGTACGAAGACACGAGCCTGCCCATCGGGCTGGGCCAGACCATTTCAAAACCCAGCGTGGTGGCTCGCATGATCGAGCTTCTGCTGGGTGCGCCCGCGCTGGCCGGCAAGCCGCAAGACCGCCTCGGCCGGGTGCTCGAAATCGGCACCGGTTGCGGCTACCAGGCCGCGGTGCTGAACCACGTGGCCACGGAGGTCTACAGCATCGAGCGCCTGCGCGGGCTGCACGAGCGCGCGCGCGCCAATCTGCGGCATTTCCGGCTGGCAACGGTGCATCTGATGCTCGGCGACGGCATGGTCGGCTATGCCAAGGGTGCGCCTTACGCCGGAATCATCGCCGCCGCGGGTGGCGAAGCGGTTCCGCAAGCCTGGACCGAACAACTCGCCGTGGGCGGACGCATCGTCGCGCCCACGCAATCGGCGGGGGGCGGACAGGCGCTCGTCGTCATCGATAAAACCGCCCGTGGGCTGGAGCGCCGCATTCTTGAGGCGGTTCACTTTGTCCCCCTAAAATCGGGCATCGCTTGAAGGAACAACACATGCAGGGTTTTGGCAATCGGAGTTGGTGCGCTGGTATCACGTTGGCCGTTGTGCTCGTGATCGCGGGCTGCGCCGCACCGCGAGGGCCGGCGCCGGTCGAAGACCGCGGCACGATGACGCGCGCGCCCAATGCGGCACCCGGTGGCCCGCTCATCACCACCGACGCGTCGGGCAAGCCGCTTCCCGGTATCGAGAACTATGGCAAGCCGGGCTATTACGCCGTGCGCCCTGGCGACACGATTCGCCGCATCGGAAACGAGACCGGCCAAAGCTGGCAGAACATCGCTCGCTGGAACAATCTCGACAACCCCGACCTGATCGAAGTCGGCCAGGTGCTGCGCGTGGTTCCGCCAGTGGGTCCGACCTCCACCACCGTTGCGGCCATGCCGGCTCCCGCCGAAGGTGCCACGACCAAGCCCGTCACGCCGCAGGCAGTATTGCCCGCGGCTCCCGCGAGTGCAGCGGCCAGCAAGCCGCCGGTCACCGCATCGCCATCGGCACCTGCTGCCAATTCGGGCGACGAAGACCTCGGCTGGATCTGGCCGGCGCATGGCACGCTCATCGCAGGATTCGACGACGCCAAGAACAAGGGCTTCGATATCGGCGGCAAGGCGGGCGATGCAGTCCTCGCAGCGGCCGATGGCCGCGTGGTCTATGCAGGTGCAGGCCTGCGCGGGTACGGCAACCTCATCATCCTGAAGCACAACAACACCTACCTCACGGCCTATGCGCACAACCAGACGCTGCTCGTGAAGGAAGACCAGTCGGTGCAAAAGGGCCAGAAGATCGCCGAGATGGGCAACAGCGACGCAGACCGCGTCAAGCTGCATTTCGAAATTCGTCGCCAGGGCAAGCCTGTCGACCCGGCACGCTACCTGCCGAGCCGGTAAAAATGCCATGGCCGCCTCTCGCCCCCGCCGCACACTGCCTGTGCGTCGGCTGGCGGGCCGGGCCAGGGCCGTAGCAGCGAACAGCCAGGAGAGCGGGACTGCAAAGCCAGGCCATGCTGCCGCAGACCTGATTGCAGTTACCGAACCGGCCGGCGGCGAGGGCGCAGACGCCCTCACCATCTACCTGCGGCAGGTGCGGCGCACCGAGCTCTTCACGCCCGAACAGGAATATCAGGCTGCATGCGCTGCCCGCTCCGGCGACTTCGCCGCGCGGCAATCGATGATCGAGCACAACCTGAGGCTGGTTGTGAACATCGCCAAGGCCTATCTCGGCCGCGGCGTGCCGCTTTCCGACCTCATCGAGGAAGGCAACCTCGGCCTGATGCACGCCATCACCAAGTTCGAGCCCGAGCGAGGTTTTCGCTTTTCTACCTATGCGACCTGGTGGATCCGGCAATCGGTCGAGCGTGCGGTCATGACCCAGGCGCGCGCAATCCGACTGCCCGTGCACGTGGTGCGTGAACTGCAGCAGGTGCTGCGCGCCCGCCGCACGCTCGAAGGTGACGCCGAGTTCCTGGCGCACCGGCCCGACGGTGTGCGAGTGGAAGACGTCGCGGCGTTTCTGGGACGCGAAGTGCAGGCGGTCGCGGAACTGCTTGCGCTTGCGGAAGCCCCGCGCTCGCTGGATGCCGGCGATGCACGCGGCGACGAAGGCTTCACCCTGGCCGACACCGTGGCGTCCGATGATGAGCGGGGCGACCCGACCGACGTCACGCACACCCACGAGGTTGCGCGCTTGCTCGATCAATGGGTTCATGCCCTCGATGCGCGCGAGCGCGAGGTGCTGGAAGGCCGCTATGGCTTGCACGATCGCGAGCCCGAAACGCTCGAGGTGCTGAGCGTTCGCCTCGGCCTGACGCGCGAGCGCGTGAGGCAGATCCAGAACGAGGCGCTGGCCAAGATGCGCCGCCAGCTGATCCGGTCCGGGGTGGGGCGCGACGCGCTGTTCTAGGCGAAGCCGCCGTGTCCGCGGGAAGCAGAGCCGGCGCTGAGACAATCGGGGGATGACGGAATCCATCGAAGAAAAGAAAGTCCCCGCGAAAGCCCCCGGGAAAGCCTCGGCAAGCTCACCCGACGAATGGCTCAAGGTCGAGTCGCTCGACCTGGACGCGCAAGGCGTTGCGCATAACGCCGAAGGCATGGTCGTGTTCATCGAAGGCGCCTTGCCCTTCGAGGAAGTGCAGTTCAACGTTCATCGGCGCAAGAACAACTGGGAGCAGGGCACGGTCACGGCCATCCGGCGTGAGTCGTCGCAGCGCGTGCGCCCCGGCTGCCCGCATTTCGGCTTGCACACCGGTGCCTGCGGTGGCTGCAAGATGCAGCATCTGGACGCCGCGGCGCAGGTTGCGGTGAAGCAGCGCGCCCTGGAAGACAACCTGTGGCATCTCGGCAAGGTTCGGCCCGAGAACGTGCTGCGGCCGATGGAAGGGCCGGCTTGGCACTACCGCTATCGCGCGCGGCTTTCGGTGCGCCACGTGGTCAAGAAGGGCACGGTACTGATCGGCTTTCACGAGCGCAAGAGCCGGTATCTTGCCGATATGCAGGTGTGCCCGGTGCTGCCGAAGCAGGTCAGCGACATGCTGATGCCGCTGCGCGCACTCATCGGCTCGATGGATGCACGCGAGGCCTGCCCGCAGATCGAGCTTGCCTGCGGCGATGCGCCCGGTACGACTGCGCTCGGCACGATTGCGCTGGTACTCAGGCACCTGGAATCGCTGTCCGACGCGGACATCGGCCGCTTGAAGGCGTTCGCGGCGCAGAACCCCGGCGTTCAATGGTGGCTGCAGGCCAAGGGCCCCGAAACAGTAAAGCTGCTGGAGGAGGGCGGCACGCAGCTGTCGTACGAGCTGCCCGAGTTCGGTGTCACCATGCCGTTCAAGCCGACCGATTTCACGCAGGTCAATCCGCACATCAATCGCGCGCTGGTGGGCAAGGCGCTGCGTCTTCTCGATGTGAAGCCGGAAGAGCGCGTGATCGACTGGTTCTGCGGCCTTGGCAATTTCACCTTGCCGCTGGCCAGCCGGGCGCGCGAGGTTCTGGGTATCGAGGGCAGTGACACCCTCGTGGCGCGCGCTGGCGACAACTTCAAGAAGAATCAGCCCGCCACGCCCGCCAGACGGGCGCTTTCGCCGACCCGGTTCGTAGCCCGCAACCTTTTCGAGATGACGCCCGCCATGCTGGTGGCGGACGGCAGCGCCGACAAGTGGCTGGTCGACCCGCCGCGCGAGGGCGCTTTTGCGCTCGCCAAGGCCATGGCCGATCTGCACCTGCAGCCCGAACTGCGAACCGACGGCTGGACGCCGCCGAAGCGCATCGTGTACGTGAGCTGCAATCCGTCCACCCTTGCGCGGGATGCCGGCTTGCTCGTGCACCAGGCCGGATACCGCTGCACATTCGCCGGGGTGATCAACATGTTCCCGCACACGGCGCACGTCGAGTCGATTGCGGTGTTCGATCTGGCATGAAAAAAGGGCCCGTCGGGGCCCTTTTGGATACTGGCGCCGTGGGCGCCGCTCGTTTCTTTCGATCAGTCGCGTTCGCCGCCGGCGAGGCCCAGCAAGGCCAGCAGGCTCTGGAACACGTTGAACAGGTCCAGGTAGAGCGCGAGGGTGGCGCTGATGTAGTTGGTCTCGCCGCCGTCCATGATCTGCTTCAGGTCATAGAGCATGAACGCCGAGAAGATGCCGATGGCCGCCACCGAGATGGCCATCATGCCGGCGCTCGAGCCGACGAAGACGTTGATGATGGCGCCCACCATCAGCACCATGGCGCCGACGAAGAGCCACTTGCCCATGCCGGACAGGTCGCGCTTGATGACGGTGGCCAGGGATGCCATCACGAAGAACACGCCGGCGGTGCCGCCGAATGCCGTCATGATGAGCTCGGAACCGTTCTTGAAGCCCAGCACCATTGCGATCAGGCGCGACAGCATCAGGCCCATGAAGAAGGTGAAGGCCAGCAGCACCGGCACGCCAGCGGCCGAGTTCTTGGTTTTCTCGATGGCGAACATGAAGCCGAAGGCGCCGCCGAGGAAAACGATGAGGCCCAGCCCGCCCGTGAGCGATTGGGTGATGCCGGTGCTGACGCCGACCCATGCGCCCAGCACAGTGGGCAGCAGGCTCAGTGCAAGCAGCCAATACGTGTTGCGCAGGACGCGTTGGCGCTCAGCCTGCGGCAGCGCCTGGCCGTAGCCGGCGGAAGTGTCGAGGGTGGTAACGCGGTCGTTCATGGCCGTAGCTCCTTTGGTTGCTGCAATGACGCAGTTGGGCGCATTCTAGGGGTCTGCAAGAGGGGGTGATACACAAAGACCGTATGAACGATGGTCCTAAGGCCCCTGGGGCTTTCCGGCACGTTGGCCGTTATGCTGTCGGGTTTTACGCAACCAGACGCTCAACATGAAGACCAAGTCCTTCCTCGAACTCGCCGACGTCAAGGCCATTGCCGCGGCTGCCGAAGCCGAAGCCCTGAAGAACAACTGGGCCGTGACCATCGCCATCTCCGACGACGCCGGCAACCTGCTCTGGCTCCAGCGCCTCGACGGAGCTGCTGCTCTGTCTTCGCACATTGCCCCGGCCAAAGCCCATACGGCGGCCATGGGTCGCCGCGAGAGCAAGGTCTACGAAGACATCATCAACGGCGGCCGTACCGCGTTCCTCACGGCGCCCGCCGTGCAGGGCCTCCTGGAGGGCGGCGTGCCCATCGTGAAGGACGGCCAGGTGATCGGCGCCGTCGGCGTGAGCGGTGTGAAGTCGAACGAAGATGCCCAGATCGCCAAGGCGGGCATTGCAGCGCTCGGCCTTTGATGACGTAGCTTGCTGCGCGGTGTTCCGCGCAGAAAAGCAAAACGCCGACTTCGAGTCGGCGTTTTTTATGGGTATTCAGCGTGAAAAAAAGCTTGGCTAGTCGGCGAACCGTTGGCTAGCAAAAAACGACCCTTCGGAGATGAATCTCCTGGAGTCGCCCCACGATGAAACTTGCGCGAAGGGCGGGCTGGTTGCTTACTTGGTAAGAATCAGCTTGCCGAGTTTGGTCGCCTGAAGACGATAGAGGGAGCCGTTGTGCATGATGCCCACGGTTTTGCTCCCCTTGAGAAGCTCCGTGCTTTCGACCATTGGCGCCGGACGGGGAGCCTGGATGGACGCGTGTCCGCCACCCGATTGGTCGAGCGATGGATGGCTCAGCACAGAAAAGGCGTTCGGTTTGGCTTGCATCTGAAATTCCCCTTAACGAAGCGATGACTGAATGATAATGATTCGCAATAAAAAGTCAATCGCGGCGATCAACTTTTTTTAGCTCATTCAGTGACTTACTTCGCGTCGGGCTCCGTAATGAAGCCGATCTTGCGTACGCCGGCCTCTCGCGCCTCCGACATGGCCTTGGCCACGCGCTCATAGCGAACCGCCTTGTCGCCGCGGATGTGCAGCTCGGGCTGCGGGTCCTTCGCGGCCTCGGCGGCCAGGCGGCCGGGCAGCTCGCCGTCTTCGATCTTCTGCTCGTTCCAGTAGTAGCTGCCGTCGGCCGTGATGCTGAACAGGATGTTCTGCGGCTTGGGCTGCTCGGGTTCGCTGGTGGCGCGGGGAAGGTCGATGTTTACTGCGTGTTTCATCACCGGCACGGTGATGATGAAGATGATGAGGAGCACCAGCATGACGTCGACCAGCGGCGTCATGTTGATCTCGTTCATTACCTCATCGGGTTCGTCCTGGGTACCGAAAGCCATGATGCTCAGCCCTTCTTGAGCGGAACCACGATGGCGTCGCCACTGCCGCTTTGCACGCGAGCGCCGGTCACGAAGTAGGCGTGCAGGTCATGGGCGAAGCTGTTGAGCTTGGTCAGCACGAACTTGTTGCCGCGGACCAGCGCGTTGTAGCCCAGCACCGCCGGAATCGCCACCGCGAGGCCCAGCGCCGTCATGATCAGCGCCTCGCCGATCGGGCCCGCCACCTTGTCGATGGTGGCCTGGCCCGCCGAGCCGATGCTCATGAGCGCGTGATAGATGCCCCAGACGGTGCCGAACAGGCCGATGAACGGAGCCGTCGAACCGACGGAGGCCAGGATGGCCAGGCCGGTTTGAAGGCGCGCCGTGAATGCGTCGATGCCGTTGCGCAGTGCGCGCGTGATCCAGTCGCTCACATCGAGCGCGTCGTGCAGATGAGCCTTTGTGTTGCGGTGGTGCGCAGCCGCTTCGCGGCCTTCCAGCGCCAGCGCGCGAAACGGGTTGCTGTCGTCCTTGCCGAGCTTGTTCAGCGCGGTTGCGAAGTCTTCGCTGTGCCAGAAGTCTTGCGAGTTCTTCGCGAGGCGCTTGTATTTGATGACGTCGAGGGCCTTGACGATGATCACGATCCACGACGCAAGCGACATGCCGATCAACAGCACCGCGACGGCCTTGGTGACGAAATCGCCCTGGTTCCAGACGTTCATCAAGCCGAATTGGGAATCCATACGAAGTTGCTCCAGAGAAAAATTAGTTCAATTTGAATGAGAAGGGCGCCCGCAGCAGGTAGGTGGTCTGCGCGTTGCCTCCCGTTTGCCTGAACGGCGTGACCTGGGCGGTTCGCGCGGCACTAAGCGCCGCTTCGTCCAGGCGTTCGAACCCGCTGGACTTGTAGAGTTCGACGCGCTTGGCAAAGCCTTCGCTGTCGAAATAGATCGAAACGACGGTTGTTCCCGACTCGCCCAACCGCCTGCTCATGCTGGGAAATACCAGCTTGGGCTCCCTGACGTAGCGCGTCTGGCCTTCCGAAATCTCGATTGTCCGTGGTGCGGGCGGCGCTGGCGGCGGAGCCGGAGGAGCGGGCGGCGTGGGAGCGGGGGCCTCCGCAACAGGTGCGGGGGGCGGAGGCTCGGGCACCCCGACCGGTGCGCTTGGCGCGGGTGTCGGCTTCGGCTCGCGTATGGCAACCGGGCGCGGCGGAGGCTTGACCGCTTCAGGCTTGCGCTGCGGAGGCGGCGGGGGGGGAGGGGGCGGCGGCTCGGCCGGCTTGGGCGCCTCGACGAACTGGCTCAATATTTCGACTGGAATCACCACTTCGGCAGCCCGGCGCAGCAGGCCGCTTTGCAGCGCCCACAGCGCGGCTGCGTGAAACAGGATCACGCCTCCGGCAATGAGTGCATTGCGCGAGAGGCCCAGAACGGAGGGAGGGGGGGCAAAGCGGTCAGACACGATCAACCAATTCGAATACGGGCACGCACGGAACGCGCCCCGATTGCAGCAAAACCGCTACGACTACTGTTTACTTACGAAAGATCCACCAGACGGAGCCTGCGACGAGTATCAGGCTGCCGCCGATTGCCGAGAAGAGTTCCATGCCTTGCTTTCCGAGATGGAGGTGGCAAGCTGGATCGCGCTCACTCCCGATTCGCGATTCAACGCGGCGACCGGATGCGAGGCACTGCACTGCGCGACGATATCGCGCGCACAACCTTCACACTGGCCGCACTGGGTGGCCACGCCAAGCTCGAACTGGACTTCGTCGAAAGTCATGCCGGCTCGCACGTGACGTGCGATTTCACGGTCGGAGACTCGGCGGCAGACGCAAACGATCATGGCGGTGAAAGCGGCAGTTGGCTGGCTGGTTTGGATTCGAGTCGATTATAAATACGAATCCATCGCATTTGCAATAACTATGGTGTTACCGGAGGTGGGAGACGCGGCTACATCTCCGACCAGAGCCGCAAAAGGTTGTGGTAGTGGCCCGTGAGTGCCACCGTTTCGTCGCATTCGCCCAGCCGGGCACGCAGTTTCTGGATGTTCTGGTCGAGTTCGAACAGCATGGCGCGCTGCTGGTCGCTGCGCACCATGCTCTGGAGCCAGAAAAATGAGCAAACCCGCGCGCCACGCGTGACCGGGTGCACGCGGTGCAGGCTGCTCGCCGGATAAAGAATGAGGTCGCCGGCCGGCAATTTCACTTCGTGCGACCCATAGGTGTCGATCACCTCGAGTTCGCCGCCGTCGTACTCCTCCGGATCGCACAGGAAGAGCGTGCAGGAGAGATCGGTTCGCAGTTGCTGGCCGCCTTCGGGCAGCGCGCGCACCGCACCGTCGACGTGAACCCCATAGTGCTCGCCGCCTTCGTAGCGGTTGAATAGAGGCGGCACAAAGCGCAAGGGCAGTGCCGCCGCGAAGAACAGCGCGTGTCGCGACAGCGCGGCGAGCACGGCGCTGCCGAGCTCGCGTCCGATGGGCGAGGACTCCGGCAACTGGCGGTTGCGTTTGACCTGCGCGCCTTGTTCGCCGACGGTTTCGCGGCCATCGATCCAGTTCGTGGTGTCGAGCGCCGCGCGCATTTCGCGCACCTGAGCGGCACTCAGTACGTCAGGCACATGCAACATCATTTTCAGGGACTCCGTAACGAGAAAAGCCCCGGCGTGGGCCGGGGCTCGAGTTTCGCACCGTGCCGGGCGGGACCCGGCACAGAGGCGTCAGAACGCGAAGTTCGCAGTGATCTTCGCCGAGCGCGGCGTGCCCGGTGTATAGCGGTAGCCGCTCTTGTTGATGGCCGCCGCGTATTGCTTGTCGAACAGGTTGGAAATGTTCAGCTGGATGTCGAGGTTCTTGTTGATGCGGTACGACGCCATGGCGTCGACCACCCAATACGAATCGATATACGACGGCGTACCCACGGCGCCGTCGGTACCGCGATGCAGTTTGCCGGTGTAGCGCGCACCGCCGCCGACGGTCAGGCCGAACGGGAACTGGTAGGTGGTCCAGGCGGTGAAAGCGTTCCTCGGGGTGTAGGTCAGCACGTTGGTGCCGTCCGCGGTGACACTGGGGCCGCTCTGCACCTTGGTGTCCATCGTGGTGAACCCGGCGCTCACGCCCCATTGTTCGGTGATGGCGCCAGCCACGCCCAGCTCGATGCCCTGCACACGCTTCTTGCCGCTCTGGGAAAAGACCGCGGCGTTGGTCGGATCCTGCACCACTTCGTTGGTCACATCCGTGCGATAGATCGCGCCCGTCAACGAGATCTTGTCGTTCAGCACGTCCCACTTCGTGCCGATTTCGAAGGTCTTGGCCTTCTGCGGCAGGAAGTCGGTGCGTGCCGCGCTGTTGCCCGATCCGCCCGCCGACAGCGAGAAGTTCGCGCCGCCCGGAGGCTGCGCAGACGTGCCGTAGGCCGCGTAGATGCTGCCGTTCTTCGCGGGCTTGTAGACCACGCCGATCTTGCCGGTGAACAGGTTGTCGGAGAGCTTCAGCGAAGAGGGCACCAGCGTCCCGACCGGAAGGCGCGGGTTGTTGGCTGCCGTCGACAGCGTCGAGCCCTGGAACGAGGTGCTGTAGTGGTCCAAGCGCAGGCCGCCGGTGATCTGCCATTGCTCGTTGAGCTTGATGGTGTCGAAGGCGTAGAGGCCCACCGTGTTGGTCACGCCCTTGCTGTCGGCGCCGCTGGCAACTCGGTTGTAGCCGTTGACATAGGGGTTCGGCGCGTACAGGTTGGCGGCCGGCCAGGCGCCGTTCTGCACCACGCTGCCGTTGAACGTTGCGCCGGGGCTGAAGTAGCCCAGGTTCGACTGCTCTTCACGGATCAGTTCGAGGCCGGCACTGAGCGAGTGGCTCACGCTGCCGGTGTCGAACTTGGAGGTCACGTTCGTCTGGTTGACGAAGATCGTGTTTTCCTGGTTCTTGTTGGTCGGCGAGTTGCGCGTCACAGTCCAGGTGGCAGGCAGGCCAGGAACCGGCGTATTGAGGAATGCCGTGTTCGCGGCTGGGCGTGCGCCGCTGGCGGTCAGGCCGCCAAGCATGAACGACGTCAGCATGTAGTCCTGCTTCGTCTTGCCGTAGCGGGTGGTGTTGCGCAGCGTGGTGTCGGGCGTGAAGTCGTGCTCGACGCGCGCGGTGAACATGTCCGCCGTCACCGTGTTGAAGTCGTAGGCGGTGCCGTAGAAGTTCTTCGGGTCGACCGGCGCGGCAAGGTTCAGGAAGCTGCGGCGGCGGGCGCCGAGGGCCGTCGGGTCGGGGTTCGAATAGCTCGGCAGGCCGATGGTGGGCACACCGCCATCGGGCACGTTGTCCTGGTCGACGTGCAGGTAGTCGAAGTAGAAACGCGTGGGCGAGTTCAGGCCAAGCGCGATCGAGGGAGCGATGGCCGTGTGCTTGTTCTTGACAAAGTCGCGGCCGGGCACGCCCGAGTCTTCTGCCACCGCATTCAGGCGGAAGGCGGCACCAATGCCGTTGGCGCCGCTGAGCGACTTGTTCCAGTCGATGCTGCCGCGCTTGTAGTCGGCGCTGCCGAAACCGATCGAGCCCGTGAAGCTGTCTTCGAGCTTCGGCTTCTTGGTGACCAGGTTGATGTAGCCGGTGGGCGAGGCGCGGCCGACGTCGGTGCCCGACGGGCCCTTCACGACTTCGACCTGCTCGATGTTGAACACGTCGCGCGAGACCGAGCCGAGGTCGCGGATGCCGTCGACGAAGATGCTGCTCGAGCTGTCGAAGCCGCGCATGAAGACGGCGTCGCCCGTATTGGTGTTGCCGTTCTCACCGAGGAAGAAGGTGCCCACGCCAGCGGTGTTGCGCAATGCTTCGGTCAGCGTTGTCGCGCCCTGTTCGCGGATGATCTGTTCCTTGATGACCTGGATCGTCTGCGGCGTGTTCACCAGCGGGGCGGTGAACTTGGGGTTGGCCGAGGTGTCGGTCTTGTAGTCGACGGCGGCCGATTCCTGCACGCGGACTTCGGGCAGCGCACCGCGTGTCTGGGCAAAGGCGGCGGGGGCCGCAATGGCCATGAGTGTTGCGGCGGCAGCGCCGGAAAGGTGTGGAACGGCGCGCGCGACGGCGTGTTTGCGGCTCTTGATATAGGCCATGAAGTTTTTCTCCGGAAAGGGCGGCGAGCTAGGACTCGACTGGCGATGTCCGCACGTCGCTTTCAGGAGAAAACCGAGGACTGGCTGGGTGAGTCAATTTGCGAAGAGCGCAAATTGGTGCAAATGATAGTGATTCGCACTACATACGGCTTCAGGATTGTGAACTTAATGCTGTAGTTTTGTTGCGATTGTTGTCGTTCAGCAACAAAGGCGAGCTTGGCAGGATGCGCGCTTTTTCAGTAGACGTCCCGTCGATAGCGCCCGCTTGCGGACAAGTCGCTCCATAGCGCCTCTCCGGCGATTTGCCGCAATGCGGCATCCACCCCCGATGCCATGCCTTGCAGGCTTCCGCACACATAAATGGCCGCGCCGTTGTCCAGCCATGTGCGCAGCGCGTCCGCCGATTGCAGCAGCCTGTGCTGGACGTACGAGCGCTCGGGCTGATCGCGCGAAAAGACCATGTCGAGCCGCTGCAGCACGCCGCCGGCTTGCCAGGTTTCGATCTCGCCGCGGTACAGGAAGTCGTGGGCGGCCTGCCGTTCGCCGAACACCAGCCAGTTGTCATGGCGGCATGCCGCCGCGCGGGCGCGCAAGTGGGCACGCAAGCCGGCAAGCCCGGTGCCGTTGCCGATGAGGACCAGGGGCCGGTCCTCGTTGCCGTCGAGGCGAAAGGCGCGGTGCGGACGCACTCGCACCGCGACGGTGTCGCCGATCGCGAGTGAGGAAGTGAGGAGACCGGATGCGGCGCCGAGGGTGCCGTCGGGGTGTTGTTCCTGCCGCACCAGCAGTTGCAGTTCGCCGTCGGCAGGCAGTGAAGCGATGGAGTAGTCGCGTGGACGTGACGGGTCGCTCGCGAGGGCGATCTGCGCCAGGTCGCCGGAAGCCCAATGAGGCATCGTGCCCGCCTGTGGCTTCAGGCCCAGGTGGAAGACCGGGGCACCGGTGCTGCCGGCATTGAGCCATTGGCGTGTAGTGAGTTGCCATGGCGTGAAAGCGGCGGCTGGATCTTCAGTCAACGCATCGCCCCATTGGGCTTGCCAGGCGGCCAGCGCCACCGGGTCGCTGTTGTCGACCTCCACGCATTCGAAATCGCGCCGGGCACCGGCCGCATGCAGCCACGCATCGAGCGCGCGGCCGAAGCCGCAAAAGTTCTTGTACTGGCGGTCGCCGAGCGCCAACACCGCATATCGCAGCGAGTGCAGGGCCGGAGGCGAACCCATCACGCGCTTGGCAAACACGCCCGCGCCGTCGGGCGCATCGCCTTCGCCGTAGGTGCTGGCCACGAAAAGCGCCCGGCTTGCCGAGGCCAGCGTGGTGGCATCGAGGGCATTGAGTTCCATCACGCGCACCGAAGCACCCCCGGCATGCAGTTGCCGCGCTGTCTGCCTCGCGATGGCCTCCGCCTGCCCGGTCTGGCTGGCGAAGAGAACGAGGGTGGGAGGCTCGCGGTCGTCGGCAGAGAGCGCCGCGGCCTCACGGGCGGCAACGGTGCGCGAGCGCCGCTGACGCGCATAGATGGCGAGACAAAGCGCCGTGTAGGCCGCCGTCGTGGCGCCTGCACCCAGCATGCGCAACATCGCCTCTGTCATGCCTTGGTCATGCCTGGGTCTGTGCGAGCCAGGCGCGTGTGGCGCATGGACCCGGCGGCCCTTCGCCGTGGCTGGCGAACAGGGCGGCGATGTCGTGGCGCTCTGCGAAGGCAAGGCCCTCGTCCGGTCCGAGCACTGTCAGCACGGTGGCCAGCGCATCGGCGTCCATGCACCGTGGATGCAGCACTGTGACGCTCGCCAGTGAATGCGTGATGGGCTCGCCGTTGCGCGGGTCGATCGTGTGCGACCAGCGACGGCCACCTTGCTCGCGCCGATGCCAGCGGTCGCCCGAGGTGGCGATGGCCATGTCTGCGAGCGCAACGGGTCGCGCGGTTGCCAACTCACTGTCGGCCTGCACCTGCCACGGCTGACCGCCGGGACGGCGCCCGACGCCTCGCAGTTCCCCGCCTACTTCGAACAACAGATCGGCAAGGCCAAGCGTACGCAACGCCTCGACACCGTGATCGACCGCGAAGCCCTTGGCAATGCCCGAGAGGTCGAGCGCGAGGCCTCCCTGCTGCAGCAACGAGCCATCCACCGCATCGAACGCGAGCCGCTCCCAGCCGACGCGCGCACGTGCCTCGACGAGGACCTCGGGCGAGGGCAGGCCGCCTTCTTGCGCGTCAGGACCGAACCCCCAGCAGGCCACCAGCGGTCCGACGGTCGGATCGATGGCGCCTGCGCTGGCGAGCGCCCAGTGAAGGGCGCAACGCATCACATCGGCAAACTCTGGGGGCAGTACATGGCGTGAATCCGGCGGCGCGCGATTGAAGCGGCTGATGTCCGATGCCGGCTCCCAATGACTCATCTGCGCGATCACGCGGGCGAGGGCTGTTTCGACTGTCTCACGCACCCGTTCCAGCGCAAGCATGCGCGGGTTGTCGAAGCGCAGCGACCAGGTGGTGCCCATCGTCTGCCCGCTCAACTGCTGCAGGGTGGCCGGGTCGGCGCGTCGCGGTACGGCCGCGTTGGCGTAGCCGCCCGCGCGCCAGGTGCTGAAGGAGGGTCCCAAGGCTGCGTGCGGAGTCAGGGCATCACTTCAAGGGTGGCCGCGTAGCTCAGCCGGCGCTCCTTGGCTTGCGGCACCGTGGTCTTGTTGTCCTTGGTGTTGGCGTCGAGCCAGTACATGCCGGCGGCTGGCCAGGTCACGCTGAACTGGCCCTTGTCGTCGGTCTTGAGCTTGATCTCGTCGAGCTTGTCGCGGTACTGGGTGTTGCCGGCGGTCACCGTGACTTCGAGGTTTTTTGCGGGCTGGCCATCGATGTTCAATGTGAAGCTGGCTTTCTCGCCCTTGACGAGATCGGTCGGGCTGCCTGTCACGATCAGCTCCAGTCCCTGGCCGATCGGCTTGAGCGCCGAGGGCTTGCCCACCGTCACAAAGGTCTCGATGCGACCGGAAGACTGGGTGATGGTGACGTCCTGCGCGTCAGCGGGGATTTCCTTGGCGATGGTCTCGGCCGTGCCGCGCGCGCGCTTGTTCTGGCCGGTGGCCTTGTCCTTCCAGTTCGCGAAGGCGCCGGCATTGATCACGGCGATGCGATACGTGCCAGCCTGCGCGACGTTCACGTCGAACACATTGCGCAGCTTGAGCTTGGCTTCGCTCTCGGGCTTCACGGTGCTGCCGTCGGGTGCGGTGATCTGTAGGCCGTCGAGCCGCAGCGGTGCGTGGTTTGCCACGAACAGGTCGTTCGACACGGCGGCGTCGATCGAAACCGTGTCGGCTTTGGAAAACACGGTAGACGAGGGCAGCAGCCAGGCGTTGTGCGCCGTGGACGCGGAAGCGATGGCCGAGAGGGCAATGGCGAAGCCGGTGGCGCGCAGGGAGAAGCGGGTCATGGGAAGGTCCTTGATGGGTGAAGCTTGCTGGGGAGGCGGCGCGGCCGGCTCAGGGCTTGAGCTCGAGCTTGATCTCGCCGAGCTCTTCCTTGCCGGCTGCGGTAGGTTGCGATGCCGCGGCGGGCGGCCACTGGAAGGGAATGCTCACGACCTCGCGGCCACCGACTTCACGCGCCGCCTCGACCACCAGCTTGTAGGCGCCGGGCGCGAGCTTGGGCATGGGCCCCGTGCCCTCGGTGAAGCTCAACTGGTGCTTGCCGGCGGGCTTGGTGGCACCGGTCACGCCATCGACGGGCACCGCGAGTTCGCGGCCGCCGCGACGCCACCACTGGCGCATGTCCTTGAGCCATTTCGTGCCTTCGCCTTCGGGGTTGTTCGTCTTGGTGCGCACGTCGTACCACACGGCCAGCGTGCCTGCGACCGTGTTGTCGGCGCGTTCGATCCAGGTTGCCACATAGGGGCGGTGATATTCGGAGGCATTCAGCCGGGGAATCTCGATGTTGACAGCCAGGCCCGCCGCAAAGGCAGGCGCTGCGAACAGCGCCGACATGGCGATGGGCGCGAGTGAGTAGCGAACGTGCACTGGAAACCTCTTTTTCCGAATCAATGAATGAACAGCAGCGCGAGCAGCACCGGCACGACGAGTCCCATGCCCACCATCGGCCAGGTGAACGGCCGGTTGCCCGCGTGCATCTTGAGAATGAACAGCCCGGTGATCGAGAAGACCAGCGCGGCACCCGCGAAGATGTCGATGAACCAGCTCCAGGCTGCGCCGGTGTTGCGGCCCTTGTGCAGGTCGTTGAAGTAGGAAAGCCAGCCGCGGTCGGTGCGCTCGTATTCGATCTCACCGTCGGCGAGGCTCAGGCGCAGCCAGGCATCACCGCCCGGACGGGGAAGCGAGAGATAGATTTCGTCTTCCGACCACTCGGCTTCGTGGCCGGCGGTGGCGACATCCCAGTTCTTCTGAATCCAGCCCTGCAGTTCGGCGGGCAGGGGCGCCTTCCCCTTAAGGATCTTGGCCGCAGGTAGCTGTTGTTCAAGGCGGGCGCGCAGCGCCTCGTCGACCGAGCCGCTCAGCTTCGTGATGGCCGGCTTCGCCTCGATCTGTCCCGCGTGATTGAGAGTGAAGCCCGTGACGCTGAACAGAATCATGCCGATCAGGCAGATGGCTGAACTGACCCAATGCCATTCGTGCAGGGTCTTGAGCCAGTAGGCACGGCGGCGGTTGTCGGGGCGGGCGGCAGTCATCAAAGGCGCGGATTTTATCCATGCGAATGAGAATTACTGCCATTTGAGGAGCGTTAAGTTACGTAAAGTAATAAAAAACGGGACCGAAGTCCCGTTTGGTGCGAAAGCCGATGGCTGGCTTTATTCGAGCTCGCCCATCTGCGCCTGCAGATAGTTCTGCAGCCCGACCTTGTCGATCAGGTCGATCTGGGTTTCGAGGAAGTCTATGTGCTCTTCCGTGTCGTCCAGAATTTCTTGCAGCAGGTCGCGCGAAACGTAGTCGCGCACCGTTTCGCAGTAGGCGATGCCGTCCTTGATGGTGGCTTGCGCGCCGGTTTCGGCGCCCAGGTCGCAGCCGAGCAGCTCGGGCACGTCTTCGCCGATGTTCAGCTTGCCCAGGTCTTGCAGGTTCGGCAGGCCGTCGAGCATGAAGATGCGGTCCATCAGCTTGTCGGCGTGCTTCATTTCGCCGATCGATTCTTCATATTCCTTCTTGGCCAGCTTGTCCAAACCCCAGTGCTTGAGCATGCGGTAGTGGAGGAAGTACTGGTTGATCGCGGTGAGCTCGTTCTTGAGCTGCGCCTGCAGATGTTCGATGACCTTGGGGTCGCCCTTCATGGTTTTTCCTTATTCTGAAAGCACCGATTGTGAGAGGGGCGGGCAAGCACTTGCAAGCAATCCCATGCTGCGCCGGTCTGCATGCGTTTGATGGTGATACACGTTCGTATTCGGCCTTCGCTGACGTCATCGCAAACATAGCAAGCCGCAATGCTTTTAATAGTTGATTGCTATCAAAATATGAAGATTGGTAGTTATACTCATGGCTCGTTCTTTTCATTAGCCACCACCAAGGAAACAGTAAATGTCCCTGATCAACACCGAAATCATTCCCTTCAAGGCCACCGCGTATCACAACGGCAAGTTCGTGCCCGTCAGCAACGACAACTTCAAGGGCAAATGGTCGGTTGTGGTGTTCTACCCGGCTGACTTTACGTTCGTGTGTCCGACCGAACTCGGCGACCTGGCCGACCATTACGCTGAATTCCAGAAGCTCGGCGTGGAGATCTATGGCGTGTCGACCGACACCCACTTCACCCACAAGGCATGGCACGACACCTCGGACACCATCGGCAAGGTCAAGTACCCGCTGATCGGCGACCCGAGCCAGCAACTGGCCCGCGCCTTCCAGGTGCTGATCGAAGAAGGCGAAGACGCCGGCCTCGCATACCGCGGCACCTTCGTGATCGACCCCGAAGGCAAGATCAAGACCATCGAAGTGCACGACAACGGCATCGGCCGCGACGCTGCCGAACTGCTGCGCCGTGTGAAGGCTGCCCAGTACGTGGCCGCCCACCCCGGCGAAGTCTGCCCCGCCAAGTGGACCGAAGGCGCCGAAACGCTCAAGCCTTCGTTCGACCTGGTCGGCAAGATCTAAACGTCCCTGCGCGACAGCCCGGGCGCTCACGAGGCCCCGGGCTTTTTTGTTCCCCGTTGATAGTTTTCAGATATCGAAAGTGAATCCGTCATGCTCGACGCCAGCACCAAAGCCCAATTGAAGAGTTACCTCGAACGCGCCACGCAGCCGATCGAGATCGTCGCCTCGCTCGACGACAGCAAGGCCTCGGGCGAAATGCTGTCGCTGCTGAAGGACGTTGCCGAAGCCTCGCCGCTGGTCACGCTGACCGAAAGCCGCGACGACAACCATCGCAAGCCCTCTTTCTCGGTCAACCGCCCGAGCGAGAACCACGGCCCGCGTTTCGCCGGCCTGCCGATGGGCCATGAATTCACGTCGCTGATCCTTGCGTTGCTGCAGATCGGCGGCTATCCCCCTAAGGTCGAAGACGCCGTGCTCGAGCAGATCCGCGCGCTCGACGGCGACTTCGAATTCGAGATCTACGTTTCGCTCACCTGCCACAACTGCCCCGACGTGGTCCAGGCACTGAACCTGATGGCGATCCAGAACCCGCGCATCCGCACCACGATGATCGAGGGCGGCACCTTCCAGGACGAGGTCAAGGAGCGCCAGGTGATGGCCGTGCCCACCGTCTTCCTGAACGGCACCGAGTTCGGCCAGGGTCGCATGAGCCTGGAAGAAATCCTCGCGAAGATCGACACCAGCGGCGTCGAGCGCGAGGCCAGGAAGATTGCCGGCAAGGACCCGTTCGACGTGCTGATCGTCGGCGGCGGCCCCGCAGGCGCCGCGGCTGCCGTGTATGCAGCGCGCAAGGGCATCCGCACCGGCGTGGCATCGGAGCGCTTCGGCGGCCAGGTGCTCGACACGCTCGGCATCGAGAACTTCATCTCGATCAAGGAAACCGAGGGGCCGAAGTTCGCCCATGCGCTCGAAGAACATGTGCGCGACTATGACGTCGACATCATGAACCTGCAGCGCGCGAAGGCGCTGGTTCCGGGTAAGGACCTGATCGAAGTACAGCTCGAAAGCGGTGCTTCGCTCAAGAGCAAGTCGATCATCATTTCGACCGGTGCGCGCTGGCGCAACATCAACGTGCCCGGCGAGCACGAGTTCAAGAACAAGGGCGTGGCGTACTGCCCGCATTGCGACGGCCCGCTGTTCAAGGGCAAGCGCGTCGCGGTCATCGGCGGCGGCAATTCGGGTGTCGAAGCGGCCATCGATCTGGCCGGCATCGTGGGCCATGTCACGCTGATCGAGTTCGACACCGCGCTGCGCGCCGACGCCGTGCTGCAGCGCAAGCTCAAGAGCCTGAAGAACGTCGACGTGTTCACCAACGCGCAGACCACCGAAATCACTGGCGACCAGAAGGTCAACGGCCTGGTCTACAAGGACCGCGCGACGGGCGAGCTGAAGAAGGTCGAGCTCGAAGGCGTGTTCATCCAGATCGGCCTGGTGCCCAACACCGATTGGCTCAAGGGCGTGGTCGAGCTCACCAAGCACGGTGAAATCGTGGTCGACGCCAGGGGGCAAACCTCGGTGCCGGGCGTATTCGCTGCGGGCGACGTGACGACGGTGCCGTTCAAGCAGATCATCATCGCGGCAGGCGACGGCGCGAAGGCGGCACTGGGTGCGTTCGATCACCTGATCCGGACCTCGGCGCCGGTGGAGGGAACTGCCGCCGCCTAAAAAGCGGCTGTCAGATTGCCGGGCGGCCGGTTCAGTAAACCAGCCGCTCGGGCTTCAGTTCCTGCAGGATGGTGGTCGCAATTTCCTCGATCGACTTGGTCGTGGTCGAAAGCCACCGGATGCCGGCCCGCCGCATCATGGCCTCGGCCTCGCTCACCTCGTTGCGGCAGTTCTCGAGGCTGGCGTAGCGCGAATCCGGACGGCGCTCGTTGCGGATCTGGCTCAGCCGCTCGGGCTGGATGGTGAGCCCGAAGATCTTCTTGCGATGGGGCATCAAGGCAGGCGGCAGCTGGCGGCGCTCGAAATCTTCCGGAATCAGCGGGTAGTTGGCCGCTTTCAGGCCGTGTTGCATGGCCAAGTAGAGGGAAGTCGGCGTCTTGCCGCTGCGGCTCACGCCCACCAGAATCACGTCCGCGCCCTCGAGATCCCGGTTGCTCTGGCCGTCGTCGTGGGCCAGGCTGAAGTCGATGGCCGCGATGCGGGCGTCGTATTCCTTGCTCTTGCTGACGTCGCTGAAGCGGCCGATGCGGTGGTTCGACTTCACGGCCAGCTCGATTTCCAGCGGCCGCACGAAGGTGCCAAACATGTCGAGCAGCATGCCCTTGCAGCCAGTCTCTATGACTTCGAGCACCTCCATGTTCGCCAGCGTCGTGAAGACGATGGGGCGCACGCCTTCCAGCTCGGCCGTGTGGTTGATCTGCCGTACCGCCTGGTGCGCCTTGTCGACCGTGTCGGTAAAAGGCAGCCGAACATGGCGCGGCTTCATCTCGAACTGGGCGAGCACGGCGTTACCAAAGGTTTCGGCGGTGATGCCGGTGCCGTCTGAAATGAAGAAAACAGTGCGTGTGTGCATGGTGTAGCTCTTGCGGCCTTGTCCTGCGGCGCGCGCGACCTTGCCACGCCTACAATTCGGGCCATTATCGGGAATCCGCTTTCCCACCTCCAATTCTTTCCATGCACACCGCGCCCGCACCCAAAGCAACGACAACGATCGTGCCGCGCCGTCTGCATGCAGCACCGGTTTCAACTTCTGGAGCTTTCCCATGTCTGCACTTTTCGACGCGACCGCCCTGGTCGTACCGTTTGAAAACCTGAGGATGACCGACGTCGAGTCGGTCGGCGGCAAGAACGCCAGCCTCGGCGAAATGATCTCGCAACTGCCCCAGGGCGTGCGGGTGCCCACGGGTTTTGCAACCACGGCGCACGCGTTTCGCCAGTTTCTGGCCCACGACGGACTGGCCGACAAGATCAGCAAGCGGCTCGCCGCCTTGGACACCGAAGACGTGCGGGCGCTGGCCGTGGCCGGTGCCGAAATCCGCGCGATGGTCGAGGCCCAGCCTTTCCCCGCCGATCTGCAGAAAGCCATTGCCGACGCCTTCGCGAAACTGAGCGCCGGCAACCCCGCCGCCTCTTTTGCCGTGCGTTCCTCGGCCACGGCCGAAGACTTGCCGGATGCTTCTTTTGCCGGCCAGCAGGAGACCTTCCTCAACGTGGTCGGGATCGACGACGTGCTGCACAAGATGAAGGAGGTGTTCGCCTCCCTCTACAACGACCGCGCGATCAGCTATCGCGTGCACAAGGGCTTTGCGCACGACGTGGTCGCGCTTTCGGCCGGTGTGCAGCGCATGGTCCGTTCCGACCTCGGCGCCGCCGGCGTGATGTTCACCATCGACACCGAGTCGGGCTTCGAAGACGTGGTGTTCATCACCTCCAGCTATGGGCTGGGCGAAACGGTGGTGCAAGGCGCCGTGAACCCTGACGAGTTCTACGTGCACAAGCCCACGCTGCGTGCCGGCAAGCGCGCGGTGATCCGCCGCAACCTGGGTTCGAAGCTAATCCAGATGGAGTTCGCGACGCCTGAAGAAAAGAAGGCCACCGGCAAGCTGGTGAAGACCACCGACGTCAAGGCCGAACAGCGCAACCGCTATTCGCTGAGCGACGCCGATGTCGAACTGCTTGCCAAATACGCGCTGGTGATCGAAGAACACTACGGCCGCCCGATGGACATCGAGTGGGGCAAGGACGGCACCGACGGCCAGCTCTACATCCTGCAGGCGCGCCCCGAGACGGTGAAGAGCCAGCAGCAGGGCAAGGCCGAGCAGCGCTACAAGCTGCTGGGCAAGGGCGCCGTGCTGGCCGAAGGCCGTGCCATCGGCCAGAAGATCGGCACCGGCCCCGTGCGGCTCGTGCACAACATCAGCGAGATGGACAAGGTGCAGGCCGGCGACGTGCTCGTCACCGACATGACCGACCCCAACTGGGAACCGGTGATGAAGCGCGCCGCCGCCATCGTCACCAACCGCGGCGGGCGCACCTGCCACGCGGCCATCATTGCGCGCGAACTCGGCATTCCGGCCGTGGTGGGCTGCGGCGACGCCACCGACCTGCTGAAGGAAGGCACGCTGGTGACCGTGAGCTGCGCCGAGGGCGACACCGGCTTCATCTACGACGGCCTGCTCGAGACCGAGGTGACCGAAGTGCAGCGCGGCGTGATGCCCGAGATCGACATCAAGCTCATGATGAACGTCGGCAACCCCCAGCTGGCTTTCGACTTCGCGCAGCTGCCGAACCACGGCGTGGGCCTGGCGCGGCTCGAGTTCATCATCAACAACAACATCGGCGTGCACCCGAAGGCGATCCTCGACTACCCGAACGTCGACAACGACCTGAAGAAGGCCGTCGAGTCGGTGGCCCGCGGCCATGCCTCGCCGCGCGCGTTCTATGTCGACAAGGTGGCCGAAGGCATCGCGACCATTGCAGCGGCCTTCTGGCCCAAGCAGGTCATCGTGCGCCTCTCGGACTTCAAGTCGAACGAGTACCGCAAGCTCATCGGCGGCAGCCGCTACGAGCCGGAAGAAGAAAACCCGATGCTCGGCTTCCGCGGCGCCGCCCGCTACCTGAGCAAGGATTTCGGCGAGGCTTTTGCCATGGAATGCGAGGCGCTGAAGCGCGTGCGCAACGAGATGGGCCTGGTCAACGTGCAGATCATGGTGCCCTTCGTGCGCACGCTGGGCCAGGCCGAGCGCGTGACCACGCTGCTCGGCGAGCACGGCCTGAAGCGCGGCGAAAACGAACTCAAGCTGATCATGATGTGCGAGGTGCCGAGCAATGCGATCCTGCCCGAGGAGTTCCTGAAGTTCTTCGACGGTTTCTCGATCGGCTCGAACGACCTGACTCAGCTCACGCTCGGCCTGGACCGCGATTCGGGGCTCGAGTTGCTGGCCGCCGACTTCGACGAGCGCGACCCGGCCGTCAAGGCCCTGCTGAGCCGCGTCATCAAGGCCTGCAAGGCCGAAGGCAAGTACGTCGGCATCTGCGGCCAGGGCCCCAGCGACCATCCGGATTTCGCGCTTTGGCTGGCGGAACAGGGGATCGAGTCGATTTCCCTCAACCCGGACAGCGTGATCGACACCTGGCAGCAACTCGCCAAGCGCTGACAGGCGGGGAGAGCGGGGGCTCGTACCCGCCACGCGACAGACTGCGGGAACTCCCATTGGGGAAATTCCCGCTTCTGTGCTGCACAAATGAATCAAAATGTGTTCCTAATGTCGGACTTGTGAACCTCGCAAGGCGGCAAGCCGCTTGCGGGTTTCGCATGGCGAAAAAAGCGTTCGTCGCCAACCGGCGGTATATCGCGGAAGAAACCATCATGATTCTTGTCAAGACAGAAGCCGGACAACAGGTTTTCAAAGACCGCTCGGTACCGCTTTCGCCGCGCCAGCGGACGGCTTTCATCCTCTTCGACGGCAAGCGCTCGGTCGATGAGGTGCTTGCCGCGGGAAACGGCATTGCGCGCGAAGAGATCGACCAGATGGTCGATTTGGGGCTGCTCCAGCCGGTAGGGGGAGTCAAAGCGGCTGCACCCAAGGCGCCCGAGCCCGCCGCCGCAGGCAAGACGGCGCTACCGAGGTCACCCGAACCCTCTGCCGGAGGCAAGGCGCCCGAGGCCGCAAAGCCAAGGCCGGCAGAACCCGCGCCGGCTGCCGGCCGCAGCAAGCAGCAGCGCTACAAGGACGCCTATCCGATTGCCACCCAGTTGACCGGTGCCCTCGGGCTGATGGGTTTCCGGCTCAATCTGCAGGTGGAAGGCACGACGAGCTACGAAGATCTCGTGGCGCTGGCACCCAAGATACGCGCCGCGGTCGGCGCCGAGAAGGCGGCCGCCCTGGACAAGGCCTTGAACGACTGAGCCTGGACCAACGCCGCGCCTATAGTGCTACAATAGCCGGCTTTGCCTTGCCACACTGCGCCCGACGCTGCAGGTGGCTTTTCCTCTTCCACGGAAGAATCCACAAGGAGTGCCATGCGTCACTACGAAATCATTTTGCTGATCCACCCGGATCAGAGCGAACAAGTTCCGGCCATGCTGGAGCGCTACAAGGGCCTGATCACGGCCGGCGGCGGCAAAGTCCACCGCGTTGAAGACTGGGGCCGCCGTCAGTTGGCTTACCAGATCAACAAGCTCAACAAGGCGCATTACCTGTGCGTCAACATTGAAGCCGAGCAAACCGTGATGGGCGAACTCGAACACGCGTTCAAGTTCAACGACGCCGTGCTGCGCCACCTCACCGTTCAGAAGAAGAAGGCCGAAACCGGTCCTTCGTCGATGATGAAGACGGTCGAGCGCGAAGAAGCGCGCAAGGCCCAGCAGGCCGAGTACGCCGCCAACAACAGCTGATAGCGGCGTGACCGCTGCCGCTGCTGCGGCAACCGGGGTCAATCAGCTTCTGCTGACAGCCTCCGTTGCCGAACTCGGAGCCTTGCGATACACGCCGGCCGGCCTTCCCGCCATCGATCTGAAGCTCGAACACGAGTCGACGCTCCATGAGGCAGGAAAAGCCAGGCAGGTGAAAACGGCCCTCAAGGCCGTTGCCTTCGGCGCCATCGCCGAACGGCTCGCAACGCAGTCGATGGGAAGTCTCTGGCGTTTTCAGGGGTTTCTCGCGACACCGGGCAACGGCAAGCATCCGGTCCTGCACATTCAGGATTTTCAGCAAAATTAATTTTCGACAAGAGGTCCCCAAATGGCCACGTTCAAGAAATTCAACAAAGACAAGCGCCCGAAGCGCAACACCCAGTCGCTGCTGTTCAAGCGCAAGCGCTTCTGCCGCTTTACCGTCGCTGGCGTCGAGGAAATCGACTACAAGGACATCGACACGCTGCGTGACTTCATCAGCGAAAACGGCAAGATCATCCCCGCACGCCTGACCGGCACGCGCGCGATCTACCAGCGCCAGCTCAACACCGCGATCAAGCGCGCACGCTTCCTCGCGATGGTGCCGTACAGCGACCAGCACCGCGTCTAAGGAGCAAGCACCATGCAAATCATTCTTCTGGACAAGGTTCTCAACGTCGGCGGCCTGGGCGATATCGTCAAGGTCAAGGACGGCTATGCACGCAACTTCCTGATCCCCTCGGGCCGCGCCCGCCGCGCCACCGCTGCCAACAAGGCCGAATTCGAAGCCAAGCGCGTCGAACTCGAGAAGGCTGCGGCCGCCAAGCTGGCTGAAATGCAAGCCCAGGGCGAGAAGCTCGGCGGCACGACTGTCAAGCTGACCCAAAAGGCCGGCGTCGACGGCCGTCTGTTCGGCTCGGTCACCAACGGCGACATCGCCGAAGAGCTCGGCAAGCAGGGCTACAAGGTTGTCAAGTCGCAGGTGCGCCTGCCCAACGGCCCGATCAAGGTCGTCGGCGACAGCACGGTGAGCGTTGCTTTGCACACCGACGTGGTGGTCGACATCACCGTGACGGTCTACGGCGAAACCGCCTGATCGTCATTGCGGCGCCTTGTGCGCTGCCGCAAAAGCCGCCTCCGGGCGGCTTTTCTTTTTTGCGCCATTGAGTTTTCCAGTGCCTTGCACCGGAAGATCACCGTTTATTCACAACCTTGTCCACACGCGCAACGCTGTGAGCGGCTTAGCATGCAGGGTTGCAAGGGAAGTCCATGTCCGCCGTTTTCTCCTATGCCGACAATGACCCGTCGGCCGATCGCCAAGTCGCCCAACTTCGCATTCCGCCTCACTCGATCGAGGCCGAATCGAGCGTGCTCGGCGGCCTGTTGCTCGACAACGGCGCATGGGACCGCATGGGTGACCTGCTGGTCGACGGCGACTTCTACCGCCACGAGCACAAGCTGATCTACGCGGCCATCGGCGGGTTGATCAATGCCAGCAAGCCGGCCGACGTCATCACCGTTTACGAGCAGCTGCAGGGCCTTGGCAAGGCCGACGAAATCGGCGGGCTGGTCTACCTGAACTCGCTCGCGCAATATGTACCGAGCGCGAGCAACATCCGCCGCTACGCGGAGATCGTGCGCGAGCGCTCCATTTTGCGAAAGCTGGTGTCCGCGAGCGACGAGATCGCGACCAACGCCTTCAATACGCAGGGCAAGTCGGTCGACAAGATCCTGGACGAGGCCGAACAGAAGATCTTCAACATCGGCGAAGAAGGCACGCGGATGAAGCAGGGCTTCCAGAGCATGGATGCCCTGGTGGTCGAACTGCTCGATCGCGTGACCGAGATGGCGGAGAACCCGAACGACATCACCGGCGTTCGCACCGGCTTCTACGAGTTCGACAAGATGACCTCGGGCCTGCAGCCGGGCGACATGATCGTGCTGGCCGCGCGGCCTTCCATGGGCAAGACCTCGCTGGCCATCAACATCGCGGAGCACGTGGCCCTCAACGAAGGACTGCCGGTGGCGGTTTTCTCGATGGAAATGGGTGCTTCGCAGCTGGCGGTGCGTATCGTCGGCTCGATCGGGCGCATCGATCAGGGGCACCTGCGGACCGGCAAGCTCAGCGACGAAGAGTGGCCGCGCCTGACCGAAGCGATCGAGAAGCTGCGCAACGTGTCGCTGCACATCGACGAGACCCCGGGCCTCACCACCAGCGAGCTGCGTGCCAACGCGCGCCGCCTGGCGCGCCAGTACGGGCGGCTGGGCCTCATCGTGGTCGACTACCTCCAGCTCATGAGCGTGTCGACCAGCATGAACGACGAGAACCGCGCAACGGCCGTGGGCGAAATTTCGCGCGGCCTGAAGATGCTCGCCAAGGAGCTCAAGTGCCCCGTGATTGCGCTGTCGCAGCTGAGCCGCGGCGTTGAAAGCCGTACCGACAAGCGCCCCATGATGAGCGACCTGCGCGAATCCGGCGCCATCGAGCAGGACGCGGACATCATCATGTTCATTTACCGCGACGACTACTACGACAAGAACAGCAAGGAGCCGGGCGTGGCCGAGGTGATCATCAGCAAGCACCGGAACGGACCCACGGGTACCGTCAAGCTGACCTTCCTCAAGCCGCTCACCAAGTTCGAGAATATGGCCAGCTACGGCAGCGGCGACGACTACTGACGTTGCGGATTCATTGGGGCTGTTGCTGTTTCTGCAGTTTTGCATTCGGCCGCGGCCCGCGCCTTCAGCTGGCGCGTCATGTCCGCCAGCGTCTTGCCCGCTTCGTCGCGAAAACGCTCCGGCAGCACATCGACCGCATCCATGCGGTCGAGGCGAAAACCGCGAAAGTCGTTGCGCAGTTCGCACCAGGTCGAAAGTGTCCAGACCTTGCCCCAATAGAAGCAGCCGAGCGGGCGCACGGTGCGTTCGCTGGCATCGCCTGATACATCGCGATAGCTGAGGCGCAGCTTCTGATGCGCTTCCACGGCCTCGCGCAAGATCTGCAGCCTTGCGCGGATGGTGTCGTCCAGGCCCAGTGCGGGAGCGTAGAGCGCCAGCGCTTCCGCCGAGACGCGGGCCGCCGCCGGCAGCACCGAGAGAATCTTGCCCAGCCCTGTTTCGATGTTGCGCGCCAGCGCCGGGTCGACCCAGCTCTGCGCGAGCCGGGCCGCGGCCACGAGCGCCGAAGCCTCCTCCTGCGTGAACATCAGCGGCGGCAGCTCGAAACCAGCCCCCAGCCTGTAGCCCACGCCGGCTTCGCCCTCGATCGGCACGCCCTGATGCTGCAGATCGGCCACGTCGCGGTATACGGTGCGTTCCGACACTTCCAGGCGCTGCGCCAGGAAGGCGGCCGTGGTGAGCCGGCGCCCGCGGATGAGCTGTACGAGCTGGAACAGGCGGTCGGCGCGGCGCATCAGTGTGTCCGGGCCGGCTTCTTCGCGAAGTCTTCGACGAAGTAGCGCTTGCCGCGCTGCACGACCGTGTGGCCTTCGGCTTCGAGCTTGGTCATTTGCGCCTCGATGCCGCCGGGGTACTTGGCATTGAGCTCGCCGCCGCTCTTGAGCGTGCGCCAGTAGGGCGTCCTGGCATCCGGCTGGACGGCTTCTTCGGCCGCATGCGCAACCATGTGCGCAAAGATCGCCGTGGTCACGGTGCGGCCGATGGTGGCGTGGTGGCGCACGGCAATGTCCTCGCCGATGCCGAACACTGTGGCGAGCCGGCCCTCGGGAACGCCGCGCATCGCTTCTTCGATCTCGCGCGGCGAAGGCGTGGCAATGGTGCCCTCGCCATGCCGCTTGCGCATGGGCAGCGGGATCTCCTTCACGTTGGGCAGGTGAGGGTAGCCGGCGAGCCTGTCGCGCCAGCTCTTCTTGGTGCTCATGAAACTCCGATATGGATCGTCACTTTGTCCGGCCCCTCGTAGGCTTCGAAATCGCTGCGGTAGCGGCGCGTGATTGTCGGGTGCGCCTCGAAATACTGCCAGATGCGCTGCCAGGTGGCGATCACCATCTGCGGCATTTCGCCTTGGCCCGCAAAGACGAGATAGTCGCCGGCCTCGATGGCTCTCGCTTCGCCCGTCGCATCCGAGACGGCCACGCCCACAGTCACGTCGAACGCGCCATGGGCGTCCGATTCGTAGCCGGAGTAGACACCGAAGATGCGGGCGTCGCCTGTGCGATGCGGCGTCGCCTGGTAGGTCTCTTCTCCGAAGAAGCGATTCCACAGTGCACCGATGCGCGCCGTTGCCGGATCGTTCTCTTCGCGGTTGGTGGTGCGGGCCGTGAGGCCTGCAACCTGGAAAGCGCCATGGTGCTGGCGGACGGGTTCCATCTGGTTCTTCTCCTGCATATGCAATGTTCGGGGCCCGGTACGAGGTTCTACAGCTTTGTCGGTCAGGCCAGTGCGTGAAGGCCGACCTCGTTGCCTTCGGTGTCGCGCAGATGGGCGATGAAACCCATGCCTTCGGGCAGCGCGGACTTCGGGGCGACGATCTGGCCGCCTGCCGCCTCGATGCGGGAGAGCACCGCATCGATGCTCGGCATGCAGTCCAGATAGATGCGGATGCCGCTGCCCGCGCGTGCGCTGGGGTTGGCGTTGGCGCCGGCCTGCAGGGCGCCGCCCGTGGCGGGATTGTCGTAGGGAAAAACGGCCAGCGTTTCGCCGCCGAAGTCTTGGCGGCGCAGCTTGCGGCCAAGCACGGTTTCGTAGAAGGCCTGGGCGCGGTCGATGTCGGCGACGGGAATCTCGAACCAGCTGATGACGTTTTGCATGAAGTGCTCTCTTTCGTTTTTGCGTTGGAAGGAGCCTCGATGGTGCGGACCGGCTCCTGACAACGTCTTGTCAGGAGCCTGTCATCACGGGCGAAAAAAAGCCCGCGATGCTCGTGGGAGCATGCGCGGGCTCGATCGGCCGCGGGCCGTGAATAGGCGGCTTAGAGCACGTCGCTCGCGAAGTCGGCCAGCCGCGAACGCTCGCCGCGCGCCAGCGTGATGTGGCCGCCGTGCGGCCAGCCCTTGAACTTGTCGACCGCGAAAGTAAGCCCCGAGGAGCCTTCCGTGAGGTAGGGCGTATCGATCTGCGCGAGATTGCCCATGCAGATGATCTTGGTGCCCGGACCGGCCCGGGTGATCAGCGTCTTCATCTGCTTGGGCGTCAGGTTCTGCGCTTCGTCGATGATCACGTACTTGTTCAGGAAGGTGCGGCCGCGCATGAAGTTCATGCTCTTGACCTTGATGCGACTGCGGATCAGCTCGTTGGTGGCCGCGCGGCCCCATTCGCCCGCGCCGCCGCCGTCGCCCTTGGCCAGGAACTCGAGGTTGTCATCGAGCGCGCCCATCCAGGGGCCCATTTTTTCTTCCTCGGTGCCCGGCAGGAACCCGATGTCCTCACCCACGCTCACCGTAGCACGGGTCATGATGATCTCGGTGTAGCGGCGGTCGTCCAGCACCTGCGTCAGGCCCGAGGCCAGCGCCATCAGCGTCTTGCCGGTACCTGCGGTGCCGGTGAGCGTGACGAAATCGACTTCGGGGTCCATCAGCAGGTTCATCGCGAAGTTCTGCTCGCGATTGCGCGTGTTCACGCCCCATACCGCGTTCTTGCCCGAGCTGTAGTCCTTCAGGGTCTTGAAGACTGCGGTCTTGTCGCGGATTTCGGTCACGCGCGCGTACATGCTCGGCTCGCCCGGCGCTTCGAAGTAGACGAACTGGTTGATGTACAGGTTGGGCACCAGCGGACCGCTGACGCGGTAGAAGGTGTTGCTGCCGCTTTGCCAGCTCTCGACGGTCTTGCTTTGGCGCGTCCAGAAATCGGGCGGCAGCGCGAGCGAGCCCGCATAGAGCAGGTCGCCGTCTTCCAGGGTCTTGTCGTTCTGGTAGTCGTCGGCGGCCAGGCCGAGGGCGCGTGCCTTGACGCGCATGTTGATGTCTTTCGACACCAGCACCACCTCTTGCTTCGGCCGGCCGGGCTGGTCCTTGGCGTAGAGATCGCGCAATGCCTGAACCACGCCGAGGATCTGGTTGTCCGCCTTGCCCTGGGGCAGGCTGATCGGCAGCGAATAGTCGAGCGGTGCGGTCTGGAAGAACAGTTTGCCGCCGGCTTCGCGGTGGCCCGTGGTGTCGAGCTTCAGGCCCTTGGCAATGTCGGCGTCCTGCGCCGCCGCCAAGGCATCGAGCGTGCGGCTGGTTTGGCGGCCGTTGCGCGCCACTTCGGTGGTGCCCTTCTTGTGGCCGTCCAGTTCCTCCAGCACGATCATCGGCAGGAAGATGTCGTGTTCCTCGAAGCGGAACAGGCACATCGGATCGTGCAGAAGCACATTCGTGTCGAGCACGAACAGCTTGGCCGGGCCATTGGACTTGGCGCGCTTGGTTCGCGCCGGAGCTTGCGGAGCCGCGACTTGCGACGGTGCCGGCACATAGGCGGGCGGCGGGGCCTCGGGCTCGCTGCGGGCAGCGGGCCTGTGCTCCTGGCTGCGTTCCTGATTGCGCTCCTGACCGCGGGAGGGCGCGGTTTTGGACCTGCCGCGGGTCGCGGGGGCTACCTCGGTGCCGCCGCCGACCGCGTCGGCCTCATTTCGGTCGAACAGTTCCAATGGCTGGGAGCCGCTTGTTGAAGCCGAATCGGTGCGCGATTCGCCCGAACGGCGCGTTCCCCTGTGCGAGGAGCGGGCGGGTGCATCGTGCGCATCCGGCGAGAGCAATGCGGCGCGTTTCGTGGGGGCGGGGGGCAATGGCATATGTCAGGTCGCTCGCAGGAAGTGGAAACCAGAAAACGAAAAAGCCGCCTGTAGACCAAGGCGGCTTTGTTCGGGGGATGCGGTCGTGGAGCTCAACGGCATGAGGCCATTATGCACACCGGCGGTGACACGTCTCGTGCTCTTTGCATTGTTCGTTGGGCATTCCCCACGCGATGATGCAAAAGCGCACAGAACGCGCTTCTTGTAACCGTCAGGCTGCCTTCTTGAGCGCCTTGACGGCCTTGAGCACGTCGTCGACATGGCCGGGGACCTTGAGTCCGCGCCATTCGGCCTTGAGGATGCCGTCGGCGCCGATCAGGAAGGTGCTGCGCTCGATGCCCTTGACCTTCTTGCCGTACATGATCTTGTTCTTGACCACGCCGAACATGTGGCACATTTTTTCTTCGGTGTCCGCGATGAGTTCGAACGGGAGTTCGAGCTTGGCCTTGAACTCGTCGTGCGACTTCATGTTGTCGCGGGACACGCCGAACACGGTGGCACCGGCTTTTTCGAAGTCTTTGTAGCGGTCGCGAAACTGCATGGCTTCGGTCGTGCAACCCGGAGTGTTATCTTTCGGGTAAAAATACATGACCAGCACGTGGCCGAGATGCGAGGTATTCGAGACTTTCAAGCCGCCCGTGGCGTTGGCGTCGAATTCAGGAATGGGTTTGTTGACAACGATCGCCATGAAACTTGTTTTCTCCGTTGGTTTCCATTTGGTCGAGCGCTTTGGGGCACACTCGACGGATGGAGGATTGGTCGTTGCTAACTGAGGGCAGCTGGCCTGTTCGCAACCCGGTATTTTACCCCGAAAAGCTCCCCCTCAGCCATCCTGGGGCGGTTCGACCAGCAGGGCGGCGATTACATGGCGGCCTTCGCCGGCCAGGATGTTGTAGGTGCGGCAGGCAGCGGGGGTGTCCATGGTCTCCACGCCGGTGCGCTTCGCCATCAGCGGCTGGAGCCACGCGGCCTGCGGAAACCGGATGCGGGATCCGCTTCCGAAAATGACCAATTCCGCGCCAAGCGACGCCAATTGGGCGAAATGTTCGGGCCCAAGCTGGTCGAAGCGGCTGCAATTCCATTCGAAGCGCTCGCCGCGGGAGCCGACCACCACGCTGCCCTCGACCTTCTCGTTGTTGATCGCGACCCACCCGGGGCCGTGTGCGGTAAGGGACTGGGCGTCGGATTTGTCGGGCTGGAGCTTCATCGGGGCACTGGGAACTGTGGTCAAATTATAGGTTTTCCCCAGTGACACGAGGCCTCCAAGGGCCTTTCGACATCGAGTAACCCGCGCCCGGGAGGGCCCTTTGAAGCAGTTCAAGAAATCGGCCAAGCTGGCCAATGTGCTCTACGACATCCGCGGCCCCATCATGGACGCCGCGAAGCAGATGGAGGAAGAGGGCCAGAAGATCATCAAGCTCAACATCGGCAACCTGGCCGTGTTCGGGTTCGATGCGCCCGAGGAAGTGCAGCAGGACATGATCCGCAATCTGCCGGCCTCGGCGGGTTATTCGGACAGCAAGGGCATCTTCGCGGCCCGCAAGGCCGTGATGCACGAAACGCAGAAGCAGGGCATTGCGGGCGTCACGCTCGACGACATCTACCTGGGCAACGGCGCCAGCGAGCTGATCGCCATGGCGACCAATGCGCTGCTGAACGACGGCGACGAGATGCTGCTGCCGGCGCCCGATTACCCCCTTTGGACGGCCGCATCGAGCCTGTCGGGCGGCACGCCGGTGCATTACCTCTGCGACGAGGCCAACGGGTGGATGCCCGACCTGGACGACATCCGCGCCAAGATCACGCCACGCACCAAGGGCATCGTGGTGATCAACCCGAACAACCCGACCGGCGCGCTCTATTCCGACGAGCTGCTCAAGAGCATCGTGGCCATTGCGCGCGAACACGACCTGGTGATCTTCGCGGACGAGGTCTATGACAAGGTGCTGTACGACCACGTCAAGCACACCGCCATCGCGAGCCTTTCGACCGATGTGCTCACGCTCACCTTCAATTCGCTTTCCAAGAGCTACCGTTCGTGCGGCTATCGCGCGGGCTGGCTCGTGGTGTCTGGTGACAAGAAGCGCGCGCAGGACTACATCGAGGGCCTGAACATGCTCTCGAACATGCGCCTGTGCGCCAACGTGCCCGGGCAATGGGCCATCCAGACCGCTCTCGGCGGCTACCAGAGCATCAACGACCTGGTGGGCGACGGCGGCCGGCTGCGGCGCCAGCGTGACCTGGCCTATGAACTGATCACCGCCATTCCAGGCGTGAGCTGCGTCAAGCCCAGCGCTGCGCTCTACATGTTCCCCAAGCTCGATCCGAAGATCTATCCCATCGAGGACGACCGGCAGTTCTTTCTCGAACTGCTGAGAGAAACCAAGGTCATGCTGGTGCAGGGCACGGGCTTCAACTGGGCGACGCCGGACCACTTCCGCATCGTGTTCCTGCCTCATGAGGACGACCTGCGCGAAGCGATCCATCGCATTGCCAAATTCCTGGAGCTGTACCGCCTGCGCAGCAAGACCGACTGATACGAACCCTCAACGCGAATCTCCAATGAAACCCATTCAAGTAGGCCTGCTCGGTGCAGGCACGGTCGGTAGCGGCACCTTCAAGGTGCTGCTGCGCAATCAGGAAGAAATCAAGCGACGTGCGGGCCGGGGCATCGAGATCACGATGGTGGCCGACCTCGACCAGGCGCGTGCGCGCGAAGTGGCGGGCGAGGGCGTGCAGGTCGTCGCCGATGCGCGCGACGTCATTGCCAACCCGGACATCGACATCGTCATCGAGCTGATCGGCGGCTACGGCATTGCGAAGCAACTCGTGCTCGAGGCCATTGCGGCCGGCAAGCACGTGGTCACGGCCAACAAGGCGCTGCTTGCGGTGCACGGCACCGAAATCTTCGCGGCCGCGCACGCCAAGGGCGTGATGGTGGCCTTCGAGGCCGCGGTGGCCGGCGGCATCCCGATCATCAAGGCGCTGCGCGAAGGCCTCACGGCCAACAGCATCCAGTGGCTGGCCGGCATCATCAACGGCACCACCAATTTCATCCTTTCGGAGATGCGCGACAAGGGGCTGGATTTCGCCACCGTGCTCAAGGAGGCGCAGCGCCTGGGCTACGCCGAAGCCGACCCCACCTTCGACATCGAAGGCGTCGACGCCGGCCACAAGGTCACGCTGATGAGCGCCATCGCGTTCGGCATTCCGGTGCAGTTCGACAAGGCGCATATCGAAGGCATCACCAAGCTGGCCGCGCAAGACATCAAGTACGCGGAACAGCTCGGCTACCGCATCAAGCTGCTTGGCATCACCAAGCGCACCGCGCAGGGCATCGAGTTGCGCGTGCATCCGTCGCTCGTGCCGTCGAAGCGGCTGCTTGCGAACGTCGAGGGCGCCATGAACGCCGTGGTGGTGCATGGCGATGCCGTGGGCACCACGCTGTACTACGGCAAGGGCGCGGGCAGCGAGCCGACCGCCAGCGCGGTGATTGCCGACCTCGTCGACATCACGCGCCTGCACACGGCCGACGCCGCGCACCGCGTGCCGCACCTGGCCTTCCACCCCGATGCGATGAGCGACCTGAAGGTGCTGCCGATGACCGAGGTGGTCACCAGCTACTACCTGCGCCTGCGCGTGGCCGACCAGGCCGGCGTGCTCGCCAAGGTAACGGGCCTGCTCGCCACCGCGGGCAT
Source organism: Variovorax paradoxus (assembly GCF_040544635.1). Classification (GTDB taxonomy): domain Bacteria; phylum Pseudomonadota; class Gammaproteobacteria; order Burkholderiales; family Burkholderiaceae_C; genus Variovorax; species Variovorax paradoxus_R. The sequence goes on from NZ_JBEPKJ010000005.1 coordinate 152,256, forward strand.
CAGCATCGACGCGGTACTGCAGCGCGAAGCCGACGAAGTGGGCGGAGAAGGTTCCACGCAGACCGACCTGATCATCCTCACGCACGACGCGCGCGAAGGCACCGTGAACGACGTGCTCGCCGAACTGCAGGCCCTGCCCACGGTGTTGCAGCCGATCGTGCGTATCCGCAAGGAAGAGCTGTCCTGAGGGCGGCGCAAGAGACATACCGTGAACTACCTGAGCACCCGCGGGCACCCGGACCGCAAGCGTTTCTGCGAAATCCTGCTTGAAGGCCTCGCGCCGGACGGCGGGCTTTACCTGCCCGAGCACTATCCGCAAGTCGATACCGCCACGCTCGCGAAATGGCGCGAGCTGCCGTATGCGGAGCTGGCGTTCGAGATTCTCTCGCTCTACATCGACGACATTCCGCCGGCCGACCTGAAAGCCATCTGCGCCAAGACCTACACGCCCGAGGTGTTCGGCAGCGAAGAAATCGTGCCGCTGCGCGAGCTCGAAGACGGCGTGTACCTCGAGGCTCTGTCCAACGGCCCGACGCTGGCCTTCAAGGATATGGCGATGCAGCTCCTGGGCAACCTGTTCGAGTACGAACTGGCCCGCCGCGGCGCCGAGCTCAACATCCTCGGTGCCACCAGCGGCGACACCGGCAGCGCGGCCGAGTACGCCATGCGCGGCAAGAAGGGCGTGCGCGTCTTCATGACCTCGCCGGACGGCCGCATGAGCCCGTTCCAGCAGGCCCAGATGTTCAGCCTGCAGGACGAGAATATCCACAACATCGCCGTCACCGGCGTGTTCGACGACTGCCAGGACATCGTCAAGGCGGTGTCGAACGACCTGGGCTTCAAGCGCAAGTACCGCATCGGCACGGTCAACTCGATCAACTGGGCGCGCCTGCTCGCGCAGGTCGTCTATTACTTCGCCGGCTACTTCCAGGCCACGGCAAGCAACGACAAGCCCGTGAGCTTTACCGTGCCGTCAGGCAACTTCGGCAACGTGTGCGCGGGCCACGTGGCGCGCATGATGGGCCTGCCCATCCACACGCTGGTGGTGGCCACCAACGAGAACGACGTGCTCGACGAGTTCTTTCGCACCGGCATCTACCGCGTTCGCGCGGCGGCCGACACGCATGAAACGTCGAGCCCTTCGATGGACATCAGCAAGGCCAGCAATTTCGAGCGCTTCGTGTTCGACCTGGTGGGCCGCGATGCCGGCAAGCTGCGCTCGCTGTTCGTCGACGATTTGGGCCGCCAGGCCCGCTTCGACCTGAGCGGCGAACCCGCATTCAAGCAGGCGGCAGAACGCTTCGGCTTCAAGAGCAGCCGCAGCACGCACGCCGACCGGCTGGCCACCATTCGCGATACCGACAAGCGCTTTGCCACCTTGGTCGATCCGCACACGGCCGATGGCCTCAAGGCCGCGCGCGAGCACCTCACGCCCGGCGTGCCGATGGTGGTGCTCGAAACCGCGCTGCCCATCAAGTTTGCCGCCACGCTGGTGGAGGCTCTCGGCCACGAGCCCGCGCGGCCGGCCAGGTTCGAAGGCATCGAGGCGCTGCCCAAGCGGGTGGTGAAGCTTCCGGCCGATGTCGAAGCCGTGAAGGCCTACATCGCCCAGAACTGCGATTGACTGTCGCCGCACGCCGAAATGGCCGCCCCGCATTTGCACATTTGCATTCGGCTGTTGCCTAGATAGCAGCCACAGGAATTCGACATGAAGGTGATCGGCTTTTCCGGGTACTCGGGTTCAGGCAAGACCACGCTGGTCGAGCGCCTGATTCCGGTGCTCAAGCTCCACGGCCAGCGCGTGTCGGTGGTCAAGCATGCGCACCACAAGTTCGACATCGACCATCCCGGCAAGGACACCTATCGCCATCGCGAAGCCGGCGCCTTCGAGGTGGTCGTGGCGTCGGACAAGCGGCTGGCGCTGATCCGTGAATTCGAGCAGCCCGCGCAGCTCACGGTGCACGACCTCATTGCAGAGCTTCACGACGGCGTCGACTGGGTGCTGGTCGAGGGCTTCAAGCACAGCGACCTGCTGAAGATCGAAGTCTGGCGCGCGCCCGAAGCCGGCAAGCCGCCGCGGCCGTCGCAGTACCTGGAAGACGCCTTCGTGACCGCCATTGCGACTGATGCGCCCACGAGCCTGCCCGCGCCAACGAGCCTGCCCATGTTCGACCTCGACGACATCGAGGGCATCGCGCAGTGGTTGATCGACAGCGGAAGCCGCTTCGAATACAACCCCGAACATCATGGCTGACACCGCTCCTCCTCCCTCGCGCCCGCCGCTGATGGCGCTCGATGAAGCGCTGGCGAGCCTGCTCGAAAAAGCGCAACCGAAGCTCCCCGCCGAAAGCGTTGCCACCTTCGATGCGGACGGCCGGGTGCTTGCGCAAGACCTTGTCTCCGCGCTCACCGTGCCGCCCCGGGACAACAGTTCGATGGATGGCTATGCGGTGCGCGTGGCCGATTGCACCGCGCCTGGCGCCTTGCTCCAGGTTGCGCAGCGCATCCCCGCCGGGACCGTGGGCACGCCGCTGGTGGCCGGGACGGCGGCGCGCATCTTCACCGGCGCGCAGATTCCCGAAGGCGCGGATGCGGTCGTCATGCAGGAAGACACGCAGGCCGTGCCGCAGGAAGGCGGGCTCGGCGCGGTGCGCATCCAGATCGCCCCCGCTGCCGGCCAATGGATTCGCAGGGCCGGAGAAGACGTGGCATCCGGCGACGTGGTGCTGCGCGGCGGCGAGCGCCTGACGCCCGCCGCGCTTGGGCTCGCTGCGAGCATCGGCTTCGACCGGCTCCAGGTGGCGCGACGGCCACGCGTGGCCCTGCTGTCCACCGGCGACGAACTGGTGATGCCCGGAGAAGTCGCACCCGAGGCCATGAAGCCGGGCGCCATCTACAACTCCAACCGCTTCTTCATGCGCGCCTTGCTGCATCGGCTGGGTTGCGAGGTGAACGACCTGGGCATCGTGCCCGACAAGCGCGAAGCCACCATCGAGGCGCTGCGCGGCGCTGCCGAGAACAGCGACCTGATCATCACCACGGGTGGCGTGTCGGTGGGCGAAGAAGACCACATCAAGGCTGCCGTGCAGGCGCTCGGCGAATTGCAGCTGTGGTCGCTTTCCATGAAGCCCGGCAAACCCTTCGCCTACGGTTCGATCGCAAGAGCCGGCGGGGACGCGCAGGGCCGCTGCCACGTGACGGGGTTGCCCGGCAACCCCGTCTCCAGCTTCCTGACCTTTCTGCTGCTCGTGCGTCCTTTCCTGCTGACGCTGCAGGGTGCCGCACGCGTGGCGCCAGAGCCCGTGCAGATGCGCGCCGACTTCGAGTGGCCGCGCGCCGACAAGCGCCGCGAGTTCCTGCGCGGGCGCCGCAACGCAGCCGGTGGGCTCGACCTGTTCGCCAATCAGAGCTCGGGCGTGCTGACGTCGATGGTCTGGGGCGACGGCGTCGTCGACAACCCGCCGGGCCGGACCATCAAGGCTGGCGACACCGTGAATTTCATCCCCTTGGCCTCGCTGCTGGCCTGAAGCACGGAAGCACATGAAGGTCCAGATCCGTTATTTCGCCTCCGTGCGCGAGGCGCTCGCCACCAGCGGCGAAACCGTCGAAACCGGTGCCGGCACGCTGGCCGCCTTGCGCGACGAACTCATTGCCCGCGGCGGGGCGTACGCCGCGGCGCTTGCACGAGGCAAGGCCGTACGCATGGCGCTCGACCAGGTCATGAGCGACGAGGCGGCCGCGCTGCGCGACGGCGCCGAAGTCGCCTTCTTTCCGCCGGTTACGGGCGGCTGAGCCGAGCGTTCAGTTCTACCAGCCGGTCGCGCAACGCATCCGACGCACGGGTCATCGGCGAACGCAATTCGTCGCTCATCGATCCGTTGTGCGCCAGCAGCGCCTTGAGCGGCGCCGGATTCGGTTCGGCAAACAGCATCTCTATCAACGGCTGCAGCAGCTGCCATTCGGCGCGCGCTTCCGCAAGCCGGTTCTCGGCCAGCAGACGCAGCACCTGCACGAAGCGCCGCGTCTGCACATGGCCGCTCGCTGCAATGGCGCCGACACCGCCTTCGGCCACCGTGCTGAAGATCTGGTGGTCTTCGCCGGACAGCACCTGCAGCCTGCCGTCCGCAATCACGGCGCGCGTCTTGGCCATGTCGCCGCCGCAGTCCTTGATGCCTCGAATGCGCGGGTGCTCGGCAAGGGTCAGCAGTGTTTCGCGCGCAATGGTCGCGCCGGTGCGGTAGGGAATGTCATAGACCAGCACCGGTGCGGCGCTGGCGTCGGCGATGGCGCGGAACCACTCGAGCAGACCGGCCTGCGAGGGCCGGATGTAATGCGGCGCGGGCACCTGCAGCCCCGCGAGGGGTCGTTCGGCGAGCCGCCGTACCCAGGCCGTCGTCTTGCCCAAGTGGTACCCCGAGAGGCCCATGATGATCGGCAGCCCGTCCGCGGCGGCTTGCACAGTGTCGAGCGCGGCCAGCTGTTCCGCTTCATCGAGCGCGGCGGCTTCGCCCGTCGAGGCGCAGACCACGAAACCGGCCACGCCGTCATCGGCGAGCCGGCGTGTCAATGCCGACAGCGCGGCGTGGTCGACGGCACCGCTGCGAAACGGCGTGACAAGAGGAATCCAAAGGCCCGAGAAATCAGGATTGGCGGAGGGGTTTGACGATTGCGGCACGCGAGCTTCCTTTGAGGAATCGACCGATGGAAAAGAACCGTCGTTCGATGCGCGCGCAACCCAAATCGGGGCCAAGGCCTTTGCAGGTTCCGTCGCTCATCCGACGACGGAACCGCGGCTCCGGTCAGACGAGCTTTGGTTTTTTGGCTTTGCTGCCCTGGCGCGCGCGGCTGCTTTCGAGGTGCGAAAGCACCGTGGAGAGCGTGGCGTGGCAAGGCATTGCCGAAGTCTAGCGCGGTGCCACAATCCCGGCATGAGCGATGCACGCGTTTCGATCCAGACAGCCGATTTCGACCTGGGACAGGAGGTCGCCGCGTTGCGTGCCGGCGACAAACGCGTGGGCGCGGTGTGCAGTTTTGTTGGTACCGTGAGGGACCGCAACGACGGAAGCACCATCGCCTCGATGGAACTCGAGCACTACCCCGGTATGACCGAGAAAGCCATCGAGGCCATGATCGATGAGGCGCACAAGCGCTTCGACATCCTGGCTGCACGCGTGATCCACCGCGTGGGCCTGCTGCAGCCGCTCGACCAGATCATGATGGTGGCAGTGGTGTCGGCCCACCGCGGCCAGAGCTTCGAGGCCTGCGAGTTCCTGATGGACTATCTGAAGACGCAGGCGCCATTCTGGAAAAAAGAGCAGACGCCTGAAGGCGCACGATGGGTGGATGCGCGGGTCAGCGATGACGCGGCATTGGCGCGCTGGGGCATCACCGCCAACAACGCCTGATCTTTTCCCTCTCCCTCTGGGAGAGGGCAGGGTGAGGGCAAGCGGCCGTTGTTGAGCACGGCGCCTCATCGGCGGCACATGCCCTCACCCCAATCCTCCCCCAGAGGGAGAGGGAGCAAGAACGGTCAGAGGGGCTTGAAGCCGCTCGACTGGATGATGCGCTCCCACGTCTGCGTATAGCTGCGAACGCGGCCCGCAAACTGGCCTTGCGGCTCATACGCCACGGTGAGGCCCATCGTCGTCAGCTTCTGCTTCACGTCGGGCATGGCCAGCACCTTCTGCAGCGCTTCGCCGTACTTGTCGATGATCGGCTGCGGCGTGCCCACGGGCGCGAAGATGCCGTAGTAGGGCAGGTCTTCCAGGTTCGAGAAGCCCAGTTCGGTAAAGGTCGGCACGTTCGGCAGCACGGCCTGACGCTTGGCGCCGATCGAGGCCACGATGCGCACCTTGCCTGCCTTGTGGTTCTCGATGAAGTCGGGCACCGAGGCAATGCCCGCGGTGATCTGGTTGCCCAGCATGTCTGCCGTCATGGGCGCGCTGCCGCGGTAGGGCGCGGGCTGCACGTCGATCTTGTATTTTTCCGAGATCATCTTCACCAAAAACTCGGGAATCGACGCCGGCGCCGGAATGCCGATGGTCTCCTTGCCGCCGCGCTGGGTGCGAACCCACTTCACGTACTCATCGATGCTCTTGGCCGGCGTGCCGCCCGACACTGCGAGCACGTTGGCGAAAGTGGCGAAGCCGGCCACGGGCACGAAGTCGGTGGCGGGGTTGAAGCCAGGGTTTTTCACCACCTGCGGCAGGATCGAGATCGAGTGGTCATGCGAGAGGAATAGCGTATGGCCGTCGGCCGGGGCCGCCTTGAGTGCCTGCGCCGCGATCTGGCCGCCTGCACCGGCGCGGTTCTCGACCACCACCGGCATGCCCAATACGTCCTTGAGTTTTTCTCCCAGCGTGCGTGCAATGGCATCCGTGCCTGCACCGGCCGGAAAACCGACCAGCAGGCGGATGGGCGTGCCTTGCGCCTGCGCAAGACCTGTCAGGCCCATGGCGGCTAGAAAGAGCCCGACGCCGAGCGCCCGGCGAACCGGATGAGGGCGCTGCTGCATTGAAAAAACCATGATCGACTCCATTCGAAAGATGACGAGGCACAGTGCAATAGCCGTGCCCGAAGCGCCGGACACCTTGAATCGCGCCCGAACAGTCCTATTTTGAGTGCAGGAATACCACCATGCGACAAGACAAACTCACCACCAAGTTCCAAGAAGCGCTGAGCGATGCCCAGACGCTCGCCCTCGGCAACGACAACGCCTACATCGAACCGGCCCACCTGCTGGTCGCCATGCTGCGCCAGGAGGACGGCCCGCGCGCCTTGCTGGAACGCGCCGGCGTCAACGTGCAGGGCCTTGCAAACGCGGCCGAGGCGGCCATCAAGAAGCTGCCGCAGGTGCAGGGCCACGACATCGTGCAGGTCGGTCCCGAGCTCGGCAAGCTGCTGCAAGCCACCGAGAAAGAGGCCATCAAGCGCAACGACCAGTTCATTGCGGGCGAACTCTTCCTGCTGGCCGTGGCCGACAGCAAGTCCGACATCGGCCGGATCGCCAAGGAGAACGGCCTCAGCCGCAAGTCGCTCGAATCCGCCATCGATGCGGTGCGCGGCGGGCAGGGCGTGAACAGCGCCGATGCCGAAGGCCAGCGCGAAGCCCTCAAGAAATACTGCCTCGACCTGACGGAGCGCGCCCGCCTGGGCAAGCTCGACCCGGTCATCGGCCGCGACGAGGAAATTCGCCGCGCCATCCAGGTGCTGCAGCGCCGCACCAAGAACAACCCCGTGCTCATCGGTGAACCCGGCGTGGGCAAGACCGCCATCGTCGAAGGCCTGGCGCAGCGCATCGTCGCGGGCGAGGTGCCTGAATCGCTCAAGGGCAAAAGGGTGTTGTCGCTCGACATGGCTGCGCTGCTGGCCGGCGCCAAGTTCCGCGGCGAGTTCGAAGAGCGACTGAAGACCGTGTTGAACGAACTGGCCAAGGACGAAGGCCAGACCATCGTCTTCATCGACGAGCTTCACACCATGGTGGGCGCCGGCAAGGCCGAAGGTGCGATGGACGCGGGCAACATGCTCAAGCCCGCCCTCGCGCGCGGCGAGCTGCACTGCGTGGGCGCGACCACGCTCGACGAGTACCGCAAGTACATCGAGAAGGACGCCGCGCTGGAGCGCCGCTTCCAGAAGATCATCGTGGGCGAGCCGAGCGTCGAAGCCACCATCGCCATCCTGCGCGGCCTGCAGGAAAAATACGAAGTGCACCACGGCGTGCAGATCACCGACCCGGCCATCGTGGCCGCGGCCGAACTGAGCGACCGCTACATCACCGACCGCTTCCTGCCCGACAAGGCGATCGACCTGATCGACGAGGCCGCGGCCAAGATCAAGATCGAGATGGACTCCAAGCCCGAGGTGATGGACCGCTTGGACCGTCGCCTCATCCAGCTGCAGATCGAGCGTGAAGCCGTGCGCCGCGAAAAGGACGAAGCCTCGCAGAAGCGCTTCGGCCTGATCGAGGACGAGATTGCACGCCTGCAGAAGGAGATTGCCGACTACGACGAGATCTGGCAGGCCGAGAAGGCGCAGGCGCAAGGCAGCGCGAAGATCCGCGAGGACATCGACAAGATCAAGTTCGAGATCGAGGAGTGGAAGCGCAAGGGCGACTTCAACAAACTCGCCGAGCTGCAATATGGCCAACTGCCGGCGCTGGAAAAGCGCCTGCGCGAGGCCGAGGAAAGCGAAGCGAACAAGGGCAAGTCGAGCGCGCCCACGCTGCTGCGCACGCAGGTGGGGTCGGAAGAAATTGCCGAGGTCGTGGCGCGCGCCACCGGCATTCCGGTCGCCAAGCTGATGCAGGGCGAACGCGACAAGCTGCTTGTCATGGAAGACAAGCTGCACGAACGCGTCGTGGGGCAGGACGAAGCCATCGGCGCGGTTGCCAATGCCATCCGCCGCTCGCGCTCGGGCCTCTCCGATCCGAACCGCCCGACCGGCTCGTTCCTGTTCCTCGGCCCCACGGGCGTGGGCAAGACCGAGTTGTGCAAGGCGCTCGCTGGCTTCATGTTCGACAGCGAAGACCACCTGATCCGCATCGACATGAGCGAATTCATGGAGAAGCATTCGGTCGCCCGCCTGATCGGCGCGCCGCCGGGCTACGTGGGCTACGAGGAGGGCGGTTACCTGACGGAAGCCGTACGCCGCAAGCCCTACAGCGTGGTGCTGCTCGACGAGGTCGAGAAGGCGCATCCGGACGTGTTCAACGTGCTGCTGCAGGTGCTCGACGACGGCCGCCTGACCGACGGCCAGGGCCGCACCGTGGACTTCAAGAACACGGTGATCGTGATGACCAGCAACATCGGTTCGCCGATCATCCAGGCCATGGTGGGCCAGCCTTCCGAAGAGATCAAGGAAGCGGTGTGGGACGAGCTGAAGAACTACTTCCGCCCCGAGTTCCTGAACCGCATCGACGAGACGGTCGTGTTCCACGCGCTCGACGCGAAGAACATCGAATCGATTGCCGCGATCCAGCTCAAGGTGCTGAAGGCGCGGCTCGCGAAGATGGACCTGGGGCTCGAGGTGTCGCCCGCGGCGCTGGCCGAGATTGCGAAGGTCGGCTTCGACCCGGTGTTCGGCGCACGGCCGCTGAAGCGCGCCATCCAGCAGCGCATCGAAAACCCGCTCTCGAGGCTGTTGCTCGACGGCAGCTTCGGGCCGAAGGACACGATCGAAGTCAATACCGACCCGATCCGCAGCCCCGGCCAGTTCTCGTTCACCAAGGCTGGGGAACCATCGGAGGCCGTTGCGGCCTAAAGTCGGATGATGAACTTCATTTTTCGCGTCATTCTTTTGCTCCTGGGGCTGGTTTTCGCGGCCAGCCTGGCGGTCGCGATCACATTGCTCGCCGCCGTGTGGGGTGTGCGCTACGCCTGGGGGCGTATCACGGGCAAGCCCGTGACGCCCTGGATGGCTTCGATGGGCGGGCGTTTCAACCCACGTTCGGGCTTCGATCGATTTCGCAATGCGGCACAGCCGACCGAACCCAACGCCGCGGATGTGGCCAATGCGCGTGCGCGCGGCGAATCGGTGCGCAGCCCGCTTTCGCTGCGTCCCGCCGGCGACGTGACCGACGTGCGGGCCCGGCCCGCGCGCAGCGAGTAGGCACGCCGCGGTCTCCGAGCGCGTTTGAAGGCACACTTGCCTTCATGCTCCGCCCACCCATCCTGATCGACCCCGACGAGGTCGAGATCAGCGCCATCCGGGCGCAGGGGGCGGGCGGGCAGAACGTCAACAAGGTGTCGAGCGCGGTGCACCTTCGCTACGACATTCGTGCCAGTTCACTGCCCGCCGATGTGAAGGAGCGGCTGCTCGCGCTGCGTGACAGCCGCATCACGCAGGAGGGCGTCTTCGTGCTGAAGGCGCAGCAGCACCGCACGCAGGAAATGAACCGCGCCGACGCACTGGCGCGCCTGCAGGTGGTGATCGACACCGTGGCCACGCCACCGCGCGTGCGGCGCGCCACCAAACCCACCTATGGTTCGAAGCAGCGCCGGCTCGAGGGCAAGAGCCAGCGCTCGCAGATCAAGAACCTGCGCGGACCGGTGCGGGACTGACCGGCCTGCCGCCGCGCAGTCGCTTAATCTGCAGCGTCACGCCGATCAGATACAGCACGCCGAGCACTGCGGTGATCGCCTTGAGTTCAGGTGCGTCTGCGTTCGGCAACAGCGGCGCGCCCAGCGGCAGGCGGGTCAGGGTTTCGGTAAAAGCCGGAATCCAGTGGAACAGGAAGCTCGCCGAGAACGCCACGGCTTCGATGTAGCGCGCGGCCTGGCCGAAGAAGGCGCCGCGGCCGGCGGCCGCCCCCACGGCCAGCGCCGCGAGCGTCAGGATGCCCAGCGCATGCGGCTTGCCGAAGCCACCGTGCTGGAAGATGCCGAAGCCGGTCAGGCAGGTGAGCACGGTGGTCCACACGAAGACCCGGCCCAGACCGGTGCGCAGCGTGATTTCCTTGTAGCGGAACAGGGCGATCAGCCCCGCGATCACGGCGATCAGGCTGATCGCGGTGTGAACAATGCCAAGGGACGTGAGTCCCAGCCATCCTGTCGCTGCCATGCGGATCTCCTCAGAGTCGTGGTGGCGCGATTCTGGCCGGGCACGGGCAATTTGTCTCCATCGTTAAGGCCCCGCTAAGCTGGCGGACACGGGTCGCAAGCACAATAGGCGCCATGAGAGCCGCCCTCTTTTGCCGCGCCTTGCCGGCCTTCCTGCTTGCGCTGGGCGCACTTGCCCTGGCGGGTTGCGGCCCGGCCGCCGACACGGGCTCGGCTGGCATCGGCCCGGTGCAGGAGCTCAAGTGGGAAGAGCTGGTTCCCAAGAACTGGGATCCGACCAAGCGCTACCGCAACATCAGCCTGGAGTCGCTGCGCGACAACGATCCGCGCGCGGTTCAAATGCTGGACGAGATGCGCGCCGTCTGGGACAACGCACCGGTCAACGTGGCGCTCGATGGCACGGCCGCGCGGCTCTCGGGCTTTGTGGTTCCGCTGGACAACACGCAGGGCGGCATTCGCGAGTTTCTGCTGGTGCCGTACTTCGGCGCCTGCATCCACACCCCGCCGCCGCCCGCCAACCAGATCGTGCACGTGATCGCAGCCGATACCGTGAAGGGCCTGCACGCGATGGACACGGTGCGTGTCAGCGGGCTGCTGAAGGCGGCGCGCTACTCTTCGGTGGACATGGGTGTGAGCGGCTATGAGATCAAGTCGGCTTCGGTCGAGCCTTTCGTCGCAGCGCGCTGACCCGGCGCAAGCGGCGGAACGTCGGCGGGCTGTGCCAGCGCCGCCAGCGCTTCTGCATCGGTGCGGTAGCTGAAAAGCATCGGCCCCGGCGAGAGCAGCCCGGCACGTTCGAGCACCTGCATCGCCGGCAGCTTCAGGCCGCTCAGGTGCAGGCGAACGCCCTTGGCTTCCATCATTCGCCGGATGGAGCCGAACACTTCGGCGCCCGTGATGTCGATGCGATTGATCGGCTGGGCAAAGAGGCACACATCGGTCAGCTCGGGGCGCTCGGCGAGCGCAATCGTGAGCGCGCGCTCGAGCGTGGAGGCCGATGCGAAGTCGAGCTCGGCATCCATGCGCAGCGCGTAGAGATGCGGCGCCAGCGGCGGCAGCTTCCAGAGGTGGCGGTCGCGCAGGCTGCCGTCGGGGTGCAGGCCCACCTCGATGATGCGCGGATGCAAATGGCGGTACATGTAGTGCGCCATGCTCGCGAGCAGGCCGCCGAGCACACCCCAGTAAATGCTCGGCGCCGTGGCAATCGTCAACACGAAGGTACCGAACGCAATGCCCGCCTCGATGCGCGACACGCGCCACAGCGCGGCAAAGCTCGCCGGCTTGACCAGCCCGAGAATGGCCGTGACCACCACCGCCGCCAGTACCGCCTGCGGCACGTGATAGAGCAGCGGCATCAGCCACAGCAATGCGCCGGCCACCACAGCCACGCTGAACAGCGTGGCCCACCCGGTCTGGGCGCCCGCGTAGAGCGTGATGGCCGAGCGCGAGAACGAAGAGCTGGTCGGGAAAGCGCCCGAGAAACCCGAGGCCAGCTTGGCCAGGCCCTGGCCGATGAGGTCCTGGTTCTCGTTCCAGAGCGTGCCGGCGCGCGCGTTGTCGATCTTGGCACTCGAGGCGGTCTCGAGAAAGCTCACCAGCGTGATCATCAGGGCCGGCAGCACCAGCGCACCGAGCGTGCTCGGCGGCAGCATCCCCGGCCAATAGAAGGAAGGCAGGCCCGAGGGCAGGCTGCCCACCACGGCCCCGCCACGCAGCGCATAGTTGACGGCCCAGCTGATGGCTGCGGCGCCTGCCACCAGCGCCATCGTGGTCGGGAAACGCGGCGCCAGCCGCTTGCCGAGCCACAGCACTGCAATGCTGCCGAGCCCGAAGGCAATGGCCACCATGTCGGGCAGCGGACCGCCCCGCAGCACCTGGGCAATGGTGCGTCCTGTGAAGCCGAGCAGTGCCGGCAGCTGCGAAATCGCGATGAGCACCGCCGCACCCTGCGTGAAGCCGATGAGCACCGGCGAGTTGACCAGCCGCAGCAACCAGCCGAAGCGCCCGGCGCCCAGCACGATCTGGATGGCGCCCGATATCAGCGTGAGCCACACCGCCATCGCCACCCATTCGGTGCTGCCGGGCACCGCCAGCGGCGCAAGCGATGCACCCACCAGCAGGCTAGTGAGCGCCGTGGGTCCGACCGACAGCCGCTGCGACGAACTGAAGATCACCGCAATGAGCGCCGGGAACAACGCCGCATACACGCCGGTGACCAGCGGCATGCCCGCGAGCGCCGCGTAGGCCACGCCTTGTGGAATGACCATCAGCGCCACCGTGATGCCCGCCATCGCCTCGTTGCGCAGCAGCGCGGCCGAAGGGCGCGGCCATGCGAGGCAGGGAACCCAGCGTGCGAGGCGCTGGCGCAAGGAAGGAGAGGGGGCTGCCGGGTTCATGAATCGTTACTGGCGCACGGGGAAGCGGGAGAGCACAACATGCGCGGTGCGTCGCGCGGGGTGACGTGCAGGAGCGTTGTCAGATCAGCGACGTGGCGTTTTTCAGCACGTAGTCGCAAGCCTTTTCCTTCATCTTCGACGACAGGATCTTGAGGTTGAGCGTTTTGCCGTCGCCGCCTTTCAGCAGACCCTTTGCGCCGCTTTCGAAGTTCTTTTCCTGCTGCTTCTGGCCGGTGACCTTGGCAAGAAGCTTGTCTTTCACCGAGGCCGCATCGCCGCCGAGGTAATTGTTCTTGACGCAGTACTGAAGCACGCCGGCTGCACTGCCGATCGTGCTGGAGCCGATCGCGGGCATCTTGAAGCCGAGGTTCTCGCCGAGCGACGAACCGGCCTGGTCCTTGAGCTTGCCGAGCAGGTCGGACTGGGCCGAGGCCGAGACGCTGGCTGCGACCAGCACGATGGAAATCAGTGTGGAACGAACATGCATGACGTGCTCCCGCCTGTAGATGTGAATGAGGATTCCATCGTCAGCATACCCCGATGGAACCGCGACTCACGAGCGACGGAAGAGCAGCACCGAATTCGTGCCGCCGAAGGCGAAGGAGTTGCTCACGGCAGCTTCGAGCGCCGGCGCACTGGTGTCGTTCTGCGTCACGAGATTCAGGCTGCAGGCCGGATCGATCTCGTGGCAGTTGGCATTGGGCGGCAGTGCGCGGCGGTGCAATGCCAGCACCGTGATGAGCGCCTCGATGGCGCCCGCCGCGCCCAGCATGTGACCGTGCAGCGCCTTGGTCGAGCTGACGCGCAGCAGCTCGAGATCGTCGCCCCAGACTTCCGCGAGCGCATTGCGTTCGACCACGTCGCCGATGCGCGTGGCCGTGCCATGCGCGTTGCAGTAGCCCACGTCGCGCGGGTGCAGGCCGGCCTGGCGCAGGGCGGCGCGCAATGCGCGGGCCTGCCCGGGCGCGTCGGGTTTGGTGAGGTGCGTGGCGTCGCTGCTGAGGCCCCAGCCTGCGAGCGTGGCATAGCTGCGAGCGCCGCGCCGGCGGGCGCGCTCGGCCGATTCGAGCACGATGAACGCGGCCCCTTCGCCGAGAGCGAATCCGGTGCGGTCGGCCGCGAACGGCCGCACCGCGCCGGCCGCTTCGCCGGGCTGGAAGGTGGCCAGCGTCTGCATGGCCTGCCACGCCAGCACCACGCCCGGCACGATGAGTGCCTCGCTGCCGCCGGCAATGGCCAGGTCGACTTCACCGCGCTGAATGGCCTTGGCGGCTTCGGCAATGGCCACCGACGACGAGGCGCAGGCGACCGAATAGGTGAGCACCGGGCCTTGCACGCCGTTGCGCATGGCCACATGGGCTGCGGGTGCGTTGGGCATGAAGGCCGGAATGGTGAGCGGCGGCACGCGCGTGCCGCCGCGGTAGGCCGCCTCGAGCGCCGCGGCGCCGCCCATGCCGCAACCGGCGTAGACACCGATGCGCTCGGGATCGGCGTCTGCACGGTCGAAGCCCGCATCTTGCAGTGCGAGGTCGGCGGCCGCTACCGCGAGCTGGCTGACCCGGTCGACGCCGGCGAGCTGCAGCTTGGTGAACCAGCGTGTTTCGTCGAAAGCCACGGTGGCCGCGGCGGCCGGTTTGGGCAGGTCGGGAAAGATCGGGCGGATGGCCGATTGGCCACCCTGCAGCGCCTGGAACAGCGCATCGGGCTCGCCGCCGTGCGGCGCCATGACGCCGAGGCCGGTGACACAGACCTCGTGGTTCACGCTGCCTTCGCGGCCCTGACCTTGTCGACGAGCAACGCCAGTTCGCCCAGCGTGTCAATGTTCGCGTCGTCGTCGGGCATGGTGATGCCGAAGTGGTCTTCGATGGCAAACAGGAACTCGGCCAATGCGAGCGAGTCGAGTCCGCCGGTTTCGCGCATCGATGCGTCGGGGTCGAGCTTCGACGGTTCGATACCGTATTTCTCGTGGATCAGGTCCTGCAATTCCTTCAGCGAACTCATCGTGCGATGCCTGTTGTCGTGTGCCGGCCGCTGATCGATCGCCACCCCTCAGGGTGCTCCATGGGATCGACCCCTTCCTCGCTCGGCGTGTGGGTCAGTGATGGCCAATGATATCCGCTCCCACCAAAGTATTCGGCCGGTTCCGGTACGCTGGCCGCCAGCGCAAAGAGGGGAGTGCAAAGGCCGTTCCCAGCAACGCGCCAGCCACTGCGTCGAGCACCACGTGCTGCTTGACGGCCAGCGTCGAGTAGGCAATGGCGGCAAACCAGAGCCAGTTGGCAAGGCGCAGAAAGACGGGCGTGCGCGCCTCGCGCAGCACGTGGGCGAGGCGTATGGCCGTGAAGATGGCCACGGCCACGTGCATGGAAGGGCAAGCGTTGCCGGCGGCATCCACGCCCTGCAGCATTGCAAAGCCCGGGTAGCCTGATACGTCGATGGTGAGCGGCGGTATCTGCGTGGGCCAGAAATAGAAGAGGCCCAGGCCCGTGAGGCACAGCGCGCCGATCCACAGCCCGTAGACCACCAGTTCACGAAAGCCCAGTTGCAACCCGGGCGCAACGCCGACGTAGAACCAGAGCGAGAGGTAGGCGCCCAGCGTGTAGGGCTGGAACGGAATCAGATGGTCCAGCGCCGTGAGCGGCATCACCGCGACCGGGTACGCCGGGTTGCGCAGCAGATGGAAGTAGCCGATGAAGAAAAGCCAGGTAAAGGCCGTGGTGCCGATCGCCTTGAGCCAGAACAGGGAGCGGATGCGCTCGCCGATGTCTGCGGTCCAGGTCTGGGGGCGATGCGATCGGGGAATGGGCGCCATGAGCAGGTCAGCAGGTCGGTCGGGATGGTCCGTGATGGTTTCTTCGGCCCGCCGATCTTGCCAGAGCGCCGTGACGGCACGACCTGATTCCGGCGATTCAGGCGAGTGCGGCGGATCGCTTCCGGTGCTGGAACGAGGTCGGCGAGCGCCCGGTGGCCGCTTTGAACATGGCGCAGAACGCGCTGTCGGTGGCATAGCCGCTGGCCGCCGCCACCTGGCTCACCGCCATGCCGCGCGCCAGCAGCGGCAGCGCGTGCGCCATCACGGCCTGCTGCCGCCACTGCTGCCAGCTCATGCCGAGCTGGTCGCGAAAGAGCCGCGCCACGGTGCGCTCGCTGGCGCCGATGGCGGCGGCGCGCTCGGCCAGCGTGGCGCGGTCGGCCGGGTTGCGCAGCAGCGCTTCGCAGAGCTGGCGCAGCCGCTTGTCGGTGGGAAGCGGCACATCGATGCGGATCTGTGTGGCGCGCTCCAGCTCGTCGACCAGCAGCGGAGCGATCATGCGTTCGCGCTGCGGCGCATGCGGGTCGGTCGGCGGCAGGCCGTCGGGCGTGGTGTCGAGCGCGAGCATCAGCGCACGCAGCAACGGGCTGATTTCGAGCACCTCGCACTTTTCCCATGGCGGGCCGAGCCAGGCATGC
Organism: Variovorax paradoxus; assembly: GCF_040544635.1. GTDB lineage: Bacteria > Pseudomonadota > Gammaproteobacteria > Burkholderiales > Burkholderiaceae_C > Variovorax > Variovorax paradoxus_R. The sequence goes on from NZ_JBEPKJ010000005.1 coordinate 168,658, forward strand.
AGGTACACGGTGCGCAGCTCGGCATCTTCGATCAGCATGATGCTGTGCGGCATGTTTGCCGGCACCCAGACCGCACGCGAGGGCGGCACGATATAGCTGCCGTCCTGCGTGCTGAGCCGGATCACGCCGCGGGTCGAGAAGGTGAGCTGCGGCCAGGGGTGCTGGTGCAGTTCGACGAAGGTGTCTGCGCTCAGGAAATGTTCTTTGGCGCGCAGCGGCCGCACGGCGTCGGGTGCGTAGAGGTGCGGCGTGAGCGAGGCCACGCTGGTGACCGGCGCCACGTTTGGGCCGCGCGGCTTGGCGGTGCGGGTGCGCCCGGCATCGGACGAAAAAGAGGGGGAAACGGCGCTTGGCATGGTTTCGACAAATGTTGTCGCTGTATCGCCATTCTGCCGCGACCTGCGGGCATAGCATCGGTGCCTGCCTGGTTTTTTTGTAGCAATCCATGTCTTCCTCTTCCTCCCCGACAGCCACCCCATCCACCAACCTGCGCAGCGATGCCCAGCTGATCGGCCTGGTCGGCCTGGCCCATGCCATCAGCCACTTCAGCCAACTGATCCTGGCGCCGCTGTTCCCCTGGCTGAAGGACGCCTTCAACGTGAGCTACACCGAGCTTGGCGCGGTGCTGACGGTGTTCTTCGTGGTTTCGTGCATCGTGCAGGCGGCCTCGGGCTTCATCGTCGACAAGCTCGGTCCGCGCCCGGTGCTCTTCGTGGGGTTGGGTGCGCTGGCGCTGGCGGCTTTCGGCTATGCCATGGCGCAGAGCTACTGGATGCTGCTGGCGTGCGCGATCGTGGGCGGCATCGGCAACGGTGTGTTCCATCCGGTCGACTACACGCTCTTCAACCGCAAGGTCGCGCCGACGCGGCTCGGCCATGCCTACAGCGTGCACGGCATCACGGGCAGCCTGGGCTGGGCGCTGGCGCCGGCCTTCGTGGTGCCGATTGCCATGGCCTATTCGTGGCGGGTGGCGCTGGCGTCGGCGGGTGCGCTGGCCATTGTGGTGCTGCTGGTGCTCTGGGTTTACCGCAGCGTGCTGTCGCTCGATGTGAAGGCGGTGCAAAAAGCCACCGGCCACGGCGAGCCCGCACCCATCGGCGGCGAGTTCGACTTCCTGCGCATTCCGGCCGTATGGATGTGCTTCGGTTTCTTCTTCCTGTATGCCGTCGTGATCAGCGTGGTGCAGACCTTCGCGCCGGTGGCGGCAGGTCATCTGCACGCCGTGCCCGTGGCACTGGTGGCGGTCTGCCTCACGGTCTACATGGTCGCGAGCGCGGCCGGCATGGTGGCGGGCGGCTTTCTCGCTTCCGATCCCTCGCGCTGCGAGCGCATCGTGGGCACCGGCTTCGGCATTGCGGCGGCCGTGGCGCTGGTGTTGGCCTTTGCGCAGTTTCCGCCGGTGCTGGTGCCGGTGCTGTTCGGCGTCATGGGTTTCGTGTCCGGCGTGGCCGGGCCTTCGCGCGACCTGCTGGTCAAGCGCTCGACGCCGCCCAACGCCACGGGGCGCGTCTACGGCGTGGTGTATGCGGGCTTGGACATCGGCCAGGCGCTGGCGCCGCTGGTGTTCGGTCGGCTCATGGACCATGCCCAGTACACGAGCGTGATCGTCGGCCTTGCGCTGGTGCAGGGCGTGCTGATTGCCAGCGCCTTCAACGTGACGAAGGTGCGCCGCACGGCGCTGATGCCGGCCTCGGCCTGACGTTCCGGGCGGCCGCCAGGGCGGTGGCCCGCATGCCGCCGATATCATCGGCCGCATGCAGGCCTTGTATGTGTATGTGATCGCCGGCGCCGTGCTGGCGGGCTTTGTGCAGGGCCTCTCTGGCTTTGCGTTTGGCCTGGTGGCGATGTCGGTCTGGGCCTGGACCCTGGAGCCGCAACTGGCCGCCGTGCTTTCGCTGTTCGGCGCGCTCACCGGCCAGGTGATTGCGGCGGTCACGGTGCGCCGCGCTTTCGACAGGCATGTGCTGTGGCCCTTCGTGCTCGGCGGGCTGGTCGGTGTGCCTTTCGGCGTGTGGCTGTTGCCGCACCTCGATCTTGTGCTTTTCAAGGTTTGCCTTGGCGTGCTGCTGGTGCTGTGGTGTCCTGCCATGCTGATGTCGCAACACCTGCCAAAGGTGACCTTTGGCGGACGAATTGCCGATGGCATCGCCGGGTGCATCGGCGGCGCCATGGCGGGCATCGGCGGCTTCTCGGGCACCATTCCCACGCTCTGGTGCACCTTGCGCGGCTTCCAGCGCGACACGCAGCGCGCGGTGATCCAGAACTTCAACCTCTCGATGCTGCTGGTGGCGTTTGCAATCCACCTGGCGAGCGGCAGCATCGGCCGCTCGATGGTGCCGCTGCTGGGGCTGGTGGCGCTGGCCGTCGCGGTGCTGCTGGGCGCGCGGCTCTACATCGGCATCAGCGAGGCGGCGTTCCGCAAGCTGGTGCTGGGGCTGCTGACAGCCTCGGGCGTGGCGATGCTGGCCTCGGGCGTGCCTGCGTTGTTGCAGCGCGGCTGAGCCGCCTGCCTCCGTCCCTACGCGGTGGGCAGGATCTCGCGCACGCGCTCCCAGGGCCGGCACATCAGCGTGCCGCGCGGGGAAACCACGATGGGCCGCTGCAGCAGGATGGGGTTGGCAATGATGAAGTCGAGCAGCTGGTCGTCGCTCCACTTCGGATCGGCCAGCTCCAACTCTTCGTAGGGTGCTTCCTTCGTGCGCAGCAGGTCGCGCGCGCCCATGCCCATGGCTTTTGCCAACTCGCGCAGCTTCTTCTTCGACGGCGGAGTCTCCAGATAGAGAACGATCTCGGGCTCGACGCCACTCTCGCGGATCAAGCCCAGCACGTTGCGCGAGGTGCTGCAGTTGGGCTTGTGGAAGATGGTCATCGGATACGCGGTGGTCGGAGTACGTGCGGTCATCGGGTCATCATTCTTTCTGCACCTGCGGGTCCAACGAGAAAGGAAAGCGCGCGGCCCAGAATTCGGCCAGCCGGGGATCGGCGTCCACGCGCCGCACCACCTGGGCCATGCGCGGCGCTACGCGGTAGAAGCGTTTTCGATGCGGCGTCCAGCGCGACAGCACGGTCACGTAGAGGTCGAGCATGCTGATCTTCTCGCCGAGCAGGTAGGGCGCGGGTTCGTCGATCTGCGTGTCCATCAGGTGCCAGCAATGCGCAATGCGCTCTGCCGAGCGTTCGAGCATCACGGCCTGCGCTGCGGGGTCGGGCGTGAGGCGCGTGGGATCGTCGCGTACCCAGTACAGCGAGTAGATGGCTGCCGGCAGGTAGACCATCCAGCGCAGGTAGCGTGCGCGCAGCGGATCGCCGGGCGCGGGGCAGAGCCCGGCCTCCGGATACCGATCGCCAAGCCAGATCAGGATGGCCGCGCTCTCGGTCATCACCTCGCCCGAAGGCAGCACGAGTGCGGGCACCTGGCGCATCGGGTTGATGCCCGATACGCGCTCGCGCTCGGCCTCTCCCTCCCAGGGAGAGACGTCGACAGTGTCGACCTGCGCGCCGATCAGCGTCAGTGCCGCATGAACGGGCGTGGCGCCCGAACCGGGCGCACCGTAGAGGGTGTAGCGGTCGTTCGAAGAGGCGGATGAAGAGGTCATCCGCCCAGATTACTGCAGCCGCGTGCCGGTTGTCACGCGGTGGCCAGCAGCGCGTCGACCTTCTTCAGGCCTTCGAGCGTCTTCACGCAGGCTTCGGCCACTTCGGTGCCCTTCACGGCGAAGTGGCGATGGAAGTACTTGCGGTGCTCCACATGCTCATGGAAATGGTGCGGCGTGAGCACGGCCGAGAAAATCGGCACGTCGGTTTCAAGCTGCAGCGACATCAGCGTGCTGACCACGGTACTGGCTACGAACTCATGGCGGTAGATGCCGCCATCCACCACCAGCGCGCAGCCCACGATGGCGGCGTATTTGCCCGAGTTGGCGAGCCGCTTGGCATGCAGCGGGATCTCGAATGCGCCCGGCACATCGAACACGTCGATGAGGTCGCGCGGCACACCGAGCCGTCCCATTTCGGCAAGGAAGGCATCGCGTGCCTGGTGGACGATGTCGGAGTGCCACTGCGCCTCGACAAAGGCGATGCGCTCGCCGCGCGGATTGCCCGACGCGTTGACGGCGGAAAGGGGAAGGTCGTTGATCTGACTCATGGTGTGCCTCTTGAAAGCAGGTTTCCTGAATCAGGGCGCACGAAACCACAAGCCAGACCGCGCCATTGCAAGAGATTGCAATGGCGCGCGGGCCGGCCCGCATTTCGCGCTCTCTTTCATCCGGACTGTGACCGTCGGCTTCGGAATTGCACCGAAATCTGCTGACCCCGCAGCCTGCTTGTTGCAGGCCGCGGGCGCTCGCGGGCTCGTGCGGCTCCTCTTTCGAAGAAGCCGCCATTACCGCCGGTGGGGAATTTCGCCCCGCCCTGAGAACGCTTGCCGTCCGGCATGCCGGACGACGGGGCGATTCTAGGAGCGGGCGGCGGCGCAGGTTGTCGCCCGCGCGCCAGACCTTCCGCGGCGCGGGGATTCTCGTCTCGTCTCGTCGCGCGCGGGGATGCGGGGCGGCTCAGCGCTTTGCGAGGAACTGCGTCATGTGCTGCAGTTCGTCGTCGAGCGCCGCGCTGAACGCCCCATTGCGCGGCTTGCGGTCGACGTAGCCGAATGCGGGCTGCAAGCGGCCTTCGGGTGCGGTGACGTTGGACCAGCCGATCACGTGGTCGTGCCACAGCATTGGCAGCGCGTAGTAGCCGAACTGTCGCTTCGGCGCCGGCGTGTAGGCCTCGAACTTGTATGCCCACCCCCACAGCAGGTCGAAGCGGCGGCGGTCCCACACCGCGGGGTCGAAGGGCGCGAGCAGGCGCACCTTGTCGTCTGGTGCATGGCGGCGCGAGGCCGGGTTTTCGTCGGCCGGCCAGTACCAGGTGGTGCCGTCGATGCGGCAGCTTGCAAGCTCTTCACGGGCGAGGCGCAGCGCGGCCTGCGTCTGCGCCGAGAGATGCGGGGCGCCGTAGCCGAGCAGCCGCACGAGATACGTCAGGCTCGCAGCCGGCAGCGGTGCGTACTTGCGCACGACCAGGTCGATGAGTGCGGCGGCGCGCTGGGCGCGGCCGGCGGGACTTTCATCGGCGGGCGCATGCGTGACAGCCTCGTAGACGCGCGTACCGCCGTCGCGCCGCACCACGCGCAGCATGCCGCGGTAGTGCAGTCCGTCGAGCAGCCGCGTCGTCGCATTGCTCGAGCCGCCCCAATAGTTCTTCACGCTGCCGTGCGCAAAGTGCTGTTCGACTTCGCGCGGATGCACCGGTCCGCGTTCGCGCACAAAGGCCAGAACGTCGGCGGCCTTGCGGCGAGTGTCCGCATCCCAGGGCCGCTTGGCTTCACGCGGATGCATCAGCGCCAGATGCTCACGCGGCAGGAAGCCGTAGTTGACGAGGCAGTCTTCTTCGACGGCAAGCCGCGTGTAGCGGCTTTCGAGATCGCCCGCGCGATAGTCCTTCACACGGTGGCGCAGCGTCAGGTCTTGTGCGCGCGCGGGTGCGCGGATCGGGTCGGCTTGAACGAAGCCGAGTTGACGGATCGCGCCGGGCAGCGTCGTCGGCCTGAAGAGGGTGCGCGCCACCGCATAGCGGCGCAGGTCGTCGAGGTTCGGGGTAGCCATGGGGCGAATTGCAGCACAAAGTGGAGCGTTCTTTTTTGGCGCTGCTGTTCTTCAGGGCGCGCACCCGCCGACGGGGTACCTTGCTCCGCGAATGTCCCCCGGCCTGCGGCCTCCTCCTTTATTTCGCTGCGCAAGGCACCCCATCGACGGGAGCGTTGGGCAGAGCGGTCGTTGATCGGCGGTTCACCGAGAGCGAGTCCAAGTGCACAGGGCATCGGGTGCTCCCCGCAGCGAAATAAAGGAGGAGGCCGAAGGCGGGGGACATTCGCGGAGGGGAGTACCCGGTGGCCTTTGCACGCGCCCTGAACAACAGCCCCGAATACGACCACAGGCTCAGACAGCGTGCTTATGCCGCTCGATACACACGTCGAGCGTTTCGTCACCGCTCCGCTGCCACCAGTCGAGGTTCGAGAAGATCTCGACCTCGCTGAAGCCCGCGAAGCCAGCGTCTTCGACCCAGCCGCGAATCTTCTTGAGTTCCACCACGCCGTCGCCCATCATTCCGCGATCGGAGAGCAGGTCCCGCGTAGGCGTGAGCCAGTCGCACACGTGATACGCCAGCAGGCGCTCGCGGCCGGCACGGGCGATCTGCTGCTGCAGCTTCGGATCCCACCACACGTGATAGATGTCCAGCGCCACGCCGAGCATGCCGCTCCTGCCTGCATCGAGCTCGTCGCAAATGTCGAGCGCATGTTCGAGCGTGTTGATGCAGGCGCGGTCGGCCGCTTGCATGGGGTGCAGTGGTTCGATGGCAAGCGGCATGCCGACTTCGCGGGCGTACTCCAGCGAGGCTGCGATGCCGTCGCGCACTTCACCGCGCGCACGGCCGATGTCCTTGTAGGCCGCCTGGCCGTCGAGCGCGCCGGGCAGCGCGCCGACCACCAGAACCAGGCAGGGCGCATTCAACGTCTTGGCCTCGTCGATGGCGCGGCGGTTGTCGTCCAGCGCGGCCTTCAGGCCTGCTGCATCGGGCGCCGGAAAGAAGCCGCCCCGGCAGTAGCCCGAGAGGCCGATGCCGTGCGCCTTCAACTGCTTCGCGATCTTGTCGAGCCCGACGGCAGCCACTTGATCGCGCCAGGGACTGATCGCGCGGATGCCGCGTTCGGCGCACTGGTCGATGATGCGGTCCAGCGGCACCTCGGCGCCCATCTGCTTGCGGATGGTCGCCGTGTTGATCGACAGCCAGTCGTGGTTCTGCGAGAAATCGCGCATGGGTTCGCTCAGCCTTCCACGCCGTGCAGGGCCAGCAGCGTCTTCATGCGCCGCACCGCCAGCTCGGGCTGCTCCAGCAGGTTGGCCGCATCGGCCAGGCGAAACAGCTCGGCAAAGTGCTGCAGCGAGCGCGTGCTCTGCTGGCCGCCCACCATCGTGAAGTGCTTCTGGTGGCCGTTGAGCCAGGCCATGAACACCACGCCGGTCTTGTAGAAGCGCGTGGGCGCCGCAAAGATGTGGCGCGACAGCGGCACCGTGGGACCCAGGATCGCGTGGAACTTCTCGGTGTTGCCTTGCGCCAACGCACCCAGCGCCGCACTCGCGGCGGGTGCAATTGCATCGAAAATTCCCAGCAGCGCGTCGCTCTTGCCGTGTGTCGGCTCGCTGCCGAAACCGTCACCGGCAATCAGCTCGGCGTAGTTGAAGTCGTCGCCGGTATACATGCGAACACCTGCCGGCAGGCGGCGGCGCATCGCGATTTCCTTGTCTTTGTCGAGCAGCGAAATCTTGATGCCGTCCACCTTGTGCGGATGCGCCGCGATCACGGCGAGGGCCGTGTCCATGGCCGCATCGGCGTCCTTGCTGCCCCAGTAGCCCGCTAGCGCGGGGTCGAACATGTCTCCCAGCCAGTGCAACACCACCGGCTGTTTGGCCTGGCTCAGGATGCGGTCGTACACGCGCTCATAGTCGGCCGGGCTCTTAGCCACGCGGGCGAGTGCGCGGCTGGCCATGACGATGAGCTTGCCGCCGAGCGCCTCGATGGCGGCCATCTGCTCTTCATAACCGCGGATCACGTCGTCGACGCTCTTCACGTCGTCGATGTTCAGGTGGTCGGTGCCGCAGCCCGAGGCCACCAGCGCGCCGGGAACGTCCTTCGCCGCATCGAGCGAACGGCGAATCAGTTCGAGCGATGTCGGCCAATCCAGGCCCATGCCGCGCTGCGCCGTGTCCATGGCCTCGGCCACGCCCAGGCCCAGCGAGAACAGGTGGTGCCGGTAGGCGATGGTCGCGTCCCAGTCAACGGCGGCCTGCAGCCACGGATCCACTGCGGCGAGCGGATCGGCCACCACGTGTGCGGCCGAATAGGCGATGCGGTTGAACTTGACGCCCGCTTCGGGCTTGACCGGCGCGGTGCCGCGCAGGGCGTACGGTGCGAGCGAGCCGCTCGCGGTGGGAAGGGTCAGCGAAAGTGCCATGCTGCCTGCCTCAGACCTTCAGCGCAGGCACGTCGACCCAGCGGCGTTCCTTCCACGACTCGAGCGCGGCCTCGACCAGCTGCACGCCCTTGGCGCCTTCAGGCAGCGTCCACTTGTAGGGCTCGTTCTCGACCACGTGGCGAATGAAGTGTTCCCACTGGATCTTGAAGCCGTTGTCGTACGCCTGCGAATCGGGAATTTCCTGCCACTGGTCGAAGAAATTCATCATCTGCTTTTCGTCCGGATTCCACACCGGGCGCGGCGTGGCCACGCGCGACTGGGCGCGGCAGCTCGACAGGCCCGCCACCGCTGAGCCATCGGTGCCGTCGACGTGGAAGGTCACGAGGTCGTCGCGGCGCACGCGCGTCGCCCAACTCATGTTGATCTGCGCGATGACGGGTTCGCCGTTGTGGCCGGTGAGCTCGCAGGTGGCGTAGGCCGCGTCGTCGGCGGTGGCTTCATACGGCTTGCCGGCTTCGTCCCAGCGCTTGGGGATGTGGGTGACGCCGAGGCACGACACCGACTTTACTTCGCCGAACAGGTTGTCCAGCACATAGCGCCAGTGGCACATCATGTCCAGGATCATGCCGCCGCCGTCTTCCTTGCGGTAGTTCCAGCTCGGGCGTTGAATTGGCTGCAGGTCGCCTTCGAACACCCAGTAGCCGAACTCCAGGCGCACGCTGAGCATGCGGCCGAAGAAGCCGGCGCGGCGCAGCATGTCGAGCTTGCGCAGGCCGGGCAGGAAGAGCTTGTCCTGCACCGCGCCGTGCTTCAGGCCCGAGCCTTCGGCGAGCCGCGCGATCTCGACGGCTTCATTGAGGTTGGTGGCAATCGGCTTCTCGCAGTACACGTGCTTGCCGGCGCGGATGGCCTTGGCCAGCAGCGTGGGGCGCATCTGCGTGGTGCCGGCGTCGAAGAAGATGGTGTCTTCCTTGTTGGCCAGCGCCTTGTCCAGGTCGGTGCCCCAGCGCGCGATGTTGTGCGTCTTGGCGAGCGCTTCCATCTTCTCGGCGTTGCGGCCGATGAGGATGGGGTCGGGCATGACCTTGTCGCCGTTCGACAGCGTGACGCCGCCCTGCGCGCGGATTGCGCAGATCGAGCGGATCAGATGCTGGTTCATGCCCATGCGTCCGGTGACGCCGTGCATGATGATTCCGAGTCGTTGTGTAGCCATGTCTTCAGCCGAAAAAGAGTTGGAGAGAGGGAGAAAAGGAGAGGGCGGATTACTGCGCCGGCGTCAGCCCGGCGGCCTTGACCAGCGTTGCGTTGGTCTTGATTTCGTCTTTGATGTAGGCGTCGAACTGCTCGGGCTTGAGCGTCCAGGCGTCGGCGCCGAGCTTCAGGAAGCGTTCCTTGACCTCGGGCGAAGCCAGCGCTTTCGCCACCTCGTCGTGCAGCCGGTTGACGATGTCGCGCGGTGTCTTGGCGGGCGCCATCATGCCGATCCAGAAGTTGAACTCGGAGCCGGGTACTCCGGCCTCGGTGGTGGTCGGCACGTCGGGTAGGGCGGCGGCGCGCTTGGGCGATCCGACCGCCAGTGCGAGCAACTGGCCGTCCTTGATCTGGCCGATCACGGGGGCGATGGGCGAGAAGTAATAGTCGACGCGGCCCGACAGCACTTCGGTCACGGCCTCGGCCGATCCCTTGAACGGGATGTTGGTGGCGTCGATCTTCGCGGCCAGCTTGAACTTCTCGGCGTTGAGGTGGGTGGCGCTGCCCTGGCCCGCCGAGGCGAAGTTGATGGTGCCCGGCTTGGCCTTGGCTGCCGCGACCAGCTCCTGCAGCGTCTTGATGTTCTTCGACGGCGAGATCACCAGCGCATTGGGCAGCGACGAGATGGGCGTGACGGCGGCGAAGTCGTTCACCGTGTCGAACGGCAGCTTTGCGAAGGTGGATGGGCTCACCGTGTGCGACGACGAGTGAATCATGATCGTGTAGCCGTCCGGTGCGGCCGTGGCCACGGCCTGCTGGCCGATCGTGCCGCTGGCGCCGCCGCGGTTGTCCACGACCAGTGTCTGGCCCATGCTCTGGCCCATCTTGTCGGCGATGGCGCGCGCAATGATGTCGGTGGTGCTGCCGGCCGCGAACGGCACGATCACGCGAATGGGTTTGTTGGGGTACCCGTTCTGCGCCGAGGCCAGGCCCGGCATCAAGGCGGCGAGGCAGGCGAGCGTGGCGAGTGCAGTGGTGCGTACAAGTTGCTTCATGGTTGTCTCCGTGCGGTCGGGCCGCCTTGTCTTGATCGATTAATTCACCAGTAAGTGAATTAGCAATTTTAGAAAGGCTGTCGCCGCAGCGCAACCGCTGCTGATTGGTAAATACCCGGAGATGCAGGAAGGGCGCCCGAAGGCTCAGTGCAGCACGTAGCCCAGCACGAGGTCGGTCATGTGCGAGAGGCGCTGCGCCATCGCCTTGGGCGCGCGCAGGTCGCGGCCGAAGACTGCCGAGAGCGTGTGGTTGTTCGAAAGGTAGAAGTAGCAGAGCGAGGCGATCGAGATGTAGAGCTGCACCGGGTCGACGCCGGCACGGAACAGCTTGTCGCGCTTGCCGCGCTCCAGCACGGTGTCGAGCAGTTGCACCAGCGGCGAGTTCATTTCCTGGATGCGCTCGGAGCGCTTGAGGTGCGCGGCGCAATGCAGGTTCTCGCTGTTGAGCAGCGTGATGAACTCGGGATGCTCGAGGTAGTAGTGCCAGGTGAACGAGACCAGCTGGCGAATGGCTTCGACCGGGTCGATTTCGTCCAGGTGCAGCTGTTGCTCGGCCTCGCGGATGTCGGCGTAGGTGCGCTCGAGCACCGCCAGGAACAGGTCGTCCTTGCTGCCGAAGTAGTAGTAGATGAGGCGCTTGTTCAGGCCCGCACGCGCGGCGATGCTGTCCATGCGTGCGCCGGCCAGGCCCCGCTGGGCAAACTCATCGCGCGCCGACGCAAGAATCGCGAGTTGCGAGCGGTCGGCGTCGCGCGAACGCGGCTCGATCGTTTCGGGTGAGGAATCCTTGGAGGCCTTCATGGCGCGAATTTAACCATTTGGTGAATTAGCGCAAGGCATTGGGGACATTGAGAGCAGGCGCGCATAGTTCCGGAGACGTTTGCAGTTGGGTTCGACGCTAGCAAAAAAAAAGCCGGCATGTGCCGGCCTTTTGATTCGGGAGCGCGATGAACGCGCAGTACCCGAGCGCTTACTTGACGTGCTTGCCGATCAGCGCGGCCAGTTCGAACATCGACACTTGCGGCTTGCCGAAGATTTCCTTCAGCTTGGCGTCGGCGTTGATGTTGCGCTTGTTGGCCTTGTCTTGAAGGTTGTTCTTCTTGATGTAATCCCACAGCTTGCTCACGACTGCGGTGCGCGGCAGAGGCGTCGAGCCCACAACAGCGGCGAGTGCCGGGCTGGGGGTCAGGGCCTTCATGAACGCGGCGTTGGGCGTGCGCTTCTTGGCGGGAGCGGCCTTCTTTGCAGGAGCCTTCTTCGCCGGTGCAGCCTTCTTCGCAGGAGCAGCCTTCTTTGCGGGAGCAGCCTTCTTGGCCGGTGCGGCCTTCTTCGCAGGAGCCGCAGCCTTCTTTGCGGGAGCGGCCTTCTTTGCCGGAGCTTTCTTGGCCGGAGCCTTCTTTGCAGTTGCCATGGTTGATTTCCTTTTTTGGTTGAACAGTCACCAATGAAAAACTTGCGTCTCCAGTGGCATTGCGGATGCTAAAGGAGAAAAAACGCGTTTCCAAGGGAAAAAGCGGTTTTTTCATTGGGAGTTGTTGTTTTTTCAGAGGGGAGAACCCGTGGTTTTCAGCTTCTGCGTCCAGGCCAGGTCGCCAGCACCACACCAATGAGCGCAAGCGCGAATGCAAACAACTGTGCTGCGGAGAGGCTTTCGCCGAGCACCAGCACGCCCACGAGGGCCGCGCTCACGGGCAGCATCACGGCGAAAACACCGGCCTGTGCAGCGGGCACATGGCGCAGGCCGGTCATCCAGAGCCACACGGTCCAGATGCTTGCGGCAAGCGCATAGACCACGAGCAAGGCCCAGGTGCCGAAGCGCACGGCCGAAAAATCGAACTGCAGTGCGAACCAGATGCCGAAGGGCATCGACAGCACGAAGCCCCAGAGGTTGATGAGCGACGAGATCCGCTTGGGGCCGAGACGGCCGGTGAGCGATTTGCCGATCACCGCATAGGCTGTTTCGCAAAGCACCGCGCAGAACACGAGCAGGTTGCCGAGCCAGGGCATCGATGGCGGCGCAGCGCCGTCGTTCGCGGCCGGTGCATGCGCCGGCGTGAGTGCGAGCAGGCCGATGCCGAGCGCGGCACAACCGATGGCAAGGCCGATGCGCACCGTGATGCGCTCGCGCAGGAAGAGCCAGCTCGCGACGGCCACGGCTGCGGGAATGGACGCCATGATCACGCCGGCCGACACCGCACTCGTCAGGCTCACGCCGAACAGCATGCAGATCGAGAACAGGAAATTGCCGAGAAACGATTCCAGAAAGACCAGGCCGCGTGTGTGACCGCTCATGGGCGGCTCATCCGATGCACGCCGCAGCCAGTGCGGCATGGCCAGCGCCGCGATGCCGAAGCGCAGCCATGCAAGCAGCAGCACCGGGAAGACGGCCACCAACGGTTTGGAGAGGGCGACATAACTGCCGACGAGCGACATGCTCAAGGCCAGGCAGCCGTAGGCAACGAGGCGGCTGGAGGCGGGGACGGCGGTGTTCAATAGACTGGACGGTTTGTTGGGACGATGGATTCAATGATGCCGCAATCGATGAAATTCGATGCCCTGCAGGGCGCGCGCGCTCCGCGCCATGTGTTTGTCTATGGCACGCTGCGTCGCGGCGGGCGCAATGACATCGCGCGTTTCCAGCCCGAGCCATTCCATGTGGCCGATGCCGTCATCGCGGGCACGCTGTACGACCTGGGTGCCTATCCCGGCTTGGTGCTGGACGGAAAAGGGCGAATCGTGGGCGAGATCTACCGCATCGAGCCCGAAGTGGAGGCCGCACTCGACGTGCTCGAAGAAGTGGCCGACGACGGCTCCGGCGAATACATCAAGCGCCAGGTGGCGGTGGATGCCGGTGCGCAGCGGTTCGAATGCCTGGTCTATGAAATCCATCCGGCGCGGATCGGAGGGCGCGCAGTGATCGGCAGCGGCGACTGGATTGCGCATGCCGCCGCCCGGTGAGCTTGTTTTGCCCCACCGTTTTCACTGCTGAAAGATTCATTGCACATTGCGAAAATCGACGCTGCTGCGCCGCAATATTTTTTCTCAATATGAGAAAAATAATTTTGCATTGAGAAATATGAAGACAAGTGATTGATTTTGTTGAGATAAAAATATGTCTTCTATAAGACATAAGAGTGCTGCTTGGGCTTAAAGTAACTCCACGGCCACAGCGCCCAACCTTCAATCAACCTCACGGAGTGACCATGCCCCAGACCCTCACCGAACAATTGAGCCGCGAACAGCAAATTGCCGCCCTCGAGAAAGAATGGGCCACCAATCCCCGCTGGAAGGGCATCAAGCGCGGCTACAGTGCCGCTGACGTCGTGCGCCTTCGCGGCTCGTTCCCCATCGAGCACACGCTGGCACGCCGCGGTGCCGAGAAGCTCTGGGAACTGGTGAACAACGAGCCCTACGTCAACTGCCTCGGCGCGCTCACGGGCGGCCAGGCCATGCAGCAGGTGAAGGCCGGCGTGAAGGCCATCTACCTCTCGGGCTGGCAGGTTGCCGCGGACGCCAACACTTACTCGGCGATGTACCCGGACCAGTCGCTGTACCCGGTGGATTCGGTGCCGACCGTGGTCGAGCGCATCAACAACACCTTCCGCCGCGCGGACGAAATCCAGTGGTCGAAGAACGTGAACCCCGGCGACAAGGGCTATGTCGACTACTTCGCGCCCATCGTGGCTGATGCGGAAGCCGGCTTTGGCGGCGTGCTGAACGGCTTCGAACTGATGAAGGCCATGATCAAGGCCGGTGCCGGCGGCGTGCATTTCGAAGACCAGCTGGCCTCGGTCAAGAAGTGCGGCCACATGGGCGGCAAGGTGCTCGTGCCCACCACCGAGGCCGTGCAGAAGCTGGTTGCCGCACGCATGGCGGCCGACGTTTGCGGCACGCCCACGCTCGTGATTGCCCGCACCGATGCGGAAGCGGCCGACCTCATCACCAGCGACTACGACGAGAACGACAAGCCCTTCCTGACGGGCGAGCGCACCGCCGAAGGCTTCTACAAGACGAAGAAAGGCATGGACCAAGCCATCAGCCGCGCCGTTGCCTACGCGTACTACGCCGACCTGGTGTGGTGCGAAACCGGCACGCCCGACCTGGAGTTCGCCCGCAAGTTCGCCGAGGCCGTGCACAAGGTGCACCCGGGCAAGATGCTGGCCTACAACTGCTCGCCGTCGTTCAACTGGAAGAAGAACCTCGACGACGCGACCATTGCCAAGTTCCAGAAGGAACTGGGCGCCATGGGCTACAAGTACCAGTTCATCACGCTGGCCGGCATTCACTCGATGTGGTTCAACATGTTCGACCTGGCGCAAGACTACGTGCAACGCGGCATGTCGGCTTACGTCGAGAAGGTGCAGGAGCCCGAATTCGCGGCACGCGACCGCGGCTATACCTTCGTCTCGCACCAGCAGGAAGTGGGTACGGGTTACTTCGACGAAGTGACCACGGTCATTCAGGGCGGCAAGTCCAGCGTCACGGCGCTGACCGGCTCGACCGAAGAAGAGCAGTTCCACTGACCTCCTGATCGCCGATACAGACGATTCGCTGTCACCTTCGAGCCCGGCCGAGCGCCGGGCTTTTTTTTGCAGGGAGCCGCAAAACCCGGCAGCCGATGGCCTGCACGGGCAGCGGATAGAATCGCGACTCTCTGCACCCAACAAGAGCGAGAAAGGCACCTTGGTTATGACACCGCGAACTACTCCGCAAGGATTCAGCGGCTTTTTCTTCGTCTTCGAAGGAAAGGGCCGGTAGCCCGCGCTCGCTGGTTTCTTCCAGCTCTCGAACCAAGCAAAGCGCGGCCAGTCACCGCGCTTTTTGTTTTTCCGCCCGAGGTTTTTCCATGATTCAGATCACGCTTCCCGACAACTCGCGCCGCGAGTTCCCCGGCCCGGTTTCGGTGGCCGAAGTTGCCCAGTCCATCGGACCGGGGCTCGCCAAGATGACGGTGGCCGGCAAGGTCGACGGCAAGCTCGTCGATGCCAGCGACGTCATCGACCGCGACGCCAAGCTGCAGATCATCACGCCCAAGGACGACGAGGGCCTGGAGATCATCCGCCACTCGACGGCCCACCTGGTCGGCCACGCCGTGAAGCAGCTGTATCCGACGGCCAAGATGGTCATCGGGCCGGTGATCGAGGAGGGCTTTTATTACGACATTTCGTACGAGCGCCCGTTCACGCCCGAAGACATGGCCGCCATCGAGGCGCGCATGCGCGAGCTGATTGCGCAGGACTACGACGTGGTCAAGAAGATGACGCCGCGCGCCGAAGTCATCGAGGTTTTCAAGTCGCGCGGCGAAGACTACAAGCTGCGCCTCGTCGAGGATATGCCCGACGAGCAGGCCATGGGCCTCTACTACCACCAGGAATACGTCGACATGTGCCGCGGCCCGCACGTGCCGAACACGCGCTTCCTGAAGGTCTTCAAGCTCACGAAGCTGGCCGGCGCCTACTGGCGCGGCGACGCCAAGAACGAGCAGCTGCAGCGCGTCTACGGCACGGCCTGGGCCGACAAGAAGCAGCTGGACCAGTACATCCAGCGCATCGAGGAAGCCGAGAAGCGCGACCACCGCAAGCTGGGCAAGGAACTCGACCTGTTCCACATCGACGAAGTGGCGCCGGGCGTGGTGTTCTGGCACCCCAAGGGCTGGGCCCTGTGGCAGGCGGTGGAGCAGTACATGCGCGGCATCTACCGCGACACGGGCTACTGGGAAGTGAAGGGTCCGCAGATTCTCGACAAGAGCCTGTGGGAGAAAACGGGCCACTGGCAGAACTACCGCGACAACATGTTCACGACGGAATCGGAAAAGCGCGAGTACGCGCTCAAGCCGATGAACTGCCCTGGCCACGTGCTCATCTTCAAGAGCGACCTGCGCAGCTACCGCGACCTGCCGCTGCGCTACGGCGAGTTCGGCCAGTGCCACCGCAACGAACCCAGCGGCGCGCTGCACGGCATCATGCGCGTGCGCGGCTTCACGCAGGACGACGGCCACATCTTCTGCACGGAAGACCAGATCCTCGACGAGTGCATTGCGTACACGGAGCAGCTGCAGAAGGTGTATGCCGACTTCGGCTTCACGGACATCCTCTACAAGGTGGCCACGCGGCCCGACAATCGTGTGGGCTCCGACGAGCTGTGGGACAAGGCCGAGCACGCGGTGATGGAGGCGCTGCGCCGTTCGGGCGTCGATTTCATCATCTCGCCCGGCGATGGCGCCTTCTACGGCCCCAAGATCGAATACACGCTGAAGGATGCGCTGGGCCGCCAGTGGCAGTGCGGCACGATGCAAGTCGACTTCAATACGGCCGAGCGCCTGGGCGGCGAATACGTGACGGAATCGAGCGGCCGCGCCCACCCCGTGATGCTGCACCGCGCCATCGTCGGCAGCCTGGAGCGTTTCATCGGCATGCTGATCGAACACCACGCCGGCGCGCTGCCTGCGTGGCTTGCTCCGGTGCAGGTGGCGGTGCTCAATATCAGCGAAGGACAGGCCGATTACGCCGCTTCAGTGGCGAAAACGCTGCAGAATCAAGGGCTTAGGGTTCAGCTTGACCTGCACAACGAGAAGATTACGTATAAAATACGGAAGCATTCGTTGCAAAAGCTTCCCTACATCCTTGTCGTAGGCGACAAAGAGAAGGAAGCTGGTGCCGTCGCAGTGCGCGCCCGAGGCAATCAAGACCTCGGTGCAATGTCCCTCGAGTCGTTCGTACGACGGCTCAATCAGGATATTGCTGACAAGCGTTGATTTGTCCCGGAAGCATCCTCATCTGTGCTTCTTGACCAATTCATGCCGCTTGTCCGCGAGGACTGACCCGGCTTCTGCTACAGATTTTGTAGCAACTTTTGAAGGATTCTGACCATCGCTACTGCATTTCGCGACCGCCGCCACCGCGAGGAACGCCAACACCGCCTGAACCGGGAAATCATGGCCCCGGAAGTCCGCCTTGTAGGCCCGGAAAACGAGCCATTGGGTGTTATGAGTCTCTCCGAGGCCTTGCGCCTCGCCGGTGAGGCTGACGTGGATCTGGTAGAGGTCGTTGCCGCGGCCAATCCGCCGGTGTGCCGTCTGATCGAGTACGGCAAGTTCAAGTACCACGAGCAGAAGAAGGCGGCCGAGGCGAAGTCGAAGCAGAAGGTCATCGAGGTCAAGGAAATCAAGTTCCGGCCCGGTACCGACGATGGCGACTACAACATCAAGATGCGCAATATCCGGCGTTTTCTTGAAGAGGGCGACAAATGCAAGATCACGCTGCGCTTTCGCGGCCGCGAGATCACGCACCAGGAGCTCGGTCTGGCTTTGCTGCAGCGCATTCGCGATGAGCTGGGCGACCTGATCGTCGTCGAGCAGTTCCCGAAGCTCGAAGGCCGGCAGATGATCATGATGATCGCGCCGGGCCGCAAGAAGCCGGGCGGCGGTACCGCCAAGCCAGCGTCGTCGGAAACGTCGGCGCCTGCAGCAGCCTGAAAAGGCCGGCTGAGTGACAGCAGGGTTTTAAAGAATTTCGCCTTTGAGGGCGCTTCGAAAGAAGTGCCGGCAGGGGCGAAATAAAGAAGTGTCTCGGGGCCAACAAGTCCGTGGAGTATCCGCGGCGCCTCACGAGCACAAACTAAAGGAGCATTCATATGCCCAAAATGAAGACCAAGAGCAGCGCGAAAAAACGTTTCCGCGTTCGTCCCGGTGGCACCGTCAAGCGCGGTCAAGCCTTCAAACGTCACATCTTGACCAAGAAGACCACCAAGAACAAGCGTCACCTCCGTGGTGCAGTCGCAGTGCATGAGACCAACATGGTTTCTGTCGCCGCCATGCTGCCCGGCCGTGGCATTTAACTCAGACGAACAAGGAGTACACACATGCCTCGCGTCAAACGTGGTGTAACGGCTCGCGCCCGCCACAAGAAAGTTCTCGCACTCGCCAAGGGTTTCCGTGGTCGCCGCGGTAATGTCTTCCGTGTCGCCAAGCAGGCGGTAATGAAGGCTGGGCAATATGCCTACCGTGACCGCCGCACCAAGAAGCGCGTTTTCCGTCAACTGTGGATCGCGCGTATCAACGCCGCCTCGCGTGAACTGGGCCTGACCTACAGCCAGTTCGCAAACGGCATCCGCAAGGCCGGAATCGAGATCGACCGCAAGATGCTTGCGGACATCGCAGTGCACGACAAGGCCGCTTTTGCCGGCATCGTGGAGCAGGTCAAGGCCAAGCTGGCTGCTTGATCCTGTACAGCAGGGCGGCTGTCTTCGTGGCAGCTTCCTGCGCTCACGACACAAGGGCTGGCGCTTGAAAAGGCTCCAGCTCTTTTTTTATTTCCCCGCCTATTTTTTGCTGCTATGAACGAGTTGGACTCACTGGTCGACACCGCACGCGTTGCCTTCGCCGAGGCGAAAACGCCCGCCGAACTCGAGAACGCCAAGGCGCAGTTCCTCGGCAAGTCGGGCCGCATCACCGAGCTGATGAAGGGCATGGCCGCCCTCAGCGTCGACGAGAAGAAGTCGCGCGGCGCCGCGATCAACGTGGCCAAGCAGGCCATCGAGTCCTCGCTCACCGAGCGCCGCCAGCAGCTGGCCGATGAAGAGCTTTCGCTGCAACTGCGCGCCGAGGCCCTCGACGTGAGCCTGCCGGGCCGCCGCCGCATCCCGGGTGGGTTGCATCCGGTGAGCCGGACCCTGGAGCGCATCGAAGAGATCTTCTCGAGCATGGGCTTCGACGTGGCCGATGGCCCCGAAATCGAGAGCGACTGGCACAGCTTCACCTCGCTCAACAACCCGCCGAACCATCCGGCGCGCTCGATGCAGGACACCTTCTACGTCGACCTGAACGGCGACGACGGCATTCCGTACAACCTGCGTCCGCACACCAGCCCGATGCAGGTGCGTTATGCGCATCAACACATCAAGAAGTACGCGGCCGAGTTTGCCGCCGCGGCAGCCGACACCTCCGGCATCGTCAAGGCGCCCGAGATCCGCGTGATTGCGCCGGGCCGCACCTACCGCGTCGACAGCGACGCCACGCACTCGCCCATGTTCCACCAGTGCGAAGGCCTGTGGCTCGGGGAGAACGTGAGCTTCAAGGACCTGAAGGTCGTTTTTACCGACTTCTGCCGCACCTTCTTCGAAAGCGACGACCTGGTGCTGCGCTTCCGCCCGAGCTTCTTTCCGTTCACCGAGCCGAGCGCCGAAATCGACATCCAGTTTGCGAGCGGCCCGCTGGCCGGCCGCTGGCTCGAAGTCGCGGGTTCGGGCCAGGTGCATCCGAACGTGGTGCGCAACATGGGCCTCGACCCCGAGCGCTACATCGGCTTTGCCTTCGGCATGGGCCCCGACCGGCTCACGATGCTGCGCTACGGCGTGAACGATTTGCGGCTGTTCTTCGACGGCGACTTGCGCTTTCTCTCGCAGTTCCAGTGACGTCCCCAGTTCAAACCTAGAAAAACCGAATACGAGATCGAAGAGATGCAATTCCCGGAATCCTGGCTGCGCGAGTTCTGCAATCCGCCCCTCGGCAGCGCCGAGCTGGCCGAAACGCTCACCATGGGCGGCTTCGAGGTCGAAGAGCGCCGCCCCGTGGCGCCGCCCTTCAGCCGCATCGTGGTCGGCGAAATCAAGGAAGCCGTGCAGCACCCCGACGCCGATCGCTTGCGTGTGTGCCAAGTCGATGTGGGGCAGGGCGCCTTGCTCAACATCGTGTGCGGTGCACCCAATGCGCGCGTTGGCATCAAGGTGCCGTGCGCGCTGGTTGGTGCCGAACTGCCGCCGGGTGAAGACGGCAAGCCCTTTCTCATCAAGGTCGGCAAGCTGCGCGGCGTCGAGAGCCAGGGCATGCTGTGCTCGGCCCGCGAGCTCAAGTTGAGCGAAGACCACGGCGGCCTGCTCGAACTCGATGCAGACGCACCCATTGGCGCCGACGTGCGCGACGTGCTCAAGCTCGACGACGCGCTGCTCACCCTCAAGCTCACGCCCAACCTGGCGCACGGCCTGAGCGTCTACGGCGTTGCCCGCGAGCTTGCAGCGCTGACAGGCGCACCGCTCAAGACGCCCGCCATCCCGCCGGTGGCCGCATCGTTTGCCGACGTGCTGCCGGTGAAGGTGGAGGCGCCCGAACTCTGCGGCCGTTTCTCGGGCCGCATCGTGCGCGGCGTGAACACCAAGGTTGCCACGCCGGCCTGGATGGTCGAGCGCCTCGCGCGCTGCGGCCAGCGCAGCGTGACGCCGCTGGTCGACATCTCGAACTACGTCATGTTCGAGTACGGCCAGCCCAGCCACATCTTCGACCTCGACAAGATCCACGGCGGCCTCACGGTGCGCTGGGGCAAGGCGGGCGAGCAACTCAAGCTGCTGAACGGCAACACGATCGGCGTCGACGACAAGGTCGGCGTGATTGCCGATGACCAGGCGGTCGAGTCGCTCGCCGGCATCATGGGCGGAGATGCCACCTCGGTGTCCGACGACACGCGCAACATCTACGTCGAGGCCGCGTTCTGGTGGCCCGAGGCCGTTCAGGGCCGCTCGCGCCGCTTCAACTTCTCGACCGATGCCGGGCACCGCTACGAGCGGGGTGTCGATCCGAGCCGTACGGTGGAGATCATCGAGCGCATCACGCAACTCATCGTCGAGATCTGCGGCGGCCAGGCCGGTGCCATGGACGACAAGATCCTGAACGTGCCCGAGGCCATGCCCGTCACGCTGCGCGTGGCGCGTGCCTCGCGTGTCATCGGCATGCCGCTCTCGCAGGCGCAGTGCGCCGATGCGCTGCGCCGCCTCGGCTTTGCCCTCGGCGAAGGCGAGGGCACATTGACCGTCACGCCGCCGCCGCACCGCTTCGACCTGCTGATCGAAGAAGACCTCATCGAAGAGGTCGCGCGTCTCATCGGCTTCAACAACCTGCCGACCACGGCGCCGCTGGCGCCTATCACGGCACGTGTGCGGCCCGAGGCGCAGCGCAGCCGCTTCGCGGTACGCCGCAGCATCGCGGCGCTCGGCTACCAGGAAACCATCAACTTCAGCTTCGTGGAAGCGCATTGGGAGCAAGACCTCGCCGGCAATGCCAACCCCGTCAAGCTGCTGAACCCCATCGCCAGCCAGATGAGCGTGATGCGCTCGTCGCTGATCGGCTCGCTGCTGCAGGTGCTCAAGTTCAATCTCGACCGCAAGGCTCCCCGTGTGCGTGTGTTCGAGTTGGGCCGCGTGTTCATGCGTGACGACAGCGTGGCCACCACCGACAGCACCGTGCGTGGCGTCAACCAGCCGATGCGCGTGGCCGGCCTCGCCTGGGGCGACGCGGAAGAAGCACGCTGGGATGGCAAGGCGCACCGCGTCGATTTCTACGATGCCAAGGGCGACGTCGAAGCGCTGCTCGCACCCCTGGTGCCGAGCTTCGAGGCGGCCGAGCATCCGGCCCTGCACCCCGGCCGCTCCGCGCGCGTGCTGATCGACGGCAAGGCCATTGGCTTTGTCGGCGAACTGCATCCGCGCTGGCGCCAGAAGTGGGACTTCGCCCTGGCACCGGTGGTTTTCGAACTCGACCTCGACGCCGTGGCCGCGCGCCCCGTGCCCCTGCCGCAGCCGGTGCCCAAGCATCAAGCCGTCGAGCGCGACATTGCCGTGGTCGTGGCCGAAGCCGTCACGCACAATGCATTGATGCAGACCATTCATTCGGCGGCAGCGGCCCAGGGGCTCCTGCGCGACGCCACGCTGTTCGACATCTATCGCCCGCAACCTGCGCGCGACGGTACCGTGCCGGCATCGGGCGGTCTGGCGCAAGGGGAGAAAAGCATGGCGGTTCGCCTGAGCTTCCAGGACGACAGCGCCACGCTGACGGACGAGCAGGTGGAACCCGCCGTGCGCGCCATCGTCGAACAACTGAGCGCCAAACTCGGCGCACGCCTGAGAGGTTGATGAGAATGAACGCTGCGGAATTCACGCTCGAAGCCCTCGAAACGCCCGCACTCACGAAGGCGCATCTGGCCGACCTGCTGTTCGAACAGATCGGCCTGAACAAGCGCGAATCCAAGGACATGGTCGAGGCCTTTTTCGACCTGATTGCCAACAGCCTGATCGAAGGCGCGGACGTCAAGATTTCCGGCTTCGGCAATTTTCAGATTCGTGTGAAGGCGCCCCGTCCGGGCCGCAATCCGCGCACCGGCGAAGCCATTCCGATCGGCGAGCGCCGCGTGGCCACCTTTCATGCAAGCGCCAAGCTGAAGGAACAGATTCACGGAAGCATCGAGCAAAACGGTACTCCCGAGGTCGAGTGGAGCCTGGGCGCCGAATAGTGCTTGGCGCTGCGCGGGTGCGTAGAGTAATCTCTAAGGTTTCCCGCGCACGGTCTTGATTTCAATGGAAATAATGGAGAAAGCGCTCCCGCCGATTCCTGTCAAACGCTACTTCACTATCGGTGAGGTCGGCGAGCTTTGCGGCGTCAAGCCGCACGTGCTGCGTTACTGGGAGCAGGAGTTCACCCAACTGCGGCCCATGAAGCGGCGCGGCAACCGGCGCTACTACCAGCACCACGAGGTGCTCATGATCCGCCGCATTCGAGACCTGCTCTACGACCAGGGCTTTACCATCAGCGGTGCGCGCAACAAGCTCCAGGAACTCGTGCAAGGCGAGCGCGACCGCCGCAAGGCAGGCATGGTGCCGCTCGAGGGCATGGAGGCCATGGAGATCGATCAGGAAGAATTCGATGCGGCCGTTCACGAGGACGATCCCGGTTCTTCCGGCAGTGGGGCCCGCATGATCGATCCATCGCAATTGCTGCACCTGCGTCGCGAACTCTTTGAAATTCGTGAGCTGCTGACCGTCGGACGGTGATTTCAGCCGGCTATAATTGAGAGCTTCGGTGTGTGGCGCAGCCTGGTAGCGCACTTGCATGGGGTGCAAGGGGTCGAAGGTTCGAATCCTTTCACACCGACCAAAATTGCTAGATAGATCAACGGGTTAGGGCCACAAGCTCTGACCCGTTTTTCTTTGTTTTTGACAAACTCGTAGGTTCCTGACAAACCCGAGCACTTTCAGCTGTTTCCACGCCCCCCAATTGCCGACGGCAAGGGGGTGCCGGTTGGAATCTTTCGGCGGTACACGCGCTTCGTGACCTTTACGTCCTCGTGGTGCAACAGTTCCTGAGCCGACACGTCCGAGTCGGAATCCGACGCCGCTTTCGCGCGCATGTCGTGGAAGGTGATTTCCCGCGGCTGCAGTCCCAGCTTCTTCCGCACGGCGCCCCAGAGCGTCTTGAACGCTTCTTTGCCGTAGGGCTTGCCTTGTTTTGTGATGAACAGGTAGTCGCTGGGCAGGCTGGCCGCACCGCCCCGGTTTTTCTTGCGCAGTTCAAGCGCGCGGGTCAGCGCTTGCCAGAGGTCCGGCGTCATGCTGTATGCCTTGGTGATGTAGCCCTTGTCGTTGCGCTTCTTCGTCACGCGCAGTTCGATCTGCGCTTCGTTGAAATCACCGATCCGGATGTCAAAGATCATTCCTTCCCTGGCGCCCGTCTGGGTGCTGATCTCGAGCATGCACTGCAGAACTGGGCTCGCGACGCCGTAGATCTCGGCATAGCGCTCGTCGCTCACGTACTGGTCGCGGGGAGTCTCCGGCAGGTACTCGATGCCGTCGCAGGGGTTGAAGGTCGTCAGGCCCCACCGCACCCGCGCCAGGCGGAACATGCGAGACAAGAGCTGGATGTCCTTGTTCGCTGACGCGGCGCGGTCGCGGTTCTCGTGCAAGTGCTGCGTGATGACGACGGCGCTCAGGTAGCCCGGCAGCATCGCCTGCACCTCTGTCTTGGCGTAGCGCTTCGCTTTGAATTTCAGCCGCAGCCGGCGTATTCGGCCTTCGTACTCTTTCCTGGTGGCGTCGCGCTTGATCGTCGGGAGCTCGTCGGCCTCGTACTTGCGGATCACCTCCTCGACGGTGCCCACGACGTCGTCGTCCGGAACAGCCGCTACCAAGGCGGGGGAGACATGCTTCTCCCACCAGACCCTGGCCTGAACGGGCGTGGTGCCACAGCGCATCCGCAGGCCGGCTTCCCTGAGCTTGGCCTCGATTTCCTTCGTCAAGCTGTCGGTGCCCCTCCAGTACCAGACTGCCCCGACCTTGCGCATGCCGCGCGGCAGGTCGGGGATCTTCCGGTTAACTGTGCGAGGGCGCGGCATCTTCTATTTCCCGACTGAGCGTTGCGAACGCCCGGAACGCCTTGACGGTCGATTCCATGCGGGACAGATTCTGCGCGTCCACCTCAACGGTCGTCCATCGGTGGCCACAGGCGCTGCAGCAGCGCAGCCGCATCACCTTGGAGTCAGTGTGCCGGGTCGTCATGACCCGGACCTCTTCGCTGGTGCAGGCGGCGCATCTCATGAGCACCCCTCGCGGAGCCGGCGGCTCATCGCTTTGTACCCTGGGCCATGACGACCCGCACGATGATGTTGCGAAGGTTTCCGCGATCCGTGACGGGATGATGAGCCCAGAACTCCGGCGCCTCCTGATCGAGGTTCTCCATGACCTTGGAGGCCAGCCAGTCGGCGTCGATCACGCCGCCAGGGGCGCCCGGGTTGGGCCGGCATGACCGATCGGTGTAGATCTTGGTCATGCGAGGCTCCGAATGGAGAAGCCGATCTCACGCCGCTGGCCGGCACCGGACACCAGGCGCAAATGGCCGATTGCGCCCGACTTCGCCCGCACCGCATGCGCAGGATAGAAAAACTCCGCGCCATCCTCATCAAGGCGGCACGTGTAGCCGGGGATGTAGTCCAGGCGCCGCTCTCCGTCAGCGTACTGACCGTCTTTCGTGTAGACCCTGCGAAGCTTGTATTCGCCCACGATGGTTGCGCCTTCCCCATAGGCAAAGACTGCCGTACCGACTGGCAGCACCGCGCTGGCCGTGTAGTCCATCAGCCGCGCGCTGTCGATTCCCGGGTCTTTCTTCGGCGTGGTGCGTGCCAGCTCTTCCACCTCTTGTTGCCGTGCCTGCTCGCGGCGGGCGCGCTCTTCGCGAGTAATCCCCTTCGTAACCCGCAGGCTGCGGCCCACGCACCGAACCTGCATCCAGCGCTCGTCCTGCATGCCCTTGACCTTTCGGCCATCGACTTGCACGCCGTTGAAGAAAGTCACCGAGGTGGCGGCGGGGAGGTGCTCCGCGGTGATGATGCCGGCCGCGATCAAGGCCTCGATGCTGCCGCTGTACCGGTCGCCGCTCACGCCTGCGTCGAACTCGACGCCCGGAATAGATTTTGCGAACATCACTTCACCCCCGCGTTGGCAAGTTTGACGCTTCGCTCAATCTCATCGTCGAGATTGCTTTGGGCCAAGTTGAGCAGGCGCAATGCTGCGTACAGGGTCCAATCGCTCTCCGAATCGAGCGCTGCAAGAAGCACATCCGCGGCGACACCAAGCGGGGCACTCGCCTTTTCGCACTCGTCGATCGATTTGGCGTCCATGCCTGCACCCAGCACGTCAAAAGCCCGCTCTGCCGCATAAATGGCGCCGTAGACGAGGTTGCTGCGTTCGCGCTCTGCACAGGCGCGCATTACTGCGACGGATTCTGAAATCATGGACCTGATGTCTTCGATCAGGAGGTCGCTCCACTCCGCACCCGGGAATGAGGCCTGTTCTGCGGGAGGGGCGTCGTCTTTTGGCCAGAATTGCACTCGACCCATGTCCGACACGAGAGCTTCCAACTGAGCGAGGATGGACTCACAGAGCAAGCCGCGCCCGTCGCCCTCGTGCATGGCCGCTACGCCGGTCAATACGCCCTGCGCGTCGTACAGCTCATCCTGAGCACGGAACATCGCATCGTCGGTTGGCGAAAGCTTCACGATGGTTGCGTCGATCAACTCGTGAGCAATCCGCATCGCGCGCTCGCCGAAATCTCCCGTGTCGCCGATTTCCCGGGCGGAATCGAGCATCTTGGATGCCTCTTCCAGCCCTTGCATGATGGTGGCGCACACGGATTCCGGCGTCTCGATCGTGGGAGCGACTTGCCACTTCTTGCTACTCGTGCTCCTAGAGGCGCGGGGCTTGTTGAGAACGGCGTTCATGCGTCTCCCCCTTCGGCGGCCTGCGAGAGTGCTTTCGTGACCAGATCCATCGCCTCGGTCATGAGATGGTGAATGCCTTCGAGGGCAAACATTTCTTCAGCGCCGCATTCGTTGTCGCACATGCGGTACTGGATCACCGCCGCGGCGCGCCACATTTCCGAATGGGCCTCGTCGGCTTTTTGATAGTCGCCGTTTTCCGTGGCTGACTGGAGCAACTGGTACGCCACTTCGATCAAGGAGTCGGCCGCGTAGTTGATGTTCTCGGTGTACGTGTCGAGACAAGCGCTGAGCAGGTGCTTAGCGGAACACCATTTGCGTTCCGCTTCGAGCAGAGATGCCATCGAATCTGCGGCGACAGGGGCAGAAATCTTGTTCTCGATTGGCGCACTGGCCAATTTGCGAACTGAGGAAGCAGGCTTGTCGATGACGGCGTTCATTGCTGCACCCCACGACCGTTGGCGATTGCACTGGCTTGCTGGTATTGGTTCCAGAGGCAATGGCTGGCAGTTTCTGCTTCTCGGGCGAGTCGCATGATCACACCGCCGAGCAGCGGGAGCGCGTCGCCGGTCAGCACATAGCCGTTGAAAGTGCCCTCCGCCGATTTCTCGACGGCGGCCAAGCAGACAACGCACGAGGCGAGCGCCTGGATCTCGGTTGTGCGCATCGTGAGCGTGTCGTACGCCGACGAGTCAAACGTGATCCGGGGTTCGGGCATGGGCTCGCCAGTGATCACCCCCATCCGGGGCGGGGCAGGGGGCTCGGTTGCGCCTGCCTGCGGGAGCGTGGCATCATTGGGCATGATTCGTTTCCTTGTCAGAGGGGTTTCGGGTCACAGAAGCCGGATGCGGGTCCAAGCGCATTCCGGTTTCGCCTTTTTTGAGGTCTGCTATTACGGTAGCAGTCCTCGTTCGAATCGCGCTAGGTGCGAATCGAGTATTTTTTTCGAGCGAGTTCACGCGGCCTCCTTTTCGCTGCCGAGCAAGGGCAGCACATTGGGGCTCCACTTCACCTGCTGAATCGGGACGCCGCTCCCATGCTTCTTGCCGGTGTCCAGGATGCGGGCGAATTCGCGGCCGGCATCGGTCACTTCCCACACATCGCCGCGCTTGAACTGCATGCCGGCTTCGGCCAACAGCAGATTCACACCGCGCGCGCTAGTGCCGATGCGTTTGCCGAGTTCGGTGGGCGTGAAGAACTGAGTGTCCTGCTTCTCGGCTTCGAGATGCACCTGGCCCAGACCTTCGAGCAGGTTCACGTCGGTGAGCTTGCGCACCATTTGATTGGCGCTGATCGCCGCAGCGTTTTTGTCGCAACCGAGCAGGCGGGCCACGCGGAAGAGCGGCGGGAAGGCTTTGGCGGCGTCGTAGGCCAGTCGAACGGGAGAGGGTGCAGCTTTCGGCGACGAGTAACTGCCCGTTTTGCGGATCGACGGGAGCACTTCTTCGAACACCCAGCGCTCGAAGCGTTCGGCCGCTGGGAGAGTGCTACTCACGATGAGGCGCAGCACGTCGGGCTCGGAAAGGATGCGGGTGTCCTGCATCCGACCCATAGCGTCGGTGATGGGGTGCAGCTTTTGCACCCCGCGGCAATGAGACCGGACTGCGGTGGTGGCATCGACGTAACCGAGCGCCTCCGTCACGTCTTTGCCGACAAAGTAGGGCTCGCCGTGGATCTCGAGCGCCCTGATGTTTGCGCCTTCGAAGCTGTAGGGAACGATGTTGCTCATTGCTGTCCTTTAGTCGTCGCTGCATTGAGTTGATTGAGATCGGGAAGCTGCGCAAGCGCGCGCGTTACTTGACACTGCTGTTGGGCGCGGCGATAAGTTGTTGCTCACGCGATTTTTCGAGGCGCATCACGATTTCGCGGCTCAAGCTTCGCCAACCTTTGCCAGCCTCAGCAGTGAGAAAGTCCTGCAGTGAGTCAGGAAGGCGGAGGGAAACCGGCGGCTTCTGCTTGGTCTTGAGATTGGTCATAGTACAAATATAAAAGTACTTTAGTACATGAACTGAATGGTAGCCGAAAATAGGCTTTGTGCAACTACTTTCTTGGCTTTAGTACTTTGATCACTACCGTTGGCGAGCGAATCACCATGGCGAGGTCTGCACGAGGCGCGTCGCAGGGCGATCTGGCGCGCGAAAGCGGAATCGCGGCGACCCAGTTGAGCCGATACGAGACTGGAAGGGCAACGCCGAGGAAACTCGCGCTTGCTCGCTTGGCGCAGGCGTTGGCGGTCAGTCTTGAGTGGCTTGAGCGCGGCGATGGGGAGATGGACGAGTATCCAACTGCCGAAGGAAAGGGGCTTGCATTCCATGTCGATGCTGAAATCGCAGATCGAATAGCCGCGTACGCCTACTTCCACGGTGTGACGGTGCCCGAAGCGATTGCCGAAATCTTGGACAACGCACTGTCGGTTTACAGCGAGAAAGAGTTGCCATTCATGCCAGAAGACAAAGAGAAACTGGTCCGACTGATTCGCGCAACTCATGGGCAGCGCTCTCGGCGCAAAGCACTCGCCGGCAAAGTGAAGTTGTTGCCTGAGCCAGTTTCCGGCGAGAGCCGACTTGTGCGGTCGCGAGATCTCCGGATTGATGCGTTGGACTACTACAAGCAAGTGCTCTCCAGAGAGAGCGAGCCCATTCCGCCGAAGCAAACCAACCGCGGGCCAGTGCGCAGTCCGAACGCCCGCAAGCCGAGGCCCTAGGCGCATCAAGCTACCTCCTGCTCGACGTTCCTGTGGGAACGAGACGCGCCTCGGCGCTTGGCGGCTTCCGCTTCCGCCGCCGCCATAAAGCAGATCGATCTTTAGCTTTGCGCTACTTTCACTGCATGCCACCAAATTTCGGAAGAGATGCGACTCCCCCAAAAAACTGTTCATAGCTCACTCCATAGAACCGCATGGACGCTGCGGGACGACGGTAGTGTGGTTTCATCCGTGGCGCGTAGCAGCGCCAAAAGTGGCAAGTTGGCTGGGTAGTATTCGCCACGGTTGAACTCATTGCCCTGGGTGGATCATTCGCCATGGCAATTTATACCTTCAAACGCCCGCTTTTTGCCTTGTTTAGGGCGCTGCAGAGCTTGGACATGTGGCGTAGGTCAAATTGATGCTCGAAGCACGGCAGGGTCATCAACTCAGCGATAACGGCAGGCTTTGCTGTGCGGAAGAAGAAGATGTTGATGCGCCACATGTCTTCAACAAACGCGTGCTCAGCCTTGTGCTTGCTGTTGCGTACGGTTGCCGACCCATAAAGCAGTAGCGCCCTGTCGAGTTCGCGTTGACTGACAATGATCCAGTTTGCGATTGGCAGCTCAGTGCGTTTGCCAAACAATGGTGCAACGGCTTGGATCGCGGCCTTGGCCTTTCTGCAGTTCTCAACGATGTCGCGCTTCGCCCTGAAGAGTGATTCGTGATCTTGAAATAGGTAACGTTGAAGCGCCTCGACGAGCCGTTCATCCCATGTGTTGCGCACGACATGTCGGAAGAAGACAGTCACTTCTAGGATTGGATCTCTCGTGCCGTCCGTGAATCGTTCTATCCAGAATTTTCGAAACTCTTGGAGGCTAGATCGGCCCGTTGCTCGACGTGGTTTCGTAAGAGAGATCGCTCTCTGAAAGCCAGGCTGCGCTCTGAGCCATAAATACAAGGCGGTTTCGGAGAGACGCTGCCAGTACTCGTCACGAAATCCGAGGAATGCATCGACGACCTGAGGGGCAACAGTTTCTAAGTCATTAATGTTTTCTGCGACCAAGTCTTCGAGCTCCCGTATTCGGTCTCGATCCGTGCCCGTCTCGGCGACCTTGTCCCATTCCTCAAACATTGCCTTAGTCGGAATCCTCATAGTTCACCTCGCGACGTGCTTGAGGATGCTGGACGGCACAGGATTTGGGCGCTTTCCGGAGGTTCCTCGGAGTAATTTGTCACACCCGTGATATTGCCACCAGCGCGGAAGAAGCGCGACTTTTAAGGCGGTCTCGAACGAACTGTCGAAAAAGCTCTGTGACCAATGGACCGACCGATCCTCGGCCTCAGGCTTGCTGCCCCCTTGTTAAGGGGCGAGATAGTCTCAACGCTTGGCGTTGAAATTCGGGGATCAGCTTGCCAATGTTGGTCTCAGCTAGGACGTGCTTATCCTTGTCCGTCATCGTATCGGGGCCGATGGAGCGGTTATTGACAGCCCTGGTCATCTCGTCGAAACGGGGTTGATCAGCTATATAGATGAGGATTGAATGCAGCTGGGTTAAGTTGTGCCGATCCGCCTGTGCGAAGAGGGCCTCGAACAGGAGAGCTTCAGATGAAGCCGCAACTGAATCCAGGTTGGCCAGTCTCGCGAAGCGTGCTTCGTCAATCGTTTTCAAAAGCAAAAGGTATGCGGACGTACTTGGCCACTGGTCAAAACTCATTAGGTTGATCTGGCCGGCCAGCTGAATCGCTTTTTGAACGTGTCGCAAGCTTGGGTTCAAAACCTCACATGCTTCCGCCATCGATCGTCGCAGATCGTGGCTGTCCACCGCGCTTGGCAAGTGCATCTCTGCCATCGCTCTGACAAAATTTTCAAATCTTCGACCGACTTGACTACCTCTCGGGACCTCCAGTTCAAGCGGTACGTTGAAGGCGACGAACTTCGCGAGATAGTCGCCTGCGTCCGTTCCTTGGCCATACGTGTGGCGAATTGACTCGTGGATTGAGTGTGAGTTCCAGAACAACACGAACACCACATTTTCTGCTCCGAACAAGTGCTTGATCCGTTCAAGTACTTCCAGGGCGAACGAGGGTCTGCATCTGTCGAGCTCATCGATGATCACCACTAAGGGATGCGACAGCTCCTCTGTAAGCTGACTAAGCACTTCCATGAAGTCGTTCTGGATTCTTTCCGTGGCCGAATATGATTCGAAAAGGCGTTGGACCGCTTTTTCAGAGAGCGAGGCGGCGCTATCCTTCACTCCTTCAACCACGCCTTTAACCAACTCGGTTTGATCATCCGCCGATAAGCCTATTGCCCTTGCGCCGAGCGTCAGAGCGGCCTTGGCGGCGATTGGGGCGGCGCTCTTTAGTACGGCCCCTGCCGCGCCCAAGAACTTCTTCTTGGCAACTCCGGATGGCTTAATTGCTTCGTATATCGCCGAGGCGATAACGGAGAATGGGTCGTCGTGATGGTCGTACCGGAATACGTCGATGGAGACTACGCACCCAGCACCTTTGGAGTCGCCCAGCCGTCTCCGCAGTTCTGAAGCAATCCACGTTTTCCCATTTCCCCATTTAGCGTCAACTGCGATCACTCGGGGCGTGGCAAGCCTGTCAGATGGAACCTTCGCAAGCACCTCGATGTTTTTTTCTAGTGCGGTGAGGAAACCGCCCCTGTTGAGGTGATCGACGGGCGCAGATTGTGGGGCAGTTGTCATTTGGAGGTTCCGGTTGCCATCTTGGAATCGTAACTTCTACATGCGAGCCATTGCACCTGCAGAGAGGACTTCAATCACGAGCGAAAAGCCCGTGTTCAAGCTTTCCGAGGTTCCGCGCTACAAGAGCGCATGCCTCAACTTCGCGGCCGACGCCACCCTCTGTTCTTGCGGCTGACCAAGCCGATCGCCCCGGTCTACCCTGATGCGGTGACTCCCGTAGCTTGGGACGACGACGAGCCGATCGAGGAAGCTGAAGGAGTGGTCTACATCGTCACACGTCCCTGTGCCCAGCTTCGCACCTGGTGCAGCCAACTTCGGAAGCTGCATGCTCTCGACAAGACCCATGAAGTGGAAGAGGGCGTAAGCCGCCTCAGTGCATCGCCGTTACGGCCGGCAAATCAGCGAGCACTCGGGACCAATCTCGAGATGTACTCGGCTCGCGACGGGAGGGTCCAATCGGTTCGTTCCGCTGAGAGTGCCTTTTTGACCAGCGAGTTGATGGCGATCGTCACTGAGCAAGCTGGAGGCCCCGCGGTGGGGTTCGTCTCGTTCTCGTTCAAGTGGTGGGCAAGGGCGTTCGACAGCGAGGACGATTTAGTCCATTTGGAGGTCGAGCTAGGCCAGGCCTGGATCGCGCCGATCTTTCGCGGGCGGAGATGGGGGGAGGCTGCCGCAATAGCTATCGCTTTTGCGGCCAAGCGACACTTCGACTACATCCAGGACACCACGAGATGGCCTCTGACGTTCTTTACGCCACTGGAGCTGACGGTGTGCGCTGACCTCTACAGCCAGAGCGGTGAGGCGCTGCTCGGAAAGTGCGCCGAATACGTGTCCATCCAGTTCAGTTTTGAGCCAGAGCCGCAGCGGCTGGAGGTGTCTCAGATCATTCTGGATGGGCGGTGGTGATAAGCGCATCCCCTAGTTTCTCTGGCGACTACTGGACCTTTTCAACCCAAGCGCGCACGCGCTCAGCGAGCAGCGGCTCACAACGTAGGTTGTACGTCGCTCCTGCCGCAAAATCGTGGTTGAGTGTGATGTCCGCTGAGGTGTACACGGTAGCAAACACCTGAGCTCTGTGCGGCGGTGTCGGAAGAAGGCAACGAACCCGGATGGAGGCGCGGCCAGGAAGAATCTTGGTCGTGGTGGGGTAACCGACATTTCTGGACCCGACTTCGAAGTGGTTCACAGCACTCAACAGAGCTGTCGGGCGCTGATTGAAGGTGGTGCGATCGATTCGAAAGCCGATGTCCGGGTCGGGAGTGGTGAGCGTCGCGACTTCATGCTCACCGAGCTCGGGCCCTTCATAGCCTCGTTTTACTGAGATTCCCGAGCAGCCGGCGATCGCGAAACTGAGCGCAAGGATGGAAAAGGACAGATACCTTAGATGGACCATGCGTTGTGGATTGCGTAATGGATATTGATGTAAAGGCCTGATATTGGCGATCCAATACACCGTCTGCTGCATGTGCGGCACTGCGTGGAATAGCGCGGCTAAGCTTGGTAAGCACGGACGCCAGCAGGCAAAACATCCTCTTCGCCTCGTTTCGCCCGACGATTCTGTTCGTGGCGGAACGCGCGCTCTTCAAGCTTCATCTGAACCTGGGTGTCTGGCGCGCCGCGAAGCATCCGGCAGACTTTGCAGGAGCAGGACTTCGGGGTTTGCTTCGAGGACACGGCGGCGATTATCAGGGCTATCACAGCCATGAAAAAGCCCGCACGCGGCGGGCTTTTTGTTAGCAACCACTAACGTTTATGCGGCGGCGCGTCTGCCAGTGCTTCGTTTGACCTCTTGATCACGCTTGATGGCTGCGACGGATTCCATGAGTAGTCGCTGCTCTTCCGACGCCTTGGAAATCACGTTCGCATAGATACGCTTCTTCTCTGCGGACGATGCTTCCCGGACGAAACGCGATAGCGACGTCTCTTCGACGAGTTCTGGGCGATGACGGAAAAGGTGGAACATGGCGGCCTCAATTCTAGGAGTAAACGATTTTCTCGACTTCTTCCCGTGAATATTGCAGCGGTGCAACGTGATTCAAGGAGCTCACATTCGCGAAGTAACGTCGGTGAGTTCCGTCAATGTCTTTCAAGATTACATCAATCTTGATGTCCGGCCCAAACTTTACCTTTAGCGCGTCTACT
This sequence comes from Variovorax paradoxus, assembly GCF_040544635.1. Classification (GTDB taxonomy): domain Bacteria; phylum Pseudomonadota; class Gammaproteobacteria; order Burkholderiales; family Burkholderiaceae_C; genus Variovorax; species Variovorax paradoxus_R. The sequence goes on from NZ_JBEPKJ010000005.1 coordinate 202,488, forward strand.
ACGTCACGGGATGCGAAAAACTGATGCACGAATCGTTCCGGCGGGATGCGGCGTGCTTCTTGGTGCTCCCTGGCCTGTACGAAGTTCCACGCCAAGTGAGGCTCTTGGTACACGTAGATGATCTGGACGGCTCTGCCGTGCTGAATGCAGCGTTCGATGTTCCGTTCGGCCACTCCGAGGCTGGAAAGCGTCCCGTCGAGGAGAAAGCTTTGCTTTTGCTTGAACACTCGGTCGAGGACCCGTTCCACCAAAAGCGAAACGGCGTCTTGCATGAGCCATGAGTTCTGGCCCGTGTAACCCGGGATATGGGTCCGGAAGTCGTCCGGATCAATGCGAAGGAAGGCTCCAACCTCCTCAACGAGAGCTTTGGACGCTTCTGTTTTCCCCGCACCGGGAGACCCCGCCATGAAGAGCGCGACCGGGTTCTTTTCACCCGGGTATTTTTCAACGCTTGTGAAATCGGCAGAAAACCGAGTCCGATTCGCTTTCGCCCATGCAATCGCAGCGCCGTGGATCTCGCGCTCCTCAGGGGTCATTTCACTAGGTGCAGTGGCCATTTCAAGATTTTGGCGGCTGGCCTGTACCATAGAACCGCTCAATATCGGCGATGGTCTGCTCGATGAGAGCCGTGTCCTCGGGCTGCTCGATCAGCTCAACCAGCAGGTTCGCCAAATTCTTTCGAAGCGTAGGCCGCTGCTGAGCGGCGATGCTGGCCAAGTACTCAACGAGCGCTCTCACCGACGGCTCAGCGTCCGCTCCAACGAGCTTGAGCGAAGCTCGTTCAGTCCGCGGCCCTTTACCCGTCTCTAGCCACTCGGGCGATACCCGTAACGCCTTGGCAATGGACACGAGTTCCCGCGGGCGCTGTCTGAAGCCAGATTCGATGTTCCCGATCGAGCTCTGAGACACGCCCACTTCTTCCGCCAGCTGTACCTGGCTCCAGCCCAGCTCCTGCCGGACTGCTTTGACTCGTTCTGCGATTGTCTTCACGAACGAAATTCTCCCACAGCTTTTAAGTGCGTTCGTGTTAGCATTCTGGCTTCTATCGTGTTTAAGGACGGAGTTCTCATGCAAGGGTTCTGGCAAGCAGTGCTGGCTGCAGGTGGGATCGGGCAGTTGGCGCGCCGCATCGGCGTTGCGAACAGCACTCCAAGCAACTGGATCTGGCGAGGCCGAGTACCTGCAGAGCACTGCCCAGCAATCGAGAGGGAGACGGGCGTGATGTGCGAGGTGCTGCGGCCGGACGTTCCCTGGGAAGTGCTCCGTAAGCCAAAGCGGCGTACATCCAAGAAGGCGGCAAGGTGATGTCCCCGGTTCATCGTTTGTCCGTGCGCGGTGCTGCGCGGCCTCTCGGTGTGACATCGGCGTCCTGGGCCGCGAACCTCACATCGACGTCGCCATCAAGCCAGCGAATCACAAGTCTGCTGGTGCGCAGCGTCACCCGTGCTGGTGTACATCCCGTCGGGTCGGCATTCGTACTCAGCGTTGTCCGTGTGCTGTTGTGGATGAAGTCCGGGTCATTGGTTGCTGTGGGCATGGTGAGGCGTGTGTTCATGGATATGAAGTCTGGCCATGCCTACCCGAAAGCACCAGCAAGACAGACAGCACGTTCTTGCACCAGCTGCATCCGGCTGCACGGCGCCGGAACCTCGTGCATGCCTCTGCAGGAGGTTGCAAGGTGACTGTCGATCCTCCTGAAGATCGCGCCCGGAAGATCGTGTCGAGCATCCTCAAGGCGACCCAGCGCGATGCCTCTCAGACCGCTATCGCCGCAGCCATGGGCGTGAGCGAGTCCACCGTCTCGCGGCTGCTCAGCGATCACCTGGACAAGCTCGCGCTCGTGATGGCTCATGCCGGCCTGCGCGTCGTCGGCCAAGACATGCGCTGCTTTCCACCGGACTACGTTGACGCGCTGCTGCTGATGGCGAAGCAGCACCTGAGCGCTGTGCAGACCGTCCGGACGCTGGAGTGGGAATGATGCGCCGCCCCGTCAACCGCGTGATCTACATCGCGCACTTCATCTACTACTTGCACATCCATCGCTCATGGTCGAGTGCCATCTTTTGCATGCAGCACGAGGGGAGGGCGTGGCGCTGATCGCCGCGGCCAACCACATCCAGCCAGTGAACAACCCGCATTTCTCGGAGCCAGCCAAGACATGAAAGCTCACAACATTGAAGTATTTGCGCGGGATGGCGAGGTCGTTGTCCGCCAGGAATCGCCATACGCGGAAGACGCGGTGGGCGATGGCTTCGACACCGTGGTCTTGACACCCGAGCAGGCAGGCGCCGTCTGCCGCTGGATCATGCAGGCCGCTCGGGAGCTGTCGCTTCAGGTGAAGGTCGCGGGAGAGCTCTCCCAGTGAACTACTTCGAGCTTCACATCGGCGATTACGCTGAGGCCACGCAGCATCTGAGCATCCTGGAGGATGGTGTTTACACACGGCTGCTGCGCAAGTACTACGCGAGCGAGAAGCCGCTGCCGGCCGAGATCGAGAAGGTGCAACGCCTGATCGTCGCCAAGTCGAAAGACGAAAAAGCTGCGGTCGAGGCCGTGCTCTCAGAATTTTTTGTCCTGCGCGATGACGGTTGGCATCAGGATCGATGCGACGACGAGATCGCGCGCTATCGAGCTGGTGAGCCTGAGCGGATCGCCAAGAAGGCCAATGAGGAAGCGCGGACCGAGCGCCACCGCAGGGAGCGCGCAGACCTCTTTTCCAAGCTAACCGCAGCAGGGCAGCACGCCGCATGGAACATCGGCATCAGAGAGTTGCGGTCGTTGGTGGATGCGTTGCCGGCCACGGGAACTGCAACGCCTGTCACGGCACCTCGAACGTTCGAGGTCGCGGGAGCGGTAACGGCACCTGCAACGCCTGTCACGGCTACCCAGACACCAGACACCAACCCCCACTTCCCACTACCCACTACCCAGAATAAAGAAGATACCCCCCATACCCCCCAAGGGGGGAGGCGAGCGAGAAAAGCTTCGGACGACTCGACCGAATGCGTGCCGGGGTTCGACGCGTTCTACGCCGCCTATCCCCGCAAGGTCGGCAGGCGGGCTGCGGTCAAGGCGTGGACGAAGCTGGCGCCGGACGAGGCCCTGCAGGCGACGATCCTCGGCGCTCTGGCAGCGCAGAAACCGCACCTCGACCGCCGAGAGAGCGGCCGGTACATCCCGCATCCGGCGACATGGCTCAACGCGGGCCAGTGGGACGACGAAATCCCCGGCGGCAAGCCGGCGCCCGTCAACGCGGCGGGGCAGGTTTGGTGGCAGATCGCCGGCTTCGGGCACGTGGCCGAGGCTCAGAACGACCGATGCCACATCGGCAACTACCACGAGTTCCGCGACGGCAAGCGCATCGCGCAAGGGGTGCTGGCGTGAACGGGGCTGAGCGAATGACCTACGACCGGTTGGTACGGCAGGGAGAGGATGAGCGCGATGCTGCGGAGCAAGCCCGACGCGATGCGCGCGAACGCCTTACTGGCCGCCCTTGGTGGGACATGCCCTGTAGGCGCGGTGAGTGCCCGGGATTCCCTTCTTCGATGACCGGCTGCTGTGGCTGCCACCCCGACGCGCAGACGCCGGAGGACGAATCGTGAACATCTCCGAAATCAAAGCCATGATGGCCGCGCAGGCTGCGGACATCGCGCGCATGCTGCTGCCGCAGGGTAAGCAGCGGGGCAGCGAGTGGAAGGCGGGGAACACCTGCGGCGAGCCTGGCGACAGCCTCTCAGTGTGCATTCGGGGCCACAAGGCCGGCGTCTGGAAGGACTTCGCCAGCGACAACGGCGGCGACCTAATCGACCTGTGGATGGCCTGCCGCGGGCAGTCCATGGCCGAGGCGATGAAGGACATCAAGCGGCATTTCGGCATTCGCGACGACTTCCCGCGTCCACCCGAAAAGACCTTTCGCCGACCGGAGAGCCCGCGTGCCCCGGCAGCGAAGGCCCGGGCCGCGGAGTGGCTGATCGGCCGCGGGCTGACCGAGGAAACGATCCGGGCCTTCAAGGTCGCCGAGCAGGTGCAGCACGGCAAAACCTACGCTGTCTTTCCATTCATCGACGAGCACGGCGAGCTCATCAACATCAAGTACCGGAACCCGGACGAGAAAAAGGACATGCGCCAGGAAGCGGGTGCCGCACCATGCCTTTTCGGGTGGCACCTGATCGATCCGAAGGCGCGGACGGTCACCATCACCGAAGGCGAGATCGACGCCATGACGCTGCACCAGATGCGTGTGCCGGCGCTGTCCGTCAACCAGGGCGCTGGCAACCACCAGTGGATCGAGCACGACTGGGAAAAGCTCGAGCGTTTCGATGACATCCTGATCTGCTTCGACAACGACGAAGCCGGCGACAAGGGCGCGGCCGAGGTCATCAACCGCCTGGGCGTGGAGCGCTGTCGGCGCGTGCGGCTCGGTGCGAAGGATGCGAACCAGTGGTTGCAGGACGGAGCCGAGCCGGTGGATTTTCAGCAGGCGATGGAAGACGCCCGACCATTGGACCCCGACGAACTGCGCAACGCCAACGACTACACCGCGGCCGTGGAAGCGCTTTTTTATCCGCCGCCCGGAACACCGCTGGACCCGGCGCTGTACATCGATAAGGAGCTGGACTGGTTTCGCTTCCGGCTGGCCGAGTACACCTGCTGGACCGGCATCAACGGCCACGGCAAGAGCCTGATGCTCGATCAGATCCTGCTCGGCTTGATGCTGCAGGGCGAGCGCGTCGTGATCTTCTCCGGAGAGATGGGGGCTGCCCGTCACCTGAAGCGCCTGCACAAGCAGGCCAGCGGCCAAGATCGTCCGACCCGCGAATACATCCGTGCGATTGGCGCCTGGTTCCGTGAGCGGCTGTGGCTGTTCGACCTCGTGGGCGTGGCGAAGCTCGACCGTCTGCTCGAGGTGTTTGCCTATGCCGCGCGGCGGTATGGCGTCCGGCACTTCGTTATCGACAGCTTGATGATGATCGACGTGCCGCAGGACGGCCCCGGCGCGATCACCAAGCAGAACGAGGCCGTGCAGAAGCTGGTTTCGTTCAAGAAGACGCACAACGTCCACATCCACCTGGTGGCGCACCCGCGCAAGCTGCGTGACGAAACCGAGGCGCCCGGGAAGATGGAAGTCGCAGGCGCTGGCGGCATCGTCAACGGCGCCGACAACGTGTTCTCCATCTGGCGTGCCCAGAAGGACGAAGCGCCCGCCAACCCGAACGACGCCGATGCGCTCGCCAAGTGGCAGGAAGCCCAGGAGGGCATCGACGCCAAGCTGATCCTCAAGAAGCAGCGCGAGGACGGAGTGCAGGACTACACGCTGCGGCTGTGGTTCGACAAGCCGACCCAGCAGTACCGAACCGGACCAAGGAAGTACCCGCTTCGCTTTGTCGAGTTCTCAACCCAAGACCAGGAGACGCACCATGAGCATGCGTGAGTTCGAGCAGTACCTGAAGGCGTCGGATTTCTTTGCCGACACCATGAACGTCCACCGAGCGGCCACAGCAGAAGTCATCGCGAGCTTCGCCACAGTGCTCAAGCGCCGCGGACAGATGACCGATGTCGATATGAACGAGTTGCTGCGTCGGCTTGAGGACAGCACCGGCCGGCCATCCATCGACGGGAGCCGCCGCATCCTGGCTGCACGCATCGGCGACAGCCTGAAAGGTCGCGGATGAAAGTCATCGAGCGGTACGCCGCTGCCGTCCGGTCGTCCAATCTGGAGATCAACGAACGCACTACGCGCTCGGACTCCGATGTGTTGGGCGCCATGGGGCTTGCCGCGCGCCAGTTCCCTTTGGCCGTCGCGCTGCAGCGCCTGTTCCTGGGCGATAGCACTGCGGCGCGTGAACTCGTCGAGATCCTGGCGGACGACGCATGGCGGCAGGCGAGGGCGATGCGGGTCAAGCTCAACCGGGTGCAGGCCTACGACTTGGCGCAAGGCTGTGTCGCCTGGCACCGCAATCCGACCTGTGACGCGTGCGGAGGGCATGGGGCGACGGTCATCCCCGGCAGTAAGACGCTCGGCGTGCGCTGCAAGCCCTGCAAGGGCACCGGACGCACTTCGCTGAGCAAGCTCTTCAAGGAGCGTGCCGAGGTAGCCGACTGGCTGGTTGCGCACATGGAGCGGCATCAAGCGATGGCCGGACCTGAGGCGATGAAGCAGATCGCGGGGTATTTGGATCTGAAGATCGCCACTGCCGAAGCGGCAAAGTAAAAACTCTTTACTCGTTCGCTGTTTCTGCTTTAAAATCGTTTGGCCTGTACAAATCCCGGGTGTTCCGGGAAAAATAAGAGCAGCCCAGCCGTCGATGGCGGAGCTCACTTCAAATGATCCCAAGCCGCCCTCGAGGCGGCTTTCTCTTGGATAGCTACTCAGTACCCACCCCCGGTGTAAGCAGATACACGCTTCTCACAAAAGAAGCCGGATATTTTTGATAACTGGTTATAGACGCCTGCGGACCGATCAACGAGATTGCTAGATCTCGCTCTGACCCGCCCGGCGCCCATTGGAGCGAGCCTCGGCTAGTGGGTGCCGTGAGGAGACGACCGATGGTCAAAAAGAAGCCCACTCCGCGACGTGATGAAGAGCGTGCACGGAGGGTCGAAGAACTCGTTAAGCGAGCCAAGAGCCAGCTGAAGGCGGGACGAATGCCCGAAATCGACGCTGTTGTTCCGAAAGAGGCCCTGCAGGATGACTACACCGCGGACGACTACCTGAAGTTATGCGCGTCTGTCGTGCTGTTCGGCACTCATAGTTGGTACATCGGGCGCATCGATTTGCCCCCGGAAACAAAGGTCGAGTGGGATGGCTTGCGATGCAGAGATGTGTGGATGGAATTCAACGGGAAGGTTTCACATCCGGACGTCGATAGCATCATCGGCGAGTTGCAAGACTGTATGGGAGTCGCAGTGGCGGCCGCAATCGCTGCAGGACTTGTGAATCTGGCCGCCGCGGCAGCCGCTTTCAAAGAAGCGTTGATTGCCTGCTTGATCTCCAAGGGAGTCGAGATCACGAAGGATTTTGCAGCTTGGATTGATGCCAAAACAGAGAAGGGAAGCTGGCACTACTGCTTCTAGTGTCCAGCGAATTAAGCCCGCCCAGAGTAATCTCGGCGGGTTTTCTTGTGTGCCCTAAACTGCCGCCGCGGTGTGGCGGAATTGGAATACGCAGCGGCTCTCGGCTACCACGGTATGAGGGCAACGGTCAGTCCTCTGGCATCCGGGTTCGAATCCCGGCACCGCTATCCTTTCCGACGAAGCTCGCCCGAAGCAGTGATTGCGTCTGCACTTCGACACAGCTCGCCTACTCTGCCCCAGAAAAGGTGCGCTTACGTCGGGATCTAGGCAATGGCCGTGGCGTAGGTTGAGCAGTAGATTTCCGCGTTTTGCATGCTCGTCCAAGACCGTTTTGTCCATATGTCCGTACCGTTCGAGTATTTAACGGTGGCATGCATTTCGTCGTAGACAGCCTTGGTAATCCACAACGGTTTCTCGGAGAGAGACGTAAGTTTCGCCGCATGATTGGCCGCTCTCCCAATCCAAACCAAATCGTTATACCCACGAACTCCGATGCGTGCTGCGCGCAACTGACTTGTGTCTACGCCGACCACGTGATCGAGAACGAAGGTCGTATCCTTGTACCGCGCCTTGATGGCAGGACGTAGGATGTAGTGCACGGCCCAGTGGATCTGCAGCGCGCTCCGAACCGCATTCGTGTTTTTGCTATTTCCGGTGAACACCGCCATAACTCGGTCCCCGTCGTATGCGGTCACAACGCCGTCATTGCTGGCGATCACGCGAGCAGCGCATCGTAGGTAAGTTTGGTAGATCTCCGCGCTGAACCACCATTGGTAGTTGTCGACCATGTTTGTCGATCCATCGAGGTCTGCGTAGAGAACGGTTGCGCTCTCTAGATTTTTTGCATGATTGTTTAGGCGGACGTCTTCAGGATCGGGGACATTGCCGGTTCGCGTTTCATCCCAAACGCCTGTGTAGATTTGAGAGACTTCCGCCTCGAGGTCAGTCTTCAGTGTCATTGGGACCTATGTCTTAATCAGCAGGCCAACGGCTGCGGCCCAAGGTATCGCGCAAGCAAATGACCATCGAATGCTCTTGGTCACCCACCCGTACTTGTATCCAGCAATCTCCGCATTGCGGTGAATCTGCGCGGCATAATCGTCGAGTAGATCCGTTGGACTCACGGTGCGGATCTTTTCTTGATACTCGGCAAGATCAAGTTCCAAAACCCGGCCGAAGAAGAGAAGTGAAGACTTTGGGCCATTGGTGCGAGGCAGAACTGCCATTGCAGCGCAGAAGATTCCAAGTACAGCCATTCCGGCTGCGCTCAAGGTCCACAAGTATGTCCATGCTGTTCTTGCGTCGAGATCGGACGTGCTGAAAGCGGCGGCCAACCCCCCGATCAGTGCGGTATCGATCGCGACCACTACCCCGACTTTTACTTCAGCTGCTGCGATCCATGCTAGGTGCCGCTCAAAAATCCACTGAGCCGCCCCTAAGCGATCTTTGTCATCCATCTTGTTCCCTCCTGCCTGGAACACATTGTGGCAGGCAACGTTTCCACGAGGCAGCGTGCTTCGTACTATGCGCCGCTCCAGACTTGCTGAAGGGCGAGGCGGTTAGCGTGGAACACATAGCGCTCACCGCTCAAGCCAGTCATGTCCGCTCGCAGAACTGCTTACTCGTTGAAGCCGATGATGGAAATGATCGTGACGACCGTTCCCTTCTTCGGCTGCTTGCCTTTTTTGCTACGAAGGTACATCGCGACGGACTGAAGCAGTTCAGTGCGCGTCAAGGTTCGATACGCCCTGACGTGGTACACAACCCCACGGCCTGGGTCGTTCAACGTGTTCACGATGGTGGGTAGTTCCATCCACGCACTGTAGTGCCTCGTCAGTCGGTTGGACAAGACATAGCACTTGCAACCCGAAAAGCCCAGGCTGGCAGCAGCCAAGACGCACATTGCACGGTGCTTAAAGCCGAGGTGGGAGACCGATATGCGTCGCACAATCATGACTTGCCCACGCTGCGCAAGCGCCAGCCAGAGCTGGACGACCTGGATGGACGAAGGCTTCGAACGGTGGTACTGCGATTGCGGTGCTACGGGGCGGACTTCTCTCGCGCCCGAATCGCAACTTGAAGAAGTTCCTCCGCCCGCTTCAAGGCAAAGGTCTGAACCTCCGCAATCGACAGGTTCGCACTGCGAGGTATTGCCACCGTGAAAGAGATGCTTTCGATCTCTTCTCCATCGGTGCGGTGCACCACGGCGTCCGTCCAAGTGACCAGCCAACCGTGTTCGACAGTGTTCTGGATGGTGAATGGCTGTCCGACATATTGCATTTCGTCCGCCCGTCGCCGGGTCCGTGTTGAGGAACTCGGACTCTACTCGGCGACTGGGCGGGCACCAGCGCGCATGCATGGCTGAGATGGCTGCTGCATACGACAACAAGGACGGCCGCATCCGTGGCCGCGCATTACAGGCGAGGCGTCTAAAGGTGTGGAGCAAGGACCCGAGGTGCGCTGTGTGTCGCAAGCTGGTCGAGTTCAACGATGTGCCCGGCCGCGGATTCCAGCTGGATCACAAAGCACCACTGTTCAAGGGTGGACCGGACACCGAGGCCAACTGCCAGGTGCTGTGCGTGGGGCCGAACGGATGCCACGACAAGAAGACAGCCGACGACCTGGGCTATCGCGCTCCTGTGCGCATCGGGCTGGACGGATTCCCCGAATGAGAGCAACCCATCGACGAGCCGCGTGCACCGAGACGGTGCGCGAAGGGCTGGGGGGGAGGGTTTTCGATAGAACGAGGACCCTTTGGAAACCAGGCGCTTAGTCTTTTATTCACGCGTGTAGTTCAGCAATTTGATTTTTGAGAGTCGAGGTTCCCTATGCCCAACCCCAAAAAGCCGCGAGCGCTAAAGGTGGTCTCGGGCACGGTCCAGCCCAGCCGCGACGAGCAGCCAAGCATCGAATTGCCGCCGGTTGTTGATGTGCCGGAGCCGCCCGAGTGGTTGCCAAACGCGCATGCCGTGAAGGAGTGGAAGCGGTTGGCGCCTGTTCTGGTGGCCAACAAGCTGCTGACCGATGTGGGTCTGAGCCCGTTGGGCAACCTGTGCGCCCTACATGGAAAGATGGTCCAACTGTGGGCCGCGGGCGAGGCCCCTGTCGCGTCGATGGTGGCGCAGTACCGAAACCTGATAAACGACTTCGGCATGACGCCGGTGTCGCAGGGCAAGGTCAGGCCGGTGGGAGACGAGCCGGCGGGAAACAAGTTCGCTCAGCGTGGCAAACGAGCCGCGTGATTTCGTCGCGATAGCGAAGGACTACGCGAAGAGGGCGGCGAACCCCAAGAATCGAAAGCAGTTCGGCATCTGGATGCGACTGGCCGGCCGGCGCTTTCTGGACGACCTGAAGCGGGCGACGAAGGCCCAGGGCGCCCCGTTCTACTTCGACGAGTGGCATGCGAACGACGTGTGTCTGTTCGCCGAGGATCTGCCGCACGTCGAGGGGGTTTGGGACACGCCGACGATCGTCCTGCACGAGTCGCACATTTTCTTCTTGGTGCAGCTGTTCGGTTTCCGCAAGCAGGACGGCACGCGGCGGTTCACGACGGCCCTTTTCGCCATCGCTCGCAAGAATGCAAAGAGCACGCTGGCCGCGATCATCGGCCTGTACTGCCAGAACTGCGAAGGTGAGAACGGACCGCAAGTCATCACCGGAGCGACAACCGGGCAGCAGGCCCGGATCGTGTTCAAGGTCGCGAAGACCATGGTGGAGAAGACGGCGGATCTGCGGTCGGCGTTCGGACTCGAGGCTTTCGCCAATGCGATCGCCAGCTATAACAACGGCGGCACCTACAAGCCGATCAACGCGAAGGCGAGCACGCAGGACGGCTTGAACCCGAGCTGCACGATCCTGGATGAGATCCACGCGCATAAGAATCACGACCTGCTGAACGTGCTGAAGTCGGCGGCGGGTGCGAGGCGGAACCCGTTGTTCCTGTATCTGACGACCGAGGGCTACGCGAACCCGGGACCATGGGAAGAGGAACGAGAGTTTGCAAAGAAGGTGCTGCGCGGCCTGATCGAGGCCGACCACTACCTGGCGGTTTACTACGCCGTAGACGAGAAAGACGACGACCTCGGCACGGAAGCCGATGACGACTTCGACGAAAGCGCCTGGCGGAAGGCGAATCCGTTGATGGACGTGAACCCCATCCTGCTTGACGAGATCCGGAAAGCCGCCATCGAGGCGAAGGACAAGCCTGGCCAGCATGCCGAGTTCAAGATCAAGCGGCTGAACCGGCCGTCAGCGGTCGCACAAGGCTGGGTCAACATCACGAAATGGCGGGAGTGCAAGGGCGCCGTCGATCTGGAGTGGTTGCGGAAGTACCCGTGCACAGGCGGCCTTGACCTGTCGAGCACCACTGACTTGACATCGTTCCGGCTGGTCTGGGACATCGAAGGGTTCATCTACACGCACGGATGGCGCTTTGTGCCGGCAATGGCCGTTCGCAAACGCACGCAGCGTGGTCTCATCCCTTACGCAGGGTGGGTACTGAAGGGCCTGCTGATCGAGTCCGGCGTCGAGGCCATCGACTATGCGCCGATCGAGAAAGTGATCATCGACGCGAACGAACAGTTCAACCTGCAAGCCGTGGGCTACGACGGTTGGAACGCATCGCAGACCGTGCAGCGCTTGAATGCTGCCGGCGTGAACATGCAGCAGTTCATACAGGGACCGCGCAGCTACCACCCGGCAATGCAAGCGCTCGAGGTGGCCTACCTGAACGGCCGCTTCGCCTTTGGCCAGGATCCGATCCTGAACTGGAACGCGTCGAACGTGATAGCGCGCCAGGACGCGAACCTGAACAACGCGCCCGACAAGAAGAGGGCGCCGGAAAAGATCGACGATTTCTCAGCCTTGCTTATGGGCATCGGCGCCGGCCAGGTGGAGAAACCACGAACGCCTGACTACAAGATGATCGTCATTTGATCGTCGCCCCTCACTCGAAGCCCGCCCTGTGCGGGCTTTTTTCATTGGAGCCACCAGCATGGACCGCGCGTTTTCCACCATCGAGATCAAAGCCCTGAGCGAGGGCGACGGCCGCCGCACGTTCAAGGGCATCGCCTCGACGCCAAGCACCGATCGCGCCGGCGACATCGTCGAGCCAAGTGGTGCGCAGTTCAGGCTGCCCATGCCGTTCCTCTGGATGCACGACAACGCCGATCCCATCGGCTGGATCACCGCGGCCAAGGTAACGGAGAAGGGCATCGAGGTTGAAGGCGAGGTGGCCACCATCGAAGAGGATGGTCCGCTGAAAGAACGCCTGACGATGGCCTGGCAGATGCTCAAGGCAAAACTCGTTCGCGGTTTGTCGGTTGGCTTCAAGCCCATCGAAACCGCCCAGATCAAGGGATCGTTCGGCGTGCGCTACATCAAGTGGCTCTGGTTCGAACTGTCCGCCGTCGTCGTGCCCGCAAATGCCGACGCATCCATCACCGCGATCAAGTCGATCGACAACGCCCTGTTCGCCGCGACCGGCAAACAGCAGGACCGTGTCGTTCGCCTGCTCGCTCCCGGCGTCTCGGGAAATCCCAAAGCCCGAAAGGGCGTCGTTTTCCTCAATTCCTGAAAGATCATCATGAACCTGCAAGAACAGATCAAGCGTCTCATGGAGACGCGCACCGCCAAGGCCCTCGAGCTCGAAGGCGTGCAAAAGAAGGCCATGGACGAAGGCCGCACCAAAGACGAAAGCGAGCGCGAGACGTTCAAGGGCCTGACCACCGACATCAACCAGATCGACGCTGAGCTCGCTGACCTGCGTCAACTCGAGGGAATGCAGGTCGAGAAGGGTGTTCCTGCAGCTGGTGGCAACCCCGCTGCCGCGGCCGGCGCCCGCGGCTCAATCGCCACGGGTGGTGCTCCCGCCATTCACATGAAGAAGGACGCGGACGAGAAGTTCAAGGGCCAGAACTACACCCGCATCGTGATCGCGAAGGCACTCGCCCGCATCAACGACACGAACCCGTTGTTCGAGGCGCAGCGGCGCTGGGGTGAAACGAACCCCACGCTGGTGAACATCATCAAGGCGAACGAAGTGCCGGGCGGTGGCACCGGCGCGGGCGAGTGGGGCAGCGAACTGGTGGCGGTGAACAACCAGTACACCGGCGACTTCATCGAGTTCCTGTACGGCGCCACGGTCTACGACAAGCTACCGCTCCGCGAGGTGCCCGCGAACGTGATGATCAAAGGCCAGGACGGTGCGGCTACGGGGTACTGGGTGGGCGAATCCAAGGCGATCCCTGCCACCGCCATGGACTTCATGAACGTGACGCTGAGCCGCCGGAAGGTCGCCGCCCTGGCTGTGATTTCGAACGAACTGATCAAGGACTCGTCGCCTGCCGCAGAAATGCTGGTGCGTGATGCCCTGGTCAACGCCTCGGCGCAGCGCGTCGATCTGACGTTCCTTTCCGCTGCCGCTGCTGTTGCGGACGTTTCGCCCGCCGGTATCCTGAACGGCGTCACGCCGATCGCCTCGGCCGGCGACGACGCGGACGGTCTGCGCCAAGACATCAAGGCGCTCTATGCACCGTTCCTGACCGCGAAGAACGCCACCGGCCTGCAGCTCGTGACGAGCCCGACGCTCGCCAAGGCAATCCAGCTCATGACGAACGCGCTGAGCCAGACCGAGTTCCCGGGTATCACCACCGCCGGCGGCACGCTGCTCGGCGATCCAGTGGTGACTGGCGACAACGTCAACCCGGCCTGGCTGGTGCTGCTGAAGCCGAGCGACATCTATCGCATCGGCGACACCGGTGTCGAGGTGTCGATCTCGCGTGAAGCCATGATCGAGCAGAACTCGGCGCCGACTGGCGCGACTGACACGCCGGTCGCCGCTTCGCAGACGATGACCTCGATGTTCCAAAGCGAATCGACGGCCATCAAGGTGGTACGCCCGATTAACTTCGGCAAGCGCCGCGCCTCTGCCGTGGCCTATGTGAACGACGCGGCCTACGGCACTCCGCCCGCGCCCTGAGCGTAACCCGCCGGGCCCCTCGGGGCTCGGCTCTCAAATTCCTCAAGGAGCCGCCGTGCGTCAAGATCTCAAAGCCCTCAAGCCGTTCAGGTATGCAGGCCGTGCCCTGCAAGCCGGCGACCCTTTCAGCGCTTCCCGTCGCGATGCGCGCGTGCTGCATGCATTGGGCCGAGCGGCGCCTGCCGATTCCTACACAACCACCGCGGCGACTGTCCCGGTGACGAAGGCGCCCGCCACGACGGCTGCGCAAAAGCCTGCAGCCAAGAAGACGAAGGCGCCCGCGAAGTGAGCACCTTCGGCGCCTACCTTCGCGAGCAGCAAGTCCTGCAAGCGGCTCAGGTGAAGGCTGTTCCAACGGTGCAGCCGCGCGGGTTGGTCTCGCTGAACACCAGCGGCGCGTGGATCGACATCACCCCCGCTCAGCCGCCCGGTTACTTCCAGCTGGACATCAACGCCCGTCCCGAGACGGTGATGTCGCATCCAGCCGTCTTCTCGTGCGTGACGGTGATTTCCAACGACATCGGAAAGCTGCGCACTCGCCTGATGAAAGTAGACGCCGATGGCATCTGGAAGGAAGCCCAGAGCGCGGCTTACTCCCCAGTGCTGCGCCGCCCGAACAACTACCAGAACCACATCCAGTTTCGGCAATGGTGGATCATCTCCAAGTTGGTCTGGGGCAATGCCTACATCCTGAAGGTTCGCGATGGCCGCGGCGTGGTGGTCGGCATGTACATCCTCGATCCAGGCTTGGTCATGCCAATGATCGCGCCGGATGGAACGATCTTCTATCAGCTCGCGCAGGACAATCTTTCCGGCCTGCAGTTGCCTTCGGTGTTCGTGCCCGCCTCGGAGATCATCCACGACCGCATGAATTGCCTGTTCCACCCGCTGGTGGGCGTGTCGCCGCTGTTTTCTGCTGCGCTACCCGCCTCGAGTGGGCTGGAGATCCTGAAGGACTCGCAGCGCTTCTTCAAGCAAGGGGCTAAGCCCAGCGGGATCCTGGCCGCGCCTGGCGCGATCGGCGCGGACACTGCAAAGGAATTGAAGGAATACTGGAACGCCAATTTCACCGGCGCCAACTCGGGCAGGGTCGCGGTTGTCGGCGATGGGCTCAAGTACGAGCCAATCCGAATGACATCGGTCGATTCGCAGACGAAGGAGCAGCTCGGCCTGAGCGCCGACATGGTCGCCCAGGTGTTCCACGTCCCCGGGTTCAAGGTTGGCGGACCGATTCCCGCGGGTCAGAAGGTAGGCGACCTGAACCAGATCTATTTCAGCGATGCGCTGCAGTCGCTGATCGAGGAAATGGAAGCCAGTCTCGATGATGGCCTTTCGCTTCCAGCTGAGTACCGCACCGAGCTCGACCTGGGCAACCTGCTGCGCATGGATCCGGCCACCCAGGCGGACGTAACCGTGAAGCTGGTTGGCGGGGGCGTGATGACGCCGAACGAAGGCCGAGCAGATCACAACCTGCCGCCGCTTGTCGGTGGCGACACGGTCTACATGCAGCAGCAGGACTTCCCGCTGGATCAGGTCCGACTTAACAAGATCGAACCACCGGCACCGCCTCCGTCGCCCCAGGCGCCGCCGGCACCCGCGCCGGAGCCCGAGGAAGAAGATCTCTCAGAAGAAGAGCGGCGCGCGTTTGCCGACTACATCGCGAAGGAGCTTGAATGCGAGCCGACCTGAAAGCACTGGCCGACATCGTCATCCAGACCTTCCGCGCAGCAATTGCGCCGATCGCCAAACGATTGGACGAACTCGATCTGGTGGTGAAGGGCATCCCCGAAACTCTGGCGCCCCGTATCGAAGAGACCGTGAAAAAGGCTGTGGAAGCGATCCCGCTCCCAAAGGACGGGCAAGATTTCCCGGCCGAAGAGGTTGAGCGCATGGTGGCTACTGCCGTCTCGGCGATTCCGCCGCCTAAGGATGGCGAGCCAGGCTCAAGCGTAAGCATTGTGGATCTGGAGCCCGTAGTTGCGGAGGCAGTTTCTAAAGCGGTTGCCGAGATTCCCCCACCGAAAGACGGTGAAAGCGTGCCAGTCGAAGAGGTGCGTCGAATGATCGATGAAGAGGTGGCGAAGGCGTTGGCAGCCGTGCCGCCTGCCAAGGATGGTGAGCACGGACGCGATGCGTTGCAGCTCGAACTTCAGCCCGAGATCGAGGTGGAGAAGTCGTACCCGCGCGGCACCTATGCGCGACATGCCGGCGGCCTCTGGCGCGCATTTGAGGCCACGAAGGCGATGCACGGGTGGGAGTGCGTCGTTGACGGTATCGCCGACCTGCGCATCGAGCAGCCGAGCGGCCGTGAGTTCACGCTCGTGGCCCGCACATCGAGCGGTGCCGAAGTCTCGAAGTCGATCAAGGTTGCCGCGCTGGTGGACAAAGGCGTCTTTCGTGCGGACGAGGGCTACGAGGCCGGCGACGGCGTGACGTGGGGCGGCTCGTTCTTCATCGCGCAGAAGGATGCGCCCGTCGGCAAGCCAGGTGAGCCCGGTTGCGATGGCTGGCGGCTGGCCGTGAAGCGCGGGCGCGATGCAGGAAAGGGGGTTGCCGTATGACCATGCTGGTGACGCTTGAGCAGGCCTCCGATCACCTGCGCCGCGACACGGTAGACGATAGCGCCGACCTGACGCTGAAGATTCACGCTGCATCCGGTGCTGTGCTGCGCTACCTGAAGGGCGCCAACCATTTCCAGCCTGAGCTTGACGCCGAAGGAAACCCGGTGGTAGACGCCGACGGGAAGCCGGTCTACACGACCGAGGTGCTGTTTGAAGTTCAAGCCGCCGTTCTGCTGCAGCTCGGCTATCTCTACAAGGACCGGGACAACGACAAGGACCACGAGTACGAGCAGGGCTTCCTGCCGCGGCCCGTGACAGCGTTGCTGTACGGCCTGCGCACCCCGGCACTCGCATGACGCTCGGAGCTGGAAGTCTCAACCGCCGGGTCAAGCTGCAGCGCCTGGTGGAGTCGCAGGACCCGGTTACCGGTGCGGTGTCGAAGACCTGGCAGGACGTGGCGACCGTCTGGGCGAACGTGCGCTACCTGAACGGCGTCGAGACGCTGAAGGCAGACACGACGATCAGCGCGGCCAAGGTGTCGATCCGCATTCGCTTCCGCGCAGACGTGGTGGCGAAGTGGCGCGTGGTCTACGCGCTGACGAATTTCAACATCCTGGCCGTGCTGCCTGACGCGCAGGGCCGGGAGTACGTCGATCTGGCGTGCGACACAGGAGCGAACGAAGGATGACGAACCACATGAAGACAATGGCCGGACAGGGCGCCGACTTGCGCGACCTCCTGATGACCGAACTGAACATCCCTCGCTCGTCGAAGTGGTTCGAGGTGCGCTTCGGCGTCGACGAGCCTGTGACTGTGCGTTGCGAGTTCTACGCTGAAGAGCAGCCCGAGCACGAGGAAGAGCCCGATGTTCCGGATGCTCCCAACTACGGCGGGCTGAATGGCTGACACCCGAACCTTGCGCGGCCTAGACGACGTGCTGGCCAAGCTCAAGGCCCTCCCGCCGGAAATCGCCAGCAAGCGAGGTGGCCCGGTGAAAGCGGCGCTGCGCAAAGGCGCGGTCGTGATCCAGAAGGCGGCAAAGGCGAACATCCGCCGCATCACGCAGAAAACCGAGGACGCCGGCTACGCCAGCACCAAGACGCTTGAAAACGCTGTCGTCGTGCGCCGCGACCCGAATCCGCAGCGCAGCGGCGCGAACGAGCGGTATCGCGTGATGATCAGCCGCAAGAAGTATGCGGGCCGCGATACCAAGGCGGTGGCCACCGGCCGCTATCTGGAGATCGGGACCGAAAAGCAGAAGGCCGAGCCCTGGCTGACGCCGGCTTACATGAGCGAGCGCGAAAAGGCCCTATCCACTGTCGAGCAAGAGCTCGTTGCGGGCGTCAATCGTGCAATTGCCAAGGTCTCGAAAGGTGGCCGCTGATGCTGCCCCTGGTCTTCCCTCTTCTGAAGAACGCCGCGGCCGTCACTGCGTTGATCGGCACGAGCCCTGTGCGCGCGTACCGCCATGGCCGGGCGCCACAGGACGTGGCCGCCCCCTATGTCACATGGAGCGCGCCCGGCGGCACCGCTGAAAACACTTTCCAGGGTGCAGACGCAGACTTTTTCCGGGTGCAGGTCGATTGTTGGTCAGACGGGGATGCGGAGATTGAAGCGCTCGCCGCTGCGGTCCGTGCTGCGCTCGAGCCGGCTGCCTACCTGGTTGCCTACCTAGCGGACGACCAGGACGAGACCACCAAGCGATACCGCATCAGCTTCGCATTCGATTTCATCAAGCCGCGCTGAGCGGACAGATTTCAACCACCAGGCCGCAATTGAGCGGCCTTTTTTTTCGACCAAAGAAAGGCCATCACCATGGGCACCGTCATCAAAGCACAAGGCACCGACCTCTACTGGGCCACGGGCCCGACCGCCGTCGAGCGCGTTGTTTGCGCCACTGGCATCACCGGTCTGGGCGGCGCCCGCTCCCAGATCAATACCTCGTGCCTGGATAACACCGAAGACGAAACCTTCGTCGGCGGCCTCGGCACTCCTGGGCAAGTTACTGTGCCGTTCAACATCCACAAGGGTGAAACGGCGCACGAAGATCTGATTGCTCTCAAGGCTTCGGGTGCGAGCGTCTCCTGGGGTATCTACAGCTCCGATGCCTCCACGGTGCCGACCGCCGTCGCCTCAGTGATGCAGACGGTCGTCGATCGCGTCTCTGCCCGTTTCACCGGATATGTCGCGGACTTCAATCTCGACGTGGCCGGCAACGACATCTGGAAGGGCACGATCACCATTCAGCGCAGCGGACCTGTGCTCTGGGACCTGCTGACGGCATGAACGAATTCGACAACCTCTTCGTCTCGCCCGAGGTGCATGAGCGCACGGTCGAGCTCGCCGACGGCACCAAGCACATCCTGCACTTCCGCGAAGTCCCGGCGACGATCTTCCGCAAGTTCCAGATGGACGAGTCCTCCGACGACGAGGACGTGCGCGCGAACAGCATCGCGCGACTCATCGCGGCCAGCCTGTGCAAGGCCGACGGATCGCCAGCGATCTCCGTCGAGAAGGCCGCGACGCTCAAGCCGAACCCATCGAACGTGATCTTTTCGGCGGTGCTCTCGGTGAACGGGGTCGGCGCCAAGGGAAAAGCCCAGCCGCCGGGGGAACCGACTGGTTCTGGCACGTCCTCGCCCTTGCCCTCGGCGGCCGAACAGTAGAGGAATGGCAGGCCTGCATGACGCAGGCCGAGTTCCAGCGCTGGGGCGCATTTTTCCGAGAAAACCCCTTCGACGACTTCCACCGCTATCACCGCCCAGCCGGACTCATCTCGGTCAGCCTGGGTGGCGGCGACGTGCAGGACAAGCTGGACTGGCTAAGGCCTCCACCTGACACCGGGCATACGGGCGCGGACATGGACTTGTTCAAGGCCGCCGGCATCACTCCACCGAGAAAAGCAACATGACCATTGGCAGCATCGTCGTAGACCTGCTCGCTCGCACAGGCTCGTTTGAAACGGACCTGAACCGAGCCGCCAAACAGGCGGAGAAGCGCGCGAAGGAGATCGACGCCGCTGTTTCGAAAGCCGGTGCCGCGGTGGGGACGGCGCTTGGCGCGGCAGGCATCGCCGCCGTGTACTTCGGCAAGCAACTGATCGACGGCCTGGACGCGCTCAACGACGTGGCGGATGCCACCGGCGCCAGCATCGAAAACATCAGCGCCCTTGAAGACGTGGCGATGCGTACCGGCAGCAGCATGGATACCGTCACCGGCGCGCTCGTGAAGTTCAACAATGTGCTCAAGGAGGTCGATGGCAAGAACGCCGCATCGCAAGCGCTGAAGGCTCTGGGCCTGGACGCCCAAGAACTGAAGCGAATGGATCCGGCAGAGGCGCTGCACCGTACCGCTGTTGCGCTCGCTGGCTTCGCCGACGACGGCAACAAGGCGCGGCTCGTTCAGGAGTTGTTCGGCAAGTCGATTCGCGAGGTTGCGCCTCTGCTGAAGGATCTGGCCGAGAAGACCGAACTCGTGGGCACGGTGAGCGCGGAGCAGGCAGCCAACGCTGAGATTTTCAACAAGCAGATCTTCGCCATGAAGGCGAACGCCACCGAAGCTGCACGCTCGATCGTCGGCGACCTTCTGCCGGCGCTGAACCAGTTTCTTCGAAACGCTGCCGACATCAAGAAGATGGGCGGCTTCGGCCTGATCGTCAAGGACGCTGCGAAGGACATGATCGGCCTCGGCAGGATGACCGGCGACAACGGCGCGGACATCAAGCGCCTCATGGCAGAGCGCGACAAGCTGCAGGGCGAGATGGACAAGGAGGCTCGACCCCTTGTTCGTGCCAACGACAGCCGCAAAGGCGACATCGAAGAGTTGAATCGCTATCTGGCCTTGCTTCGGATGAAGCAGCGCAACGAGATCGAGCTGGCGAATACGGGACAGGATTTCGGCGACGCGGTATCGCGGCGCACGAAGAAGCCGCCATCGCTCCCCGAGATTGCCGCTGTCAAGGACCCCAAGAAGGCCGGCGGGCCTAAGGAGTCGGAATACCAGAAGTATCTCGAGAACCTGGGCAAGGAGCTCAGCCGGACTGAAGAGCTCACGCGCGCCGGCATGGTGCTCGCCGACATCCAGTCTGGCCGGCTCAAGCTGCTGAAAGGCGAGAGCGCCGAACCGCTGCTTGCCATCGCGCGCGAGATCGACGCCAACAAGGAGCTGACCGAAGAGAAAAAGCGCCGGGTTGAGTTCGACAACCAGCTTCGTGAATCCGTGCTCCAGGACATGCAAACGCAGGAGCAGCAGGTCAAGACGCTGGATGAGGGCAACAAGGCAATGCGCGAAGAGATCGAACTCATCGGCAAAAACGCCGAGGCGCAAGCCGCCATCGAGCAGGCCAGGCTCAGCAGCGCGATCGCGATCAAGGAGGAGCAGCTGGTCCGCTCAGCCAACACAGAATTCCTGAGCCGTGAATCAGCTGCGCTTCAGGAGCAGATTCGACTGCTGACCGAGCGCCGTGACCTGGTGGGCATGAAAGGGGCCGCTGAGAAGTTGGCGGACGACGCCAAGAAGACCGAAGACCTCGCCAAGAGCATCGGCGCGGCGTTCTCCAGTTCGTTCGAGAAGGCCATCGTTGACGGCGACAAGCTGAGTGACGTGCTCAAGGGGCTCGCCAAAGACATTCTGTCGCTGACCTTGCGCCAGGCCTTCACCGCTCCCATGGCTGAGGCCATCGGCAAGGGCGTCAGCGGATTCGATTTCAGCAGCATCTTCGGGGCCATCGGCGGGCTGTTCGGTGGCAAGTTCGCTGAAGGGGGCTCGCCGCCAATGGGAAAAGTTTCTATCGTCGGCGAGCGCGGCCCCGAGCTCTTTGTACCCAATACGGCCGGCAAGATCATCCCGAACCACGCGCTAGGTGGTGGCGGCGGCGCTGTGACGGTTGTTCAGAACTTCACCGTGGGCGACGTGGCCACAGAGGCGACGGTGCGGCAGGCGGTGACGAATTCCGAGCGCCGCATCGCTGGCCAGATCGGCCGCAGCCGTCAGTACGGAGGCGCACTCGCATGAGCCTCATCGCGCTTCCAGCCGGGCTCTGCCCGAATTCTTTCTCGCTGCGGCAAAAGACGAATCAGCGCATGTTCGAGTCCCCCTTCGGAGGGAGTGAGCAGGTGATTGACATGCTGAACGATCGGTGGATGGTGTCAATGTCGCTGCCCAACAGGCTGCACGCCGACGCCGCGCGTGTAGAGGCATTCATCGCTGCGCTTCGCGGCATGACCAACACCGTGGCCCTCTACCATTGGGCCCGCAAGCAGCCGAGGGGCACCATGCGGGGAAGTCCTTCATGCGGAGCGATTTCCGCAGGCGCGCAGACGATTTTCATCGGCAGCGCGGGCGCAGGAGCCACCCTGCTGGCAGGCGACATGATCGGCATCGCAGGATTGCTGCTGCAGGTGGCGTCGGATGTGACAGCCGACGGCGCCGGCCTTATGCCCTTCGTCCCATTGGTCAACAGCGTGCGAAAGGACATCCCGAGCAATACGCCCGTGATCTGGGACAAGCCGACTGCACCGTTTCGGCTCGCGTCTCAGTCGGCCGTTCAGTACATCCCAGGTTATGCGCCGGAAGTGGCGCTCGACTTCGTGGAGTCCATCGTATGAGGACGCTCGCCCCTCAGACGATCGACACCCTCAATGCGTCGATGCTGACGATCGTCCAGCTGGTGTACATGGAGTTTCCAGGCTTCCCAGTCGCCCTGAACTCTGCGAACCGCCCCATTGCTTACAACAGCGTGATGTACGAAGGCGCAGCCGGGCTCGGCTCCGTTGGCGCGGTCGAAGACTCTTCCGGGGAGGTGAAGGGGCTGCAGTTCGAGTTGTCCGGCGTACCAATCGAATACATGGCATTGGCGCTGGATGACGCGGCGATCGTGCAGGGCACGCCCGTGACGATCAGGCTCGCCATTCTCGACGCGGTCGGTCAGGTCATCGAGGCGCCGATCGACTGGATAGGCCGGATGGACACGATGAGCATCCAGGAGGACGGGGAGACCTGCTCCATCGCCGTCACCGCTGAAAGCTCGGCCGTGGATCTGCTGCGCGGCAACGCGCTCACGACCAGCAACGCCGACCAGCAGTTTCTCTACCCCGGCGACCGGGCGTTCGAATACGTCGCTTCGCAGGCCGGGACCCCCGTGGTCTGGCCGACCAAGCAGCTCTTCATGGCGATGCGGTGATGAGACTCCCGGACTGGCAAATGCGCTTCGCCGAATTCGGCAAGCAGCGGGCAGCGATGCCTTTTGAGTGGGGCTCGAACGATTGCTGCTCTTTCGCGGCTACTGCCGTCGAAGCGATAACTGGCGTCAACCCAATGGTTGGAATCGCCCCCTACGACAGCGCCATCGAAGCCGCGCGCATGACTGAAGAGGGCGGCGGTTTGGCCCAGCTCGCCACATCGCTACTTGGTTCGCCGGTGTCCCCTGTCATGGCGGCGGTGGGCGACGTTGTGCTTGTGATTAATGTGGGTCGGGAGATGCTGGGTGTCTGCAACGGAGTCAACGTCGCGGCGCCCGGTGCCGCCGGCATGGTCGCGCTTGGCATGGACGCTGCTCTCGCGGCCTGGAAGATCTAATGCCACAAGCACTGGTTTACGTCTTTACGGCTATCGGAGCTTCCGTCGGTGTGGCCACTGTCGCGGCCTACGCCATCACGCTTGTAGGCACGCTGGCGCTCTCGAGCTACCAGAAGCGCAAGGCGGATCGACTCGCGCGGGCGCAATTCGACGCTGCACAGGTCGACCGCCTGGCCAACGTGCCAGGCACCGTCGCGCCGCGAGAACTCGTGCTCGGTCGGGTGCGCAAGGGCGGGCATGTTTTCTACCGAACCAGTGTCGGACAGTACAAAGAGTTGTTCATCATGTGCATCGCGGTGGCGTCGCACGAGATCGACGGCATCGAACAGGTCTATTTCAACGATCAGCCTGTCACGCTCGATGTTGACGGGAAGGTGACGACGGCGCCCTATGGCGTTGCATCGAAGATCAGCACTCAGCAAACGCTTCCCGGTGCGGTAACCGTCTTGGCTCAAACGCCGATCGACGGAGGCGCCTCGCTCAGGATCGATCGAATCTTTGTTGGTGGGGGCGGGCGTACCGAAGTCACGGGCTTTACCGTCTCCGGCAATGTCGTCACGATCACCGAAGACTTTCTGCCCGGCCGGATTTACACGGCTTACTACCAGTACTCGGGGTTCAATTCGTTCGCCCATGTGCGCTGGCACCTCGGATCGCCCGGCCAGGCCGCGGATGGGGCACTTATCCAGCAGCTGGGCGGCGCCTGGACCGAAGAACACCGTGCCGCCGGCATCGCCTATCTGGTCTGCAGCTTCGCGTACAACGACACCGCTTTCCCTTCTGGAATTCCGAATGTGACCGTCCGCATGCGCGGCGCCAAGGTGTACGACCCGCGGACCGGCACTACTCAGTTCACCGAGAACCCGGCGTTGATGATGCGGCACGTCATGCTGCATCCGCAGTTCGGCAAGCGCACTGCCATGACCGCCGCGGAGGATGCACGGATCATCGCGGCGGCCAATACCTGCGACCTTCCGATCAGCTATTTCGGCACGGACATGGTGGAAATGTTCCGGGCATCGTGCGTCTTCCCCTTCGGGACAGCTGCTCGTGATGTCCTGGATGACATGTCGCAGGCGATGGGGGGTGAGTGGGCCTATGCAGCCGGCGAGTTCTTCGTGCGCGCAGGCAACTATCAGCTGCCCGTCATGGACTTCTTCGACAAGGACTTGGCAGTTGTGCAGCGGTCGAACGACGGCTCCACTTCTCAGAACGGAATCTCGATCAGCCCACACCGCGCACGAAATGACAAGTTCAATACCGTGGCAATCCGCATCTGGGACGAGGCGGCCAACTACGTACAGACTCCGATCACGCCCTTCCGCGCGGATGCCCTGGTTGCGGCCGATGGTGCGGAGATTTCCCAGGAAGTCACGATGCCGGCAGTCTTCTATGCCGGGCAGGCGTTCCACATCGCCGGCATCATGTTGCGAGACAGCCGCGACCCTCTGACTATCTCGCTGCCGCTGAAGATGTCCGCCTATGCAGTCGAACTTTTCGACACTGTGACGGTGACGCTGTCGCGCTATGGCTGGGTTGGCAAGCCGTTCCGGGTGATCGGCCGCACTTTCTCTGCAGGCGGCGTGGTGCAGGTGCTGTTGAAGGAAACGAACCCTGCGATCTACCAGTATGGCGGAGGGTTCCAGCCGCAGGGCTACGCGCAGAACAGTGGACTTCCGAAGCCGTGGGACATCGACCCTCCGACCATCACCGACATTTCGAGTGGGGAAGGCGAACTCATCATTCAGAACGACGGCACGGTCGTGAACGGTGTTCGCGTGACTTGGACGCCAGTGGCTGATCAGTCGATCGCCAATGGCGGCGAGATCGAGGTTCAATACCGGGTGCTGCCAGAACCATCCTATCGAAGCCTGGTCGTGCCGGGGGACAGCACGGAAGCGAAGTTCACGGGGGCGGAGGATCTTGCATTCGTCCTGATCCGAGTGCGCAGTCGCAACAGCCTGGCGGTGAGCGATTGGAGCTTCGAAGAGATGCACCAGGTGATCGGCAAGACGGCGCCACCGCCCAACATCGAGAATCTGACCATCTCCGGAAGCGTCATGTCTTGGACCATGCCGCGGCGCGTGCCTGATCTGGCTGGCTTTGTCTTCCGGTTCCAGTACGGCAACAACACCGATTGGGGTAGCGCGGCGCCTCTGCACAACGGCCTGATCACTGAATCGCCGTATGACCTTGTGACCCGGCCCGGCGGGGTGGTGACGATCATGGGGAAGGCACAGGACACGAGCGGAAACCAGTCACAGGCCACGGCCAACATCGTGATGAACCTGGGCGATGCGCCGATTGCCAACATCATCGAGCAGTGGGACTTCAAGGCCATGGGCTGGCCCTACCAGGCGGGAGAGCAGAGCGGATGGACGCTCGTGTCCGGAGACCCGACGGCGGACGCACTAGATTCTCTGTACGGCACCGACGACCAGAGCTTCTACGGCGCCGATCTTGATCCGTTCTACGACGCGAGCGCTTATGGGCAGATGGTTTATGTGACCGAAGAGATCTCGATCAACTCGGCCCTTGCCGGATCAATCATGACCTTGGCGACTCAAACGCAAGGCACAGATCTTCATGTCGACTATCGCCTGGCTGGCCCTGGCTCGTTGTACGGTTCCGACTCCGATCCGATGTACGGGCCAGATGCCGAACCCTTTTACGATGGCCCAGGAGAGTGGCAGCCGTGGCCTGGACAACTGGCGGTCGAAAACGAGGTCTACCAGTTCCGCGTGACCATCGGAGCCGGCGTGGATCGTGGGATCTTGCAGCAGATGGTGCTGACCATTGATGCCCCAGACATGGAAGAGGAAATTCCTGATCTGGTCATCAATGCCGGGGGTACTGCGATTCCGTACACGAAAAACTTCACCTACATCAAGACGGTGCAGGCCACGTTGCAGGCCAACGCCAGCGGTGCAGAAACGCTGCAGGTCACCAAGACCACGCCGCTGATCCCATTCGTCAAGGCTTACAACGCCGCCGGGGCTGCGGTCTCAGGCGCCACAGCCGACATCACGCTCAAGGGCTACTAGCTCCACACCTCTACAGATTCAGGCCGCCTCCGGGCGGCTTTTTTATTTTCGAAAGGCAACACCATGTCGGCATTTCCCGCACGCACCACGCTTGCAGACACCTACCCGAATCCTTCAAATGCGGTCTTTCGAACCGGCATCGGTGAGTTTTACGATGCGACGACTGGGTTGCTCGGCACGACTGGCAACCAGGCCGAAGCCCGCGACCTTCTCGGCATCGGCGGCATGCAGCAATACCGACTAACGAAGTCGGGCGCCAATCTTCTGCTATCCCGCTACGGTGGCAAGTTCCTGACGGTGAACAACGTCAACTGTGCCATTCCGGCGGCCGGTGTGACTTTGGCGCCAACCGGGGCGGTCTCGGGCACCTCATACTTCGTTTACGCAACCGCCGCAGCCGGAGTTGTCACCGGGCTGGAATTCTCCGCCACGGGCTATGTGATCGACACGACCTCGGGCGTGCCGGTGAAATCGTCAGACCCTACGCGCACGCTCGTTGGCCTGGTGCGTGCCGTCGGCGGCCCTGCATGGTCCGACATCGCGGCTCAGAGGTTTGTGATCAGCTGGGCGAACCGGCGCCCGATTCGCTGCTTTGCGACCAGCGCTTCCGCGGTGAATATCGCTACCTCCGCCCCGACGCCAATCATTCCGTTCATGGAGTTTTTGACGTGGGGTGATTCATGCGTTTCGGCCCAACTGGCCGCCACCGTCACCAACACTACGGCCAATGCGCTCACTTTCACAGGGTTGGCGCTAGACAGCAACACCACCATCTCCATGCCGGCACTGGTGTTCCAGGCGTATGCGGGAACTGCAAGCGGCTACGCGGCCGGCGGAAAAGTCTTTGAGCTTGCTGAGGGCTACCACTACATCTACACCTTGGGCTATGTGTCTGGCGGCACCGGGACGTGGTCGGCGGGGCTCGAGCACAACGCTGTCATCCAAGGTTGACGCGGTGAAAAAACTTCCAAGGGGTGGTGAATGAACGGGCAGCCGTCAGTAACCGATGCTGTGGGCTTCGGAATCTTCCTGGCCGGCCTTGTCTACGCCCCCAACGTGGCCGCTGTCGTCGGTCCGTATATCGTGATCGTGCTCGCCTCGGTCATCGGCGCATCGTTCGCCCTGAAGCGCCGGGAGAAGACAACACGCCTCGTGGCCGTGTGGTATTTCCTCCGGGTCGCCGGATTGGCTGTGCTGATTACCGTGAGCCTGGCAGGCATCGGCAGCAGCTACTACAGCTCTCTCACCGAGCGCGTGCTGATCACTCCCGTGGCGTTGCTGATCGGTGCGATAGGAGACGACTGGCCATCTCTGTTGCGCAGCATCGTGCGCATCTTCTTTCGCGCCATTGACCTTGCCCGAGGCAAACCTGACGCGGACAAAGGGGAGTCCTCATGAACTGGGATCTAGCACGCCTCTGCGCGGTGATGACATGGCCGGCAAGCGCAGCGCTCATCTTCATCACTTGCTGCCGCCTCAATGCTATGCCCAAGAACACCAGGCTGCCGGTGGTCATCGAGTACGCCGTATGGGCGGCCATCGGGGCAGCGATCCCGATGCTTCCCTTGGCCGGAGAGTGGCCCGGCCCAGGCATGGTGGCCATCGCGTACGGCCTGGTGGTGGTGCTGCTGTGCAGTGCGCGGGCCTGGGCTGGTGACGTGGCGCCAGACGAAGCTACCGACAACGCCCCGCTCGGCAACGAACCGGAGATCCGCTAATGAACGCAAACCGCAAAGCCTTCCTCGACATGCTCTCGGTGAGCGAGGGCACCAGCACCAGTCCGATCACTCAGAACGATGGCTACGACGTGATCGTCACCGGCGTCGGTGGACCCGAGGTCTTCACTGACTACTCACAGCACCCCTTCGTGAACCGGAAGCCCAAGCAAGTCAAGGGTTCGTTGTATTCGACCGCTTCCGGCCGCTATCAGCACATGCGCGTGCACTGGGAGCACTATCGCGATCAACTGGGACTGCCGGACTTCGGGCCTGAATCCCAAGACCGTTGGGCTCTTCAGTTGATCAAGGAGCGTGGCGCACTGCGACTCATTGATGCTGGCAGGTTCGATGAAGCGGTCGCGCGCGTGCGCAACATCTGGGCCAGCCTGCCTGGCGCCGGCTACGGCCAGCCAGAGCACGGCATCGAGAAGCTGCGCGCCGCTTACGTGGCCGTCGGCGGGACGCTGTCATGAAGTGGTGCACCTACTGCGGCATGCAGGGCCACTGCGCCTCGGAATGCACTCGGAGGTTCCAGCTATGCCGTTGACATGGCTGCTCACCAACTGGAAGCTGATTCTGGTTGGACTTCTGCTTGCGTTGCTCGGACTCCAGACCATGCGTGTTGCCGAGCTAAAAGAAGATGCTGCCGAAAAGAAGGCGGCTGATGCCGAAACCCGACTGCTCGCTGACCGCGCGCAGCGCGCTGAAGAACAGCGCCGCGCCGCGGTCGCCGCCAAGGAGACTCAAGATGCCCAAGTCAAAATCAATGCTCTCGAAGGCGATCTTCGCCTGGCTCGTGATGCTTCTGACGGGGTGCGCGATGCAGCCGCCGGCGCCGCCGTTCGAGCCCGCGCGCAATCCTGTGCTATCAACCCAAGCCAGGGCAAGCCTAGTGTCGACGCCCTCGATCTGCTCGTCGACGTGCTCGGCAGGGCTGACCGCAGAGCGGGGGAGTTGGCAGAGTACGCTGACCGGCTCCGCATTGCCGGCCTCACCTGCGAGCGTACCTACGACGCGCTGACGAAGTGAACGGCGATCAATTGCGGGTGCCGCGCACCCAGTACTGACCGCCCAGCGGTAGCCACCCCAGACCGCTTTCGATCCAAGCCAAAGCCGACAGCTTAGGCGGAATGAAAAGGCAGTAGTTGGCTGCCGTGACGGCCATCGCGGCTTTGCGCACTAGGGACTTCGTCTCGCTGGGCTTGAGCAGCACAGCATCTGCATCGTATGGGCAGTTGTTGACGATCCGTCGCGTGATGGGGTTGTAGGGGTTGTGCTCGAAGATGTAGAGCTCGCCGCCAGGTCTGAGGCGCTTCGCGAGCGTCGCTGTGGCCGCCTCCCGCTGCGCTGGCGGGATGTGGTGATAAACGCTGGCGACGAAGACCATGTCGAACAGTTCGTGCATCTCGCCGTCGTCTTCAAGGAAGAATGGCACGCCCGGGTTTTCTGCGCGAGCAAGTTCCAAACTGAGCGGCGAAACATCCGAGCCTTCGACGACCGCCTCCGGAAAGGTGGCTCGCAGGAAAGGAATGTTGCGACCGATGCCGCACCCGTACTCAAGAATTCTGGCGGGCTTGATGCGAGTGGTCTTCTGTACCAGCTTCACCTTGTAGCGAGCAAAGTAGGCTTCGTCTGCAGAGAAAAATCCGACGCTCTCGCGAAGCAGCTCGTTGTAGTTCTCTGCGTGCTCATCGAAGTTGACCTTGTTCATGGGTGCGCTCCTTCGAGTTGAAGCATCCTCTATTTGGCCGCACGAGGAAAGCCCCAGCCGAGATTGCGAAGCTCGCCGGCCCCTGGCGGCTGTAGAGCCGGCGCCCCAGAAAGAACTGGAGGCGCGGGCTGCGCTGTGGATGCGCCTACGGGTGCGAGAAATCGAAGCGCATGGGAGCCGATCGACTCTTGGCCTCGATGAGACCGAATTTGCGTGAGAGGGATTACGTTCCGCGCCAGCGATGCTCCACGCTCAGTTCGCGCGCATTCATCAGTCGCGTCCTGCCATCAAGAATTTCAATATTTGATTGCATCTGTTACATTCACCGCCAATTGGCCGAACTAGCAGTAATGATGACCGTTTTTATCCAAGTTAAGGTGCAGAGTAGTTAAGCATTAGTTTTTCTGCAATTGAAAACTTTTTGATCATCTTGTTCGCGTCACTCCATCACCGGTCTCTCTCGCATTCAGAAGGAAGAAAATGATCAGAACGATCCGCAGTTCGATTTCCATATGGAAATGTGCACTGCCGCTCATGGCGGCAATAGCAGGAGCTTCATCGCAGGCATCACCTGGATTTAGCGTGAGTGACAACCTCGGTATGCAGCCGCCGCCCACGCTGCAATACATGGTTCCTCTCGCCGCCCAAGCGAATACGACCTCGCTTTGGATTTTGAAGCACAACACTGCGGGGGATAAACAAGCCGGGGTCATGCCGGGAACAAGCCCATCCACGACTGTTTTAAAAAACGGCACCCTTGTTACCGCTTTTCAAGCCAACACGGGAAAACTTTTTATCCTCGGGCCCAGTGGAGCGCAAGATTGGGGACTCGGCATGATGGCTGGCACCAGCCCAAGCATCACCGCGACACGCAACGGATTCCAGGTAGCGTTTCAGGCCGACACAGGAAATCTTTGGATTGTTGGAGAGGGCGGTGCCGGCGATACCCGCATGGGAATGATGCGGGGCACCAGCCCATCCATCACAACTCTCTATAACGGTGCAACCGTTACCGCGTTCCAAGCGAATACAAGCAATCTATTCACCACCGGATTTTACGGAACGAAGGATTGGAACTTGGGCATGATGGTGGGCACGAGTCCGAGCATCACCGCCCTTGGGAATGAGTTCCAAGTCGCAGTTCAGGCGAATACAGGTAATCTGTTTACTGTCGGATATGGCGGAGCAGGCGACACCGGCCTCGGCATGATGACTGGAACCAGTCCGTCCATTACGACCTTGGCCATTGGTGCGAGCATCACCGCCTTCCAGGCCAACAACGGCAATCTGTATACGACCGGATATGGAGGCGCGAAAAACTGGGGTGTGGGAATGAGGGCTGGCACAAGTCCAAGCATCACAACGGTCCAGATCGGGGGAACCGTCACAGGCGTGATCGGTATGCCTCTGGACACGTATCAAATCGCGTTCCAAGCCAATACCGGCAGTCTATGGACAGTTGGCTATGGCGGCAGTGGTGACCATAATTTTGGCATGGCACCGAACACAAGTCCTTCGGCTGTGCCCATGGTTCTTTACTCGATTCCTCAGGTGGACAATCGGCCCATAAATGTGACGATCCCTCCATATCCCGTTTGGAGATGGTGAGAGTGAGGTAGTAATTCCCTCTTCCGATCGCAAAGGCCCCCAGCATCTAAGCGAGGGGGCTTTTTCATTGGTGGCGAACCTGAGCTGTGCTTTGGCCTGAGCGCTACGGAGCGTGCCGACTCGCGGAAATCGATGGGCGGTTCAACTTGGCTCATGGTTTGTCGCCGCAGCAGCCTCCAGCAGCTTTAGCGAGAGGGCGCCAGGCAAGCTGTGCACCTCGCAGTACCAGACTTGGTAACACCATCGTCCGTTGACCTGCTCAGTCCCGGCAAAGCTGATGGTGTCGAATGCGCAGGCGACCACGTTGGGGCGCCAGAGGATGCCCAAAGGTGGCGGCATGGTGTCTGGGCGCGCCTCCCAAAGGCCGAACTGGTCCCTTCCTTCCACGGTCCGCAGTGTCAGCATTCCACACAGCCACGGCTGATCAACGAACTCCCGCTTGCTCAACCGGGTGCCGCCGCGGTAACGGGGTCTCATCTTCACTCGCATGACACGTCCTTTGCGGCGGCCGGCCGGAGCACAAACCAGTGGGGTGCGTCCTCGTCAAGGTTCCAAGCATCAATTGGGTTGGCGACAACACACAGCGTGGCGAAATGCCAACCCACGAGCGTGCGCCGCAAATTCATCGCATTGGGCCGGGTAGGTACGATGTCACCGAGGCGTTCAGGTGGCAGTTCCAGGGGGCACCCTTGGGGACCTCGCCTGGCGTCGGATTTCTTCTTCAGGGGCACATACCCTTTGGACGACTTACCGCCCAAGACAACACGATCTGTGTTTCTGCCGTGTCCAACATTCGCATCGAGGTGGATTTACTCGAAGGCGACTGGACAGCCGCCTCGGCTGCGCTAGGGCGCCGGCTACGGATACGAGAAATCAAAGCGCATGGGGCTGATCGACTCTTCAAAGACAAGCTCAAGGCAGCCGAGGAAAAGTTAAAGATCGTGAATGAGGCGCTTGAACAGCAGGTCGCCTCAAAAGGCCTTTAATTCCTCTGGAGGTCATATCGCCCGCGTCCGGGTCAGGCAGCAGTTGAAGCTGGCGCAGGCTCTGGCATGTCCTCGATCCTTGCGATCTCGGCATGCCCATGTTCCGTGATGCGCGTCACGGTGGCCGCCCGTGACGGGGTGTACCGGGCGGTGGCCTCCAAGGCGCCAATCTCGGCTTCGACCAGACCCGTCGCTGTAAGCACCGAGACGTATCGGACTTCTTCAGGTTCGAAGACCCGAACAGGAAGCTCTTCAAGCTGCAGTTGCAGCAAAAACCACAGCGGCATCCGACTCCCTAGACGAGTTCGGGCGTGCTGGATTCGAAGGCGCTTGGCTTCCTCGCGCAGCCACTGAGCGTCTTCAGAGAGCTGTCTCACGACCGCGTTGAGCGCAGCGATCCTTTCCCCCACATCGGAGGACGCTTCGTTGTGAACTAAATCATTCGTCATTGGGCTCAAATGTGATAATTTCACATTGATCGTACGCTTGGTTACGATTGGGCTGCTTGGTAGTTTCCAGAGCTGGACAACTCTCAGCAGGTACGTTGTGAGCTCACATCTTGGATGTCTAGAAAATGAATCGAACCGGTGCTGTTCTCGGCAAAGAAGCGGGTTTGGCCACGCTGCGCGAGCTTCTCCATGAAGCAGAGCACGGCGCTTTGAATTGCATGGCGCTTCGCGTGTATCGCGCAGACGGCGGCTCAGATGACCTCGTGCTGGGAGGGAGCGCGAAAGAACAGGCCAAGGCGCTGGGTGATCTCCTCGCGATGAAAGATTGAGCGTCGGCGCGCCAGGCCTCAGCGCTACTCGGAGGCTTGGTGCTCCACTGGGACCACGTGCCACACCTGACGGTGCTCGAACACGCGCAGCTGGCCGTTGGCGTGCTGAGCCTCCAACTCGGTGCCGGAGATCAGGAAGCCCGGCCCCTTGAACGGCATGATCACGGGATCGGTCAGGCGCCCGCGGCTTGCCATCTGCGCAGTCCCGTGGCTGACATAGAGGCTGACCTCCACCAGGTTGCGCGCTGAGTTGTTCTTGTCTCGGTCAGATTCCAGGATGGTGACGGTGTAGCGCTCGGCCGGCATTCGCTCGCTGGGTTTCAGCCGCAGGCCGTTGCGCATGAGGAAAGTGACGTCAGCGAAGAACATGAACGTGCGCCCCGAAACGGGCAAATACAGGAGCAGGCATCACGGGTCTTAGTACCTTTGTACTGTACAAATATACAGTATTCTGGTGATAATGGACCCATGGAAAACGTGCCTGCATCCCTCTGGATTGCCGCCTGCGCGCACCGGCTGCAGCAGCGGTGGCATACCGTTGATCCGCTCGAGCTGGAGGATGTCGCTCGCGACTTGTGGCTCGACGAACGGCTGCGAGCGATGCCGCCAGACCAAGCGGCCATCGACTGGCTGCGGCCGATCAGTGCCGGAATCAATTTACCTGGCTAGCCGGTTCCTTCCTCGCGAATGCGGGCGTCCCACATCTTTGCGAGTTCGGCAAAGCCGTCCTCCTTGATCCGGATCACCGTGGCGGCACGTGGAGCTGCGTAGCGACCAGTTGAATCGAGAGCTTTGATCTCTGCTTCGATCAAACCGGTAGCCAACAGCACCGCGACCGCCCGGATGTCCTCCGGATCAGCAACACGCAGTGGAAGCTGCGCATGCAGCAGCCTTATCAGGAACAAGAGAGGCATTCGAGTCTCCGAGTGCCGGCGCTTGTTCTTCGGGCTGCCAAAAATGCCGGCCATTTCTGGTCGGCGGAATGTAGCTACAAGTGAAACTCAGTTTCAACTAATTGGTTATGTTTTAGAAGCATTTTGTGAAATACATCACGCTATTGGCTGGGCGCAACACCGGTCGAGGGGCTGCACAGTCGAGATCGTCTGACGTTCTCACGTTCGAACCGGAGCGACTATCGAACCATGCAACCACTCCGCAGAATCGCCGTAACCGTCCTTGAAGAGGAAGAGGGCGCCTACCGCTGGCGCCTGGTCGAACTCGAAGGGGAGAGCTGGTATGTCCTAAGCCAGCAGGCGCGATCCATGAAGACTTACAAGGCCGCGATGGCGGCTGGTCTGCTTGAGCTGCAGAAGATGATCGATGACCTGGACGTTGGGCCGCGGGACGAGGAGCCTGAGCCATCAAAGGCCAAAAGAAGCGGGCCTGTGTTTGGCTTCGGATTTGGGCTGCCGAAGCTGGGGTGAGCACAGGCAGTGCGCATTAGTACGCTTGAGGCCCGCACCGAGGCCAACTGCTATTTGAGAATCAGAATTCCGCCTTTGCCGTATCTGAGCACCAGAGAGCCAGACTCGAAAGAAAACGTGGGCTCTTCTTCCTTGGATCGTAGGGCGCTGTACTTGATCATCGCAAATAAGCTGCAGGAGGTCCGATCGCAGCCGTAGTACCACGCTTCTACACGACCTATGCCAGATCCTCGCGGCCCGTAGAAGCCGTAGATGTCGCCGAAATCCTTGGGGCCGTTTGCAACGGTTTCTTTGCGCATTGCGTAGTCGTCATAAGACTTCGTAAACCATGCCTTCGCAGCATTGAGGTTTCGAAACTCCATTGGCGCGTTATGGGCGCTGGCGCTTGTCGCGACAGCCAGCAAGAGTAGAGAGGCTAGTCGAAGCAGTCGGCTTCTTTGCATGACTTTGAGTTACTCGCGTGTTGCAACAAATGCAGCATATCCTGCGCCGCCGGTCTTTGGCTTTGGATTGCCCGAGATCAATTGGAGACGTTCTACCAGCCTGACAAACGCGACGCTGCCAAGGGAGGGCGTCTGCGCGACTGAGCTTTTTTTTGCCGTCTCGTTTGTCAGGCATTGGGGACGTATCCGATGGGCTGACAAGTACTTGCGGTGCTTTAAACGCCCTCATGGGGTGCAAGGGGTCGAAGGTTCGAATCCTTTCACACCGACCAGTATTGACGGGGGTTAGCAGCGTAGTAGTTGCTAACCCCTTTGTCATTTTCGGCGCCCGTGCCCTTCCAGTGCCCTAAATTGCGCAGGTGCAATGATGCGCATAGGCGTACAAATGGCGCGGCCAGCCGCCATACTACCGGCAGCCGACGATAAGGGGGTATTTACGTGCCTTTGGTTATCGTCGGTTGGGCCGCGGCACTGAACCCTGGCATTGTTCCAAGCTGGCTTCTCGTTGGCGCGCAACCGTTTCACCGTTCTTCACAGCCCTAAGCGCAGGTAACACCGCGCGCCGTGCGCTGCAGTGTCGCGGGACCTTCGATGAGAGATAGTGCAAGGTCGGCCCAACTGGTCTCAATCTTCAGCGGCGTGCTCGCGAAGGCGGTTCGTTGGGGTAAAGCAAAAAAAGTGGTTCTGCATATGCGGATTTCGCGCTTTGTTTCTCGCACCCCGG
Organism: Variovorax paradoxus; assembly: GCF_040544635.1. Taxonomy (GTDB): domain Bacteria; phylum Pseudomonadota; class Gammaproteobacteria; order Burkholderiales; family Burkholderiaceae_C; genus Variovorax; species Variovorax paradoxus_R. Next base: position 238,114 of record NZ_JBEPKJ010000005.1, read on the forward strand.
GCCAAAGAATGTTGGCGCACTCCCTTATTCGCTTCTCACGCTGCTGAGGAAAAGGCGCGGCACGGAGCGACCGCGGGCGGAGTGCCAACTTGCCTGCTCCCCCCGAAAGCGGTCCACGCAAACTCCAACGAAAACGCCATACATGAGCTCTCCTTTATCGACAACGCCCGATTGACCTGCTCGGTTTAATCGAGACAGTTTTTCCTCAATCCCGTGGCTGGTGTGCCGATACCAGTTGATCTCGGCCGCAGAGTCGCCTACTCAGGCCGAGTGCCATCAAAGGCCTTTTGCAAGAGTTCCCTGATCTCGCCTAGCTGTGCTGCGCCGACCTCTCTCGGGTTCCAGTACGGGCTATTCACAACGAGGTCTGCGGCACGGTCGAGATCATCCTCCTTCATGTCGATGTCGCGCAGCGCCACCGGCGCCCCGTTGTCTCTCGCCAGATCGAACAGGCCCGCTGCGGCGCTGCTTTGCACTGTTGTTCCGAGTGCGCGCTGGACGCGGGACATGGCTGCAGGCACCACCGACGCGTTGAAAGCAATGGCGTGAGGCAACACCACCGTGTGCACCTCGGCATGAGGCAGGTTGAAGCTTCCACCCAGGGTGTGGCAAAGCTTGTGGTGCAGCGCCATGCCCACGTTGCCGAGCACCGTTCCGCACAGCCAGGCGCCATACAACGCGTCTCCGCGCGCATCGATATCGTCGCTGCGCCGGCGGATTGCCGGCAGCGCCCTGGCCAGCGCGCGGATGCCTTCCTCGGCCATCAGCTCCATCACCGGATTGCCGTCGCGCGCATACAGGCCTTCGGCCGCATGCGCAATTGCGTTCATTCCGCTCGTCACGCTCAGGGAAGCCGGCAGCGTCAGCGTCAACTCCGGGTCGTAGATCACCGTGCGGGGTAGTACACGCGCGTCCCTGCCGGTCTTCTTCAAGCCGCCCTCGGTGATGCCGTAGATGGGCGTCATCTCGCTCCCGGCGTAGGTCGTGGGAATCGCAAGAATCGGCAAGCCGGAGTCGAGCGCGATGGCCTTGCCCAAGCCGGTGGTCGAGCCACCGCCGATGGCAACGGCGCAGTCCGCGCCCAGGCGGCGCGCCTCGTCACGGGCTTCGCGCGCCGTCTCGATGGGCACGTGCATGACAGCGCGCGCAAAGATGCCTGCTGCGCGGCCGCCAAGACGCTCGGCCACCAGCTGCGCCTGACCCTGCTGCTCTGGCGTGCACAGCACCAGCGCTCGGTGCGCACCGAGCAGTTCGATCTCGCGCTCCAGATGCGCCAAGGCCCCGGCGCCGAACACCACCCGCGACGGTTGGCCGTTGTAGACGAATTCCTTCATGCGATCTCCGCTGTGTCGCGCTCAGCCCAGGCTCTGCCGGCCTGGATTGCGTAATCCACCTGATGCCGGGCTATGCGGACGCCAGCCAGCGCGTCGCGCGCCCGCAGATGTTCTGGATGCACGGCATATGCGGCCAGTGCTTCCCAGGATTCGAACTCGCTGTACAACACGACGTCGCAGGCATAGTCCACTCCGCTAGCGTCCTTGCCGACTTCTAGGTGAAGCAGTCCGGGAACACGGCCACGCAGGCCGTGGAAGCAGCTTCGCAGACGCTCGATGTTTCCCTGTTTCTCCTCGACCGTGGTGCCGCTCACGTCCCACATGACGATGTGCCGAATCATTGCGCGTCCTTTGCAGATTACGAGTGAGGAAGGATGCTTAGGCATCCGCGGTGTCTTGCTTGGTGGAGTTCAGAACGAAGTCGTATTCAACGACATAGGAGCCATCGGACTGCTGCTTCCAATCGGCGATCAGCGACTGGCGCACGCCGAACACGGCGTCCGAATCCAGATACTGGTCGTCGCTTCGGAACAGGTGCGTGATCAGCTTCTCGTAGCCGTCCGCCGTGATCAGGAAGTGCAGGTGCGCGGGACGCCAGGGATGCCGGCCTGTGGCCTCCAGGAGATCGCCCACCGGCCCATCGTGCGGAATGGCGTAGGGGACCGCCAGGATCGAGCGGAAGTGGTAACGGCCCTCGCTGTCGGCGTGCACGATGCCGCGCGCCTGCGCATGGCCGAGCTCCGGGTGCTGCACGTCGTACAGACCGTCTTCGTCTGATTGCCACACGTCCATGTGAGCGTTGGCGACCGGCTCGCCGCCGATGCCACGCACCGTGCCGCGTACCAGGCACGGTATGCCGTGCGCACCATTGGAGATGTCCGCGCCAGATTCGTAGTGAGGCGCCCCTTCCACGTGGAACGGACCGAAGACGGTCGCCTCGGTGCAGCCGGCGGGTTTGTCGTTGTTCTGCGCCACCGTCAGCATCGACAGGCCTAGCACGTCCGACAGCAGGATGAACTCCTGGCGCTTGTCGTCGGTGATGTGGCCGCAGCGGGTCAGGAACTCGATGCCCTTGAACCACTCTTCTTCGGTCAGCTCCACCTCGCGTGCAAAGGCATGCAGGTGCTGCACGAGACTGTCCATGATGCGCTTGAGCCGCGGGTCAGCCGCCTGCGCCTGGCGCGCAAGCACGGCGTCGGTGATGGTGTGATGGTCCAGATTGCGCATGATGGCTCTCCTTCAGTCCAGCTGGAGTTGGGTCCGCTGCGCGACCGTACCCCACTTGGCGAAGTCTTCCTGGCTGCGCCGTTGCGCCTCTTGGGTGCTGTAGCCTTCAATACGCAGATCCATCTCCGCCAGACGTGCTTTCACGGCCGGAGCCTGGAGCGCGGTACGCACGTCGCGCTGGATTTTCTCGACGGTAGCGGCTGGCAAGCTCGACGGCGCGGCCAAGGTCTCGAAGAAGGTCGCATCGAAGCCCGGATGTCCGCTCTCGGCAACGGTCGGAACGCCGGGCAGCAGGCCCGATCTTTCCTTGCCGGAGACGGCGATCGCCCGCAGCCGCCCGCTCTGGACATGCGGCAGGACCACGGAGGAGACGATGAAGCCGCAGTCCACATGGCCGCCCATCACGTCCTGCGCGGCCGGGCCGGGACCTTTGTAGGGCACATGGGCGAGCCTGGTTCCGGTCGTCGCCAGCAGCATCTCCATGGCCATGTGGCTTGGCGAGCCCGCGCCGCCGGAGGCATACAGCCGGGTGGATGGCAACTGGGTGAACTTTGCGAGCGATGGGACCTCGGCGGCTGGATTGCACACCAGCAACTGGTTGAAACTCGCGAAGTAGGTCACCGGCTTGAGCGAAGCCCTCGGATCGAAGCCCAGCTTCTTGTACAGATGGGGATTGATGGTGAGGATCGTGTCGGGCCCGACGAGCAGTGTGTGGCCATCCTTGGCTTGCGCGACTTCCCCGGCGGCCAGGTTGCCTCCGGCGCCTGTCTTGTTCTCGATGACGACCGGCTGATTCCAGGCGGCCTGAAGCGCCGGCTGTATCAACCTGGCGATCACGTCACCCGGGGTGCCCGGCGGAAATGCCGCCACCAGGCGGACCGGCTTGGTCGGCCAAGCCTGCGCGAATGCCGAAGGAGCCATCGCCAAGGCCATTGCAAGGACGGCGAGACGAAGAAGCGGGGTGTTGACTTTCATGCGCGGTTTCCTCCCGTCGCATCGACGGAGCTTGTTGAAGGTGTTGAAGTGCCGTGCGGTGCTGCGGGGCAAGGCCGGGCCGTGACGCGAGACAGCACACTTGCTGCATCGTCCGCGGCTGCACCGCGCCACGCAACGATCTGGTCCGGGCGGATCAGTGCAAGCGGCGCTTCATAGAGTTCACGCAGGGACGGCTGCGGCAGCCGCACGACGCGCAGATCCATTTCCAGATCCCGGGCCGCGGCTTCGAAGGCCTCGGTGGCGGGGGCATCAGGCCCCAGCGCGAGCAGGGTCCATTCGGCGTGGAACAGGTCGAACAACGAGCGCCCGTCATCGAGCCACGCGTGCGGTGGCCGGCCACCCGGACTGGCGGTGGGTGTGTAGGCATTCGGTTCGTCCGGCGGCAGCACGGTCCCATCGCCGAGGATGATCGGCGAGCCGTCGTACCGGCCGCCGAAGGTCACGCCCGGGATATTGAATTCGAGCCGGGCATGCGCATCGAAGTGCAGGCCCGCGAGCTTGCGCTCGGTGTCGCCCCGCTGGGAGGTTTCTTCCAGCTCGGGCTTTGCCGCGAAGAGTCCCACCGAGTCAGCGAACTTGCGCGCGTAGCCGGTGTTGCGCTCGGCCAGGGGCCTGCGCTCGGCCTCGTAGCTGTCGAGCAGCGCCAGCGGTGCCTGGCCGCGGATCACGCTCGCGAGCTTCCAGCCCAGGTTGACCGCGTCTTCGACGGCCGTGTTGTAGCCCAGTCCGCCAGTGGGCGTGAACAGGTGGGCCGCATCGCCCGCGATGAAGACCCGGCCCTGCTGGAAGCGCTGCGCCACCAGCGCGTGCCCGGCGAGCCAGGTCCCCATGGAGAGAATCTCGATCGGCACATCGGCGCCCACCGCTTGCGCAAAGACGCGGCGCGCATCAGCCTCGGTCCAATCGTCGGCGTCTTCGCCGGGGCGCAGCGCCGCATGGAATGCGTATTCGGACACACCATCCACCGAGGCCATGAAGGCACGCCTTTCGTGGTTGACGGCCACGTACATCCAAGCCTTGGGGTGGCGCAGCACGTCGACGAACCGGGGTGCGCGCAGGTAGATGGCAAACATCTTGCCGCCCATGAACTCGCGCTGGATGCCGCTCACGCCGCCCCACTCGATGCCCAGCTGTTGCCGGACCAGACTGCGCGCGCCGTCGGCACCGATCAGGAACTTCGCGACCACGTCCTGCGCAGGACCTCCTTCGCTCGACCGCACCGTGGCGCTCACCGATCCACCCTCGTCGCTGAACCGCTCCAGCCGCCAGCCATAGCGCACATCGGCGGAAGGCCAGGCCTGCGCATGGCGGCGCAGCGCTTGCTCGACGAATTTCTGCGACACGCGATGCGGCAACTCGGCGGCGCTCCAGGAGCCCGTCATCGACTTGACCTTGACCGCGGCCTCGGCCGCCGTGGGCAGGCTGATGCGTGCCAGCTCATGGCCGGCCAGCCGCGTGAAGTAGGCGATGTCCGTTGGATGATCGGCGGGTAGACCCAGCGCACGGATCTCGTGCGCGAAGCCGAGCCGGCGGAAATGCTCCATCGTGCGGGCCTGCGTCGCATTGGCCTGCGGGTTGAAGGCCGTGCCCGGTTTGGCGTCGACGAGCAGGCAGCGGATGCCGCGGCGGCCGAGCTCGTTGGCGAGCATCAGGCCGCAGGGGCCACCGCCGGCGATCAGGACATCCGTGGCGATGAGGGGAGGGCGGCCGGCATCGGGCCGGAACGTGGAGGTCATCGGCTGTCTTTCTTCTTCCTGCATCAGTCGGCGCGGATCCCGCGTTCCCGGATCACGGCGCCCAGCCGCTTTAAGTCGGCCGCGCCCTTGTCGCCGAAGGCTGCGGGCGTTAGCGGCTCCGGTACATTGCCGAGCGTTTCGATGGTTGCCCTGACGGCCGGCAGTGCCAGCGCGCGGTTGACTTCGGCATTGATCCGCTGGATCACGGCCGGCCGCGTGCCGGCGGGCGCGTAGAGGCCGAACACCGCATCGGCGTCGAAACCCTTGAGGCCGAGTTCATCGAGCGTGGGCACTTCGGGCATCTGGGGCGCGCGCTTGAGGCTTGCGACCGCCAGCATGCGCAGCTTTCCGCTCCTGACGTGCTGGATGCTGATGCCGGGATCGAACAGGAAGTCGATCTGGCCGCCCAGCAGGTCCGTCAGCGCGGGCGCCGCGCCGCGGTAGGGCACATGGATGGCCGTTGTCCCTGTCTGGCCCGTCATCATCTCCGCCGCCAGATGAGGCGAGCTCCCGTTGCCGGGCGATCCGAACGAGCGCTTGCCGGGGTTCGCCTTGAGGTCGGCGACCAGGCCCTTGAAGTCCTTGACCGGGCTGTCGGCACGCACCACCAGGTAGAACGGCACGCGTGCGACGGATGCGACCGGGACCAGATCCTTTGCCGGATCGAACGACATCTTCGCGTAGATGTGCGGGTTGATCGACACCATGCCGCCGGAACTCATCAGGAACGTATAGCCATCGGGCGATGACTTGGCGACAAAATCGCCGCCGAGGTTGCCGCCCGCGCCGCCCTTGTTCTCGACGAGCACCGGCTGGCCCAGGGCTTCGTGCAGCGGTGCGCTGATCACGCGGGCCAACTGGTCAGCCGCGCCGCCCGGCGCGAAGTTGGCGACGATCTTGATCGGCTGCCGGGGCCAGTCCTGGGCCTGAGCGATGCCGCACGGGCCGAGGCCGAGCGCCAGCGCCGCGGTTGCGAGCAGGGATTTCATGGGGTGTCTCCTGCTTTTCATCAGAACGGATAGTGGCGGTCGGTGGTCTGCACCGTGAGCCAGCGCAGTTCGGTGAAGGCGTCGATGCCGGCCTTGCCGCCGAAGCGGCCGTAGCCCGAGTCCTTCACGCCGCCGAAGGGCATCTGTGCCTCGTCGTGCACGGTCGGGCCGTTCACGTGGCAAATGCCGGAGTCGATGCGGTTGGCCACATCCCAGGCACGTGCGAAGTCGCGCCCGAACACTGCGGCGGACAGCCCGTACGGGTTGTCGTTGGCCACGCGCACCGCTTCGTCGACGCCGTCGACACGCACCACCGGCTTCACGGGACCGAAGCTCTCTTCATGGTAGATGCGCATCTGCGGCGTCACATGGTCGAGCAGCGTCGCGGGCATCAGCGTGCTGTCGGCCTTGCCGCCGCAAACCAGCTTCGCGCCTTTGGCAAGGGCGTCGTCGATCAGCGCGTTGCAGCGCTCGACGGTGCTCGCATCGACCACCGAACCCAGCACCACCGGCCCCTTGCGCGGATCGCCCAGCGGCAGCTGCACGGCTTTGGCGGCGAGCTTCGCGACGAAGGCGTCCGCGATGCTGTGGTCCACGATGATGCGCTCGGTGCTCATGCAGATCTGGCCGCTGTTGGCGAAGGCGCCGAAGGCCGCGCCGTTGACTGCGGCGTCGAGGTCGGCATCGTCCAGCACGACCAGTGGGGCCTTGCCGCCCAACTCGAGCACCGCGGGCTTCAGGTACTTCGCGCAGGTCTGCGCGATCAGCCGGCCGACGCGGGTGGAGCCGGTGAAGTTCACCCGCCGCAGTGCCGGATGGGACACGATGGCTTCGACCACCTGGGCCGCATCCGCTGGTGCGTTGGTCACGAAGTTGACGACGCCTGGCGGGAATCCTGCATCCTTGAAAGCTTCGACGATCAGGCCGTGCGTGGCCGGGCTGAGTTCCGAGCCCTTGAACACCACCGTGTTGCCGCAGGCCAGCGGCGTGGCGATCGCTCGCACGCCGAGGATCACCGGCGCGTTCCACGGCGCGATGCCCAGCACCACACCGGCCGGTCGGCGCAGGCCCAGGGCCAGGCTGCCGGGTACGTCGGAGGGGATAACCTCACCGCTGATCTGGGTCGTCATGCCGGCCGCTTCCTGCAGCATGCCGGCGGCCAGGTGCACATTGAAACCGGCCCACGGGGCGCCGGCGCCGGTCTCGGATGCCATGGCATCCGTCAGGGCCTGGGCCTTCGCCTCGATGGCCTGCGCCGCCTTTAGCAGCAGCGCCCTGCGTTCGCCCGGGCCGGTGCGGGACCAGGCCGGAAACGCGGCCGCGGCGGCTTCGACCGCTGCCACGGCGTCGGCCTTCGTGGCGGCCGGCGCGATGGTCGCCACCGTGCCGTCGAGCGGATTGCGGCGCTCGAAGGTCGCACCGTCCGCGGCCTGGCGGTCTTCGCCATTGATCAACATCGATATCGTGCCCATCGTCTTGTCTCCTTGTAGATTTGGAAAAGCGAAAAACCGTCAAGCCACTTCGATCTCGACCAGCATCGGTGCGGTCGATTGCAGGGCCTGGTGCAAGGCCGGACGCAGTTGGTCCGCCGTGTCGACGCGCAGCCCCTTCATGCCTTGCGCGCCGGCCAACGCGACAAAATCGAGATCGGGCAGGTCGGTGCCCGGCACATGCTCGTCAGGCCGGTAGCCGAAGATGCGAGCAAAGTCGTACAGCGCGGCGTAGCGGCGGTTCTTCAGGATCAGCACCGTGACCGGCAGCGCCAGCTGGGCTGCGCTCCACAGCGCCTGAATGGCATACATCGCCGAGCCATCGCCCACCAATGCAATGACCCGTGCGCCAGGCTTGCCCAGCGCCACCCCCACCGCGGCCGGAAGGCCGAAACCCAGGCCGCCGCTGCACATGGTGTAGAAAGTTTCCGACTCGAAGACCGGCAGGTGGGCGTGCATCACGGGCCGTGCGCTGGGTGCTTCCTCGACCAGGATGCTGTCGCGCGCGCGCACGTCGGCCAGGGTCTGCAGGACCCACGCAACCGGCAGGCGTTCACCGGGCTCGGGCCCTGCGACGCGCGGCGGCCGCACGTGGGCAGGTGGTGCCGGACGATCGCTCGGCATGCTGCACTCGAGCAGATCGAGCAATCCCAGGCGGATGCTGCCGACCACGGAGGTTCCCGTCGGCGCCCAGGCTGCGACCTGGGGATCGTCCGTGAGCTGCACCAGCTCGCATCCTTCGGGCAGGTGCGGCCCATGGCCCGGGACATGGTAGGTGAACGCCGGCGCACCGAGCGCAAATACGAGGTCGTGGCCGGCGAGCCGCTCGACGATGCGCTCGCGCATCGGTGGCAGAAAGCCTCCCCACAGCGGGTGGTCTTCCGGGAAACTGCATCGGCCCGACATGGGCGCGACGTACACGCGGGCGTTGTGCCGCTCGGCCAGTTGAACCGCTTCTTTCCAGGCCTCGTCGCGATCGACCGCGGCACCGACCACGAAAGCGGGGGAGCGGGCGCCATCGAGGGCCGTGGCAATGCGCGCAAGAAGATCGGGATCTGCGCGCACGTGGCGGCTGACCTCTCGTGCATCGACCGGCAGGGTCTGCACGTCCCAATCGTCCGACGGGATCGAGACCAGCACGGGGCCGCGCGGCGGCGTCATCGCGATGTAGTAGGCGCGCGCAATCGCCAGCGGGACGTCCTCGGCCCGCGCCGGCTCGACGCTCCACTTGACGTAAGGCCTCGGCAACTCGGGCGCCTGCGTGGAGCCTAGAAAGGGCTCGAAGGGCAGGATCGACCGCGCCTGCTGGCCGGCCGTGATCACCAGCGGCGTGCGGTTGCGGAAGGCCGTGAAGATGTTGCCCATTGCATGGCCGACGCCGGCCGCGGAATGCAGGTTGATGAATGCCGCGTTGTGCGTGGCCTGCGCGTAGCCGTCCGCCATGCCCACGACGACGGATTCCTGCAGTCCGAGCACGTAGCGGAAGTCTTGCGGGAAGTCGATGAACATCGGCAGTTCCGTCGAGCCCGGGTTGCCGAACACGCTGGTCATGCCGAACGCGCGCAGCAGCCTGAAAACCGCGTCTCGCACGGTCAGGGTGCTGCCGGCCGAGAGAGGCGCTTGCGCGGGGAGTTCAACGCGTCGATCCATGAATGCTCCTAGATGAGACCCGCAGTTTTGCGCTTCATCTGGTATTCATCAATACAATGAAATGTCTAAAGCAAAATAAGCCAGATGCATACTGAAAAGCTGGACATGAACCTGCTGCGGCTGTTCGAGGCGGTGTACCGCCTGGGCAGCGTCAGCCGCGCCGCAGATGCTCTGGGGCTGTCGCAGCCGGCTGCGAGCCAAGGGCTGACGCGATTGCGCCTTGCCTTGGGCGATGCGCTGTTCGTGCGCGCCAACGGGCGCATGCGCCCGACGCTGCGCGCGGAGCGGTTGGCAAGCGTCGTTCAGCCGGCCGTCGCCGCCATCGAGGATGTGCTGCGGGACGAAGACACCTTCGACCCCTCGCGTTCGCAGATGACCGTTCGGCTGCACCTGAACGACATCGGCGAGGCGAGGCTGCTGCCGGAACTGATGGAAGCCTTGCACCGCCAGGCACCCGGCATACGGGTGCATACGACGCCGCTGCCGCACGGGGAGATCACCGATGCACTCGAAACCGGAGCCATCCATTTCGCACTCGGGTTCCTGCCTTCGGTCAGCGGCACGGAGCGCGTCGAACTGCTGCGCGATCGCTACGCGGTGGTGGTGCGGGCGGGACATCCGATGGCCAAGGGCACGAAGGCGGCGGATGTCCGCATGACCATTCAGGACCTGCGGCGCCTGGAGTACGTGGCCGTGCGTTCGCACTCGGAGACCTTTCGCATACTGCAGCAGCTCGGGCTCGATGGAAGGCTGGTGCTCAACTCGGCGCATTTTCTGGCGCTGCCGGCGATCATTGCACGCACCGATTTCGCCGTCGTGATGCCGCAGGCGATCGCGCGCAGGTTCATCGAGCCGAAGCGCTATGCGGTGCTTCCGGCGGAGCTTCCCCGCAGCGCCTTCACGGTGTCGCTGCACTGGAGCCGCCGGTTCGAATCGGACCCGGCGCACCGCTGGATGCGGAATCTCTTCATCGGTCTTTTCCAGGACAAGGAACGCTGATGGCTTGCGCTCGCAGCAAGAGTCTTCATTCTCCGAAAGCCCAAGCCGGGTACATACATGCGCCTGACTCGCGGCTTCTCGCGCCGCGGACGGCAAGAAATGGCAGCCATGCCGGAGGCGAATGCCACGGCCTTACCAGACTCGAGCCCACCCACGACTTCCTCGAATGCTTCCCAGGTCGGGGTGCCGTCATCACGCGCGTACTCCCGTCCGCTGCCGATGATGAAGTTCGAAGCCGGTATCGGCGGTACGCTCAACGGGGTGCCGGGCTCGGCAGCGCGGCCTGCCGACACGAGCCACGATTCCGGCTTGATTTCAGACGGTTGCTTTTCCATTCTCGGTTTCTCCGGAAAGGCAGAAGATGCCTATGGCGTTCCATCAGCAAGTGGGTGCGGAATGCCGCCGTCTCCATAGGAACGGACAATCTGTGCAATGACCACCTGGTAGCCGTTGAGCCAAAGCGCCTGACGCTGCTTTGCGGCGATGTGTGCGGGGTGCTCGATGAGCTCGCGAAGTGCGTCCATCGTTTTCCAGTAGTACACGTTGGAGACGAGTCCCGCTGCATGGTTTTCCCAACTCTCTTCGCCCATGTAGCCGGGGATGGACTTGGCAACCCGGGCAATGACGTTGTCCAAGGCGTGGAACTCGTCGTCGAACTGGCCCTTTGCGAAAGTGAAGGTAGATGTGTACATGTGGGTTTGCGTGGGCCTCAGCTCGTTCCACTGGCATTGCGCATCAATCCCGCCAGTTCCTCGTGTCCGTGCGCCTTCAACGTGTCCGCTGCGCTGAGGCGATCGCGCGCTTCCCTGTTTTGGCTGAGCTTGGTCTTGCCCACCAACGAGGTAATGGCGATCTCGATGCCCACGATGTTGCGCACCATGCTGTCGATGTACTCGGGTGCGGAGTCGCCCATCTTCCAGGGCCTGGGTTCGGTCGCCTCGTGCCGCCGCGTCAGGCGCGCGATGATGCGGCGCGCGAAGCGCTCGTCGGCATGCACGGTGAGCACGCCGTGCGCGTGCACCACCTCGTAGTTCCAGGTCGGCACCTGGCGGTGCGCCTCGTGCTTGCTCGGGTACCAGTTGGGCGAGATGTAGGCCTGGGCCCCGCAAAAGATGACCATCACCGGAGTCCCTGTGGGGCAGCGCTGCCACAGCGGGTTGGCGCGGGCGAGGTGGGCCGAGAGCAGGCCATGCGTTCCCACGTCGGGATCGAACTCGAAGGGGAGGTGATCGGCATCCAGGCCGGTGGCCCCATGCGTTACCAGGGCTCCCAGTGGGTGATCGCGGATCACGCGTTGCAGTTCTTCGGGCCTTGTTTCGGCAAAGTGCGGGGGGATGTACATCGGGGAGGGTAGAGATGTGGCGGGCAGCTGGAACTGTCGCGCGGAACCGGCACAATGGGAAGGTCCAGTTTTATTTCTTTTGCATGGACCAGTTGCATTCCCCGTTCAGCCAGGGCTCCCGTGCCAACAGGGCCGGACGCCGCATCTACGATCTGCTGCGTTCCCAGATCGCCGATGGATCGCTCGCTGCCGGCGCGCGGGTGCCGTCCACGCGAGCCTTGGCGGCAGAGCTCGGAGTGTCGCGTACCACCGTCACCGCTGCCTACGAGCAGCTCGCGGCCGAGGGCTTCCTCGTCACGTCCGTCGGACGTGCCGCCCGCGTCGCGAGCCCGCCGGCTGCGCGTACACCAACCGGCTCGAACGCGAGGCGGCGCGCCAAGGCCGCACCATCTCTCTCGGCGTTCGGCCGTCGTGTTGCGTCGATCGAAATGCTGGGACTTGCTGTTGCCGAGCCGGCCCGCATCGACTTCCTGTATGGCGCGGTGGCTTCTCGCGACTTTCCGGCGTTGGCCTGGCGGCGCGGGTACCAGGCCGAACTGCTGCGCCGTCAACACAGTCTCTACTATGTCGCGCCCGAAGGTGACGCGTCGCTGCGCCGTGCCCTCCAGGGATACTTGAGGCGCGCGCGGGGTCTGGCCTGCGACACCGAGCAGATCCTCGTGGTGCACGGCTCGCAGCAGGCCATCGACCTGTGCGCGCGGCTTCTGCTGGATCCCGGCGATGCCTTCGTCTTCGAGGAGCCCGGGTACCTGATGGCGCGCCGGTGCTTCGAGGTCACGGGCGCCGAGCTCCTGGCGATCCCGGTGGACGCTCAAGGCCTGGACACCGCCAGGCTGCCCAAGGACGATCGCGCCCGTCTGGCGTACGTGACGCCATCGCACCAGTTCCCTCTGGGTGGCGTGCTGCCCATCGGCAGGCGCCTGGAACTGCTTCATTGGGCGCAAACGCACCGCGCCTGGGTCGTGGAGGACGACTACGACGGCGAGTTTCGCTACGGCCAGCGTCCGATCGACGCACTGCAGTCGGTAGACACCGACGGCCGCGTGATCTACGTAGGCACCTTTTCCAAGGCGCTGTCGCCGCAGCTTCGGCTCGGCTACCTGGTTCTGCCACCCGAACTGGTGCCGGTGTTTCGGCAGGCCAAGCGGCTGGCCGACCGCCATGCGCCCGTGCTGGATCAGCGCGTGCTGGCGTCGCTGATCGACAGCGGCACCTACGAGCGCCACGTGCGGCGCACGCGCCGCGAGCACGAACGCCGGCGGGCGGCACTGCTCGATGCCATTGCGCGCCACCTGCCTGCCAGCGCCACGGTCATCGGCGCGGCGGCCGGGCTGCATGTGGTGCTCTGGCTGCCGTTCCTGCGGCCGCAGGACGAGCCCGCGCTGGTGGCCGCGGCCCGCAGCAAGGGCGTGGGCGTCTATGCGGTGTCGCCGCTGTTCGCCAGGCCGCCGTCGCGCATGCAACCCCGGCCGGCCGGACTGATCCTGGGATATGCCAGCCTCTCGGTCGAGGAGATCGATCAGGGGATGCGTGTGTTGGCTGCGGTGATCGCCGCGCGGGGGGCGAAGCCGAGCGCGAGTGTCACTAAGGCAAAGCGGGCGAGCGCCGAAGCTCCCGGTACAGCGTCGCGCGGCTGATGCCCAGCCGGCGCGCGGCCTCGTCCTTGTCGCCTGCAGTCTCTGCGAGCGTCTTTCGTATGCAGGTATCGCGCTCGCGGTCGAGGTGTGCCTGCAGCGTAGTCGTTGGGGTCGTTCCGTGCCGGCCCGCAATGGCCTGCGGGCGCTTTGCGACAGGCTGATCCGGCAGCCCTGCTTCGCCAGAGAGCAGGAAGCGCAGCAGCGCGGCTTCCAACTGCCGCACGTTGCCCGGCCAGTCGAAGGCCAACCATCGCGCGCGAACAGATGAGGGTGCACGGCGCCCCGGCAGGCCTTCGCGCAGCGCGATGCGCTCGAGCAACTGCTCGGCCAGCCACTCCAGGTCGTCGCGCTCGCGCAGCGCCGGCATGTGCACGCCGAGCACATTGAGCCGGTAGTACAGGTCGGCCCTGAACTGGCCCGCGTCCACACGCTCCTGCAGGTCGCGGTGGGTGGCGCAGACGACGCGGGTGTCGATCGGAATCGGCGAGACGCCGCCTACGCGCACGATCTCCTGGTTCTGTACGGCGCGCAGGAGGCTGGCCTGCAGGCTGAGGGGCATATCGCCGATCTCGTCGAGGAACAGCGTGCCGCCGCTCGCGAGTTCGAACTTGCCCGGCTTGCCGCGCGTCCGCGCGCCGGTGAAGGCGCCGCCTTCGTAACCGAAGAGCTCCGCATCGATCAGCGATTCGGGAATGGACGCGCAGTTGACCCACACGAACGGGCGCCGGGCGCGCGGCGACAGCGCATGGATTGCGTTGGCCGCCAGTTCCTTTCCGCTGCCGGTTTCACCCTGGACGAGCACGGGCAGCGAGAGCGGCGCGGCCTGTTCGATGGCCGCGCGCACCGCGTCCATCCGGGTGCCCTGGCCCAGTATGTCGTCGATGCCGTAGCGCGCGGTCCACGGCGTGGGCGGGCTGTGGATGGCGCGCCCCTGGTCGCCGACGACAGCCACCGCCTTCTTCAGCGCCGCCATGTTGGAGAACAGCGCCAGACCGACCGCGCCGATGATTCGCTCGTCCTGGTAGACGGGCACCTGCCGCGCGAGCAACTGGTGGCCCCGCACTTCGAGCGGCATCATGGTCACGGAGAGGTCGCCGCGCGCCACATGGTGCAGGCGCGTCTTCGGCGACACGACATCGGTGATGTGCCGGCCGATGAAGTCTTCCTGGGGGCCGCCCAGCAGGCGGCAGTAGGGCGCATTGATGAGCACGACGCGGCCGTTGGTGTCGACCGCCACCAGGCAGTCGGACACATGGTCGAGCACGCGGCGCAGGAACTCAGCCTCGTTCTGGCCGGAGCCGAACCATTCGGGAAAGGGCATTTTTTGTCTCTTGATTGCGACGTTAGGACTCAATACTGAGACTACGGCATGTGCTCCAGGTCGTCAATCGAAGCCTTGATGAGAAATTCTTCAAGCAAATCAAGTACTTGTGGAAATCGCGAAGAAGTCCGCCGAGCGGGCCTCGGATTTGCTCTGTGCCCTCCGCCCGCATTCGAAGCGGCGCGGCGGCTTCCGTCCTTTCACCTGGAAATGCACATGAACGACATCATTTCAATCGGAGACATGCACGTGCGCGTGGCGGGCCACGGCCCGGCGCTCGTCTTTTGCCACGGCTTCACCACAACCGGCGAGTTCTGGCGCGAGCAGATGGGCGCGTTCTCGCGCGATCACCGAATGGTGGTGCCCGATCTGCCCGGCCATGGCCGCTCGGCATCGCCACGCTCCCGCCGCTACACGATCGACGCGTTCGTGAACGACCTCGTGCTGCTGTTCGACAAGCTGCGTCTCGACGACGCCATCCTGGTGGGGCTGTCGATGGGCGGCACGATCGCCCAGCGTTTCGCGCTCGCGCACCCGAGCCGCTTGCGCGCGCTGGTGCTGGTGGGCGCCACGCCGCACGGGCTCGGCCCCGACGTGAACGTGAAGAATGTGCTGCACGCCATCGACACCCTCGGCGTCACTGCGGCGAGCCAGGCGGTGATCGACCGCTCGTTCGCCTCCGCCGCCTCGCCCGAACTGGTCGTCTTTGCGCGCGACCAGGTGGCGCAGACACCGGAATTCGTCGCCCGCGAAGCCATCGTCTCGCTGAACGAGGCCGACAGCCGGGCGCAGCTCGCACGCCTGGCATTGCCGACGCTCGTCGTCTGCGGCGAGGAGGACGCCATCACGCCGCCGGCCGAGTCGCATGCGCTCGCCGCCGGCATTCTCGGCGCGACACTGCAGCTGGTGCCCAGCGCCGCGCACTTTCCGATGCTCGAGCAGCCCGAGCGTTTCAATGCGATCCTGCGTGACTTCATCGCTCGCATCGACAACCGGAGCGGCGCTTGACGCGCGTCCGCCATACATCAAGGAGTATGGACATGACAACAGCAGTTGAGACTTCCCCCGCCACCCCCGAGCGTTCGCGTGAAACGCGCCGAGTGGTCTTCGCCGCCGCGCTCGGCACCGTATTCGAGTGGTACGACTTTTTCATCTACGGCAGCCTCGCCGTGTTCTTCGGCGGATTGTTCTTTCCGAAGGGCAACGAGTCGGCGGCCATTCTCGCGTCGCTTGCGACTTTCGGCGCAGGCTTCGTGCTGAGGCCTTTCGGTGCGATCGTCTTCGGGCGGCTGGGCGATCTGGTCGGGCGCAAGAAGACCTTCCTGGTGACGATGATGATCATGGGCATTGCCACCGCCACGATCGGATTCCTGCCCACGTTTGAAACCATCGGCTGGGCCGCGCCGGCCATCCTGGTGCTGCTGCGCCTTCTTCAAGGCCTGGCAATTGGCGGCGAGTTCGGCGGTGCCGTCACCTACATCGCCGAGCATTCCGATCCGCGGCGCCGCGGCTTCATGACGAGTTGGTTGCAGATCACCGGTACCATTGGGTTGCTTGTTTCCCTGGGCGTGATCCTGGCGCTGCGCTCGTCGATGTCCGTCGAGTCATTCGCCTTGTGGGGATGGCGCGTGCCATTCCTGCTGTCCATCGGGCTGCTCGTGTACTCGCTGTATGTGCGCATGCGGCTGGAGGAGTCGCCGGTGTTTCTCGAGATGAAGGCGCACGGCAAGGGCTCGCGCAACCCGGTCAAGGACACTTTCGGCAACCCTCGCACTTTGCGCATCGTCCTGGTGACGATTTTCGGCGCCGTGGCCGGGCAGGCGGTGATCTGGTACACCGCGCACTTCTACAGCTTGCAGTTCCTCACCGCGACGCTCAAGCTGCCGCCGCAGTCCGCCTACGCCTACCTCACGATCGCCCTGGTGCTAGCTACGCCATTCTTCGTGCTTTTCGGTTGGTTGTCCGACCTGATCGGGCGCAAGTGGATCATGCTGACGGGTTGCTTGCTTTCCGCCATCCTGTTCATGCCGCTTTTCCAGGGCATGGCCAAGTACGGTAATCCGGCCCTGGAGGAGTTCCGCGCCCGCACCCAGGTCGTCATCCAAGGCGGCGACTGCAGCGAGGACCAGTCCTTCATCGGCCAGCTGTTCCAGCCGAAGGCGACCAAGCCGTGCACGCGCGCCCGCTCGTTCCTGGCCGCGCAAGGCGTGCCGTACACCTTGCAGCCGCAAGCGGGCGAGCTGCAGTTCGTGGTCGCCGAAACGACGCTGACCGGTTTCGATGAAGCGGCACTGCGCCGCGTGCTGGTCGAGCGCGGCATGCCGCTCACGGCCGATCCGGCACGCGTGAATGCGCCCATGGTCGTGCTGATGCTGTTCGTGCTGGTCTTCCTCGCGACCATGGTGTACGGTCCGATGGGCGCGTTCCTCGTCGAGCAGTTTCCGACGCAGGTGCGCTACAGCGGCGTCTCCGTGGCTCTTCAGTTCGGCAACGGCTGGATCGGCGGCTTCGCGCCGTTCATCGCCACTGCGATGGTTGTGAGCAGCGGCGACATCTTCCGCGGGCTCGTCTACACGATTGCGGTAGCGCTGCTCACCTTGGTGATCGGTGCGTTCTGCATTCGTGATCGCCGGGGGCTCGACATGCGCGAGCCGATGGCGGCAACGGAAGCGCCGCGTTCCACCTCGACGCTCGCTGCGTCTGAACAGTAGACCGGACCGGCATGGCTCCCGCCAAGATCCCCGTCACGATCGTCACCGGCTTCCTCGGGGCCGGCAAGACCACGCTCGTGAACCACCTGCTGGCGCAGTGCAGCGGCACCTACATCGGCATCATCGTCAACGAGTTCGGCGAGGTCGGCATCGACGGGCAGCTGATCGTCGCCGATGACCAGCCGCTGATCGAGATCACCAATGGCTGCGTCTGCTGCACGGTGCGAAAGGACCTGACAGCGGCGGTGAACGAGCTGCTGCAACGCGCCGAACGTCCGATCGAGCGGCTGATCATCGAGACTTCCGGCCTGGCCGACCCCGCTCCGGTGCTGCAGAGCTTTCTTGCCGATCCCGCCTTGTTGCAACTCGTGGAACTCGAGTCGGTGGTCACCGTCGCCGATGCCCATCACATCCTGCTCCATATCGGCGACGACATCGTGCGCGAGCAGATCGCCTTTGCAGACGTGATCGTGCTCAACAAGGTCGAGATTCCCAGCGCATCGGAGCTGGAGCAACTCGATGGAGAGCTGCGCAGGCTGAATCCGGCCGCGCACCTGGTCCGGACCGAGCGGGCACAGGTTTCGGCCGCCGAGCTGCTGGGCACGAAGCGCTTCTCCTTTCCGCACGTGCTTTCGATTGAGCCCGATCTGCTGGACGGCGAAGCGCACGACCACGAGCACGACACCTCGATCGGCTCGTGCTGCATTGAAACCGATGGTGCAATCGATCCGGAGCGGTTCAGCCGCTGGATGAACCAGCTGGTTCAACGCGAGGGCGCGCGGCTGATGCGCACGAAGGGCGTGCTTCACTTCGACGGCGAGGCGCGGCAGTTCCACTGTCACAGCGTGCACATGCTGCTCGATGCGCGGCCTGGGCGGCGGTGGGGCCCCGATGAGCTGCGCTGCAGCAAGCTGGTCTTCATCGGGCGGGAGCTTGCGGCCGACGCGTTGCGCGAGGGTTTCCTCGGATGTCTCGTGGTTCAACCCGAACGGGCGCCGGCTCCTGCCACCGAATCTGAAACGGAGCACCCATGAAACTCCAACATGCGCTGGGCGGCCTTGAGAATCTCGGGCCCGTCCACCTCGAAACCCGCGTCTTCGTGCAGGAATGGGAGAAGCGTATCTTCGGCATCCACACGGTGATGATGGCCGAGAGCGCCCACCTCGCAGAGGCATTGCCCAGATATCCGATGGCCACCTTGCCGACAACGTTCAAGGACACTTGGACCTGGGCCTCGCTACGCACCGGTGCCGAGAGCATGCAGCCCTTCGAGTATTTCAAGTTCCGCTACTACGAGAAATGGCTGATGGGCATCAGCCAGTTCTTTGTCGACGAGGGCTACATCACCGCCCAAGAGTTGGCTTGGCGGACCGCGCACTATCGCGTCCAGCCCGACGCGCCGCTGCCCGAGCGGCCCAGCGAGCCGATCAAACGCCAGATCGTCGACTACCTTCTGCAAGGCGATTCCAGCTTGCGGCCGCTGCCGCATGCACCGCGGTTCGCGGTTGGCCAGACGGTGCATGTGGCCGACCCCGCGGCGGCCGACCACACGCGGCTACCCGGCTACCTGCGCAATAAGAAGGGCACTGTCCGCGAGGTATACCCGGGTGCCTTCGAGTATTTCTGCTCGACAGGACCGGACGGGTTGGAAGGACCGATGCCGGTGTACCGCGTTGCGTTCGATGCGCGCGACATCTGGGGCCCCGACCTCTGCGAACCGAATACGACGATCTACGCCGACCTCTTTGAGGTCTACCTGCAATCTGGAACGCCCAAGGAAGAAGAGAAAACGTCATGAGCAGCGATCTGTTCAAGTACAACGACGAGCGCGAAGCAGCGAGTGCCGCGAAGGTGCGCGCGCTGGAGGCCCTGCTGATCGAGAAAGGCGTGATCGGCAGCGATTCGGTCGATGCGGTGCTCGATCATTTCGAGAAGATCGCGGGACCGTTCAACGGCGCGCGCATCGTTGCGCGGGCATGGGTCGATCCCGCCTACAAGCAGCGCCTGCTCGACGACACGCCCCGGGCCATTGCCGAACTTCAGCTGCCGCTGGGCATGGAAGGCGCCGAAGGAGAGCACATGGCCGCGGTGGCCAACGGTCCGGGTGTGCACAACCTGATCATCTGCACGCTCTGTTCCTGCTATCCGTGGCCGGTGCTCGGGCTGCCGCCGTACTGGTACAAGGATCCGGTGTTCCGCGCCCGAGGCGTGCGCGAGCCGCGCGCAGTCTTGCGCGAGTTCGGCGTACCGATAAGTGAGCACATCGAAGTGAAGGTGTGGGACAGCAGCGCGCAGATCCGCTGGTTCGTTGTGCCTGAGCGGCCGGCCAACACCGACGGCTTCAGTGAAGAGCAACTGGCTGCGCTGGTCACGCCGGAGGCGATGATGGGCGTCGCGCTGGTACCGCCGCCTACAGCGACCTGAGGCCGGGTGCCATGTTCACTCGCTTCGAGGAATATGCTGCTTCCCAGATGCTGGGCCATGTCGACTCGCCGCCGCGCAGCCAGGGTAAGCTGTTCTTTGCAGAGGCGTGGCAACGGCAGCTCTTCGGGTTGACGCTGGCGGTGGCCAAGCAGGGGCACTTCGAGTGGGAGGACTTCCGGCAGCACCTGATTGAATCGATCGGCGACTGGGAACGGCTTGATTGCGCAGCACAGCCGCCGTGGGACTATTACGAGCGGTTCTTCGGGGCGCTGCTGCAGGTTCTGGAACGGCAGCATGTAATCACCGAAGGCGAACTGGCCCAGGCCCTGGCTGAACGGTCGGCGCGGAGCAGTGAATGAGTGCCGAGTGGCTTTCCTTTTCGGGGCTGGTCCTGATGTTCGTGCTGGGCCTGCGGCACGGGTTGGACCCCGACCACATCGCCTGCATCGACGGCCTCACCTGGCGCGCGCTCAATCATTCGCATGCCCATGCAGGTTGGATCGGGACCTTGTTCGCGCTCGGCCACGGCCTGCTGGTCACGCTGATCGCGGTGGTCGTCAGCAAGCTTGCGCTGCACTTCGATCCTCCGGGCCTCGTGGTGACCGTTTTCGGATGGATTCCAACCTTGCTGCTGATCGTGGTCGGCTGCCTCAATCTGCGCCTGCTGCTGCGCAGGGAGGAGGCCTACGCGCCGACCGGCTGGAAAATGAGCCTGATCCCTGCGCGCTTGCGGCAGCAGACGAGTGCCTGGTCGGTGGTGGTCATCGGCGTGCTGTTCGCCACCGTCTTCGACACCGCCACACAGGCGGCAGCCTGGGGCTACGTCGCCAGCAACAAGAACGGCGGTGCATGGGCTGCCTTGCTCGCAGGGATGACCTTTACGGCAGGGATGATGGTCACCGATACGCTGGACGGCCGCATCATTTGCCGAATCGGCCGAGGCATCGAAAATCCGGAGGCGGGGCGCCGCGTGCGCCGGACACTGGGCTGGCTCATCGTTGCCATCTCATTCGGCGTGGCTGTCTACAACGTGGCCAAGGCGTTGTTGCCGGAAGTCGAACTCGACGACATGGCGTTTTCATTCGCCGGCGCTGCGCTGGTTGTTGTCATGCTGGGCATCTGGGCGTGGAGTGCCAGGCGCGCACGCAGTGCGCGAGCGTGCGTCATGCCGGGCCTTCGGAAAGACGCGCCCCCAACACCTCTTCCTTCGCGGACCTCCTGATGTCGCCCCGCAGCGTACGTCGGTGAACCGACAACTGCCAGCCCGCGGCGCGGCTGCGTCCGGTGGCCACGAGTGCCTCTCTGCCCAGAGCTTGGCAACCCAGCGCTTCCATCTTCTTCTCCGGTTCTCTCATGGTCAAACACATTGCATTCCCGGGCGCCGTTGCCCTGCTGGCCAGCACCTCGACGCTGGCGCAGGTGAGCCTGCAAGCCGTTGAGGTGACGGCCACGCAGCAGGACCAGTCTCCATCGCTGCAGGCAACGCCCGCGGTTGGCAGCCGGCTGGATCTGACCGTGCGCGAAACGCCTGCTTCTGCGGAGGTGATCACGCAGGAAATGATGGAGCGGCGCGGTGCGCGAACTTTCGAGGAGGCATTGCGCGGCAGCGTGGGGATGACCGCGGGTGGCGCGCCTGGTTCCCCCTCCGTGGCATCGACACGCGGCTTCACGGGCGGCTTCATCACCTACCTGTTCGATGGCGATCGGGTGGCGGTGGCCTCGATGGTGAGCCGGCCGCAGGACACCTGGAACTACGAGCGCATCGAAATCCTGAAGGGCCCTGCCTCGGTGCTCTACGGCGAAGGCGCCATCGGCGCGGCCGTCAATTTCGTGACCAAGCGGCCCGACCGAAACAACCCGGGTGCCGAGGCCATGCTGTCCTACGGCAGTTTCGGCACGGTGCGTGCCGGCGTCGGCCTGGGCGTCAACATCGGCGAATCGAGTGCTTTGCGGCTGGACTACAGCCGCCAGGAGACCAACGGGTACATCGACCGCAACAAGCAGCGGTACGACAACCTCACCGTGGGGTTCACCACGGCCTTGACGCATGACCTGACGCTCGATCTGACGATGGACTATGCCAAAGACAGCGCGCTGTCCTACCAGGGGACGCCGCTCGTGCCGCGTGCCTTTGCGATGCAGCCGACCGACATCGTGGGCGACTCGGCGGGGCGAGTGGTCGATCGCAGCATCGCCTTTCGCAACTACAACGTCGACGATGCCCAGATGAGCGCGCGCAGCCTCTGGACGCGTGCCAAGCTGACCTGGCAGATCGCGCCGGAATGGAAGCTGCGCAACGAACTGTCCTACTACACGGCGGACAGGGCGTGGCGCAATGCAGAGTCCTTCGCCTTTGCCGCGCCCGGGCGGATCGCGCGCGACCTGGTCGGTATCACGCACGACCACCAGATTCTCACGAACCGGCTCGATCTCACGAACACCTCGCCCATCGCCGGCATGAAGAACCGGTTCGTGGCGGGCCTCGAGCACACGAAGACCGACTTTTCCTCCAACCGCGATTTCTCGAATGGATCGGCCGCGGCCGACAATGCCCTCGCGGTGGGCGAATTCGCCACCTTCCCGGGAAGCTATGGTGCCTTTGCCGCCAATCCGGCGCTCTACGCCGGCGCCGGCAACCGCACGATCTTCGGCGCACGGATCCCCACCAGCTCGCTGTTCCTGGAAGACGCCTTGTCCGTCAGCGACCGTTGGACCGTCGTGGGCGGCTTGCGCCAGGACTACGTGAAGCTGGAACGCCAGAGCGTGGACCTGAACACCCGAGCCCTGACCTCGTTCACCCAGAAGTACAGGCCGACATCGGGACGGCTGGGCGTGGTGTTCGCCATCGACCCCGACACGTCGGTCTATGCGCAGTACACCAACGCGAGCGCGCCGGTCGGGACGGGCAACCTCCTGTTGCTCTCGGCCGCCAACGGTGCCTTCAGCCTCTCGACGGGCAAGCAACTCGAGGTCGGCGTCAAGCAGTCGGCTTTCGACGGGCGACTCGACTACACGGTGGCGGCTTACAAGATCGAACTTGACAACGTGCTGTCGCGCGATTTCAGCAACCCGACGCTCACCGTCAACAGCGGCAAGCAATCCGCCCACGGCCTCGAACTCGCCGCGGCCTGGAAGGCGACGCGCGACCTGACGCTGAGCGGCAACCTGGCACGCGTCGAGGCGCAGTTCGATCAACTGATCGAGGCCGGCAACGTTTCGCGGGCCGGAAACACGCCGCCGAATGTGCCGAAGACGGTTGCCAATCTCTGGGCTGACTACGAGATCCCTGGATGGCCGGTGCGCGTGGGTGGGGGCGTCAACCGAACCGCCCACTCCTACGCCAACAACGCCAATACGGTGCGCATGAACGGGTTCACCACGGCGACCGCCTATGCGACCTGGACGCTGCCAAAGGGCGACCTCACGTTTCGCGTGCGCAACCTGACGGACAAGCCCTACGCCTACTGGAGCGGCGCGAATTCGAACGACCAAGTCATGATCGGCGCACCGCGCAGTTTCGAAGTCGCCTACCGGGCGACTTTCTGATGCGCGTGCCAACCCAGCCGATGGCAAAGGCATGAAGCCGGCCCTGATCTTCATCCACAAGTGGCTCGGCATCTCGCTGGCGCTGCTGTTCCTGATGTGGTTCCTCAGTGGCATCGTGCTGTATTACGTGCCGTTCCCCAACCTCACGCAGGCAGAGCGCCGGGCCGGACTGCAGCCCATGGCGCTGGCCGCCGATTGCTGCCTGACGGCCGAAGAAGCGGCAAGACGAGCCGGCGTGGCGTTCACCGAAGCACGCCTCGCGATGGCCGAGGAAGAGACGCCGGCCTGGCGGCTCCTGGTCGATACCGGCAACAAGAGCGCCCCGCAGTGGCAGACGCTCGATGCCCGCACCGGTGCGCGGATGGCGCCGCTGACCTCCGTCCAGGCCATGAAGGTGGCCGAGATCTCCAGCGGCCGGCGGGCGCTGTCGGCCGAAGGGCTCGAGCGCGACCAGTGGACGGTTCCGCAAGGAATGGATCCCTACCGTCCTCTTTTCAAAGTCAGCCTGGAAGGCGACGATGGCCTCGAACTGTACGTGTCCAGCACGGCCGCCGAGGTGGTGCGCGACACGCGCCGTGCCGAGCGGTTCTGGAACTGGATCGGCGCCGTGCCGCACTGGATCTACCCGACCGTGCTGCGGCAGTTCCCGCAAGCATGGAACCAGGTCGTCGTCTGGCTCTCGATCCCTGGCGTGCTGCTGGCCGCGACGGGGCTGGTGCTGGGAATCTGGCAGCTGTTCCTCAACCGGTCTCGCTGGATCCCCTATCGCAAGTTCTGGATGCGTTGGCACCACATGGCCGGCCTGGTCGCCGCGGTGTTCACGCTCACCTGGATTTTCTCGGGCCTGATGTCGATGAATCCCTATGGGGTGTTCTCTTCACGGGGGCTCCCCACCGCCGAGCGCGACCGCTGGCTCGGCGCCGACCGGGGTGCCGTTGTGACGCCGCAACTGGCCCTGGCTGCGGTCGCGGCCCGAGAAGCCGGTGCGCAGGCGTTGGAACTCGAGCGGCTTCGAATCGACGGGCAAGTCTGGTACCGCATCCAGGGCACGCAGCAGCGGTGGTGGGTGCGCGCGGACGACGCGAGCGCCATGCCGGCGGTGGAACCAGTGTTGCCGGACGGATGGGTGTCGGGCACTCTGCAGCGTGTGCGTGGTGTCGACCGCTCCCCTGCGAGCGTGACGCGGATCGATCGCTACGACGAGGTCTACTACGCGAAGGATCCGGCCTCGGCGGAGGCGCTGGACACCCGGCCGTTGCCAGTCTGGCGCGCCCATTGGCCCGACGGCACGGACCTGTATGCCGACGCCGCCTCGGGCAAGGTGCTGTTGCGAGTCGATCCGTCAGGCCGCTGGCAGCGGCTTCTCTACCAAGGATTGCACAGCCTCGACTTCGAGCCGCTGCGCGCACGGCCCTGGTTGCGCGACGCCCTGGTGCTGATTCTTTCCCTGCTCGGTACGGCCCTGTGCATCACATCGTGCGTCATTGGATGGCGCGCTCTGTCGCTCGAGACGGAAAGTGCACGACACAAGGGAATCGCTCGTTAAAGAGGAGACACGCCTCGTGGCCGAATATCGTGCTGCTGCCGCCAGGCCTTTGCCGTGATTGCCGTCTGTCGCGCTGATCACCGCAAAGGCCTCCAACAACGATCAATAGAAACAGCTCTACCTCCGGTCCCATCACATCGCGGGAAAGCATGAGGATCTTAGCCATTTCACGATCGCAGCCGCGGCGAAGGAAGACATCGTCACGCTGTTTTGGAGCCCGGTAGAAGACGGTCAATCTGGACCGAATGGGCCGCGTTTCGTGTCCCACTTAATGGCTGAATAGATCCATCGGCGTCACGGGCTCTCGCGATGATGCTCACTGGACCGGGACTTCGCGGCAGTGGAAGCGTTGCTGCGAACTGCTGCCATTCGAATTCTCGGCGGGGTCGGACCTTGGCCAATTGCCATGTTGCTGCACCATCGGTGCTGAGGGCCAAGCTACTGATGCCGTTGTTGCTCCAGGCCCAGCCCTTGACTTTCACATCATCTGCGGAGATGGTGTCGCCGGGTGCCGGATGGGTGATCATCGAATTGGGCTCGACGGCCCACACCGGCCCTCGAATGACTTTGCCTTCATGCTCGCTGTCGCGGTTGTACCAGACGGTCGTGAAGGGGGAGTTCGCACGCCTGCCTTGGACCGACAGCCGGCAGAGCCACTTGGTCATGTTGGTGCCGAACCAGCCAGGCACCACCAGCCGAACGGGCCCGCCCCGCTCGCGCGTCAGGGGTGCGCCATTCATCTCGTAAGCCACGAGCACCTCGTGAGACAGCGCCTTCGAGATCGGCAGATCCTTGCGGTACCGGTTCATCTTGCGACCGCCGAATTCGCCGCTATCGAGCCCGTCCGACCACACATGGGTGGCACCCGTCTCGAGCTGCGCATGCTCGAGCAGCACAGCCAGCGGCACACCGGTCCAGCGGACGTTGCCCACCCGCCAGAGGTTGTCGTCGGCCGGAACCAGGGGGCTGCCAAAGCACTCGTGAAAGGCGGTGATGGAAACCGAAGGCAGCCGCCTGAGACCGTCCAGATCGATCGAGAAAGGCCTGCGGACGAGCCCGTCGACTTGCAGCCGCCAGCGCTTGGCGTCGACGTCGACCGAACCCATGTGGATGGTCTCGAAGAGCTGCGCGTCGGAGGTGATGACGTCGCGCAGCGCCGCAGGGGCGGGTGGCGGCTTCAGGTGGAATCCGGGAGACCGACCAACGACAACCGAACGCTCTGCTCCTTCAGGCAGCGGTGGCAGGAAAGTCGAGCTATTCATTCAGCACCCCGGCAGTCACCTCATCGTCGAGCAGCCGCGGAAACTGCGGATCGGAAGACCCGGACCACGCGACCGGCTCGTGGCGGCGGCGTTCGACACCCAGAGAGAAGACGTCGAATCGGTTGTAGTAGCCCACCACGTCATGGAACTGCTTCGGCTCGATGCACTTGTTCAGGTCGAACTCCGCATAGGCGATCCCTTCCTCGTTCTGAAGCGTGTCGCCGATCTGCGTGCCGGTGGGGTCCACGAACATCGATGCGGCGCGCGGCGTGCCGTCGACCACCTCTGCCACGGCAGGATCGCGATCCACCAGGAAGTCACGCATCGCCTTGTCCATGAAGCTCGCGCAGATGATTCCGAACGCCTTGGCTTCGAACGAATGGGCGGACGCCCGGATGCGGTTTGCCGTAACGTTGTCGAAGTTTCCGCCGCCCGACGGCTTGCGCGTGGGCCACATTGGCGGCCAGCTGGAGACATGGATCTGCTCTGCCTGCGCCATGAGCGAGAAGCGCGCAAGCGGGTTGGTGTTCTCGCCGCAGATCAGCCCGCCGATGCGCCCGAAGCGGGTCTCGGCGACGCGAAGTCCCTGTCCGTCGCCCGCCGCCCAGACCAGCTTCTCGTAGAAGGTCGGCACCAGCTTGCGATGGTGGTTGAGCAACTCGCCCGTCTCGCCGATCAGGATGTTGGAGTTCCAGATGCAGCCGGTGCTCACGGTGCTGCGCTCGCTGATGCCCATCGACACGCACACGCCAAAGCGCTTGGCGGCTGCCGCAATCAAGGCCACCTCGGGCCCCGGCACATAGACGCTGTTCTCGACCATGGCCTCGAACAGATCGTGGTTGTAGATGGGCGCCCACAGGGCGGCCCACACCGGGAACGCTGGGATATACGTCTCCGGAAACGCGATCACCTGCGCGCCATGGAGGGCGGCCTCCTTGATGATGGACACGGCCTTTTCGGTCGTGGCGGTCTTGTCGAGCAGCACCGGCGCTGCGTGGGCGGCGGCAACCTTCACCCGGGGCAATGAACTCATGTCAGGTACTCGCTCTGCGTTGCTGAGGCCCACAGGATAGTTGCCGGTGCGGCCGTGCAGATGCGCGAAAAACGCAACCAATGGTGCGTTTTTGCCGGCTCCTCAGGTCCATGCAGGATCTGCGCACAGTGGGTTGCGAATTTCCCGGCGGCTATTTGCACAGAACATGCTCACCATTGCCGTGTCGCGGACCTGTCCGTTCAACCAGCCTGGAGGGCCCATGGACCCATCACACGAGTATGTTCGCCTTTCCCGCACCGGCCTCTGCGCATGTGGCAGTACCCACGGTGACGATGAGGAGTGCCTCGCGGAGAAGCCTGCGAATGCCGACGATGCGCTGGCCGGCGCCATGGCCCAGGGCATGCTGCACGGCCTCTTTCCCGAGCACGGCCAGCGGCGTGCCTTCGTCAAGACGCTGGGTCGGGCGGGGGCGCTGGCCGCACTCACGGCACTCACGCCGCTGACCCAGCTTGCCGCCGTCGCGCAGGAGCGCAGCAGCAAGGGCGTGCCGGAGAAAAAGCGGCTCGCTGTCGGCTTCCTGCCCATCACCTGCGCGACGCCGCTGATCTATGCGGAGCAGCTCGGACTTTTCCCGCGCGAGGGGCTGGAGTTGAGCCTGCAGAAGATCGCCGGAATCGCGCTGATCCGCGACAAGATGGTGAACGGGGAACTGGACATCTCCCAGCAGGTGATGCCCGTTGCGCTGGCCATGTCCGCCGGCATCGGCGGCGCTCCCATTCCGGCCCGTGTGATGACGGTGCTCAACCAGAACGGCAACTCGCTGGTCCTTGCGATGAAGCACAAGGACAACCGCGACCCGAAGAACTGGAAGGGCTTCAGGTTTGCCGTGCCGTTCGAGCAATCCCACCAGATGCTCCAGCTGCGCCACTACCTCGCATCGGCGGGGCTGGACGCGGACCGGGACGTCTCCTACCGCGTCGTTCCTCCGTCCGAGTACGTCTCCAACCTCCGCGTGGGCAACATCGACGGCTTCTTCGGCGGCGAGCCGGGCGGCCAGCGCGCTGTGTACGAAGGCACGGGTTTCATTCACCTGGTTTCGAGCGAGATCTGGCCGGAGCATCCTTGCTGCTCGGTCACAGCAACCGAGGCCTGGATCAAGGCCCATCCGAACAGCTTCATGGCCGCCTACCGCGCGATCATTGCAGCGAGCCTGCATGTGTCCGAGCCTGCCAATCGCGCAGGGATGGCCAAGATCCTTGCCCAGCCCCAATATCTCAATCAGCCCGAAACGGTCGTGGACCAGGTCCTCACCGGCAGGTACGCCGATGGCCTTGGCAATGTGAAGACCCTGCCGCGCCGCATCGACTTCCAGCCCTTTCCTCACTACTCCAGCGCGGTGTGGCTTCTGACCCAGATGCGCAGATGGAACATGATCAAGGAGGACCTGGACTACAAGGGTCTCGCCCGCCAAGTCATGCTGGCCACCGATGCAAAGCGCCTCATCGAGGAGCGCGGCGGCAGGGCGCCCGAGGTCGGATTCCGCAAGGAAATCATTCTGGGCAAGAGCTTCGACTCCGATCGTCCCGCCGACTATCTGAAGTCGCTGGGCAAGGCGTGATCATGCAGGGCGCGATCTCGACCTCACGCTCCTGGCTGGCCACTTTGGCGATCGGCCTGCTCTTGCTGGCCGTCTGGCAGGCACTCGCCTCCAGCGGGGGCGGCAGCGCGCCGGCGGAGCTTTCCGACTACGACAAGCTGATGGGCAAGAGTCCCGGTGCATCCGTGGAGCGCTCGGCCATTCCGACGCCGGTCGATGTGTTCAAGCGCGCCGGCGAACTGTTTGCGGATCCGTTCCGCCGCAACGGCGAGAACGACCTGGGCATTGCCTGGCACTTGCTCGACTCGCTCAGGCGCGTGTTCAGCGGCTACGCCCTGGCCGTGCTGGTCGGCGTTCCCCTGGGATTTTTGCTGGGTCTGGTTCCATGGCTGGGCCAGGCGCTGAATCCTTTCATCCAGCTGCTGCGGCCCGTCTCGCCCATGGCCTGGATGCCGCTCGCGCTCTACACGCTGAAAGACAGCGGCGCCTCGGCGATCTTCATCATCTTTATCTGTTCGATCTGGCCGATCTTGATCAACACCCTGTACAGCACCGCGAGCGTGCGCCAGGACTGGACCAATGTCGGCCGCGTCATCGGACTCACGCCACTGGAACGCGCGCGCAAGATCGTCTTTCCGGCGGCAGTTCCCATGATCCTCACGGGCATGCGCATCTCGATCGGCATCGCCTGGCTGGTGATCGTGGCGGCGGAGATGGTGGTGGGCCAGAGCGGGATCGGCTTCTTCGTGTGGAACGAATGGAACAACCTGCAGATCTCCAGCATCATCGTCGCCATCGTGATGATCGGCGTCGTCGGCCTGGTGCTCGACCAGTTGCTGGGTGCATTGATGAAGCATTTGAGCTTCCGTGAATGAAAGGCCAGACCATGTTGCGTCCAACTTTTTCCGCTGCCCCGATGGCCTCGAGCGCAACGCCTGGGTTCCTGCGGGTTTGCGGTGTGCGGCAGACCTTCAGCACGCCCAAGGGCGACTTTCCTGCGCTCAGCGAAATCAATCTGGAGATCCGCAGAGGCGAATTCGTTGCACTGATCGGCCATTCTGGTTGCGGCAAATCCACGCTGCTCAATCTTCTCGCGGGCCTGGCATCGCCGACCGCGGGAACCGTCTCGTGCGACGGAGAGGTCATCCGTGGGCCCGGACCTCGGCGTGCAATGGTGTTCCAGAACCATTCTCTCCTGCCGTGGCTCAGCTGCTTCGACAACGTGCGCATGGCCGTGCGCAGCGTGTTTCGCGCCGAGTCCGCATCCGCGGTCGATCACCGCACCCAGGCGGCCCTCGAAATGGTCGGCCTGGCACATGCCGCACACAAGAAGCCCAGCGAAATCTCCGGCGGCATGAAGCAGCGCGTCGGCATCGCCAGGGCACTGTCGATGGAACCGCAGGTCCTGCTGATGGACGAGCCCTTCGGCGCGCTTGACGCGCTCACGCGCGCCAAGTTGCAGGACGAGCTGCTCGGCATCGTCGAGAAAACCGAAAGCACGGTGGTCATGGTCACGCACGACGTGGACGAGGCGGTGCTCCTTGCGGACCGCATCGTCATGATGACCAACGGTCCCGCGGCACGGATCGGGGAGATCCTGGACGTGCCGATCGGGCGCCCGCGCGACCGCGTCAGCCTGGCCACCGACCCGACCTATGCGGAGTGCAGGCGTGCACTGATGGACTTCCTGTACCGACGCCAGGCGCATGTCGAGCAGCCGACGGGCTAGTTCGCCTCGGCAATCTTCCATCGCCGAGGCACTGTGCCCGGACTGAGAAGCGGCCATGCTCGGCTGCGCTTGTAATGCGCATCTCGATGTGAAATGCTATCCAGGAACCACCGGCCGGTCGGGCCGATGGAGCAGGATTGCATACGACAACGCATGAGAAGGCCGCATGACGACCAAGAAGGTACCCCTCGCCAACCTCGATTGGGACGATGTGCGCCTGTTCCTGCATATCAATCGTTCCGGGAGTCTTTCCCAGGCGGCCAGGCAGCTTCACATCGATCATTCCACGGTCAGCCGGCGGCTCGCGCAGTTGGAGTTGTGCCTGGGTGGCCCGCTCTTCGAACGCCACCGCACCGGACTCAAGCCCACCGAGCTGGCGCATGTCCTTGCGCTGCAGGCCGAGAACATGGAGCGCGCCGTGCTGTCGCTGCAGGAGGAACTTGGCGGAGCCGACAGGGAGCCATCGGGCAGCGTGCGTATTGCCATGATGGAAGGCATCGGCGCCATGTTCGTGGCTCGCCATCTCGAGCCGCTGCTGCGCAAGCACCCCAAGCTGCGCGTGGAGTTGGTGACGTCTTCTTCCATCGTCAACGTGAGCCGCAGGGAGGCCGATGTTTTCGTCAGCTTTTTCAAACCGATCGGCCAGGGATTGGCGTGCGAGACAGCGGGCTCATTCGCGTTGTATTTGTATGGCTCGCCGAGTTATCTCGAGAACCACGGAGTGCCCGCGAGTCTGGCCGACCTCTCCAAGCATCAGTTCGTGGGATACCTGGACGACCTGATCCAGCTCGACGCGGTCCGCTGGCTCGATGAAGTGGTCGCAAGGCCTCCGATGAGCTTTCAGTCCAACAGCATGCTGGCGCAGATGGCCGCCGCGGCGTCCGGGCTCGGCCTGGTGCTGCTTCCCAAGTTCTCCGTGGTGAAGGAGGACACCCTGGTGCCGGTGCTTGCCGACACGGCGAGGGTGACGCGAACGCTCTGGGTGAGCGTGCACCATGACCTCCAATACTCGGCCCGCATCCGCGCTGTCACCGAGTACCTTCATCGACTCTTCGAGTTGAAGCAAGAATGGCTCAACGGCCCAGCGGACGCGCAGCCGCGCGGCTAGCCGCCATGCATACGTGAGGACGCCTTGCCGCATCGGCGCAACCCGATGTGCGGATTTGCCCAGAGCGTCACTGCGGCAGCCAACCCGTGTTCCGATACATTGAAGCTCCTGATCCTGCAGAAGAGCTCTCGCCATGCCTCAAGACATCAGCACCCAGTTGATTCACCACGCCTACGTTCCGCCGGCCGGCTACGAGGCGGTTCCCCCGGGCGTGTTCAAGGGATCGACGGTGTTGTTCCCCAACGCGGCAACGGTGCGCGAACGTGCCAAGGCATTCGGCTACCGCGACGGGTATAGCTACGGCCTCTACGGCACGCCGACCACGTACACGCTCGAACAGCGCTTGTGTACGCTCGAAGGTGGTCGGCACTGCCTGCTCTGTCCGAGCGGTCAGGCGGCCATTGCCCTGGTCAACCTCGGCTTGCTGTCGAGCGGCGACGAGGTGCTTCTGCCCACCAACGTCTATGGGCCTTCGCTGCGCCATGCACGGGCGACGCTCTCGCAGATGGGCATCACCCATCAGTGCTACGACCCCTTGGACGTCGCCGATCTGCAGGCCAAGTTCAGCGTGCGTACCAAGCTCGTCTGGGTCGAGGCACCAGGCTCGATCACCATGGAATTTCCGGACCTTCGCACATTGGTGGCGACGGCCAAGAACGCGGGCGCGATCGTCGCGCTCGACAACACCTGGGGCGCAGGCATCGCATTCGCGCCGTTCGAGATGGGCGTGGACATCAGCGTTCACGCGCTGACAAAGTACCCTTCAGGCGGTGCCGACGTCCTGATGGGCTCGATCATCACCAACGACGATAAGCTGCGTGACAAGCTCCGCATCGCCTACCTGGACCTGGGCATGGGCGTGGGCGCCAACGACGCAGAACTGGTGCTGCGGGGCTTGGCATCCATCAAGGCTCGCTATGACCTGCACGACGCCACGGCTCGGGCGCTCGCCTCTTGGTTGGCCAGGCAAAACGGAATAAGCAGGGTCTTGCACCCCGCCTTGGAATCCTGTCCAGGGCACGAATACTGGGCGACCCACTGCAGCGCAGCCGCCGGCCTCTTCTCGGTGCTCATCGACGAGTCTCGCACCCCCGCGCAAGTCGATGCTTTCTGCGACCGTCTTCAATTGTTCGGGATCGGCCTGTCCTGGGGCGGGCCCATGAGTCTGGTCATGGCCTATGACATGGGAAGCATCCGCAGCGGCAAGCAGAGTTATGCCGGGCATCTGCTGCGCTTCTCGATCGGCCTGGAGGGCGCTGACGATCTGCGAGAAGATTTGGCACAAGCGCTGTCCGAGGCGTTGGCTGCATAGACGAATTCTCAAAGCCCAGCGGTGCAAGAAGGAGTGATCTACACAGACGCCGCGGCCCCTTCATCATTTCCTCCGAATGGCGAAAACTTAAGGGGTAGAGCCACATACCGGCGGGCGCAGACCAACATCACTTCCAAAAAGGATAGTGCAGCCGTTTGAGCACTTGCGCAGTTCAACGCACGAAAAGACGTGTGCCCCATCGAATCTCGCAGCTAAGCGCCTGGGAGTTGTGAACAACGTCGCAGGGAGGGGCGACCCCGACACCGCGCAATCGTTGCATCCTGGTCGCAGGTGGCGGCTTCACCGGACTGTCGGCAGCGTTGGCAAGGGAGCCAAGGTAGTCGTCCTCGAAGCAGTGCGTATGGTCGGTGAAGCTTCAGCCCGCGACGGCGTAGGCGTCCGGCCAACCCGCCTTGACGGCGAGTTCGGTGTTCAGCTGTGCTGCCAACAATGTGGCAGATGCATCTTCAATGCGACTGGCAGGCTGCGTCGGCAGTCGCGTGAGGACGTCGCGGATATAGGCGTAGGGGTCGTGCCCGTTGAGCTTGGCCGAGTGGATCAGGTCATCACGGCTGCCGCTCGTTTGCCTGCGCGTAGTGATCCGGCGAACAGCCAGTTCTGCCGTCCGAGGGCAACGGGCCGGATCTGTTCTTAATCCAGTTGTTGCCGATCGGCAGATCACCGTCTTCCAGGAAGCGAGTGAGTGCATCCCAGCATTTGAGGCTGTGGTCGACTGCCTTGGCAGTAGCTGATTCGTCGGGGATCTTCTGCCGCTGCTGGCGCATCCATTGGCGCATCCATTGGCGCAGCGCATGGCGCCGCCGGCCCCGACCACCTCACGCTCGACGTGTCGTACAGCTCGCCGAAGAACTACAGCGCCTGCCCGCCTTAGCCATCCTTGAGGTTCGCGTGAAGTCCTTCAGCGGATCCACCGGGAGCTTGCGATAGATCGCCCCCTGCGCGAGAGCTGATCACGCCCGGTCTGCTGGATTGACTCGTGTTTCTCAACCTCACCAATGTCGACTCGAGCGCCCGCCGGGGACTGGCTTTTATGCAAGCTACCGTGCAAGTTTACGGGTGCCGGCTTGCATGCTTCTCGCATGAAGTGACGTGAATATCAACCTCTATTCTGTTTTAGGAATTTTTATGTCCATCTCCCGGAGAATCGCTCTCAAAACGGCATGCGCATCGGCCATCGGCTGGACGAGCGCCACACCTTGGACCTTGGTGCGGGCCAACCAAGCGCTCAAGATAGTTTCGCCTTTTAACGCGGGCGGGGTTAATGACGTATTGGCACGAGCCTTGGCTAAACCACTGGGCGACCTAGTGCACCAAAATGTAATTGTGGAGAACCGGCCTGGTGCAGGCGGCAGCATCGGTGCCGGTTATGTCGCTCGGTCGGCACCCGACGGCAACACCTTGCTTCTGGGCATCGTCGATACACAGTCGATTATTCAGTTCATTTACCGCAAACTGCCTTACAACCCCGAAACCGATTTGCGCCCGGTGAGTTTGGTCTCCCATATTCCTATCGTGCTGACAGTGGGCCAATCACTGGACCAGATTCGCAATGTCGCAGATTTAACCCGGCTGGCCAAGAGCCGGCCCGGCGCAATCAGCTATGCTAGCTGGGGCGTGGGCAGCATCGTCCATCTCGCCATGGAACGGCTGGCAACGGCCTTGGGTCTTGAACTGCTCCACGTGCCTTTTTCGGGCCAAGCACCCGCCGTGCAAGCCGTGCTCAGCAAACAGGTGGACATGATGTTCGTCCCTGCGGGCGCCGCCGACGCCGCATCCAAGGATGGCCGGGCCAGGATCCTGGCGAGTGCAACGGCCACGCGCCTGGAGCTGTTGCCGCAAAGTCCCACGCTTAAGGAACTGGGCGTCGACCTGTCGATGGGGCTCTGGCAGGCACTGTATGCGCCGGCTGGCACATCCGCTGCGAAGATGGACGAACTGACCAGTGCTGTGCACAAGGCCATGCAGGATAAGGCGTTCGTCGACGTGCTGCGTGTGCAAGGCGCCAAGCCTGATCCCACCTCCGCCGACGGATTGCGCAAGCTGCAGAGCGAAGAGCGCCAAGTGTACGGCGCACTGGTCAAGCGACTCGACATCCGGATCGACTAGTGCAGTGTTTCGTTCTGTCTGGAACTTAAGCTTATTGGCGCGAATGACCTTTGACCTTGCCCCTGTGATCCCCCGAATTCCGGACTTTTCAAAAGTAGAGGGTGCGGTTGCTCTCCGGAACCCGCGGAGGGGCGCAAGGAGAAGCGATGAAGAGGTCGAGATTCAGCGAGGACGCATCCGCGCTGCGGCTGACCGCAGCGCGCTGGCCTGCCCGTAGCGAGCCTGCGAACAGCCAGTTTGATCTTCCGATGGCGATCGACTGGATCTGGTTCTCCACCCAGTTGTTGTCCGCCGGCAGATCGCCGTCATCGATGTAGCGCGTGAGCGCCTGCCAGCGCTTGAGGCTGTAGTCGATCGCCCTGGCCGTGGCCGAGCCCTCCGGCACCCTCTGCCGTTGCCCGGCGAGCCATTGCTGCAGGGCATCGGCCACCTTGCGGGACTTCTCTTGTCGTATTCGACGTCGCTCGTCCGGCATTAGCTCGGCGACCTCGCGTTCAACAGCGCAGAGCTCGCCGAAGAACTTCAGCTCCTGCTCGCCGATCGGGCTGCCGTGATTGACCCAGAGTTCGTGCAACTTGCGCCTCGCGTGTGCCAAGCAGCCCGCCTTAGTGACGCCGAGCTCGAAGCACGCCTTGCAGCCACTGAAGTCATCGCATACCAGCGTGCCGCGCCAGCCATGCTCGCCCGGCAGCCTGAGGCGCACTACTGCCTCGCAGATGGCCTCGGCGTCAGCCGCGTCGTTCTTGTTTGTCTTGACGTAACGCTTGACGTGCTGCGGCGCCATCAAGCGAACGGTGTGGGCCATTCCTTCGAGCTTGCGGGCCCAGTGATGGGCACTCCCGCAGGTTTCCATGCCGATGAGACACGGCGGCAGATTGACGAAGAACTCGGCTACCTGATTGCGTCGAAGCCGCTTCCTCAGCACAGCCTTGCCGTGCTCATCTATGCCGTGGACCTGGAACACGTTCTTTGCCAAGTCGATGCCAACAGTCGAAATCTTCATGGTGGACGCCCCTTTCGGATCAAGTGGTGGTGACAACGTCACACTCAGCTTCGTCGAACCGATCAAGGCAACTGTTGTCGGTGGGCGCGTCTTCGATGTGGAAGCCAATGCCGTCAAGGTAATACAAGGGCTTGATGTGTTGGCGAGCACAGGTGGCTACGCGCGGAGCGGTCAATACGCTCTTCAACGCGAGTCGGCAGCTCACGCTCAGTTGCTGAATCGCACTGCAAGCAACAAAAGCAAATAGACGAACAGCAAGAGCGCCCCGACGAAAGCGAACTCCATGGACGACATGCCCGCGTCTTCACGCAGCAGGTTCATGAAGAAATTTCCCGGCAGCAGGTTGAGCGGTTTCATGTGCGTTCTCCCAGTAAAGTGACCAATTGGCGCTGCGTGCTGCCCGTCCTGGGACCAAGCGTTTCGCCATGGAGTCACTGTAGAAATTGCGCCGCCCGCGCGCATGAGTGGTGCGCCCCTTGTCCAGGGAGACAATCGCCCCGCCAGTCCTGCCACTGCCTATGACAAAGCGCCTCTCAGGGGAAGGAATGCGATCGGGAGCCTCCGGTGGGGCACCTTCGGATCGGCTGCCCGGCCCTTCGGCTTCCTCTGCCTCGGTCGGGAGGGGGCTTCGATGAGGCCTGCAGCGACAAGCACCGCTGCGTTGCGTATATCTGCCGGATCGGTCACCGTCAGCGCGGGGCGCTACTGCTGCCCCGTGCCGCCACATCTTCACAGCCGCGGCGGATCGCTCTCGCGTGCCGGATGGCGGTGTTGCGCAACGCTCGCGATGAAATCGCTGGCGGCGGCGTCCACGGCGGCCGCGTCCGTGAGGATCAGCCCCGGGTCGGGCGTGCCGTCGGGCAGCGCGAGCGGAATGCCCGCTTCGGTGAGCAAGGCCTGCGATGCGCCAAGCGCAAGGATGGTCTTGCCGTGCCGGTACTGGTCCTTGATGAAATCCATCGTGTGGCCGTCGGCGACCAGCGCCTCGACGGCCGCGAGCCCGTCGGGCAGCACGAGCGCGTCGAACAGGAACCCGGGGCTGTTCTCCATGCTCGCATCGGCCTCCATCGGCGCGGTGCCCGCCACGGCGCAGGTGCCCAGGCGCGAGGCCACCAGCCGCGGCACGGCCCCCGCGCCCACCAGCGCGACCAGCAGCTTGCCCAGGGCGACGCCGTCTGCGCCATCGGCCACCAGCATCGCGATCTTGCGCGTGCGGATGCCACCGTCACCGGGCCGCGCGGTAAGTGACAGCGCGGGCGAGCGGTCGACTTCGGGGGCCGGCGGTGTTTCCATGGCGCGGGGCAGCGGTGCGGGCAGCGCCATGCCCAGCCCCTGCGCCACGCGCGCGGCGAGGTCGGGCGATGCGTTGTGCAGGCTGGCGACCACGCGCTCGCGCACGGCGGGCACCGTCACCTTCGACAGCTCGAAGCGGAAGGCGGCGGCGATGTGCGCCTGCTCCCACGGCGTCTGGCTCTCGAAGAACAGCCGCGCCTGCGTGTAGTGGTCGGCAAACTTCTCGGGCTTGACGCGCACCTTGTCGCTGCTCTCCTTGGCGTCCAACCGCTTCGCAATGCTCTCGAAGCCTTGTCCGGCGCCGGCCTGGAAGGGGCAGCCGCCGCCGAGCGAATTGGGCTCGTAGGCCGAGCGTCCGCGGTGGATGGCCTGGCGGTGCATGCCGTCGCGCTGGTTGTTGTGCACGGGCGCCACCGGTGCATTGATCGGCAACTCATGGAAGTTGGGGCCGCCCAGGCGCGAGATCTGCGTGTCGACGTACGAATGGATGCGCCCCGCCAGCAGCGGGTCGTTGGTGAAGTCGATGCCGGGCACCACGTGCGCCGCGCAGAACGCCACCTGCTCGGTCTCGGCAAAGAAGTTGTCGGGGTTGCGGTTGAGCACCATGCGGCCCACGATCCGCACCGGCACCAGCTCCTCGGGCACGATCTTCGTCGCGTCGAGAACGTCAAAGCTGAATTGCTCGGCCTGTTCCTCCGTGAAGATCTGCAGGCCCAGTTCCCATTCGGGGTACTCGCCTGCGTCGATCGCTTCCCAGAGGTCGCGGCGGTGGTAGTCGGGGTCGGCACCGGAGATCTTCACCGCCTCGTCCCAGACCAGCGAATGCGTGCCGAGCTTCGGTTGCCAGTGGAACTTGACGAGCACCGATTCGCCCGCGTCGTTGACGAGCCGGAAAGTGTGCACGCCGAAGCCCTGCATCGTGCGGTAGCTGCGCGGAATGGCACGGTCGCTCATCTGCCACATCAGCATGTGCGTGCTCTCGGGCATGAGCGACACGAAGTCCCAGAAGGTGTCGTGCGCCGAGGCCGCCTGCGGCATCGCATGATGCGGCTCGGGCTTCACAGCGTGGACCAGGTCGGGAAACTTCATCGCATCCTGGATGAAGAACACCGGCATGTTGTTGCCGACCAGGTCCCAGTTGCCCTCGTCGGTGTAGAACTTGACGGCGAAGCCACGCACGTCGCGCGCCGTGTCCTTGGAGCCGCGCTCGCCAGCCACAGTCGAGAAGCGCACGAACACGGGCGTCACCTTGCCGGCCTCTTGAAAGGGCGCCGCCTTGGTGTAGTTCGTCAGCGGTTCGTAGCATTCGAAGAAGCCGTGCGCTCCCGAGCCGCGCGCATGGACGATGCGCTCGGGAATTCGCTCGTGGTCGAAGTGCGTGATCTTCTCGCGCAGGATGAAGTCTTCAAGCAGCACCGGCCCGCGCGCACCGGCCTTGAGCGAGTTCTGGTTGTCGGCGATCCGCACGCCCTGGTTGGTCGTGAGCTGCTGCCCGCCCGAATCAACGCGCACGCGGTCCAGCGTGTCGATGGTGGCGTTGATGCCTTCGGGCGCGACCGTGCCCGTCTTGCCGGAAGCGTTCGACTCCGACGGCGTGCTGCCGGTGGGCAGGCGCGACGGCGGCTGCGTGTGCAGCCCCACGGGTGGGACCGGCCCGTGCTCGAGCGGCTTGTTGGTGTTGGCGGGCATCGACGCGGCGAGCACCTGCGTGTCGATCGCCTTCTGCGCGGGGATGTCGCCTTTGCCTGCCGCGGGCGGTGCGGCGTGCGCGGGGCCGCTGTCGGTGTTGCGCGCCGCGGCACGGGCGGCATCGAGCGCGGCCGGGGAGGGCGCGCTGGCTTTGGGTGGTTTGGCCATGGGAGGAGTTCCGGGGTTGATTCGGGGAGGTTCAACGTAGAACGGAGAATCAGGCGGGCCTGTAGGACGCCGCAGGCAATTCGATGCCGTCCGTTTCATCGATGCCGCGCCGCGCCGCGCGGCCACGGACGACGGCAGCCGCAGTTCATCGAAGAGGCCTACAACGCCAAGCGGCTGTACTTGGCTCGGCTACCGCCCACCCAACGGATTCGAATTCGTGGCCGCTTTCATCGGCTGCTGCTCCGGCGGACGCCCGTGCAGTCCGCGCATCGCCCATGCAACGTCAGATCGTGGCGTTGGACCAGAAAACCCGCAGGGGCCAGGTCTTCCATGCGCCCGGGGCAACCGTGGATCGGAAACACACGACCGCAGTCACCGCAGTGGAAGTGATGGTGATGGTGGTCCGCTTCACCGTGATCGGACTCGCACAGCGCCTCGTAGCGCGTGGCCTGGCCCGGCAAATCGACGCCCACGATTTCGTCGTCCTCCAGCAGGCTCTTCAGCTGCCGATAAACCGTTGAGAGGCTCAGGCGGGGGACCGATCGCTGCGCAAGCTCGCAGATCTCCTGCGGGGTAAGAGACCGCCGGCTGTCGGACAGCGCGGCGAGCACCGCGTCGCGTTGGCGTGTATGACGTTCCACACACCCATGGTAATCGCAAATGAGAATGGATTTGCAATTGGCGGGTTCGTCGCTATGATCCACGCTTTTCCGCCATGCGCATTTCTCGTTTTCTCCTCTGGCTGGTTCTTGCGGTCGCGTTCATCAACGCGGGCGCGGCCACGCCGCACGGTGTCGAAACGGGGGCCGGACATCAGGCTTCGGAGTCCGGGCATTTCCAGCATCTCCACAGCGCGGATGGCGGAAGCGAAGACGACGGCGACGAGGGTGCCGAGGCTCCCTGCCATTGCAGCGGGTGCATGGCGCACGCCCACCAGGTGCTGCTGGCTTCCAGGCCTGAGCTGCCGGCCAGCCCACCGCCTGTACGTCTTCAGCGCCAGCGCCAGGCGCCGGCGCACGTCATTGCAGCCCCCGCGTATCGGGGCGCCTCGCCTCGAGGCCCGCCACAGAACGTCTGAGGCCGCAGCGCAAGCAGCGCGGCCTACCTGAGTTCGTTGCAGACGCTGGCCGCGCGCCAGTGTGGCTGCTGCCTGACGTCTTCTTCCTTCCTTTCATGAACTCACCATCTCTGGGGTGCCGGGCACCCATGGCTTTCGCATTCGCCCTTGCGACGCCCCTGCTTGCTTCAGCACAGGCGCAAGCGCCGGCCGGCACGCTGAACGAAGTGCGCGTAACCGCCGAAGGCGACCGTGTCGACCTTCAAGGCAAGCGCACGCAAGTCACCACCGACAGCACCGGCCTGCCCGCGGGCGTCACGGTCATCACGCCCGAAGAGCTCGGCACGCTCAACGTCGGGCGGGACATCTCGAACATCTTTCGCCGTGTACCCGGCGTGGTCGCCAACAACATCGACCAAGGCGACACGGGCAACGGCTTTCGCATGCGCGGCTTCGCCACGCAGGGAACGCATGGCGCGGACACCGCGGTGTACGTGGACGGCGTGCCCCAGAACATGCCGTCGAGCCAAGCCGGCGCCGGCCATGGCCCTGCCTTCCTGGAATGGCTGACGTCAGACATGATCGGTCGCATCGACGTGATCAAGGGACCGGTCTCGGCGTTGTACGGGGACCAGAACCGCGCCGGCGCCGTGGGCATCACGACGCAAACGGTTCCCGCATCGTCGAGCGTCGGGGTCTCGCTCGAAAGCTACGGTGGGCGGCGCGGATCGCTGGTGCTCTCCAACCGTTTCAACGACGTGCAGTCGCTCTTCATCGCCGATGCCTACCGCACCGACAGCTATCGGCGCGATGGCCGCATCGAGCGAGACAACCTGTTTTGGAAGCTTTCGACCCAAGTGGGCGATGGCCTGTACAGCCTGCGCGTGAACCACTACCGCTCCGAGTCGAGAGCGCCCGGCTACCTGCTGCTGCCCGATTTGCAGCGCGGCATTGTGGACCCCCGATCGACCCAATTCAACCTGCCGGGCTTCGGCAGCGGCGAACGCACGGCACTGGTCTTCAATCGCACACCGGCCAGCGGCGAGGCTGGCTGGTACGCCACGGCCTATGGCGAGACTTTCGAACGGGTGCGCGGCACCTCGACGAGCAGCGTGCTGCAAACGGTAGGCGAGGACGACCGCCACTTCTACGGCGGGCGGCTGGCGCAGAACTTCGTCTTCGGCGATGCGGCCTCGCTTTTCGTGGGCGGCGAACTGCGGCGCGACAAGGGCGACGCGCTGCGCCGCGTCTGGCGCAATGGCGTGCCGACGGCCAGCTACATCAACAACCAGGAGCTGGATCTGTTGACCTATGGCCTGTTTGCCCAAGGGCAATACAAGCTCGCGCAGAACTTCAAGCTGCTCGGCGGCGTGCGGCGCGACTGGTTCGACTACGACATCGGGAACCGCAAACTACCCGCTGCGTCCACGGGCTACAGCAGTGCCGTGACGACACCGAAGATCGGCGCGGTGTGGAGCGTGACGCCGACGCTCGACATCTTCGCCAACATTGCCGAGGGCTTTCGATCGCCGGCCGCGGAGCAGATCAGCGGCAGCGGGGCAACCGGGCCGCTGGGCGCGCGAGGCGGCACGGTGTTCGATGTGGCGCCCTCGAAGGTCAAGTCCCACGACCTGGGTTTCACGGTGTCGCCCACCGCATCGTGGAGCGCTTCGGGCGTGGTCTATCACACGCTCAATCAGGATGAAATCGTCGCGCAGGCGGACGGCTCGTTCAAGTCCGTGGGCGAGACCACGCGCAAGGGCTTCGAGCTCGAGTCAAGGCTGCGGATCGACAGTGCTTGGTCGGTCTACGGCAGCTACGGCCGCGTGCTCGAGGCGCGCGTCAACAACCCGCTGCCCAACACCGGCGAGCGGCTGTCGGTGCCGCGGCACCAGGTCAAGCTGGGAGCGGAGTACCGCCAACGCCTGGGCGAAGGCCGGCTCACCGTGAATGCCGACGCCTACCTGACGTCCGGCAATCCGTACTACGAAGGCACGCCGCAGACCCAGCTGCGAACCATGCCGACCTATACGCGCTACGACCTCAAGGCAACCTACGACTGGCAGCAGTTCCAGTTCTCGGTGTTCGCGATCTTTCAGCCGCGGCGGTTTGCGAGCGACATCGCCTACGGCACCGCGGCCGGCTTGCTGGTGTCGCCGCAGCCGCGCACACAGGTCGGCGCGTCCATGCGCTACTTCTTCTGAGGCGCCGCATGGACCAGGAAGTGCTCTCGGCGCGAGGGCTGGTCGTCACCTTGGGCGGGCGCCGTGCGATCGACGGACTCGACCTGAGCGTGCCGGCCGGCAGCGTCTACGCGCTGCTCGGCGGCAACGGCGCGGGCAAGACAACCACCCTGAACGCGCTGCTGGGCTTCGTGGCGCCGACGGCCGGAAGTGTTCAGGTCGCCGGGATCGATCCGCGCCGCAACGGCGATGCGGCGCGGCGCCATCTGGCCTACCTGCCCGAGAACGTGGCGCTGTATCCGTATCTGAGCGGCATCGAGAACCTTCAGTACTTCTGTGCGCTGGGTGGCGTGCCACTGGCCGATGCGGCAGGCCACGCCTTGCTAGATCAGGCCGGCCTGCAAGCGGTGTCGCACACAGCGCGTGTCGCCACTTACTCGAAGGGCATGCGGCAGAAAGTCGGCCTTGCCATTGCGCATGCCAAACATGCGAAGGCGATGTTGCTCGACGAGCCCACCTCAGGCCTCGATCCCGGCGCCGCCAACGACTTTGCACAGCGCGTGCGCGCCGCCGCCGGTACCGGCATGGCCGTGCTAATGGCCACGCACGACCTGTTCAACGCCAAGCAGGTCGCGGATCGCATCGGAATCATGAAGGAAGGGCGCCTCGTCGCGCAGTTCGATACCCACACCGTCAGCCACGACGAGCTGGAGCGCGCCTATCTGGCCCACACGCGCGCGGCGCCCTTGGAGTCGGTCGCGTGACGGCCGCCGCTGTGCTGCGAAAGGAACTGCGCGCGCTCGTTCGCGACGGGCGTTTCGTTGTACTTGCCGTCTCGATGTCGCTGCTGCTGGCCGGCCTGCTGTTTGCTTCGGCGCAGCAGCAGCGGCGCCTCG
The DNA here is from genome assembly GCF_040544635.1 of Variovorax paradoxus. Classification (GTDB taxonomy): domain Bacteria; phylum Pseudomonadota; class Gammaproteobacteria; order Burkholderiales; family Burkholderiaceae_C; genus Variovorax; species Variovorax paradoxus_R. The sequence goes on from NZ_JBEPKJ010000005.1 coordinate 281,480, forward strand.
CGCAGGAGAAGGCGCAAGTCAGCGAACTGGTGCGTCAGCAGTGGGACTCGCAGGGTGACAAGCACCCGCATCGCGGCGCGCATTTCGGCCTCTACGCATTCCGCCCCGACTCGCCGCTGGCCGTGGTCGATCCCGGGCTCGGTCCCTACCTGGGCCAGGCGCTCTGGCTCGAGCCGCATCGGCGCAACATGACGCGCTTTCGTCCCGCGGCCGACGAGCCGCCGTCGGTGCGCTTCGGGTCCTTGACGCCGGCTTTCGTGCTGCAGGCGCTGCTGCCGCTGCTGATCGTCGCCCTGGCTTTCAACGCCGTCAGCTTGGAACGGGAAAGCGGAACCTTGCGCATGCTGCACAGCGCCGGCTTGCGCGGCCGTGCGCTGCTGGCGGGAAAGTTCCTGGCGCTGCTCGCGGTGGTCTCGCTGGTTCCGCTGGCAGCAGTGGGAGCGGGTCTTGCCCTGGTGACGGCAGGCGCGTGGCCTGGCGCGGACACCGTATGGCGCGCGGCCGTTCTGGCGGGCACCTTCTTGATCTACTGCGGTGTCTTTGCAGCCTTGGCACTGGCGGTGTCAGCCCTGGCGGCGAGCAGCCGGCGCGCGCTGTTCGTCTTGCTGGGCCTGTGGATCGCGTTCGTCTTCGTCGTGCCGCGCCTGGGCGCCGCGAGCGCGCAGGCCGTGGCACCGCTGCCGACAGCCGAGCGCTTCTGGGGTGACATCCAGCGCGACTACGCCGAAGGCCTGCCGGGCGATGGCGCGCTGGCCGCGCGCAACGAACGTTTCGATGCGGAGCTTCTGCGCCGGCACAGCGTGCGTCGCCTGGAAGACCTGCCGTTCGGCGCCTATGCGCTGCGCCGGATGGAACGGGACGCCTACGCCGACCGCGTGCATGCGATTCACTTCGGCCGCCTCTGGGATCGGTACGCAATGCAGGAGAGCGTTGCGCGCATCGCCTCGGCATTCAGCCCGACGGCGGCCATGCGTGCGATTTCCATGAAGCTCTCCGGCACCGACCTCGCGCATCAGCGCCACTTCGAGGAGGCGGCCGAGCAGTACCGCCGTCGCGCGAACATCAAGATCGACCAGTGGGACATGGACAACACCCGCGGGCTGACCTCGTTCGATGACAAGTACGCCGGTGACGCGCTCTGGCGGTCGGTCGATGTATTTCACTACACGCCGCCCACCGTCGCTTTCGCGTTGCGCGCAGCGTTGCCCGACCTCGGCGTGCTGCTCGCCTGGGCGATGGCGGCCTGCGGCTTGCTGGTGCTTGCAGCGCGGAGGCTGGGGCCATGACGAACCTCATCTTGCGCGCGGAATGGCGGCGCTTCGTTCGCCAGCATACGCATCTCTGGGTATTGGCCGCCTTGGCAGTGCTGCTTTGCATGAGTGCGCTCTGGTCAGGATTTGCCGCCAGGGAATTGCGGCTCCTGAATGCTCAGGAGATGGCCACGTGGGAGCAGGCGCGCACACAGGCGCGCGAGGCAGCAGCCGGAACGAACGCCGCGACGCCAAGCGGCGACACAAAGGCAATGATGGCCGCATTCCAGTTCGCCCGGCTCGGCGCGCCTCCCGCGCATCTGCCTGCGCTCGGCGGCCTTGCCCTTGGAACCGGAACATTCGAGCTGCTGAGCCCGACGATGCGCGTCACGGTCGAGAGCCGGCATACCGACGCACGCAAGAGCGACCGGATCTCGAACCCGCTGCTTGAAGACCTGGGGCCGCCTGATTTCGCGACGCTGGTCGCGCTGCTGCTACCCCTCGCCATCTTGGGGCTGTGCTACGGACTGGTGCAGGAGGACCGGGAGCAAGGCCGGTGGCGGCTCGTCGTTGCGCAATGCGCGCAACCCTGGAGGGTGTTCGCGATCGCGCTCTGCATCCGCGCGGCGGCGGCCTGGTCATTGGCCGCCGGTGCGTCGCTGCTGGCGTTCGCGCTGGACCCGGGCTCGACCTGGCACGCCGGTGCGGTCTGGCTGGCGACGCTGGGTGCGTTCACCGTCTGCTGGACTGCGTTGGCCGGGCTGTTCTGCTTGCTGCCGGTGTCGTCCGGCGCTGCGGCGCTCGGCATGCTCGGTGCCTGGCTGCTGGCCACGTTCGTCATGCCCGCGGCCTTGGCAGGCCTTGCCGACAGTGAGGCACCGATGCCATCGCGGCTGACGGCGGTTGCCGAACTGCGCGCCGCCCAGCAAGACGCCGAAGTGCATATGGAGGAGCACCTGGCCGCTTGGTATGCCGCTCACCCGGCTGACAGACCGGCCGGGCGCAGCACCCACACCTGGCCAGTCAGCTTCCTGCCGAGGTACCTGGCCCAGGACCGCGAGATCCGCCCGCTGATGGCGGAGTTCGACGAAGCGCGTGCGCGCCGTTTCGCTCTGCTCGAGCGATGGTCCTGGCTTTCGCCGGGCATGGCGCTCGCGATGACGGCCGACCGGCTTGCCGGCATCGATGCCCCGCGCTATGCGCGGCATGTGAACGCCGTCAATTCATACGAGGACGCCTGGCGTACCTATTTCGTGCCCCGAGTCATGAGCTACCGCGGGTTGACCGCGGAGCACTACGACAAGCTGCCCGTGTTCGAGCCTTTGGCAGCAAGCCGGGAGAGTGCGGCCTGGCGAGGTGCGATGGCGTTGGGCATCTTCGCGATCGCGCTGATTGCCGCCGTGGGCCTTGCGCGCGCGGGCCTCCGTCCTTGAAGGCACAGCCGCCACCACCTCCGCATCAGTTCATCTTTTCGAAGCACCCCATGATTTTCAGAGACGACAGTGGCGGCTTTGCGTTCTCCTGCGAAGACGCGAAGATCTCCGTTTGCACAAGCACGTGGAACAAGCGCCTGTCGCAAATTTCGCGCGTGGTCGGCCCCGTCTTGATCATGACCGGCTCCCTCCCGGACCCGGAGTACATCTCTCGGACCTTGGGCAAGCGCCCGCGAGACATCTTCATCATTGCGAATGCCGATGCACAAAAGGAGGCAAGGTTGCTCAAGCAACGCTTCCCCGAAGTACGCGTGGCGCTGCACCGAAACAACAATGCCAAAGTCGTGCTCGTGGCGCCGGACACGGTCTGGGTTTCCAGCGCCGACTTCGGCAAGACCACGCGGATAGAGTCCACAGTGGGCCTGCACTCAAGCGCCGTGTTCAACAAAACCCGCGAGTCTCTTTTCAGCAAGGTATGGGCAGAGGCAACCGAAATCGCTTGAATCGCCCGGGCGCTTGCGCGGCCGGGTGACGGTGGAGCAAAAAAAGGGCGCGATCCCGCGGAGCGGTTAACGCGCTGTTTCGGTCGCCTGCTCGGCAAGCCCGACGATGATGCCTTCGGGCCCACGGATATAGGCGAGCCGGTACGATTTTTCATACTGCATCCGGCCAATGAGTTCTGCGCCGTGGGCCTGCATCCGCGCAACGACAGCATCGATGTCATCGACGGCAAACATGACGCGACGAAGACCCAAGGCGTTCACCGGCGCGTCCACGGGCCCGAACCTGACTGCATCTGGCGTGTGGAATTTGTCCAGTTCGATTCCCTGCCCATCGGGAGTCCGCAGCATTGCGAGGGTGGCTCGGATGTCTCCAAGCCCTATGAGGCTTCCGATAGAAGGCCCTTCAACCGTGGTTTGGCCCTCAAGCTTGAGGCCCAGCTCGATAAAGAACGCCTTCACCGCTTCGAGATCGTCGACAACTATCAGGACGTTGTCCATTCGCTTGACTGTCATTTCCTTCGGTCCCTTCTTCAACGGTGTCGCGTATTTTCCGTCCCGATGCAGCGTCGCGGCACGCTTTCAAGTTTTCACGAATTTCAGGTGAATCACGTTCGGTGCCGCGACCGTTTTCACCATGGTGAGGGCATGCAGAGCGTCGACGTTGTCGAACAAGCGCTCGCCGCCACCGAGCAGCGTCGGCACCAGGTGAAGCTGCATTTCATCGACCAGGCCAGCTTTCAAGTACTGTTGCGCAGCGCGCGCGCCGCCCGCCAGCGCTACGTCCTTTCCGCCCGCCGCGCGTCGGGCCCGATCCAGCGCACTCTCGATCCCGTCGGTTACGAACGTAAAGCTCGTGCCGCCCTCCATGATCAGCGGTTCGCGCGCGTGATGCGTCAGCACGAACACCGGGTGATGAAACGGCGGGTTGCGGCCCCACCAGCCGCTCCACGGATCCGTCTTGCTCCACGGGCCCGGACCCCCGCCGAACATATTGCGGCCCATGATGGTCGCGCCAATGTTGGCGAGCTCTTCCTCCATCACCGGCGTGCTCTCGTTCACCACGCCCCCATCCATGCCATGTGGACGCCGCCAGGCCTCCAGCGGAAATACCCACTCGTGCAATTGCTCGCCGCCGGTGCCGAGCGGCTCGTGCAAACTTTGGTTCGGCCCGGCGACGAACCCGTCCAGCGACATCGAGATCCTGAGTCGAAGCTTTGACATGCTGTTCACCTGTTAATGAAAAGATGGTCGGAGCGGCGAGTCTAGAAGTTGCGGGTTTGCGCAGCAATGACAGTGAAGCCGCGGTTTCTGCCTGTCGACTCGCCGCGCATGCATACTCCGCGCGATGAGGAACCCGCACCACGCCTGCCGCGTCTTCGGCTCCCCCTGGGAGGGCGTGCACGGCACGAGCATCTCGAGCAATCGCCACTACGGCAGGCACTGGCATGCCACGTTCGGGGTGGGCGTCATCGACGAGGGCGCGCAAAGTTCGGCCAGCGGATGCGGCAACGTCGATGCGTATGCCGGCAACGTCATCGCGACGAATCCGGGTGAAGTGCATGACGGGCGGCCGCTCGGTGGGCCCTTTCGCCGCTGGCGCATGCTGTATCTCGAGCCTGATGCGCTTCGATGGGCGGTGGATGCGGCCTCAACCGGCGCGGCGCGCGACATGGCCCTGATTCGCCCCGTCATCAAGGACGACCGGTTGCGGCGCATGCTCGGCGAGCTTTTGCGGATGCTGGAGGCACGGGATGCCGCGCACTCGCACTCGCAAGCGCTGCCGGACGCACTGCGTTGCGAGGAGCTGTTCGTGCAGACCTGCACCGTGCTTGCAACGCGCCACGGCGCACATGGGCTACCTGCTCGTGCGGCATCGGTCGACGTTTCACGGGCCCGCGAAATGCTCGCGGACAGCCTTGCGCAGCCGCCGAGCTTGACCGAGTTGGCTGCCTCTTCAGGGCTGAGCAAATACCAGCTGCTGCGGCGCTTCAAGGAGGTCCATGGCGTGACGCCGTTTGCATGGCTGCTTCAGCAGCGCGCGGAAGTCGCGCGCGGGCTCATCCGCCGAGGGGCTGCATTGACAGACGCGGCCATGGCGGCCGGCTTTGCGGACCAGAGCCACATGACGCGCGCGTTCGCCCTGCATTTCGGCTTCACACCCGGCGCATGGCAGCGTGCCTGCACAACACGACCCGGGCCGCTGCAATAGCGTTCAAGACGCATCGCCGCGCAAAAGACACACTGCGCCATGCATTTTTTCTTCTCTCATTCACCGGAAATCTGGGAGCAGCATCCCGAACTGGTACCGGGTGTTCTGGCGGCGCAGGGCATTCACAAGAACGTCGCCGTGCAGGCGCAGGTGGCGCACTACCACGGCATTGCGCGCGCAAGGCTCGAAGCCGTCGGCACGGAAGCCGATTTTCCTGAGATCCAGGCATGGCGCCGTACTTTCGGGCGCATGGGCCTCAAGCCCACGCAGTACCGATGCGCGTCCGAATCCCTGCTGCGCCGGTTCAGGAAAGAAGGGTCGCTGCCGCCGATTCACCCGCTCGTCGATCTTTGCAACGCGTTGTCGTTGGCCTTCGCGATTCCCATCGCGATATTCGACCTGTCGAAGGTCGCCGAGTGGCTGGAAGTACGGTGCGCGAACGGCACGGAAAGCTACCTCGCGTTTTCGGGCGAAACGGAAACGCCCGAACGCGGCGAAGTCATCTTCGCGGATGCCGGCGGCCGCGCACACGCCCGGCGCTGGACCCATCGCCAAAGCGCGCATTCCGCCGTGCGCAACGAAACCTCCCAGGTTCTCATCGTGGCCGAGGCATTGCATGCGAGCGCCGGCCACGATGTCCGGCAACTGTTGGACGCGCTGTCCGGCGCGCTGGCCGAAATCTGGGAACCGCCGGCGGCATGCGCGATCTTGCGCAAGGAATCGCCTCGCCTTGCGCTCTGAATTGAAGGGGCGGTCGTCTCCGCGCGCCTGAAGAATCAGCCCGCCGGCTGCAAGCGAGGCTGCTTGTCGGCATGGTCCGTTCGCGGAAACGTGAGCGCGATGGCCACCGCGCCGAGCCCCACGGCCATCGAGCCGATGTACATCCAGGCATAGCTGCCGTAGCGGTCGAAGAGCCAGCCACCCAGCACCGGCCCGAGCGCCATGCCCAGGCTGGACAGCATCGACGCCGCGCCCAGCACCGTGCCCAGGATGCGGGCGCCGAAATAGTCTCGCGCCAGCACCGCATAGAGCGGCATCACGCCGCCGTAGGCGAGGCCGAAGACAATGGCCACTGCGTAGAAGCCACCCAGCTGATTGACCAGCAGGTAGCTCGCGGCGGCAAAGGCCTGAATCAGCAGGCCGGCGACGAGCACCCGCTTTGCGCCCAGCCGGTCTGCCAGCACGCCGAAGAGCAGGCGCCCGCCCAGCCCGGCAGCGCCTTCCATGCTGTAGATGGTCACGGCCGCGAAGGTGGGCAGGCCGCAGCCGATGGCATAGCTGACTGTGTGGAAGATCGGCCCGGAGTGGGCCGCGCAGCAGGCGAAGAACGTGATTCCGAGCACCAGGAAGGCACGCGAGCGCAGCGCCTGCCCGACCTTCATCTCCGGCGCCTGGGCTGCGGTGCCCTGGGCGGCCGCATTGCCGGCCCCCGGGGCTGCGCGAATGAGCCAGACCGCGGGCAGCAGGACGATCCACGCGCCGATGCCGATGATCAGCTGCGCCGCGCGCCAGTCGTAGTGCGTCACGAGCCACGCGGCCAGCGGAGAGATGGTCATCGGCGCCACGCCCATGCCTGCCGACACCAGCGAGACGGCCAGGCTGCGATGCCTGTCGAACCAGGATGCGGTGGTTGCAATCACCGGCGCGAAGAAGCTGCCGGCGGCGATGCCCATCATCACACCGTAGAAAAGCTGGAACTCGATCAAGGTCGACGCACGGCTGGCCAGCACCGTCGAGAGGCCCAGAAGCACCGTGCCCGCCAGCACCACCACGCGCGGGCCATACCGGTCGCTCAATGCGCCCCAGCCGAACCCGGCCACCCCCATGCTCAGGAAGGCCAGTGTCATGGCACTGGAAATACCCGCGCGCGACCAGCCGGTGGCCGCGCTCATGGGCTCCAGGAAAACGGCCAGCGAAAACAGCACGCCGATGGCGACGCAAGTCATCAGGGCGCCGGCGGCAACAATGGACCAGTTCGAATCGAGCGCGTCGGCGGAACGGGCGGAGGCATGGGTGTTCATCGTCTTGTTCCGTGGACGGTTGAAAATGGTGAACCAATTGGTTGACTATAACGGGATTCAGCTCTTTGCCAAGCCCCCAGGGTTGCGTCGAAGACCCGTTCGGTGCAAAAACCAAGGCTCATGCGCCGCATGGTGCGCACTGGACTTTTCTTCAACCACGACGAACAGGAGAGATGCGATGTACGTCATCATGGGTGGAACAGGACATGTCGGCTCGGCCGTGGCGCAGGTGCTGCTCGGCCGAGGCGAACAGGTGACGATCGTCACGCGCGACGCGAACCGCGCCGGTGCCTGGCGCACCAAAGGCGCCGAGATCGCCGAGGCGAATGTCGACGACGTGGCGTCGCTGCGCGCGGCGTTGCGGCGTGGGCGCCGCGCCTTCCTGCTCAACCCGCCCGCCGACACGACGACCGATACCGATGTGGTCGAGAGACGAACGGTCGCCAACATTCTTGCTGCGCTGGAGGGCTCGGGGTTGGAGAAGGTCGTTGCGGAATCGACCGGCGGCGCGCAGCCCGGCGACCGCATCGGCGACCTCAGCGTTTTGTGGGAACTCGAAGAAGGGCTGCGCCGGCAATCGATTCCGGCGGCCATCAACCGCGCGGCCTACTACATGAGCAACTGGGACAGCCTGCTCGATGTTGTCCGCAGCAGGGGCAAGCTGCCGACGATGTATGCCGCTGACCTTGCCATTCCGATGGCCGCGCCGCACGACCTGGGCCTGGTAGCAGCCCAGCGGCTGATGTCCTCCCTAAACGACACCGGCGTCCGCTACGTGGAGGGCCCGGAACGCTATTCGTCGGCAGACGTGGCAAAGGCGTTCTCGAAAGCGCTCGGTCGGCCGGTGGAGGTCGACGTCACGCCGCGCGACAAGTGGAAGGAGGCATACCGCGGCCTCGGCTTCTCCGAAGCTGCTGCCGATTCGTATGCGCGGATGGCCGCGGTCAGCGTCGACAGCGCCTTCGACATGCCTCGCGATGCGTTGCGCGGGCCCACGACGCTCGAGGCCTACATCCGCGACTTGGTTGCGGCATCCTGACCGCGGCCTTCAGCCTTCGGCAGCAACTGCGGGTTGTAGATGGCCTCCCACAGATGTCCGTCCGGGTCCTTGAAGTAGCCGGCGTAGCCGCCATAGAACGTGTCTGCCGCGGTTTTCACCACGGTGGCGCCGGCCTTCGTGGCTTGCTGCATGACCGCGTCCACTTCGGCTTTCGACAACACGTTGTGCCCGAGTGTGAATTCAAGAGAGCCGCCCGCTTGCAGCGGAAGGCCGGCATCGGCGGCAATGCTCGAGCGTGGCCACACGGCGAGCTTGAGTCCGTCCTGCAGGTCGAAGAAGGCGACGGCGCCGTTTTCGAACTCTTTGCCCACAATGCCTTGGGTGGGCAAGCCCAGGCCGTCCCGATAGAACGCGACAGCTCTCTCCAGGTTCTCGACGCCGAGGGTGATGACGGTGATTCTTGGTTGCATGAAGTCCTCCGGATAGAGACGGCACAGAGGGTCAATCGCGGCCTTCGACTGCATCCATGCCCGAGGGCCGCACTCCCAGTTTACGCAGCGTCCGGTGAAAGTTGCTGCGGTCGATGCCGGCTTCGCGCGCGGCATTGGCCACGTGCCCGTGGTGCCGTGCCAGGGCGTCGGTGAGCCACGCTCGTTGAAACGCCGCAGTCGCTTCGCGCAGCGTGCCGCCGGCGGCGGCAAGGCTCGCATGGTTGCCCGCTGACGCTGCGGGAGGTGTGGCAAATGGCGCCGATGGCGGCGTTGCAGCAACGCCGACCGCCGCGGCATCCAGCGCCAGGTGATGCGGCTCGATCGCCGTCCAGCGCGCGCCGCGGCGCTGCTCCCTGAAGGCCCTGAGCGAGGCGCGGCTGATCACATGCTCGAGCTCGCGCACATTGCCCGGCCAGCTGTGCGCAAGAAGGGCGGCTTTCGAGGCCGGCGAAAGCCGCAGGTTGCGCGCACCCAGGCGATGTTGGTTCTCTTCGAGAAAGCCGCCCGCGAGCGCCACCACGTCGCGCCCGCGCTCGCGCAGCGGTGGCACGACCAGCGGATACACCGAGAGCCGGTGGTAGAGGTCGGCACGGAAGCGGCCCTGCGCAATGGCTGCGGGCAGGTCGCGGTTGGTGGCCGCGATCACGCGGACGTCGACCTTCAGCGTGCGGTCGCTGCCGGGCCGCTGCACTTCGCCGCTCTGCAGCACGCGCAGCAGCTTGGCCTGCACCGTGAGCGGCAGTTCCCCGACCTCGTCGAGAAAGAGCGTGCCGCCGTCGGCAATTTCGAACTTGCCGTTCCGGTCCTGCACCGCGCCGGTGAACGCGCCGCGCTTGTGGCCGAAGAGCTCGCTGTCGGCCAGCGATTCGGGCAGCGCCGCGCAGTTCACCTGCACCAGCGGCTGATCGCGCCGCCGCGAGCGCGCATGCAACCGCTGCGCCACCAGGTCCTTGCCCACGCCTGTTTCGCCGAGCAGCAGCACCGTGAGGTCGGACACCGCAACCGTGTCGATCTCGCTGCACAGTTGCTTCATCGCGCCGCTGCCCCCGAGCAGTTCGCGCGTGGCGCCGCGTCCCGACCGCAGGGCCTGTGCCATGGCCTGCTCGCGCATGGCGCGCGCTTCCATTTCCTGGATCGTGTGCGCGGCCTCGATACCGGTTTCGACCAGCGCGACCAGTGCGTCGAGCTGTGCCGGAGTCACGGTCTCGAACGCGCCGGGCTCGAGTGCGTCCAGCGTCAGCAAGCCCCAGACGGCACCGCGCAGGCGAAGCGGCGCGCCCATGCAGTCGTGTACGGGCAGGATGCCCGGCTGGCCCGCGACGAGGCCGTCGTACGGATCCGGCAGGCCGCAGTCGTGCGCAAAGCGCAGGCCCCGCTCGCTCTCGAGCAGGCGCGCAAAGCGCGGGTGCGACGCCACGGGGAACTGCCGCCCCAGGGTTTCGTCGCTCAGGCCGTCCACGGCGAGCGGCCTGAGTGCGTCGCCGTCCAGCCGCAGCAACGCGGCGGCATCGCATCGCACGAGGCCGCGCGCCGCGGAAAGAAGCGAGCGGTAGCGCTGTCCTTCGGTGGCGGCATTGAGTTCGTTTGTGGTCAAGCTGACACTGGATGTGGTCATAAATACAACGTTGATCTTGTTGCGAATTTGACCACGTATCGAAAATCCCCAGCAGTGGCAGGCACTTGCGCGATGCCTGCGATTGGCACGGATCGTGAGAGAGAAAAGCATCTCAACTGCCGACTCGAAAGCCACAGATGAACCCGCAAACCATCGCCATCGTCAAAGCCACCGTGCCCGCACTGCAAGCGCACGGAGAGGCCATTACCAGCCACTTCTACCGGATCATGTTCGAGAGCCACCCGGAAGTGAAGGCGTTCTTCAACGAGGCGCACCAGGCGGCAGGCAGCCAGGCGCGTGCGCTCGCGGGCGCGGTGCTGGCCTATGCCACGCACATCGATCGCCTGGACGAAATTGCCGGCGCGCTGCCGCGCATCATCCAGAAGCACGCCGCGCTGGGTGTGCTGCCGGAGCACTATCCGGTCGTCGGCGGCTGCCTGCTGCAGGCCATCAAGGACGTGCTCGGCGACGCCGCGACCGACGAGATCATCGCGGCATGGGGCGAGGCTTACCAATCGCTGGCGGCGCTTCTCATCGCCGCGGAGGAAGAGGTCTACCGCGCCAACGCCGCGCAAACCGGCGGATGGCGCGGCGAACGCGAGTTTCGCGTGGCCCGGCGCGAGGACGAGAGCGAAGTCATCACCTCGTTCTACCTGGAGCCGACCGACGGCGGCCCGCTGCTGGCGTTCTCGCCGGGGCAGTACCTCACGCTGGTGCTGAACATCGACGGTGAGCCGTTGCGGCGCAACTACTCGCTCTCCGATGCGCCGGGCAAGAAGTGGTACCGCATCAGCGTCAAGAAGGAAGAGGGCGGCAAGGCATCGAACTGGCTGCATGAAGCGGCGAGCGTCGGCACGCTTTTGAAGGCGCAGGCGCCTTGCGGCGACTTCGTGCTGCAGCCCGCGGGCGAGCCTGTGCGTCCGCTCGTGCTGGTGACGGGCGGCGTGGGCATCACGCCGGCCATGAGCATGCTCGAGTCCATGGCGCACACCGGCCGCCCGGTGCACTTCATTCATGCGGCGCGGCATGGCGGTGCGCATGCGTTCCGCGAGCGCGTCGATGTGCTGGCTGCGCGGCATGCCAATGTGAAGCCGCTCTATGTCTACGATGCGCCGCGCGAATCCGACCGGCCGCATGCGACCGGTTTCCTCACGCGCGAGTTGTTGGCGCAGCAGCTGCCGGCCGATCGCGACGTCGACCTCTATTTCCTCGGCCCGAAGCCTTTCATGAAGGCGGTGTATGCCAGCGGCCTTGCGCTGGGCGTGCCGAAGCAGCAGCTGCGCTATGAGTTCTTCGGGCCGCTGGAAGCGCTGGAGGCCTAGGGTTGCTTCACGGGCTGCCTTCTGCCGTGGTTGCTTCCTGACCCGTGCCCTCGCGGGCGCGCCGCGCACGTTCGCCGCGTGCTCTGTCCAGCGCCGCATGGCTCTTTTTGGCTGCCGCTTCGCATTGCGCGTGAAGGACCGCCAGTTCCTTGTCCGTCAGCCTCTCGATGCCGATGAACTCGTCACCCGCGCTGGATGACCGGATCAATTCGTCGAGCTTGGTCTGAAGTGCCAGCCCGTCGCGGTTTTGCGTGTTCTGGATCAAGAACACCATCAGGAACGTGATGATGGTGGTTCCCGTGTTGATGGTCAGCTGCCAGTTTTCCGAGAATTGGAAGAAGGGGCCCGAAACTGCCCAGGCAATCACCAGCGCGATGCAAAGCAGGAATGCGAGCGGGCTGCCCGCAGCGCGCGCCGTGGCATTGGCAAAGGAGGCGAAGAACTTGTCCATGCCGCAGAGCGTGCCGCACCTGGCGCCGCGAGGCGTCATCCGTCGCCGATAGAACGCGGTTGAAATTTTCCCGTGCGCATGTGGGTGGCGAACCATCTGCGGCTGCGGCTCGGCCCGCCTTCGCGAACGTTGCACGCTCCGGTTCTAGTGGCTCGGAACATGCGTGCTGGCATCCAGAAAGGTCTGCAAATTCTCCGAGGCGATTCGGCGTAACCGATGCGCTTCCTCGATGTCTTCTTGCTTCGGCTGCTGGGACGGAGGGCGGAATGCACCCAGTTGAATCTGGAACTCGGCTTCCGAAGCCTTGCAATGCGCGTCCTTCCACGCGAGGAACGCACGGTCCACGTCGTTCATGGTGCCTTTTCGTTGAAAGTAAAAGCACCCCAGAGTGCACGCGCGACGGGCCGCTCCTGTCGGACGGCGCCGACGCGTTCGGTAAGGTTGCGCCAACTAGAGAGCAGGCCGACGGGGCAGGGCTGTCAGTCCCTGTCTTCGTGATAACGACGGTAGTACTCGCGCCGCTCCCATTCGCGGCGGCGCCATTCACGGCGCTCGGCGCGGCGTTCTTCCCAGCTCGGCCCCGGCTCGTAGTAAACGGGCGCCGGTGCGGCGTACGAAGGCGCTTGGTAGCGAACCGGTGGCGCTGGCTGGACGTAGACAGGGGCCGGCCGCGAGTACACCGGAGCGGGTTCGTAATAGACCGGCGCCGGTTCGCTCACCACCACGCCTGGCACGGACACGCCGATGGACCAGCTTGTGCCCGCGGTCGCCGAGGTCACGCCAAAAAGGGCGCCTGCAGCCATCGTGCACGAGAGAGCCAGCTTGAGGGCGGTTCGAGGAAAAGTCATCTCGTCTCCTGAGATATGGGAATGGTCCCGATGCGCATTCAACGTTCGGCCAGGGCAGGCCGCTCACATCTCGATGGTGAAGAACGTTCCAGAATGTCACGGGACAAATGCCGCACGGCGCAGCAGACGGGGCCCGACAAGGGCCCAAACGCTATTCGAGCAGCGCCCGGTGAACGCGGATCGCTTCGGCCGACATGGGGTTCAACGCGCCGGATCCGTCGGCATCCAGGTGCGCGAGCAGTTCCCTGCGCATGCGCGGTTCCCAGAAGCGCTTGAGGTGCAGCGCAAGGTCATGCAGGGCCTCGCTGCGGTCGGGCATGGCTTCGAAGAAGCTGCCCATCTGGTTCACCATGCGAATCAGCTGGTCGACGTGCATTGCGGAAAGCCTCAGGCGTTGGCGGGCAGGCCATTCAGCCGCCACGGGTGGGTGTAGATGACCAGGTCGTCGTCGCGCACGAAGCCCGCAAGTGTCAGGCCCGCGTCTTCTGCAACCGATGTGGCCAGCGAGGTCGAGGCCGACACCGCCGCCAGCAGCGGCACGCCCGCCGCGACGGTCTTGTGCACCATCTCGAAACTCGCGCGGCTGGTCACGGCGATGAAGCCGGTGGAGGCGGCCACGGTGCTTTTGGCGAGCGCACCCACGAGCTTGTCGAGCGCGTTGTGCCGGCCGATGTCCTCGCGCACCAGCAGGGCCTCGCCTTTTGCCGTGCACCAGGCCGCCGCGTGCACGGCGCCGGTGACCTTCTGCAGCACCTGCAGCGATGCAAGTTCCCGCATGCCGCGAGCGACGGCACTGCTCGAAAGCGCTGCGCTCCGCGGCAGCGGCGGCAGCGTGCGCGCAACATGCGCCAGGCTCTCGGTGCCGCACAGCCCGCAGCCCGTGCGCCCGGCCATCGAACGGCGGCGTTCTTTCAGCCGCGCGAGAGCCGCGCTTGCGACGTCGAGCTTGAGTGTGATGCCTTCGGGCGCGTACTCTTCCTCGACGCCGTAGAGTTCGCTCCTCCCGAGCAGGATGCCCTCGCTGAGCGCGAACCCCAGCGCAAAGTCGGCCAGGTCGGTCGGCGTTGCAAGCATCACGGCGTGCGCAATGCCGTTGAACTCCAGCGCGACCGGCACCTCCACAGCCACCCAGTCGCGGTTGTCGAAAGCCTGGCGGGCGCGCACGCCGCGCACGGGCAGCAGCTCCGCGCTTCCGGGCCGCAGCGGTACGTCGGCCAGGTTCATTTGGCCGCCGCCGTTTCTTCGAGCCGCTTGCTCAGCAGTTCTTCCTGCAGGGCATTGAACCGGCTGTACTCCTGCTGCCATTCGGAAGGCTGCATCACCGGCATCACCTGCACCGCGGTCACCTTGAACTCGGGGCAGTTGGTGGCCCAGTCGGAGTTGTCGGTGGTGATCACGTTGGCGCCCGATTCGGGGAAGTGGAAGGTGGTGTACACCACGCCCGGCTGCACGCGCTCGGTGATGGTGGCCCGCAGCACGGTTTCGCCGGCCCGGCTCCGGATGCCGACCCAGTCGCCTTCAACGATGCCGCGATCCTCGGCGTCGTTCGGATGGATTTCCAGCCGGTCTTCGCTGTGCCATTGGTTGTTCTCGGTGCGGCGGGTCTGCGCGCCCACGTTGTACTGCGAGAGGATGCGCCCGGTGGTCAGGATCAGCGGGTACATGCGCGTGACCTTCTCGTCGGTGGGCACGTACTGCGTGATGATGAACTTGCCCTTGCCGCGCACGAACTCGCCGATGTGCATGGTCGGCGTGCCTTCGGGTGCGGCCTCGTTGCAGGGCCATTGCACGCTGCCGAGCTTTGCCAGCTTGGCGTAGCTCACGCCCGTGAAAGTGGGTGTGAGCGCGGCGATCTCGTTCATGATCTCTTCGGCGCTTGCGTAGTTCATGGGGTAGCCCAGCGCGTTGGAGAGCAGCTGCGTCACCTCCCAGTCGGCGTAGCCGGCCTTGGGCGGCATGACCTTGGTGACGCGCGAGATGCGGCGCTCGGCGTTGGTGAAGGTGCCATCTTTCTCCAGGAACGACGCGCCCGGCAGGAACACATGCGCGTACTTGGCGGTTTCGTTCAGGAACAGGTCCTGCACCACGATGCATTCCATCGCCATCATGGCCTCGGCCACATGCTGGGTGTTCGGGTCCGACTGCACCACGTCTTCGCCTTCGCAATACAGGCCTTTGAAGCTGCCGGTGATGGCGGCATCGAACATGTTGGGAATGCGCAGGCCCGGTTCCGGCCGCAGTTCCACGCCCCAGGCGGATTCGAAGCTGCCGCGCGCGGTGCTGTCGGAAACATGGCGGTAGCCCGGCAGCTCGTGCGGGAACGATCCCATGTCGCAGGAACCCTGCACGTTGTTCTGGCCGCGCAGCGGATTCACGCCCACGCCTTCGCGGCCTACGTTGCCGGTGGCCATGGCCAGGTTGGCAATGCCCATCACCATGGTCGAGCCCTGGCTGTGCTCCGTCACGCCCAGGCCGTAGTAGATGGCGGCGTTTTTCTTGCCGTCGTGGCCCTTGGCGAACAGCCGTGCGGCGGCGCGCAGGTCGGCGGCCGGCACGCCGGTCACTTCTTCCATGGCCTCGGGCGAGTTGGCCGGGCGCGCGACAAATTCGCGCCATTCGTTGAACGACTTGGGCTCGCAGCGCTCGGCCACGAAGGCTTCGTCGACCAGCCCTTCGGTCACGATCACATGCGCCATTGCGCTGATGACCGCCACGTTGGTGCCGGGCTTGAGCTTGAGGTGATAGTCGGCCTTGACGTGGGGCGACTTCACCAGGTCGATGGTGCGCGGGTCGACCACGATCAGTCGGGCGCCGGCCCGCAGGCGCCGCTTCATGCGCGAGGCAAACACCGGGTGGCCGTCGGAAGGGTTGGCGCCGATCACCATGATCACGTCAGACTTCTCCACCGACTTGAAGGTCTGCGTGCCGGCCGATTCGCCCATGGTCTGCTTCAGGCCGTAGCCGGTGGGCGAGTGGCACACGCGCGCGCAGGTGTCGACGTTGTTGTTGCCGAAGGCCGCGCGCACCAGCTTCTGCACCAGGTAGCCTTCTTCGTTGGTGCAGCGCGAAGACACGAGCCCGCCGATGGAGTCGGTGCCGTACTTGGCCTGGATGCGGCGGAACTCGCTGGCGGCGTAGTTGACGGCTTCGTCCCAGCTCACTTCCTGCCACGGGTCGGTGATCTTGCTTCGGATCATGGGCTTGAGCACGCGGTCCTTGTGGGTGGCGTAGCCCCAGGCAAAGCGGCCCTTCACGCACGAGTGGCCTTCGTTGGCCTTGCCGTCTTTCCAGGGCACCATGCGCACCACTTCATTGCCCTTCATCTCGGCCTTGAAGCCGCAACCCACGCCGCAGTAGGCGCAGGTGGTGATGGCGCTGTGCTCGGCCTGGCCCAACCAGATGACCGATTTTTCCTGCAGCGTGGCGGTGGGGCAGGCCTGTACGCAGGCGCCGCAGCTCACGCATTCGGATTCCATGAAGGGCTGGTCCTGGCCCGGCGATACGCGCGACTCGAAGCCGCGGCCGCTGATGGTGAGCGCGAAGGTGCCCTGCGTTTCCTCGCAGGCCCGAACGCAGCGGTTGCAGACGATGCACTTGGACGGGTCGTAGGTGAAGTAGGGGTTGGACTCGTCCTTGGCGCTCTTCAGGTGATTGGCGCCGTCATAGCCGTAGCGCACGTTGCGCAGGCCCGTGACGCCGGCCATGTCCTGCAGCTCGCAATCGCCGTTGGCGGCGCAGGTGAGGCAGTCCAGCGGATGGTCGGAGATGTAGAGCTCCATCACGCCCTTGCGCAGCTCCTGCAGCCTCGGGCTTTGCGTGCGCACCTTCATGCCGGCCTCGGCCGGCGTGGTGCACGACGCCGGATAGCCCTTGCGCCCGTCGATCTCCACCAGGCAGAGCCGGCACGAGCCGAAAGGCTCCAGGCTGTCGGTCGCGCACAGCTTGGGCACCTGCACGCCCGCATCGACCGCGGCGCGCATCAGCGAGGTGCCCTTGGCCACCGTCACCGGCGTGCCGTCGATTTCGAGCGTGACTTCCTCGGTGGACTCGCGCCTGGGCGTGCCGTAGTCGATGTCTTGCGATGGGTTCAGCATGGAGTGGCTCCTGGTCAACTTAGGCTGCAGCGCGGTCGGGGGCTTCGATGCCGAAGTCCTCGGGGTAGTGATTGATGGCGGACAACACGGGGTAGGGCGTCATGCCGCCCATGGCGCAGAGCGAACCGTGCAGCATGGTGTCGCACAGGTCGCGCAAGAGAATGACCTGCTGCGGCCGGTTCTGGTTGCTGGTGATCTTGTCGATCACTTCCACGCCGCGCGTGGAGCCGATGCGGCAGGGCGTGCACTTGCCGCAGGACTCGATGGCGCAGAACTCCATCGCGTAGCGGGCCAGCTGCGACATGTCGGCCGTGTCGTCGTGCACCACGATGCCGCCGTGCCCGACCACCGCGCCCACGGCCGCATAGGCCTCGTAGTCCAGCGGCAAATCCCACTGCGATTCCGGCACATAGGCGCCCAGCGGGCCGCCCACCTGCACCGCCTTGATCGGCCGGCCGCTCGCGCTGCCGCCGCCGAAGTCATAGAGCAGTTCGCGCAAGGTCAGGCCGAATGCCTTCTCGACGAGGCCGCCATGCCTGATGTTGCCCGCCAGCTGGAACGGCAGCGTGCCGCGCGAGCGGCCCATGCCGTAGTTCTTGTAGAAGTCCGCGCCGCGCGACAGGACGATGGGCACCGAGGCCAGCGTGATCACGTTGTTGATCACGGTCGGCTGGCCGAAGAGCCCCTGCAGCGCCGGCAGCGGCGGCTTGGCGCGCACGATGCCGCGGCGGCCCTCCAGGCTTTCGAGCAGCGCGGTTTCCTCGCCGCACACGTAGGCGCCCGCGGCCTTGCGCACGATCAGGCGGAAGCTGCGGCCCGAGCCCAGGATGTCGTCGCCCAGGAAGCCGGCCTGCTCCGCATTGCGGATGGCCTCGTTCAGCGTGGCGATGGAATGCGGGTATTCCGAGCGAACGTAGATGTAGCCTTCGGTCGCGCCCGTCGCAATGCCGGCGATCGTCATGCCTTCCACCAGCACGAGCGGATCGCCTTCCATCGTCATGCGGTCCGAGAAGGTGCCCGAGTCGCCTTCGTCCGCATTGCAGACGATGTACTTTTGCGGCGACTGCGCGGCCAGCACGGTCTTCCATTTGATGCCGGCCGGAAATGCGGCGCCGCCACGGCCGCGCAGTCCGGAGTCCAGCACCTGCTGCACGATCTCCGCGGGTGCGAGTGTCAGCGCGCGGCGCAGCCCCGCGAAGCCTTCATGCGCCTCGTAGTCGGCCACCGACACCGGGTCGGTAATGCCCATGCGCATGAAAGTCAGGCGCTCCTGCTTCTTCAGGTACGGAATCTCTTCGGTCAGGCCCAGGTTCAGCGCATGGGCGCCGCCGGCCAGAAAGCCGGCGTCGAACAGGCCGGCGACATCGGCGTGCGTGACCGGGCCGTAGGCCACGCGGCCCGCCGGCGTTGCCACTTCGACCAGTGTTTCCAGCCAGAACAGGCCGCGCGAGCCGTTGCGAACGATGCGTACATCTGCGTTGCGCGCGCGTGCTTCCGCTGCGATTTGCCTGGCGACCCGCTCTGCGCCGACAGCCAGGGCCGCGGAGTCGCGGGGAACATAGAGCGTGACGGTCATGAGGCGCTCCGCGCTTCCTCGACGATGTCGTCGAACAGCGCGGGCGTGATGCGCGCATGTACCTCATCGTTCACCGCGATGGACGGCGACGAGGCGCACAGGCCGAGGCAGAACACCGGCTCCAGCGAGTACTGGCCATCCGCCGACGTACCGTGCACCTCGCAACCCAGGCGCTTGCTGGCGTGCTCGAGCAGCGCATCCGCACCCATGGCCTTGCAGGCTTCGGCGCGGCACACCTGCACCAGGAGCCGGCCGGGCGGGGCGGAGCGGAAGTGGTGGTAGTAGGTGACCACGCCATGCACCTCGGCACGCGACAGGTTGAACTGGTCGGCAATGACGGGCACCGCGTCGGGCGGGATGTGCCCCAGCGCGTCCTGAATGCCGTGCAGCGCAGGAAGCAGCCCGCCGGGCACGTCCTTGTGCGCGGCGGCGATGGATGTCGCGATGCCCAGGTTTGTCATATGCTTTCAATCTCCTAAATATGGAGTTGCGTACTCGTGGTTGCGCGAGTGTATGGAGCAGCATCGAGTGCCACAATATGAGGCGTTCAGCCCAATAAATATGCTTTGGAAAGCCGAAAGTCATGCATGAAGTGCACATCAAGCCGCAATGGACCATTCGCCAACCCGACGGCGCGACCCTGGCGCCGCGGGTGATCGAATTGCTGGTGAAGGTGCTGGAGCACGGCAGCCTGTCGAGTGCCTGCACGGAGGCCGGCGTGTCTTACCGCCACGCATGGGAGCTCATCCGCCAGGGGGAGGCCATGTTCGGCCAGCCGCTGGTGGCGATGCAGCGCGGCAAGGGCTCCAGCCTTACCCCGCTGGGCGAAAAGCTGGTGTGGGCCGACCGCCGCATCACCGCGCGCTTGTCGCCGCTGCTGGATTCGCTCGCGTCCGAACTGGGCGCGGAAATCGAGAAGCTCATTCCCACCGCGCCTACCTTGCTGCGCATTCACGCCAGCCACGGCTTCGCCATCGAGGCGCTGCACGGCTTCCTGGCCGCGGCGCAAGTGCCGGGCGATCTGCGCTACTGCGGCAGCGAGGAAGCCGTGGCCTCGCTGCACCACGGCGGTTGCGACGTTGCGGGTTTTCACGTGCCGCTCGGCGCGTTCGAGGCCGAAGCCGTTACCCACTATGGTTCGTGGCTCAACGCCGATACGCAGAAAGTCATCGGCATGGCCACGCGGCACCAGGGCCTGATGGTGGCGCCCGGCAATCCGAAGAAGATCTACACACTGGCCGACCTGGCGCGGCCCGATGTGCGCTTCATCAACCGGCAGGCGGGTTCGGGCACGCGCTACCTGTTCGACCTGCAACTGCGCGAGCAGGGCATCGCGCCCGAATCGATCAAGGGCTACGAGCAATGCGAGTTCACGCATGCGGCCGTGGCGGCGTTCGTGGCGAGCGGCATGGCCGATGCGGGCTACGGCGTGGAAACGCCTGCGCGCCAGTTCAAGCTGGACTTCATCTCCAACCAGGTGGAGCGCTACTTCCTGCTGTGCGACGAGCGCTCGCTTGCCGCGCCCATCGTGCAGCGGATGCTGGCCATTCTGCGCAGCGACGCCTACCAGGAGGCGGTGAACAGGCTACCGGGCTACCAGGCGGTGAACTGCGGCCGCGTGCTGTCGTTGCCGGAGGCGTTCAGCTCGCTTCACCCGTCGTCGCGGGCCATCAGGCGCGATGCCGCGGTGCGGCCGTGAAACGGCCTCGGGCGCAAGGAGACGGTTCCGCGGCGATGCTCTCCGTTTCGCCGGAACAGGCCCTGCTCACGGCTGCTTCGTGCTCGCGCTTTGTTCCCGGAACGCCGCCTCTCCGGCGTCCGACACCTCGACCCACTTCTTGTCGGGCACCGACTCCTCGGCGTAGTTGTCGTGCCAGTTCCACCACTTGTAGGTCGGCGTCTGCGGATAGCCCTCGGGCGAGTCTTCCCAGACCTCCTGGCGGCCCAGCGGCGTGATGTCGAGGTAGTTCCAGGTGTTCCCCATCTGCTCGTCGCCGCGGTTGTTGATGAAGTAGGTGCGGAACACGCGGTCGCCGTCGCGATAGAACACGTTGGTGCCGTGCCACTCGTCCACGCCGAAGTCGGCGTCGAAGCTGTCGGTCAGGGTGAACCACGGAATCTCCCAGCCCATGCGCGCCTTCAGCCGCGCAATGCCCGCCTGAGGCGCACGCGAAACAAAAACGAGGGTGGTGTCGCGGGCGTTCAGGTGGGCAACATGGGCGACCTGATCGGCCACCATGGAGCAGCCCCGGCAGGCATGCTCGGGCCAGCCGAACACGCCTGGCTCGAAGAAGGCGCGGTAGACGATCAACTGCCGCCGGCCGTCGAACAGGTCGGGCAGTCTGACCTTGCCCGCGGGCCCCTCGAATGCATAGGCCCTCTCCACCGCCATCCACGGCATTCGGCGGCGCTCGGCAGCCAGGGCGTCGCGGGCGCGGGTCTGGGCCTTTTCCTTCACGAGCAACTGCCCGAGAGCCGCCTCCCACGCCTGCGGCGACACGACGGGTGGCGTGTGCATGGCGGGCTGTCCGCCTTTGCGTTCGTTTTCGGGTGACTTGGCCATGGCTGAAATCTCCTGGTTGGGCGAATTCCCGCGCCTCGTGGCTGGAGCGCGATTCCATCCGCTGGTTGCTTGCTTGCTGATCGCTCGTCGTTGAGCCGGAGAGCCAGTCTGGCGCCGTAGAGCGAACGTTGGGAGTAACAAGTTTGGCGGGATTGGCGGGGCTCGGCGTTGCTTGAAGGGGTGAGCGCGCGAACCGCGTCGTCGCCGACAGGCCCTCAATCCTGCCGCAACAGCCCGCACCGAACGACGGCACCTGGCCAACTGCCGTGCACAATCTGTCGCCTACCCATCATCACTCTGAAGCCTGCGCGCCGGCCATGCGAATCCACGACCTGAAACGACGCCTCCGCGAAGCCGGCGCGGGCCCCAGCCACGAGCAGCGGATCTTGCGGCTGTGGTCCCATGCGCTGCCCCGCAACAGCGGCAGGCGTCTGCCCGCGAGCTTCTTTCCGTCGTCGCTGCTGGAGGCCCTGCCATCCATCGAAGCCGAGCTTGCGGGGCTGGCGCGCATCCACACGGTACATGCCGGCGCGGATGGTTCGGAGCGGCTGCTCGTTGCCCTCGCGGACGGCCAGACCGTGGAGAGCGTGCTGCTGCCCCGGGACGGCCTGTGCGTCTCTTCTCAGGTGGGCTGCGCTGTCGGCTGCCAGTTCTGCATGACGGGCCGCGACGGCTTGCTCCGCCAGGTCGGAAGCGCCGAGATCATTGCCCAGGTCGCCCTCGCGCGCATGCGCCGGCCGGTGCGCAAGGTGGTGTTCATGGGCATGGGCGAACCGGCCCACAACCTGGACAACGTGATCGAGGCCATCGAGCTGCTCGGCACGGTAGGCAACATCGGCCACAAGAACCTGGTGTTCTCCACCGTGGGCGATCCGCGCGTGTTCGAGCGGCTGCTGCAGGCACGCGTGAGGCCCGCGCTGGCACTCTCGTTGCACACGACGAAGGCGGAGCTGCGCAGGAAGCTCCTTCCGCGCGCGCCGAACATGACGCCCGAAGAACTGGTCGCTGAGGGCGAGCGTTATGCGCGGGCCACCGGCTACCCCATTCAGTACCAGTGGACGCTGCTGGAAGGCGTCAACGACGGGCCGGAAGAAATCGAAGGCATCGTCAGGCTGCTCTCCGGCAAGTACGGCGTGCTGAACATGATTCCCTTCAATGCGGTGGATGGCGTGGCGTTCAGCCGCCCGTCGTGGGAGCGCTGCGAGCAGATGGCCCGCACGCTGCACGAGCGGGGCATTTTGACGAAGCTGCGCAATTCGGCCGGCCAGGATGTCGACGGCGGATGCGGCCAGCTGCGGGCGCGCGTCGCCGAAGCACCGGTGCGGTTTGATCGGGCGAACCGCAATCCCGCCAATCTTGTTGCTCCCGGCCTTCGGCCTCCGGCGCCAAACTGACTCCCGGCCGCCGACGAGCGGT
Organism: Variovorax paradoxus; assembly: GCF_040544635.1. Lineage (GTDB taxonomy): Bacteria > Pseudomonadota > Gammaproteobacteria > Burkholderiales > Burkholderiaceae_C > Variovorax > Variovorax paradoxus_R. The sequence goes on from NZ_JBEPKJ010000005.1 coordinate 304,272, forward strand.
GGGCAAACAGCGGACGAATCGCGCTCCGGTCTTGGCGCAGAGGTCGCGCTGCGCGTGCGGGCCGTGAGCCCCGGAGTAGGAAAGTACCGACCCGCGCTGGCGATGGTTGCTTGCGCGGGCAGGCTTCGCTTGTGGCTCATATGACGGCTTCACTCCAATGGAGGTGACCCCATGCATGCAAGAGTTCGTCTACTCGGCCATCCGGTACACCAGATGCTGGTGGTGTTTCCGCTCGGGCTGCTCGCCACGGCGGTGGTGTTCGACATCATCTACCTGATCGGAAACAGCCCGGTCATGGGGGCGGTGTCCTATTGGATGATTGCGGCGGGCCTTCTCGGCGGGCTTGTTGCCGCGCCTTTCGGAACCATCGACTGGCTGGGTATTCCGGCAGGTACGCGCGCCAAGCGCATCGGTGCCATGCACGGCGGGGGCAACGTGCTCGTACTGCTGCTGTTCGCCCTGAGCTTTTTCCTGCGCGACGGGGACTACGCCCCGGGTCTGGCGCAAATGGTGTGGTCCTTCGCGGGGGCGGCCATTGCAATGGTCACTGCCTGGCTCGGCGGCGAGCTGGTGGACCGGTTGGGCATAGGCGTCGATGAGGACGCCAGCATGAATGCGCCCAGCTCGCTGCACAAGCGGCATGTTGCGGCGGGCAAGTAAAAAGAGACACAGGCTCGCAGGGCGCGCCAGCCCGTCCATCGTTGGCGCATGCCGGACGCCGTGAAGACTCCGCAAGCTCAGGGCTGGAAGCCGGACCGGCGCACGACCGGCTCCCACTGCTGGCGGAAGGCCTTCAGCATTTGCACGGTCTCGGCCTGCGTGCTGACGATGGGCGTGATGTAGGCCGCATTGGCGGCCTTCTGCAGCGCCGGGTCCTGCATGACGTCGCGGATGGCGGCGGCCAGCAACTGCACCTTCGCCGGCGCCATCGTAGCGGGCGCGAAGAAGGTGTTCCAGCCGTCTGCGTCGATCTTCATGCCGGCCTCGCGGAAGGTAGGAATGGTCGGCGCGAAGCCCACGCGCTTCTTGCCCGACACGGCCAGGATGCGGATCTTGCCGGCCACGTGCTGGGCATAGAGCGAGTCCAGCGTGTCGATGGCAATCGGCAGGTTGCCGCCGCTCAGGTCGGCCGACAGCGGCGCCGATCCGCCGTAGCCCTTGATCTGCGGCTGCACGCTGAGCGCGTCGCCCACCATCAGGCCGAAGAAGTGGGGCAGGCTGCCGGTCGCCGGCACGCCGAACACCGCCTCTTCCGGATGCGCCCACAGCCGGCCCACGAGGAACATCGCGCGGTCGAGCTGCAGCTTGTTGCCTACGGCCAGCGCGAAGTCGTAGCTGCTGACCTGCGATACCGGCACAAAGTCCTTGTCGGGGTCGTAGCCGGCGTCCTTGAACACGAGCGGCGCCACCACCATCACGGCGGGGTTGCCGAGCATCAGCACGTTCTGCCCCGCGGGCGCGCGCTTGACCTCCTTGGCCGCAAGACGGCCGCCTTCGCCCGGGCGGTTCTCGACGGTGGCTGTCACGCCGAGCTTCGGGCCCAGCCGCTCGGCCACCAGGCGGGCGACGCGGTCGGTGCTGCCGCCGGCGGTGTAGCCGACCACGAGCGTGAGCGGGCCGTCGAGAGCGGGTGCCTGGGCGTGGGCGAGGGGGGCGGCGCAAGCGCCGAGCGCCAGGCACCATGCCGTGAGCTTTCGGCGGGAAAGGAATGCAGACATCGGGTCCTCCTGCTGCGGTTGTGGCGAACGGGTGCGCGCAGCTTTCACGGCGACAATCGCCGGCTGCATTCGTTTCATCCCGTGTAATTTGTTACCGGGTTATACGTAAGCAACAATCAGTTGATCTAATCCATTAATTGCCAACTGAGGCATGCGCGTCACACTGCGCCGTCGCCTCATCACACCCGTTAGAACCTTTCCATGCACGGCACGCAAGGTATGCAAGCTTTTCCCGACGCAGGCGACTTGCGGGCGCCGCAATCCCTGGACGACCTGCTGCTGTATCGGCTCTCTCGCGCGGTGCGCACCAGCAGCGGCATGGCCACGCGCCTGGTGGAGGGCGGCTTCGGCATCACGCGCCGCGAATGGGGAATGATCGCCACGCTCGCGCAGCAGGGCGAGATGCGGTCGTCGGCGCTGGCCGCGAACCTGCACCTGGACCGCGTGCGCACCTCGCGCGGCCTGCGCGGCCTCGTCGAGAAGAAACTGGTGGCGCGCCGGCAGGACGCCGAAGACCGGCGCGAAGTGCATGTGCGGCTGAGCGCCTCGGGCCATCAGCTTTTCGACAGGGTGTTTCCGCGCATCGCGGGGCTCAACACCGATCTGCTCGAGGGCATCGAGCCCGCGCACCTGGACATCTTCCTGCAGTGCCTGCGGCACCTCGAACAACGCGGGAACGCGCTGAGCGCACAGGGCGTGGTGGCGGAGAAGGCCGACCGGCGCTCGGGCGGCACGCGGCACCGGTGGCCGGAGTCCGGCGCGGCTTAGCAGGCCTTGCCGATGCCTTCAGTTCCCCGGCGCGATGAAGCCGGGATGCCGCGCGCAAATTTCCGGTAGCGAACTCAGCGTGCCGGAGAGATGCTCGCGCAATGCCTTCTGCGCGCCCGCGCTGTCGCCTTGCGCAATGGCACGCACGATGGCGCGGTGGTCGCGAAGAATCGCCTCGGTCTTGCCCGCCGTGGGCAGGTGCAGGCGCCGCAGCCGGTCCACGTGGCCCGAGACGCGGCTCACCATGTCCCACAGGCTTGGAACGCCCGCGGCTTCGTACATCAGGTGATGAAACTTGCGGTCGGCGCCGACGAAGTCGCTGTACTGCTTCTCCGCCGCCAAGGTCGCCTGCAGCGCGATTTGTGTTTTCAGCTGCGCCACGAGATCGGGCGTTGCCTGCTCGGCCAGCTGGTGCACGATTTCGAGCTCGATCGAGCGGCGCAGAAAGTGCGCCTGCCTTGCCGCGTCGATGTCGATGCGGCTGACCAGCGTCGCGTGCTGGGGGAACACATCCACCAGCCCTTCTTCGGCGAGGCGCAGCAAAGCCTCGCGCACAGGCGTCTGGCTGACGCCGAACCTGTCGGCCAGCTCTTGCCGGACCAGCACCGTGCCGGGCACGAGTTCAAGCGAAAGAATGGCGTCGCGCAGCTTTTCGAGTACCTGGGGTGCTGCGAGGCGGGTGCGGTCGAGTCGGATCCGGGGGAGGAGGGCGGTCATTCGCTGGAATTCTCGCTTTGCTGAATTGATATATTAGTGTTTTAATGTAGTTGATTTCACAGAAGACCCCCGTTTCAGCCCCCCGATGCAACGCTCCTACGACACCCTGCGCAGCGCACGCTGGTTCGCTCCCGACGACTTCCGCTCCTTCGGCCATCGCTCGCGGGTGATGCAGATGGGCTACGCGCCCGCCGACTGGGTGGGCAAGCCGATCATCGCCATCGTGAACACGTGGAGCGATGCCAACCAGTGCCATTCGCACTTCAAGCAGCGCGTCGACGACGTCAAGCGCGGCATCTTCCAGGCGGGTGGTTTTCCGCTGGAGCTGCCGGCCATCTCGCTGTCCGAGAGCATGGTCAAGCCGACGACCATGCTCTACCGCAACTTCCTGGCCATGGAAACCGAGGAACTGCTGCGCAGCCATCCGGTCGACGGGGCCGTGCTGATGGGTGGCTGCGACAAGACCACGCCAGGCCTCACGATGGGCGCGCTCAGCATGGGCCTGCCCTTCATCTACCTGCCGGCCGGCCCCATGCTGCGCGGCAACTGGCGGGGGCAGGTGCTGGGCTCGGGTTCGGACGCCTTCAAGTACTGGGACCAGCGCCGCGCCGGCCAGCTGAGCGACCAGGCCTGGCAGGAGATGGAAGCCGGCATTGCGCGCAGCCATGGCACCTGCATGACCATGGGCACCGCGGCCACGATGATGGGCATTGCCGAAGCCGTGGGCTTTTCGCTGCCGGGCGCCTCGAGCATTCCGGCGGCCGATGCCAACCACGTGCGCATGAGCGCCGAATGCGGCCGGCGCATCGTCGAAATGGTGTGGGACGACCTGACGCCCGCCAAGATGCTCACGCGCGCCAACTTCGAGAACGGCATCGCCTGTGCCATGGCGATGGGGTGCAGCACCAACGCCATCGTGCACCTGATCGCCATGTCGCGCCGCGCCGGCCACCCGGTCACGCTGGACGACTTCGACGCGGCGAGCCGCCGTGTGCCGGTGCTCGCCAACATCCGGCCGAGCGGCGACACCTACCTGATGGAAGACTTCTTCTACGCCGGCGGCCTGCCCGCGATGCTGGAGCGCATTCGCGGCCACCTGAACACTGAAGCGCGCACGGTCAACGGCCGCACCATCGGCCAGAACATCGATGGTGCCGAGGTGTTCAACGATGACGTGATCCGGCCGCTGACCAACCCCATTTATGCCGAAGGCGCACTCGCCGTGCTGCGCGGCAACATCGCCCCCGATGGCGTCGTCATCAAGCCGAGCGCGTGCGCGCCGCACCTGCTGCAGCACACCGGCCGCGCGCTGGTGTTCGACGACTACCCCGCGCTCAAGAAGGCGGTGGACGATCCAGAACTGGACGTGACCGGCGACGACATCCTGGTGCTGCGCAATGCGGGTCCGCGCGGTGCGGGCATGCCCGAGTGGGGCATGTTGCCGATACCGACCAAGCTGCTGAAGCAGGGCGTGAAAGACATGCTGCGCCTTTCCGACGCGCGCATGAGCGGCACCAGCTACGGCGGCTGCCTGCTGCACTGCTCGCCGGAAGCGGCCGTCGGCGGACCGCTGGCATTGGTCCGCACAGGAGACCGTATCTCCGTCGACGTGCCTGCACGGCGCATCCACCTGGAAGTGAGCGACGAGGAGCTGGCCCGCCGCAAAGCCGCATGGACACCACCGCCGCCGCGATACGAGCGCGGCTACGGATGGATGTTCGGCCGCCACATCCTGCAGGCCAACGAAGGCTGCGACTTCGACTTTCTCGAAACCACGTTCGGCAAGCCGGTGCCCGAGCCCGACATTTTCTGAAGACCGCTTCTTCCATGACGAACCAACGACCAAGCAAACGGAGACCGACGTGAATCCCCAAACCCGCGAGAAGCTGATGAAGGTCAGCACCGCCACCCTGTGCACCGCCCTGTTCAAGCGAGGGCTGCGCAACCAGTTCATCCAGAACGTGCACCCGCTCAACCCGGCGCTGCCCAACATGGTGGGCGAGGCCTTCACGCTGCGCTACATGCCGGCACGCGAAGACCTGAACCCCATCACCGTGTTCAACGACCGCAACCATCCGCAGCGCCAGGCCGTGGAGCAATGCCCGGTGGGCGCGGTGCTGCTGATGGACAGCCGCAAGGACGCGCGCGCCGCATCGGCCGGCGGCATCCTGGTGAGCCGGCTCATGAAGCGCGGCGTGGCTGGGGTGGTCACCGACGGCGGCTTTCGCGACAGCCCCGACATCGCGAAGCTGGGCTTCCCCGCGTACCACCAGCGCCCGAGCGCGCCGACCAATCTCACGCTGCACCAGGCCATCGACATCAACGTGCCCATCGGCTGCGGCGACGTGGCCGTGTGGCCCGGCGACGTGGTGGTGGGCGATGCCGAAGGCGTCATCGTGATTCCTGCAGACATTGCCGACGAGGTCGCGGTCGAGGCCACGGAAATGACTGTCTTCGAGGATTTCGTGCAAGAGAAGGTGCTCGAAGGCCGCTCCATCCTCGGCCTGTACCCGCCGACCGAGGAGCAAAGCCGCACCGAGTTCGCCGCCTGGCGTCAGGCCCACGGCCGCTGACGGCCTGCTTTTTTCATCCGACAACGACAAAGAGAGACAACACCATGCCCTTCATCCACCGTGCCGCGCGGCTGCTGATCGCCGCATCTGCATTCGCACTTGTCCCCGCGCTGGTGCTTGCGCAGGCCGAATGGCCCGCCGCCAAGACCATCACCTATGTCGTGCCGTTCACGGCCGGCGGCTCGACCGACATCGTGGGCCGCATCCTGGCCAACAAGCTGCAGGAGAGTCTTCACCAGTCGGTGGTGGTGGACAACAAGCCGGGTCAGGCCGGTGGCATCGGCGCCGCCTATGTCGCCAAGGCTGCGCCCGACGGCTACACGCTGTTCGGCGGCACCATCAGCACGCACGCCATCAACGCCAGCCTCTACAAGAAGCTGCCCTACGACCCGATGAAGGACTTCGAGCCGGTGTCGCTGGTCGGCCGGCTGCCCAACGTGCTGATCGTCAACAGCCAGCTCGGCGTGAATTCGGTGGCCGAGTTGATTGCGCTGCTCAAGAAAGACGAATCGAAGCGCACCTTCGCTTCTTCCGGCGCGGGAACATCGACGCACCTGGCAGGCGAGATGTTCGCCGACATGATCGGCGTGAAGCTCACGCATGTGCCATACAAGGGCACGCCGCCCGCCATGACCGATGTTGCATCGGGCCTGGTGCCCTTCATGTTCGACCAGGTGACCGCTGCGCTGCCGCTCGTGAAGAGCGGCAAACTCAAGCTGCTGGCCGTGACCACCGGCAAGCGCATTGCGCTGGTACCCGAGTTGCCGACGATGATCGAATCGGGTGTGGCAGGCTTCGAGATGTCGTCATGGCAGGCCGTGTACGCGCCCAAGGGCACGCCCAAGCCCATCATCCAGCGCCTGAATGCCGAGATCGTGAAAGCGCTCAAGCAGCCCGACGTGCAGGCCAAGCTCTCCGGCCAACTGGCCATGGACATCGCCGCCAGCACGCCTGAGGAACTGCGCGACCACATGGCCCGCGAGATTCCGCGCTGGGCCGAACTGGTGAAGAAGTCGGGCGCCACCGCCGACTGAAACCGCGGCGTCGCGGAACCGGCCCGGGGCTTTGCGGCCCGGGCCGGATTTTTCTTTTAAAGTTCCTGAATCCTTCTGGCCATGATGCGCCCTCTATGCAAGGGTCAACATCAACCGGAGTGTTCAACGTGTTCCATCTCAAACGCAATCTCCCCGCCTGGGAGCGAGTCATTCGCCTGTGCCTGGGAACCTTCGCCGCCGCGGGCGCGTTCTACTTTCTGCCAGCCGGGACGCTTCGCCTCCTGGGGTTTGCCATGGTCGGGGTGCTTGCGTCCACGGCCATCGTGGGCTTCTGCCCGGCCTGCGCGCTGCTCGGCCGAAAAGCGCCGGGCGCGGCGAAATGATCCGTGCGTCCGCGCCGCTGATCGAGGCCGCCTGCGCGGGAGACGAGCGGGCGCTGTCTCAATTGCTCTCCGTATGCCAGCCCGATCTCAAGCGATTCGCGCGCCGGACATGCGCGAACAGCGAAGATGCCGAAGACGCGGTGCAGGTGGCGCTGTGGCAGTTGCACAGAAAGATCGGCACGCTCGGCACGGTAGCCGCCTTTGCCACCTGGCTGTTCCGCATCGTCGAGCGGGAGTGCTACCGGATATTCAGGCGCAGCTCTTCAGGAGACTCTCTTTCGGAGCCCATGTCCGCGGAACTGGCGGCGCCGCAAATTCCCACGGACCTGCGCCTCGACCTGACGAAGGCCATTGCCGCGCTTCCGGAGGCCTACCGCGTTGCGCTGGTCTTGCGCGATGTCGAGGAACTGACTGCCCCCGAAGTCGCGGCAAGCCTGGGCGTGAGCGTCGAGGCCGTGAAGAGCCGGCTGCATCGCGCCCGCGCCATGGTGCGGGAAAGCCTGATGAACGGCGGCTACTGGAACCAGGACGGCGAATCCGATGCGCCGCCGCGCTAAAGGACCTGTGGGCCCTCAGTAGGCCGCGCGAGATGCGGGCTCGGCGGCTGGTGGCACGCCCGTGAAGTCGGCTGCCAGCTTTCTTGCGGCGCCGGCATACAGCAGCAAGTCGACCCCCACCGCGACGAAGGTGCAGCCGAGTTCAAGGTAGCGGCGCGCCAGCTTCGGGTCCGACGTCAGCGTGCCCGCGGCCTTGCCGGATGCCACGATGATTCGCATGGCGGTTTCGATCGCCGCCTGCACCTCCGGGTGCCCGGGCCTGCCCCGATGGCCCATCGACGCGGCCAGGTCGGCCGGGCCGATGAAGACGCCGTCGATGCCGTCCACGCCGCATATCTCGGCCAGGTTGGAGAGCGCCGTCACGGTTTCCGCCTGCACCAGCAGGCAGACTTCCTCGTCGGCGATGTCCAGGTAATCGGTGCGCCCACTCCACTGCGATGCGCGCCCCACGGCGCTGCCGACGCCGCGAATGCCCAGCGGCGGATAGCGCGTGGCCGACACCAGTGCCCGGGCCTGTTCCGCCGTGTCGACCATCGGCACCAGAAGGTTCTTCGCGCCAATGTCGAGCAGTTGCTTGATGAGCGCAGTTTCGCCCTGGACCGCCCGCACCACCGGCTGGGCGGCGTGCGGCGCCACGGCCTGCAGCGCGGCCAGGGTCGAGCGCAGGTCGTTGGGCGCGTGTTCGCCGTCGATCAGCAACCAGTCGAAGCCTGCGGTCGCGCTCACCTCCGCCATGTACGGATCGGCCATCGAAAGCCAGAGGCCGACTTGCGGCCGGTGCGCGGCCAGTGCCGTCTTGAAGGAATTGTGGGCAGGCATGAGGCGCTTTCTGTCAGGTGGATGGGGTGATCAGCTCACGATGCCGAGATGCCAGGGCACGAACTCGTGGTCGCCCAGGCCCAGCGATTCGCTGCGCGTGCGTTCGCCGGAGGCATGGCGCAATATCTGCTCGAAGATTTGCTGCCCCAGCTCCGGCACCGAGAGTTCGCCGTCGATCACCACGCCGCAGTTGATGTCCATGTCTTCCTCCAGGCGCTTGAACATCGGCGTGTTGCTCGCCAGCTTGATGGTCGGTGCCGGCTTGCTGCCGAACATCGAACCGCGCCCGGTGGTGAAGCAGATCATTTGCGCGCCGCTGGCGATCTGCCCGGTGACCGCCACCGGGTCGTAGCCCGGCGAATCCATGAAGACGAAGCCGGCCTTGTCGATCGGCTCCCCATACTCGTACACGGCCTGCAGCGGCGTGGTTCCGCCTTTCATGGCCGAGCCGAGCGACTTTTCGAAGATGTTGGCCAGCCCGCCCGCCTGGTTGCCGTGCCCGACCACGCCGTTGAACTGCGCGTTCTGGCCCGCCGTGTAGCGTTCCCACCAGGCCAGCCGGTCGAGCAGCTTCTGTCCGACCTCGGGGGTGACGGCGCGGCGGGTCAGCATGAACTCGACGCCGTGGATCTCGGGCGTTTCCGAAAGAATGGCCGTGCCGCCATGGCGCACCAGCACGTCCATCGCCGCACCCAGTGCGGGGTTGGCCGTAATGCCCGAAAAGCCGTCGGACCCGCCGCACTCCAGCCCGATCTTCAGGTGGTTGGCGCCCACGCGGGTGCGCCGCGCGGCATCGGCCTCGGGCAGCATTTCTTCGATGGCGCGAATGCCCGCCTCGATGGTCTGGCGCGTGCCGCCCACTTCCTGCATCACCATCGTGCGCATCAGGCGGCCCTGTTGGAGCCCTTGCGAGTCGACCAGCGCGTCGACCTGGTTGCGTTCGCAGCCCAGGCCCACGATGAGCACACCGGCCAGGTTGGGGTGGCGCGCATAGCCCGCCAGCGTGCGCCGCAGCACGTCGAAATGCTCGCTCGGCGAAGACATGCCGCAGCCGCTGGTCTGTGCAAAGGCGGCCACGCCGTCCACGTTCGGAAAATCCGCCAGGCGTTCGGGCGTGAAGTGCGCCGCAATGCGCTTGATGACCGTGGCCGAGCAATTGACCGACGACAGAATGCCGATGAAGTTGCGCGTACCGACGCGGCCGTCGGCGCGCACAAAGCCCATGAACGTGGCGCGCTCCGCTTCGGGCACGTAGTCCACCGGCCGCACGTCCTGGCAGAAGGCCGGGTCGCGGTAGGAGTCCACCAGCGTGAGGTTGTGGCTGTGCACGTAGTCGCCCGCCTCGAGGTCGCGCGAGGCCACGCCGATGACGGTGTCGTACTTCTTCACCTGCTCGCCGGCCGCGATGGCGCGCGACGCGATCTTGTGCCCGGCGGGAATCTGCGCGCGTGCGCGCACGCCGAATTCGGCAATCGTTTCGCCCAGGGCAATGGGGGCCTTGGCAACCAGCACGTTGTCGTTCGGATGCAGGCGGAGCAGGGGGCTGTCGGTCATGAAGGCTTGCGTGAAAGGCTGTGGAGGAGTGCTGCGGAATGCAAGCCGCTCAGCCCTTCGCCATCAGTTCCTTGAGGTTGAGCTTGCGGATCAGGTCCGTCTCCTGGCGGTAAACGGCCTCGACGTACTTCTGGTAATCGGGGCCGTCCTGGTACATGACCGGCGCATCGATGCTGTCCGCGACCTTCCTGAATTCTTCGCTGTTCACCGCGACACGGAACGCGTCGCGCAGCTTCTTTTCCACCGCCGCCGGCAGTCCGCGCGGAGCGCCGATGCCGTTGGGCGCCTCCACCACCACGTCGAAGCCCAGTTCCTTGAGCGTCGGCGTGTCCTTGAAGCGCGGCGTGCGTGCCTCGCCCCAGGTCGCGAGCAGGCGCAGCTTGCCGCTTTCCACGTGCGGTGCCCAGGAGCTGCTGTCGGCCAGCATGTCGACCTGTTCGCCCAGCACGTCTTGCAGTGCGGCGGAACCGCCCTTGTAGGCAATGGCGTTGAACTTCACGCCGGCCGCTTGCGCGAACTGCTCCATGCCCACGTGGGTGGCGCCGCCCACTCCGGCGTGGGCATAGGTGATCACGCCCGGCTTGGCCTTGGCCTGCGCCACCAGGTCCCGCAGCGACTTGAACGGCGAGCTCGCGGGCACCGCAATGCCGAAGGTCTGGCCCGAAGTGCGGGCGAGGTAGCTCAGGTCCTTGAGCGGATCGATCTGCACGGTGCCGATCTGTGCGAAGCGCGTGACCGAGATGGGAATCTGCCCGATGGTGTAGCCATCGGCCTTGGCGGAAGCCAGGGCCTTGGTGCCGATCATTCCCGAAGCGCCGGCGCGGTTTTCCAGCGCAATGGGCTGGCCGAGCTCTCGCGCGGCAATCTGGCAGATGGCGCGCATCGAGCGGTCCGCCGTACCGCCGGCCGGCCAGGGGCAGATGAAGGTGATGGGGCGGTCCGGATAGTCGGCTGCGAAAGCGCGGGCGGGCACCGCGGCCAGTGCGGCGGCACCCAGGCCGCCCAGCATCAATTGACGTCGCCGTGGGGAGCGATTGAAGGTCATGTCTGTCTCCGACGATTTATTGTTCGATGAAAGCAGAGCGCATTCTTCAGTAGACAATCATTGCAATCCAATGAAATAGCGGACTCTCTTCATAGCCTGGAGGTTATGAAGGAAAGAAAGCCCGCCAGCACCCACGATGAGCCAGATCGATCGCGTCCTGCGTTCCAACCTCAAGCTGCGCCACTTGCAGATGCTGGTGGCGCTCGATCAGTTCCGGCATCTCGGCCGTGCGGCCGAATTCCTCTCGGTCACGCAGCCGGCCGTTTCCAAGTCGCTGGTCGAAATCGAGCGGATGTTCGGCCTGGCCCTGTTCGAGCGCTCCACGCGTGGTACCGAGCCCACGCCGTATGGCGAGAGCGTGGTGCGTTTTGCGCGCTCGGTGCTTGCCGACTACGACCGCACGCGCGACGAGATAGCCGCCGTGGCCAGCGGTGCGGCGGGTCGCACCAGCGTGGGCGCCATGGTGGTGGCCATGCCGGTATTGGTGGCCCGTGCGGTCGAAATGCTCAAGACGCATTCGTCGCAAACCACCGTGCTGGTGGAGGAGGGCGACCTCACGCGGCTGCTGCCCAAGCTGCGCCTTGGCGAACTCGACCTGTTCGTGGGGCGCCTGGAGCCAGGCTACGCGGCACCCGACCTCGAAACGGAGGCGCTTCTTGCCGAGCCCATGACCGCGGTGGTGCGGCCCGGGCATCCGCTGGCCGCGAAGCGCCGGCTGAACTGGGCCGACCTTGCGAAGGAGCGCTGCGTGATGCCTCCGCCCTGGGCGTCGCTGCGCGTCAAGCTGGACCAGATGTTCTTTCGCGATGGCGTGCATCCGCCGGCCGACATCATCGAGTCGGCTTCTTTCCTGGCGCAGATCAGCTTCCTGCAGAAACGCGATGCCGTGGCATTCATGGCGCGCTCCGTGGCGCGGCACTTCCAGCAACAGGGCATGCTGCAGGTGCTGTCGCTCAAGGTGCCCATCGAGCTGCCGCCGGTCGGCCTCATCACCATGCGCGCCCGCAGGCGCACACCCAGCACGCAGCAGCTCATCGAATGCCTGCGGCGTGCGGCCAAGCTGAAGCCCGAGCGATAGGCGGCATCCCCAATTCATGGGTTCCGCGCCGCGGCGCTGTCGGCCACCATTCGCGCATGTATCTGCATACTCTGATCGCTTGTCTGCCGCAGGCAGAGCGTGCGGCATTGGTCCAGGCCACCGAGCTCCGCTCGTACCGTCGCAATGAAAGCGTGCTCGCCGCCGGCGAGTGGACGGACTGCATCTACTGCGTGTCAAGCGGGCTGTTGCACGTGGTGGCGCACGGCTGCACCAGCAGCGGCGACGTCATCACCGACTTCATTCCCCAGGACGATTTCTTTCTCGGCGCTTCTTTCAGCGAAGACCGCTATCAGGTCGCCCAGACGCTCGTCGCGGCGCTTCCCTCGTCGGTGTATCTCGTTCCGGTTTCCGAAGTGCGCCGGCTGTGCGCGTCGCATCCGGGTATTGGCCAGAAGTTGCTCGCCGTTGCCGTCAATCGCCTGAGCGCGATGCGCGGGCAGCTTCGCCAGGTTTCATCGCTTTAGCCGCCGACCGATCAGGCCGTGGCTTTGGCGCGCTCGATGATTCCGCGCACCATGAGCGAAAGAGTGCAGAGATAGCGCGCGTCCGCCGAAAGCGAACGGCTCATCGCGATGATGAGTTCTTCGAAATCCGGGTCGGCCGGGCCGCTGCCTGCATCCCTGTGCTGCCGGGAGAACGACTCGTTGACGCTGTTTTGCGCCTGCAGGTAATCGGCACGCAGCAGCACGCTGCGCGCGAGCAGCACATCCAGGTTCAAAAGGTCCAATGCGGTCATGCGATGCGCCCTTTCTTTTCCAAAAAGAGCGTCCACAGTGGCCGCCGTCAAACCCGCATCCGGAGAAAGTGGGTTCGACGGGTCGGTGTGGTCACCCGATTGAAGATTCGGGGTGCGCCGGGGCGCTTCGCGTAGGAGCGTTTCTCGTGTGGCCCGGCTGCGGAGACTACATGCGGTGCCGTCGGGCCCTTGCCTTGAAAACTTCGGTTCCCAAGCTGCTGCGAGGTGTCAGGCTTGCGTGCCGCAAGGTGTCAGGCCGCGTGCCGCAAGATGAAGCCGCTGCCCGGCGCAATCCATTCGACCTCGCCGCCGGCATGCAGTGCCGTTGCGCCAGCCGCGCCCGTGAACAGGGTGCGCTCCTCGGCCAGCAGAAACTGAAGTGCGCGAAATGCGGATGCGCCATCGGCGGCGAGCCGCACCTGAAGCGTGGCACCGCCCAGATCGAGCGTTTCGCCGGGCTCGGGCCACAGCACCGAAGCATCGGGCCATGACGAGCGCAGGCTTTCGAGCGAATCGACGGCCGCCTGCGTACGCGGCGCGGTCGAGAGCAGCCATCGCACCCGTCCCGGCGCCGCGGTGCGCAGCACATCGCTTTGGGCCGAGCCGTGCGGCAGCGGGTCGATCAATGCCCAATGGCCGCTTTCGCCGCCCACGAAATAGCTGTGCGAACCCGGTGCGCTTGCTGCTTCGTCTGCGCTGCCGGTCACCCGCCGCACGCGTGCGGAGAGCTGCGTGACGAGGCCGGCCTCGAGCGCATAGCGTGCATGGCCCGTGCCGTCGGGATCGATGCGGCTGATTTCCTCGTAGGCGGCTTCTTCCATGTTCACGGCGCGGCGCCCCGAAGGCCCATCGGCCAGGCGCGGCATGTTCAGCGGAATCCCGGCCAGGCCCCGCGCGTGGGACATGCAATCGGCGACGCTGCCGAACGTGGCCAACTGCTCGAGCGTGCGGCGTGTCACGTTCATCAGCTTGAGCCCACGGGCGGGATGCGCCGCTTCGGCCGGCTTCAGCCACATGTGCTCGACGGTTTCGCGCCCGTCCGGTTTCACGCTTTGTCCCGCCGGCATCTGCGCGATGAAGAAGCGGGTGTCGAACCGGCGCGGCATGCCGGGCGGCGTGAGCCAGTGGCTGAAGTAGGCCAGCCGATCGACCGCGAGACGCCAGCCCTGCGCGTCGCACATCGCCAGCAGCGCGTCGGTGCCTTGCTCGGCGGCATGCCGCATGGCTTCGAGTTGGGGCGGAGGCAGCCCGTCCAGCTCGACCACCTGGTCTTCGGCGTCGCTTGCGAACAGAACGCCAGCTTCTTCGAAACACTCGCGCACCGCGGCGGCGTAGTAGTCGAGCCCGCCATCGGCCACGCCGAGGCGCGCACTGGCCGCGGCATCGTCGAGTCCATTGCACATCGGGTGCAGGCTGCGGTCGTGCGTGTCGACCACGCCACCGGGGAACACGCTGGCACCGCTGTTCTGGTCGTCGGCCTTGTCCGCGCGGCGCAGCAACAGCACTTCCATCCCTTGGGCGCCGTCGCGCAAGAGAATCAATGTGGCCGCAACGCGGATGGGGCGGAGCACGGGCTGTGACGAACCGGGTGCGGTCGCCGGAGGCTTTGCATTCATGGGCGCCGATTGTCGGGCCAACGGAAAACAAAGGCCGCTAGATGGCGCGCTGGTTCACCCGCTTGGAGAGCTGCTCGGCGCTTTCCCTGCGCTCGCTGTAACGGTCCACCAGGTAAGCGGCCGCATCGCGCGTGAGCAAGGTGAACTTCATGAGTTCTTCCATCACGTCGACGACCCGCTCGTAGTACGAGGAGGGCTTCATCCGCCCGGCTTCGTCGAACTCGAGAAAGGCCTTGGCAACGGACGACTGGTTGGGAATGGTGAGCATGCGCATCCAGCGCCCGAGCACGCGCAACTGGTTCACCGCATTGAACGACTGCGATCCGCCCGACACCTGCATCACCGCCAGCGTCTTGCCTTGCGTGGGCCGCACGGCGCCGATGGCGAGCGGAATCCAGTCGATCTGCGCCTTCATGATGCCGGTCATCGAGCCGTGGCGTTCGGGCGAGCACCACACCATGCCTTCGGCCCATTGCGCGAGGTCGCGCAGCTCCTGCACCTTGGGATGATCGTCGGGCGTGCTGTCGGGCAGGGGCAGCCCGGCGGGATCGAAGATGCGCGTTTCGCCGCCCATGGCTTGCAGCAGCCGTGCGGCCTCTTCGGTGAGCAGGCGGCTGTAGGAGCGGTCGCGCAGGGAACCGTACAGCAGCAGAAAGCGCGGCGCGTGGCGCGCCGGTGCGTTGCCGGACAGGCGCTCGAGCGAGGGCCGGTCGAACAGCCCGGCGTCGATGTTCGGAAGCTCAGACAGCGCGTTGGACACGGCGACCCTCGGCATCGATGACGACTTCGCCGTCTTCCTTGGTGAACGGGCCCTTTTGCGGCGAGGGCAGGATGTCGAGCACTTCTTCGGAAGGGCGGCACAGCCGCGTGCCGATGGGCGTGACCACGATGGGGCGGTTGATCAGGATGGGGTGCGCCAGCATGAAGTCGATCAGTTGTTCGTCCGACCACTTGGGGTCGTCGAGCCCGAGCTCCTCATAAGGCGTGCCCTTTTTGCGCAGCAGTGCGCGCGGCGTGATGTTCATGGCGGCGAGCAGTTCGCGCAGCGTTTCCTTGCCGGGCGGCATCTTCAGGTACTCGATGACCTGGGGCTCTTCGCCGCTGTTGCGGATCAACGCCAGCGCGTTGCGCGAAGTGCCGCACGCCGGGTTGTGAAAGATGGTGATGGAGGCGTGTGGTGATTGCATTCTTACAATTATGCAACTATTATTGAAATATGGAAGAACAAGACATCGTCAGATCTCTCGCCGCGCTGGCCCAGCCCGTGCGCCTTCAGGTGTTTCGCGCCCTGGTGGTGGCGGGCCCCGCGGGCCTCACGCCCGGCGCGCTGGTCGATGCGCTCAACGTGCAGGCCACCAGCCTGTCGTTCCACCTCAAGGAACTGACCCATTCCGGGCTCGTGACGCAAGAGCGCAGCGGCCGCAACCTGATCTACCGCGCGGCGTTCGAACGGATGAACGCGCTCATCGGCTACCTCACCGAAAACTGCTGCCAGGGCGAGGCCTGCCTCACCGAGGCGGCCCAGGCTTGTCCATGCTGAATGAAGGAGCAACCATGAAGCGATTCCATGTGCATCTGAACGTCCAGGATCTGCCGGCGAGCATCGCCTTCTATTCGAAGCTTTTTGCTTCGGAGCCCACGCGCGTCGAGAGCGACTACGCCAAGTGGATGCTCGCCGATCCGCCGGTGAACTTTGCGGTGTCGACGCGCGCCAACTCGCTGGGCATCGACCATCTCGGCCTTCAGGCCGAGAACGAGGAAGAACTTGCGGAGCTGAAGGCACGCGTTGCGGAGGCAGACATCCAGATGTTCGACGAGGGTTCGGCCACCTGCTGCTACGCCCGCAGCGAAAAGCACTGGATCACCGATCCGCAGGGCATTGCCTGGGAGCACTTTCACACCTTGGGCAATGTGCCGGTGTATGGCGAGAAGAGGGCGGATGCCAGCGACGAAGCCGCCTGCTGCGCGCCGAAAACGCCTCGCGGCCGGGCCGTCGGAATACCACTCGTCGCAACGCCGGCCGCGCCGGTTCGAACCTCCGTCTAGGCGAACTCTCCATGGCTGAAAAAACTTACAACGTGCTCTTCGTGTGCACGGGCAATTCCGCGCGGTCGATCATGGGCGAAGGCCTGCTCAACGACATGGGCGCCGGCCGGTTCAAGGCGTACTCGGCGGGCAGTCATCCGTCCGGAAAGGTCAGTCCGCATGCGCTGCGCACGCTCGAGAGATTGCGGCTTTCCGCGGAGGGCTACCGCAGCAAGAACTGGGACGAGTTCGCCCGGCCCGGTGCTCCCGCCATGGACTTTGTGCTGACGGTGTGCGACAAGGCCGCCGGCGAGGTGTGTCCGGTATGGCCTGGCCAACCCATGACAGCCCATTGGGGCGTGGCCGATCCTGCGGCTTTCGAGGGCTCGGAAGAAGCCGTCGAGCGGCAGTTCATGGATACGGCGCTGACCTTGAAGCGCCGCATCGAACTCATGCTGGCGCTGCCGATGGAGCGGCTCGACGCCATGGCCATCCAGCACGAGATGCGCGACATCGGCAAGGCCCGGAAGGCCGCGCAATGACCGTCAACGTGTTGATCCTGTGCACCCACAACTCGGCCCGCAGCGTGCTGGCGGAAGGCATGCTCAACCATCTGGCGCAAAAGAGCGGCAAGGACGTGCGGGCCTACAGCGCCGGCAGTGCGCCAAGCGGGCGGCTGAACCCTTTTGCGCTCGAGGCGCTTGTCGAGGCCGGCGTGGATGTGTCGCCTTATCGCAGCAAGAGCTGGGACGAATTCGTCGGCAGCGACAAACCCGTGATGCGCATCGTCATCACCGTGTGCGACAGTGCCGCGCAGGAAACCTGCCCCTATTGGCCCGGCAGCCCGGTGAAGGTGCACTGGGGCTACCCCGACCCTTCGCATGCGCCTGGCGGCGACGAGGGCAAGCGGGTGGCCTTCGAGCTGACGCGCCAGGCCATTGCGTACCGTCTCGTGCAGTTGCTGGCGTTGCCGCTCGAATCGATGCCGGACACCGAACTTCAGGCGGCACTGACCGCGATTTCCGAAAGCTGACCCTTCCATGAGCGCCCGTACCGCCACTGTCGAATCGACTTCACCTCCACCCGCCATCGGCTTCTTCGAGCGCTACCTCACGATCTGGGTCGCGCTGTGCATCGTGGTGGGCATTGCGCTGGGCCAGTGGCTGCCGGGCGTGTTCCGCGGCATCGCCTCGCTGGAGGTGGCCAAGGTCAACGTGCCGGTGGGCGTACTGATCTGGGTGATGATCATCCCGATGCTGCTGAAGATCGACTTCGCGGCACTCGGGCAGGTCAAGGCGCATTGGCGCGGCATCGGCGTCACGCTCTTCATCAACTGGGCGGTGAAGCCCTTCTCGATGGCGCTGCTGGGCTGGATCTTCATTCGCCACGTGTTCGCGCCGCTGCTGCCACCGTCGCAGCTCGACAGCTACATCGCGGGCCTCATTCTGCTGGCCGCCGCGCCGTGCACGGCGATGGTGTTCGTGTGGAGCCAGCTGTGCAAGGGCGACCCGTACTTCACGCTGTCGCAGGTGGCGCTCAACGACGCGATCATGGTGGTGGCCTTCGCGCCCGTGGTTGCGCTGCTGCTCGGGCTCTCTTCGATCACCGTGCCCTGGGACACGCTGCTGACTTCGGTCGGCCTGTACATCGTGGTGCCGGTGATCATTGCGCAAGTGCTGCGCAAGCAGCTGCTCAAGAAGGGCACGGCGCACTTCCAGGCCGTGGCGGCACGGCTCGCGCCGTGGTCGATCTCGGCGTTGCTGCTCACGCTGGTGCTGCTGTTCGCCTTCCAGGGCGAGGCCATCATCCGGCAGCCGCTGGTGATTGCGCTGCTCGCGGTGCCCATCCTCATCCAGGTGTTCCTGAACTCGGGGCTGGCTTACCTGCTCAACCGCAAGCTGGGCGTGGCGCATTGCGTGGCGGGCCCGTCGGCGCTGATCGGCGCCAGCAACTTCTTCGAACTTGCAGTGGCCACGGCCATCAGCCTGTTCGGTTTCCAGTCGGGCGCCGCGCTGGCCACCGTGGTGGGTGTGCTGATCGAAGTGCCGGTGATGCTGCTGGTGGTTGCCGTGGTCAACCGGTCGCAGGGCTGGTACGAAAAAGGTGCCAAGACGCGCTGATGTGCAAGGGCAGGGAGCTCACGCCCGCACCGCAGGGCGTGTTCTCCGACAAGACGAGGGCGGCTTTCGGGCCATGATCCGCCCACTTCGTTCTTGTTTCATGCAGCGCCTGTGAAGATTGCGACCTTCAACGTGAACGGCATCAAGAGCCGGCTCCCACGCTTGCTCGAATGGCTTGAGGAGTCCCGCCCTGACGTCGCCTGCCTGCAGGAGCTCAAGTCTCCCGATGCGAATTTTCCCGCCGCGGCCATCCGCGAGGCAGGCTATGGCGTGCTGTTCCATGGCCAGCGGTCATGGAACGGCGTTGCAATCCTTGCACGCGGAAGAGAGCCGATCGAAACCGGCCGCGGCCTGGACGGGAACTCCGAAGACAGCCAGAGCCGCTATCTCGAAGCCGTGGTGAATGGCGTGGTGGTCGGTTGCCTGTACCTGCCCAACGGCAACCCCCAGCCCGGCCCCAAGTTCGACTACAAGCTCGAATGGTTCGAGCGGCTCAACGCCCATGCGCGGCGCCTCTACGGCTGTGGCATGCCGGTGGTGCTGGCCGGCGACTTCAACGTGGTGCCGACCGACGCGGACATCTACAACCCCGCGTCATGGCAGGACGACGCGCTGCTGCAGCCGGAAAGCCGCGCCGCTTTCGCGCGCCTGCTGAAGCAGGGGTGGACGGATGCCATTCGCGTCCGCCATCCCGGCGAGGCGATCTACACCTACTGGGACTACTGGCGCAACCGCTGGCCGCGCAACGCGGGGCTGCGCATCGACCACCTGCTGTTGAATGAAGAGCTCGCGCCTTTGCTGGTCGATGCCAACGTCGACCGCGAGGTGCGCGGCCGCCCGGGCGCGAGCGATCACGCGCCGGCCTGGGTCGAACTCGACCTGCCCATGACGGCCTGAACCATGCGTACCGACGCTTGCAAACACCGCCGTATCGACCACGCATGGCCTGCAGTGCGGCGCCTAGAATCCTTTTTAGAAGAAGACTTGGCGCCTCTCGTTCGCGGCCCATGCATCGGCATGCCAGGTGCGCGGGTTCGGCGAAATGGCAATGCCAATCAGGGAGCCGGTCAGCAAGCAGAACTGCCGAGCGGCAGGTATCCGTCAATGCCAAAAGGTGTTCCCAATCCAGCCCCCATGTACGGGATCTATGCCCGCCCCTGGGGCTTCGAGGTCTCTATTGTCAGAAGCGGGATCCGGTATTTCCAGCAGTTCGGCAAGGCCAGCTACGGCGGCGCCGAGCATGCGCTGCGGCGCGCCCAGGAATGGCGCGACGCCGTCGTGAAAAGCGTGCCGCCGGTCACGCGGCGCGAGCGGGCGGAAAAACTCCGGGCCAGCAACACCACGGGCGTGCCGGGCGTCTTCTGCCTGGTGTCGCCCGACGGAAGAGGGCTGTCGTGGCTCGCCAAGACCTACATCGCGGCGGAAGAAATATTGCGCGCCAACTTTCCGATTCAAAGCTGGGGCGATGCGGCACGCAACCTGGCCATTCAGGAGCGCGCAAGGCAGCTGGAGCGCATGACCGGCCTTGCCGCGCTGCACCCGGCCGAAGAGGCCATCAGGAAGGCCGGGGCCGCATCGCCTGCCGTTGCGGGTCCGCCCAAGCGTTCCCGATCCGAGATCATTCGCAAGTCGAACTCCAGCGGCGTCAGCGGCGTGCACTTCAAGCAGCCGCAGCCGGACCATCCCGGTTATTGGCTGGCAATTACCTACACCGCAGGCAAGGGCAGCGTGAGCAAGGCGTTCTCCATCAAGGCGCATGGCTACGATGAAGCCAAGAGGCTGGCCACTGCCGAACGCACTCGCCAGTTGGCTCAAAAGGGCATCGGATAATGGACGGGTTACATTTACGCACTATTATGTGACCTTGTAGGTCGAAGTAATTAATAAAAAGCCCCTCCCAGCGAGATCCACGCCAGTGACCATCGACCTAATGGCAAATGCCAGCTTTCCAGGCCTCGACGCCGGGTTCGTCATGGCTTTTCAGCCAATTGTGGATTTCGAGCGGCGGGAAATCTTTGCGCACGAAGCCCTGGTGCGCGGCACTTCCGGGGAAGGGGCGCTCGAAGTGCTCTCGCGCGTGAACCCGCGGAACCGGTACGCGTTTCATGAGGCTTGCCGCGTGAAGGCCATCGAAACGGCTTCCGCGCTGGGCATGGAGTCGAAGCTCAGCCTCAACGTCTTGCCCAACGACATCTCCGGGCAGACCGAGTGCTTCCATACCGCTATGGTCGCGGCCCGGCGCTGCAACTTTCCGGTGCACCGCCTGATGTTCGAAATTACCGAAGTCGAACGCGTGGCCGACCTGCCGGGGCTTGCCGCCGCCTTCGACGCCCACAAGGTCCACGGCTTCACCTCCGCCATCGACGACTTCGGTGCCGCGTTTGCGGGCTTCGAACTATTGGCGGGCTTCCAGCCTGACGTGGTGAAGGTCGACATGGGCCTGGTGCGCAACATCCACAACGACCCGGTCCGGCTCAGCATCGTGAAGGGCTTTGTCGGCACCTGCTGCGAACTTGGCATCCGGGTGGTGGCGGAAGGCGTCGAAAGCTCGGAAGAAGTGCACGCGCTCCGGGCGATGGGCGTGGGCCTGTTCCAGGGTTACCTGTTTGCCAGGCCTGCCATTGCGATGCTGCCGGCGGTGGCATGGGATGCTGCCTGACCGCATCCATGATGCGCGGTCAGGCCGTGATGCACCGGTGATGCACCACCGCCGCGTGTGGCGCTGAACTCAGACGTTGCTGGTCGCGCGGACCTCCTCGATGGTGGTCTTCCCCGCAAGAACCTTCTCGATGCCGTCCTGGCGCAGGGTGCGCATGCCTTCCCGCAAGGCGGTTTCCTGAAGTTCTTCAGCACGGGCTCCGCCCTGGACCAGGCGGCGCAGCGTTCTTGAAATCACCATCAGCTCGTGAATGCCGACGCGGCCGCTGAAACCGGTGTTGTCGCAGTGCTTGCATCCGGTGCTCGCAAAATTCAGCAACTGGCCGTCCCGTCCATGGTTGCGGTGCCAGCCATGGCGCACCGCCTCGCGTTCGGCCGGTGTGTCGTGCGCGGCGAACGAGTGCATGTAGTCGGCCAGCAGCTCCTCGACTTCTTCGGGGCGCATCGGCCGGCTGGTGATGCAGTGGGTGCAAAGACGGCGCACCAGCCGCTGCGCCAGCACCGCCAGCAGAGAGTCGGCGAAGTTGAACGGATCCATTCCCATATCGAGGAGCCGGGTCACCGTTTCGGGGGCGCTGTTGGTGTGCAGCGTCGAGAGCACGAGGTGGCCCGTCAGCGAGGCTTCGATGGCCGTCTTGGCGGTTTCCTCGTCGCGGATTTCGCCGACCATGATCACGTCGGGGTCCGCGCGCACGAACGCCCGCAGCGCCTTGGCAAAGGTCCAATCGATGCGCGGGTTGACCTGGACCTGGCGCAGCCCCGGCTGGGTAATTTCGATGGGGTCTTCGGCCGTCCAGATCTTTCGCTCCGGCGTGTTGATGTGCATGAGCGCCGAGTGCAACGTGGTGGTCTTGCCCGAGCCCGTGGGGCCGACGCACAGCACCATGCCGTAGGGCCGCTCCACCGCCTTCGTGAACTCAGAGAGGTTGCGCTCCGAGAGGCCGAGCTTGTCGAGTGCAATCGGCTTGGCCGAAGCCAGAATGCGCATGACCACGTCCTCCAGCCCGTTGCTGGTCGGGATGGTGGCCACGCGCAGCTCGATGCGGTGCTGCGGCGAATACTTGGCGAAATTGATCTTCCCGTCCTGCGGCTTGCGCTTTTCGCTGATGTCCAGGTCGCACATGATCTTCACGCGCGCGACCACCGCATTGCGGTAGCTGGCCGGCAGCTCCAGGTGGGTGTGCAGGCGCCCGTCGCGGCGAAAGCGGATGCGGGTCTTTTCCTTGCCCGGATAGCTTTCGATGTGAATGTCGGACACCCCCTCGCGGTGCGCGTCGACGATCATGCTGTTGATCATTCGCACCAGGGAGTTGTCCGATTGCTCGATGCTTTCTTCTTCGGCGACGTGAACGGGGCGTTCCTTTTCGAGGGTGACCAGCAGCTCGCTGGTGCCCGCCACGCTGAAGTCGAAGTCGAGCGGCCGCGAGGGGTCATGGACGATGGTCGGGTCGAGGGTGTCGTTCCCGATCTTTCCGTAGGCCTTGTAGAGCACGGTGTCCAGAACAAGGCATTCGCCGATCACCGGCACCACCTTCATCTGCGAGATGAACTCCACTTCGTCGATCGCGGCATGGCGGCCGGCCGGATCGTCCAGGGCAAGGATCAGGCGGCCCTGGTGGATCATCAGCGGCATGACCTGCAGACGCCGGGCGACCGCATGGCTGATGGTGCGCAAGGCGTCGACCGCGACCGGGAACACGTGCAGGTCCACGAGGGGATAGCCCATCTTGCGCACCAGCGCGGTCTTCAGCTGCTCCCGGGTTACCGCGCCCATGCGAACCAGCGTTTCGCCGAGCGGCACGCTGCGGTCGAGCTGCTGCTGCTCCAGGCCCGCACGCAGCTGCTCGTCCGTGATCGCGCCCAGAGCCATCAGTGCCTGGCCGATGCGCAAGATGGGCATGCGGCTTTGAACCTCCAGTGCATGCAGCAACTGCTCGGGCGTGACGACTTCGGTGGGGGACATGTAGTTGGATCTCCTATGCGCCCATTCTGGGGGGCCGGGGCAGGCTTGTCAGCAGGAGCGCACCGCGTGCCAAGCCTCGTGGCCATGTGGCATCACTACCAAAGTTCTCAGTTTGAAGCGCATCAATCCGAGAACCCGAAGGTGTTGCGCCCCGCGGACTTTGCGCGGTACAGCGCGGCATCGGCATGCGCCAGCAGCTCCGAAGCCGTGGCGGATATTTCGCCTGCCGCCTGAAACGCCACGCCGACGCTGGTGGTGACGCGCAGGCCCTGCCCGTCGATGTCGAATGCCGTGCCGCCGATCTGATCGACGATCTTCCGTGCAATGGCCGCGGCGGCTTCCCGCGTGTGCAGGTTTTCCAGCACCACCACGAACTCGTCGCCGGCAAGTCGTGCCACGGTGTCGGTGTTTCGCACGCTGGCCAGCAGGCGGCGGGCGTATTCCATCAGCACGCCGTCGCCGGTCGCATGGCCGAGCGTGTCGTTGATGGTCTTGAAGTGATCGACGTCGAGAAACAGCACCGCCAGTGCGCTTTCCGTGCGCTGCGCGCGGGCGATGGCGCCGGGCAGGAACTCGTTGAACGCGAGCCGGTTCGCAAGGCCGGTGAGCGTGTCGACACGCGCCAGGTCGCTCAGCTTGCGCTCCACCGCCTTCAATGCGCTGATGTCGAGGCTCAGCGAAAAGATGCCGCGCGTGATGCCGTCGGGCCCGGTGTCGGGCACATAGCTCACGCGGGTGATGCGCTGTCCGTCCTTCGTCCGGGTCTGCGCCTCGAACTCGACCCGCTCGCCCGCCAGCGCGCGCTGGATCATGGGCTTGCGCGAAAGATACAGCTCGGGGCCCGCGACATCGCTGATGTGATGGCCCAATATCGCGGTGGGCTCCACGCCCAGCCATTCGCGGTAGGTGGCGTTCGCGAAGGTGATTTTTTCCTCGCGGTCGATGTAGGTGATCAGCGCCGGCAGGTTGTCGGTGATGGTGCGCAGCCGCATCTCGCTTTCGGCCTGCCGCAGCTCCGCTTTTTTCAGCGCGGTGATGTTGAAGGTCATGAGATAGAAGCCCAGGAACTTGCCGTCCAGGTCCTTGTCTGGAATCAGGTTGACCTGAAAGTAGCCGGTCTTGCCGTGCAGCGGCGCCCGCACCGGAAACCGCACCGCGTTGCCTTCGCGCACCATGGAGAGATAGGGCAGCTGCTGCTGGTACACCACGTCGCCTACCGCCCGGCGCAGGTCGATGCCGGCAAGCGGGCCGTCGTCCAGGCCGGCCATCCGCCGCGCCCGCACGTTCGCGAAAAGGCAGTTTTCGTCGGTGTCGAAGTAGCCCACCAGCGCCGGAATGTTGTCGGTGACATCGCGCAGCCGTTTTTCCTGTTCGGTCAGGGCCTTGCGTATGTTCACTTCGTCGGTGATGTCGAAGGTCATGGCGAACACGCCTTGCACCACGCCGTTCGCGTCCTTGTCGGGGACGTAGTGCGCCTTGAATGTCCGGTCCCCGATGCCTATTGCCGGATCGCCGGACTTCTCGATGACCACCGTTTCGCCGGCGAGCGCGCGTTGGTAAGAGTCGGCAACCAGCGCGAAATCCCCCCGGCCGCGAACCTCCGGCATCAGTTGGCCGACAAGGGCTCTGCCCTTGTGCAGCGCCTTGACTTTCGCATTGACGAAGGTGTATTTCAGCGACGAATCGACATGCGACACCAGTGCAGGGATGTTGTCCGCAATGATGCGGACCTGTGCCTCGCTGTGCGCAAGGCTCATTTCGATGCGCTTGCGCTCGGTCACGTCGGAGGTCATGGCGTAGTAGCCGCGAACCTGTCCGTCCTGGTCGCGGTCGGGAATCAGCTCGGTCTGAAAGAAGCGGTCCTGCTCGCCGTGGCGGGCATCGCCCCGGGCTTCGAAGCTCACGGCTTCGCCCGTCAGCACGCGGCGAACGGCGGCATCCAGCGCCTCGTCTTCGCCGGTGACCTTCGCGGTCCGCCCGATGAGTTGCGCCGCGCCTCGGTCGAGCTTCTTGCACAGCGGCGCGTTCACGAAGGTGTAGCGGCCTTGCGCATCCACGTGCGACACCATCGCGGGAAGGTTGTCGGTAATGTCGCGCAGGAATTTCTCGCTCGACTTGCGCAGCCGCATCAGCTCGTCGAAGGTTCGCGCAAGATCGCCGATCTCGTCGCGAGCGTATGTGCGCGGCCCGGCGCTTTCCAGTGCAGCGTTGTCCACGTCCAGCATGTGCCGGTGCAGATACTTGAGCGGCCTGAGCTGCCAGCTCACCACGGCCAGTGCAACGGCGCCCGCCAGCACCCCGAGCACCAGCGCTCCGACCCAGGCCGCGCGCTCGATGGCATTGATCCCCGCGAAGGCTTCGGCGCTCGGGTACATCGCCCCGAGCATCCAGTTCGTCTGCTGAATGCGCTTGAAGGCGTACAGGCCGTGCACACCCGCATGGTTGACGCCTTCGGCCACGCCTTCGTAGCCGTCCATCGGGCGGTCGATCTCGGGATTGCCGACGCCCTTCAAGCCCGTCTGGTTGATGATGAGTTCGGTGCGCGGATGGTCGATGACCACGCCGTCCGCGCTGGTGATGAACAAATAGCCGGTTTCGCCGAACTTCACCTCGGAGAGTTCGCCCAGGAGGTTCCGCTCCTTCAGGTTGATGGCGCCCGAGATCACGTACTTCACGTTGCCAGCGGGGTCCAGCACCGGCTCGGTAACGGCAACCTGTGCCAGTCCGCTGAGCCGGTTGAGGTAAGGCTCGGAGATGACGCTGGTCTTGGAGGTGACCGTTTCCTGGAAGTACGGGCGGTCCTTGATGCTCACCCTGCCGGGCTGCTGCGCACCGGTCAGGCTGGCGATCAGGTCTCCGTCGGCTGTGAAGAATGCGACATTGCTGAAGGCCTTGCGCAGCGACTGATGCTTTTCGAGGAAGGCTTGCAGCGCCGCCGCATCCGCGAAGTCATTCGACTCCACGCTGTCGGCAAAGGTCTCCAGCAAGGTGCGCCGGCTGACGAACTTTTGATTGACTGTATTTGCAACGGCCGACAACCGCGCGAACTCTTCGCTTTCGATCGAGGCCTTCATGCTGGCCTTGACGAGCTGCAGGGCCACCGTGCCAATCGCGAACGTGGCCGCCAGGACTACCGCGGCAACGCCGAGGCCGAGGCGCGTATTCAAGCTGATGCGAATGTTCCGTAGACCTGATGAGTTCATTGGCGTGGACAGGCATTGCGATGGAATCCCCGCGTTGCGTGCGTAGTGTGTCAGAAGCGGGGTTTTCGGTCCTGCGCGCAATCCCCCATAGGTCTCTCGGTGCGTTGCCGGCGCGCGGTCACGCCTCGCCGCGTTCGAGAGCGCGGCAACCGATGCGGCTACTTGCCGGACGGATAGGTTTCAGGCACCTCGGCGTCGCTCGGCGCCGCATCGCGCTCCAGAGGCTCGACCGCGCGGGTCCGGTCTATGTGCAGCAGTGCATCGAACTGCACCGGCAAGCGCGCGAAGAAGTAGTGGCTCTGCCGTTCGGTCTCCGGCCGGTAGATGACGCCGATGGCCCGCTCGAGCCGCTGCTGCTGCAACGCGAAGAAATGGCTCCCTTCGCCGCGCAGGGGCAGCATGAAGCGCTCTAGCCCGGTCTCGTGCATGAGGCTCTCGTAGCTGTCGGGCCGCGAGGGAGCGACCTGCTTGCGCTCTGCGGCGGCTCCCCAGTCGGAGGCCGCCATCACAGTGCCGGTGTGGGTGGTAAAGCCCACCAGCACCGCGTCGCGGCCCTGGCGTTCGCGCACCAGTTGGCCCACGTTGAGCTCGCCGCGCTCTTCGCCCATTTCGGTGGCCCGCGCGTCGCCCAGGTGCGAGTTGTGGGCCCACACCACGATCTTCGGGCGCTCGCTGCCGCGCCACAGGTGGCGCTCGACCTCGCCCAGTGTCTCGGCCATGTGCCGGTCGCGCAGGTTCCATGAGGACACGTCGCTCAGGTACATCGAGCGGTAATACGCCTCGGCATTCTTGATCAGGCGTGCGTTCTGCTCGGCATTGAAGGCGTCTTCCTCGTTGGCCGTGTTGCCGCTGCGCCATGCCTCGCCGGCGGCGCGTCGCATTTCGAGCAGCATGTCGACCACCTCCTGCCGGCAGGAGGGCGCGTTGCCGAGGCCGGCCATCAGGCCGTAGACCTGCCCGCGATCGCCGAAGCGGTCGAAACAGCCGTAGCGTTCGCGCGCGAGCCTTGCCGCATCGGGGTCGGTCTGGTCGAAGTATGCGAGCACGGCTTCTATCGAGCCCAACAGGCTGTAAAGGTCGAGTCCGTAGAAGCCCGTTTTCCCCTGCGGCGGCCCGGCGTCGTTGAAGGCGCGCTGCCATTCGACGAAGCTCGCGACATCTTCGTTGCGCCACATCCAGGTGGGAAAGCGCCGGAAGCCTGCCAGCGCATCGGATGCGCCGGCATCGTCGCCGAGGCCTCTTACATACTGGTTGACGCGATAGGCATCGGGCCAGTCGCCTTCGATGGCCACGGCGTTGAAGCCCTTCTCGGCCAGCAGGCGCCGCGTGATGTTCGCGCGCTCGGCGTAGAACTCGTGCGTGCCGTGCGAGGCTTCGCCGAGCAGCACGTAGTGCGCATCGCCGATCAGGTCGAGCAGGGCGTCATGGTCGCTCGCGGATCCGTCCATCGCGAGAGCCGCGGCGCGCAGCGCTTCCGTCTCTTTCGAAATGCGGGACGGCTTCATCGTGCAAGGTCCTCAGGCTGGAGAGCGCGGGCGATGCCTCGTGCGGCGGCGGCTCGCTTTTTCAAGCAGGCTGCAGACTTCCTCGTCGCTCGTCTGCGAAAAATCGAGATACCACCGGCCGACGCCCAGGAAAGCGGCAGGTACTTCGGCGCAAACCACTTCGTCAGCCTCGCTGCGCAAGAGTTCGCAGGCTTCGGGCGACGCAACAGGCGCGGCCACGACGATGCTGGCAGGCGCCTGCCGGCGCACGGCGCGTACGGCAACGCGCATGGTCGCGCCCGTGGCAAGCCCGTCGTCGACGAGGATCACGACGCGGCTGCGCAGATCGGGCGCGGGCCGCTCGCCGCGGTAGGCGTGCTCTCGCCGTTCGAGCTCGCGCTCTTCGGCACGCACCACTTCATCGACCGCCCTGGCACCGATGCCAAGGTCCCGAACGAGGTCGCTGTCGAGCACGCGCTCGCCGCCGCCCGCAATGGCGCCCATGGCGTACTCCTCGTGTCCCGGAACGCCCAGCTTGCGCACCACCAGCACATCGAGTGGTGCGTGGAGTGCTCGGGCCACCTCGTAGGCCACCGGCATGCCGCCGCGCGGCAGGGCCAGCACGATCACGCCCGGGTTGTCTGCATGGTCGGCCAGCTTTTGAGCGAGCACGCGGCCCGCATGCTGCCGGTCTCTGAAAAACTCGAAAGCCATTTCGGTGTCCTTGCGGCCACCTTATTTTTGCCGGCGCATGGGGGCTGTAGGGAGATGCGCACATCGGCGTAGGCGTGCTCTGCCAACGCTTCCGCTAGGCATCCGGCTTACGCATCTCGGTTGCCCAGGCTGCTCTCGGGCTCAGGCCGCCTGGATCTCGATGCGCCGCGGCTGGGCGTGTTCCGCTTTCGGAATGCGCAGCTTCAGCACACCCTGCTTGAGTTCCGCCGAGATGGCGCCCGTGTCCAGTTCCTTGCTCAGGGTGAACACGCGGCGGAAGCGGCCCAGGCCCACTTCCGTATGGCTGGATTCCAGGCCCTGCGGCACCCCCAGGTCGGACTCGGCCTCGATGGTCAGCGTGTCGGAGGCAACGTGCAGGCCGAGCTTCTCGCGCGAGACACCGGGCAGGTCGGCGAAGAGCGTGATGCCGCCGCTGTCCTCGATCACGTCTACCGGGGGCGTCAGGGCTGCGTCGCTGTAGCGCGGATAGCGCGCCCCGTCTTTCCGGGCGAGCTCCTGCGATTCGGCGACGCGAGGCGATGTGGTGCTGTTCATGATCGTCTCTCCTTTCTTCTGTTTCACTGAACGGCAATGCGCCGGGGCTGCGACGAAGCGCGGCGCTGCACGGTGATGTGCAGTACGCCGTCGCGGTACTTGGCCTGTACCGCGTCGGGGTCGGCATCGTCGGGCAAGGTCAGCACCCGGCGGAATGCGCCCTCGAAGCGCTCGTTGATGTGAACGGCCGCCTTGGCATCGCCCTCGGGCAGCGCATTGCCGCGCTTGCCGGCGATGGTGAGGAGGCCGCGCTCCAGGTGGACTTCCAGGCTGGACGGCTCGACACCGGGCGCAAACGCGTAGATCTCCACGGTCTGCGGCGTACCGCCGACGTTCAGTGCAGGGAAGCCGTTGCGGCCGAAGCCGCGGATGGTCGGAGACAGATCGAAGGCCTGCTGCATCTCGCGCTGCAGGCGATCCATCTCGGCGAACATGTCGCGCGGAAACAAGGATCGGTACATGGCGAAAACCTCCATTCGAACGTTGATGAACGGAGCGCCGGAGGCCTCTCCAGCGCTTCCGATCAGCGAAATAGGCGCTGCCGGCGCGTTTTCAAGAGGGGGTTTTTTGCAGGGCCGGCCCGGCGAAAAGTGCTTCAGAAATGCATTGCAGCAAGTCTTACCCGCGAGGCCACGATTCCCGTTCCCCTCGAGGCCTGTAGGCCGCATCCTTCCGGAACATGCGCGGAAATCCATGCCGCCGGATGCATGGTTCCGTGCTGAATCCGATTCGCTCACGCAAGCGAAAAATTCATCAGGAGACAGACATGGACTTCGAAGGCATTTACTGCTTTGACACGGCCGCCGTCCGTTTTGCGATCTACCCCGACGGACCCGACGGCGCGCGGATCATCGCGCAGATTTCGGAAGAAACGCTGCACGACGTGTTCGGAACCGGAGAACTCGGCGACCGGTTGCTTGAAATATGCAGGACGCACTTCGATGTCATCGGTGCTGCCGCGCTCCAGAGGTACCGCGCCAATCCGAAACGGCCCATCGTTCTGACCGTGGATGACTTTTCCCGGCGCGCCTATTCCAGATCGGCGGGCGCGCAAACCTCGCAAACCTCGGTGTCGGCCCCCTCGTTCGCGGCCTGAAATAGCCGCGCGCACGGCGCGGCTATTTTTGTCCCTCATCGAGTTACGGGGAACTCTCCGACACCGCAAGGCGGTTTAAGCCTTACCCGCTGAGCCCGAATTCTTTGCAAATTGTGTGCTCAGGGCTTGTAGATGCCGAAAGCGTGTTCCGTTGGACACCCGGTCGCTGGCCTTCATGCAAGCAAGGAACACTGGTGCCACTGACCCAGCCGCTATCGGAACCCGAGGCGCAAGACGCCTATCTGTTCCGCGAAGGAACGCATTCCCGCTTGTACGACCTTCTGGGTTGCCATCCATCGAAAGAGGGTGGCGCCCGGTTCGCGGTGTGGGCGCCCAACGCGGAGTCGGTTGCGGTGGTCGGCGACTGGAACCATTGGTCCGGCGATGCCGACCCGCTGGCACCGTCGCCGGACGGCACGGGCATCTGGCAGGGCCACGCGTCCCACGCGGCGCCCGGTCAGGCCTACAAGTACCGCATCCGCTCGCGCCACGGGGGCTATGTGGTCGACAAGGCCGACCCCTTCGCGTTCTGCGCCGAACACCCGCCCGCCACGGCCTCGCGCATCTGTGAACTTTCCTACGCATGGAACGACGCCGAATGGATGGCCACGCGCGGAGCGCGCAACGCGCTCGACGCGCCGATGTCCGTCTACGAGGTGCACCTGGGCTCCTGGCGGCGGCGTGACGGCCTTTTCATGGGCTACCGCGAAATCGCCCATGAACTCGCGGCCTACGTGAAGCACATGGGCTTCACGCACGTGGAGCTCATGCCGGTGACGGAGCACCCGTTCTATGGCTCCTGGGGTTACCAGACCACCGGCTACTTCGCGCCCACGGCGCGTTTCGGATCGCCGCAGGACTTCATGTACCTGGTCGATCACCTGCACCAGAACGGCATCGGCGTGCTGCTCGACTGGGTGCCTTCGCACTTTCCCACCGACGAGCACGGGCTCGCGTATTTCGACGGTACGCACCTTTATGAGCATGCCGATCCGCGGCAGGGCTTTCACCCGGAGTGGAATTCGAGCATCTTCAACTACGGCCGGCCGGAAGTGCGCAGCTTTCTGGTGTCGTCGGGGCTCTTCTGGCTCGACCGCTACCACCTCGACGGGCTGCGGGTCGATGCGGTGGCGTCGATGCTGTACCTCGACTACGCGCGCAAGCACGGCGAGTGGATTCCCAACCGGCACGGCGGCCGCGAGAACCTCGAGGCCATCGATTTCCTGCAAACGCTGAACCGCGCCGTCTACCGCGAGCACCCCGACGCCATCACCGTGGCCGAGGAGTCGACCGCGTGGCCGCGCGTCTCCCGCCCAACGGACATGGACGGCCTGGGTTTCGGCGAGAAATGGAACATGGGCTGGATGCACGACGTGCTCGCCTACATGAAGGAAGAGCCCGTCCACCGCAAGCACCACCATCACAAGATGACGTTCTCGCTGGTGTATGCGTTTCACGAGAACTTCGTGCTTCCGCTCTCGCACGACGAGGTGGTGCACGGCAAGGGCTCGCTGCTCGGCAAGATGCCTGGCGACCCTTGGCAGCAGTTCGCCAACCTGCGCGCGTTGTTCGGGTTCATGTGGGCACACCCCGGCAAGAAGCTGCTGTTCATGGGCGGCGAGTTCGGGCAGCGGCGCGAATGGACGCACGACGGCGAACTCGAGTGGTGGGTATGCGATCTCGAAGGGCACTCGGGGTTGCAGCGGCTGGTTGCGCAGCTCAACCGGGTGTACCGCGGCGCACCCGCGCTCTACCAACAGGACTTCACCGCCTCGGGCTTCGAATGGGTCGTGGCGGACGACGCCGAGCGCAGCGTGTTCGCTTTCGTGCGCAAGGCGCGTGACGGACATCCGCCGCTGCTGGTGGTCAGCAACATGACGCCGGTGCCGCGCACCAACTACCTGCTGGGCGTGCCGCAGGGCGGCTCCTGGCACGAACTCATCAACACCGACGCGGTGGAGTTCGGCGGTTCAGGCTGGGGCAATCTGGGCGGCGTCGAGTCCGCACCGGTGCGCGCGCATGGCCGCATGCAGTCTGTGTGCATGACCTTGCCGCCGCTCTCCACGCTGATTCTCGAACACCGGCCATCATGAAAAAACTGTTCGCCATTCCGCAGACGCCCGTAGCTTCCAGAATGCCCGATGCGCCCCACGGCGACCGGCGCGCGGTGATCGACACCGTCCTGCCTTCGGTGGACAACGGCCGCTTCCCGGTCAAATGCATCGTGGGAGAAATGGTGCGCGTGAAGGCGCATTGCTTTACCGACGGCCACGACGTGCTGCGCGTGCAGCTGTGCTGGCGCGCGCACGACAAGACCGAGTTTCGCGAGGTGCCGATGAAGCTGCTCGTCAACGACGTGTGGGAAGCCGCCTTCTCGCCGCCCGCGCTCGGGCGCTACTTCTACACCGTGGTGGCGTGGGTCGACCCCTTCGAATCGTGGCGCAGCGAGATGGCGCGCCGCGTCGAGGCCGACGACGTGCGCATTGCATCGCAGGTGGGCGCACTCGAGGTGGCTGCGGCCGCCGAGCGGGCCGAAGGCGCGGACCGGCAGGCGCTTGCACGCTGGGCCACCGAGCTCGATGCCGTTGCAGCCCATCCCGCCACGGAGGTGTCGACCCTCAAGGCATTGGCGCTGGACGAAGAGCTTGCCATGCTCGCGCGCCGCCACCCCGACCGCCGGCACGAGGTGCGCTACCCGGTCGAGCTGCCGCTGGAGGCCGAGCGCGAACGCGCGCGCTTCAGCACCTGGTACGAACTCTTCCCGCGTTCGGCGAGCCCGACGCCCGGGGTGCACGGCACCTTCAAGGACGTGGAAGCCCGCCTGCCGGCCATCGCGGCCATGGGTTTCGACGTGCTCTACTTTCCGCCGATTCACCCCGTCGGCCGCGTGCAGCGCAAGGGGCCGAACAACGCGCTGGCCAGCGGCCCCGACGATGTCGGCAGCCCCTGGGCCATCGGCGCGGCGGAGGGCGGCCACAAGGCCATTCTGCCGGCCCTCGGCACGGCGGAAGACTTTCGCCATCTCTACGCACAGGCCGCGGCGCACGGGCTCGAGATTGCGCTGGACATCGCATTCCAGTGCGCGCCCGACCACCCCTACGTGAAGGCGCACCCCGACTGGTTTCGCTGGCGTCCCGACGGCAGCGTGCAATACGCGGAGAACCCGCCCAAGAAGTACCAGGACATCTACCCCTTCAACTTCGAGAGCGAAGACTGGCGAGGCCTGTGGGCAGAGCTGCGCAGCGTCATCGAGCACTGGATAGGCGAGGGCGTGCGCATCTTCCGCGTCGACAACCCGCACACCAAGGCCTTTCCGTTCTGGGAATGGGCGATAGGGGAAATCCGGCGCGAGCACCCGGAGGCGATCTTTCTTGCCGAGGCCTTCACGCGGCCCAAGGTGATGCATCGGCTGGCGAAGCTCGGCTTTTCGCAGTCGTACACCTACTTCACATGGCGCAATACCAAGCAGGAGCTGACCGAGTACTTCACCGAGCTTTCCACCGCGCCCGGCATCGACTACTTCAGGCCCAACGTGTGGCCGAACACGCCCGACATCCTGCACGAGCAGCTGCAGGGCGGGGAACCTTCCGTGTACATGGCGCGGCTGGTGCTCGCCGCCACGCTGTCGGCCAACTACGGCATCTATGGGCCGGCCTTCGAGCTGCGCGAGCACCTGCCGCGCACGCACGGCAGCGAGGAATACCTCGACTCCGAGAAATACCAGCTGCGCCACTGGAACCACGACGACCCCGGCAGCCTGGCGCCGTTCATCGCCCGGGTGAACCGCATCCGCCGTGAAAACTCCGCACTGCAGTGGGACCGCAGCCTGCGGTTTCTCCAGATCGACAACGACCAGCTGCTGGCCTATGCCAAGGTGTCCGAGAGCGGCGACAACGTGATCGTGACGGTGGTGAACCTCGACCCGCACAACGTGCAGTCGGGCTGGCTCGAATTCGACCCGCAGAGCGTGGGCATCGATCGCACCCGCGCGTTCCAGATGCACGACCTGCTGAGCGGGCAGCGCTTCATCTGGCAGGGCGGATGGCACTTCATCCGGCTCGATCCGCACAGCGTGCCCGCACACATCTTCGTGGTGCGGCGGCGCCATGGCGACGAGCGCGACTTCGACTATTTCCTGTAAGGCCGCGCCCATGAATGCACCTGTCTCCCACATTGCGCTTGAAACGGTCGAGATCGACATCAGCGACGATCCGCTGTGGTACCGGGACGCGGTGATCTACCAGCTCAACGTCAAGGCGTTTTTCGATTCCAACAACGACGGCATCGGCGACTTCAAGGGCGTGACGGCCAAGCTCGACTACGTGAAGGAGCTGGGCGTCAACACCATCTGGCTGATGCCGTTCTATCCCTCGCCGCTGCGCGACGATGGCTACGACATCTCCGCCTACGAAGACGTGAACCCGCAGTACGGCACGCTGGACGACTTCCGCGAGATGCTCGACGCCGCGCACGAACGCGGGCTGCGGGTGATTACCGAGCTGGTCATCAACCACACCTCGAGCGACCATTCCTGGTTCCAGGCCGCGCGCCGCGCCCCGCCCGGCTCGCCCGAGCGCGACTTCTACGTGTGGAGCGACACCGACCAGATCTACCAGGGCACGCGCATCATCTTCACCGACACGGAGACCTCGAACTGGGCCTGGGACCCGGTGGCCAAGGCCTACTACTGGCATCGCTTCTTCAGCCACCAGCCGGACCTGAACTTCGACAACCCCGCCGTGCTGGAGGCCATCTTCAAGGTGATGCGCTTCTGGCTCGACATGGGCGTGGACGGCTTCCGGCTCGACGCCATTCCCTACCTGGTGGAGCGCGATGGCACCAGCAACGAGAACCTGCCCGAGACCCACGCGGTGATCAAGAAGGTGCGCGCCGCCATCGATGCGCAGTACAAGAACCGCTTCCTGCTGGCCGAGGCCAACATGTGGCCGGAGGATGTGCGCGAGTATTTCGGCGACGGCGACGAATGCCACATGGCGTACCACTTTCCGCTGATGCCGCGCATGTACATGGCCATTGCGCAGGAAGACCGGCACCCCATCGTCGAGATCATGCAGCAGACGCCGGACATTCCCGAGGGCTGCCAGTGGGCCATCTTCTTGCGCAACCACGACGAGCTCACGCTCGAGATGGTGACCAGCAAGGAGCGCGACTACATGTACACCATGTATGCCGCCGACTTGCGCGCGCGCATCAACCTGGGCATACGGCGGCGGCTGGCGCCGCTGATGGAGAACGACGTCGACCGAGTCAAGCTCATGAACGGCATGCTGCTGTCGATGCCGGGCTCGCCCATCATCTACTACGGCGACGAGATCGGCATGGGCGACAACGTGTTCGTGGGCGACCGCAACGGCGTGCGCACCCCCATGCAATGGAGCCCGGACCGCAACGCCGGCTTTTCGCGCGCTGACCCGCAGCGGCTGTACCTGCAGCCCATCATGGACCCGATGTTCGGCTACGAGGCGCTCAACGTGGAGGCGCAGGCGCGCGACAGCAGTTCGCTGCTCAACTGGACCAAGCGCATGCTGGCCGTGCGCAAGACCAGCCATGCCTTCGGCCGCGGCAAGCGGCGCTTTCTGAAGCCGGGCAACCGAAAGATCCTGGCCTACCTGAGCGAGTACGGCGACGACATCATCCTGACGGTGTTCAACCTGTCGCGCGCCGCGCAGCCGGTGGAGTTGGACCTCTCGGCCTTCAAGGGCCGCGTGCCCATCGAGATGCTGGGCCGCGCGCCCTTTCCGCCCATCGGCGAGCTGCCGTATCTGCTCACGCTGGCTTCGTACGGCTTCTACTGGTTCAGGCTCACCTCCGACGCCGAAATGCCGAGCTGGCACCAGGAGGGCGTGGCGCTGCAGGAGTGGCCCACGCTGGTGCTGTTCGACGGCTGGATCAGCTTCTTCCGCGACCGCGTCATGCCGTGGCGCATCGGCATGTCCGAGCGCATGCGTGCGCAGTTCGAGCAGGAGGTGCTGCCGCGCCACATCGAGATCCAGCGCTGGTATGCGTCGAAGGGAACGACCATCGAACGTGCGCGCCTGGCGGACCACGCCGTGTGGGAAGCCGGTTCGCTGAGCTGGATGCTGCCCTTGCTGGAGCTTGACGGCCCGCCCGGCGGCGCCACCTATTTCATGCCCCTGGCGCTGGCCTGGGAAGAGCGCGACGAAGAGCGCATGGCCGGCGTGGCGCAGGCCGCGGTCGCCAAGGTGCGGCAGCAGGCGCAGGTGGGCCTGATGGGCGACGCCTTCTACGACGAAGCCTTCTGCCGCGCGCTGCTGCAGGCCATCCGCGATGGGATGGAGCTGGAAACCGCACATGGGCGGCTGCGGTTCCGCGCGACGGCGGCGTTTGCGGCCATCGAGGCCGACATCGCCAGCCTGTCGGTCGGCCGGCCGAGCGGCGTAAGCAGCAACACGGTGGTCACGCTGGACGAAACCCTGTTCCTCAAGGGCTACCGGCACCTGCGCGAAGGCCTGAACCCCGAGTTGGAGATGGGCCGCTTCCTGACCGAGGTTGCGCACTATCCGCATTGCGTTCCGGTGCTGGGCGCGCTCGAATACACCGCCAACGATGGGCGCACCATGACGTTGGCCATGGTCCAGTCGTATGTGTCCAACCAGGGCGACGGCTGGGACCACACGCTCGGCTACCTGGAGCGGTTCCTGCGCGATTTCGCCACCACCGATGGAACGCTGCCTGACCCGCTGGCCGTGCACGGCGGCTTCCTTGCGCTCATGGCCACGCTGGGCCGGCGCACGGCCGAGCTGCACGAGGCGCTGGCGATGCGCACCGGTGCTGCGGCATTCGAACCCGAGCCGCTGCTGGCCGACGACATCGCCCGCTATGTGGCGCAGGCCCGGTCCGACGTGACTTCGACGCTCTCGCTGCTGCGCGAAAGGCTCGGCCAGTTGCCGGCCCCGGCACAGATCGACGGTCAGGCGCTCCTCACCATGGAAGACGCGCTGCAAGCTTCCATTGCGGCGCGCAGGCCGCAAGCGCAGGGCGGCATCAAGAGCCGCTACCACGGCGACTTCCACCTTGGGCAGGTGCTGGTGCGGGACAACGATTTCGTCATCATCGATTTCGAAGGCGAGCCGGCACGCGGCTTCGACGAGCGCCGCACCAAGGGCTCGCCGTTGCGCGACGTGGCCGGCATGCTGCGCTCTTTCAACTACGCACGCTGGTCGGCCCTGCGGCGCGTGGCGCAGAGCGTGGAAGAGGCCGCCTATCTGGCGCCGCCGGCCGCGGCCTGGGAGCAGGCGTCGCGCCAGGCCTTCATGGACGGCTACACGCAGGCGATTGCAGGCGAGGGCAGTGCACGCATCGACACCGAACTGCTCACGCTGTTCGAACTCGAGAAGGCGCTGTATGAGCTGCGCTACGAGCTCAACAACCGCGCCGACTGGGCGCAAGTACCGCTGAACGGCGTGCTCGCGCTCCTGCAGGCGGAGCGGTCCGGTTGATGCTTGCACCGCATTCGCCGCATTCGCCGCATTCGCCGCTTTTGTCCGCAACCGCAATCACGCACCGGAGAGACTCATGGACCGATTTGGCATTCACCTGGAGCCGCTGAACGCGATGCTCTACCAGGTCGGGGCCTTCGTGCCGCGCCTGGCCATCGCACTCGTGGTGGTGCTCGCCGGCTGGCTTGTCGCCAAAACGGTGCGCTTTGCCGTCACCAAGGCGTTGCGCGCCATCAATTTCAACGTGCTGACCGAGCGCGCGGGGCTGGACAACTTCCTGCGCCAGGGCGGATGGGGCGGAGACACCAGCAGCCTCTTCGGCGTGCTGGCCTACTGGCTGGTCATTCTGGCGGCGCTGCTGGTGGCGTTCAACGGCCTGGGCCTGAGCTACATCGCCGACCTGCTCGGGCGCATGGTGTGGTTCGTGCCGAATCTTTTCATCGCCTTGCTGGTGCTTGCCTTCGGTTCGTATTTCGCCCGCTTCGTGGGAGAGGCGGTGTCGAGCTACTTTCGCGGCGCGCAACTGCGGGACGCCGTGCTGCTGGGGCAGATCGCACGCTATGCGGTCATGGCCTTCGTCATCCTGATTGCGCTGGACCAGATCAAGGTGGGCGGCGACATCGTGCGCGAGAGCTTCCTGGTGGTGCTGGCGGGCGTGGTCTTTGCGCTGGCCCTGGCTTTCGGGCTCGCCGGCAAGGACTGGGCCGCGGAGCAGATCGAGCGCTGGTGGCCCCGCTTGCCGAAGAAGAACGAGCCCCACGGCGGTACCGGGGGAAGTGTCAACAAGGGCAGCCCGCCCGACGACCGGCCGCCGCGCTGACTTTCGCTGCTGACCTTCTTTCTTTCTCTTTTCCACCCGGTTCTTTTCTCCCACATACGACTTGATGACACGCAGCAAACGACCCTCCATCACGGCCGTGTGGCCGGGCCGCCCTTACCCGCGCGGCGCCAATTGGGACGGGGAGGGCGTGAACTTCGCGCTTTTTTCCCAACACGCACAGGGCGTGGACCTGTGCCTTTTCGACGAGAAGGGCCGCCACGAAATCCAGCGCATTCCGATTCGCGAGCGCACCGACGGCGTATGGCACTGCTACCTGCCCGAGGCGCGCCCCGGGCAAGCCTACGGCTATCGCGTGCATGGGCCCTACAAACCGGAGGAAGGCCACCGCTTCAATCCGCACAAGCTGCTGGTCGATCCCTACGCGAAGGACCTGGTCGGCGAACTGCGCTGGGGCGACGCGCTCTACGGCTACACCGTGGGCAGCAAGCGCGAAGACCTTTCGTTCGACCGCCGCGACAGCGCGCCGCTCGTGCCCAAGGGCCGCGTGCTGGAGCCGGCGTTCACCTGGGGCGACGACCACCGGCCGTCGATACCCTGGCAAGACATGGTGATCTACGAGCTGCACGTGCGCGGCTTCACCATGCGCCACCCCGATGTGCCCACTGAATTGCGCGGCACCTACGGCGGCTTGTGCTGCGCACCGGTGGTCGACTACCTGAAGCGCCTGGGCGTGACCACCGTCGAGCTCTTGCCGGTGCACAGTTTCCTGAACGACAGGCACCTGGCCGAGAAGGGCCTGCAGAACTACTGGGGCTACAACTCGCTGGCCTACTTCGCCCCCGAGATGCGCTACAGCGCCTCGGGCAAGGTGAAGGAGTTCAAGACCATGGTGAAGACGCTGCACTCGGCGGGCATCGAGGTGATTCTCGACGTGGTCTACAACCACACCTGCGAAGGCAACCAGCTCGGCCCCACGCTCTCGATGCGCGGCGTGGACAACGCCTCCTACTACATCGTGAACGCGGAGAACCGGCGCTACTACGACGACTTCACCGGGTGCGGCAACACGGTCAACCTCGAGCATCCGCATGCCCTGCAACTGGTGATGGATTCGTTGCGCTACTGGGCCGAGGAGATGCATGTCGACGGCTTCCGATTCGACCTCGCCTCGGCGCTGGCGCGCGAATCCGGCAAGGTCGAAAACCTCGGCGGATTCTTCGATGCGATCCGGCAAGACCCGACGCTCAACCGCGTCAAGCTCATTGCGGAGCCCTGGGATCTCGGCCATGGCGGCTACCAGGTGGGCAACTTTCCGCTCGGCTGGGCCGAATGGAACGACCGCTACCGCGACGGCATGCGCGGCTTCTGGAAGGGCAACGCAGGTGTGATCGGCGAGGTCGGCAAGCGGCTCACCGGCTCTGAAGACCTGTACGGCTGGTCGGGCAAGCGGCCCCACGCGAGCATCAATTTCATTACCGCCCACGACGGCTTCACGCTCAATGACCTCGTCTCCTACAACGACAAGCACAACGAGGCGAACGGCGAAGACAACCGCGACGGGAGCAGCCACAACATCTCATGGAACTGCGGCGCGGAAGGGCCCACGCCGGACCCCGGGATCGTGGCGCTGCGCGAGCGCCAGAAGCGCAATCTGCTGGCCACGCTGCTGCTGTCGCAGGGCGTTCCCATGCTGCTGGCCGGGGACGAACGCGGCCATACGCAGAACGGCAACAACAACGCCTACTGCCAGGACAACGACATCAGCTGGATCGACTGGACGCCCACGCCGGAGCGGCAGGCGCTGATCACCTTCGTGGAGCGCACCATCGCATTGCGGCGCGCCCACCCTTCGTTCCGGCGGCGCAGCTTCTTCGCCGGCAAGCCCTCGGAAGCCGAAAGCGTGACCGACGTGATCTGGCTCAAGCCCGACGGCGCCGAGATGCGCCCCGAGGACTGGAGCGATGCCAACGCCAGGTGCTTTGCAATGTACATGTCGGGCGGCGGCATTGTCGACCGCGGGCCGCGCGGCGAAGCGCTGCACGACGACGACTTTCTGGTGCTGTTCAACGCGCACCACGACGAGATTTCTTTCACGCTGCCTGCCGCGCCTTACGGTGCCTGGCGGCTGTTGCTGGACACGGCAAGCGGCTCGCCGCCGCCCGCCACCGAGGATGTGGCCGCGCTCGCGCCCGCCTGGTCGGAGCCCGCCTATCCCTTGCAGTGCCGCTCGCTGGTGGTGCTGAGCCGGCCGGACGTGCGGCCATGAAGCGGGGCCACCGCATGCCCTTCGGCGCTACGGTGCATGGGGGCGGCGTGGACTTTGCGCTCTGGGCGCCGTCGGTGGACGGCATCGTGCTCGTGCACACGCCGGCCGGCGGAGCGGCCGCATCGCACGCGGTAAAGCGGAACGCCGAGGGTTGGCACCGCCTCACGCTCGCGGATGCGTGCCATGGCGACAGTTATGCCTACCGGCTGCCCGACGGCACCACCATGCCCGACCCGGCTTCGCGTTTCAATCCGCAAGACGTCCATGGCCCGAGCCAGGTCGTCGACCCGGGCCGCTTCGAATGGACAGACGCGGCCTGGCGCGGACGCCCCTGGCACGAGGCGGTGATCTACGAGTTGCACATCGGCACCTTCACCGAAGAGGGCACCTTCCAGGCTGCGCGGGAACGGCTTGGCGAACTGGCGGAGCTTGGCATTACCGCCGTCGAGCTCATGCCGCTCGCGGACTTTCCGGGCGCACGCAACTGGGGTTACGACGGCGTGCTGCAGTTTGCGCCCGACGCCAGCTATGGATCGCCGGACGACCTGAAGGCGCTGGTCTGCGCCGCGCACGCATTGGGGCTGATGGTGCTGGTCGACGTGGTCTACAACCACTTCGGGCCGGAGGGCAATTACCTGCACGCATGCTGCCCCGAGTTCTTCAACGCGGCAGAGCGCACGCCCTGGGGTGCCGCAATTAACTTCGACGGCGCCCATTCGCGCACCGTGCGCGACTTCTTCATTCACAACGCGCTGTACTGGGCGGAAGAGTTTCACCTGGACGGCCTGCGCATGGATGCAATCCATGCCATTCGCGATGCTTCCCCCAAACACATCGTGCAGGAAATCCGCGAGGCGCTGAACGCCGGTCCGGCGCGCGAGAGGCATGTGCACCTGGTGCTGGAGAACGATGCCAACCAGGCTTCCATGCTCGCTCGCGACGGCAACGGGCACCCTGTTGCGGGCACCGCGCAGTGGAACGACGACCTGCACCACGCCGCGCACGTACTGGCCACCGGCGAGCGCGACGGCTACTACGCGGACTATGCCGACGACTCTGCCTGCCGCTTCGCGCGTGCGCTGGCCGAAGGCTTCATTTACCAGGGGCAGCCATCGGCATTCCGCGGCGGCGAGGCGCGCGGCGAACCCAGCACGCAGTTGCCGTCGACGGCTTTCGTGTCTTACCTGCAGACCCACGACCAGGTCGGTAACCGTGCCTTCGGCGAGCGCATTCATGCGCTGGGTGACCCGGTGCTGGTGCGCGCGGCGTTTGCCTGCGTGCTCCTTTCGCCGCACGTACCGATGCTCTTCATGGGCGACGAGTTCGCGGCGTCGTCGCCGTTCCTGTACTTCTGCGACTTCGGTCCCGAGCTGGCCACCGCCGTGGCTGACGGGCGGCGCGCGGAGTTCGGCGGCTTTGCGGCCTTTGCGGACGAAGCGGCCCGTGCGCGCATTCCGGATCCGAATGCCGAAGAAACCTTCACCGCCTCGAAGCTGCGGTGGCGCGAGCGCGGCACACGGCCGCACTTTGCGAGGTTGTGCGAAATGCAGCAATTGCTCGACGTGCGCCATCGCCTGCTGGTTCCGCACCTGGCGGGCGCACGCCGCGCGGGAAGCCATCGTTGTGACAACGGTGTCGTGCAGGTGCAATGGGAGCTGGTGGGCATTGCTGCTGATGCGCCGGCCAAACGCCTTCATTTGCTCGCCAACTTCGGCGCACAGCCGGCCACGCAAGCCGCGGTGCCGCGCGGCGAGGCGATCTACAGCTCGGGTGCCGCGGTGGATGCCGCGGGCCTGCGGCTCGAGCGCGGCGCGGTGCATGCGACGCTGGAGGACATGGCCGGTGGATGATTCGAGTCAGTGGCCCGCCGATGTGCTGGAACGCCTGTGCAGGCACTACGGCATCTCCGCCGCCTATTTCGACGCCTTTGGAACGCAGCGCCAGGCCACGCCCGAAAACCTTGCCGCGTTGCTGGCCGAGTTCGGTGTGCAAGCGGGTGCCGCATCGGGCGATGCGGCCGAGCCCT
Source organism: Variovorax paradoxus (assembly GCF_040544635.1). GTDB lineage: Bacteria > Pseudomonadota > Gammaproteobacteria > Burkholderiales > Burkholderiaceae_C > Variovorax > Variovorax paradoxus_R. The sequence goes on from NZ_JBEPKJ010000005.1 coordinate 347,224, forward strand.
TCTCCATGCCGGCCATGCCGCCGGTGCTGGTGGTGGCACCGCACGCGCCGCATTGGGCCGTGCATCTGTCGCAGGGCCGACTCGCGGGCAGGCTTCGCTGGCAGCTTCGCGATGAGGAAGGACGCCTGCGCAACGGCGAGGCCGATGCGCATCCGCAGCCGGATGGCGGCGGCACCCTGCACCTGACGGAACCGCTCGCGCCCGGCTATCACTGGCTGCAGATCGAAGGTCTCGAAGGCGAGACCATGGTCATCGCCTCGCCCGGCCGCTGCTACCGGCCGCCCGCGGTGCGCGACGGCGGCCGTGTCTGGGGACCGGCCGTTCAGCTGTACGCGCTGCGCTCGCCGCGCAACTGGGGCATCGGCGATTTCGGCGACCTGGAGGCGCTGATCGACAGCATGGCCGGGCAGGGCGCCGACGTGGTCGGGCTGAACCCGCTGCACGCACTGTTCCCGACCGACCCGCAACGCGCCAGCCCCTACAGCCCTTCGTCGCGGCAGCGGCTCAACGTGCTGTACATCGATGTCGAGGCGGTCGACGATTTCGTCGCCTGCGAACCCGCCCGGCGACGCGTGGAGTCGCCCGAGTTCCAAGCCAGGCTGGCGGCACTGCGTGCGGCGCCGCTGGTCGACCATGCCGGCGTGGCGGCCGCCAAGTTCGAAGTGCTCGAGCTGCTCTTCGAGCACTTCAGAACGCACCATCTTTCATCGACCGGTGCCCCGGACAACCTGGGCGAAGCCTTCCTGGATTTCGTTTCGGAGCAGGGCGAAGCGCTTCGCTGCCACGCGTTGTTCGAAGCGCTGCAGGCCCACTTCGCCGCGGCGGATCCGCAATGCTGGGGCTGGCTCGCATGGCCGGAGGCCTACCGGCAGATCGACTCGCCCGAAGTGCAGGCCTTTGCGGCGCAGCATGCGGATCGCCTGCAATACCACCAGTACCTGCAATGGCTGGCCGAACGCCAGCTTGCGCGCGCCGGCCAGCGTTGCGACGCGCTCGGCATGGGCATCGGGCTCTATCTAGACCTAGCTGTTTCGGTGGACCGCGGCGGCTCCGACGCGTGGGGCGCGCAGCATTGCTTCGCGGTCGGCGCCAGCATCGGCGCGCCGCCGGACGAGTTCAATCCGGCCGGGCAGAACTGGGGGCTGCCGCCGCTGCGCCCGGACCGCCTGCGCATTCATCACTACCGGCCTTTCGTGCAGATGCTGCGCGAGAACATGCGCCATGCGGGCGCGCTGCGCATCGACCATGTGATGGGGCTGATGCGCCTCTTCTGGATTCCGCCGGGCCGCACCGCGCACGACGGCGCATACGTTCGCTATCGGGTGGACGAGATGCTCGCCATCGTGGCGCTCGAAAGCCATCGCCATCGTTGCATGGTTGTGGGCGAAGACCTGGGGACGGTGGAAGACGCGATGCGCGAGGCGCTCGCGCGCGCCGATGTCCTGTCTTACCGGCTGCTCTACTTCGAGAAGCAGCACGGCGGCGGGTTCACGCCGCCGGCGGCATATCCACCCGCGGCGCTGGTGGCCATTAGCACGCACGATCTCGCCACGCTCGCGGGTTGGTGGTCGGGCCATGACCTCCGGCTGCGGCTGGCGCTGGGCCTTTTCCCCGACCCCCGGCTGTTCGATACCCAACTGCTCGGTCGTGCGCAGGAGCGCATTCAATTGATGCTGGCGGTGCGCGAGGCAGGGCTGCTGTCGGACGACGAAGCGGCACAGGCGCTGTCGCTTGCAACGCCTTCGCCGAAGACCATGCAGGCGATTCATGCATACCTTGCCGCGGCGCCGTCGGCGCTGATGGTGTTTCAGCTGGAAGACGTGGCCGGCGAGGTGGAGCAGGCCAACATGCCGGGCACCATCGACACGCATCCGAACTGGCGTCGCAAGCTGGTGTCGTCCATCGACGCGCTGGCCGCAAGCGATGCCATGCAAGGCCTGGCCGGGCATCTGCGCGCGATACGGCCGCGCCGCAGCGTGGGGGCGGAGCCCGCGCCACTGCTGCAGGCGCGCGTGCCCCGGGCCACCTACCGCCTGCAGTTCCACAAGGGCTTCGGCTTCGACGATGCCATTCGCGTGCTGCCCTACCTGGCGCAGCTCGGCGTGAGCCACGTGTATTGCTCGCCGATCCAGCGGGCGCGTGCGGGCAGTACGCACGGCTACGACGTGGTGGCCCACGCGGAGATCAACCCCGAACTCGGCGGCGCCGAAGGCTTTGCGCGCTTCGTTGCGGCGCTGCGGGCCAACGGGCTCGGGCAGCTGCTCGACATGGTGCCCAACCACATGGGCGTGCTCGGCGCCGACAACGCATGGTGGATGGACGTGCTGGAGAACGGCCCGGCCTCGCTGTTCGCGCAGCACTTCGACATCGACTGGCAACCGCTCAACGAAGAGCTGACCGGCAAGGTGCTGCTGCCGGTGCTCGGCGGCCACTACGGCGAAGTGCTTTCCAGCGGCGAACTGGTGCTGCATTTCGAAGCGGCAGAGGGAAGCTTTGCGCTGCGCTACTTCGACCACCGGTTTCCGCTGGCGCCCGAAACCTATCCCGCGGTGCTGGGGCGTGCGCTGCCGCATCTGAAAGACCCGGCGCTCGCGGCCGAACTCGCCAGCCTTTCGACCGCCTTCAGGCACCTGCCGGGCCGCCATGCGCAGGCGCCTTTCGAACGCACCGAGCGCGTGCGCGACAAGGAATTGTTCAAGGCGCGCCTTGCCCGGCTGGTGCAGGCGCATCCCGCGCTGGCGCGCGCCGTGCTTGCCGCCGTGGCCGAAATCAACCTCGCGTCGGAAAGCGCGCGTGACGAGCTGCACCGGCTCATCGACGTGCAGGCCTACCGGCTCGCCTACTGGCGCGTGGCGACCGACGAAATCAACTACCGGCGCTTCTTCGACATCAACGACCTGGCGGCGGTGCGCATGGAGCGCGACGAGGTGTTCGAGGCCACGCAGGCCTTCGCGCTCGACCTTGCCGCGGCCGGCACGGTGGACGGGTTGCGCATCGATCATCCCGACGGCCTGTATGACCCCGCGCGCTATTTTCGGCAACTGCAGGAAGGGTTTGCGCGCCGAGCGGGCATCGTGCTGCCCGCTGCGGGACCGGACGGCAGGCCGCCGCGTCCGCTGTACGTCGTCGCCGAGAAGATTGCCGCCTCGGAAGAAGAAGTGCCCGTGGGTTGGCACGTGCACGGCACCACCGGCTACCGTTTTGCCAACGTGGCCAACGGCGTGCTGCTGAACACCGCCGCGGCCGACGCACTGCGGCAAACCTGGCATGACTTCACAGGCGAAGCGCAAGACTTCGACGCGGTGGCCCGCTCGGGCAAGCACGAAGTGATGCGCAGCGCACTCGCGTCGGAACTGAACGTGCTTTCCACCGAGCTGCTCAGAATTGCACGCGCCGACCGCAGCACGCGCGACTACACGCTGAACGCATTGCGGCGCGCGCTGGCCGACGTGGTGGCGTGCATGCCGGTGTACCGCACCTACATCGTCGATGCGCCTTCAGCGCAAGACGCGCATTTCATCGATGCCGCCACCGACGCCGCCGAACGCAAGAGCCTCGATGCCGACCGCTCCATCTTCGCTTTTGTGCGCCGTTCGCTGCGCGGCGAGGCCGCGGAGCATGCGCCGGCTGCCTTGGCCGAACGCGTGCGCCGGTTCGCGATGCGCTTTCAGCAGTTCAGCGCGCCGGTCGCGGCCAAGGGCGTTGAAGACACCGCGTTCTATCGGTACTTTCCGCTCAGCTCGCTCAACGAGGTGGGCGGCGAGCCCGATCAATTCGGCTTCGACGTGGACGAGTTTCACGCACTCAGCGCCGACCGCGCGCGGCACTGGCCGCACACCATGCTCGCGACCTCGACGCACGACAACAAGCGCTCGGAAGATGTGCGAAACCGCATCGACGTTCTTTCTGAAATACCCGGCGAGTGGCGGGATTCGCTGGCGCGCTGGCATGGGCTCTGCCGCGAAGGGCACGACGCGGATGCCGCCGCACCGTCGCGCGCCGACGAGTACCTGCTCTACCAGACGTTGCTGGGCACCTTGCCCTTCGGCGGCCTCGATGCCGCAGCCGTGCCGGCGTACCAGCAACGCGTGCTGCAGTACATGCACAAGGCCGCGCGCGAAGCCAAGCTCCGCACACGCTGGACCCAGCCCGACCCGCAGTACGAAGCGGCGCTCGAGGCCCTGGTGCAAGGAATTCTCTCGGACCGTTCGGCAGGCGGATGCCTTGCCGATATCCAGCGCATGGCCGATCGCCTTGCGTGGTTCGGTGCCTGGAATGGCCTGACGCTGACGCTGCTGAAGTACGCCGCGCCCGGCGTGCCCGATCTCTACCAGGGAAGCGAACTCATAGACCTGAGCCTGGTCGATCCCGACAACCGGCGGCCGGTGGACTATGAGTTGCGCGGGAAGCGGCTCGATCAGCTTCGCGCGATGGTTGACCAGACCAATCTACCGGCGCACGTGCAGTCGCTCGCCGAGGCGCCGCACGACGGCAGCGCGAAGCTCTGGTTCATCTGGCGGCTGCTGTCGATGCGGCGTGAGCATGCGGCGCTTTTTCGTGAAGGCGGGTATGAAGGGCTGACGGTCGAAGGGCCGATGGCGCGGCATGTGGTGGCTTTTGCGCGGAGGCACGAAGGGCGGACGCTGGTGGTGATGGCGGGGAGGTTATTTGCTGGGATTGCGCGCATTGGGGCGGATGGTGTCGCGCCGATGCTTCCTGAGGCGGCTGCCTGGCGGGGGACGAGGGTGGTGCTGCCTGAGGGGTTTGGGAGTGCGGGGTTGGAGAACGTGCTTACCGGGGAGCGGCTGGTGGTTGACGGCAATGTCGTTGCGCTTGATGAGGCGTTTTTTCGAATGCCTTGGGCGGCGCTCAAGGGCTGAGCACCTGGTTCATCGAATCAGTTAATCGCCGGGCCGAGATGTACGGGCGGCTGGACAGTCGTTCCGCGACAACAGCACTCGCGAACTTTCATATTCATTCTGAACTTGGAGGAGTAAACCACTTCGCGCTTCCGTTGCCTGGCCGCAGACTATCGGCTAACCTGAAACAACTTGTACGGATGTAGCCTGGTGGCGTGCCTCTCCCTGAGAGAAGCGTTTTATCGGTGGCCGACGAGTAGCGGTCTTGATGCTCAAAGGGGGAGTGGGGAATGGGAAAGTCGCTTTGGCCACCACAGCGGCGGATTTCATCGTGGGCGCCGGCGCAGTGGTCCATCGTAGAAAGCCGAATTGAGACACGCCCCCCGCAGCCGTCCTATTGCCGCCCAACGTGGGCGATGCTCCTGGCTCAGCTCGCCGCTTTCCCTACGTTGCTCTGGGCTTCAGCGACCTCGCGTGCGTTGCTACACCTATCAAACAGGGTGTTCATTGCTCTCCTCCAAATCATCCTTGTTTTAGCGGCCGTCTTTGCAAACGCTCCTTCGCTAGCCGCAGTTAAACCGCTTCCTTATCAATGGCGAGGGCATGTATCGATCATGCATTCGCTTTATACGGATTACTTCTCTGCAAAACCGGATGCCTGCGCTGCGGCGTCGCCGATGATCCCAGCTGAAGTCCGGTACCTCGGTTGGGCGACTGGTTGGACGGTGTGGGATGGAACCAGCTGCAACGTCATCACACAGTCTCCAAGCGGCGCAGTGCAGCCCAATGGCATGGTGCCCATTGAGTCTAGCGCGACCTTTTGCCCCGCAAACAGCTACCCCTGGTCCAATCTTTGCCTGTGTCTCGGCGGGTATGTTGAGGATGCATCGCAAACTTCCTGTCTGAAAGCAGGTTCGACGCCCTCAGCTAAGCTGACCGAGGCTCCCAATATGTGCGTGGCTGGCGCATCCGCAGGAAACCCTATTCTTCCGGCGAGCGCGGAGAAGTATGAAGCGCAAACCGATTGGGGTTCCGAAGGACCTGCTCCCTTGCTCTTCACTCGGATTTACCGTAGCAGCCGAGCTGGCAGCGTAAGTAGCCTATCTTCGGCATTGGGACAGACTTGGTCTCATAACTACGACATTGGGCTGGAAGCGACACCGAGCGGGGCTCCTCTGACGGCGGTTGTCACCCTGCCCGAAGGCTATGTACGCACCTTTACACGTGCATCTGTCGACGCTGCTTGGATCGCTGCTGACAGCGCAGATCACCTAGAGCAGACAGGTTCGGGAACTTGGATGTGGCTTCGTGCTGATCGCGGCGATTCATACAACTTCACTATCGACGGCACGCTGCAGAGTGTCGTGGCTCGCAACGGTTGGGGCAGGTCTTACAGCTACAACGATGCTGGCCAACTGGCGACGGTCACCAATGCCTTTGGTCGTGTTTTGTCGCTTGTATATAACGGGACAGGGCAGCTGACGTCGCTGATTGCACCGGATGCTCGCGTCGTCAGCTACGGCTATGACGCTGTTGGTCGTTTGACATCGGTGCTTTATCCCGACGGGAAAAGTCGAACCTTTTTGTACGAGAACGCTAGCTATAGCCAAGCCCTTACGGGAATCTTGGATGAAGGCGGTGTCCGATGGGCTACCTTTTCTTACGACGCGCAAGGTCGAGCCGTGAGCTCGGCACTGGCTGACGGCGCGAGTAACTATCAAGTCAGCTACCCAGCAACCGGTTCAGCTGTCATTGTTGATCCGTTAGGGGCAAGTCGAAACTACAACTATGCAATCGCGGCAGGAAAACTGAATGTGGCCGCCAGTTCTCGCCCCTCTGAGCAGGACCGGGCCGACGCCGCTTCCCGTGTTCAAGACGCCAACGGCCTGATCACTCGCGAGACCGACTTCAAGGGCGTGATCACCACTACGAACTGGGATGTCGCCCGCCGCCTGCCCACGTCGGTCACACGAGCCTCAGGCACCCCTGAAGCCCAGACAGTGACCACCCAATGGCACCCGACCTTCTCACTGCCCGCGCTGGTCACCGAGACCGGACGCACCACCGCCTACACCTACGACGCCCTCGGCAATGTCCTGACTCGCACGGTCACCGACACGGCGACCAACAAGGCCCAGCTCTGGCAATGGACCTACAACGCCCAGCAGCTCGTGGCCACCGCCACCGAGCCCAACGGCGCCGTCACCAGCTACACCTACGACCCCCGAGGCAACGTCCTCACCAGCACCAACGCCCTGGGCCACGTCACCAGCCACACCTACGACAACGCCAACCGCGTCGCGAGCTCGACCGCTCCCAACGGCCTCGTCACCACCTACACCTACGACCCGCGCGACCGCTTGCTGACCCAGACCGTCGGTGGCCAGACCACCACGCTCACCTACAAGCCCTACGGCACGGTCGAGACGGTGTCCCTGCCCACCGGCCTGGTCCTCACCTACAGCTACGACGCCGCCCACCGCCTCACCGGCTGGAGCAACAACCGCAGCGAGAGCGGCACCTACACCCTGGACGGCATGGGCAACCGCACCGCCGAGCAGATCAAGGACAGCGCCGGCAACGTGGCCTGGAACGCCGCGCGCACCATCAACAACATCAATCGCCTCAGCGCCCAGACCGAAGGCCCCAACCAGGCCAGTTCCTTCGGCTATGACGCCAACGGCGAGCTCACCCGCACCACCAACGGCCTGAACCAGAGCACCCAGTACGGCCTGGACGGCCTGCGACGCATCAAGGCCGTGACCGATGCGGCCAACGCCAGCGCCACCCTCAAGTACAACGCCCTGGATGCCGTCACCGAAGCCAAGGACTTCAAGGGCGTGGCCACCACCTACGCGCGCGATGCCCAGGGCAACGCCACCGCCGAGAGCAGCGCCGACACCGGTCCTGCCAGCACCCAGTACGACGCCCTGGGCCTGCCCAGCCAGATCACCGATGCCCTCGGCCAGGCCACCACCATCACCCGCGACGCCCTGGGCCGTCCCACCAACTTGGTCTTCGCCGACGGCAAGACCACCACCCTGCGCTACGACCTGAACGCGAACAGCAAGGGCTATTTCTCGGAGATCGTCGACCGTAGCGGCACCACCGAGTACACGCGAGACGGCTTCGGCCGCGTCACCCTCAAGAAGCAGACCCTCGCGAACGGCAGCGTGCAGCAGGTCAGCTACAGCTACAACCCGAACGGCACCCTCGCGAGCATCGGCTACCCCAACAATGGCGGGCTGCTCACCCACAGCTACGACGCCACCGGCCGCCTCACGGGCCTGAGCCTGAACGGCAACCCGCTGGTCACCGGCATCGCCTGGAACCCGCTGGGCCAGCCCACCGCCTGGACCTGGGCCTTCGCCAGCCCGAGCCTCGCCGCCAGCCGCAGCTACGACACCGCAGGCCGGATGACCGCCACCGAGTTCAGCAGCTACGTCTACGATGCGGCCGGCCGCATCACCAGCCTGACGCAGCTGCTTTACGCTCCGGGCGACACCGACCCCACCCACAGCACCATCGGCGCCAGCGACATCACCTGGACCGTGGGCTACAACAGCGTGGGCCGCATCACCGGCTTCAACGCCACCGGCAGCACTGCCGGCTTCGGCTACGACGCCAACGGCAACCGAAGCAGCAGCACGAGGGCACTCAACGGCCAGAGCACCAGCCGCACCTACACCGTGGGCGCCGCCAGCAACCGCCTGATCGGCTTCACCCAGAGCATCAACGGCGCCAGCAGCACCAGCGTCACCTACGGCTACAACGCCAACGGCGACCTGGTGAGCGACGGCCTCCGGAGCTACACCTACGACGCCGAGGGCCGCCTGGCGGCAGCCACCACCGGTGCTACCGACGTGAGCCCGACCACGCGCTACGCGCACAACGCGCTGGGCCAGCGGGTGTTCAAGACCGAGCCGCTGTACCCGCCGGGCCAGGGCGACGAAGCCGACCCGGGCTTCATGCAGAGCCTGATCGCGTTCTTCACGAAGCTGTGGAACCCAACAACCAACCAGGCCGAGCAGCTGGGCTATGCCTATGTCTACGACGAGAACGGCAGCCTGATCTCGGAGGCGGGCAGCGGCGGGGCGAACAGTGCGGGGCAGGCCAGCTACATCTACCTGCCGACGGCGAACGGGCCGATGCCGATCGCGGCCGTGATCAACGGCAATACCTATGCGGTGCACAGCGATCACCTGAATACGCCAAGACGCCTGAGCAACGACAGCGGCCAGCCTGTCTGGCAGTGGAGCTACAGCGCCTTCGGGGAGGACAAGCCGACGATTGCGAAGAACAGGTTCGCGAACCTCGACACCACACCGAACCCGGGCTCCACGAGCGTCTCGGAGGTGAAGTTCAACCTGAGGTATCCAGGGCAGTATGCGGATGAGGAGTCGGGGCTGTTTTACAACTACTTCAGGAGCTACGACAGTCGGACCGGGCGATACAGTCAGGCGGATCCGATCGGGCTGGATGGTGGATGGAACCGGTTCGGGTATGTTGGTGGAAACTCGCTGAGCTATGTTGATCCACTAGGCTTATGGGAGGTGGCTGGCATCTTTCCGGAGGGTGCGCCTATCGTAGCAATGGGACGGGCATTTGGCGGTTTGTTTGCTTATGGCGAGGGCCGGTTAACCAGCAACGGCGCCCTCGCCAATGCAGCCATGGAAGGACTTCAGTGCAGTCGCGCAGAGAACATAGACGCGTTCGGCGTCATGCTTTCCATGGGACGAGCGGGACGGCAATCGCGGTTGCGAGACTTAGCGAATGACACTAAGTTGGGTTCGGCAGATCGAGGATGGCTGCAGCAGGAAATCAACTCGATCAGTCGTGGCCAGCGCTCGAGTATTCGCAATCCTCCGGGCAAAGATCTTGCTCACGAGCGCGGACGAGAAGCAGCAAAAGGCTATGACTACAAACAGTCAAACTTACAAGATCGAGATTTGCACAGGCTGCAGCACAAGTACGATGATTTCGGCCGTGCCAACGCCGAAAGACCGCTAAACGGCGGTGGACTAGGAGGTCTCGGTGGTTCAAATAGATGTGGATGTCCTTGATCATGAAATTGAATGACAAACAAATCTCAGCAGTGATTGCCCTGCCGAGCAAAGACCGCTACGAGCACTTCATCAAAGTTGTAGCCGACTGGCAAGAAGCCTGGGGTCTTTACCAAGACGGCTGGGCGCTTGCTGGTACTGATGATGGAGTTCAGGTTTTCCCCTTGTGGCCTGCCAAGGAGTACGCACAGCTGTGTGCCGAGAATGAATGGGTCGGGCACGAACCTCGAGCTATACCGTTGAGCGAGCTGACGGGTGAACTTTTGCCGCGACTGAAGAAAGACGGTGTGCTCCCGGGTGTTTTCTATACGCCATCAAACAAGGGCGTGACACCTTCAGTTGAAGAGCTGAAAGATGCGATCGATGCGGAGTTGTCGAACTATTAAGTTTGGTCGACAAGCCCTCAAAGTCCTACGACCAGCCAATGGAGTTCCAAGACGCAAGGCATCGTCGACGGCTGGGTTCTTGAACACAGTTCAATGGACCGCCTGCTTCCGAGTAGGACCCTGTCACCTATAGGGTGACCGGTCGTTCAAAGAAAGCTACCAGCCGAGGCCAAATGAAGCTGGCGGCGGTTGCGCAGACACATAAACGAAAAGAGTGAGGGAGCGTGCGATGAGGGGATTGAATGCGGTACGGCGTGACGTGGCTCACGTTCTTCGGGTGCTCACTGCGTGGGCACTGTGTGTGATCTCTGCGTCCTCTTGGGCGCTGATCCCGACGTCTGATGTCTGGTTCTACAACGGTGGGGCCTATGGCAGCCCTAACTCACTCGGGAACAATTTTGCATCGGCCAACGCGGCCTGTGACGCCTATGTGGCTGCGCAACAAGCTCGGCTCTCCGCTTGGGTGTTTGGTACGGGGTCCATAGGTGCCGCCGCGCTACCTCCGAATTACTATGGTGATCTCAAATGCACTGTGTACGCAGACACACCACACGTGAGTCATGTAGGCCCGATGGCCGCGGCCACCACCGGCGCCACCGACGTGAGCCCGACCACGCGCTACGCGCACAACGCGCTGGGCCAGCGGGTGTTCAAGACCGAGCCGCTGTACCCGCCGGGCCAGGGCGACGAAGCCGACCCGGGCTTCATGCAGAGCCTGATCGCGTTCTTCACGAAGCTGTGGAACCCAACAACCAACCAGGCCGAGCAGCTGGGCTATGCCTATGTCTACGACGAGAACGGCAGCCTGATCTCGGAGGCGGGCAGCGGCGGGGCGAACAGTGCGGGGCAGGCCAGCTACATCTACCTGCCGACGGCGAACGGGCCGATGCCGATCGCGGCCGTGATCAACGGCAATACCTATGCGGTGCACAGCGATCACCTGAATACGCCAAGACGCCTGAGCAACGACAGCGGCCAGCCTGTCTGGCAGTGGAGCTACAGCGCCTTCGGGGAGGACAAGCCGACGATTGCGAAGAACCGGTTCGCGAACCTCGACACGACACCGAATCCGGGCACCACCATCGTCTCCGAGGTGAAGTTCAACCTGCGGTATCCGGGGCAGTATGCGGATGAGGAGAGCGGGCTGTTCTACAACTACTTCCGCAGCTATGACGCGAGGACCGGGCGCTACAGCCAACCGGACCCGATCGGGCTCGGTGGGGGCTGGAATCGATTTGGGTACGTCGGTGGAGATTCCCTTGGCTTTAGCGACCCGTTCGGTCTTGATCGTTGGGGAAGCTATGGCTATGGGCGTTATCTCCCTTCTACAAATCCCTCACCTACGCTCTGGGAGAGACTCAATTTCCCCGAAACGCCCGAGCAGCGGGCGCTCGGAGAAAACATCGCAATGGCTTTCTGTGGCGGTGGGCTTGGTGGCACCACAAAAGCAATAACTCGAGTTGGACGGTGGATGTCTCAGGCTGAGTACGACGCTATGAGGGCATCTGGAAAAGTCCAGGAGAGTTTGTCAGGGACTACGCATGTTGCCGACCCGGCGGATGCAGCAGCCTTCCTGAATCAGGCCAGACCGGGAAGCCTCTATGCTGAGTTTGGTGTTCCCTCTTCCTCATTGAAACCGACCAATGAAGGATGGTCGAAAATCATCGGGCCAAACTCTCTTGAAGGCAGACTTGCACAGCGGAAGGGGCTTCCCGCGCCGCAAATGCCCAGCGCATCAGGCATAGTTCATTCGGCAACCAAACTCCCATGACAGGAAATCCTATGCTGGACAGGTTCATCGACTGGGCACGTGCGATTCAAACAGCCCAAAACGGAGCGCGCGACAACGTTGAAGCGCAACTGACTGAGAGCGACCCCTCAGACAATCGCTCCGCGCGCTTGGATGTAGACACGCCAACAGCTGTAGGCCGAATCACCTGCTGGGAAAGCGGTGACTACGATGCTGAAGCCATCGACCTTCAAACTGAGCGTTCACTCTACACGGATCTCGGGACCCTGCGAGAGGGAGAAGAGATGTCGAAGAAGTTTTCCCCGTTCTTCGAGGCGCTGGGAATAGCGTGATGAACGAAGGGTTGCAGGCACGTGCCCCTCATTGAGACCTTTGGCTTCGTCTTCACGCCGCGCTGTCCGCGCTCTCGGAGAAGGTTGCGATGATCGACCCTTCCCTCCTTGATCTGTGATCTTGGGAAAGCTCGGATGTGACATGTCCGCGGAGACTGCAGCAGCAATGACCCTGTTGACCCCGGAGCACCAAAGTAACAACATGATCGCCACTATCGATTTCAGCATCTTCTACTCTCCTACAGAGGCTTATGGGAGCGTCACCGGGAAAATTGACGTTCCAGACTCGGTAAGCGTGGGCGACGAAGTTCTTGTTCTAGAAGAAAGCTCGGCAAAGGGTTTTTGCGGGCGACTCCGAGTAACTTCAGTGAGTCCTAACCAGAACGGTTTTCAAAGCATTTTGATAGGGCTGGATGATGTTGTTCTTGAATCGATAGAAGACGCCATAGTTCTGGCTCGCGAGTTGGAAAGCCAAGTTGGATTGTTTGTTGATCCGTATCACACATGACAGGAGATCTTCCAGCGCTATAGATCGAGAGCAACCGGCCATGCAGAAGGACAGTCTGAACTTTCGAATGGAAGCTGCAGAGGACGGTACGGGTGAGCTTTTTCTCGCAGTCGACTGCCAAGGTTTTTCAGGGTCTGGCAGTTGCTATATGGATCTGGCCGCTCTTCGCGAGGCCGCGAAAAAATTCGCGCTCTACCCGATCCCTGCAGATCGAAGTGTTCGACTCGAAGGAGGGTACTTTGCTCCAGACATGAAATCGCTGGCGCAGACCCATCTTCATATATCTGCAGTGCCCATCGATTCGATCGGAAATGTCGGGCTGAGCGTCAGCCTAGCGGTTCCGACTGATGAGGGAATCAGCACATACAAGGCCTCATTGAATTGCGAGTTCTCCGTGTCCTACGAACAGCTGAAAGATCTTTCGCTGGGACTTATCGCACTCGCCGAGCGACAACGCGACGAGTACTCGTTGGCCTTGTAATTGATCTGGGATGTGTGCCTGCAACGACTACGAGAACCGCCCCATGACAGCTTCTTCAGTTTCACAGGCTGAGCCCGTTTCATTCAACTTTGATGTTGCTCACGTGGCAACGATCCAAGCAAGCTTGATAGAACTGGCATCGAGGATGGGCTTCAGTGTTGGCCAAGAGGTGGACGACCTCGAAGAGTACGAGGTGGCATACCTTCAGCTGAGAGATGGGTTCCACTTCTATCTCAGCAAATACATGAGCCGACCGCGGAGCGAGACGGAGGTGTTCTTTGCCTCTCGGCTGGATGACTGGGAGGCCCGGCTTCAGGAGGTCTGTTCCGCTCTCGGCATCAGTTCGGTGGAGCTGCTTTGGCAGAACACTGCGTATGTGAAGACCCCTTGAGCGGCACAAACACGAGAGCGAGAAAGCGACCACCTGGAGATCGGAAGCCGCCCATCGGCCAACCCAATATGGAGCGATATGTTTGCCAAACTGATCGGTGTACTGCTACTCACTCTGGCGACGACGGCCAGCGCCTACGACGAACCAATGGAGTTCCAGGATGTTGAGGCAGCAAAAGCTTGGTTCAAGAAAGCGTATCCCCAGAGCGAGATGCGCAAAGAGAACGTTATGAATGCACAGAAGGCGGCCGGGGTGATCTATGCCTTCTACGGTCCAAGAGGCTCCGGAATCATCCGTACAGAGGGGTGGTTCTACTCTTGTACCCCCGGGTACTGTGGCTTGATCGCAATGGCGAATTTGGGTGTGATCAAGTCAGAAAAGGATGCGCCCAAGCTGTCGATCGAATCCGACTTTCTTGTGCTCCGATCGGGCGGGAACATCGTTCTTAAAGTGAAACCTCGACCTTGGAATTGACGAAAAATTCGAGCGATGCCGTGAACGACACTGGCTACTACTACAGCATCCGACTGTTGATCACTCACCCAGCCATGCCTGTCGAAGAAATCACCGTCGCCTTGGGGATGGAGCCTACACGCGCCTGGAATGCTGGCGAACGTCAATTCACCAAAGATGCGATGTGGAGTCGTACCTCACGGACTGAAGGGAAACGTCTCTTCTTCGAAGAGGTTCACGATGTTCTGGAATGGTTGGATGAAGAACATCAGTTCGTTTCGCGCCTGCTGTCCTCGGGAGGCGAACTGCAGGTGATCGCGCAATTGCCCGGCACCATCAATATTGGAAGTTATCTCTCACTAGAGACGATGGCGCTTGCTGTAAAACTTGGTGTTCGCATTGGCATCGAGGTGTTTCCTAGCCTGCCCAGATCGGCATAGGCCAGATTCGAATATCGGCCCAAGGCATCTTCCAATGCGTCCGATAGAGAGACGGCCGCAGTCTCCCCCCAAACCCGCGGCCCACACACTCCTAAAGCCCGTAATACTTGTCTATCGTCCCGCTGTACGCATCGTCGTATTCAGGCACGCGGTCGTTCGCATACCGAGGCGCCCCCTCGATCTGCGCCTTGTCCAACGGCACCACATAGCCATCTTGCGACGTGTCGTACTTCAGCATGGCCCAGGGAATCGGATAGCGGTCTGTGCCCATGCCCAGAAAGCCGCCGAACTCCAGCGCGGCATAGCGGACCTGGCCCGAGATCTTGTCGATCATGAGTTCGTCGATGGTGCCGAGCTTGTCTCCCGCTACGTTGTAGACGGCAGTCCCCTCGACACGCTCTGAAGAAATAACTGGATTGGCGCTTGTCATGGAAGGATGTCTCCGGCCGGCATTTCTGGGGAATGACGGCGTTGATTGCAGTGCCCAGACATGCAACTCTCCATCCGCAAAATTCCCGCTGCATCGGCTGAATGACCGTCGTGTTGTAGGAGGCTGTCCGGCAACACGCGCAGAAGAGCTGCACGGCTTGTTGCCGCAGGCCGGGGTCAAGCCAGGACCAGCAACACCAGGCACGCCGCGGACAAGCCCAGCCCCAACATTTCCGTGCTCGTCATGCTGCGCAGCCGCCGCACGGTCAGCGTCAGCAGCGGCACCATCAAGGCAAGGCCGATCCAGCGGTCCAGCGGGGCTAGGCAGATGCGTGCGAGTGCCCACAGCCAGGCGCAGTGGGCAAGAAAGCACCAGAACTCGGCGCGGCTGGTAGCGGAATTCAGGTCCAGCGCACTGCGCCAGCCTTTGGCCACGGCGTCCCACCCACTGATCTCCTCGTTGTCCAGCAGCGTCTGCAAACCATGCAGTGCCAGCACGCACAGCAGAACAGGGCCGAAGATGCCCAACAAGGCGATGCCGGCGTAGAGCGGATGGCCGTAGCCGGTGCCGCCGTCCAGGCTTGCGGTGGCCAGCACGGCCAGGCCGGCGCCGGCCAGCAGTGTGACCACCCCCACGGCGAACTTCGGCACGCCCACGCGCATCAGGCCGCGTCCGCCTGCAAACAAGGCAAGCGCAAGCACGGTGCCGCCCAGGAAGTACTTCAGCGCCGCCGCAGAAGTCTTCCAGCCCTGATGGGGCCGCGCGGCCCAAGGGCTCGACTCGGGCGGCTCCAGCGGTTTCGCGCCGGGCGCCCATTGCCGCGCGGGCTCCTGCTGTGCGACCAGCCTCCGCCGGCCCCAGTTTTCCTCTTGCGGCGCAAGGTTCCTCAGGGCGAGTTCCAGGTGGTACAGGCGGCGAGCGTTGTCCATGTCGTGCGGCACCAGAAGCGGCTTTGCGGCAGCGCCGGCCATCATGAGCGCCGCCAACTGATCGCGCCAATACATCGGCGCGGGCTGCGCCTCACAAGCCAATGGTCCCGATGCCTCGCCGGGCTGCACCATGGTCACCGCATTGGCCTGCATTTCGCTCAGGTTCTGGTCGGGGCGATCCCAGGTGCAGGCAAAGGCCAAGCCGTCCAGACCCGTGCCGGGCGCGCCGCCCAGAATGATGTCCGGCCGAAAAATGGGGAGCGGCTGCGTGGAGGTGTTGGCCAGGCGCAGCGCCAGCATCAGGCGGACTCTGCCGCCGGCGGCAGGCGCGGCCCACACGCCGGGTGCGATGGGTTGCATGTCGCGCATCGCGATGGCAAAGAAAGGCGTGCGCGCGGCTCCGGTCTCCCACCGCGGGGTCAACCCCTGGTTCAGGGCGCCCTGCCAGGCGGCGCGAAAGGGGGCATCCAGCACGTCGGGTCGTGCGTGGCCGCGCGCGATGGCGGCGGCCACCGTGTCTTTGGGGGCTGGTGCTGCGCCGGGTAGCCGGCGCTTCAACGATTCCCAGGCGCCGGGTTCGGGCGCGGGGACAACTGCCGGGCTGGTGATCTGCGCCACATACGCATGCAGGAGCTCGCGGCGTAAGGCTTCGATGTCAGCGCGGGGCGTCCCCGTGTCGCGCAGCACGCCGACGAGGAAGAAGGCCTGCGCCGCGTTGCCACCCACCGTTGTTTCGCGCACGGCGGCGGCGAATCGAGAGGGCTCCGACGCCAGGGCCCAGGCCGGCAGGCAAAGCAAGATACAGAGAACGCGGCGCAGGTAGTGCGTCATGGGCGATGCCAGCCGATGGCGGAGTTCAGGGGCGGGCGAATCTTAGTGCACTTGCCTTGGACGAACGGCCGATGGCTCCAGTCGACGCAGCCCGCAAGATGCGCTGGAACGTCGGGCATTCCATATGGCTGGGCGCAGGGCAAACGGCGGCGTGCCGCAGGCCGTCGCGCATGGCGCTGAGTTTGCGGATCGTCTTGTCGAGCTCGTCGGCCTTCGCCGCGAGTATCTGCCTGTCGATGCGCGGCACTCCCTCGGGCGCGAACATGTGCCCGATCTCATCGAGCGAGAAGCCCGCGGAGCGTCCCACGGCGATCAGCGCCAGCCGTTCCAGCACGCCTGCATCGAACAGGCGGCGCAGGCCGCGGCGGCCGGTCGAGGCGATCAGCCCCTTCTCCTCATAGAACCGCAGCGTCGACGCGGGAACGCCGGATCGCTGCGCCACTTCGGCAATGTCCAAGTGTTGTGCTGCCACCTCTTGACCTCAAGTCGACTTGAAGTTGCACAGTCTAGCTTCCGCCTCTTCAGGCACGCAAGGAAAACGATCATGAACGTCAATCAGCAGATAGGCAGCGAGCAAGCCGCACTCTGGAACGGGCCCGCCGGGCGTGCCTGGGTCGATGCGCAGGAGTCGCTCGACCGGTTGTTCGCATTGTTCGAAAACCTGCTCGTAAACGAGGCGCGCACCGCGTCTGCGCGCCGGGTGCTCGACGTCGGCTGCGGCACGGGTGCCACCACGCTGGCCATTGCACGGGCGCTCGGCGCGGAAGGGCGATGCGTCGGCGCCGACATCTCGGAGCCGATGATTGCCGCCGCGCGGGCGCGCGCCCAACGCGAAGGCTCGCCGGCACGCTTCGTTTGCGCCGACGTGCAGAGCCACGCCTTCGAACCGGTGAGTTTCGACCTGATTGTTTCGC
This sequence comes from Variovorax paradoxus, assembly GCF_040544635.1. GTDB lineage: Bacteria > Pseudomonadota > Gammaproteobacteria > Burkholderiales > Burkholderiaceae_C > Variovorax > Variovorax paradoxus_R. Next base: position 364,991 of record NZ_JBEPKJ010000005.1, read on the forward strand.
GCTTCGGCGTGATGTTCTTCGACAGCCCGGTGCAGGCCTTTGCGAACCTGCGACATGCCGTGGCGGACGGTGGCGCGCTTCGGGCCATCGCGTGGCGCAGCGCCGCGGAAAATCCGTTCATGACGACGGCCGAGCGCGCCGCGGCACCGCTGCTGCCGAACCTGCCGGCCCGCAAGCCGGGTGCGCCGGGGCAGTTCGCTTTCGCGGACCGGCATCGGGTGTCTTCCATTCTGGAAGAGAGCGGCTGGGCCGGCATCGACATCCGGCCGATCGATGTCGAGTGCACCTTGCCTGAGAGGGAGCTGGCCGGCTATCTCACCCGGCTCGGGCCGGTCGGCCTGATTCTTCAAAACGAGGCGGACGAGCGCATGCGCACTCAAGTCATCGAAGCCGTGCGCACCGCCTTCGATCCGTATGTGCACGGCACCGAAGTTCGCTTCACCGCTGCCTGCTGGATGATCGGTGCCCGGGCGTCTTTCGCGTCACCCGCGCTGAAGGAGGCTGCCCGTGTTTGAAGCGGCGAGCTATACGAGCTATCTGGTGTGCGCTGTTCTGATCGGCACTGGCGCAACCGCGGTAATGGACATCTGGGCGGTCGTGCGAAAGCGGCTGCTCGGCATGACCTCGCTGGACTACGCCCTGGTGGGCCGCTGGTTCGTCTACCTGACGCGAGGGCGCTTTCGCCACCATCCGATTGCCGCTTCGCCGCCGGTAAAGGGCGAGCGGCTGATCGGTTGGGTTGTCCACTACCTGACCGGAATCTTGTTCGCGGCCGTGCTGCTCGCGTTCTGGGGCCTTGGCTGGGTCTGCCGTCCGGCGCTCGGCCCTGCGTTGATCGTCGGCGTTGGCAGCGTGGTGGCCCCTTTCTTTCTGATACAGCCGGGCATGGGTGCCGGCATTGTGGCCAGCCGCACGCCGCGTCCGGGCGTTGCGCGCTTTCACAGCCTGGTGACGCACGGGGTTTTTGGCCTCGGCCTTTATGTTGCCGGCTGGGTTGCGAAGTGGTTGTTGATCGCGTTGCAGTGGCGAAGCTTTTGCTAGCTGGAAGGTGCATCGGCCATACCGGCTACATCGGCCACATGGCGCTTCTCAGCCCAGCAGCTTGGGCACCAGCTGCACCGTGAGTGCGCCGACGATTCCCTGTACGGTCACGCAGTGCCACATCAGCCCGGTGTTGTCGATCGTCGCGCGGGCCGCGGGCTGCAGCCGCCCCGTCCACGAACGCACCAGCACGTAGCCGCCCATCAGCATCAGCACGGCAACGTGAAAGGCCTGGTAGCCCAGCAGCATGCCGACCGATGCGCTCCAGCCCTGCGCGCGCGGATCGAGCTCCGCCAGCCGATGGCCGCCGATGTCGAATGCGGCCGCGGCGATTGCGCAAACCATGGCCAGCGCCATGAGAACGCGCAGCAAGCGCTGGCCGCGCGGATGCGTCGTGCGCAGCATGCGCGTGGCAGCAAGCATGGCGACCGAGCCGGCGGCGAGCAACAGCGCCGCGGCCAGCGGCCAGCGCATGGCCGGCAGCGCGGCGCCGGGCGGCGGACACACGTCGCTGGCCATCGACAGGTGCACGTGGGTGTAGAGCAGCGACACGAAGATCGTCATGTCCACCGCAATCAGCACGATCATGGCCCACCAGGAGTGCGATGCCCGGCCATGCGCGCCGACCGGCAGGCGAACGCCCCGGCCCACGTCAGCCGTTGCAACCGGAGGCGGGCGGTCGGAATCCCAAAGCCAGCGCAGGATGAACGCCACCGCGAGCACGCCGCACGCAAAAGCCGGCAGGGTCTGCGAAACCGTGAGAAGCAGAAAGAAGCCCGCCGTGCCTGCGGCCGCTCCCAGCGGCCACCAGCTGTCGGTCGGCAGGCGCAGCAGATGCATCGGCCGGGCGTCGCGCAGGCTGGTTATCAGCGTTTCACGGCCGCCGAACACCGTGCCCGGCAGCCAGTGATGGCCGGCCTCGACCTCTTGCGGCAGCGTGGGGTGTTTCCACAGCGGATAGAACGAATCCACCTGCGGAATGCTGCGCGCGCCGTATTCGCGCGACGGCAGCCATTCGAGCGTGCCTGCGCGCCAGGGGTCGCCGTGGTCTTTGGAGGGCCGCCGCAGCGTACGGAACGCATCGACGATGAACAGCAGCACGCCCACCGCCAGCGTGTAGGCGCCGATGGTCGACAGCATGTTGAGTGCATTCCAGCCCAGGTCGCCGGCATAGGTGTACACGCGCCGCGGCATGCCGAGCATGCCCGCAATGTGCATCGGAAAGAACGCAAGGTTGAAGCCGCCGAACATGAGCCCGAAGACCCAGCGGCCCCAGCGCTCCGAAAGGCGATGGCCGTTGAAGAGCGGCGCCCAGTAGTAGAAGCCCGCGAACACCGGAAACACCATGCCGCCGATGAGCACGTAGTGCAGGTGCGCCACGATGAAGTAGCTGTCGTGCGCCTGCCAGTCGAAGGGCAGCACCGCCACCATCACGCCGGTGAGGCCGCCCAGAATGAAGATGAAATGAAAGCCGAGCAGGAACAGTGTCGGCGCATTGAGCGAAACGTGGCCGCGCCAGAAGGTGGCAATCCACGCGAACACCTGCACGCCGCTCGGTATGGCGACGATGAAGCTCGCGGCGGACACAATCAGCAGTGAGAGATTGCCCAGGCCGGCGGTGAACATGTGGTGCGCCCAGAGCGCGAAGCTCACCACGCCCACGCCGACAAGCGCCAGCACCACCGCGCGGTGCCCCACCAGCGGGGTGCCCGCAAGTGTGGCGACCATCATTGACACCATGCCCGCAGCCGGCAAGAAGATGATGTAGACCTCCGGGTGGCCGAAGAACCAGAACAGGTGCTGCCACAGCAGCGGATCGCCGCCGCGCGCGGGAATGAAAAAGGGCCAGTCGAACGCGCGCTCCAGCTCCAGCAGCATGGTGGCGGCAATCACGGCTGGAAACGCGATGACGATCATCAACGCGCTCACCAGCATGGCCCACGCGAAGATGGGCATGCGCATCAGCCTCATGCCGGGCGCGCGCGTAAAGAGAATGCCGACGATCAGCTCGATGGCGCCCGCAATGGCGGAGATCTCGATGAACCCGATGCCCAGCAGCCACCAGTCGGCGCCGCGCCCGGGTGAAAATTCCTTGCCGGTGAACGGTGGGTACATGAACCAGCCGCCGTCCGGCGATTCGCCGAAGAAAATGGTGCAGAAGAAGGCAAGGCCGCCAATGGCATAGGCCCAGAACGCATAGGCCGAGAGCAGCGGAAACGGCAGGTCGCGCGCGCCGAGCATGCCCGGCAGCAAATAGATGGCCACGGCCTCGACGATGGGAACCGCGAACAGAAACATCATCACGGTGCCGTGCATCGTGAAGAGCTGGTTGTAGGTCCGGGCGTCGATCAGGCCGTTGTCGGGCACGGCCAGCTGCGTGCGCATCAGCAGCGCCAGGATGCCGGCCAGCACGAAGAAGAGCATCGCCGTCGCGATGTAGAACACGCCGATGCGCGTGTTGTTCACCGCCGAGAACTGGCGCCAGCCGGTAGGCGGCCGCCAGGCCCGTTCGAGCGCCTCGCGCTCTCCTTCGGGGCGCGGCGGCAGGGTTGAAACGTCGTCGGCAGCTTGGGTCATTTCAGTTGCGCGAGCCAGGCCGCGATCAGTTGCAGATCGGTTTCGCCGATGCGCTCGCCGGACGATGGCATGCGCGCCCCCGGCTTCAGTTGCTGCGTATGCGCAACCCATGCGGCCAGCTGGGCCGGCTCGTTGGGGACGGTGCCGGCACCCAGGTGCAGCCGGCTGCCCACGTGGGTCAGGTCGGGGCCGAGGCGGCTTTCTTCGCTCACGCCGCGCACCGTGTGGCAAGCGTTGCAGCGGTTCGCAAGGAATGCGTCGCGGCCGCGTTCGACTTCGCGCGTTGCCGATACCGTGGGCGGCGTGGCTGCGGGCCTGGCCTGCGCCGCAAGCCAGGCGTCGAAGGCCGCGGGCTCTTGCGCCACCACGTGCAGCGCCATGCGCGCATGCTGCTCGCCGCAGTACTCCGCGCACTGCCCGCGCCAGGTGCCGGGCCGGTCCGCCTGCAGCTGCAGGTGCTGCACGCGGCCGGGTAGCATGTCCATCTTGCCGCCGAGCGACGGCACCCAGAAGCTGTGGATCACATCGGCGCTGCCGAGCCCGAAGTAGACGGGCCGCCCGACCGGAATGCGGATTTCGTTCGCGGTGACCACCTCGGCCCCGGTGGTGGGGTCGCGGTAGCGCACCTCCCACCACCACATGTGGCCCGTGACGCCGACGATCAGCGCGTTCGGCGGCGGAATGGGCCGCCATGGCGGCCGGTGCCATTCGCTGTAAACGAAGAGCGCCGCGAGCACCAATGCTGGAAACACGACGCCGCCGCCGATGAGCCACCAGCGCGTGTTCACGGTGCCGTTCCGGCGGCGGACGGCAAGCACGAGCAGCAGCATCACCCCGGCGAAGATCAGCGTGCCGCCCACCACCAGCACACCGCTCACCTCGAGCAGCGTCTCGGCGACGGGGCCGGCGGCCCGAAGGGCGGATTGCGATGGAGCTTCGCTCATTCGAGTGCGAGCAGGTAGGCCGCCATGTCGCGCGCATCGTCCGGTGAAACGCCCATCGCGGGCATGAGCGTGCCGGGCACCAGCGCGGCGGGCGCCACGATCCAGCGGACGAGGTGGTCGGGCCCGTTCGGCACATGCCCGGCGATATAGCTGCGGCGGCCGAACGCAGCAAGCGTGGGCCCCATGCGGCCACGCGCCGCCTGCACATCGGGGATGGTGTGGCAGCTTCCGCACTGGTACTGGGCCAGCAGCAACCTTCCTCTCTCGAGTTGGGCGGGCGACGCATGACCGGATGCCGCCGGCCCGCTCTCTTGCGGTGCGCACCCGACCGAGAGCAACGCCAGCACCAGCAGGGCGAACGGGCTCACGGCGCAAACGGCGCGGTACGGAAGGGCGGCCACCATGCCGCAATTCTGCGGACAGGAACGCGGCTTGCGCCGACACGGCGGCGCCGGTGCGCGTCGGACAATGCCGCCAATTGAATGTTGCCGATGGGTGCACCCAAGACTGTTCTTCTCACCATTGCCGCGCTGGGCCTTGCAGGCGTGGCGGCGGGCGCGCTGGTGGTGTATGGCGGCTTCTACAACGTCGCCGCCACGGTGCAGCACACGCAGCCGGTCTACTCGCTGCTTGAAACCGCCATGCACCAGTCGGTGAAGATGCGCGCCCGCAACATCGAGCCACCGCCGCTCGCCGATGAACGGCTCGTGATGCGCGGTGCGGCATGCTTTCGCGACAAATGCGTGCAGTGCCACGGCGCGCCGGGCGTTGCACAGGGCGACATCGGAAAGAGCATGCAGCCCCTGCCGGGACCGCTGGTGGATGCGCGGCACCACTGGAAGCCACGCGAGCTGTACTGGCTGACGAAGCACGGCATCAAGATGAGCGGCATGCCGGCCTGGGAGTACAGGCTGTCCGAGGAAGAGCTGTGGTCGGTGGTGGCTTTCCTTGCCCGGCTGCCCGACCTGACGCCGCAGGCGTATGCCGAAGCAACGCGCGTGGAAGCGAGTGGCGCACAAGGCGCATTCACAGGTCCGGCATGCGGGGCCGCGCCGGGCACCGCTGCGGGTACTGCCCCGGTTCGCGTGGGCGGCGATGCAGACCGCGGCAAGCGGGCGCTTTCCCAGTACGCATGCAGTGCCTGCCACACCATTCCGGGCGTGACGAGTTCGTCGCCCCACGTCGGCCCACCGCTGGCGGGCATTGCGGGCCGCTCCCTGATTGCCGGAAAGCTCGCCAACACGCCCGACAACATGGTGCGCTGGCTGCGGCACACCAAAGAGGTCGATCCGTTGACGGCAATGCCCGAGTTGGGAGTCACCGAGCAGGATGCGCGCGACATCGCGGCGTACCTTGCAACGCTGCGCTGACGAGGGCGCTCGTTCGGCGGACCTCGGCCGCTATGAGGAATCAGTATTTCGCCGTGCCGCGTTCGTCGTCGACCGTGGCGATTCGCAGCCGGGCTCGCTCGTGCTTCAGGACGAGCTCGGCGCATCGTTCCTGCATGGAGGCATCGGCGGGCGTTTGCTCCTTGCAGTCCACGAGAAGCTGCGACTCATCGAAGTCCAGGCCATGAAGAATCTCCTGGCCATGCGAATTGATGGCCAGGAGATTTTCTGCGGACAGCTGGGTACGCAGGGCCTCGGAAATGGCGAGCGTTTGCACGGGCTTCACCACGCCCTGATCCCGGCGCCGGTTTCGTGAATGACTAGGGGCGTCGTCACTTCCCGGTCACTTCTTCATGGCCTTGATGTCGGCCTTGCCCTTGGACTCTTCCGCCTTGGCCTGCTTCACGCAAGCGTCCTTGGCTTCGCCCTTCTGGTCGTCGCACTTTTCCTTGGCAACGCTGTAGGCAACTTCCACCTTGGCTTCGGCTACCTTGCGGGCATTGCCATCGCTGGGCTTCTGCTTCTGGTCGAGTTCGGCCTTGGCGATTTTTTCCTTGCCCTTGGCTTCTTCCATGCAGACGTCCTTGGCGTTGTCCTTCATGGCATCGCAGGCCGCCTTGTCGGCCTTGTAGTCGGCCGAGATCTTGTCGCGAGCGGCCTTGAATTCGGCTATGGCCGGATCGGCCGCCGCCGAAGGGGGCGGGTTCGTTTGCGCGTGCACCTGGACCATTGCAAGGCAGGTGGCTGCGGTACACATCAATAGCAGTTTCTTCATGGTTGAACTCCTTGACGCCGGTGGTTTTTCTTGCACGGGAGAGGGAGGGGCCGGCGTCTGAAATCAATATAGAAGTCGGCGGTACCGCATCGGTAGGACGCATCGCGAAGCGGTCGTAAGCACATGCTGACGCTTCTGCGCGGCCTTCCCGTGGGGGAACGATGCGTCGGCGGTGCCTCCGGCCGGCTTGGGCGCACGTCCTACCGGCACGGCACATGCGGCGCGCACACTGCCCCAACGCCCTGAACGCGGACGTACAGGAGATCGCCATGCAAAAGCTTCAAACGCTGTTCGCCACCGTGGCGCTGTGGGCGGCCGTGATTCCCGCAGGAGCCCAGACCCTACCGTCGGCGCCGGCCGAGATCGATCCGGCCCTCGTCGAATATGGCGCCGCGCGGGAACGGATCGGCGCCAACGCCAAGGCGGCATTGGGCCAGTGCGAGACGCTGGCCGCGGCCGCCAAGCCGGTCTGCATCAAGGAAGCCCAAGGGCGCGAAAAAATCGCGCTGGCCGAACTCGATCAGCAACGCCGCCCCAGCGACGCGAATGCCCGCAGGCTCGCGGAGACGCGGGTGGCCGTGAACTACGAAATCGCCAGGGAGAAGTGCAACGACCGGCAGGGCGATGACAAGGCCGAGTGCCTTTCGCGCGCCGGCGCCGAAGAATCGAAGGCCCGGGCAGGCATCAGGACCGGCCCGTGAAGTAGCTGCAGCTGAAACCGCCGAGGCCCGCTTTGCGCGAAGACCAAAGGCCGTGCCAAGGTCCGGTCGTGCAGGTCACGCCGTTGCGCTGGCCCAGTATTCCCGTGCAGCAGCCTTGACGGTGCGCATCGCCTCGGGGTCGCCATGCCAAAGGGCCGAGAGGTAAGCCTTGGCCTCCGCCAGCGAAACGTCGGGCGGCAGCGGCGGCACGGCGGCGTCGGTGACCATCTCCAGCAGCATGGGGCGGTCGGCCGCAAAGGCGGCATCCCATGCCGGGCCGATCGCGTCGGGCGTGTCGACACGCAACGCCGCAATACCGAGCATCTGCGCGAAGCGCGCATAGGGAAAATCGGGCAGCACCTGCGAGGCCTCGAATTTCGGATCGCCGCCGAGCACGCGCTGCTCCCAGGTCACGAGGTTGAGATCGCGGTTGTTGAGCACCATCACCACCAGGCGCGGGTCAGGCCAGTCGCGCCACATGCGCGCCAGCGTGATGAGCGCGTTCAGGCCGTTCATCTGCATGGCGCCGTCGCCCAGCATCGCGACCACCGGCCGGTCGGGGTGAACCAGCTTGGCCGCAATGGCGTACGGAACGGCAGGGCCCATGGTGGCCAGGCCGCCGGAGAGGCTGGCCTTCATGCCGCGGCGCAGCTTGACGTCGCGGGCGTACCAGTTGGCGGCGGTGCCGCTGTCGCAAGTCAGGATCGCCTGTTCCGGCAGCCGCGGGGAAAGCTCCCAGAACACGCGCTGCGGATTGACCGGCGAGGCCTCCACGTAGGCGCGCGCCTCGAGCACTCGCCACCACTTCGCCACCTCGGTTTCGATGCCGCGGCGCCACGGGCCGTGGTCCTTGTGTTCCAGCAGCGGCAGCAGGGCGGAAAGGGTGGCGCGGCTGTCGCCTACCAGGCCCAGTTCCGCGGGGTAGCGCAGGCCGATGGCGCGCGGGTCGGTGTCGATTTGAATGCAGCGCGCCTGCCCCTCGGCCGGCAGGAATTCCGCATACGGAAACGACGAGCCCACCATCAGCAGGGTGTCGCAGTCTTCCATCATGCGGGAGCTCGGCCGCGTGCCCAGCACGCCGATGGCGCCGGTGACAAAGGGAAGATCGTCCGGCACCGCCGCCTTGCCCAGCAGGGCCTTGGCAATGCCGGCCCCAAGTCGCTCGGCCACGTGAATCAACTCGTCGGTGGCGTGCAAGGCGCCTGCGCCTGCGAGGATGGCGACCTTGTTGCCCGCGTTGAGGATCTCCGCCGCGCGCTCGAGCGCCGGCGCGTCCGGCACCGCCGCGGTGGCCGTGGTGCCGATGCCGCTGTGCACCGTGCCGTGTTCGCGCGGCGGCACCGGCACCGCGGGCAGATCCTGCACGTCGTTGGGGAAGATGACGCAGGTAACGGCGCGGCGGTCTCGTGCGATGCGCATGGCGCGGTCGATCAGGTGGCGCGCCTGCTCCGCGCTGGTGGCCATTTGCACGAACTCGTGTGCCACGTCCTTGAACAGCGAGACAAGATCGACCTCTTGCTGGTAGTCGCCTCCGAGCGCGCTGCGTTTCTGCTGGCCGACGATGGCCACCACGGGCTGGTGGTCGAGCTTCGCGTCGTAGAGGCCATTCAGCAGGTGAATCGCGCCCGGCCCCGAAGTGGCCAGGCAGACACCCACTTCACCGGAGAACTTGGCATGCGCGCAGGCCATGAAGGCAGAAAGCTCCTCATGCCGGCTTTGAATGAATTCGATGGCGCCGTCCGCCCTGTCGAGCGCGCCCATGAGGCCGTTGATGCCGTCGCCGGGATAGCCGTAAACGCGCCGCACGCCCCAGTCGTACAGGCGCTGCACCACGAAATCGCTGACTGTTTTCTTCATCGGGTCTCCATGTGCCGGGCCATGCCGCGGCTGTTGGTTGCTAGTGGTTGCTACTGGTTGCGGATGACGCTGACTTTTCCATCGCTCTCCAGCCGGGCGATCCGGACCAGGCCGAGATCGTCGATGCCGTGCTCGCGCAGCTTGGCCATCAGTTCATCGACGCTGATGCGCTCCTTGCGGAGCGTGCGCGTCACGAGCTTGCCGTGACGCACCAGCGGCTCGGCCGGCGGCTCCAGCAGTTTCGAGATCGGCTCGTAGCGGTAGGCGAGCGCATCGAGCAGGTAGTTCCACCCGATCAGCGTGCCGAGCAGAGCCAGGCCGTTGGTGATGGACTTGTATTCGCCCTGCATCGCACTGCTGGACGCGTCGGCCACAAGCACGATGAACAGCAGGTCGGCCATGCTCATCGAGCCGATGTCGCGCCGCAGCACGAAACGGAACACGATCAGAAGGAACCAGTAGATTGCGCTGCCGCGGATCACCATCTCCAGCAGCGGCTGGTCGGGGAAGAACAGATCGGCCAGATTCATGGGTTGCCCTTCGGCGGCGAGAGTGGCCACCTGCAGGGCCATGTTCCGCATGTGCCGCAACTTGGGTGTCGTGCAATCGGCCTCAGGAGCCGTCGGCGCAATCCCACAATCTGGCGCGATCCCGAAGCCTCGCGCAAGTGCTCCTGCACGGCGCCGTGCCGCCGCCAGACTGCTCCCACGCGCAAGCCCTGTGTCCTCCGACCCGCAGTCCGGAAGGCGGGCGCAGGATGAAAAGCTTCTTCACCCTTCAGGACACCCTTCAGGAGAAAGCAATGCCAAGAGGCGACAAGTCGTCCTATACGGACAAGCAGAAACGCAAGGCCGAGCACATCGAGGAAGGCTACGAGCACCGAGGGGTCGGCAAGGCTGAAGCCGAAAAGCGCGCCTGGGCCACGGTCAACGCCGAGACTGGGGGCGGCAAGAAGAGCGGCAGCGGCCGCGGCAAGGCCGAGAACCACGGGCCGTCGCGCAAGGGCGGCCACAAGGGCGGCGCCGCCGCTGCATCGCGCACCGCCGCCGAACGGTCCGCATCCGCCAAGAAGGCGGCCGCCACGCGCAAGCGCAATGCCGAGCACCGCAGCGGCTGACGCACCAAGGAGATCCGCAATGACTCGAGTTTCAGAACTGATGACCCGCGGCGTGCGAACCCTCTCGCCCGCCGACCCGGTGGCGCTGGCCGCCCAGGCCATGGACGAGCTGGACATCGGCGCCATTCCGGTGTGCGACGGCACGCGCCTGCTGGGCATGGTGACCGACCGCGACATCGTGCTGCGCGTCGTGGCGCAGAAACGTCCGCTGGACACCGCGCTGTCCGAAGTGATGTCGAAGGACATCAAGTGGTGCACCGAGAGCGACAACGTCGAAACGGTGATGGACGAAATGGCAGGCTACCAGGTGCGCCGCATGCCGGTGGTGGACCGCGACCGCAGGCTGGTCGGCATGCTGTCGCTCGGCGACACGGCTGCCAAGGGCGACATTGGCAAGGCGGGCGACACGCTCAACATCATTTCCCAGCCGGCCGAGCCGGACCGCTCCGGGCAGTCCGCGGCCAGCGGGCCCAGTGGCGGCGGCGCGTCGTAAGCCGGGTCGCATGAGCGGCCGGCCGGCTCAGCGCTTCGCAGGCAGGCGGATGCGCGGCCCGGGCGTGGTGTGGATCAGCAGCGCTTCTTCCGCCTGGCGCAAAAAGCGTTCATTGCGCTCGGGCGTTTGCGAAGCAACGCAATCGCGCGGCGCAATGGCGTCCAGGTCGCGCATTCCCGCATCGGCCACGGTGGCCCAGATGCATTGGTCGCTTGCCACGCCCGTCACGATCAGCCGCTTCGCCTTCAGGTAGGCAAGCAGCAGGTCGAGCGGGGTAGCGAAGAACGCGGACTGCTTGGGCTTGAGCACGAAATAGTCGGTCTCGGCCGGCAGCAGCGCTGAAGTGATTTCGGCGCCGGCGCCGCCCGCGGCGAGCGACAGCGCCACCAGTCTGGGAAAGTCGGAGCGCCAGCGCCCGCGGTTGTCGTTGACGTAGATCGTGGGCACGCCGGCGCGGGTGCATCGTGCCTTCAGCGCTGCAATGGGCCCGGCGACGGAAAGCGCGCCGGGCAACAGTTTGTCCGCATCCGGAAAATCCCAGCAACTGATCATGTCGATGATCAGCAGGGCGGTGTGGCCGGCGGCAGGTGCGGAGGCAATGGCAGGGGGCGGGGAGGGGGCCATGAACGTAGGAGGCCTCTTTCACAACGACGCGCGTTATCCCGCCCCGTCGCGGCTGAAGCTGTTCGACTATCTGCGGGACGACGATGGTTGCTAAAAAAATGCAAAACTAGGCCCGCGCGCAAGGGTGCCTTGTAGGAGCCGGACGCGTCGACATGCACGGATCGCTGCCGTGCGCCCCGCCAATCGTTCGCAAGGAGTTATTCCGATGAACACTTTCGCGATGGAGACTTCCGCTTTCACCCGGATGGCCGAGCCGGGAACGGCGGAGCACCGCTGAAGCCGGGAGCACGTGCCATGGACACATTTTTCAGCTCAGGAGTTGCCCTCGTGGACACGGTCCTCAAGAGCACTGGTGGCAGCGTCGTGGTCTGGAGCGCTGATGCGCAGGCCTACAGCAGCGATCACGAGCGCGCCACGCGCAGCAATTTCGCGCAGCGGCTCGCGGCGTTGAAGCAATTCCGCTTTGCCGGCGAGTACGACGCTTCGCGTGCGCACGAGAACACGCCGCTGTACTTTGTGCCGAGCGACACCATCCCCAGCACGCAGGTGGCGCGCTCGCTCGGCATCTCGACGGTGCACGACCTTTTCGGGGGCGTGGTTCCGTACCCCTTCGTGGCCACCAAGGCCATCACGCACCCGCTCGTCGGCAGGGCCGCCGCCTGCCCCGAAGGATGGGCGCCTGCCTTCGCGCCCGACATATCGCATGCGGCGCTCGAAGGGTTTTCTGCGTTCTCGGCCGAGGACGCGCGGTGGGCCGGGCGCCGCCTGCTGGAAAGCGGTGCGGTGCGCGTGAAGCCGGTGTGCGCCACCGGCGGGCGGGGCCAGACCATGGTGACCGACGCCGACGCACTGGACCGCACCCTCGCGGCCATGGACGAGAGCGAAATCGCGCTGCACGGCGTGGTGATCGAGGAGAACCTCGAACGCCCCGAAACCTACAGCGTCGGCCAGGTGATGGTCGACCACATGATCGTGAGCTACTTCGGCCGCCAGCGCATGACGCCCGACAACGCCGGCCAGAACGTGTACGGCGGCTCCGACCTGACGCTGGTGCGTGGCAACTTCGATGCGCTGCTTGCCAAGACCAGCCCGAACCCGGCGCTCTGCCTGGCCATCGAACAGGCGCGGCGCTACCACCAGGCGGTGATCGACTGCTTCCCCGGATTTCTTGCGTCGCGCGTGAACTACGACGTGGCGCAGGGCGTTGGTGCCGGGGGGGCGTGGCGCTCGGGCGTGCTCGAGCAGTCGTGGCGCGTCGGCGGCGCAACCGGCGCCGAGATGGTGGCGCTCGAATGCTTCTGGCGCGAGCCGGCACTCGAACGCCTGCGCGTCTCCTGCTTCGAGGCCTATGGTGCGGCAGCGCCGATTCCGGCGGATGCGGCGGTGCACTACCGCGGCATCGACAATCAGATCGGCCCCCTGACCAAATATGCATTGATCCAGCCGTATGCCAGCGACACGACATAACGTCATCGATATTCCCGTAGACGGCCAGCACATTGCCGGAACGCTGGTCGCCGCCTCCACGATGGTGCCCGGTGTGCTGCTTGTCCACGGCTGGGATGGCAGCCAGGAGCAATACATTGCGCGCGCGCACGAAATCGCCGCGCTCGGCTGCGTGTGCCTGACCTTCGACCTCCGGGGGCATGCCCGCCACGCCGCGCTGCGAAAGGAGGTCACCCGCGAGGACAACCTGCGCGACGTGCTCGCGGCCTACGACACGCTCGTGAGCCACCCCACGGTCGACCCGAATGCGGTTGCCATTGTGGGCAGCAGCTACGGCGGCTACCTGGCCGCGCTGGTCAGCGCCATGCGGCCGGTGCGCTGGCTCGCGCTGCGTGCGCCGGCGCTCTACCGCGACCGCGAGTGGCTCGCGCCCAAGGGGCAGCTGAGCAGGTCCGACCTGGTGGCCTACCGCCGCACGCTGGTCGGCCCGCGCGACAACCGCGCCCTTGCGGCCTGCGAAGTGTTCAAGGGTGACGTGCTGATCGTCGAATCGGAGCACGACCAGATCGTGCCGCACCCCGTCATCGAGAACTACCTGGGCGCGTTCAAGCGCGTGCGCTCGGCGACCTACCGCGTTATTTCCGGCGCCGACCACGCCTTGTCGAAGCAGTCGTCCCGCCAGGCCTATGGGCAGCTCCTCGTGTCCTGGATGACGGAAATGACGCTGGGCGCCAGGGCGACCGGCACCATGACGCGGTCCCTTTCCGAAAGCCCTGCATAGGTGCTTCGGATGAAAACGGACCAGCCAGTTCCGCGGGTGCCGCGAACGGGCTGATTGCCGGAACCTTCGCGAGTAGTGGGCGCTGCTACGCACACACAGGCAGCTTTCCTACGTCGCTGCGTTTTGAGTCCCTCCATCGTTCAGCTTCCATCAACCACCCTGTTCGGAGCCCACGATGCCCACCTCCACCAAGCGCGCAGCCCCCGATGCATGCAGCCTTCTCGATACGGACCACCGCAACGTCAAGAAGATGTTCAAGGAGTACGAGGAACTGACCCATTCGCGAGCTGCCGGCGCGCAGCAAAAGAAGCGCGAACTGGCACACCAGATCTGCACCGAGCTCACGGTGCATGCGCAGATCGAGGAAGAAATCTTCTATCCCGCCTTGCGAGAAGCGCTCAGTGAAACCGATCTCCTGGACGAAGCCGAGGTCGAGCACGCCAGCGCCAAGGAACTGATTGCGCAGATCGAATCCGCCACCGATGCGGACGACAAGTTCGACGCCAAGGTCATCGTGCTGGGCGAATACATCGATCACCATGTGAAAGAAGAGCGCAACGAGATCTTCGTCAAGGCGCGCGCCGCCAAGGGGCTCGACCTGGTGGCCATGCGCGAGCAGCTCGCGGCGCGCAAGGAAGAGCTGATGGAAGAACTCACCGGCGTGGCCGCCTGAGCCCGCCCGGGTACTTCCCCGCCTTTTTTTACCCATGGCGCCCCGGCCGCCTGCCGGCCGGCGCCCCGCTTTTTTCCCCTGACCCTGGAGGTCACCATGAAGAATTTCGTCTCCCGGATATTTCCCACGGCGACCAACATGATTCGCCTGGATCACACGCACGTGCTTTCCACTTTTCACCAGTACAAGGCGAGCGCGCCCAGCCGCGTGAAAAAGGGGCTGGTCAACACCATCTGCACGGCGCTCGAAATTCACGCGCAGCTCGAGGAAGAAATCTTCTACCCCGAGATGCGCACGATCGACGACGAACGCATCACGAAGGCCATCGACGAGCACTCCGAAATGCGCCGTCTCATCGGGCTGCTCCGCGCCATGGAACCCGAGGCCATCGACTACGACGAGACCCTGTCGGCGCTGATGCGCGACGTGATGCATCACGTGGCCGATGAAGAAACCATCTTGCTGCCCGCGGCCGAAAAGCACCTGGCGGACAAGCTGGGCGACCTCGGCGCGCAAATGACCAAGCGCCGGCTGCAACTCGCGGGCCCGCGCACGGGCGAGATCGCGCTCGACATGGGGCGGGCCGCTTCGGGCAATACCGCGGCCATTGCCATGGTCGGCCTGGCCGCGGCGGGGCTTCTGCTGGCGCGGCGCTCCGGCCATTTGCGCTGGCATGCGCGCGCCTGACCGGCTGGCCGCGCGCGGCGTCGACCGGCTATCGCGAGCTTGCGCGCTTCAGCACACCTTTGCGGACGGGTAGGAGGATTTCATAGACGGGTTTTTTTCTCGGGCTCGTGGTAGAAACCGGCCACTATGCGCGCGTCGCGCATCGCAGCGATCCGATGGCAGAAGACCCCAACCCGAGAATTTCCGGAATTTCCGACACGGCCATCGGCGCTGGCCCCCACTCCCGGTGGCCGCTGTGGCTGCTGCTTGGCATGGCCCTGCTGCTCCTGGGCGGCTGCGCCGGCCTGCCGTCGGGCGTGGAGCGCAAGCCGTCGATGGCCATTGCGGACGGCGCCGACACGATGCTAGGGCGCCTCGTCACGGCGGCCTCACCGCCGGGGCAGGGCTTGAGCGGCTTTCGCCTTTTGCCCATGCCGCAGTTTTCGCTGCATGCGCGCATCGAGCTGGCAAAGCGCGCGCAGCGCTCCATAGACGTTCAGTACTACCTGGTGCAGAACGACGAAACCGGCCGCTATCTGCTGCGCACATTGCGCGATGCGGCGGAGCGCGGCGTTCGCGTGCGCCTTTTGGTGGACGACCTCTACACCGCGGGCGCCGACCCGCTGTTCGCCGGGCTGGCCGCGCATCCCAACGCCGAGGTGCGGATGTTCAATCCGTTTCCGGCCGGGCGCGAGCGCCTGGGCACGCGCTGGGCCTCGTCGCTGCTCGACTTCGACCGTGTGCACCGCCGCATGCACAACAAGCTCTTCGTGGTGGACAACACCATGGCGGTGATGGGCGGTCGCAACATCGCCAACGAATACTTCCTGCGCGACGGCGGCTCCAACTTCATCGACATCGACACGCTGGTGGCAGGCACCGTGGTGCCACGGCTTTCGTCGCTGTTCGACATGTACTGGAACAGCCTGTATGTGTATCCCGTGGAGTCGCTGGTTTCAACTGGCGGGGCCACGCCGCAGCAGTTGCGCGACCGCTTCGAGCAACTGACCGGCGGGCCGGACACGCTGCATCCCGAGCCGCTCGTTGCCACCGACCTGCTGGGCAACAACGCGCTGGCCAAGGACCTCGACGAAGGCGCGCTCTCGCTCGTCTGGGCGCGCGCCGAGGCCTATGCCGACGCCCCCGCCAAGGCGCTCGGGCCCACGGAGGAGGCCCGCGGGCTGCCGGCCGACGAGTCGACCGACAGCGTGCTCTACAACGTGCGGCGCTACATACGGGACGCGGAGCACGAGGTTCTGCAAACCACGCCTTACCTGATTCCAGGCCGCGGCGGCATGGAGTCGATGCGCATCGTGCGGCAGAAGGGCGTGAGCTACACGATCGTGACCAATTCGCTGGCGGCCACCGACGAATCGCTGGTGCACATCGGCTACCGCCGCTACCGGCCGGAGATGCTGCGGCTTGGCGTGGCGCTGTACGAACTGAGCCCCAAGCGCGTGGAAGAAACCAAGCGCTTCGGCATCTACGGTTCGGCGAGCGGACGGCTGCACGGAAAGTCGGCAGTGATCGACCGCAACATCGTCTTCATCGGTTCGATGAACTTCGATCCGCGTTCGATGCTGCACAACACCGAGGTCGGCATCTTCATCTTCAGCCCGCAGATCGCGCAGCAGCTCACCAGCCTGATCGGCTTCATCCGGCTCGACGGTGCGTATCAGCTGCAACTGGGGCCGCGCGGCGGCATCGAATGGGTGAGCCCGGCCTCGGGCGACGGTGCAGACACCATCCTGCACGTGGAGCCGGAAACGGATTTCTGGTCGCGCTGGAAACTGGAGCTGTTCGCGCCGCTGGTGCCCGAGAGCCTGCTTTAGCGGCGCGCCTGCGCCGCCCTTGGGTGCCTAGTGCTGCAGGCGCCCGCTCAGGTAGGGCTCGGGATCGACGGCGGTGCCGTTCTTGCGGATTTCGAAATGCACCTTCACGCGGTCGGTGTCGCTCTTGCCCATTTCCGCGATCTTCTGGCCTTGCCGGACGACGGCGTTTTCCTTGACGAGGATGGTCTGCGCATGGGCATACGCGGTCAGGAAGGTCTCGTTGTGCTTGATGATGACCATGTTGCCGTAGCTTCGCAGCTCACCGCCCACGTACACCACGCGGCCATCGGCCGCGGCCACGATGGGGTCGCCCAGATTGCCGGCGATGTCGAGGCCCTTGTTGCGCACGCCGTCGAAGCGGGCAACGGTGGAGCCGCTGGCGGGCCGGATGAACATGGCCTGCGGCTGCTGCACGGGCGGCGGCACGTTCACGCCGGCCCGTGGCGGGGGAGCGGGTGTCGTGCAGGCTGCAAGGCCGGCGGCCACGAGAAGCGCGGCGCCGGTACGGAAAACAAAAGTGTGAAGGTGCTGCATGGTTCTCTGTTGGAACGAATTCGTTGCGGAGGGTTCCTTCGGTCGGCGCGCCGGGCGAGCCACCCGCGGCATGCTAGCAAACTCGCGGGAGCCGGCGCATGCGGACGGGTAAAGGAGGTTGAGGCAGTCTATTTCAGCGGAATGGGCGTGCCGCGGTCGATGGGCACCGCCGTGACGCTGTTCTTCGGCGAGCCTTCGATCAGCAGGTCGGAGTAGGTGAGATAGACCAGCGTGTTGCGCCTGGGGTCGACCATGCGCACCACGCGCAGGCGCTTGAAGAGAATCGACAGCCGTTCGGTGTACACCTCTTCGCGCTTGGGCAAGGGCTGCGTGATGCTGACCGGGCCGACCTGGCGGCAGGCAATGGAAGCTTCGGACTTGTCTTCCGCCACGCCGAAGGCGCCGGCCAGGCCGCCCGTCTTGGCGCGCGAGACGTAACAGGTTACGCCGTTGACCTTGGGGTCGTCATAGGCCTCGACCACGATCTTGTGGTCCGGGCCGATGAGCTTGAACGCGGTGTCGACGTCGCCCACCGTTTCCGCCTGTGCCGCCGAGGCCAGGGCAAGGCCCAGACCGAGGGCAAGGGCTGGAACGGAAGTGCGGAATGCGAAGGCGGCGGCGCGGAGTGCCTGGGTGGTCATGTGTTTCAAACGATGCTGAGTTCGTGCACGCGGTCGAAGCTGCCGCGCCGCCTGTCTTCGAAGAAATGTTCCAGCGCCTCGCGCACGGTGCGAAAGGCGATTTCATCCCAAGGAATTTCTTCCTCGGTGAAAAGCCGGGCCTCGATGGTTTCGTGGCCCGGGTCGAAGCGGTCGTCGAGCAGGCGGGCGCGGTAGAACAGGTGCACCTGGCCCACGCGCACCACGCTGATCACCGCGAACAGGCCCTGCATTTCGTAGTTGGCGCCGGCCTCTTCATCGGTCTCGCGGGCAGCGCCCTGGGCCGTGGTTTCGCCAAGCTCCATGAAGCCCGCCGGCAGCGTCCACTTGCCCCAGCGCGGCTCGATGTTGCGCTTGCAAAGCAGCACCTTGTCGCCAAGCACGGGAATGGTGCCCACCACGTTCAGCGGGTTCTCGTAGTGGATGGTGCTGCAGGCCGGACAGACGGCGCGCTCCTTGGTGTCGCCGTCGTCGGGAATGCGGTAGACCACCGCTGTGCCGCAGTTCTTGCAGTGCTTGATGGGTACGCGCAGGATCATGGAGCGTGAGCGCGGGGCTTCAGACGATCTTGACCGTCAGCTTGGGCAGGCCGGCCACTTCGCCGACCAGCGTGTCGCCCGCCACCACCGCCGCCACGCCTTCGGGCGTGCCGCTGTAGATCAGGTCGCCGGGTTGCAGCTCCCAGGCGGCCGAGAGGTGCTCGATGGTTTCGGCCACGTTCCAGATCAGCTTGCTCACGGTGCTGCGCTGGCGGTCGGTGCCGTTCACTTGCAGCGAGATTTCGGCGTTCTCGGCATCGCCGGCCTGCGCCACCGGCACGATGGGGCC
Organism: Variovorax paradoxus; assembly: GCF_040544635.1. GTDB lineage: Bacteria > Pseudomonadota > Gammaproteobacteria > Burkholderiales > Burkholderiaceae_C > Variovorax > Variovorax paradoxus_R. Next base: position 383,927 of record NZ_JBEPKJ010000005.1, read on the forward strand.
GATGGGCGCGCTCTGCTCGAAGCCCTTGCCGATGTCCCAGGGGCGGCCCTGCTTCTTCATCTCGCCCTGCAGGTCGCGGCGGGTCATGTCCAGGCCTACGGCGTAGCCATAGATGTGCTTGTGTGCATCGGCCGCCAAGATGTTCTTGCCGCCGGTGCCGATGGCCACCACGAGTTCGATCTCGTGGTGCAGGTTCTTGGTGAGCGTGGGGTAGGCCATGGTGCCGGTCTGGCCCGCATCGACCACCACCAGCGCGTCGGCCGGCTTCATGAAGAAGAACGGTGGCTCGCGGCCGGTAAAGCCCATTTCCTTGGCGTGATCTTCGTAGTTGCGGCCCACGCAATAGACGCGGTGCACCGGAAAACGGGCGGGCTGCCCGACCACCGGAACCGAAACGGTTGCGGGTGGGGCGAAAACAAACTCGGAAGCCATTGCGTCTGTCCTTTTCAGCGGAACGGAGAAAAACGGCAGTGTGCCAGAGGCAGACGAGGGTTGCCCGTGAGCGCTATGCTTGCGCAATGATGAAGCTGCATAACTACTTCCGCTCCTCTTCGTCCTTTCGCGTGCGCATCGCGCTCAACTTGAAGGGCCTGGAGTTCGATTACGTGCCGGTGCATATTGCCCGAGGCGACCATCGCAGCGGTCCCTATTCGGCCATTTCGGCCGACATGCTGGTGCCGCTGCTCGAAGACGAGGGCGAGCGCTTCTCGCAGTCGATGGCCATCATCGAATACCTCGACGAAACCCACCCCGAGCCGCCGCTGTTGCCGCACGACCCCGTAGGCCGGGCGCATGTGCGCGCGCTGGCCCAGTCGATTGCCTGCGAGATCCATCCGCTGAACAACCTGCGCGTGCTCAAGTACCTGGTGAAGGAGCTCAAGCTCGACGACGAAGCCAAGAACACCTGGTACCGCCACTGGGTGCGCGACGGCATGCTGGCCTTCGAACGCCAGCTCGCGCAGCACCCGGGCGGCATCTTCTGCTACGGCAACACACCCACGCTGGCCGACTGTTGCCTGGTGCCGCAGATTTTCAACGGCAGGCGCTTCGACTGCGACTTCAGCGGCCTGCCGCGCACCATGGCGGCCTTCGAGGCCTGCATGGAGCTCGACGCATTCCAGCGCGCCCAGCCTGCGCAGGCGCCCGACGCGGAAGCCTGACCGGGTCCTGCCACATGGATGCGAAATGGCTCGCGCCGGACTGGCCGGCGCCGCCGAACGTGCGGGCCGTGTGCACCACGCGGGAGGGCGGCGTTTCGCAGGGCCGCTACGAAAGCCTCAATCTTGGCGATCACGTGGGCGACCTGGCCGCCCATGTGGCCGAGAACCGCCATCGCCTTGCGCAAGCCATCGGCACGCGCCCGGTCTTCCTGCGGCAGGTGCACGGCACCGGCATCGTGGCGCTCGATGCCGAGCCGGGCAGCGTGAGCGACGGCTCGGCGGCCGATGCCTGCACCGCCGCGGCCATCGGGATGGCCTGCACGATCATGGTCGCCGACTGCCTGCCCGTGCTTTTCACCGACGAATCGGGCCAGCGGGTGGCGGCTGCACACGCCGGCTGGCGCGGCCTTGCCGGCGGGGTGCTCGAAGCGGCGGCCCGGTGCTTCGCGGCCGAGCCCATGGCCGGGCCCGCGCACGGCGCGAGCAAAGTCATTGCGTGGCTCGGTCCCTGCATCGGCCCCAAGGCCTTCGAGGTCGGGGCCGAGGTCAAGGCCGCATTCGAGGCGCATGCGCCCGAGGCCGCGCGCTGCTTCAAACCCGCGCCGGCTGCCGGCAAATGGCTGGCCGACCTGCCGGAACTCGCGCGCCAGCGCTTGCGCGAGGCCGGTGTGGAAGCGGTGTATGGCAACGACGGCAGCGACGGCTGGTGCACCGTCGGCAACCCGTCAAGGTTCTTTTCGCACCGGCGGGACGGCGTCAGCGGGCGCTTCGCCGCCCTGGTCTGGAAGGTCTGAATCTTTCTTTGCTTCCGCCTCGCCGGTGGGGGCGGCGCGGCGTGCCGCCTCCTGCGCCTCGGCCTCGCGCTGCCTGATGGCGCGGCGCCGGCCCGGCGTTCCCATCAGGTAAACCACCAACGCCACGGGCGCCAATCCGTACAAAAGAAATGTGAAGATGGCGCCCAGCACGGTGCCTGTGGTGCTGGTGGCTTCGGCCACGGCCATCATCACGGCAACGTAGAGCCAGCCGATCACGATCAGGTGGATGAACACAAGAAGTTTCAGTCGGTAAGTAGGTGGGCGGCGTTGTGAGCGCCTCGTGAAATGCAGCATACTCAAAACACGAGCAGCCATCCGTATCGACTCAGTCAGGCGAGGACCAGGAGACATGATGAAGCAACAAGCCACGGGGGCCGATGCGTTCGCGCCTTTTCAGCAGGCTCTTTCAGAGGGATGGACCAAGGCGCTGGAATCATTCCAGCAATCCGCCGCGCAGGGGGCTTCGGCCTTCAACGTCGGCGGTACTCCGCTGTGGCAGATGCCGCAGGCGGCGAAGATGCCCGAGCTGCCCAAGATCGCCATTGATCCTGAAAAGCTGCAATCCATCCAGCAGCAGTATGTTGCGGAGGCCGCCGAACTCTGGCGCCAGGGCTTCGCCGCCAAGCCGGAGGGCGACAAGCGCTTCGCCTCGGATGCCTGGGGCAGCAACCCGCTCGCGGCCTTTTCGGCGGCCGTGTACCTGCTCAACGGCCGCACCCTGCTGAGCATGGCCGAGGCGGTCGATGCCGACGAAAAAACCAAGGCGCGCCTGCGCTTCGCGGTCGAGCAATGGATGGCGGCCTCGTCGCCGAGCAACTCGCTGGCGTTGAACGCCGAGGCGCAGAAAAAGGCCATCGAAACGCAGGGCGAGAGCATTGCCCGGGGTATTCAGAACCTGCTGCACGACGTCAAGCAGGGCCACCTCAGCATGACCGACGAAAGCGCCTTCGAAGTGGGGCGCAACGTGGCCACCACCGAGGGCGCCGTGGTGTTCGAGAACGAGCTGTTCCAGCTGCTCGAATACAAGCCGCTCACGGCCAAGGTGTACGAGCGGCCTTTCCTGCTGGTGCCGCCCTGCATCAACAAGTTCTACATTCTCGACCTGCAACCCGAAAACTCGCTGATCCGCTATGCCAACGAGCAGGGCCACCGCGTGTTCGTGGTGAGCTGGCGCAACCCCGACGAATCATTGGCCCACGCCACCTGGGACGACTACATCGAGAACGCCGCGATCAAGGCGATTCACACGGTGCAGGAAATCAGCGAGTCCACCAACAAGTCCGGGCAGATCAATGCGCTCGGCTTCTGCGTGGGCGGCACCATCCTCAGCACCGCGCTGGCCGTGCTCGCGGCGCGCGGCGAAAAGCCGGCGGCGTCGGTCACGCTGCTCACCACTTTTCTCGACTTCAGCGACACCGGCATCCTCGACATCTTCGTGGACGAGCCGATGGTGGCGTACCGCGAAATGCAGCTGGGCAAGGGCGGCCTGCTGCCCGGCATGGACCTGGCCTCGACCTTCAGCTTCCTGCGCCCGAACGATCTTGTGTGGAACTACGTGGTCGGCAACTACCTGAAGGGCGAAACCCCGCCGCCGTTCGACCTGCTGTACTGGAACAGCGACGCCACCAACCTGCCGGGCCCGTTCTATACCTGGTACCTGCGCAACACGTACCATGAGAACAAGCTGGCAAAGCCGAATGCGCTCACCGTGTGCGGCGAGAAAATCGACCTCGGCAAGATCGACATCCCGGCCTACATCTACGGCTCGCGCGAAGACCACATCGTGCCGATTGGCGGCGCCTATGCCTCCACGCAGCTGCTGCCGGGCAAGAAGCGCTTCGTCATGGGCGCCTCGGGCCACATTGCCGGCGTGATCAACCCGCCCGCCAAGAAAAAGCGCAGCCACTGGATCCGCGAGGACAGCAAGTTTCCGAAGACGCAGGCCGAATGGCTGGCCGGCGCGACCGAGCATCCCGGCAGCTGGTGGACCGACTGGGCACAATGGCTCAAGGGCCACGCGGGCAAGCAGATTCCCGCGCCCAAGACCTACGGCAACGGCAAGGCCTACAAGGCCATCGAGCCGGCGCCCGGACGCTACGTCAAGGCCAGGGCCTGATACCAGCCACCTGCCGCACACATCCACGCACCCCTTCAAATCACTTCAACGGAGAACCTCATGGAAGACATCGTCATCGTTTCGGCTGCACGCACGGCGGTCGGCAAATTCGGCGGCTCGCTCGCCGGCATTGCAGCCACCGAGCTGGGCGCCCTAGTGATCAAGGAAGTGATTGCGCGCGCCAATCTCACGGCCGACCAGGTCGGCGAAGCCATCATGGGCCAGGTGCTGGCCGCCGGTGCCGGGCAGAACCCCGCGCGCCAGGCATGGCTCAAGAGCGGCGGCGCCAAGGAAACCCCGGCGCTCACGATCAACGCCGTGTGCGGCTCGGGCCTGAAGGCCGTCATGCTGGCGGCGCAGTCCGTGGCCACGGGCGACAGCGAAATCGTGATTGCCGGCGGGCAGGAGAACATGAGCGCTGCGCCGCACGTGCTGCCCAATTCACGCAACGGCCAGCGCATGGGTGACTGGAAGCTGGTCGACACCATGATCGTCGACGGCCTGTGGGACGTCTACAACCAGTACCACATGGGCATCACGGCCGAAAATGTGGCCAAGAAGTTCGGCATCGACCGCGCGGCGCAGGACGAACTCGCGCTCGGCAGCCAGACCAAGGCCGCGGCCGCGCAAGATGCCGGCAAGTTCAAGGACGAGATCGTGCCGGTGAGCATTGCCCAGAAGAAGGGCGACCCGATCGTTTTCGACAAGGACGAGTTCATCAACCGCAAGACCAGCGCCGAGGGCCTGGCCGGCCTGCGCCCCGCCTTCGACAAGGCCGGCGGCGTGACCGCGGGCAATGCCTCGGGCTTGAACGACGGCGCCGCCGCCGTGATGGTGATGACGGCCAAGAAGGCCGCCGCCCTGGGCCTGAAGCCGCTCGGGCGCATTGCGAGCTACGCCACCGCCGGCCTCGATCCGGCCTTCATGGGCATGGGCCCGGTGCCCGCGTCGACCAAGGCGCTGCAGCGCGCCGGCTGGAAGGCCGCCGACCTGGACCTGCTCGAGATCAACGAAGCTTTCGCCGCACAAGCTTGCGCGGTGAACAAGGAGATGGGCTGGGACGTGAACAAGGTGAACGTGAACGGCGGCGCCATTGCCATCGGCCACCCCATCGGCGCGTCGGGTTGCCGCATCCTCGTGACGCTGCTGCATGAAATGCAGCGACAGAACGCGAAGAAGGGCATTGCGTCGCTGTGCATTGGCGGTGGCATGGGTGTGGCGCTGACAATCGAGCGCTGACTTTTCCTTGGGGGCGCCTCGGTCGAGTAGCGCTCCCGGTTTTGTGCGCTGCCTCCTGTTCGTTCAGGGCGGCGCACCCGCCGACGGGGTACCTTGCTCCGCGAATGTCCCCCGGCCTGCGGCCTCCTCCTTTATTTCGCTGCGCAAGGC